>WJBW01000002.1 GCA_009646425.1 Burkholderiales bacterium LSUCC0115
ACCCTCGTAAAACTCGCAGTCAACCCAGCCGGAACGTTAGAAGCACTGACCTTGCTGCCGCTCACAACCCCAGCAGCAAAAGTATCCCCCGTCAGCGTTATCGTAATGGTCGTACTGATCGAACCATCGTTCGCATTGCTCTCAGTAAACGTCCCCGCCGAATATGACAACGAGGCAGGGTCCGCAAAGTCGACCACCAAATCATTCTTCGAATAGTTGGTGACGTTAGAAGCCGTGCCTTCCGTTGTAAACGCACCATCAGCAAACGTCACCGTCAGATTGCTAATGTCTTGCGCATTGGCGTGGGCAGCAGCATTGCCCGTCAGCGTCATACTGACTTGCGAATCACTGACCCTCGTAAAACTCGCAGTCAACCCAGCCGGAACGTTAGAAGCACTGACCTTGCTGCCGCTCACAACCCCAGCAGCAAAAGTATCCCCCGTCAGCGTTATCGTAATGGTCGTACTGATCGAACCATCGTTCGCATTGCTCTCAGTAAACGTCCCCGCCGAATATGACAACGAGGCAGGCTCATTGTCTAAAATCGTTCCAGTTGCAGACTTATTTCCAACCTGAAGGATTACAGTTTCCACCGCCTCCGCTAGGGCATCATCAGTGGTGGGAATAGTTACCGTGAACGATGAGACGCCAGATGGAACACTTATGGTTCCATCTCCGAGATACGTTACACCGTTACTAAAGGTGAAGTCCGCCAGGTCACTGTTGGGATCGTAATCACTGCCTCGGCTTGCGGTACCTGAGAGAGTGATTCCGTAATATTGCGTCGCTGTCGTGGCAGAAGAGAGGGTGACGGAATATACAAGGTTGGTACCCTCCGTGACCGACGCACTGGTGAGAGTTAGCGCTGAGGGTTGCGGAATAGCGGAGAGTTGATCGTTGAGGTTATCCACCAATCCATTCGTCGCCGCGTTCCCGGTACGATCCTCACCATCAGTAAAGGTGACGGCAGATCCAACCGCTTTGATTCCGAGCGTGCTGCTTGTATTGGCTGTAGATCCCCCAACAATTGAGAAGGTATTCGCCCCTCCGTTGTACGAGATCGATGCGGACTCTCCATCATCAAATATGACGCCAAGTACGTCTAATGTTGCTCCACTGGTCTCCCGCCAGTTAATTGCAGCGGCCAGCGATAACACCGTGCCGTCGTTCAGATAGATCTTTACGGTACCGGGAACATCATTGCCTTGCGTCCCAACATCGAACAGCCCATCTCCATCCGTGTCTGACTGAACAAACGACACGCGCGAAATGCCCAGTGTCTGCCAAGTGAGAATGTCGTTCGCTTGGTTGGTGTTGGTGCCCTGGGTACCTAAATAGCCAGTTTTAAAATAAATGCTTATGTCAGCCATTGGGCGCTCTATCTATTTGGTTAGCCAAGAAGGGATACTGAAATTTATCCCCGCAAGATTGTATATGCAGACTGGTTCATATGTTTTGGGAGATATAAGTGACCATCTTGGGCTGCCGAAACACTACTAACGACGCGCAAAACCAAATTTACCTAACGAGCAAATCTCAATGTAAAGAACTGCAAGGTTCCCTTTTTTGAATAATGGGGGTACCCCTGGGGTGGGTATGCGAGAGCACAGAGATCAAAACCCCCCGGGGGCCATCACCATGCCTAAATCAACTGAACCCAGAGCAGCCTGGTATCGGTCTCGAAAGAGCAGGAGGTGCTAGATCTGGAACTTGATGATGTGGGCCAAGGTCTGTTGAACTTGTACCCAATCTTGTACCCTGCGGGACGTTTGTGGATTTTTGTCCGAAGGTGACTGACGCCAAAGGCGCCTAGATATTGGTCGGGGCGAGATGATTCGAACATCCGACCCCTTGCACCCCATGCAAGTGCGCTACCAGGCTGCGCTACGCCCCGACCGAAGAACGAGAGTATACCGAAAGCCGACGAGGATTGCCGGCGCCGACCACTCCAATAAACGCTGTTACTGACCCTTGAGCAGGTTCAGAATCGCCATGAGTTCTGAACGAACCACAGGACTCAAGCCCGCTGGATTGGCAGAGGGGTTGGCCAGTGCCTGCGCAGGCGATGCAGGGGGGGAAACCTGATTGGCCACGCCGTAACAAGCCACACCACCAGCCAGGCTGGCACGGCCATCCAAGTGAATGCCCTGCACATCCGGAGCGGTCTGCTCGGTGGCCGTGGCCATGATGCGACCACCCGAGAGCTTGGTCTTGGCACCAGAGATGGTGAAGCCCTCTTCATAGAGCAGTTCACGAATCCGACGAATCAGCAGCACCTCGTGGTGCTGGTAGTAGCGACGGTTGCCCCGGCGCTTGACCGGATTGAGCTGGCTGAACTCCTGCTCCCAGTAGCGCAGCACATGCGGCTTGACCGCGCACAGGTCACTCACCTCACCAATGGTGAAGTAGCGCTTGGCAGGAATGGCCGGCAGGGCTTGTTTAGTCTGCATCCGTGTAGTCGTCGCCCTGGACCTGGGCCTTGAGCTTTTGGCTGACGTGGAAGGTCACCACACGTCGAGCCGATATGGGAATGGGTTCGCCGGTCTTGGGGTTGCGCCCCGGACGCTGGGGCTTGTCGCGCAGCTGAAAGTTGCCAAAGCCCGAGAGCTTGACCGCATCGCCTTTGACCAGAGCATCGCGGATCTCGTTGAAGAAGGCATCGACCACATCCTTGGCCTCACGCTTGTTCAGACCGACCTGCTCGTAGAGCACGTTGGCCAGTTCCGCCTTGGTCAGCGTGTCCGCCTCGGTCGGGGACAGCTTGGCCTCAGTCAGCGGACTGTTGTTCATGTCGGTCAAAGTGGATTCTCCAAAAAGGCCAACAAGCGTCTGACTTGTCAGCACTAATTTTTGAATTTAGCGACGCACCCGTGCGCTAAAAGCTGTTTGCACTGTATCAGAAAATACCGACATCAAGGCGTCGACTTCGGAATCTTCTAGTGTTTTTTCAGTATCTTGGAGCACAAACCTAAAGGCCAGGCTCTTTTCCCCGTCCGAAAGGCCTGTTCCTCGGTACTCATCAAAGACCACAACCCGCTGCAGACGCTGGCCATTGGGGGCCTTGCGAGCAGCTTCTTGCACCTTGGCGATTACCTGGCCGGCTGCCGTCTGCTCCGGCATGACAAAGGCCAGGTCACGGGTCACGGCCGGGAATTTGGACAAGGCCGAGGGCTGGGCAATGGGCCTGGGCAGCACGACATCCAGGTCGATCTCGAAGACTACCGGGGCCTTGGGCAACTCCAGGGTCTGGCAAAGCTTGGGATGCAACTCACCCATGGCGCCAATCACCTGCCCGGCCAGCAAGACCAGGGCAGCCCGACCGGGGTGCAGGTTGGCAAGTAATCCTTGTGCTCCAGCGGCAGGAACGGCACCAGGGCGTTCAAAGGACAGGCTCAAGGGGCTAACCAAACGCTCCAGATCGGCCTTGAGGTCAAAGAAATCCACCCACCGAGCGGGCATGGCCCACTGCTCACCCAGGGCATCGCCATAGGCCAGAGCAGCCAGTTGCACCGGCTGGTGCACGCCCTGGACCGACCAGGGGCCGGCCTTCACGCTGGCGTCTTTTATAAATTTGCGGCCGATTTCAAAGACCCGAACCCTGGATTCCTTGCGGGCCAGGTTATCGGTCAGTGCGGTCAGCAGACCCGGCACCAGGCTTGGGCGCATGACGGCCATCTGAGCGGCAATCGGGTTTTGCAGCGGCAAGAGCTGACTGGGCTGGGCAAAGGCCCCGGCCAAGGACTGCTCGATAAAGCTGTAGGTCACCACCTCGTTGTAATCGGCCCCGACCATGCGGTTGCGCAGCTGCGACTTGGTCCGCTGGCCCTCGGGCTGATGGGCCATGACCAAGGGCGCCACGGGAGGCCGGTGGTCGATGGCATCAAAGCCAACGATCCGAGCGACCTCTTCAATCAGGTCTTCTTCAATGGCCAAGTCAAACCGATAGCTGGGGGCGGCAACCGTAAAGATGAATTTGCCGTCAGCACCGGGATCGGCCTTTGCCTGGAACTCAAAGCCCAAGCCCTTGAAGACCGACTCGATCTGCTCGCGGCTGTAGGGTCGACCCAGAATCTTCTCGCAACGGGCCTGACGCATGGACACCGACTGGGTCTGGGGCAGACGCACCACCTGATCCAGGACCGGACCGGCCTGACCACCGCAGATCTCCACCACCAGGTGGGTCAACACCGCCAGCTGATCAGCCGTGGCGGCAGGGTCTACCCCGCGCTCAAAGCGGTGACCAGCGTCTGTTGAAAACTTGTATCGGTTGGCCCGGCCCCGAACGGCATCCGGCCACCAGAAGGCAGCCTCCAAGACCACCTCGGTGGTCTCATCACCCACCGAGCAGCCATCGCCACCCATGATGCCGGCGAGTGACACGGGGCCTTTGGCATCGGCCACCACGCCCACATCGGCAGCCAATTCCACCGTCTGGCCATTGAGCAGGGCCAGCTGCTCACCGGGCTTGGCCCAGCGAACCGACAGATCGCCCGAGAGCTTGGCGCGGTCAAAAATATGGTTGGGCTGACCCAACTCCAGCATGACGTAATTGGAGATATCGACCAGGGCTGAGATGCTGCGCTGGCCAGCCTGCTCCAGCCGGGCCTTCATCCAGTCAGGTGTCTGGGCCTTGGCGTTCACCCCGCTGACCACGCGGCTGACAAAGCGGCCACACAGGTCATGGGCTGCGGGGTCTATCGTCACCCCAATCGATGCACTGCCCTTGGCGGCCGCAGCCGATGGGTTTTGGACATAGGCGGGCTTGACCAGCGGTTTACCGATGAGTGCAGACAACTCACGGGCCACACCGGCCATGGACAGGCAGTCGGCCCGGTTGGGGGTGAGCTTGATGACCAGGGTCTTCTCATCCAGACGAAGGTGGTCGCGAATGTTGGATCCCAGCGCAGACTGACCAAGGTCGAGTTCCAGAATGCCCTCGGAGTCCTCGGTCATGCCGAGCTCTTTGCCCGAGCAGAGCATGCCCTGGCTAACGACACCGCGCATCTTGGCCTGCTTGATCTTGAAGTTACCCGGCAGCACAGCGCCATCACGGGCGCAGGCCACATAAATGCCAGCACGGGCATTGGGTGCACCGCAGATGATCTGCAGGCTGGGCGCATCGGGTCCGGCATTTACGGTGCAGACGCGCAGGCGGTCTGCGTCGGGGTGCTTCTCGGCGGCCAGCACCTGGGCCAGCACCACACCGGTGAAGTCAGGCGCGCGGGCCTCGATCTCTTCGACCTCGAGACCAGCCATAGTCAGGCGATCGGCGATCTCCTCGATGGAGAGGTCGTTGGGAACCCAGGCTCGCAGCCAGCTCTCAGGAAGTCGCATAGAAAGGAATTAGGCAAACTGGCGCAGAAAGCGCAGGTCGTTGTCAAAGAAGAGCCGCAGATCCCCAATGCCATAGCGCAGCATGGTCAGGCGCTCCAGGCCGCTGCCAAAGGCAAAGCCCACAAAGCGCTCGGGATCCAGGCCAAAGTTGCGCACCACATCGGGGTGCACCTGACCGGCGCCAGAGATCTCGAGCCAACGACCCTTTAAGGGGCCACTGGCAAAGCGCATGTCGACCTCGGCCGAGGGCTCGGTAAACGGAAAGAAAGACGGACGAAAACGAATGTCGAGCGCGTCGTCTTCGAAGAACTGCTTGAGAAAGTCGTGGTACACGCCCTTGAGGTCGGCAAAGCTCACGTCCTCTGCGATCCACAGGCCTTCGACCTGATGGAACATGGGCGAGTGGGTGGCATCGCTGTCCACCCGATAGGTGCGACCCGGCGCGATGACCTTGATGGGCGGTGGATTGGCCTTGGCATAGCGCACCTGCATGGGGCTGGTGTGGGTGCGCAACAGCAAGGGCAGACCGGTCTCGTCGCGCTCTTCTAGATAGAAGGTGTCCTGCATGGACCGCGCGGGGTGGTTGAGCGGGTTGTTGAGCGAGGTGAAGTTAAACCAGTCGGTCTCGATCTCGGGGCCATCGGCCACATCGAAGCCAATCGACCGAAAGATCTCCTCGATGCGCTGCCAGGACTGCATCACCGGATGAACACTACCCAGGCCAGCACCGCGGCCAGGCATGGTGATGTCAATGGCTTCTGCCGACAGACGCTTGGCCAGCTGGGCGTCGGCCAAGGCCTGACGACGAGCATTGAGCAGCGCCTCGATGGCCTGCTTGGCCTGGTTAACGGCTGCGCCGAGGGTCTTTTTTTCTTCGGGGGGGAGTGCTGCCAGTCCTTTGAGCTGCTCGGTGAGCAGGCCTGCTTTGCCCAGGAACTGGGCCTTGGCGTTTTCTAGACTGGGAGCGTCAGAGGCCGCCTCGAAGGCCGCTTGGGCCTGCGAGACGATCTGGTCAAGTTGCGACATGGGCGCGCCAACTGCCTGTCTTAGGCAGCCAGGGCGGCCTTTACCTTGGACACGATGGCAGCAAAAGCAGCCTTGTCCATGACGGCCATATCGGCGAGAACCTTACGGTCCATGTCGATACCGGCTTTCTTCAGACCGTTGATGAAACGGCTGTAGGTCAGGTCGTTCATGCGGCAGGCCGCATTGATACGGGTGATCCAAAGAGCACGGAACACACGCTTGCGATTACGACGGTCGCGGTAGGCGTATTGGCCAGCACGCATGACTGCCTGCTTGGCAACACGGAAGACATTGTTTCGGCGGCCACGGAAGCCTTTGGCCAGGGCCAGGATTTTCTTGTGACGGGCACGAGCGGTAACACCACGTTTTACGCGAGGCATGGTTCAGTCTCCTTATGCGTAGGGCATCATGTCGCGAACGTGCTTCACATCCGAAGGATGGACAGTCAGCGTGCCGCGGAGTTGACGCTTGTTTTTGGTGGTGCGCTTGGTCAGGATGTGACGCTTGGTAGCGTGAGCTCGTTTGATCGAGCCACTCCCACGTGCGATAAACCGCTTGGAAGCGGCCTTCTTGGTCTTCATTTTGGGCATTTTCTGCTCCTTGATTTGCCATCAGTCGGTGGAAGGCACCCTGCCCTCACTTCTTTAAACCGCCAGCTAGCTTTTTGTACTACCCACTACTACAACGACTGCTTACTTCTTTTTCTTGGGCGCGACGACCATCACCATCTGACGTCCCTCGAGCTTGGGCATCTGTTCGACCTGCCCCAACTCGGCCAAATCTTCTTTGACCCGCTCCAGCATTCGCATGCCGAATTCCTGGTGGGCCATCTCACGACCCCGGAATCGGATGGTGACCTTGGCCTTGTCACCCTCTTCCAGGAAACGAATCAGGTTGCGCATCTTGACCTGGTAGTCGTTGTCATCGGTACCAGGGCGAAACTTCACTTCTTTGACCTGAATAATCTTTTGTTTGGACTTGGCCTCTGCCGCACGTTTCTGCTCTTGGTATCGGAACTTGCCGTAGTCCATGAGCTTGCAGACCGGTGGGGCGGCCTGGGGGGCAATCTCCACCAGGTCGACATCAGCCTCTTCTGCCATTCGCAGGGCCTCGGCCGAGCGAACAATTCCCAACGCTTCGTTCTCTAGTCCAACCAGCCGCACTTCTGGTGCGGCTATCTCACCGTTGATGCGGTGTGCTTTATCTGTAGCGATTATTCAGCCTCTTTCAAAATCCAAAAAATGAAAGACGCCCTGCGCACTACTGCTTGGCTTCAACCACCTGGCCAAGGTGTGCAACGAAGGCGTCCACCGACATGACACCAAGGTCCTTGCCACCATAGGCTCGGACCGCCACCTGGTTGGCTGCTTTTTCTTTGTCACCAACGACCAAGATAAAAGGCAGTTTCTGCAGGCTTAACTCACGGATTTTGAAGGAAATCTTGTCATTTCGCAAATCGGCCTCGGCACGGAAGCCATGGCGCTGCAACATTTTTGCAACAGACTGGGCGTAATCGGCCTGGGCCTCGGTGATGCTGGCGACCGTCACCTGCACCGGTGCAAGCCAAGCGGGCATGGCCCCGGCGTGGTTTTCGATCAGAATGCCAATGAAGCGCTCCAGCGAGCCAACAATGGCCCGGTGCAGCATGACCGGGTGCCGGCGGGTGTTGTCGTCGGCTACATACTCGGCGCCAAGCCGAACCGGCATGTTGAAGTCCACCTGAATGGTGCCGCACTGCCAGACACGTCCCAGGGAGTCCTTCAGGCTGTATTCGATCTTGGGGCCATAAAAGGCGCCCTCGCCTGGCAGCAGCTCCCAGCTCACGCCGGTGCGGTCTAGCGCATCGGACAGGGCCTTTTCGGCCTTGTCCCAGCTTTCGTCTGACCCCACCCGGTTCTCGGGGCGAGTCGACAGACGGTAGATGACATTGTCAAAGCCAAAGTCCTTGTAGACCTCGAGCAGCTTTTGGGTAAAGGCGAAGACCTCTTCTTGGATCTGGTCTTCGGTACAAAAGATGTGGCCGTCGTCCTGAGTAAAGCCGCGAACCCGCAGCAGGCCGTGCAGGCTGCCCGAGGACTCATTGCGGTGGCAGGAGCCAAACTCACCATAGCGAAGCGGCAGGTCGCGGTAGCTGCGCAGGCCGCTATTGAAGACCTGAACGTGGCCAGGGCAGTTCATCGGCTTGACCGCGTACTCGCGGTTTTCGCTGGCCGTGGTGAACATGTTGTCTTTGTAATGCTCCCAGTGGCCAGACTTCTCCCAAAGGCTGCGATCCAGGATCTGGGGGCATTTGATCTCCAGATAGCCCGCCTCGACATAGACCCGGCGCAGGTACTGCTCGACCACCTGCCAGATGGCCCAGCCCTTGGGGTGCCAGAAGACCAGACCCGGGGCGTTGTCCTGCACGTGGAAGAGGTCGAGCGACTTGCCCAGCTTGCGGTGGTCGCGCTTTTCGGCCTCTTCTAGCTGGTGCAGGTACTGCTCGAGGTCCTCTTTTTTGGACCAGGCGGTGCCGTAGACCCGCTGGAGCATTTCGTTGCGATGGTCGCCACGCCAATAGGCGCCGGCCACTTTCATGAGCTTGAAGACCTTGAGCTTGCCGGTCGAAGGCACGTGGGGCCCGCGGCAGAGGTCTACAAAGTCGCCCTCGCGATAGAGCGAGATCTGCTCGCCGGCGGGGATGGACTCGATGATCTCGGCCTTGTACTTCTCGCCCATGCCCAGGAACATCTGGATGGCGGCGTCCCGGTCCATGACCTCGCGGACCACGGGCTCGTCCTTGGCGGCGAGCTCACGCATCTTGGCCTCAATGGCCTGCAGATCCTCGGGCGTCAGGGCCCGGTGATAGGAAAAGTCGTAATAAAAGCCGTTGTCGATGACCGGGCCGATGGTGACCTGCAGCCCGGGAAAGAGCTTCTGGGCTGCATAAGCCATGAGGTGGGCGGTGGAGTGCCGAATGATCTCAAGACCGTCTGTGTCCTTGTCGGTCACGATGGCCAGTTGGGCATCGGACTCAATCAGATGACTGGTGTCGACCAGTTTGCCGTCGACCCGACCGGCCACGGCCGCCTTGGCCAGACCGGCGCCAATGTTGGCAGCCACCTGGGCCACGGTCACGGGCTGATCGAACGAACGCTTGGATTGGTCTGGGAGCGTGATCTGAATCATGGGACTCTAAAGAGTGTTGGTAGGCGCGATTGGACTCGAACCAACGACCCCCACCATGTCAAGGTGGTGCTCTAACCAGCTGAGCTACGCGCCTGCCGCCGCAGTTTTCACCACGGTTGCGAAGACTGGGAGTGTAGCGATTTACGGACCGCTTGGCAAAGCGTCCCGTCACACAAACTTCATTGGATCGAAACGCTTTCGTCATCTTGGCAGCCCAGACTCCCATCCAATGCAAGGCCGGAGTCTGGGCCTGGCAGACCCTAGAGGGGAGACACAAGATGAACGCGCCACTGAATCCTTCGCTTCTCAGGCAAACGCACTACTTCTCGCGCATGGACCGCCCCCAGCTGGCGGCGTCCGGTCAGCCAGTTGAGCATTACTGCGTCAGCCTGGCCACCGACTTGGATGAGCTGCGCGAGGCCCAGCGTCTGCGCTACAGCGTCTTTAGCGATGAATACCAGGCCGTCATCCACACCAGTCTGCCCGGGGTCGACGAAGACATCTACGACAGTTTTTGTGACCACCTGCTGGTTCGCGACCTGGGCACTGGCGATGTGGTCGGCACTTATCGCATCCTGCCGCCCGAGCAGGCCAAGCGCATGGGCAGCTACTACAGCGAATCCGAGTTCTTCATCAACCGATTGGCCGCCCTGCGCCCCCAGATGGTGGAGCTGGGCCGCTCCTGCGTGCACCCGGACCATCGCAATGGCGCGGTGATCATGTTGCTCTGGTCGGGCATTGCCCAGTACATGCGCCACTATGGCTACGAGCATCTGATTGGCTGCGCCAGCGTTTCCATGCGCGATGGTGGTCGCAACGCCGCAGCCATTTGGGACAGCCTGTCGGCCAAGGCCATGGCCCCCACCGAACTACAAGGCTTTCCCAAGCATGCCCTGCCCCTGGAGAAAATCGAGCGCGAGGCCAATGTCCAGGAGCCGCCGCTGATCAAGGGCTATGTGCGAGTGGGCGCCAAGGTCTGCAGTGCTCCCAGCTGGGACCCTGACTTCAACACGGCTGACTTTTTGATGTTACTCACGCTCAGCCAGATGAACCCCCGCTACGCCCGTCACTTTGGACTCTGACCAGATGAAGACCATCCTTTGAAAACTGACCAGTCGATTGATGCAGCGCCGGGCCGCCAGGCTGGCCGATGCAGGCCAGCTAGTTGACCTGGAGTTCAAACCCCACTTTGCTCCATTCTGAGCATTCCTGATCCAGGCTGTACTGGGTCAGGGGGTGGTTCTGAAGCCACTTGGCGTCTAGGCCTAGGCGGAACCGTTTGCCCTTGGCGCTGAACTTGAGCTCAGGCAGGCTGGTCGGCCGCCTGCTGCGGTAGAAGATGCTGGCCAGCCGGATACAGGCCAATGCCGCCCACTGTTCGTCTGAGGACATCAGACCAGCCAACTTGCCCAGCTTGCCCACATGGCCGAGCACCAGGTTGCTCATCAAGCGCTGGTCGCGCCGAGAAAACCCAGGCATGTCAGCCTGGGAGACGATGTAGGCCGAATGCTTGTGATGGCTGTTGTGGGAGATGGAAAAACCAATCTCCAGTAGACAGGCCACCCAACGCAGCACCAGCGACATCTCCTCGCGCTCCTCTGAACTGCCCAGACGGGCCTGCTCCCACAGGTCGATGGCCATTTTGGCCACCTGCTCGGCCTGAACACGATCGACTGC
The DNA here is from genome assembly GCA_009646425.1 of Burkholderiales bacterium LSUCC0115. Lineage (GTDB taxonomy): Bacteria > Pseudomonadota > Gammaproteobacteria > Burkholderiales > Burkholderiaceae_A > Hahnella. The sequence goes on from WJBW01000002.1 coordinate 11,206, forward strand.
ATACCGAGTCATGAAGTGCTCGACAGTGGTGTAGCGCATGTCGTCTTGACGGGTGCGTCCCAAGACGTCGTAGAGCACGCCCAGGCGAAGGGCCCCATCGGAATACTGCATCTCCTCGATGCCCAGCTCTTCGAAGATGGCGGTCATGATCGCCAGCCCGCCAGGTAGCACCGCCACCCGATCGGCCTTGATCCCCGGCAACTCGGCTGGGTCTACCTCGCCACGCTTGATCAGCAGGTTGCGAAGCTGCTCGAGGCCCTCGTAGGTGATGGCATGGTTGGTCGCCAGCCCCAGTTGATCCAGCACCTCGACCAAGGCCTTGGCCGAGCCACTCGCCCCGACCGCCTGATCCCAGCCCATGGACTTGAACTCGTTGGTGATGACCTGGATCTCGCGGCGAGCCTCGAAGATGGCCTGCTTGAAGCCCGATCGGGTGATCTGGCCCCCAGGGAAGTAATCACGGCTAAACCGGATGCAGCCCACAAAGACACTCTCGAGCAAGGCCGGGGAGTAGTCTGTGCCAATGATGAACTCGGTCGACCCACCACCAATATCCACCACCAGGCGTTTGGTGCCATCTGCGGCCAGCGTATGGGCTACGCCGTTGTAGATGAGTCGGGCTTCTTCCTTGCCCGCAATAATCTCAATCGGGAACCCAAGCGCGGCCTCACAGGTCTTGAGTAAATCCGCGCCATTTTTTGCAACCCGAAAGGTGTTGGTGGCGACCACCCTAACCTTCTGAGGATGAAATGCCCGCAACCGCTCACCAAATCGGGACAAGGCCGCAACGGCTCTGGCTTGCGAGGACGCGTCCAGGCGTTTGTCAGCAGAGAGTCCAGAAGCCAGCCGAACAGCCTCTTTTAGGCTGTCGATGGGCACCACGCGAGATCCCTGGGGCGTCTGTTCGACGCGGCCTACCAGCAAATGAAACGAATTGGACCCCAGATCAACGGCTGCAACCAACTCTGGTGTGGCGGCTTCGGCCGTTAATTGCTTTGTCATAAATGCAGATTATAGGGTGGCTAGAATCCAGAAGATGACAGTCAAAAGACAGTTCATAACCAAGCTCACCAGTCCGCAGCCAGGCGATGGCCGCTACGTCAACCGTGAACTAAGTCTGCTCGCCTTTAATGAGCGGGTGCTGTCCATGGCCGAGCGCCCGGATGTGCCCTTGCTGGAACGTCTGCGCTACCTGTGCATCGTCTCCAGCAACCTGGACGAGATCTTCGAGATTCGGGTCAGTGGCATGAAGGCCAAGATTCGTCAGGGCTCAGGCGATCTGCTGGAGGCCGATGGCTACAGCCCCCAAGGCAATTACCTGGCCGTGAGCGAACGCGCCCACGACTTGATCGACCACCAGTACCGGCTGCTCAACGAGTCCATCATGCCGGCGCTGGCCAACGAGGGCATTCGGCTTCACCTGGCCATCAGCTTCAATGAGGCCCAGCGCAAGTGGGCTCATCAGTACTTCATCAAAGAGGTGCTGCCGGTGCTCACGCCCATCGGGCTGGACCCCTCCCACCCCTTCCCCAGGACCCTGAACAAGAGCCTGAACTTCATCGTCGAGCTCAAGGGCAAGGACGCCTTTGGCCGTCGCGGCACAGTGGCCGTCGTCCAGGCCCCACGCATCCTGCCGCGACTGATCCCCGTGCCCCCAGAGGTCTCGGGCTATCCCCACGGCTTCATGATGCTGACCTCGGTGGTTCAGGACAACGTCCAAGAGCTTTTCCCGGGCATGACGGTGCTGGGGGTCCATCAGTTTCGGGTCACCCGCAACAGCGACCTGTTCGTGGATGACGAAGAAATCACCGACCTGCGCGAGACCCTGCGCGGTGAGCTCTCGCAGCGACAGTTTGGCGATGCGGTTCGCATCGAGGTCTCCGAGGCCACGCCCGACCACCTGCTGGAGCTGCTCAAGCGCGAATACCGCCTAGAGACGCAGGACTGCTATCGGGTCAACGGACCGGTCAACCTGGTGCGCCTGATGAGTCTGCCCGACCTCATTCATCGACCAGACCTGAAATTCCCGGCCTTCATGGCGAGTTATCCCAAGCGACTGGCCAACGAGAACCCCTTTGTCGAGATCGCCAAGGGTGATGTCCTGGTGCACCACCCCTACGAGAGCTTCAATGCGGTGACCGATTTTCTGCAGGCTGCGGCGCGAGACCCGACTGTGGTGGCCATCAACATGACCATCTACCGAACCGGTCAGACCTCTGAGCTCATGGACTCTCTGATCCTCGCGGCCAAATCCGGCAAAGCGGTCACCGTGGTCGTGGAGCTCATGGCCCGCTTCGATGAAGAGACCAACATCAACTGGGCCTCCAAGCTCGAGCAGGTCGGGGCCCACGTGGTGTTTGGGGTGGTGGGCAACAAGACCCATGCCAAGGCCTGCCTGGTGGTTCGACGTGAGAAGACGGGTCTTCGACGCTATGCCCACCTGGGAACCGGTAACTACCACCCGGGCAAGGCACGCCTCTACGAAGACTTTGGCCTGTTCACCGCAGACCCTCAAATCTGCTCAGACGTCCACGAGATCTTTCATCAGCTCACCGGGCTGGGCCAGAACAAGCCCACCCGCAAAGTCTGGCACTCGCCCTTTACCCTGCATGCCAATGTCATGAAGGCCATCTCGCAGGAAATCAAGTTCGCCAGGCAGGGCAAGCGGGCCCACATCATGGCCAAGATGAACTCACTCGTGGAGCTCGAAGTCATCGAGAAGCTCTATGCCGCGAGTCAGGCCGGGGTCAAAGTGGATCTGATCGTCCGTGGCATCTGCATGCTGAGGCCAGGCCTGCCGGGACTCTCTGAGAACATCCAGGTTCGCTCCACCATTGGACGATTTCTGGAGCACAGTCGCATCTTTTATTTTCGCCATGACGGCGACGAACAGGTCTACCTGTCGAGTGCCGACTGGATGGATCGCAACTTCTTCCGCCGTGTCGAGCTGGCGTTTCCGGTGCTCAACCCCACTCTGAAAAAGCGAGTCATTCGGGAAGGGTTGCGCATGCACCTGACCGACACCGATAGCAGCTGGGTCATGCAGCCCAACGGCAGCTATCGCCTACGCCGCACGGGCCAGGGTCGATCCGTTCAACACGAATGCTGGATCAGTTAGCGAGCCCTGGGGCCTAAGACCAGCACTGGGATCAGACCCACCAAGGCAATCGCCATCGATGGCCAGGCCGCATCGGCCAGGCGCTCGTCAGCCGCAAAGTTGTGAGCCGCCACGGCCAGGGTCTCCACATTAAAGGGCCGCAAGACCAAGGTGATCGGCAGCTCTTTGACCACATCGACAAAGACCAGCAGGCCGCCCACCAGCACGCCCCGGCGCAGCATGGGCAGGTGCACCAGTTGTAGGACCCGAATGGGCGACAGGCCCAGGCTTCTGGCGGACCAATCCAGGCTAGACGTGATGCGGTTCATCGAGGTCTCGACGCTGGAAAAACCCACCGTAAAGAAGCGAGTCAGGTACCCACCGAGCACGAGCAGGCTGGTCACCGTCAGGGTGATGCGCCAGTCAAACCAGGCCATCATCGACTGGGTGAAGATTGCGGACCAGGCCAATAGACCCACGGCCACCACCAGACCAGGCACCGCATAGCCAGAGCAGGCCAGCCGGGTGGCCTTGGCCAGCCACGACTGCGTGTTGGACCGCAGAACGTAGGCCTGTAACACCGCAATCGGCAGAATCAACAAGACCGCATAACCGGCATAGAGCGCTGTCTGGCCAGCCTGCGCCAGCAAGGTCCCCGCACGCAGCTCGACATTCTCGGATAGGGCGGCATGCACCAACAGCAGCATGGGCAGCACAAACCCAAGCAGCCCGGCGATGCTGCAGACCACCGGCACCCAGACCCGTGCCATGCCGCGAAGCGGTTCACGGTTGACGACGGGCCGGGCCCGCCCCGCATAGCTTGCCCCACCCCGAGCCGAGCGCTCCCAGGCCAGCAGTGCAAAGGCCATGACCAACATCATCAGACCGATCAAGGCGGCGCCATTTCGATCGCCATAACTAAACCAGGTCTTGAACAAACCCGTGGAAAGGGTCTGTACCGAGAAAAAGGCCACCGTGCCGTAATCAGCCAGACACTCCATGATGACCAGCGCGCCACCGGCCACCAAGGCCGGCCTGGCCATGGGCAGGATCACTCTGAAAAAAGCCTGGCGACTGGTCAGGCCTGACAGGCGAGCAGCCTCGGCCAGGTTGGCCTGTCGTTCATCAAAGGCCGTGCGCGCCAGCAGCGCCACGTAGGGACTCAAGGCCACACCCAGAATCAGCGCTGCCCCCCAAAGCGAGCGAATCTCAAACCAGGGATAGGCGCCAACCCGCGGTGCGAGCAGACCCCAATTCAGCAGACTCTCGCGAAGGGCGGTTGAGATCCAACCGCTGTAATCCAGGGCATCGGTATAGGCATAAGCCACCACATAGGCCGGCATGGCCATTGGCAGAATCATCCCCCACTCCAAGACCCGACCAAAGGGCACCCGATACTGCGACAGCAGCCAGGCACTCGAGACCCCCAGGGCCAGAGCCACCGACAAGCCCATCAGGCAGAGCAAGACCGTATTGGCCAGGTACTCTGGCAACACAGTGCCGGCCAGACTGATCAAGGCCGACAGATCGCCAAAGGCCATGGCCCCAAAGACCAGTACCGCAATGAGCGGCAGACCAATGGCCAGCACGAAGACAGCCGACAGGCTGGTCATCCAGCTGGGTAAGCGCTGCGAGGTCATGGGGTTTTGCGAAGTGGGCATAAATAAGAACTATACTCACTTGATGCCCCAGACCCTGCAGATCGACACCCTGAATATCCATTACCCAGTGACCGCGGGAGCCGCCCGCAAGCCGGGTGCAGGAGCGGGCGAAGACGGTCATGCGGTCAAACACCTGAGCCTGGATTTGGCAGCTGGTGACATCGCCTGCCTGCTGGGGCCATCGGGCTGCGGAAAGAGCAGCCTGCTTCGGGCCATTGCAGGATTTGTTGTGCCGTCGACCGGCCGCATCACCCTAAATCAGCGCGTTTTGAGCGATGCGAACACCTTTGTGGCACCAGAGTCCCGGGGCATTGGCATGGTCTTTCAGGACTACGCCCTGTTCCCGCACCTGACAGTCTTGGACAACGTGCTCTTTGGGCTGGCCTCTGGTCGCCCCAAGCAGGCCAATGCTGAACAGAAATGCAGGGCTCAGGCCATGCTCGACCTGGTCGGTCTGAAAGGCTTTGAGGCCCGCTTCCCGCATGAACTTTCTGGTGGACAGGCCCAGCGTGTGGCGCTGGCCCGAGCGCTGGCCCCCTCTCCCGGCTTGGTCTTGTTAGACGAGCCCTTCTCCAGCCTGGATCACAGCCTGCGGGTCCGGTTGGCGCGGGAGGTTCGCGAGATCCTCAAAAAGGCTGGGACCACCGCCATTGTGGTGACCCATGACCAGACCGAGGCCTTTGCCATGGCGGACCAGCTGGGCGTGATGTTCGATGGGCGTTTGGTGCAATGGGCGAACCCCTACATGGTCTATCACGAGCCCTGCAACACCGAGGTCGCCAAGTTCATTGGTGACGGTGCGCTGATCAGTGGCACTCAGCGACATCACAGTGTGGAGACCCCTCTTGGCACCTTGAGCCTGGCACCTTGCTGCTGCAACGAGAGCACACCAGAGCGGGCCGTCAACGTGCTGCTGCGGCCAGACGATGTCATTCACGACGATGACAGCCCGCTGCAGGCCAAGGTCTTGGCCAAGACCTTTCGCGGGGCTGATTTCCTCTACACCCTAGAGCTGGCCAACGGCGAGAAGATTCTCTCGCTGGTGCCCAGCCACCACGACCACCCGCTCGATCACCCGATCGGCATCCGACTGGAAGCCGATCACGTGGTGACCTTCGCCGCCACCGAGAAGCCCAGCGCCTTCGGAGGCGACGCCGCCTGATCTAGTCGATCTTGGCGAGGGCCTGTTCCAGGTCTGCCATCAAGTCCTTGATGTGCTCGATGCCAATCGACAGGCGAACCATGTCCTCGCTAACACCAGCGCTGGCGAGTTCCTCGGGGGACAACTGACGGTGCGTGGTGCTGGCCGGGTGACAGGCCAGTGACTTGCAGTCGCCAATGTTGACCAGACGCGTGAAAAGCTGCAGCGCATCTTGGAACTTGGCGCCAGCCTCACGTCCACCCTTCAGGCCAAAGTTCAGAATGCCACTGGCACGCCCGCCCATGTACTTCTGCACCAGACCGTGGTCCGGGTGGTCGGGCAGACCGGCATAGTTCACCCAGTTCACCTTGGGATGGCGCTTAAGGTACGTGGCAATGGCCAGGGTGTTCTCGCAGGTCCGGTCCATGCGCAGCGGCAAGGTCTCTAGACCTTGCATGATCTGAAAGGCATTGAAGGGGCTGACTGCTGCACCCATGTTGCGAAGGGGAACCACTCGGGCCCGGCCAATGAAGGCTGCTGGGCCAAAGGCCTGGGTGTAGACCACGCCGTGGTAGCTGACGTCCGGTTCGTTGAGACGCTTGAAGCGCTGGGTATGATCGGCCCACGGGAAAGTGCCCCCGTCCACAATCACACCGGCCACCGTGGTGCCATGACCGCCCATGTACTTGGTGGCACTGTGAACCACGATGTCGGCACCATGCTCAATGGGACGACACAGATAGGGGCTGGGCACCGTGTTGTCGACGATCAGGGGCACGCCGTGGGCATGCGCGATCTGGGCCAGCCGACCGATGTCGGTGATGTTGCCCAATGGATTGCCGATGGTCTCGCAATAGATGGCCTTGGTCTTGTCGTCGATCAGCTTGGCAAAGTCATCGGGCTTGCGGTAATCGGCAAAGCGCACCTGAATGCCGAACTGCGGCAGGGTGTGGGCAAACAGGTTGTAGGTGCCGCCGTACAGGGTCGAAGCCGACACAATGTTGTCGCCGGCTTCGGCAATGGTCTGGATGGTGTAGGTGATCGCGGCCTGACCAGAGGCCACAGCCAGGGCCGCAATGCCGCCCTCGAGCGCAGCGACCCGCTTTTCCAGCATGTCCTGGGTCGGGTTCATGATCCGGGTATAAATGTTGCCCAGAACCTTCAGATCAAACAGGTCTGCACCATGCTGGGTGTTGTCAAAGGAATAGGCCACCGTTTGATAAATCGGGGTAGCGACGGCCCGTGTCGTGGGGTCCCCCTCGTAGCCGGCATGAACGGCCTTGGTCTCAAATTGCCAATTGGGGTTGTTTGCTGCCATGGCTGACTCCTCTTGTGGTCTTGTAGGACAATCTTCGCATGAGTGATTCATTTGCGCCGGTCATCATCATCGAGGGGTTTCTAGGCCTTGGCGTGGTGCTCTGGCTCTACTTCTCCCACCAGCGTGAGATGAAGCGGATTCGCGCAGACAAGGCCAAAAAGGCCCAGGCTGGGGCGCTTGGCAGCAGTCCCGCCAAGTCCGAGGCGGGGGGCTCAGACCGTGATCCCAAGTCGTCACAACAAGACGTTTAGACTCCTGGCATGACAAACGCCCTTCCCTCGATTGCCCTGCTGGCCATTGGCCTGCCCATTCTGATTCTGCTGGTGCTGGTGTGGCGAAAGCTTGGCCAGTCTGCGCCTTCAGAGTTGCAGCAGACCCTTCAGCAGCCCTTCGATGCCTTAGGCCAGCGTCTGGACTCGTTGAACAAAGAGCTCATCGCCATTCGGGCGGTCACCGACAACCAGACCAAGACCCAGGAAGTCCGTTTTCAGTCCCTCACCCAGCAGATCCAAGACAGCCTGGAGACCAGTCGTCGAACCATCAACGAGCGGCTTGGCGAGATTCAACAAGACAACGCCAAAAAGCTAGAAGACATGCGCAAGACCGTGGACGAGAAGCTGCAGTCCACCCTAGAAGAAAGACTCGGTGCGTCGTTCAAGATTGTGTCCGAGCGACTCGAGCAGGTTCACCGTGGCCTAGGCGAGATGCAGTCGCTGGCCTCCGGCGTGGGCGACCTCAAACGCGTGCTGACCAACGTGAAGACGCGGGGCACCTGGGGCGAGATTCAGCTCGAGGCCATGATCGAACAGGTGCTCACCGCCAACCAGTACGCCAAGAACATGGCTACGCGTCCCGGCAGCAGCGAGCGCGTGGAGTTCGCGATTCGATTCCCAGGGCGTGACGAAGACTGCCCGGTCTGGCTGCCCATCGATGCCAAATTCCCCATGGAGGACTACCAGCGCCTGATCGAGGCGCAGGATCAGGCCGACCTGGCCGGCATCGAGCAAGCCGGCAAAGCCCTGGAGAATCGCATTCGGCTCGAGGCCAAGACCATTGCCGACAAGTATTTAGAGCCGCCGCACACGACGGACTTTGCCGTGCTGTATCTGCCCACCGAGGGCTTGTACGCAGAAGTCATTCGTCGCCCCGGCCTGGCGGACAGCCTGCAGCGCGACCATCGGGTGACACTCGCTGGGCCCACCAACCTGCTGGCCCTGCTCAACAGCCTGCAGATGGGCTTTCGCACACTGGCCATTGAGCAGCGGTCCTCCGAGGTCTGGCAGGTCTTGGGCCAGGTCAAAACAGAGTTCGGCAAGTTCGGTGCAGTCATCGAGGCCACTGAGAAGAAGTTGCAAGAGGCCAGCAACAAGTTCAGCGAGGTGGGTCGTCGCAAGCGGGCCATCGATCGCAGCCTCAAAGAGGTCGAGGCGCTGCCGATTGCCGGTGCAGGGGTGGCCGCCGGGTCAGCGTCTCTGCTGGGTGACGACTTGGACGATTCCGATGACGCTGACCGAGATGGGGACAGCCCGAGGACCTAGGAACTGAGGGCAAAAAAAGCCCCAGAACCAGTCTGGGGCTGTAAGCCATTCCAATCGATCGAGGAGGAGGATCGTGTTTGGTCTGGAAGGAGGAGACAACATGCTGATCGAAGCTCGATCAACGTATACATTTCACCTCTTGCCCTGCCGCTACAGGCTGAGCCGTTTTGTCCAACCCATTCAAGTTTTTTGAACGTAATCGGTTTTTTCGAAAAATCAGAGCCTTAGAAAACCTTTTTCAGCACAGGGCTAGTTTTTCCCAGGGGTTTCCATTAGACTACCGCTGGTCCCACCGTTTCTGCGGGCGTCGTTCAATGGCAGGACCTGAGCTTCCCAAGCTCAAGACGTGGGTTCGATTCCCATCGCCCGCTCCAAAACTTGTTGTTAAACCCTGCTGCCCCATGCGCTGATTGATTTCCTTGTTTTAGGGCGGCTCACAGAAAGCCACCATGAAATCTTTCGCCGATCTCGGTCTAGCCGAGACCATTGTGCGTGCTGTTGCCGCTGAAGGTTACACACACCCCACTCCCATTCAGGCCGGGGTAATCCCCGCCATGATTCAGGGCCAAGACGTTTTGGGCATCGCCCAGACCGGTACTGGCAAGACCGCAGCCTTTGTGCTGCCCTTGCTGCACAAGCTTGGCGCTGACAACCCCAACCGCATGGCACCTCGCATGCCCAAGAGCTGCCGAGCCTTGATTCTGGCCCCAACCCGTGAGTTGGCTGGCCAGATCGTGGCCAGCATCCAGACCTACGGCAAGTTCGCTCGCCTCACCACGGCCCTGGTCGTTGGTGGTGCCCGCGCACTGCCCCAGATCAAGGCCCTCGCCCCAGGCGTGGACATCCTGGTAGCCACACCTGGCCGTCTGCTCGACCACCTGCAGGCCAAGCATGTTCGACTGGACCAGGCTCAGGCCATTGTTCTAGATGAAGCCGATCAGATGATGGACCTGGGCTTTCTGCCGGCCATCAAAGACCTGCTCTCTCGCCTGCCCAAAGAGCGCCAGACCCTGCTGCTATCGGCCACCATGCCCAAAGAAATCCGCGGCCTGGCCGATCAGTTCCTGCGCAACCCACTCGAAGTCAAAGTGGCCGCCGAGAGCAAGCCCATTGAGCGCATCGAGCAAAAGCTGGTCATGGTCGACTCGGGCAAGAAGCCGGAGGCCCTGATTGATCTGCTTGCCGACCAAGCCATTACCCAGGCCATCGTCTTTACCCGCACCAAGCATGGCGCTGACCGCGTCGAGAAGCTGGTTCGCAGCTACGGCCACTACAGCATGGCCATTCACGGCAACAAATCCCAAGGCCAACGTGACAAGGCCCTGCTGGCCTTCCGCCAAGGCAAGGTCAAGATTCTGGTCGCCACCGATGTCGCAGCCCGCGGCATCGACGTCGACAACGTGAGCCACGTCTTTAACTACGACCTGCCCAACGTGCCCGAAGCCTATGTCCACCGTATCGGCCGTACCGGTCGCGCTGGACGCAGTGGCATTGCCGTCTCACTGTGTGACAGCACCGAGATTGGCCTGGCCATTCAGATCGAGCGCCTCACCGGCTGCAAGCTGATCCCCGATGAGCTGCGCAACCAGCAGCGTCGCGGGACTGGCAAACCCGGTGCCCGACCCGCCAGTCGTGCCGGTGGCAAGCCACAAGGTCGCTACCAAGGCAAACCCGCTGCTGGCGGCAAGCCGTTCGGTGCTAAACCCTTTGGCGATCGACCAACCGGTCCACGCCCTGAGCGCAGCTTTGAGCCCAGGACTGCTGCTGGTGAGGGATCTGCAGAGGTCAAGCCTTTTGCCAAACCCTTCGCAAAGCCAGGCTCCAAGCCCTTTGCCAAACCTGCTCACGCGGGCGCCTCCGGCGCACCGGCTCGAGATGGCAAGCCCTTTGGCAAGCGCGAGGACAGGCCAGCCGGCAAAGCCTTTGGCAAGCCTTTTGCCAAGCCCGGTGCCAAACCTGGCCAGTCCGGATCGGGCCACAAGCCCCGTCCTGCCGGTGCTGCAAGCGGCAACGGCGCAGGCGGCAAGACCTTTGGTGGCAAGCCCAGCTTTAACCGTGGCGATGTCAAACGAGCAGCCTAAAACCAAACTCGACACACAGCCCATCGCCCTGTTTCCACTGGGCCATGGGCTTTTTCCTGATGGGCTGCTGGCCCTTCAGCTCTTTGAGGTTCGCTACCTCAGCATGATCAAGAAGGTCCTTAAAGGGGACCTTTCTTTTGGCGTGGTGCGATTGGTCCAAGGGGCCGAGGTAGCCAAGCCCGGTCAAGAGGAAGTCTTTGAGACCCTGGGCACCATGGCCGAGGTCATCGTCCACCATCAGCCCCAGCCAGGTCTGATTCAGATTCGATGCAGGGGTACTGAGCGATTCCGAGTTCAATCAGCGGAGCGTGACAAGACCGGTCTCTGGATGGCCGAAGTTAATCTGCTGCCGGGCGATCAGCCAGAAGGCATTCCCAGTCACCTTCAGCCTGCGGCCAATCACCTGGGACGGGTGATTGCCGATCTTCAGAAACAAGGGCTGGATCAGGCCGACATGCCCATCCTGCCGCCCTACCGTCTGGATGAATCAGGCTGGGTGGCCAACCGCTGGGCGGAGATTCTGCCGCTCTCGCCTCAACAGAAACAAGTGCTGCTGGCCATGGAAAGCCCATTGGGCAGGCTCGCCACCCTTCGAGACTGGGTGGGCGAGTTGTTTCAGGATTAGCTAGGCAAACATTCTGAGCATCTCGTCGCGAAGGTCCAGGGCCTTCGACGGCACACGCTCCACATCGTCCCAACTGAGTGACTGACCGGCCTTCACCGGTCGCGTGACCTTGATGCCATGGGCCAGCCCCAAGGGCAGACCCTTCATGGCTCGAGAGGTTGCAGCGGGTAAGAGCTTGCCCCAGACGGTGTAACCGCCCTCACCGTCCAAGGCCTCACCGACCTTCAGATCGCGCTTGGCCGTGGCCACCACATCGGCTTTCCAGAATTCAGCCGTGCCGGTGGGCTCACCGCGCAGGGCGACGCTGGCCACCGACATGCCCACCTCCAGGCCAATTAAATGCCAGCGCTTGTAGAGCGTGAAGTAGCGGCCGGATGGATCGGTGTGCGCCTTGTATTCCTCAAAGCAGTTCTTGATGTAGTCGGTCTCGGCCTCGACGGTGACCCAGACCCCCATACGAATCTCATAGGGAATCTCGCGGCCGTCGGTCTCCAGCGACGAGATCACCTCGACCATGCCTTTTTTCTCCAGCTGTCCGCCCTCTGATCGGGGACGCGTGACGTAGGGAATGTCGGCGATGCTGGCTGGCGGATAGAGAAGCCCGTCGCTTGGCACATCCAGGTTGCAGGCATTGGCCACGGCCGTGGATTCGATCGAGGGCTTGGAGCCATCCAAGAAGCTGTTGAACATCTTGGGGTTCAGGCCACCACGCGCCGCCTGCTCTGGCGTGAGGCCCCAATTGTCCCAGACGGTATCGGGCGTTGACTGTGAGAAGTGCGGCAGCCACTTGTGGCCACGGCCAGCTGCGACCACCGGGAATCCACAGGTTCGAGCCCAGTCAACCAGATCACAGATCAGGGCCGGTTGATCACCGAAGGCCAGCGAATAGACCCGTCCAGCGGCCTGCGCACGCCCGGCCAGCAGAGGACCACAAAAGGCATCGGCCTCAACCGTCACGTTGACCACATGCTTGCCATGATCGAAGGCGCCCAGAATGTGGTCTACCGCGGCAATGGGGTGGCCCGTGCACTCCACGATGATGTCGATCTTGGGATGCTTGACCAGCAGCTCCCAGTTGTCTGTGATGTGCGTGCTGCCCTTGGCGATGGCCTCGTCGAGATCCTTGGCGCCCACCTGCTCCGCAGACCAGCCCACTCGAGCCAGGTTCTTGCGAGCCGCCTCTGGCGACAGATCAGCAATGCCCACCAGGTGAACACCGGGGGTACGCGGAATCTGCGACAAATACATGGAGCCAAACTTGCCCGCACCAATCAAGCCGATGCGAATGGGATTGCCGTCGGCCTGACGGGCCAATAACTTGCGATGCAGACTCATGGAATGTCTTTCAAATGTGGAAGTGGTCAGACTATGCGCTCAACAGCCCCGACGATGGCATTGGCATCAACCCCAAACTTTTCTCGAAGAGCCGCCCTGGTGTCGCTGCAGCCAAAACCATCCGTGGCCAGAACCTGAAAGGAACGATCAGCCGGCAAACACGCGCGGATCTGCTCGGGCACGGCCCGAACCCAGTCGCTCACCGCCACGATGGGGCCCTGACTCTGTGCGAGCAATCTCTGCAGATGGCAGTCAGCCTGGCTGGCAGCCTGCCTGGCCAACTCGCAATAGCTGGTGATGCTGTAGAGATAGACCCGACGGCCTTTTCGAACCAACTCATCAAAAGCCTGCAGGGCCTCGGTCATCACAGCACCAGATGCCAGGATCGTGCAGGGTACCCCCTGGCCCTCGGCCTTTAACAGGTAGCCTCCCTTAACAACGGCCTCGGCCTGGTTCAGATCAAAGCTCGGCTGCGCATAGTTGGCATTGGTCATGGTGACGTAATAGAAGACGTCCTTTTGCTGCTCCAACATTTCCTGCAGGCCGTGCTGAATGAGGACTGCCAACTCACCCGCAAAGGCAGGGTCATAGGATCGACAATTGGGCACCGTCGAGGCCCAGAGCAGGCTGGTGCCGTCTTGATGCTGCAAACCCTCGCCGGCCAGGGTGGTCCTGCCCGATGTCGCCCCCAGCAGAAAGCCCCTTGGATTTTGATCAGCGGCGGCCCAGATCAGATCGCCAATCCGCTGAAAACCAAACATGGAATAGAAGATGTAAAAGGGCACCATGGGCTGTCCATGGACTGCGTAGCTGGTAGCCGCTGCATTCCAACTGGAGATCGCACCCGCCTCGCTGATGCCCTCTTCCAGAATCTGGCCGTCCTTGGCCTCGCGATAGCTCAGCACCGAGCCTATGTCCTCCGGCGAGTAACGCTGGCCTACACTCGAATAGATGCCCACTTGTTTGAAGAGATTGGCCATGCCAAAGGTGCGGGCCTCGTCGGCCACGATCGGTACCACCTTGGGACCAATCGTCGGGTCTTTTAACAGCGCACCGAGTTGGCGAACAAAGGCCATGGTGGTGCTCATCTCTTTGCCATCTGCGCTCAGCGCAAACTGGGCGTGAGAGGCGATCTGTGGAACCTGAAAGACTGGCGCATCGTTCTGTCGTTGAGGCAGGCTGCCACCGAGCTGCTGGCGAAGCTCACGCAGGTAAGCAAGCTGCGGACTGTCGGAAGCCGGCTTGTAGAACGACAATCCCAGCACCTGCTCATCGCTCAAGGGCAATCCAAACCGATCTCGAAAGGCGAGCAAATCATCGTCTTCTAACTTCTTGTTACTGTGGGTGGTCATGCGGCCTTGACCGGCCTGCCCCATGCCGTAGCCTTTTTTGGTGTGAGCCAGGACGACCGTTGGCTGGCCTTTGGTCTGCATGGCTGCAGCGTAGGCGGCGTAGATCTTCACCATGTCATGGCCGCCGCGCTTGAGGCCATCGATCTGCTCGTCGGTCATGCCTTGTACTAGGGCCGCCAGGGCCGGATGCTGACCAAAGAACGTCTCTCGGTTAAACCGACCATCTTTGGCTGCGAAGGTCTGCATCTGCCCATCGACGGTCTGCCCAAGAGCCTGGGTCAAGATACCCGTGGTGTCTCGTGCAAAGAGCCCGTCCCAGTCACTGCCCCAGATGAGCTTGATAACACGCCAGCCGGCCCCTACGAACAGGGTCTCCAGTTCGTCGATGATGCGGCCGTTGCCTCGAACGGGGCCATCCAGCCGCTGTAGATTGCAGTTGACCACCCAAGTCAGGTTGTCCAGGCCCTCTCGAGCGGCCATGGTGAGAGCACTCATGCTCTCGGGCTCGTCCATCTCACCGTCACCAAAGATGCCCCAGACCCTGCGGCCACCGCAGTCATGCTGTCCGCGATCGGTCAGGTAACGCATGAAGCGGGCCTGGTAGATGGACTGCACCGGACCCAGACCCATCGAGGCCGTGGGGAACTGCCAGAAGTCTGGCATTGAATACGGATGGGGATAGCTCGACAGACCCCTTGTACCCTCTGGCACCTCGCCCAAGGCGACGGCCTTTTGAGCGGCCAACTCGCGCCGATAAAACGACAGGTCGTGCTCGGTCAGTCGTCCCTCTAGATAGGCTCTAGCATAGACACCGGGCGCGCTGTGGGCCTGCATAAAGACCAGATCGCCCTGCCGACCAGCTCGCCAGAAGTGGTTAAAGCCCACCTCAAAGAGGTCTGCCGCACTGGCGTAGCTCGCGATGTGGCCGCCCAACTCCCCTGTGAGTCGATTCGCTCGAACAACCATGGCCAGCGCATTCCAGCGCATCAGGCTGGCGAGCTGCTGCTCCAAGTCCAGGTCACCCGGAAAGACGGGCTGCTCATCGACCCCGATGGTGTTGACGTAAGGCGTTACCGCCGAGGGGCGCCAGCCCAGGCGCAGGTCGTTGGCCTGGCTCTTGAGTTCATCCAGGATAAAACGCGCCCGATCCGGGCCAGCCTGGGCCACCAGACTGGCAAAGGCCTCGCGCCACTCCTGGGTCTCTTGCAGATCAATGTCGTTTTGCATGGAAAGAACAATAGCCAAGCCAAACCGACATTTGTTACCGAAGATGAGGTATAAAACCTCTTATAGAAGCATTTTATGCCTTGATAAAGGATTTTTAAAGCATGAAAACTACACACCAGACCCTGGACCGGGTGGATCTAAAGATCCTAGAGGCGCTTCAGGCCGACGGCAGCCTGTCCAACGTCGCGTTGGCCAAGCAGGTCAACCTCTCACCCTCGCCCTGCCTGGCCCGGGTCAAACAGCTCACCCAGTCGGGTGTCATTCAGCGGACAGTCAGCCTGGTGAACGCCCAATCCGTGGGACTTCACCTGAATGTCTTTATCAACATCAGCCTCAAGGCCCAGAGTCGCGAGGCCCTGGCAGACTTTGAGCGGCGTATCCAGGACCACGACGAGGTCATGGAGTGCTACCTGATGACCGGCGACTCGGACTATCTGATTCGGGTGGTCGTGCCCGACATGCCGGCACTTGAAAAATTTATTCTCGAAGAACTCACACCGATTGCCAGCGTCGAGAAAATTCGTTCGAGCTTTGCGCTGAAGCAGGTGAAGTACAAGACGGCCCTGCCCCTGCAGTGGGCCTGACATAATTCGCCATGTCTTTGATCACCCTCTCCGAGGCCCAACTGGCCTTCGGCCATGTGGCCCTGCTCGATCAAACCGGTTTTGCGCTTGAAGGCCAGGAGCGCATTGGCCTGATTGGTCGTAATGGCACGGGCAAATCGTCTCTCCTCAAGATTCTCGCCGGCCTGGAGCATCTGGATGATGGCCGTCTTCAGGTCGCACAAGACCTGCGCATCACCTATGTGGCTCAAGAGCCAAGCTTGGACCCTGGTCACACCGTTTTTGAATCCGTCAGCCAAGGCCTGGCAACCATTCAAGCCTTGCGAACCGAGTACGAGGCCCTGGGCCATCAGGTCAGCCAGAGCGATGACCAGCAGGCGCACCACAGACTCGATGAGCTGCAGTCGGCGCTGGACGCCGCCGGCGGCTGGCAATGGGAACAGCGCGTTGAGCAGACCATGGCCAGACTGGGACTGAACCCCTTGAGCCGAATCGGTGAACTCTCCGGCGGACTCAAAAAGCGAGTCGCCTTGGCCCAAGCCTTGGTGACCAATCCAGATGTGTTGCTGCTCGACGAGCCCACCAACCACCTGGACGTTCAATCCATTGAGTGGCTCGAAGAGCTCCTGCTGGCCTTCAAAGGCGCCATGGTCTTCATCACCCACGACCGGCGTTTTCTGGACCGAGTGGCCACCAGCATCCTAGCCCTCGATCGCGGTCAGCTTAAAAAGTATCCCGGTAACTTTGCAGACTACGAACGTCAACGCGACGAGGAGCTGGCTGCGGAGGCCTTGGCCAACGCGCGAGCCGACAAATTGTTGGCCCAGGAAGAAGTCTGGTCCCGCAAGGGCGTGGAGGCCAGGCGAACCAAGAGTGTCGCCAGACTCGAACGTCTGAAGCAACTGCGCGCAGAGCATGCATCCCGCCGGGATCAGATGGGTCAGGTCAACCTAAACCTCTCCAAGGGTGAGCGAAGCGGCAAGCTGGTAGCCGAGCTTAAAGAGGTCTGCAAACAGTTTGGTGACAAGACGGTGGTGCGTGACTTCAGCCTGACCGTACTGCGTGGAGACAAGATCGGCCTGATGGGACCCAACGGTGCGGGCAAGTCCACTCTGCTCAAACTCATCCTGGGTCAACTCTCGCCAGACCAGGGTCAGATTCGATTGGGCACCAAGATTCAGGTGGCCTACTTTGACCAAATGCGTGAAGGCCTCAATTTGGAGGCCAGCCTGGAGGACACGATCAGCCCTGGCAGCGAATGGATCGAGATCGGTGACGAGAAGAAGCACGTCAAGAGCTACCTGGGTGACTTTCTTTTTGCGCCTGAGCGCGCGGGCTCACCCGTCAAGAGTCTCTCGGGTGGCGAGCGCAATCGGCTGCTGCTGGCCAGGCTCTTTGCCAGACCCGCCAATGTCCTGGTGCTTGACGAGCCCACCAACGACTTGGACATCGAGACCTTGGAGCTACTCGAACAACTCTTGGTGGACTACACCGGCACCTTGTTTCTGGTCAGCCACGACCGAACCTTTGTCGATCGGGTGGTGACCAGCCTGCTGGCCTATGAGGGGGATGGCCTCTGGCAGGAATACGAGGGTGGCTACGAGGACTACCTGATTCAGCGCCAGCGGATGCTGGCAGCCAGGGGACTGCCAGAGGCAAGACCGTCGGACACCAAGCCTGCTGCGTCTGGTGGCCCAACCAATGGTGGAACGGCGGCAAACCCAGACAAGCCAAAGGCCAAACTCAGCAACAAGGAGCGGGCCGCCTTGGAGAGTCTGCCGGCTCAGATCGAGGAGCTGGAAACTGCACTTGCACAAATACAGTCTCGTCTTGCGGATCCCATGCTTTACAAGCAAGATCCCGAATCGGTACCCAAGCTTCAATCCCAATTGGAGTCGCTAGAAGCCGACCTGCTCAGGGCGATGGACCAATGGGATCAACTGCTGCAAAAGGAATCTGGTCTCACCACATGAACCGCTCCACCAGTCTGCTGCTCAACGCCGCCCATACCCTGGATCACCTGGTCCTTTTGATTTTTGCCTCGGCTGTCAGCGTCATCGCCATTGAATTTGGCTTTGCCAACTGGGAAGACCTGATGCCCTACACCGCCGGGGCCTTTCTGATGTTCGGCATTGGATCTATTCCATCTGGCCGACTTGGAGACCTGTGGGGCCGGCGCAAGATGATGGTGCTTTATTTCTTTGGACTGGCGGCGAGCTGTGGCCTGGTCGCCCTGACCCAGAACGCCTGGCAGATTGCAGCAGCCCTCACCCTGATGGGGTTGTTTGCCTCCATCTATCACCCAGTGGGCATTCCCATGCTGCTGCGACATGCGGCCAAGCCTGGACTGGTGATCGGCTGGAACAATCTGGCCGGCAACATGGGCATTGCCCTGGCCGCACTCTTCACAGCACTAGCCATCAAGTACTTTGGCTGGCGGGCCGCCTTTTGGCTGGCCGCCCTGCTCTCCATCGCGCTTGGCCTCTTCTTTATGAAGGTCTGTCCGACCGAATCAGAACCAGCTGGCAAGCGAAAGGCCAGTGGAGCCAGCCTACCGAGAGACCTTGTGATTCGAGCGCTGGTGGTCATGACCACGGCGGCGACCTCTGGGGCCATCTTGTTTAACTTCACGACCAACAGCAATGCCGAGTTGCTCAAGGTCAAGTTCGACCAGGTTGTCACCGATCCGGCGGTCCTGGGCTTTCTGCTGGCCGGCGTCTATGCAGTGGCCGCCTTTAGCCAGGTTGCTGCTGGCTGGCTGCTCGATCGCGTCGCCCTTAAAAAGCTGTTCATGACCATCGTCTCGTTTCAGATTGCATTTCTGCTGGCAGCCAGTCAGACCACGGGCTGGCCCTACCTGGTCTTCTCGTTGGGCTTCATGGCGGCGATCTTTGGTGCCATTCCATTCGTGGATGCGGTCATCGTTCGGTATGTGGACGACAGCATGCGCAGCAGAGCCACCGGCATGCGTATCGCCATTACCTTTGGAGTCAGCAGCCTGGCGGTCTACCTGATTGGACCCACGGTGAAGTCGTTTGGCTTTGACACCATGCTGCTGGTCATGGCGGCCCTGGCCTGCTTTACGATCGCGGCCATGTCTTGGCTGCCCAGCGACACAGCGACTGAGCAAACGAGGTAACTTCGCCGGGCAAGCCCAAGGTGCTCGGGGCCATAAACCCCACGTGGCCGCCAGCCTCTGGCTGACAGACCTGTACCGCGGCGGGTAAGTCCGAGGCAATCGGCAGACTGTCCGCAGGTACCAACGGATCGTTGCGAGCGTTGATCAACAGGCTTGGAATAGCCAACTTTGACAGATGAGACTTGGACGAAGCCCTCGCCCAATAGTCATCGACGCCTGAGAATCCGTGCAGTGGGGCTGTAAAGGCATCGTCAAACACTCGTAAGGTGTTGGCAGCCAGAACACGCGGCAGGTCAAACAGCCCGGGGTACTGCTGGGCCTTCAGCCAAGCCTTGCGCTTCATGGTGCTCAAAAACAGCCTGGCGTAGATGGATCGGTTCAGACCTTTGTCTATGGCCAGACCAGAGGCAGCCAAATCGAACGGCGCCGAGACACTCACCAAGGAATCGATCCACTGATTGGCCTTGCTCCCTCGTTGAGAGACCCATAGGCTGAGCGCGTTGCCGCCAAGCGAGACGCCGACCGCGGTGATCGGACCACGGTTGACTGCAGCGTCAGCACCACTGCAGACCGTCTGTCGAATGCTGGTGAGAGCAGCCTCGACGTCCCCAATGTCACCCGCGTAATAGGCGCGAGGCCCTCGGTTGATCTCACCCGAGCAGCCTCTAAAGTGAACCACCGCGCATCGCCAACCGCGATGCTGGCAGACCGAGGCCAGCGCCTGAGCATAGCCACTCGCGGACGACCCCTCTAGCCCATGAAACAAGACCAACGTTGGTGCCATGGCCTGCTCTGCGTCCACCCAATCAATGTCCAGAAAGTCTCCGTCGGGCAACTCCAACCGCTGACGTCGAAAGGCGATGAGCCCATTGAGTCGCTTCTGCGCAAAGAAAACGGGGTAGATGGTCTGGGCATGCCCGCCCGGCAACCACGGTGCCAAGCCTGGCATGACGAATGAGGCTCGGGTCCCACTCACGGCTAAGGCTGTGCAGCGGGCAACAAGGGCTTGAGAACCGCCTCAATCGTGTCGATGCCAGTGGCCGGTGCATAGCGGCCCACCACCCTGCCAGAGGGATCCACCAAGAACTTGGTGAAGTTCCACTTGATCGCCTGGGTGCCTAAGAGCCCGGGGGCAGCCACTTTCAAAAACTTGAACAGTGGGTGAGTATTGGCCCCATTCACATCGCACTTCTCGAAAAGGGGAAACGTCACCCCAAAACGGGTCTCGCAGAACTGACCAATCTGTTCGGCATCACCTGGCTCTTGGCTGCCGAACTGGTTGCAGGGAAAGCCCATGACGGTGAGCCCCTGGTCTGCATAGCGTTGATGGAGAGCCTGAAGGGGTTGGTACTGAGGTGTAAAGCCACACTGGCTCGCCACGTTCACAATCAACAGAACACGACCGGCATAGTCGGTCAGATTTTCCACACGGCCATCAAGGCGAATCAACGGAATATTGGGCAGGCTCATATCATTCAGAGTGTGCCCCAATTCGCGATAGAACTTTTGACATGTCCTCAAAATCCGCCCGTCTGTTGTTGCTGACCCTTACCTTGGGTCTGATGAGTCCCGCAGTACTGGCCTTCTTGTGGTCGTCGTCACCGAAGGATCTGCTCAAACCCACTGATGCCAAGATTGTCAGCAAAGGCCAGCAGGTCTACGACATGAGTTGCGCCGCCTGTCATGGCAGCAAACTACAGGGCCAGTTCAACTGGCGAACCCGAGACGCCCAGGGCTACCTACCTGCTCCACCCCATGACCCCAGCGGCCACACCTGGCACCATCCCAGCGAGCAGCTCTTCAACATGGTGAAGTTCGGTATTCAGCATTACGCTGGGGCCGACTACAAAAGCCACATGCCCAAGTTCGAGCGGGCCCTGACTGATGAGCAGATCGTGGCCGTGCTGTCTTACATCAAGAGCACCTGGCCCAAAGACATCCAGGCCAAGCACGACCAGCTCAACCAGCAGGCCCGCAGCCAGACCAAATAGCAGCGGGTTGATAGGGCTGTCAGCTAGCGCGTCGTCTCCCTGATCGCCCTGGCGATCTCGCTGGCCGGATTCGCCATCGCTTCCAGCAGGCTGAAGTGGTCATGGCCTGCCAGTAGTTCATGATGAACATCAGCCAGGCCTGCTTGCACCAGAAGATCCCGATAGCGCTGCCCCTGCTGCCACCAAAGCTCCGGCTCTCTGGCCCCGGCATAGATGAAGGTTGGAATGTCGGCAGGCTGACAGTGTGTCAAGGGACAGGACTGCGCCGCATCGTCCGGCGTTAAGCCGATGGTCTTGCTGATCTCGGCGGCGGCCCTGGCCTGGGGGTCATAAACCCCGCTCACCAGCACCAATCGCTTGGGCGGCACCGGCAACTGGTCGGTGTGACTGCGGCCGGCTTGTGAGTGAAACGCCATGGCCAGCAGATGGGCGCCAGCCGAGTGCCCAGCCATGACATCGATGCCTTTGCCATCACGCTCGGTCAATTGACGGTCTATCTCGACCAGGCCGGCTGCGGTCTGATCCACCAATTCCGTCAGGCTGAGACTCGGCATCAAGGGATAGGTCATGGCCACGAACGTCCAGCCTGCCTGCACATAGGCCTGCGCCATAAAGCTGAACTGGTCCTTGTGTCGCGAGAACCAGAAGCCCCCATGGAGGAACAGCACAGTCCCCTGGCAGGCTTGACCCGGCTGAGGCCGAAAGACGTCGTAGGTCTGCCGCTCACCCGGACCGTAGTGATGGTTGAGCGACTGATGTGGCCAGTCTTGCCGAAAGGACACGCTGGATCGCTCAAACCGGTCCATCATCTGCTCGCTGTCCGGCACCGCCTGACGGGGATTAAACCAGTCGACCATGTTGCATCCACCTCCCTGAAAACCAACGCCAGCCTAGCACCCCAGCCAACAGGGCAATGTAGAGCAAGGCTGCAATCCAGCCCCCTGCCGCTCCCCACCCAAGTCCTGGTAGATCAAACCATCCCTGGCCCCGCTCAAATGAGAACAGGTAACTCAGCGGTACAAACAGGCCCCATGACATGGACAGCAATAAGATCGCCGGTACACGGGTGTCGCCTGCTCCTCGCAGGCAGAAGACCGATCCCAGATGCACCCCATCAAAGACCTGATAGGCCCCGGCGATCCATGCCAGGGTAATGCCCAGAGCGATCACAGCGGGACCGCTGGGATCCGAGGCCGAGACAAAGAGTCCCATCCAGAACTCGGCAAACAAGGCCAGCACCACCCCAACGGCGAGCATATAGCCCGTGGTCAGACCCACCACGCGATTGCCGACCCGTCTGGCCCAGTCTGGACGGCCCGCACCAATCGACTGACCGACCAAGGTGGTACCCGCCTTGCCCAAACCGACCGCCGGCATATAGGCCACCGAGGTCAGCATCATGACGATTTGGGTGGCGGCCCCCTGAACGGCGCCCAGCTTGGTGACCATGGCCTGAAAGGCGGCCAGACCCAAGACATCAAACGCAATGGACAGGCCAATCGGAAAGCCCAAGGCTGCAATCGCATAGATGCGTTTGGGCTGCGGCCGCCAGAAGCGGCGGGAGCGATAACGCCAGCGAAGCGAGCCATTGAGAAAGATGGTCATGGCCATGAGCCAACCACAGGCCAGAGAGGCCGTCGTCGCCCAGGCCACACCCGAGACGCCCCAGCCAAACCCCCAGATAAACCAGGCATTGAAGACGGCGTTCAGGATGGCGATGACAATGTTGACACTCAGCGCCAGGCGGACCTGGCCAATGGCCATGAAAAACGAGAGAACTGCGGTCTGGGCCACCGCAATCGGCCCGCCGGAGAACCGTGGGCCCCAATAGTCCAAGGCACTCTGACCAACGCCATCGGGTAAGGCCAAAGCCGGCACCAAACGATCGCCCAGCCAGACCAGGAGCGCAAAGGCTGGAATGGTGAGGGCAGCAAGCCAAATCCCGTTCCAGGCCGAGCGCGCTGCCCGGCCGTATTTGCGGGCCCCATAGGCCTGGGCCGCATAGGTCTGAACCGCCATGCCCATGCCGGTCACCAGCAAGAGCAGACCCAGGATCAGCCAATAGACGCCGCCCACGCCGGCGACGGCCTGCGACGAAATCCGGCTGACAAACCAGGTATCGGTGAGGTTGAGAACGGCCTGTAATCCCGCATGTATAAAGAGCGGGAAGGCCATGGCCAAGATGGCTCGCAGGTCTACCCTGACCTGGCCGTGTTCATCGATTCGGCTGGCCGGGAGGGTGTTTTTGCGCATTCCACCATTCTACTGAGAAGCGATATCCTGCCCGGCATGGCTGAGATCGTCTGTTACTGCAATGGGGTCTGGGATGAAGACCTGCAGGAGTTCCTGCGCGACAACTGGATCGACACCCTGGAGGAGCTCACCTCTCGGGAGCGGATCTGCAACAACTGTCGTCAGTGTGAGCCCTTGGTCCTCGAAGAAATCGAGAAGGCCAAGGCGGCCCGGGGTCGATAGCGCTGTGCGCTGCGTGATAGCGTTCACCCGTGCCCGTTATCACGCTCTACATCCAACCTGGCGCCAAGCAGTCCCGCGTTGTTGGCTTACACGATGGACTGCCCAAGATCGCCATCAAGGCCAGGCCCATCGACGGCGAGGCCAACGAGGCGTTGATCGCATTCCTGGCTGAGCTAGGAGGCGTTCCCAAACGCTCGATCGAAATCCTGTCGGGACAGACCAGTCGGACCAAACGAGTCCTGATGCCAGATGCGGTCAGCGATCACCTACAACGCTCAGGATCCTCCTCGGACTAAAATCCCCGCAACTCACCACTTTGGTGCGATACCGCTCTCTCGAGGTGCCGAGGCATGCGTTCAGCCCAATGTCATTCAAATGATCGGCGACACTCTCAAGACGCTCGTGGCAAAAGGTGGTCTGACTGTTTTGCTGGTTGAACAGTATTACGAGTTTGCTAGGCAGATAGCGGACGACTATGCAGTCATGAGCCGCGGTGAGATCATAGCCACCGGAGCGGCTGCTCATATGGAGCGCGATGGTGTCGAAAAGCTTATTACCGTCTAGTGTCACCCTACCCCCCTGGAGGGCGGCGATCCATCTACGAGCCGAGTACAGGGATGAGAAAACCGCGATTAGGCGGCAGCGCGCCGAAGGTCCGCTCCAGATTCAGAAGGTCTTATACCCAGAGGGCGGTGACGTTGCCCATGTGTTCCTGCTTCATCCCCCATCCGGCATCGCCCAGGAAGATGAGTTAGACATTCAAATCGAGGCTGACGAGTTCAGCCACAGTCTTTATGCCACGCCGGGAGCGACCCGTTGGTACAAATCATCCGCTCAGGCGCTCTGTCCCGCACGACAGCTTACCCAACTCAACGTTCGGGGTGGAGCCACACTCGAGTGGTTGCCATACGAGAATCTGTACTTTGATCAAACCTGGGCTGAGAGTCAGCTCACCATCAAAATCGAGAGCGGTTCTCGTCTGTTGGGCTGGGATCTGCATCAGTTTGGTCGCACAAGTTGTCATGAGCCGTGGGCGGGTGGTCGTGTGCACAATGCCCTGGCGTTTTACCTAGACGATCAGCTGTTTTGGACAGAGACTGGTTCCTGGACGCAGGACAGTATCGCGCGCTCAGACGATCATCATCACCTAGGATCCTTCAGTATCACCGGATCGTTATGGGCCTACGGACCCACACTGTCCGACGAGCACTACGAGACGCTTGCTGCAAGTCTGCCCTACGACGATGTCTGTATTGCTGGCCTCTCTCAGATTAACGCACCCCGGACGACCCAACAGGACGTCGGGACCTTCTCGTCCGACACCCCGATCAAGCCGGAGTCTCTGGTGGTCATGCGACTCCTATCCAACGACCCCGAGCGAGCAAGACAGGTCTGTGAGAGGACCCGAGCTGCCCTTCGACCCCTTATGATCGGAAAAAGCGCTTCGGACTTGCGGATCTGGGCCACCTAAGACCTTTTCGGAGAAAACATGGACCTCACACCCCGGGAAAAAGACAAACTCCTCATCTTTACTGCTGGCCTTCTGGCGGAGCGTCGGCTGGCTCGAGGCTTGAGATTAAATGTCCCTGAGGCCATTGCGCTGATCACCTGCGCCATTCTTGAGGGCGCACGGGACGGCAAGACCGTCGCGGAGCTCATGACAATCGGCACGCAAATTTTGTCGAAAGACCAGGTGATGCCTGGCGTCAGTGAGATGATCGCCGACATTCAGGTCGAAGCGACATTCCCAGACGGCACCAAGCTGGTCACCGTTCATCAACCCATTGCCTAAAGACCAATCTAGGAAAGGAAATTCTGATGTACAAACTGATCGCTGGAATCGTCGCACTCATGACCGCCTCGTTGGCGTTCGCCCACCCGGGCCATCATCACGGTCCGAGCACACCCGAGATTCACGGGTTGTTCTCATGGGAGCAGTTGGTCTGGGTTGCCATCCTTACGGTGCTGGTGGCCTTGTACATTCGATCAAAATAGGACGACAACCATGATTCCCGGAGAACTGATACCGGCCGACGGTCAGATCGAGCTGAATGTCGGGCGTCCAAGTATTGAGGTCGCCGTCACCAACCGCGGCGATCGCCCCGTACAAGTCGGGTCTCACTATCACTTCCACGAAGTCAATCAGGCTCTCTCATTCGATCGCGAAAGGACCCGGGGATATCGACTGAACATTGCGGCCGGTACAGCTGTGCGCTTTGAGCCAGGCCAAAAGAGAACCGTCTCTTTGGTAGCACTCGGCGGAGACCGGATTGTTTTCGGCTTCCAAGGCCGAATTATGGGGGCGCTCTGATGGCCAAGATGACCAGACGCGCTTATGCGGAGATGTTCGGACCGACCACCGGTGACCGTGTTCGATTGGCCGATACCAATTTAGTGGTCGAGGTCGAGAAGGACTTCACCACCTATGGCGAGGAAGTGAAATTCGGCGGTGGAAAAGTTATCCGAGATGGCATGGGCCAAAGCCAACGCCTATCAGCCGACTCAGCCGATACTGTTCTGACCAACGCGTTGATCATTGACCACTGGGGCATCGTCAAGGCGGACATTGGCATCAAGAACGGGCGCATCTCAGGTATCGGCAAGGCGGGAAACCCGGATATCCAGCCCGGTGTGTCGATTGTCATAGGACCCGGCTCGGAGATTATCGCCGCAGAGGGCATGATTGTGACGGCGGGTGGGATTGACTCACACATCCACTTCATCTGTCCCCAGCAGATCGAGGAGGCTATCTCCAGTGGTATCACCACGATGCTTGGCGGTGGCACCGGGCCGGCAACGGGTACCTTTGCCACCACCTGCACACCCGGCCCCTGGCACATCCACAGCATGCTGGCCGCAATCGACAGTTTCCCCATGAATATTGGGCTCCTAGGGAAAGGCAATGCCAGCAGACCCGAGCCACTCAAGGAACAGATCCGTGCGGGTGCGATTGGTCTCAAGCTTCACGAAGACTGGGGTACCACACCGGCCGCAATCGACAACTGCCTATCGGTGGCGGAGGAGATGGATGTTCAGGTTGCGATTCACACCGATACGCTCAATGAGTCTGGTTTTGTCGACGACACCATCGCAGCCTTCAAGGGTCGAACTATTCACACCTTTCACACGGAGGGGGCTGGCGGAGGTCACGCGCCCGACATCATCAAGGCAGCCTCGCTTCCGAATGTCCTTCCCTCCTCCACCAATCCCACCATGCCGTTTACGGTCAACACCATCGATGAGCACCTGGACATGCTCATGGTCTGTCATCACCTAGACGCCTCGATCGCTGAGGACATCGCCTTTGCTGAAAGTCGAATTCGACGAGAAACGATTGCCGCAGAGGATATCCTCCACGATCTCGGCGCTTTCTCGATGATGAGCTCGGACTCCCAGGCCATGGGCCGGGTTGGTGAGGTCATTGTGCGAACTTGGCAGACGGCCCACAAGATGAAGGCCCAGCGCGGCAGTCTGTCGGGCGACAGTGCGCAATCAGATAACGAGCGCGTCAAACGCTACATCTCGAAGTACACGATCAACCCTGCTGTTACACATGGGATGAGTCACCTGGTTGGCTCAGTAGAGGTCGGCAAGTTGGCCGACCTGGTGGTCTGGCGCCCGGCCTACTTTGGCGTCAAGCCCACTTTGGTCTTGAAGTCTGGAATGATCGCCTGGGCCCTGATGGGTGACCCCAATGCGTCCATTCCGACCCCACAACCTGTTCACATGAGACCCATGTTTGGGGCATACGGGAGGGCGCTGTCGACCTCTATCACTTTCGTCTCTCAGGCAGCACTTCACAGCCCCTCCATTGCGGCGTTGAACTTAACCAAAACACTCTCTGCCGTTCACTCCTGTCGTGGCGTAACCAAGGCGGACATGGTTCACAACAGCTGGCAGCCCAACATCACGGTAGACCCCCAGACCTATCTGGTCCATGCCGATGGTGAGTTGCTGGTCTGTGAGCCAGCCAAGGAATTACCAATGGCGCAACGGTATTTCCTGTTTTAGACCAATGCTGCTTACCGACTATCATCCGCCGTCGAATGGATCCGAGTTAGGGCTGGTGCCGACCGACTGTCTGCTGCTTCGTTTCGATCAGAGGTGCAGGAGCCGTTTCACCGCAGTTACAACCACTCAACAGAGGCCCGTCAATGTCTTGCTGCCTCGGGGCATCATCATCAGGCATGGCGGTCTTCTGACCAATGCGGCCGGGGAATGTATAGAGGTGATTGCCGCGGACGAATCCCTATTGCGGGTCAGTGCACAGGATCCCCACGACTTGCTTCGTGCTGCTTATCACCTCGGTAACCGCCATGTGAAACTGGAGGTCCGACCGACGTACTTGCAACTAGAGCAGGATCCGGTACTCCAGGAGATGTTGTTGCGCCTTGGGGGACTAACTGTTGAGACAGTAGAGGCCATATTTGAGCCTGAGGTCGGCGCCTATGGGGGTGGCCATCATCATGGTCACGATGAGACCTTTGCGGAGGACTATGCCTCAGCCCAGGCGGCCTACAAACACCACCATGGCGCCTCGTAAGAAGACTACCCCGAGTGATCACTCCCCGGTGCCGGTGAGTTCGGCAGGCTTGCAGGCGCTGATTCGGCTGTCTTCGGCAAGTCTTCCCATTGGTGGCTACAGCTACTCCCAGGGGTTGGAGTCGGCCGTGGCCCACGGCCGGGTCAATGGTCTTGTGGATTTGAGGCAATGGCTCGCCAGTTCCCTGACGATCTGGCCAAAGGCAGATGCCTTGTTATGGGCGCTCAGCTTTCAGACGCTAGTCGATGGACGTCCAACTCATTTGGAGAGATTCAACCAGATTCATTGGGCCAGCAGAGACTCGGCTGAGCTAAGAGCAGAGGCAGAACAGATGGGCTGGTCTCTGGTTCGGCTGTTGGTAGATTTGGGATGGGTCACCGGATCGTTGCAAGGGCAGCTGCAGGCGCTGCAGCCTCCCACTTTTCTCGTGGCCCATGCCAGTGCCTGTTGGAGCCAAGGAATTGATCTGCAGACGGGGCTGGTGTCATTTTGCTTCACCTTTGTAGAAAGTCAGATTCAGGCTGCCCAAAAGCTTCTCCCCATCGGACAGGCCGCTGCACAAAGATTGCTCTGTGAGATGCAAACAAAAATTGATCTCTGTATTGCCGAGACACTTGAGGCATTGGTACAAGGTGAATCGGCTCTGCATACGGCTGCACCTTTACACGCCATTCTCTGCGCCCGACACGAATTTCAATACTCCAGACTATTCCGCTCTTGATCACTACCTGCCATGACAAAAGTTATACAAACCCGTACAAAGAAACTTCCCCCACTTCGCGTTGGCGTTGGAGGACCCGTTGGCTCCGGCAAGACCACTCTGCTGGAGGTCCTCTGCAAGAGGCTGCGGGGCCAATATGACTTGGTGGCCATCACCAATGACATCTACACCAAGGAAGACCAGCGCCTGCTGACTCTGTCAGGTGCCCTCCCGGCTGAGCGAATCATGGGAGTCGAGACGGGCGGTTGTCCGCACACGGCGATTCGTGAGGACGCCAGTATTAATCTCGAAGCCGTCGACCGGATGGTTCAGAGATTCCCAGACGTCGACATCGTGTTTGTAGAGTCCGGGGGAGACAACCTGGCTGCGACCTTCAGCCCAGAGTTGTCTGACTTCACCATTTATGTGATTGATGTTGCCGGCGGAGAGAAGGTGCCTCGCAAGGGCGGGCCTGGTATTACCCGATCAGACTTTTTGGTCATCAACAAGGCTGATCTGGCGCCCTATGTCGGGGCAGACCTGGACATTATGAAAGCCGACACGGCCCGAATGCGCCCCAATGCGCCGTGGTGTCTCTGCAACCTCAAGACCGGAGAGGGGCTTGACCAAGTCGTGAGCGCCCTGGAAAAGGCCCTACTGGTTTAATAGTTTGCTGGATGACGGACACCATCATCCGATAGGCTGATGGCATGACTGTCGAACCGTTACTCCGTAGTCGCCGCAGGGGCCTTGTCATCGGACTGGGCCTGCTTGGCCTGGGCGCAGCCAGGCCTTCTTGGACTGCTGCCCAAGCCCCAGGACGTGTGCGCCCGGCCGATGTCCCCAAGGATCCGCCCACTCCCCTTCGGATCCGACCCCTGGCTCAGGATCTCCATCACCCCTGGGCTGTGGCTAGCCTACCGAGAGGCGAATATCTGGTCACCGAAAGGCGGGGTCAACTGCTGCGCCTCTCAGTCAAAGGGGATCGCACAGTCGTCAGTGGCCTACCGATGGTTTACGGCCAGGGTCAAGGTGGCCTTTTAGACGTCATCGTCTCGCCTAGCTTTGCCAAAGACCAGACCTTGTTCCTGAGCTATGCCGAGCCCAGCGCTAGGGGGGCCAGGACTGCCGTCTACAGGGCTGAGCTGCAGGGAAGCCGACTGGCCAATGGCCAAAGAATTTTCGCCCAGGCCGACGACTACGGCGGCGGCTTTCATTTTGGATCCCGACTGGCCATCGACCGAGCCGGCTACTTGTTTGTCACGACGGGAGACCGTTATCACCACCGCGATCTGGCACAGAACTTGGGATCACATCTCGGCAAGATCATCCGAATTCATAGTGATGGGCGAACGCCCGTAGACAACCCCTTTGTGAATTGGCCCGGTGCGCTGGGCAACATCTACAGCTTCGGTCATCGAAACCTTCAGGGCCTGGCCATTCATCCGGATAGTGGCCAGTTGATGGCCCATGAGCATGGCCCGCAAGGTGGGGACGAGTTGAACCTGGTCCAAGCGGGCCAGAACTTCGGCTGGCCAGTGGTGACCTTTGGTCAGGAATACGGCAGTGGCGCCCCAATCGGCGAGGGTGTTCACCGATCGGATATGACCGATCCTCTCTATGTCTGGGTGCCCTCTATTGCGCCCTCTGGGCTGGCGATTCTGGGGGCTTCATCGCAGCACCCGTGGGCCTCAAGCATGCTGATTGGCGGGCTGCGAGCTCGGTGCCTCGTTAAACTTACCGCACAACCATCAGCGGGTTTTGGCGAACGCCGCTATGCCCTGCCCGGCTCACCCAGAATCCGGGACGTACGAATTGGATCATCCGGCCAGGTTCTTGTTCTGACGGACGAACCAGCTGGCGGGCTTTTCGAGGTGTTGGTTTAGCCCTGCTGCCACTCGGGAAAGTCATCCCCTTCAGTTCTACACTCGCTACACTTGAACGGTGAAAACACTACCGTCTACATGGCTGATTGCGCTCTCGGCCCTGCTGCTCAGTCTGAATCTTGCAGCAGCCGAAATCATCGGAAAAGTCATCGCCGTCGCCGATGGGGACACCATCACCGTGCTAGCCCCTGGCAATCGTCCTACAAAAGTTCGTCTGGCCGGCATAGACGCACCGGAGCGCAATCAGCCCTTTGGTCAAAAGAGTCGCCAGCATCTGGCTGACCTGGTCTTTGGAAAAGAAGTGCGGGTTAGCGTGGTGGACAAGGACCGTTATGGCCGAATCGTTGGGATCGTCTACGTGCCTCTGAAGATTCCCAATGGCGAAGTGATTGTGGACGTCGACCTGGCCCAGATTGAGTCTGGTCATGCCTGGGCCTACCGCGATTACCTGAAGGGTCTTCCCGCTGGGAAAGCTGGGCGCTACGTGGCGGCTGAGAAAGACGCCAAAGAGACCAAACAAGGACTCTGGACCGATAAGAATCCGGAGCCACCCTGGCAGTGGCGAAAAGATCAGCGCAGCAAACGGCAGTCAGGCGCTAACTAGCCGCCTTGGCCTGCTGATATCGAGCGTAGAGTTTCTTAAAGACTGGACCTGGTCTCCCACTGCCCACAGGACTGTCATCCAACCTGGTCACTGGGAGAAGTTCCTTCGTCGCGGAACTCAACATCAATTCATCAGCATCTAGTACTTCGCCCTGACTGATCTTGCGCAGTTCAAAAGACAACCCCTCTTGCTGGCAGAGCTCTGCCACCAGTCCATATCGGATACCTTCGAGCACCAGGTTGTCCTTGGGAGGACCAAATACCTTGCCGTCTTTAACGACCCAGACGTTGCTAGCGGCCGCCTCGCTCAGGTAACCATCCCGAAACATGACGGTCTCGGTCGCGCCTACATCGGCACTGATCTGCCGTGACAACACGGCACCAAGCAGGCTGGTTGATTTGATGTGGGCCTTCTTCCAGCGGAAGTCCTCCTCGCTGACACAACGAACCCCATTCTCAAGGTCAGACGAAGAGACCGCCTTGAGGCTGTTGACCATGGCAAAAATGGTCGGCTTGATATCCGACGGCATAGCGTGATCCCTCATCGCAACGCCGCGGGTCACCTGAATATAAATCAATTGATTGATGTCACTTGGCGCCTGACCAATCGACTGCGCGTGCCGATCCACGAGCTGCCTTACTAAATCTAACCAGCCTGCACGATCTAATAGGTTGGGAATTCGAATCTCAGCCAGACTGCGCTCTAGGCGACCCATGTGCTCAGCAAAACGAAAAGGACGCCCACCATAGACCGGCACGACCTCATAGATTCCATCCCCGAAGATGAACCCCCGGTCCATCACGCTGATGTTGGCTTTATCGAGAGTAGAGAACTCACCATTGAGATAACAGGGAAGCGACTGAATAGAGGACATGGTCTTATCGAGGTAAAGGGTCAGTGACTCAGTATTTTGCTCAGAAAATCCTTGGCGCGTGGGTGCTGAGGATTTTCGAAGAAGGCATCGGGAGCCGCCACCTCCAGAATCTTGCCCTCGTCCATGAAAATCACCCGATCAGCCACCTTTCTAGCAAAACCCATCTCATGGGTGACACAGATCATGGTGGTCCCCTGTTGGGCCAATGAGACCATCACGTCTAACACCTCCTTGACCATCTCGGGATCCAAGGCACTTGTCGGTTCATCAAATAACATGGCAATCGGGTCCATACAGAGTGCCCGAGCAATCGCCACGCGCTGCTGCTGCCCCCCGGACAGCTGGCCTGGCACCTTGTCTGCGTGTTCCTTTAGTCCAACCCGCTCTAAGAGAGTCAAAGCGACTTGAGTGGCCTCTTCCGTTGAGCGCTTCAATACCTTCTCCTGACCCAAGGTGAGATTCTTGGTGACGGTCAGGTGAGGAAACAGCTCGAAATTCTGAAAAACCATACCGATCTGTGAACGCAACTGAGTCAGATCAGTAGAGGGGTCCTTCAGCGATGTCTGGTTCACCAGGATATCCCCCGACTGGAATGATTCCAAACCGTTCGCGCACTTGATTAACGTGGACTTGCCTGAGCCAGAGGGACCACAAACCACTACCACTTCACCCTTCTGAACCAGAGCGCTGCAGTCTTTTAGAACCTGAAAGTCACCGTACCACTTGTTGACGTTCTTAAACTCAATCATGAAACCCCCAAATCGCTATCGAATGATCGAAATCTTCGCCTGTAGCCTGCGAACATACATAGAGGCGGTGAAACAGATCACGAAGTAAACCAGTGCTGCAAAGGTGTACATCTCCACGAGTCGACCGTCTCGGTTGGCCACCTTGACTGCAGCCCCTAAAAAGTCGGTACTCGAGATCACATAGACCAAAGAGGTATCTTGAAACAAGATAATTGTCTGGGTGAGCAAAACGGGCAGCATATTGCGAACAGCCTGGGGCAGGACGATGTAGGTCATCGTCTGCCGATAATTCAAACCAAGCGCGTACCCGGCAGCAGTCTGGCCCTTGGACACCGACTGAATACCCGCCCGCATGATCTCGCAATAAAACGCCGCCTCAAACATGGTGAAGGTAATCAGGGCGCTGGAGAAGGCGCCGACCTTAACGGGCTGACCGCTGCCAACCAACCATCCCCCGATGTAAGGCACCAAGAAGAAAAACCAGAAAATCACCAAGACCAGCGGCAACGAACGCATGAGGTTTACGTAACCAGCAGCGACCGTCGACAAGACTCGAAATGACGAGAGACGCATCAGCGCCAGGAGCGTTCCAAAGAGCACTCCACCCAGACTGGCCAGCAGCGTGAGGGTTAGGGAAAAAGTCATCCCGTCCCTAAAGAGATAGACCCAAGACCTTTGGATGACGTCGAAATCGAAGTTGTAGCCCATGGTCAATGCCCTGCCGTGATCTTGGCCGAATCTGAGCCAATCAACCCAACAATCCGCAGCCGAGACTCAAGCCGACGAGAGACTACAACGACCAGTATGTTGACCACGAAGTAGATCAGGGTCGCAGCGGCAAAGGCCTCAAACACCTGAAACGTGAATTCCTGCATGGCCCGTGCCCTGGCGGTCAACTCCATCAAGCCTATCGTCAATGCGAGCGAGGTATTCTTGATGCAGTTAAGAAACTCTGAGGTCAGCGGCGGCAGAATAATGCGACCAACGACTGGCATCAGCACATGCCGGTAGACCTGCCAAGTGGTGAGACCAATGGCCATTCCAGCCATCTTCTGGCCCCGGGGGATGGCACCTAGACCAGACCTCACCTGCTCTGCCACCCGAACAGAGGTGAACAGACCCAGACAGAGAACTGCGGGTACCAATGAGGCCCAAGGCGGTGGCATCTGCTTAATCGCATTGCCCATGTTGACCGGCAAGAGCTCCGGCAGAACGAAGTACCAGAGGAACATTTGAACTAGAAGCGGGATGTTCCGGAAGAGTTCCACGTAGAAAAAGCACAGACGCTCAATCGTGGCGTTACCGAGTGTGCGCAAAATACCCACGGTCACACCGAGCGTTAGCGCCAAAACCCAAGACATCAAAGCAGCAGCGACGGTCCAACCAAGACCACCAATCAGGTACTCAAGATAAGTCCCCGTCGCGCCAGGTTCTAGGTCAAAAAAAATGCCCCAGTTCCAGTTGTAATTCAAAAGCGCCTCCCAAGCCTAAAAAAATGAGGGGGGCATGCCCCCCTCATCAACACTCGTTCGAGCTTACTGGTAAGCAGCAGGATCGGGCGAGTTGGTTGGGTTGGCGATGACCTTTTTGAGGTTGGGGCTCATCGGCACATTCATCGTAATGTTCTTCGGTGGAATGGGCTTGAGGAACCACTTGTCATAGATCTTGTTGATCTCGCCAGACTTCATCAGTCCTTTGACGACACCAGCAGCCAGCGCCTCAAATTTGGCATCGTCTTTGCGGACCATGATGCCGTAGGGCTCAACCGACAGAGCCTCTTTCGACACCTCAAACTGTCCGGGATTCTTGGAGGTGGCAATCAAACCCGCCAACAAGATGTCATCCATCGCAAATGCGGCAGCTCGGCCCGTCTCGACCATCAGGAAAGACTCTGCGTGGCCATTGGCGGAGGTAATGTTCACGCCAAGGTTCTTCTCGGCATTGATCTGGGTGACCTGCTTGATGTTGGTCGTACCAGCTGTCGAGACCAGAGTCTTGCCCTTCATGTCTGCTAGGACACTGATGCCCGAGCCTTTCTTGTACATGATCCGGTTGGCAGTCACGAAGGTCGTGGGCAGATAGGACACCTGCTTCTGACGCTCAGCGTTGTTCGTCGTAGAGCCACACTCGATGTCGACCGTTCCGTTGGCCAGCAGAGGAATCCGATTGGCGGAGGTCACCAGCTGATACTTAATCTGTAGGTCAGGCTTCTTGAGCTCTTTCTTGACGGCATCGGCCACGCGCTGGCAGATCTCGACTGAGTAACCGATGGGCTTTTGCTTGTCGTCGTAATAAGACAGTGGGATGGATGCATCCCGGTGCCCGATGGTGAATACACCTGATTCTTTGACCTTGGCCAAGGTATCGGCCTGGGTGACACCAGCCATTGACATCAGGGCCACACCAACAACGGTTGCGAATTTGATAGACCGCATGCTTTCTCCTTTTATTGTGTGTAGAGGAACTCGGTACCTTAACACCCATATACTGAATCAAATTAGTGACTCAATCCCTAGCGTAAACCCTAAACCGCCCCTGCTATCACAGCATCCTTAACCGTAGGAATCCACCGCCCAATGAACCTCCAGTCCTTTGCAAGAGTCAGCCTTACGCAAGCGCCTACCCCACTCGAGTTTCTTCCGAACCTAAGTCGCCAACTGGGCGGGCCAAAGATCTTCATCAAGCGTGATGACAATACTGGCCTGGCCATGGGTGGCAACAAGACGCGAAAATTGGAATTCCTGATCGGTGATGCACTCCAAAAGGGCGCTACCCACATCGTCACCCAAGGGGCGACACAGTCCAATCATGTCCGTCAAACCATAGCGGCGGCAAACAAATTCGGCCTCAAGACAACCGCTCTTTTGGAGGAGCGGGTTAGCAACGCCCATGCCGATTACTACAACAACGGCAATGTGCTGTTGGATCAGATTCTGGGCGCTACCATCGAGACCCGACCGGGCGGTCTGGACATGAACCATGAACTCATTGCCGTGGGCGAACGGCTAAAGGCCGAAGGTGAGGTTCCTTACCTTATCCCCGGCGGCGGATCCAACCCCATCGGCGCTCTGGGCTATGTGGTCTGTGCCCTTGAGATCATTGAACAATCGAAGGCCATGGGTATCGAAGTCCGGCAGGTAGTCCACGCCACTGGCAGCACCGGTACGCAAGCCGGTCTCGTCGTTGGACTCCAAGGGTCGGGATCCGGCATCGATCTACTGGGTATCAGTGTTCGTGCAGTTAAAGAAGCACAAGAGCAGAACGTCAGAAAGCTCGCGAGGGGCACCTGGGAACTGCTCAATCTGCCTGGCGAGTTTCCAGAGAACAGCGTTAAGGCTATCTCCGATCACGTGGGACCCGGCTACGGCCTGCCAACAGATGAAATGCGCGAGGCCGTTCGACTACTGGCCCGAACAGAGGGCATTTTGCTAGACCCGGTATACAGCGGCAAGGGCTTCGCAGGCCTCATTGCTCAGGTCAAGAACGGTGCCTATCAGCCCAGTGACAACGTCATCTTTGTGCACACCGGTGGGAGTTCTGCGCTGTTTGGTTATCGGGACATATTTGCTGAGTGAAGTGTTGTCTCAGGGGGGGCATGATCGTCCCTCTGTGACATTTTTCTGACTGGTCATTTTCTGACCAACCCAGCAAAACACGACTAGTCTTTGAAGGGGGAAAGTTATCCCCCAGACTTGTCCACAGATCTGTGGAAATCTAAAAAGCTCACATCAAATAGAGCTTGAAATCCTATGTGCTTGATTTGCTGATGAGGGCAACAAACTGCCCAAAAAGCGTGCACTTGATGCAATGCATTTATGGGACAAAGGGCACGTCGAACTCAACCGAGGAGGCCGCCCATGAAAGAGCTGCTCGTGACTTTAGGAATGACGCTGGGATTGTCGGTGGTGATTCTTGCGGCGACTGGCATGTCGTGAAGAGCCAGTAAGAACTGGCGGAGGCGGTGAGATTCGAACTCACGGAGAGGTCGCCCCCTCGCCGGTTTTCAAGACCGGTGCATTCAACCGCTCTGCCACACCTCCAACGAACGCAAGTGTATCAAATCAGCCCATAATCCTGGGGTGCAGACCTCGACCACAGCACCCCTTCAGGCCAGCGAAGAGACCTCCCTGAGCGCTAACAGAGCAGCCACTGTCGTCGCAGTCGCTGGTGCCACCGGCACGATCGGGCAGGCTGCACTGAAGAGGCTTGCCGAGCGTGGCTACCACCCGGTTGCCCTACCCCGAGATCCGCAGAGCCTGCCTGCAGGCTGTTCAGCCGTTATCTCTTGCATGGCCTCTCGCACCGGCTTGGCCGAGGACGCTTGGCGAGTCGACCATCAAGCCCAGTCCAAGCTTCTGTCACTGGCCAGGCAACAGGGTGTTGATCAGTTCGTGCTGTTGTCGGCGATCTGTGTCCAGAAGCCCCACCTGCCGTTTCAGAAGGCCAAGCTGGCCTTTGAGGCGGAGCTGCGGGCCAGTGGCCTGCGTTACTGCATCGTCAGGCCCACGGCCTTTTTTAAATCACTCGCGGGTCAGCTCAAGCGCGTCCTCGCGGGCAAGCCATTCCTGGTCTTTGGAGATGGGCAGTTAACCAGATGCAAGCCCATCTCAGATGAGGACCTGGCCGATTACCTGATCGATTGTTTGAGCCACGCCGACCGTGTCAATCAAATCCTGCCCATTGGCGGACCGGGGCCCGCACTGTCGCCATTGGATCAGGTGCACCTTCTGGAAGGCCTGCTTGGACACAGAGTTCGCATCAAATCGGTTCCCGTTGGGTTGCTGCGATCGATTGCAGGATTGCTCTCTGTGGCAGGCTGGTTCAGCAAAGCAGCGCGCGACAAGGCCGAGCTGGCCCGAATCGGCCTCTATTACGCCACCGAATCCATGCTGGTTTGGGATGAGAGTGCTGGCGCCTACAGCGAATCCCTGACGCCTGAGACCGGCCAGCAGCGACTGGCGGATTTCTATGCCTCGGTGATTCGAGGCGAGACCCGCGTGGACTTGGGCGCCCACGCGGTGTTCAAAGACTAGCGAACGCCGAGCAGCTCGACGTCAAACATCAAGGTGGCATTGGGGGGGATCACACCGCCCGCACCACGCGATCCATAGCCCATGTCACTTGGAATGACCAGGGTGCGCTTGCCGCCCACCTTCATGCCTGCCACACCCTTGTCCCAGCCGGCGATAACGCGGCCAGCACCGAGGGGGAAGCCGAAAGGCTGACCACGGTCCACCGAGCTGTCGAACTTCTTGCCCTTGCCGTCAGCCTTGCTGGGGTCATAGAGCCAGCCGGTATAGTGCACCGAGACCTGTTGGCCAGACTTGGCCTCATC
This sequence comes from Burkholderiales bacterium LSUCC0115, assembly GCA_009646425.1. Lineage (GTDB taxonomy): Bacteria > Pseudomonadota > Gammaproteobacteria > Burkholderiales > Burkholderiaceae_A > Hahnella. The sequence goes on from WJBW01000002.1 coordinate 49,440, forward strand.
ACCCTGGCCCACCGACCGATCAATGGTCACCAATTGGGTGACGGGCGCCTTGGGCAGTCCACCACCAGCGGCCTCAGCCCGATCACTCATGGCCAGACTCACCACAGACCCCATCGCCAAAACAGACAGAAAACGACTCCAGTTACGCATCACAGATCTCCTATCAAAAACCAACACCAGACGGACTACTTGTCTTCTTTTTCCTTCACATCCACATCGATCACATTGGGGTCGTTGGGCCGCTCCCGATGGGACGGCCCACCCCCATGTGCGCCGCCGCGACCAGCCCGGACCATTCTCATCTGCAGGCTGTTATGCCCGGTAGCCACATTGATCAGAAAAGTGGTGAAACTCACCGCCAGCGCAGCCAACACGCCCATCCAAAAACCCGAGATCTGAAAGCCTGGCACCAGCTCGGCCACCAAGACCAGGATGAAGCCATTGATGACCGGCAGCATGAGGCCCATGGTCATGACCGTAATCGGCAGGGTCACCAAGACCAGCAGCGGCTTTAAGAAGAGATTGGCCAGGGTGAGCACCAGCGCAGCCAAGGCCAGGGCCTGCAGGCTGTCAAAGTGAAGACTGTCAAAGATCGCATCCACAATCCACAGCGCCAGCATGCTCACCAGCCAGATCATGCCAGAGCGTTTGAGCAAAAGACTGTTCATGCGGATGGTGCGAACCAATCGGGTTGCCAGACCCCCGCACGCCACTGCGACAACCAAAAGGCGGCTGTCATGGTCTTGGCATCGGTGACCTGCCCCTGGTGAACGGCCTTGAAGAAATCATCCTGAGGAAGACGCACGACATCCAGACACTCGCCGGCCTCCAACGCAGCAGAGCCCATGGTGAGCCCCTTGGCAAAAAACAAGTGAATGACCTCGGTGGAATAAGAGATGACTGGGTGCATCTGCCCTGCCCTGGCCCAGTGACTGGCCGAATAGCCGGTCTCTTCACGCAACTCTCGAATGGCGCTCACTAAAGGATCCTCACCCGCATCCAGCTTGCCTGCCGGAAACTCCAGAAAGCTGCGGTTCAAGGGGTAACGCCACTGCCGCTCGAGCAGCAAATCGCCATTGTCGAAGACCGGGATGATGGCCGAGGCGCCGGGGTGCAAGGTGTACTCACGGACACACTCTGTGCCATCCGCAGCTCTGGCGGTGTCACGCTGAATCTTGAGCAAGACGCCCTCAAAGACCGGGTTGCCGCTGAGGCGACGCTCGGCCAGATGAGGTGCGGGTTCCTTCGGTCCTTGAGGCGGACGAGGATCTGGGGTGGTGCGTTCTGGCGACTCGCTCACGAGACGCGACGTCTCAGGTAACGCCAGACATAGCCGGGATAGGCCATCACCAGAAAGAGCAAGGCGGCAATGGCGTAGAAGTTCCAAGTCTGAGACTGGACGGCACCCATGTTGGCCTCAAGCCCAAAGCCAATCAGCAAGACCAGGCCGTAGCCCACCAGCAATTCCAACAGCCGGAAGGTAAACGACTTCTGACCCGTTGGTGGCTGACGAACCAAGAACTGGCGTTCCGTGAAAAACGGCCAGTTGGCCAGGACAAAGCCCATGACCAGCCAGACAACGGCGGAGCCCCAGACGCTCATCGGTCAGGCCCCCAATGAGGTGCGAACCGCAACGACACACCAGGCCATCAAGGGGCCGGGCACGATGCCGAGGGCGATAACGGCCAGGCCGTTGGCCGAGAGGATCGAATTCTGAATGGGGCACTGCATCTGCTCTGGAACCCTGACCACTGGGTCATCAAAGAACATGACTTTGACGATGCGCAGGTAATAAAAGGCGCCAATCAACGAAGCCAACACCGCAAAGACGGCCAGACCCACATAGCCGGCTGCCACTGCAGACTCCAACACGGCCAGCTTGGCGTAAAAACCCACGGTCGGAGGGATACCGGCCAGAGAGAACACCAAGGCCAGCATGACCCAGGCCAGCATGGGCTTGGTCTTGGCCAGACCTTTGAAATCCTCCAAGGTGTCGAACTCATAGCCGCGGCTAGACGCCAGCAAGATCACGCCGAAAGAGCCGAGGGTGGTCAGCACATAGGTCAGCACGTAGAACATGCTGGCGGCATAGGCATTGACCGCGCCGTCGGTCTTCTCACCCAACACACCCGACGCAATGGCCAGCAGCATGAAACCCATGTGGGCGATCGTGGAGTAGGCCAGGATGCGTTTGAGATTGGTCTGCATGATGGCAACCAGGTTGCCCACCAACAGAGAGAGCACGCAGAGCACCAGCAGCATCTGCTGCCAATCCGCCGCCACGCCAAACAGGCCGCTGACCAGCAGACGAATCACGATGGCATAGGCAGCCAATTTGGGCGCGGCGCCAATCAGCAAGGCAGTGGCCGTAGGAGCCCCCTGGTAGACGTCCGGCACCCACATGTGGAAAGGCACCACGCCAAGCTTAAAGGCCAGACCAGCCACCAGAAAGACCGTGCCAAAGACCATCACCAGACGGTCGGCATTGCCGGCCGCCAGCTTGTCCTGGATGGCGGTGATCTCGAGACTGCCGGTGGCGCCGTAGATCATGCTCATGCCGTAGAGCAGGAAGCCAGAGGCCAAGGCGCCCAGCACGAAGTACTTCATGGCCGCCTCGGTCGAGACTGCACTCTCTCGGCGCAGGGCCACTGCCGCATAGAGGGCCAAGGACAGCAGCTCCACACCCAGATAGACCGTCAGCAGGTGGTTGGCCGAGATCATGACGAAGCCACCGAGCAGCGAGAACAGCGCAAACAGATGGTAGGCCCCAAAGGCCATGCTTTGATCGGCCAGGGTTCGGCGGGCATAGACCAGAGTCACCGCCGTTGCGAAAGAGGCGCCGCTCTTGAGCAGGGCTGCCATGGGATCGACCACGACCAGGCCGTTCATCCCCACTGCTGGGGTGATGGTGAGGGCATCGAGCATCTGCCACAGACCAATGAAGACCAGGCCGGCCAGGCTGCCCATATGGACCAGCACTTCAGAGCGCTTTTTGAGAAACGCGTCAGCCAGCATCACAGCAGCGAGCAGCACAAAGAGCGCGATCTCTGGAGCAATGGTGAAGAGTTTGAGTTGTTCGAGAGTCATGGTCGTGTTCACGAGGGGTCGCGTTACTTGGGCAGTTTGGAGACCGACAGGTGCTGCAAGAGCCCATCGACCGAGGTGGTCATGTAATCGGTAAAGGCAGCCGGGTGCAGACCCATGTAGAGCACCCAGAAGGCCAGCGCCAGCAGCATGAGGAACTCGCGCCGGCTGACGTCCTTGAGCGCGGCCACGTGGTCGTTGGCGACTTCGCCAAAGATCACCCGCTTGATCATCCAAAGGGTGTAGGCCGCACCAAAGATCAAGGTGGTGGCTGCCAGCAGACCAATCCAGAAGTTGAACTTGACCGCGGCCAGGATGACCATGAACTCGCCCACAAACCCGCTGGTCGCAGGCAGGCCAGCATTGGCCATGGCGAAGAAGACAAAGAGCGCGGCAAACTTGGGCATTCGGTTGACCACGCCACCATAGTCCGCAATCTGACGGCTGTGCATGCGGTCATAGAGCACCCCGATGCACAGGAACATGGCACCCGAGATAAAACCGTGGGAGACCATCTGCACGATGCCGCCCTGCACGCCCAGGGCGGAGAACATGAAAAAGCCCAGCGTGACAAAGCCCATGTGCGCAATCGACGAATAGGCCACCAGTTTTTTCATGTCCTGCTGAACCAAGGCCACCAGTCCGATGTAGACCACAGCTACGAGAGATAAGGTGATCATCAGACCAGACAATTCGGAGCTGGCATCTGGTGCGATTGGCAGTGAGAAGCGCAAGAAACCATAGGCGCCCAGCTTGAGCATGATGGCCGCCAGCACCACCGATCCACCGGTTGGCGCCTCGACGTGGGCATCGGGCAGCCAGGTGTGGACCGGCCACATGGGGACCTTGACCGCAAAGGCCATGAGGAAGGCCAGGAAGATCAGGATCTGGGGCTCCAAGGCCAGGGGCAGCTTGTGCCAGGCCAGGATGTCAAAACTGCCGCTCTGGGAATACAGGTAAATGATCGCCACCAGGGTGAGCAAAGAGCCCAACAGGGTGTAGAGGAAAAACTTGAAGGCTGCGTAGACGCGGCGCGGTCCACCCCAGATGCCGATCACGATGTACATGGGGATGAGGGTGGCCTCGAAGAAGACATAAAACAGCAGGCCATCCAGCGCACAGAAGACGCCGATCATGAGTCCTGACAGGATCAAAAAGGACCCCATGTAGACAGCCGGGCGATCCTCGATCACCTCCCAACCGGCGACCACCACAAAGATGGTGATGAGGGCCGTCAGCGGAACGAACCAGACCGAGAGGCCATCGACGCCCAGGAAGTAGTTCACCGAAAAGCGTTCAATCCAGCTGAACTTCTCAACGAACTGAAAGCCGGCATGGGCCGCATTGAAGTCGGTGATCAGAACAATCGTCGGCAGAAGGGAGAGCACCGAAGCCCCCAAAGCGAGCTGACGCAGCAGGCTGGGCGAGCCACCCTGGAGTGGTCGGCCAAAGCCGATCAGGGCCAGTCCCAGCAGGATCGGTGTCCAGATGGACAGCGACAGCCAGGGGATCGAGGACGTGAGCATGCTAGTCATGTCAAACCTATTTGGTCAGCGGCAGGGTGGCGTGCATCAGTGGTGCAAACCACCAGAGCAAGAGGGCTACGCCCAGGATCATGGCGATGGCGTAGTGATACAGGTATCCGGTCTGGCCCAGACGCAGGACAGCGGCAACGGCAGCGACCACCCGAGCCGAGCCATTGACGAGCAGGCCATCGATGATGCCTTGGTCGGCCTTTTGCCAAAGGCCACTGCCCAGTCGACGAGCACCGCCCGCAAAAAAGACCTCATTAAACCGATCCAGGTAGTACTTCTGATCCAGGATGCGATGCAGCCAGCCAAAGGCCATGCTGATCTTGGTCGGAATGCCGGGCGACAGGATGTAAAACCAGAAGGCCGTCGCAACACCAGCAGCCGCCAGCCAGAAGGCCGGTGTGGCAACAGCATGCAGCGCAAGCGCCACGGCCCCGTGATAGTGCTCGGCCATCTTGGCCATGGCGGGATGGTTGGCGGAATCGACAAAGATCACACCCTTGAAAAAGTCGCCAAAGAGGGCCGGCTCAATCATGACGGCGCCCAGGAGTACCGAAGGAATGGCCAACAGAATCAGGGGAACCGTCACCACTGCAGGGGACTCATGGGGTTCGTGGTGGTGATCATGATGACTATGGTCATCATGGGCCTGGTGATCCGCATGATCATCGTGAGCAGCGTGCTCGCCCCAGCGAGGCTGGCCATGAAAGACCATGAAGAAGAGCCTGAAGCTGTAGAACGCGGTCACAAACACACCCAGCAACAGCATGTAATAGACCATTTCAGCGGCAGACTGGTTAGAGAAGTGCACCGCCTCGATGATCATGTCCTTGGAGTAAAAGCCAGAGAAGAACGGCGCACCGATCAAGGCCAGCGAACCCAGCAGGCTGACGACATAGGTAATGGGCATCTTTTTGTAGAGACCACCCATACGACGCATGTCCTGCTCGTGGTGCATGCCAATGATCACCGAGCCAGCAGCCAAGAACAGCAAGGCCTTGAAGAAGGCATGGGTCACCAGGTGAAAGACCGCCACGCTGTAGGCCGATGCACCCAGAGCTACTGTCATGTAGCCCAACTGAGACAGAGTGGAGTAGGCGACGACCCGTTTGATGTCGTTCTGGACAATGCCCAGAAAGCCCATGAAGAGCGCCGTGATGCTGCCAATCACCATGACGAAAGACAGCGCAATGTCGGACAACTCGAAGAGCGGCGACATGCGGGCCACCATAAAGATGCCAGCCGTCACCATGGTGGCGGCGTGAATCAGGGCAGAGATGGGCGTTGGGCCTTCCATGGAGTCCGGCAGCCAGACGTGCAAGGGGAACTGAGCGGATTTGCCCATGGCGCCAATGAACAGGCAGATACAGGCCACGGCCAGCAGGGGCACCGGCATGCCAGGGATGAGCTCAATGGTCTGGCTCGCCAGACTGCCCGACTGTGCAAAAACTTGTGTGTAGTTGAGGCTACCGGTATAGGCCAGCAGCAGACCAATGCCCAGAATGAAGCCAAAGTCACCGACCCGGTTGACCAAGAAGGCCTTGAGGTTGGCATAGATGGCGGTTGGCTTTTTAAACCAGAAGCCAATGAGCAGGTAGGAGACCAGGCCGACCGCCTCCCAACCAAAGAACAGCTGCAGGAAGTTGTTGCTCATGACCAGCATGAGCATGCTGAAGGTAAAGAGCGAGATATAGGAGAAGAACCGGGCGTAACCAGGGTCCTCTTCCATATAGCCAATGGTGTAGATGTGAACCATCAGCGAGACGAAGGTGACCACCACCATCATGGTGGCCGTGAGGCTGTCGATCAGAAAGCCGACTTCCATGCGGATGCCGCCGATCGTGGCCCAGGTGTAGACCGTTCCATTAAAGACGTTGCCACCGAGCACATCGAGCAGCACGTAGACAGAGGCGATCAAGGAAATCGCGACCCCTGCAATGGTCACCCGGTGGCTGTTGGCCCGTCCAATGGACTGCCCAAAGAACCCCGCCAGAATCGCGCCAGCCAATGGGGCCAATGCGGCCAGAAGATAGACAGACTGCATGCCCTAGCCTTTCAGCTCGTCAAGGCGCTCGACCTCAACGGTTTTAAGATTTCTAAACAAGATGACCAAGATGGCCAGACCAATGGCCGACTCGGCCGCCGCCACGGTCAGGATGAAAAAGACAAAGACCTGACCATCGAGGTTGCCGAGGTAATGGGAAAAGGCCACGAAGTTCAGATTGACGGCCAGCAGCATGAGCTCGATGGCCATGAGCAAAACAATCAGGTTGCGTCGGTTCATGAAGATGCCAACAATGCTGATGGCAAACAAAATGGCGCCCAACACCAGGAAATGCGACAGGGTCATCATGCGCCCTCTCCTTTTGAGCCGGTGGTCTCTGAGGCCGCGGCACTGTCAGCCTTTGGAAACTGGACCATCTTCAGGCGATCTTTGGCCATGACGCGAACCTGCTGACCGGGATCCTGGTGCTTGGCATCTTTGCGATGCCGCAGGGTGAGCGAGATGGCCGCCACCATGGCCAGCAACAAAACAACGGCGGCGATTTGAAAGGCAAAGAAATAGTCGGTGTAGAGCACCTGACCCAGCGCCTTGGTGTTGCTAATCGGTTTGGCCAGTGGCACGGCCGACTCGGGCACCTGAAAGCTGCGCAACAAGATGGCCGCCATCTCGAAGACGATGAGCAGGCCAACCGGCAAGGCCACCTTGGCGTTTTGCCAAAAGCCCTGACGCAGCTTGTCTAGGTCTAGGTCCACCATCATGACCACGAACAAGAAGAGCACCATGACCGCACCCACGTAGACCAGCACCAGGGTGATGGCCAAAAACTCAGCCTTGAGCAAGAGCCAGATGGCCGCGGCGGTAAAAAAACTCAGCACCAGGTAGAGCGCGGCATGCACCGGATGGCGAGCCGTGATCACTCGCAAGGCCGCAAAGACCAGAATGGCTGAGAAGACGTAAAACAGGGTCAAGGTGTCGGTCATGGCTTATCGGTACTTGGCGTCAGATTCGCGTGCGCGGGCAATGTCCTGCTCATACCGATCGCCGACGGCCAACAGCATCTCTTTGGTGAAATACAGGTCACCACGTTTTTCGCCGTGGTATTCGTGAATATTGGTCTCGACGATGGAATCCACCGGGCAGCTCTCTTCACAAAAGCCACAGAAGATGCACTTGGTCAGGTCGATGTCATATCGAGTGGTACGGCGGCTGCCATCCTCACGCACGGCCGACTCGATGGTGATGGCCTTGGCTGGGCAGACGGCCTCGCAGAGTTTGCAGGCGATGCAACGCTCTTCGCCGTTGGGGTAGCGACGCAGTGCGTGCAGACCACGAAAGCGCGGAGAGGCGGGTGTCTTTTCTTCTGGGTACTGAATGGTGATCTTGCGCGCAAAGAGATTGCGCAGGGTCACGCCCATGCCCTGGAGCATCTCCAGCAGCAGGAAGGACTTGAGGAATTGAACGATGGATGACATGAATTGGTCGCCTTAGGTCCGAACTTAGTGCCAGATGTTCCAGGGGGTCTGCATCCAGATGCCGATCACCACCAGCCAGACCAGGGTCACGGGAATGAAGATCTTCCAGCCCAGACGCATGATCTGGTCGTATCGGTAGCGTGGGAAGGAGGCGCGCATCCAGATAAAGGTGCTCACCACCAGGAAGGTCTTCAGACCCAGCCAGATCCAGCCGGGTATGAAGTCGAGACCAGCTACCGGTGCGCTCCAGCCACCCAAGAACATGATCGAGGCCAGGGCAGACAGCAGAATCATGTTGGCGTATTCGGCCAAGAAGAAGATGGCGAAGGACATGCCCGAGTACTCCACCATGTGGCCGGCTACGATTTCGCTCTCGCCCTCGACCACGTCAAAGGGGTGGCGGTTGGTCTCGGCGACACTCGAGATGAAATAGACCACGAACACCGGCAGCAGAGGCAGCCAATTCCATGACAGGAAGTTGAGCCCGAGGTCGGCGAACTGCCCCTTTTCTTGGGCTTGAACAATGTCAATCAGGTTCAGGCTGCCGCTCACCATGAGCACCACCACCAAGGCAAAGCCGATGGCGAGCTCATACGAGACCATCTGGGCAGAGGCCCGCATTGCAGCCAAAAAGGCGTACTTGGAGTTCGAGGCCCAGCCCGCCAGGATCACGCCATAGACCTCTAACGAGGTGATGGCCAGCAAAAACAGCAGACCTGCATTGATGTTGGCCAAGACGGTCTCGGGCCCGAAGGGCATGACAGCCCAGGCGGCCAGGGCCGGCATGATGGTCATGACGGGTGCCAACAGGTAGAGGCCCTTGTCGGCTGCGCTTGGCAGGATGATCTCTTTGGTGAGCAGCTTGAGTGCATCAGCAATAGGCTGCAACAGGCCCAGAGGACCCACACGGTTGGGTCCCAGACGAACGTGCATCCAGCCAATCAGCTTGCGCTCCCAGAGGGTGAGGTAGGCGACGGCGCCCAGCAATGGCAAGACCACTGCCATGATCTTGACCAAGGTCCAGGCGACCGGCCAGGCACCACCAAGCAGGTCGGCGCCAAGCGCTTGAAACTGAGTGAGCAGATCGTTCATGAGTCTTGTGCCTGTTCTCTGTCTTTAAGCCGCAGCCTGTTGGGTGACCACAGCAACCTGGGCCTGACCCCAGCGCTGGTTCAGGGCTAGGGATTGGCCGTGCCCGGTGAGGATGCTGACCACGCCATTGGCCTGACGGACATCGGCAGCGGCCTCGAGCAGAAGCTCCTGACGACCCTGTCGAATGCGAATCATCATGCCGGGTGCCCCACCAATGGTGGCCAAGTCCTCGGCCGAGAAGACGGCCTTGGGCATGGCCGACTGACGGGTCTGTTGCAGCGAAGCCGCCCTGCGAACGATCGGGTCAGTCAGGTAAAGGCCGGTGGAGCCCATGCGCTCAAACAGGCCCGCAGCAGCACTGGCCGACGCGGCTGGCGAATCAGCAGCCTGCCCGGCCGAAGCACCCATGCTAAAGCGCACCGAGAGTCCCGGCAGACGCTCGCCGGCCACCGCACCGGGCAGCAGGCTGTCGCGGACTTCTTCGCTGGATTCGAAATCAAAGTCTGGCAGGTTGAGCAGGTTGCCCAGCACGCGCAGCACTTTCCAGCCAGGACGGGCCTGGCCACGAGGGGCGACGGCCGCCTGGAAGGACTGCAGACGCCCACCCAGGTTCACAAAACTGCCTGAGGTCTCGGTGTAGGGCGTAATGGGCAGCATGACGTTGGCAACGTCCGACACGGCTGACTTGTAGGCCGTCAGGGCGACCACGCCCATGCCCTTTTGGGCCCCTTTGAGAGCCGATACGGCACGTGGGCCGTCAGCACAATCCAGTGCCGGCTCCAGGTGAACCAGCAGATAGGCAGCCGATGGATCGTCAAACATTTCGTGGGCGTTGGCACCACCCGACTTGGGATGCGCCTGGGCCAGGTAGGCCCCCACTGCGTTACCACCTGCTGGCATGACACCAAACCGCACGCCCAGCAGATCAGCCAGCGCCTGGGCACGGGCCGCGAGTTCAGAAGCCAAGGGATGCGCCAATAGATCGGCCCCGATCAGGATGGCCGCCTTGAGAGGACCAGTTGGTGCGGCGCGCAGGGAGGCGATGACCGAGGCGATCTGGGGATCTTTGGCATTGGCAGTGGGCTGCCCCACAAAGCCGGCCGGCAAGACGCCGGCCCCGGCTTCCGCCGCCGCCAGCAGCAGGCTGTCGAGTGCGGCCAACCACTGGCTGGGTGCTCTGACCAGGCTGGTATGCACCGGCATGAGCAGATCTTGGGCTGTGGCATGAAGCTGGTGCACCTGCGCACCCTTCTTGGCTGCCTGACGCACGCGTTGGGCCAAGAGGGGCTGCTCGGAGCGCAGGCTGCTGCCGACGATCAGGACGCGCTCCAGGCTGTTGATCTCTTCTACCGGCATGCCCAAACTGGGCACACCCGTGACGTGGCTGTCGAAGGCTGGCTCTGAGAGCGAGGGACGCGCATCGATGGCATCACTGGCCAGACCGCGGGTGATGCGAGCTGCCAAGCCCAGTTCTTCTAACGTGGCCATGGGCGCCGCCAGAGTGCGCACCTTGTTGGCGCCACGGCCAGCGGCCAATCGCAACAGGTCGGCGGCTTTGGCCAGGGCACTCTGCCAGCTCACCTCGACCCACTGGCCCTGTTCGTTGCGAATCATGGGCGCGGTGAGACGGTCGTCGCTGTTGAGGCCTTCATAGGAGAAGCGATCGCGATCCGAGATCCAGCACTCGTTCACCTGCTCATTCTCGAAAGGCACGATGCGCTTGACCACGCCGGCCTTGGATTGAACGACCAGGTTGGCCCCCAGGCTGTCGTGTGGGCTGACCGAATGACGGCGAGACAGCTCCCAGGTGCGGGCACTGTACCGGAAGGGCTTGCTGGTGAGCGCACCAACCGGACAGATGTCGATCATGTTGCCGGAGAGTTCGCTCTCAACAGCGTTGCCCACGAAGGACATGATCTCGGAATGCTCGCCACGACCATGCATGCCCAGCTCCATGACGCCGGCGATCTCTTGGCCAAAGCGAACACAACGGGTGCAATGAATGCAGCGGGACATCTCTTCGGCGGAGATCAGTGGGCCCATGGACTTGTGAAAGACCACCCGCTTTTCCTCGACGTACTGCGAGGCAGATGGGCCATAGCCCACTGCCAAATCTTGCAGCTGACACTCACCGCCCTGGTCACAGATGGGGCAGTCCAGTGGGTGATTGATCAGCAGGAATTCCATGACGCTCTTCTGAGCCTGCTTGGCCTTGTCGGTCTGGGTAAAGACCTTCATGCCGGCGGCCACGGGCGTGGCACAGGCCGGCAGCGGTTTGGGTGCCTTCTCAACTTCGACCAGACACATGCGGCAGTTGGCCGCGATCGAGAGCTTCTTGTGATAGCAGAAGTGCGGCACGTAGATGCCCAGCTGGTTGGCCGCATCCATGACCATACTGCCCGCCGGCACCTCTACCTTTTGACCATCGATCTCAAGTTCAATCATGTTCGCGTCGTTGCCTAAATGTAGTCGGGCACCGCACAGGTCTTGTGGGTGACGTGGTGTTCGAATTCGTGACGGAAGTGTTTCAGGAAGGCGCGAACCGGCATGGCCGCAGCGTCTCCGAGTGCGCAAATGGTGCGGCCCTGGATGTTGCCGGCCACACGGTTCAACTGGTCGAGATCGGCCATTGTGCCCTGCCCCTCTTCGATGCGCTTGACCAATCGCCACAACCAGCCCGTGCCCTCACGGCAAGGCGTGCACTGACCGCAGGATTCTTCGTAGTAAAAGTAAGACAGACGCAGCAGGCTGCGAACCATGCAGCGGCTGTCGTCCATGACAATCACCGCGCCAGAACCCAGCATGGAACCCGCCTTGCTGATGCTGTCGTAGTCCATGTCACAGGCCATCATGATGTCGGCCGGCAGCACCGGCATGGAAGAGCCACCGGGAATCACGGCCTTGAGCTTGCGGCCGTTGCGCACACCACCGGCGAGCTCCAGCAGGGTAGCGAACGGCGTGCCCAGAGGAACCTCGTAGTTACCGGGCAGGTTGACGTCGCCTGAGACCGAGAAGATTTTGGTGCCGCCGTTGTTGGGCTTTCCAACAGCCAGATAGGCCTCACCGCCGTTTCGGATGATCCAGGGCACCGCCGCAAAGGTCTCGGTGTTGTTGATGGTGGTGGGTTTGCCATACAGGCCGTAGCTGGCCGGGAACGGAGGCTTAAACCGAGGCTGACCCTTCTTGCCCTCGATGGACTCGAGTAGGGCCGTCTCTTCGCCGCAGATGTAGGCGCCGTAGCCATGGTGGGCATGCAGCTGGAACTTGAAGCCCTTGCCCATGATGTTGTCACCCAGGTAGCCAGCCGCCCTGGCCTCTTCAAGCGCCTGCTCGAAGCGCTCGTAGGTCGAGAAGATCTCGCCATGAATGTAGTTGTAGCCCACCGTGATACCCATGGCATAGGCCGCAATGGCCATGCCCTCGATGACGATGTGTGGGTTGTACCGCAGGATGTCTCGGTCTTTGAACGTACCCGGCTCGCCCTCGTCGGAGTTGCAGACCAGATACTTCTGGATGGGCAGCTTGGCTGGCATGAAGCTCCACTTCAGGCCGGTGGGAAAGCCAGCGCCACCACGACCACGCAAGACGCCAGCCTTGACCTGGGCAATGACTTCTTCTGGGGTCATGCCTGGGCCGCCGTCGGCGCCCAGAATTTTCTTGAGCGCCTGATAACCACCGCGGGACTCGTAGTCCTTCAGGTGCCAGGCGTCCGGTGCCAGGTCCGCCAGGATCTGAGGCGATAGGTGACGACCATGGAAACAGGTGTCGATCACAGCGATGTCAGCAGCACCCATTACGCGGCTCCTTTCTGACTGGCCTGCGCTCGCAACTCGTTGAGCAGCGCATCAATCTTGTCGTTGGACATCCAGCTGCACATGCGGTGGTTGTCCACCAGCATCACCGGCGAGTCACCGCAGGCGCCCATGCACTCGCCCTCTTTGAGCGTGAACAGACCATCGGCTGTGGTCTGGCCAAAGCCGATGCCCAACTGGGCCTTGATGTACTCGGCTGCCTGATTGCCGTTGCGCAAGGCACAGGGCAGATTGGTGCAGACCGTGATCTTGAAGCGACCATGCGGGCCGTTGTTGTACATGGTGTAGAAACTGGCGACCTCATGGACCGCAATCGGCGGCATACCCAGGTAGTGGGCAATGTCTGCCTCGATCTCTGGGGTGATAAAGCCACACTCGGTCTGAGCGATTCGCAGCGCTGCCATGACCGCAGACTGCTTTTGGTCGGCGGGATACTTGACGAGCTCGCGATCGATGAGTGCATAGGCTGCATCCGACAGCTGGCTAACCGGTTGCTCACTGAGGGCCATCTGAGTGGGCTTGACGGTGCTCATCGGTCAATCTCTCCAAAGACGATGTCCTGGGTCCCGATGATGGTGACCACGTCAGCCAGCATGTGACCACGGGACATTTCATCAAGGGCCTGCAGGTGGGCAAAACCAGGGGCTCGAATCTTGACGCGGTAAGGCATGTTGGCGCCATCGCTAATCAGATAGATGCCGAACTCCCCTTTGGGGTGTTCGACCGCGGCATAACACTCGCCCTCGGGCACATGAAATCCCTCGGTAAAGAGTTTGAAGTGATGGATGAGCTCTTCCATGTTGGACTTCATCTCGACTCGGGCCGGCGGCGAGACCTTGTGGTTGTCCGTCATCACCGGGCCGGGGTTGTCCCGCAGCCACTTCACGCACTGGGCGATGATGCGATTGCTTTCGCGCATCTCGGCCATGCGGACCAGGTAGCGGTCGTAGCTGTCGCCCTCGGTGCCAACCGGAATGTCAAAGTCGAGCTGGTCGTAGACCTCGTAGGGCTGATGCTTGCGCAGGTCAAAGGCAATGCCAGATCCACGCAGCATGGGACCAGTAAAGCCAAGGGCCTTGGCCCGCTCGGGGCTGACCACGCCAATACCCACGAGTCGCTGCTTCCAGATGCGGTTGTCGGTGAGCAGGGTCTCGTATTCGTCGACACACTTGGGAAAGCGCTGGGTGAAATCTTCGATGAAGTCGAGCAGCGAGCCAGACCGGTTCTCGTTGAGTTTGCGCACCGCACGCTTGCTGCGCAGGCGATTGGGCGTGTACTGCGGCATGCTGTCTGGCAGATCACGATAGACGCCACCCGGACGGTAGTACGCCGCGTGCATGCGCGCACCCGAGACCGCCTCGTAGCAGTCCATCAGGTCCTCGCGCTCACGGAAGGCATACAGAAACACCGCCATGGCGCCAACGTCCAGACCGTGAGCACCAATCCACAGCAGGTGGTTCAGGATGCGGGTGATTTCGTCAAACATGACCCGGATGTACTGGGCCCGAACGGGTACATCGACCCCCAAGAGCTTTTCAATGGCCATGACATAACCATGCTCGTTGCACATCATGGAGACGTAATCCAGGCGGTCCATGTAGGGTACCGACTGCAAGAAGGTCTTGGACTCGGCCAGCTTCTCAGTGCCACGGTGTAGCAGGCCAATGTGCGGGTCAGCCCGCTGAACGACCTCGCCATCGAGCTCCAGCACCAGGCGCAAAACCCCGTGAGCAGCTGGGTGCTGCGGACCGAAGTTCAGGGTGTAGTTCTTAATGTCGGCCATAGCTCTCTTCTCGGATCACGCGCGGTGTGATGTCTCTGGGCTCAATGGTGACCGGCTGATAGACCACTCGCTTCTGCTCGGGGTCATAGCGCATCTCGACATAGCCAGACAGCGGGAAATCTTTTCGGAAAGGGTGCCCGATAAAGCCGTAGTCGGTCAGGATGCGGCGCAGGTCTGGATGACCCTGAAAGGCCACGCCATACAGATCGAAGGCCTCGCGCTCATACCAGTTGGCAGCCGGCCAAACCTCGGTCAGTGAGTCCACGACGGGCATGTGGTCGTCTGGTGCAAAGACCCTCAGACGAATCCGACGGTTGTGCACGACGGACAGGAGATGGGTGACCACCGCAAACCGAGGGCCCTGGTACTGACCGTCTTTGTAACCCTGGTAGTCCACGCCACAAAGGTCGATCAGGGTCTCGAATTGAAGGTCTGGCTGATCGCGCAACAACAATGCGAGAGCCTGGTAGCTGCTGGCCGGCACGGTGACCGTCACCTCGCCATAACTCTCGGTCACTGTGAGATTGGGGGCCAGGCCATGTACCCGACCGACCAGCGGATTGGCTGCAGCGCCAGTGTCGGGGGCCTGTTCGGCAGCAGTGGTTTGGTTGGCGTCCATGAGGCGGTCTGGTTCCTGAACTAGTCGCGCGCGATGGTGTTGGTGCGCTTGATTTTTTGTTGGAGCTGGATGATGCCGTAGAGCAAGGCCTCGGCCGTTGGCGGGCAGCCCGGCACGTAGATGTCGACCGGCACGATTCGGTCGCAGCCACGGACCACCGAATAGGAGTAGTGGTAATAGCCACCACCATTGGCACAGGACCCCATGCTGATCACCCAACGGGGCTCGGGCATCTGGTCGTAAACCTTGCGCAAGGCGGGGGCCATCTTGTTGCAGAGGGTGCCAGCCACGATCATGACGTCAGACTGGCGGGGGCTGGGTCGAAAGACCACACCGAAGCGGTCAAGGTCGTAACGCGAGGCACCAGCATGCATCATCTCCACCGCGCAGCAGGCCAGACCAAAGGTCATGGGCCAGAGCGAACCCGTGCGAGTCCAGTTGATGACCTGGTCAGCAGTGGTGGTGATAAAACCTTGTTTGAGAATGCCGTCGATCGCCATGTTGTCTCGCTGTCTGCCGTTTTGCGTTTATTCCCAGTCCAGGGCGCCCTTCATCCACTCATAGATGAAGCCCAGCACCAAGATGGCCAGAAAGACCATCATGGCCATGAATCCGAAGAAACCGATTTCTTTGAGACTGACCGCCCAGGGGAAGAGAAAGGCGATCTCGAGGTCAAACAGAATGAAGAGAATAGCGACGAGGTAATAGCGCACGTCGAACTGCATGCGGGCGTCTTCGAAAGCCTCAAAGCCACACTCATATGGCGAGAGCTTTTGCGCATCGGGCCGGTGCGGGCCGATGAGAGCACCTAGCAGCATGGGACCTACGCCGACGGCGATGCCCACGAGAATGAACAACAGAACCGGCAAATACGGCTCTAAGCTCATAAGTCTCCTTTCAAGACTCCCCGGTACAGTCCGCAAGCCGACGGCTCGCAGCTGCTGCCTATTTGTTCGTTTGGTGCCGACGGCGAGACTCGAACTCGCACAGCTTTCGCCACTACCCCCTCAAGATAGCGTGTCTACCAATTCCACCACGTCGGCACGACGTTTTAATTACAGCTTGTTGTCTCCTTGGACCAGCCGCATTCTGCAAGAAGCGTCTGGCTACCATCTGGGTGCTACTGAATGCTACTTTTTGGGGATCTGATCGGCCGCCGTAGCAGGCTGGGGGGGCTTGTTGGCAGCCGCTCCCTGATCCTGCGCTGCGGGTACCGACGTCGATCCCGGAATAGACTCCATGATACCTGTTCCACCCGCCGGTCTGCGGATATCCCGGGCGCCAAACTGTGCCAAAGCAAGCGTGCTGGCAAAGAAGACCACGGCCATGATGGCGGTGGATCGAGACAGGAAGTTGGCCGAGCCACTAGAGCCGAACACGGAGCCGGCTGAGCCCGATCCAAAGGCCGCACCCATGTCGGCTCCCTTGCCCTGCTGTAGCAAGACCAGGACGATGATGGCCAAAGCCGCCACCACCTGCACCACCATTAGAAAACTGACAACCCAAGTCATCTTTATGCTTCCTTGCTCTAAGAATTCTGTTGGACCAGACCCAGGCTAGCGGCACGTGTGTTGGCCGCCTGCAGGATGCCGGTCATTTCTTTCACGTCCAGCGAGGCACCGCCCACCAGACCACCGTCGATATCCGGTTGGGCAAACAACTCTGCGCTGTTGGCGGCCTTGACACTGCCGCCGTAGAGAATGCGCATCTGGCCAGCCGCTTTGGCATCGAGCTGACCTAAGGCCTGCCGAATGGCAGCGTGCATGGCCTGGGCATCCGCAGCACTGGCTGTCTTGCCCGTCCCGATGGCCCAGATGGGCTCGTAGGCCACCGCCAGCTGCACCAACTCTTCGGTTTTGAGTCCCTTGAGGGCTGCCAACACCTGATCACAGACAACCTGGACGGCCAGACCCGACTCGCGCTGCTCCAGCGACTCACCCACGCAGAGGACAGGCATAACCCCGGCGGCCAGCAAGGCCTTGAGCTTGGCGCCAATCTGCTGGTCTGTCTCGTGGTGGCGGGCTCGACGCTCGGAGTGCCCGACCAGACAGAAGCCCGCCTCAAAGTCTTGCAGCATGGCCGTGCTGATCTCGCCCGTGTAGGCGCCGTTGGCTTGATCTGAACAGTCTTGGGCGCCCCAGAGAAAACCGGTGCCCTTGAGCCGAACAGCGGCCTGAAAAAGATAAGGCGCTGGTACAGCAAAGCCAGCCTGAATCGCACCGCCAGTCATGAGCAAGGCCGATGACTCGAGCAGCCCACTCATGAGCTGCTCGTTGGCGACCATGTCGCCATTCATCTTCCAGTTACCCAGGGCCAAGGGCTTACGTGCGGTCATGACAGGCTGTCCCGTTGACTTACTCAGCAGCGCCCTCGCCTGCTGCAGGCTGTCCCTCGGGGTTCTGCTCCAGCAGAGCCTTCATGGACAGACGCAGACGACCCTTGTCATCGGCCTCGATGACCTTGACGCGGACGACCTGGCCTTCTTTGACATAGTCAGAGACCTGGTTGACGCGCTCGTTGGCAATCTGGGAGATGTGCAGCAGACCGTCCTTACCGGGCAGGATCTGAACGATGGCACCGAACTCGAGCAGACGCAGAACCGTACCCTCGTAGGTCTTGCCCACTTCGACTTCGGCCGTGAGCTCTTCGATCTTGGACATGGCGGCACGAGCGGCATCGCCAGAAGTGGCCGCAATGGTGATGGAGCCGTCTTCCTGAATGTCGATGGTGGTGCCGGTCTCTTCGGTGATCGAACGGATGGTGGCGCCACCCTTGCCGATCACATCACGGATGCGCTCGGGGTTGATCTTCATCTGATACAGACGGGGGGCAAACTCGGAGAGCTCGGAACGAGCCTCACCCATCGCACCCTTCATCTTGCCCAGGATGTGCAGACGGGCTTCTTGGGCCTGGGCCAGCGCCACCTGCATGATTTCTTTGGTGATGCCCTGAATCTTGATGTCCATCTGCAGGGCCGTGACGCCGATCTCGGAGCCAGCCACCTTGAAGTCCATGTCACCCAGGTGATCTTCGTCACCCAGGATGTCGGTCAGCACGGCAAACCGGCCACCTTCTTTGATCAGACCCATGGCAATACCAGCCACATGCGCCTTCATGGGCACGCCGGCATCCATCAGGGCCAGACAGCCGCCACAGACCGAGGCCATGGACGACGAGCCGTTGGACTCGGTGATCTCGGAGACCACGCGCATGGCGTAGGCGAAGTCCTCGGGGTTGGGCAGAACAGCCGCCAGAGCGCGCTTGGCCAGACGACCGTGGCCAATCTCGCGGCGCTTGGGCGTACCCACACGACCGCATTCGCCAGTGGCATATGGGGGCATGTTGTAGTGGAGCATGAAGCGATCACGATACTCACCGGACAACGCGTCGATGATCTGCTCGTCACGGTTAGTACCCAGGGTGGCGACCACCATAGCCTGCGTCTCGCCACGGGTGAAGAGCGCGGAACCGTGGGTCCGGGGCAGCACGCCGGTGCGGATCTCGATGGGACGAACGGTGCGGGTGTCACGACCGTCGATGCGGGGCTCGCCATTGAGGATCTGGCCGCGAACGACGGCGGACTCCAGACCAAACAGGGTGTCGGCGATCAGGTTGCCGTCCAGGCTCTTGCCGGCAGCGGCCGACTCGGCGCTGACGGTCTCCTCGACCTTGGCGTAGATCTCTTTGATGCGCTGGGAGCGCTCTTGTTTGTTGCGCAGACCATAGGCCGCCTTGAGGTCGGCTTCGGCCAGGGCCTTGATGCGAGAGACCGCCTCTTCGTCTTTGGCGGCTGGCTGCCAGTCCCACTCGGGCTTGCCGGCCTTTTCAACCAGACGGTTGATGGCATCAATGGCGGCACGCATCTGCTCGTGGCCAAAGACCACAGCACCCAGCATGACGTCTTCGGGCAGTTGATCAGCCTCGGACTCGACCATGAGAACAGCAGACTCGGTACCGGCGACCACCAGGTCCATGCGGGAGTCCTTGAGCTGGCTCAGGGTTGGGTTGAGGACGTACTGGTTGTTGATGTAGCCAACGCGGGCCGCACCAATGGGGCCATTGAAGGGCACACCAGAGATAGCCAGCGCAGCAGACGCGCCGATCATGGCGGCGATGTCAGGGTCGACCTCGGGGTTGAGCGACATGACCGTCGCGACCACCTGGACTTCGTTGTAAAAGCCCTCGGGGAACAGCGGACGAATGGGACGGTCGATCAGGCGGCTGGTCAGCGTTTCTTTTTCGCTGGGGCGGCCTTCACGCTTGAAAAACCCACCGGGGATCTTGCCCGCAGCGTAGGTCTTTTCCATGTAGTCGACGGTCAGGGGGAAGAAGTCCTGGCCAGGTTTGGCCGACTTGGCCGCTACCACGGTGGCCAGCACCACGGTGTCATCGATGTTGACGACCACAGCACCACCCGCCTGGCGAGCAATCTCACCGGTTTCTAGCGTGACAGTGTGTTGGCCGTACTGGAAGGATTCTTTTGCAATGTTGAACACGTTTGTTCCTTTATCAATAGATTGCAAGCCACTCATCCACCTGCAGCCCCTGCGGGCCGACTACCCGACCTGGGCCAGGGAGACAGCAACAAAAAAGCCAGCTCAGCTTGGTGCTCTGAACTGGCTGATCTGTCATTACTTACGCAGGCCCAGACGCTCGATCAGAGAGCGGTAGGTTGGCAGGTTGGTGCGCTTGATGTAGTCGAGCAGCTTGCGACGGCGGCTGACCATTTTGAGCAGGCCGCGACGCGAGTGATGGTCTTTGGCATGCGATTTGAAATGCTCGGTGAGTTCGTTGATTCGGTTGGTGAGCAAAGCAACCTGGACTTCCGGGGATCCGGTGTCGCCCTGAGCACGGGCGAAAGAGGTGACGATTTCGGCTTTTTTAGCCGTTTTTTGAGGCGTAACGACGGACATGTGGCATTCCTTTTAAGGGGTGGACTTGCGGTGCACCTGCCAGGGCACACCGTGCTTTTTCAACAACTTGAGAGCGCCGAGTATAGGGGAATTCCCGTGGCAGCGCAACAGGCCAGCCCGACCAAAGACTGTCTTGTCCCCCCACCACTGCCAAACAGCCGGGCCCGCCATCGCTGGCAGGCCCTGGCCTGGACTCAGGGCTGCTGGGGGTTGGCCTTGGGCGCCGTGGCCAGCCGGTTGAGGGCGTTGAGGTAAGCCCGGGCCGAGGCCACCACGATGTCGGGGTCAGCCCCCATGCCGTTGACGATCCGGCCATCTTTGGAGAGTCGCATGGTGACTTCGCCCTGCGACTCGGTACCCGTGGTGATGGCGTTGACCGAGAAGAGGAGCAGCTCTGCCCCACTCTTGACCTGGTGCTCAATGGCGCGGACGGTGGCGTCGACCGGCCCATTGCCCTGGGACTCGGAGGCGACCTCCTTGCCATCAATCGAGAAGACCACCTTGCTCACAGGCTTTTCACCCATCTCGGAGTGCTGCGCCAAGGAGACCAGCTTGAACTTGTCGTCTTTTTCCTCGACCTCCCCCATGACCAAGGCCTGGAGGTCCTCATCGAAGATCTCGGACTTGCGATCGGCGAGCTCCTTGAACCGGGCAAAGGCCTCGTTCAAGGCCTGCTCGCTCTCGAGTTCAATGCCAATGGCCTGCAAGCGCTGGCGGAAGGCGTTCCTGCCAGAGAGCTTGCCCAACACAATGCGGTTGGCCGTCCAACCCACGTCTTCAGCCCGCATGATCTCGTAGGTCTCGCGATGCTTGAGCACGCCGTCTTGGTGAATGCCGGACTCGTGGGCAAAGGCGTTGGCGCCCACGATGGCCTTGTTGGGCTGAACCGGGTAGCCGGTGATCTGCGAGACCAGACGCGAGGCGGGGACGATCTGCGATGTGTCGATGTTGCTGTCACAGCCAAAGACATCCTTGCGGGTCTTCACGGCCATGACGATTTCCTCGAGGCTGGCGTTGCCAGCCCGCTCGCCCAAGCCATTGATGGTGCACTCCACCTGACGGGCACCGGCCAAAACCGCCTGAAGCGAATTGGCCACAGCCATGCCCAGGTCGTTGTGGCAATGGGTCGACCAGACCACATTCTTGGCGCCAGGTGTCTTGGCAATGAGCTGCGCCATGCGATCGCCCCACTGCCCCGGCACGCTGTAGCCCACCGTATCGGGCACATTGATGGTGCGAGCACCCGCCTTGATGACCTCACCAAAGACCCGAATCAAAAAGTCGATGTCGGAGCGGACTGCGTCCTCGGCGGAAAACTCGACGTCATCGGTGAACTGGCCCGCGAACTTGACCGCTGCCACGGCAGCCTCGACGACCTGGTCGGGGCTCATGCGCAGCTTTTTCTCCATGTGGATGGGGCTGGTGGCGATAAAGGTGTGAATGCGCTTTTTGGCAGCCGGGGCCACGGCCTCACCAGCCGTCCGAATGTCCTTCTCGGTGGCGCGGGCCAATGAGCAGACCGTGCTGTCCTTGATGGATTCGGCAACCGCCCGGACCGCCTCGAAGTCACCCGGACTGGCTGCTGCGAATCCGGCCTCGATGACATCGACACGCAGGCGCTCGAGCTGACGGGCGATTCGGACTTTCTCGTCCTTGGTCATGGAGGCCCCGGGGCTCTGTTCACCATCTCGCAAGGTGGTGTCAAAAATGATCAATTGCTCAGTCATGGCTGCATCCTTTTTTATCGACGTCGCACTGGTCCGGCTGCTGAAGTCAGGCTGGAATAAGCCTGGTGAGACAACAAACCGGCAGCCCGGTGCGAACTGGAAACTTGGTTGAGATTGTATGTCCGCTGAAGGCTTGGCTGGTGCGGACGGCCAGCGAGGGGGGTCTTAGGAGCGCGCGCGGCGCAGTCGACCCCGCTGAGCGGCTAGACCTAGCAGGCTCAGTAGGAAAACGGCAGAAAGGGCAAAGGTTTCGAATGCCATAGCCAGACTATAAGTCTTTCTTTTCGGTGTCTGCAAACAAAACCACCTTGGCCCCGTGGGATTTTTGCCACAGGAACACGGCATAGCCAGACAGCCCGTAGGCTGAGACCAGCAAGAAGAGCATGGATGGCGGGTCTTGCGAGATGAGCACCAACACCAACGCACCCAGGGCAATGAAGATAAAGGGTACGCTTTTGCGCAGGTTGATGTCCTTGAAGCTGTAAAACGGCACGCTGCTCACCATGGTGACGCCTGCATAAACGGTCAGCCCCCAGACCAGCCAGCGCAAATCCGTCACCGCATGGGTGATGAACCGGGTCTCGCGCAGGTCCGTGACCAGCCAGATCAACCCGGCCACCAGGGCTGCTGCCGCCGGGCTGGGCAACCCCTGGAAAAACCGCTTGTCGATAACTGCCGCGTTGGTGTTGAAACGGGCCAGGCGCAAGGCCGCACCCGCGACATAAATAAAAGCAGCCAGCCAGCCCAGCTTGCCCATGCCCTGCAAGGCCCATTCGTAGGCAATGAGGGCCGGTGCCACGCCAAACGACACCATGTCCGCCAGGCTGTCGTAGTTGGCCCCGAAGTCACTCGTTGTGTTGGTCAGACGGGCCACCCGGCCGTCCAGGCTGTCGAGCACCATGGCGACAAAGATCGCTACCGAGGCCTGGGCGAACTGGTTGTTCATGGCCATGACAATGGCGTAGAAGCCACTGAACAGGCAGGCGGTGGTGAACAGATTGGGCAGCAGATAGATGCTCTGCCGCCGGCGTGGGTTACGCGTTTGCATGTCCCGCATCTTGGGCGTCGTCTGGCCAGAGTGCAAGCGCCGTGCTGTGGGCACTGACCTTCTCGTCCAGACTGACCAAGGGACGTGAGCCAACCGGCATGTAGATGTCGACACGCGAGCCAAACCGAATAAAGCCGTAACGCATGCCCCGCTGAACCGAGTCGCCCTCTTGGACGTAGCACAGGATTCGACGGGCAATGAGGCCGGCAATCTGGATACAAGTCAGAGAGCGGCCCTTGGCGTCCTGAATGACGATGGCATTGCGCTCGTTCTCGGTCGAGGCCTTGTCCAGGTCGGCATTGAAAAACTTGCCCGGAAAATACGCCACTCGCTTGATCTGACCTGCCACTGGGGCGCGGTTGGAGTGAACGTTGAAGACGTTCATAAAGACACTGATCTTCAGGCTGTCAGTCCCGGTGATGGGATCAGCGGCCTGACCCACAAAGACCACACGGCCATCAGCCGGCGAGGCCACAGCACGGGGGTCTGCCGCCGGAATCCGGGCGGGATCCCGGAAGAACTGCAACACAAAAATGGCAATGACCCACAGCGGAATCGCCCAGGCCCCCGCCCCGAAGACGGTCGCCAAGACGGCTGCCGTCACCGAGAGGCTCAGGTAGAACCATCCCTCACGGGCAATGATGGGATGGGGGTACTGGGTGATGTCGCTCATTTAGTTGCGGCTCTGGTCAACCATCTTGTTGGCCTTGATCCAAGGCATCATGGCGCGCAGCTTCTCGCCGACTTGCTCAATCTGATGCTCGGCGGTCAGGCGACGACGCGACTGCAGCGTGGGAGCGCCAGCCTTGTTTTCCAGAATGAAGCTCTTGGCGTACTCGCCCGTCTGGATGTCACGCAGACACTGACGCATGGCGTTCTTGGTGTCTTCGGTGACCACGCGTGGACCGGTGACGTATTCACCGTACTCGGCGTTATTGGAGATGGAGTAGTTCATGTTGGCAATGCCGCCCTCATAGATCAGGTCGACAATCAGCTTGAGCTCATGCAGACACTCAAAGTAGGCCATTTCGGGCGCGTAACCGGCTTCGACCAGTGTCTCAAAGCCAGCCTTGATCAGCTCAACGGTACCGCCGCAGAGCACGGCCTGCTCACCGAACAGATCGGTCTCGGTCTCTTCACGGAAGTTGGTCTGGATGATGCCAGCCTTGCCGCCGCCGATGGCGCTGGCGTAGGCCAGGGCCACGTTGCGGGCATTGCCGGTGACGTCTTGGTGAATCGCAATCAGGCAGGGTACGCCGCCACCCAAGGTGTAGGTGTGGCGAACGGTGTGACCAGGTGCCTTGGGGGCGATCATGATCACGTCGAGATCGGCGCGGGGCACGACCTGGCCATAGTGAACGTTAAAGCCGTGGGCGAAGGCCAGGGCCGCGTTTTCTTTGATGACCGGAGCCACGTCGGCGTTGTAGACCGAGGCGATGGTCTCGTCGGGCATGAGCAGCATGACCACGTCAGCGTCTTTGACGGCATCACGGATCTCGGCGACCTTCAGGCCAGCCTTCTCGACCTTGGCCCAGGAGGGTCCGCCCTTGCGCACGCCGACGACGACGTTCACGCCGCTGTCGTTCAGGTTCTGGGCATGGGCATGGCCCTGGGAGCCGTAGCCAATGATGGCCACTTTTTTGCCTTTGAGAAGCGACAGGTCACAGTCTTTGTCATAGAACACGTTCATGTGTGTTTTCCTTTCAAGTAATCGTTAGACGCGCAGAATGCGCTCGCCACGGGAGATACCAGAGCTACCGGTTCTGACCGTTTCCAAAATGACATCGGCCTCTAGGGCCTCGATGAAGGCATCGAGTTTGGTGCTGTCGCCCGTGAGTTCGATGGTGTAAGTCTTGTCGGTGACGTCGATGATGCGGCCACGGAAGATGTCTGCCATGCGCTTCATCTCTTCACGCTCCTTGCCAACCGCCCGCACCTTGATCAGCATGAGCTCGCGCTCGATGTGCGGGTGATCCGACAAGTCGATGACCTTCACCACCTCGATGAGGCGGTTCAGGTGCTTGGTGATCTGCTCGATGATCTCCTCGGACCCGCGGGTGACGATGGTCATGCGCGAGAGCGAGAGGTCTTCTGTGGGGGCCACCGTGAGCGTCTCGATGTTGTAACCACGGGCGGAGAACAGACCCACCACGCGAGACAGGGCACCAGGCTCGTTTTCAATCAACAGAGAAATAATGTGTTTCATCGCCTGGTCTCCTTAAAGGTCCTCTGAGCCGAGCAGCATCTCGGTCAGACCCTTGCCTGCCTGCACCATGGGCCAGACGTTTTCAGTCTGGTCGGTGATGAAGTCCATAAAGACCAGACGATCTTTGAGGGCCAAGGCTTCTTTGATGGCCGGCTCAACGTCGGCGGGCTTCTCAATGCGCATGCCCACGTGGCCATAGGACTCAGCCAGCTTGACGAAGTCGGGCAGTGAATCCATGTAGGACTCGGAATAGCGCGAGCCATACTCGATCTCTTGCCACTGCCGGACCATGCCCAGGTAGCGGTTGTTCAGGTTCACGATCTTGACCGGAATGCGGTACTGCTGGCAGGTCGAGAGCTCCTGAATGTTCATCTGAATCGAGGCCTCGCCGGTGATACAGACCACCTCGGAGTCGGGGTTGGCAAATTTGACGCCCATGGCATAGGGCAGCCCCACACCCATGGTGCCCAGACCACCGGAGTTGATCCAACGGCGGGGTTTGTCGAAGCGGTAATACTGCGCAGCCCACATCTGGTGCTGGCCCACGTCACTGGTCACAAAGGCATCGCCCTTGGTCAGACGCCAGACAGTCTCCACGACCGACTGGGGCTTGATGACCTCGGTGCTGTTCTTGTAGCCCAGGCAGTCGAGCTTGCGCCAGTCTTCGATCTGCTTCCACCAGGATTCCAGATGCTTGGCGGCCGGCTTCTGACCAGCGACCATGGCTTCCTTCAACTGACTCAGCAGCTCGGCCATGACCTCTTTGACATCACCGACGATCGGCGTGTCGACCTTGACGCGCTTGGAGATGCTCGACGGGTCAATGTCCACGTGAATGATCTTGCGAGGGTTCTGGGCAAAGTGCTTGGGGTTGCCAATCACACGGTCGTCAAAGCGCGCGCCAATGGCCACCAAGACGTCGCAGTGCTGCATGGCCATGTTGCACTCGTAGGTGCCGTGCATGCCCGGCATGCCGAGAAACTTTTTGTCGCTGGCGCGGTAGGCCCCCAGACCCATGAGGGTGTTGGTGCACGGATAACCCAACAGGTCGACCAGTTCGTTGAGCTCCTCGGCTGCATTGGCCAGGATCACGCCACCGCCCGTGTAGATCATGGGGCGCTCGGCACCCAGGATCATCTGAACGGCCTTTTTTATCTGACCCGAATGGCCTTTGACCACGGGGTTGTAGGACCGCATGCTGACGGACTTGGGGTAGTCAAACTTGCAGCGATCGCGGGTGACGTCCTTGGGCACATCGACGAGCACGGGGCCGGGACGGCCGGTGGTGGCAATGTGGAAAGCCTTTTTCATGGTGGTCGCCAAGTCTTTGACGTCCTTGACCAAGAAATTGTGTTTGACACAGGGTCTGGTGATGCCAACGGTGTCGCATTCCTGGAAGGCATCGAGGCCAATGGCATGCGTGGGCACCTGACCCGAGATGATGACCATGGGAATCGAGTCCATGTAGGCCGTGGCAATACCGGTCACGGCATTGGTCAGGCCTGGCCCGCTGGTCACAATGCAGACACCGGTCTTTTTGCTGGAGCGCGAATAGGCATCGGCTGCATGAACGGCCGCCTGCTCGTGTCGCACCAGAATGTGCTTGACCTTGTCCTGCTTAAAGATTTCATCGTAGATGTAGAGCACGGCGCCACCGGGGTAGCCAAAGAGGTGCTCAATCTTTTCTTCCTGGAGACACTTCACCAGGATTTCTGCGCCTGTCATTTCCATATGTGGTCGGTCCTAAACAGTTCTAGTAATCCCCGACCGCCGGCGCCACTCGCGAAGGGTTTAGAACGACTCTGGACCCCTGCCAGCGACACAGGCCTTGCGACGGGGCCTTGGAGCTGATGGATCGGCAGGGCGCGGGCCTTGTGGGCCCTGCCCTGACGGTTCAATCTGCAAGCCCGATAGTCTATCGAGAACGTGGCTGGTAGACAAGCCGGGTGCCGGCTGCCCAGTCATGCAGGGTCTGACGATCGGGCCGCAACAGGCCGACCACCAGCCAAAGGCCCGTAAAGACCGAGACCGGGCCCACCAGGCCCCGAATCAAGGCCTGGCGGACGGAGACCGGGCCGCCTGACTGGGCATCCACCAGGCGCAGGCCCAGGGTCTGCATGGGCAGGGTGACCCGTCCCTTGGCCCAGCCCCAGACAAAGTAGGCCAGGTAGGTGCTGAGCATCAGGACCTGCAGGCCGGTGCGCTTGAGCTCCTCATGACCGGGATGCCCCTGGTCCTGCCCGACGATCACGGCATAGAGAAAGCCCAAGACCAGGGTCGGGCCCAGCAGCAAGAAGCCCTCGTAGCCCATGCAGACAAAGCGCCGCCAGAGGCCGGCCGACTGCATCAGTGCACCACCCTCTCGAAGCTAAAGGCTCCGTCTTTGACATCCACCGGGACCACATCGTTGGGCCCAAATCGGCCCTCCAGAATCAGCCTGGCCACAGGGTTCTCGATCTGAGACTGGATGGCCCGCTTCAGTGGCCTGGCCCCGAAGAGCGGGTCAAAGCCCACCTTGGCGATCTCATCGAGCGCCTCAGCAGAGACCTCGAGACGCAGGTCGCGCTCGGCCAGCCGAGCCGCCAGACGCTGCAACTGAATGTCCGCAATGCTGCGGACATTGGCGGCATCCAGGGCATGGAAGACCACGATCTCGTCGATCCGATTGATGAACTCTGGTCGGAAATGGCCCTTGACCTCGGCCATGACGGCCTCTTTGATCTGGTCATTGGGCTGGCCAGCGAGGCGCTGGATTTCGGGTGAGCCTAGGTTGCTGGTCATGACCACCACTGTATTGCGAAAGTCCACCGTGCGCCCCTGACCGTCGGTCAGCCGGCCGTCGTCGAGCACCTGCAGCAGCACGTTGAAGACATCGGGGTGCGCCTTTTCCACCTCGTCCAGCAGAATCACGCTGTAGGGCTTGCGACGCACAGCCTCGGTCAGCGTGCCGCCCTCTTCATAACCGACATATCCCGGCGGGGCCCCAATAAGCCGTGAGACCGAGTGCTTCTCCATGAACTCGCTCATGTCGATGCGAACCAGGTGCTCTTCGGAATCAAAGAGAAACTGGGCCAGCGCCTTGCAGAGCTCGGTCTTACCAACCCCCGTGGGCCCAAGGAACAGAAAGGAGCCATAGGGACGGTTGGGGTCGGACAGACCAGCGCGCGAGCGACGAATGGCATCGCTGACCAGGCGTACGGCCTCGTCTTGGCCTACCACCCGCTTGTGCAGGTGGGACTCCATGCCCAGCAGTTTTTCACGCTCGCCTTGCATCATCTTGGACACAGGAATCCCTGTGGCCCGTGAGACCACCTCAGCGATCTCCTCGGCTCCCACCTGGGTCCGCAGCAGCTTGGGTTTGCCGGCCTCGGCGCCCTGCTCCTTGGCATCTGCCGCCTTCAGGCGAGCCTCCAGCTCGGGCAGCCGGCCGTACTGCAGTTCGCTAACCTTCTGCCAGTCGCCCTTGCGGGTGAACTGCTCGATCTCCAGGCGCAGCTTTTCAATTTCTTCCTTGATGCTCTGTGAGCCCTGGACAGCCGCCTTCTCGCTCTTCCAGACTTCTTCCAGATCGGCGAGCTCGCGCTCCAGACGCTCGATCTCTTGCTCGATGAGCTCGAAGCGCTTTTTGGAGGCCTCGTCTTTTTCCTTGCGAACCGCCTCGCGCTCGATCTTGAGCTGAATCAGTCGACGATCGAGCTTGTCCATCACCTCAGGCTTGGAGTCGATCTCCATCTTGATGCGGCTGGCAGCCTCATCGATCAGGTCAATCGCCTTGTCCGGCAGAAAGCGGTCGGTGATGTAGCGATGCGAGAGCTCGGCCGCGGCCACAATGGCCGGGTCGGTGATGTCCACACCATGGTGCAGTTCGTAGCGCTCTTGTAGGCCACGCAGAATGGCAATCGTGGCCTCAACGGTGGGCTCGCCCACCAACACCTTCTGGAAGCGGCGCTCCAGGGCGGCATCTTTTTCGATGTACTTGCGGTATTCGTCTAGCGTGGTCGCGCCAATGCAGTGCAGCTCACCGCGTGACAGGGCGGGCTTCAACATGTTGCCCGCATCCATAGCCCCCTCGGCCTTGCCGGCTCCGACCATGGTGTGAATCTCGTCGATGAAGACAATGGGATGAGCGCCCTGCTCGGCCATGGCGGCAACATCCTTGAGGACCGCCTTCAGGCGCTCCTCGAATTCGCCTCGAAACTTGGCACCGGCCAGCAGCGCAGCCATATCCAGACTGAGCACCTTCTTGCCCTTGAGGCCCTCGGGCACCTCGCCATTGACGATCCGCTGGGCCAAGCCTTCGACAATGGCCGTCTTGCCCACACCAGGCTCACCGATCAACACCGGGTTGTTCTTGGTCCGACGCTGAAGGATCTGAATGCAGCGGCGAATCTCATCGTCGCGGCCGATCACGGGGTCGAGCTTGCCCGCCAAGGCCCGCTCGGTCAGGTCGATGGTGTATTTCTTGAGCGACTCGCGCTGCCCCTCGGCATCAGCAGAGTCCACGCCCGATCCGCCACGGACCGCGTCAATGGCAAGTTCCAGGTTCTTGCGAGACAGTCCGTGGTCACGCAGCAGCTTGGCGGCGTCGGACTTGTCATCGGCCAGGGCCAATAGAAAGAGTTCACTGGCAATGAACTGATCGCCACGCTTGCTGGCCTCACGGTCGGTCAGGTTGAGCAGTCGCTGAAGCTCGCTGCCAATGTGAATGTCGCCAGAGGCCTGCTGGACCTTGGGCAGACGCTCCAAGCCAGTCCGCGCGGCCTGGGTCAGCTTTTGAACGTTGACGCCGGCCCGCGAGAGCAGCGAGCGGCTGGGGCCATCGGCCTGTTCGAGCAGGGCCAACAGCAGGTGTAGTGGCTCAATGGCTGGGTTGTCTTGGCCGAGCGCCAGGCTCTGGGCATCGGCCAGGGCTTGCTGGAATCCTGTGGTGAGCTTGTCTAAACGCATCTGAGCATCCTTTGATCAGGGTGTGGCGATCGACGCCACGGGTTACTCAGATAAATGGGGCCGGATGGGGGAATTTCAAGGCCGGGCCTCTGCCAAGCCCCTCCTGCGGTCGCGGCTGGCTACAGAACTAGGCCTTCTGCCACCGGTCGGCGGCCTTCTGATCGCTCTCTCGGGCGTCTACCCAGCGACTCTCCTGGCCCGGCAGTGCTTCTTTCTTCCAAAACGGTGCCAGGGTCTTGAGATAGTCCATGACAAAGGCACATGCCTGCAAGGCAGCCTCACGGTGAGCGCTGGTGACCCCCACAAAGACAATCTGATCAGCGGGCTTGAGCGGCCCCACTCGGTGAATCACCTTGACCCCAAACAAAGGCCAGCGTTCACAGGCCTGGTCGATGATCTCCTCGATGCTCTTTTCGGTCATGCCGGGGTAGTGCTCCAGCGTGAGCATGGCCACGGCATCACCCTGGTTCAGGTCGCGCACGGTGCCCACGAAGCTCGCCACAGCGCCGACCCGGGTGTCGGGCTCGCCATCCGGCCTTGTTCGAAGGACCCGGAGTTCTGCACTGACATCAAAGTCGTGCTCGTAGACCTCTACGCGAGGGCTCTGTTGGGCTGAAGGGGTCTGTTGGCTCACGGGGCGTCTGATGGGTCTGACCTGAACTAACCGCCGGTGACCGGCGGGAAGAAGGCCACCTCGTCGCCATCCTGAATGGCGTGGTCTTCACCAGCCAGGGTCTGGTTGATGGCTGCCTTGAACCGAGCGGATTCCTGCAGACTCGCCCAGGCACCGCCACGCTGAACCAACTCGGCCCGCAGGGCTGCGACGGACTGGGCGGACGTCTGAAGCGACTCGCGGTCGACACCGGTCTGTTCACGCAACAAGGCAAAGAGGCGAAGGTTGATCTTGGGCATCAGAAAACGGGGGGGCTAGCCGAGTAATCCAGGAAACCCAAGGTAGCGCACATGGTCACCTTTTTGAATTGGGGTTTTGGCGGGGATCTCCACCAAACCGCGCGAGCCACTCACCGAGGACAGCAACTGGGAGTTCTGCTTGGGATGAATGGCCACACGGCCTTCATCGTCGATCCAGGCCCGCAGAAACTCCTGGCGCGCATCAGGCTTGGGCCAATCAAAGCCCGCCTCCAGCCAGACGGACTCGGGTATGGGATCGGCCACACCGCTGGCTTTGAGGATAAAGGGGCGCACCAGCATGACAAAGGTCACCCAGGCCGAGACCGGATTGCCCGGCATGCCCATGAAGCTGGCCTGCCCAATGCGCCCATAGGCAAAGGGCTTTCCTGGCTTCATGGCCACCTTCCAGAGGTCCAACTCACCCTGGTCCATCACGGCGGCCTTGATGTGGTCCTCCTCACCAACCGAGACCCCACCGCAGGTCAAAATGATGTCGTGGTCTTGGGCCGCGGCCGCCAGGGCATCGCGGGTGACCTGAAACTTGTCAGGCAGGCAGCCCAGGTCACTGACCTGACAGCCCAGTCCAGCCACCAAGCCCATGACCATGGGTCGGTTGCTGTCATAGATCTGACCTGACCCTAGGGCCTGACCAGGCTGACGCAGCTCGTTGCCGCTGGAGAAGACGGCCACCCGAAGGGGCTTGTAGACCATCACTTGGGCATGACCAACAGAGGCGATCAATCCCAAGTCCGCCGCCGACAGCCGAATACCGGGCGCCAACACCTGCTGGCCTGTCGCCAAGTCCCCTGCCCTGGGTCGGATGTTGTCACCCGCAGCTGGCAGAACCGAAAAGACCACCTGACCATCGGGCTGCAGCGCAGCCTGCTCTTGCATGATCACGGCATCCGCCCCATCGGGGATGGGCGCGCCGGTAAAGATGCGAGCCACGCTACCGGCCGCCAATGGCTGACCGGGATCACCAGCCGCGATGCGGGCTGAGACTGGCAGTGGGCCAAAGGCATCTGCCGAAACCGACGCCTGTAGATCAGCCCGACGAACGGCATACCCGTCCATCTGGCTGTTGTCGAAAGACGGGACATCGAAGCCCGCAATAACCGGCTCGGCCAACACACGGCCCAAGGCCTGACCAATGGCGATCTGCTCAGTGGTCGGTGCGGGGGGCGCCTTTTCGATCAAAGCCCACAGCGCGTCATCTAGGCTTTTCATCCCTTGTCCTTCTTAAAGGAGAGCCTGCTCGGCAATGCGAGCTTTGAGTGCCTCAACGTCCTGGGTGACGGCCACCACCCGTTGGGGTAGAGACTCCAGCTGCTCGAGACCGGCACGGCGAGGAGCGGGCCTACCCAGAGCCTCCTCGATGGTCTGACCGAACTTGGCCGGCAGGGCCGTCTCGAGAACCAGCATGGGCTCACCCGCCCGTAGGTATTGCCGTCCGACGTTGATGCCATCGGCTGTGTGCGGATCAATCACGCGGTTGTACTTCGCGTCAATGTCGGCAATGGCCGCCAAACGCTGCGCATGGCTGCTCTCGCCGGCGACCAGGCCAGACGCAGCCATCCGATCCCGAACGGTCTGGTTGTCGGCTAGGCTGAACTGCCCTGTGGACGAGAGCTGACGCCAGAGGTCGGCCAGGGCAGCTGCATCCCCGTTGAGCATCTCAAAGACATAGCGCTCAAAGTTAGACGCCTTGCTGATGTCCATGCTGGGGCTGCTGGTCACATAGGTCTCGGTCGACCCGCGAGGCCGATAGACCAGGCTGTTAAAAAACTCGGCCAGTACATTGTTTTCGTTGGTGGCGACCACCAGACGCGAGAGGGGCAGGCCCATGCGCTTGGCCACGTAGCCCGAGAGCACATTGCCAAAGTTACCCGACGGCACACTGACCGCCACGGCATCGCCCATCTTCAGGCCGTACTGACGCACCGCCTGAAAGTACCCGGCAAAGTAGTAGACCACCTGAGCGGTGATGCGCGCCCAGTTGATGGAGTTCACCGTACCGATCCGGTATTTGGACTTAAACGCCAGGTCAGCCGAGACCGCCTTGACCATGTCCTGGCAGTCATCAAAGCTACCCGGCACCGACCAGTTGTGGATATTGGGGTCCTGCAGCGAATACATCTGGGCGCGCTGAAAATCGCTCATGCGTCCCTGAGGCGAGAGCATGAAGACATTGACGGCTTTTTTGCCACGCATGGCGTACTCGGCGGCACTGCCCGTGTCGCCGCTGGTCGCCCCCAGGATGTTCAAGGTCTGACCGCGACTGGTTAAGACGTACTCAAAGAGTTGGCCCAGCATCTGCATGGCCATGTCTTTGAAGGCCAGTGTTGGACCATTGGAGAGTTCGAGCAAGGCCAGTGGAGCACCCTGCTCGACGCCCAGCGGCGTGAGAGGTGCGATGGCCTTGGAATGAAAGGTCTGCTCGGTGTAGGCGGCAGCCGCCAGGCGCTCGACGACCTCAAATGGCAGGTCATCGGCAAAGCGGTGCATGACACGAGCGGCCAGTTGGGCATAGCTCAGGCCAGACCAGTCGACCAACTCCTGGGCACTGACCTGCGGAATGGCCTGCGGCATGGCCAGACCGCCGTCAGGTGCCAGACCCTCGAGCAGGATGTCGGTAAAACTGCCCAGTCGAGTGTCACTGCGGGTTGAGCGGTACTGCAGGCTCATGCAAAGGTCTCCACTCGCAGCACGGTCGCTGGGGCCAGGACAGTGTTCAACTGCTCGATCTGGGAGATGGCCAGGCGCATCTGCCGCTCTTGGCAGACATGGGTGAGCAAAATGACATCGGTCTGGTCTTCGCCCTCAGCCGGCTCGCGTTGAATAAAGGCGTCGATCGAGATACCACTGTCAGCCAGGATGCGGGTGATGTCGGCTAGCACGCCTGGCTGGTCGGCGACCCGCAGTCGCAGGTAGTAGCCTGACTCGATCTCCGCGATGGGCAGCACGGCCAGGTCATTCAACTGATCCGCTTGGAAGGCCAGGTGAGGCACGCGATCAGCGGTGGGACTGTCCAGGCCACGGGCCAGGTCGACCAGGTCAGCCACCACAGCACTGGCGGTGGGCTCACTGCCAGCCCCTTTGCCGTAGTACAGGGTGTGGCCTACCGCATCGCCCTTGACCAGTACTGCGTTCATGGCGCCTTCTACGTTGGCGATCAGGCGCTTTTCGGGGATCAGGGTTGGATGGACTCGCAGCTCCACGCCGTTGCTGCGACGCTTGGTGATCCCCAGCAGTTTGATGCGATAGCCCAGTTGCTCGGCGTAGCGAATGTCTTGGGACTGCAGCTTGGTGATGCCCTCGATGTGGGCCTGGTCAAACTTGACCGGCATGCCAAAGGCAATCGACGACATCAGGGTGATCTTGTGAGCAGCATCCACACCCTCGATGTCAAAGGTCGGGTCGGCCTCGGCATAACCCAGTCGTTGGGCTTCCGCCAAGACGTCGGCAAAGGGCAGGCCCTTGTCGCGCATCTCCGACAGAATGAAGTTGGTCGTGCCGTTGATGATGCCGGCCACCCATTCAATGCGGTTGGCGGTGAGTCCTTCCCGCAGGGCCTTGATGATGGGAATACCGCCAGCCACGGCCGCCTCAAAGCCAATGCTCACGCCCTTGTCCTGCGCCTGACCAAAGAGCTCGTTGCCGTGGACAGCGAGCAGCGCCTTGTTGGCGGTGACCACATGCTTGCCATTGGCAATCGCCGTCTGGACCAACGTCTTGGCAAAGCCATAGCCGCCAATCAATTCGACCACCACATCCACATTGGGATCAGCCGCCATGACCATGGCATCGGCAAAGACCTTGGGTTCGGGCTGTCCGGTAGCCGCCACGGCCTTGGCCATCGCCTGTGCCTTGTCCTGGTCCAGATCGGCCAGCGCTGTGATCAGCACGTCGCGTCCAGCACGCCGGCGAATCTCGTTGGCATTGCGGGTGAGCACCGCATGGGTACCGCCACCGACCGTGCCCAGGCCGGCCAGGCCGACCCGCAGGGCTGGCTTGACAGAATTGGTTGCGCTCATGAGTCTGACCCCTCTTCTTGGGGCACCTTGATGAGCCCATCTTTTTTAAACATGTCTTTGATACCGCGAACCGCCTGGCGAATCCGATGCTCGTTTTCGATCAGGGCAAAGCGCACGTGCGTGTCACCGTATTCGCCAAAGCCGATGCCGGGTGAGACCGCGACCTTGGCCTCGATGAGCAGCTTTTTGGCGAATTCGAGTGAACCCATTTGGAGGTAGGCGTCGGGAATCTTGGCCCAGATGTACATCGAGGCTTTGGGGATCTCGACGGGCCAGCCCGCCTCGATTAGGCCCTTGGCCAGCACATCGCGTCGACGCTGATAGCTCTGACGAACCTCTTCAACGCAATCCTGCGGTCCCTCGAGAGCAATGACGGAGGCCACCTGAATGGGCGTGAAGGTACCGTAGTCGTGGTAACTCTTGATGCGCGCCAGGGCACTGACTAGCTCTTTGTTGCCGACCATAAAACCAATCCGCCACCCCGCCATGTTGTAGGACTTGGACAGGGTGAAGAACTCGACAGCCACGTCACGGGCCCCGGGCACCTGCATGATGGAAGGCGCCTTGTAGCCATCGAAGGTGATGTCCGCGTAGGCCAGGTCATGCACCACCAGGATATCGTGCTCCTTGGCCAGGGCCACGACACGCTCGAAGAACTCCAGCTCCACGCAGCGGGCCGTGGGATTGCTGGGAAAGCCCAGAATCATCATCTTGGGCTTGGGAATGGACTCGCGAATGGCGCGCTCCAATTCCTCAAAGAAATCCACATCACCGGTCATGCGCACGCTGCGGATGTCTGCGCCGGCGATGATCGCACCGTAGATGTGAATGGGGTAGGACGGGTTGGGCACCAAGACCGTGTCACCCTTGTCCAGGGTGGCCAGCATGAGGTGGGCCAGGCCCTCTTTGGAGCCAATGGTAACGATGGCCTCGGACTCCGGGTCTAGGCTCACGCCGTAGTGACCCTGGTACCAATTGGTGATGGCTTTACGCAGGCGCGGAATGCCCTTGGAGACCGAGTAGCCGTGGGTGTGTTCCTTCTGGGCGACCTCGACCAGCTTCTCGACGATGTGCGGCGGCGTGGGCCCATCGGGATTACCCATGCTCATGTCGATGATGTCCTCGCCACGGCGTCGGGCGGCCATCTTCAGCTCACCGGTGATGTTAAACACGTAAGGTGGCAGGCGTTCGATGCGTGGGAAGGGCTTCATGATTGGGGCGGTCTTCTTCGAGAAAGTCAGAAAATTGGGTAAAACCAGTACTTTAGCCGATAGCAGGGCTGTCAAAAAAGTCAGAAAAGTCTGCTAGGCTCGTTCCCAATGGTGACCAAATTGCAGGCCGACGCCCCTCCCAGCAGCGCTGGTGGCGCCCCTGTCACCCTCGTCACTGGGTACGACGCCCAGAGCATCCACCTCAATGGCCAGCCCTGGCGACAGTCTGTCCTGCTCATGCCCGGTCAGCCCCCCATGCCAGCCCCCTGCACAAGCTTCCAGGATCTAGACGCCAAGACCCTTCGTGGTATTCGTCAGGCAGCACCCCAAGTCTTGATCATTGGATCAGGCGATCGGGGGCAGTTGCTCCCCCCCCACTTAGCAGCGGTGCTCATGTCGCGCTCCGAGGAGGACGACCTGCTGGCTCTGGCCACGCCAGGGGCCGATGCACCCCCGGTCGGTGTGGAGTCCATGGACACCCATGCCGCCTGTCGCACTTACAACCTGTTGGTAACCGAGGGCCGTCAGGTGGCGGCCCTGTTTTTTCTAGGAGATGCGCTTGAGCCTGATTCGCCTGCCCTCGCTTGAGATCCAGACCACGCTGGGTCCGATTAACCTGTCTGCCTACGTCGGCCATCAGCTGGTGGTCTATTTCTACCCCAAAGACGACACGCCAGGCTGCACCATCGAGGGCCAGGATTTTTCGGCCGCACATCCCGACTTTCTGGCCGCGGGCACACAGGTTATTGGCGTGTCACGCGACAGCCTGGCTTCTCACGAGAAATTCATCGCCAAGTACGGTCTGACGATCGCCCTGGTGGCCGACACCGATGAGTCGCTCTGCAAAGCCTTTGATGTCATCAAGACCAAGAACATGTACGGCAAGCAGGTGCTGGGCATCGAGCGTTCCACCTTTTTATTCGATGCCAAGGGTTCGCTGGCCAAAGCCTGGCGTGGCGTGAAGGTACCCGGCCACGTCGAAGAGGTGCTGGGCGCTGCCCGGGCCCTCCACCAGTAAGTTCACAACCATTACAGAGGATCCGACATCCCATGCCCTTGCCCAAGGCCCCCACCAAGCCCGCTACCAGCCTTAAACGCGACGAGGCCGTTCTGGCCAAAGCGGCCCGGCCCAAGAAGGCAGCCAAGCCCGCAGAGGAAGACACTGAGTTGGTAGTGCCTCCGTCGGCCAAGGTGGTGCCTCTGCAGCCCACCAGCCCGCGCCCCGGCCCTTCCAAGGCCGTCGCTGCCAGTGTCAAAGCAGGTCTGCCCGTGCCAACCCAGGGTGCCGCCAAGCACAAGAAAAAGGGCCCTGCTGGGCCTAAGAAGATGTTTGTACTGGACACCAACGTGCTGATGCACGACCCCATGAGCCTCTTCCGGTTCGAGGAGCATGACGTCTACCTGCCCATGACCACGCTCGAGGAGCTCGATGGTCACAAGAAGGGTATGAGCGAGGTGGCCCGCAACGTAAGGACCGTGTCGCGCAACCTGGATGCCCTGATCGAGGCTCAGGCCGGTGCTGAACAGCACCTCGACCGCGGCATCGCGCTCGATGGCATCGGCCACAGCGACGCCACCGGTCGCCTGTATTTTCAGACTGAGCAGTTGGAGATGCCGAGCATCACCGGACTGGCCACCTTCAAGGCAGACAACCTGATTCTGGGCGTGGTCAAGGCCCTCAAGGTGAAGCAGCCCAATCGCGAGATCGTCCTGGTGTCCAAAGACATCAACATTCGGATCAAGGCCCATGCCATGGGCCTGCCAGCCGAGGACTATTTCAACGACCAGGTCATCGACGATGCCGACCTGCTCTACACCGGCAGCCTGCAACTGCCGCCTGATTTCTGGGAGACCCACGGCAAGAACATGGAGTCTTGGCAGCAAGGTGGCACCACCTTCTACCGAGTCACCGGGCCCATGTGTACCGGGTTTCATGTCAACCAGTTCTTGTGGGACGAGAGTGCCAACCCCCTGCACGCCACCGTTACCGAGGTGACCGGTCGCACGGCTGTTCTGCAGGTGCTGCGCGACTACAGCCACACCAAGAACGCCGTCTGGGGCATTACCGCAAGAAACCGCGAGCAGGCCTTTGCCCTGTCCTTGCTGATGAACCCAGAGATTGACTTTGTCACCCTGCTGGGTCAGGCCGGTACCGGTAAGACCCTGTTGGCCCTGGCGGCCGGACTGGCGCAGACCCTAGAGACCAAGATCTACAGCGAGATCATTGTGACCAGGGCCACGGTGTCGATTGGCGAAGACATCGGCTTTCTGCCGGGCACCGAAGAAGAAAAAATGCAGCCCTGGATGGGGGCCCTGGAGGACAACCTAGAGGTCCTGAACAAGGGCAGCGGTGTTGGTGGGGAATGGGGTCGGTCGGCCGCTACCGATCTGATCAAATCCCGAATCAAGGTGAAGTCGATGAACTTCATGCGCGGCCGCACCTTCATCAACAAATTCCTGATCATTGATGAGGCCCAGAACCTGACACCAAAGCAGATGAAGGCCCTCATCACCCGAGCGGGTCCTGGCACGAAGGTGGTCTGCATGGGCAACATCGCCCAGATCGATACGCCTTACCTCACCGAAGGCTCCTCGGGCCTGACCTACACGGTGGATCGGTTCAAGGGCTGGGCCCACGGTGGGCATGTGACCCTGCAGCGAGGCGAGCGCAGCCGACTGGCCGACTTCGCATCCGATATTTTGTAAGGGCTACAGGCCGCTCAGAATCGCCTGACGCTGTTTGGCGTACTCGGCTTCGGAGATGAGTCTTTTGGCGCGTAAGTCATCTAGTCGGGCCAGACGCTCTTGAACCGGTAGCGCTCGGCTGGCTCGGATGTCCGCCGTGGCAGCCTGCTCCTCGGCTCGCTTGACCGAGGCCGCCTGGCGGGCTGGCAGCACCGTCTTGCGATCGGGATCGGTCGCATCAACAATGACTACACCCTCACAGTCGTGCTTGAGGCGATTGACCACGGATTGCTTCTTGCGGGTGGCATCGGTCTCGATCACGCCCATGATGGGCGCTGCGATCACACCGACCACCACGCCAGCAGCCACTCCCGCTCCACCGCGCGCCAGGTCACGGTCCTCAAAGTTCTTGGCCATCTTGCGAGCCTGCTCACACTCTGCCGTGTTGTAGAGCGGTGAGCGCGTATCGAGGGTTGAGGCGTATTCCTGTGGGTTGATGCTGCTGCAGGCGGTGAGTGCAACAACCAGTCCCATTGATAGCAGTCGGGGAAGGGACGAGTTGATCGACGTCAGCATGTCGTTATTTTAGTCGGACTACACAAAAGGCTAAATCACGGCCAGAGGCTGCTTGCTTCGGGGCGGCGGAAAGATTCGGTCCATGGCGGCCAGTTCATCGGCTGCCAGCTGGCGCTCCACTGCCGCAAAGTTCTCCGTGATGCGCGCCAGGGTGACCGACTTGGGAATGGCGCAGACCCGACCAGACCGAACCACCCAGGACAAGGCCAGTTGCGCGGCGGTCAGCCCCATGGAACTCGCCAATGCAGCCAGTTCGGGATGGGAGGCCAACTCGCCAGAGCCCAGAGGGGTGTAGGCCATCAGCGGCATATCTCGCTGTTGCATGGCGGGTAGAAGGTCAAACTCGGGGCCTCGGGCCATCAGGCTGTAATAGACCTGGTTGGTCAGGCAGCCCTTTTCGGGGGCAATGCCCATCTGCTTCTCGACGGCGAGCCACTGGGCCAGATCATCCGTATCAAAGTTGCTCACTCCCCAGCGCTTGATCAGCCCCGATTCCTGGAGAGTCAGGAAAGCCTCGATGGTCTCGGCATAGGGATGACGGCTGTGCCAGTGCAGCAGGTAGACGTCGATCTGTTCCAGCCCCAAACGGTCTAGGCTGCGCTGACAGGCGGTGATGGTCTGCTTTCGACTGGCATTGGACGGCAGAACCTTGGAGACCACCGTGATGCGGTCACGCATGTTGCGGCCAAAGGCCTTGAGTGCAGCGCCAACCACCTGCTCGCAGGCACCGTCAGCATAGAGTTCGGCCGTATCGATCAGTCGGTAGCCCACTCGAAGGGCATGCAGAATCGCGTCAACCTCGGACACGAAGCTGGCCCGCCGCTCACCCATGTTCCAGGTGCCAAGGCCAATGAGAGGGATCTGAGTAGTCATGACGTGAGCCTAACGTTGGTGGAGACGAGGAGGATCGAACTCCCGACCTTCGCATTGCGAACGCGACGCTCTCCCAGCTGAGCTACGTCCCCATAGAGAAGAGATTACAACTTAAGACTCAAACCAAACAACACTATTTCAGCCCAAACACCCTAACGGCATTCTCAAATGCCACCTTCTTGACCGTCTCGGGCCGCAAATAAGGGAACAAGCCCTCTCTAAATTCCTTCATGACATCGTTATACCGATGTTCATCCGGGGCATGAGTGTCACTGCCCACCATAAATCTGTCGGGAAACTGCTCAATGGTTTTGAGCCAATTGTCCTTGGGGCCGGCGGATCCACTGAAGGCCTGCGCAGCCTCTTTGTCATTCAGG
This sequence comes from Burkholderiales bacterium LSUCC0115, assembly GCA_009646425.1. GTDB lineage: Bacteria > Pseudomonadota > Gammaproteobacteria > Burkholderiales > Burkholderiaceae_A > Hahnella. The sequence continues at coordinate 90,348 of WJBW01000002.1, forward strand.
ATGCTGCCCTTTCGGGAGAGATCAAGATAGAGATTGGGGTGCTTCGCCAATAGATCCCGAAGCAGGGGCTGCTTCGAATAAGGCAGGCTATGCGACAGAATCGTATTCACCCTGGGAAACTCCTGCAGATAGCGCTCCAAGTCAGCCAAATTCCCGGGGTCGGCCTGCATGTGAAATTGAATAAACGCGCCGTGCTTGTTCGCCAATTCGTACATTTTTCTTACAACCGGGTTGTCGAACTTCACCTTGCGCGCGAACTGGTGGGTGGAGAACGACTGAGAATTGTCGATGTGCAGCTCTCCAAATCCGTATGCCTGGCGGCTCTGTAGCAACTGATCCGCCACGGCAAACATTTCTTCAAAGGCCACACTTTTTGGGTCTACGAGACCAGTGGGGCCAGAGGAAAAAAATACACGGGTGAATTCCTCCTGTCCGAGACCGAAGAAATATCTGGATCCCAGACTCTTGCGAACCTCATCTGGAGTGGGCGACTTGTCCGAGGCTCGTCCCACGCCCCCACCCCAACGAACCTTGTTGCGATCCATCTGGGCCTGATGATCAGACAGAGACATCCCAACCAGGTGCATGTGAACGTCTGCAATCGGGACTGACTTGGCCAGCTCTACCGATTCGGGGACGATCGCTGCAGTCATACCGTGCGAGCAGATGCCCCAGAGGCCAACCCACAGAAGACTCCGAAGAACGACTAAACCAGGCTTACGATGGTGCATTCAGGCCACCAATGTGTATGAGATGGACGATAGCCTGAGGCGAAGGCTTCCCACCGTCAAGAACGGGCCGAGACTGTCCTAGACGCTCCGCATCATTTCAAGGCGCCCCTCGCGCCGTGATATTGAAAAATACTAGCTTCATAAAAAACTATATGTCACTGATTTTAAACATTTTTATATTATTTTGTTGCAGCGCACTTGCTTTTGGTGCATCGCGTCATTACAGTTCATCTCATAGAAGTGCTGTGAACAAGTACGCTCAAACCCAAACCGAAAGGAAACACCATGATCTCCAACGCCGCTATCGCTGAAAAAGCTGTTGATTCCGCCAAGCAAGCCCAAGCCGTTGCCATCCAGATGGCTGCCCGCTCGCTCGAGGCCGTCGAGAAGTACATCGAACTGAACCTGCAAGCTGCCAAAGCCAGCCTGGCTGACGTCGCAGAGACCTCTGCTGACCTGATGAAGGTCAAGGACGTCAACGAGCTCGCCGCTGCTGTCCAGGGTGTTGCTGCTCCTACCGCTGCCAAGGTTCAGTCTTATGGCCGCAATGTCTATGCCCTGAACACCGAAATCGCTGGCGAGTTTGCCAAGGTGGCCGAGGCCCAGATCGCTGCCGCCAACAAGCAGTTCGCTGCTGCCATCAACGACATGACCAAAAATGCACCCGCCGGTACCGAGGGCATGGTTGCTCTCGTGAAATCGGCCTTCGCTGCCTCGAACACCGCTTTTGATGCCATCTCCAAGGCCACCGCTCAGGCCAAAGAAATGGTTGAGAGCAATGTTGAAGCTGCCGTGAAAGCTGGCGAAGCTGCCGTCGGCACCGCTACCAAGCGTCGCGCTGCCAAGTAAGCTTTAAGCGATCCAAAACAAAAACGCCGCAGGAGCAATCCTGTGGCGTTTTTTATTGTTCTGCTTCAGAGTAGCCCGCAAACGAGTCCAAACTTTACTGTGCCATTGGCCAGGAGACTAGCTTGACGAGCCTATCACCTAGCATCGCCATCCTTTTAACCGTTGGACTGCTCGTCTTGTCCAACGTATTCATGACCTTCGCCTGGTATGGCCACCTGAAGAACCTAGCCACAGCCCCACTCTGGGTCGCCATTGGCGTGAGCTGGTCCATTGCCCTGCTGGAATATGCCTTACAGGTGCCCGCCAACCGGCTGGGCTACATGCACCTGAGCCTAGGGCAACTCAAGATCATGCAAGAGGTCATCACGCTATGCGTCTTTGTGCCCTTCTCCATGTACTACATGCAGCAGCCCTTTAAGCTCGACTATCTATGGGCTGGCCTGTGCCTGGTGGGCGCGGTCTACTTTATTTTTAGGAGCTAACAGGGCGTGAGAGTCGTCGATACATGCTCAACTGACCCGTTTTCTGCCTGCGATCCAACACCAAGATTGGCGTCCCCTAGGGGATTCGAACCCCTGTACTCACCGTGAAAGGGTGATGTCCTAGGCCTCTAGACGAAGGGGACCCGTTGGACTGTTACAGCGTGTTTCTTTGGTGTGTTTGGTGGAGCTAAGCGGGATCGAACCGCTGACCTCTTGCATGCCATGCAAGCGCTCTCCCAGCTGAGCTATAGCCCCATGCACCAAAGAATCCGAGATGCTAATGGAATTCGAAATGCTTGTCCAGTCGAGGCGACGCCGACAGCCCCCTGCGTGCTAGCATCAAGTCACCATGACTGCTCAGCTGATCGACGGGCTCGCGCTGGCCCAGCAAACACGCGCGCAGGTGGCCCAACGTGCCGCCGCCTTTGAACAAAAATCTGGCCGCAAGGCCGGCCTGACGGTTGTCCTGGTTGGGGAAAATCCCGCATCTCAGGTCTATGTCCGCAACAAGGTCAAGGCCTGCGAGGCGGCTGGCATGAAGAGTGAACTCATCATGCTGCCGGCTGATACCAGCCAGGCTGCCCTGCTCACCAAAATTGACCAACTCAACGCCGACACCAGCGTCGACGGCATCCTGGTCCAACTCCCCTTGCCCTCCCAAATCGACAGCCACCGGGTGATCGAGGCGATTGCGGCCGACAAGGACGTCGACGGCTTTCATGTGGCCAACGCCGGTGCCCTGATGACTGGCGCGCCTCAGTTCACGCCCTGTACGCCCTATGGCGTCATGAAAATGCTGGAATCCATTGGCACACCGATCCGCGGGGCCCATGCAGTCATCGTGGGCGCCAGCAATATAGTCGGCAAGCCCATGGCCATGCTGCTGCTGGCCGCTGGCGCCACCGTCACCATCTGCAACAGCAAGACCCGCGACCTACCCGCCATGACCCGTCAAGCCGATATCCTGGTGGCCGCTGTGGGTAGACCAAAACTCATTGACGCCAGCATGGTCAAACCCGGTGCCGTGGTCATCGATGTTGGCATCAACCGACTCGATGACGGCAAGCTGGCTGGCGATGTCGACTTTGAATCCGTCAAACCCGTGGCAGGGGCCATCACCCCGGTGCCCGGCGGCGTCGGACCCATGACCATCGCCATGCTCTTGGTCAACACCATGGAATCTGCTGAAAGAAGACTCGTATGAACGCTCCTGTCCTTCGTCCCGAAATCGCCGCCCTGCTGGCCGTTGAACAGCCACCACGCTACGACGGTCTCACCCCCGACAACTGCTCTGCAGCGGTGGACCAGTTCATCGCTGCAGCCCGTCAGACCCTGGAACAAGTGGTCACCGACCAAACGCCCGACACCTGGGCTGCCGTGATGGCTCCCCTGACCAGTGCCACCGAGCAGCTCTCGCGCACCTGGTCGGCCGTTCATCACCTCAACGGCGTCATGGACAGCCCCGAATGGCGTGAGTTGACCAACAGCAAGCTGGAGGCCGTCACCGGCTTCTGGTCTGAGGTGGCCCAGGATGAGCGGCTTTTTGCCAAGATGAAGCGCGTTGCCAGCAGCCCAGATGTCAAAGGCCGGCCCGCCCGTGAGCAGGCCCTGGCCCATGCCCTGCGGGACTTCAAGCTGGGCGGTGCAGAGCTGTCCGCCGACCAGAAACCCATTTTTGCCAAGCAGTCCACCCGGCTGGCCCAGCTCTCACAGAAGTTCTCCGAGCAACTGCTCGACAGCACCAATGCCTCCGTCGTCACCATCACCGACGAGTCCAGACTCGATGGCCTGCCCGAGCATGTCGTAGCCGCCGCGAAGGCCGAGGCCGACAAACGGGGGGTGAGCGGCTACGTGCTCACCCTGCAGCAACCCAGCCTGGTGCCCTGTCTGCAGTTCGCCAAGGACCGCGCCCTTCGCGAGGAGCTCTATGGCCTGCAGGCCCGGCGCGCCTCTGAGTTGGCCGCCGAAGGCCCCAGCCACGACAACACGCCGGTCATGGGCGAGATCCTCGCCCTGCGTCAGCGTCAGGCTCGGCTGCTGGGCTTTGGCAGCTCAGCGGAACTATCGCTGGCTTCAAAGATGGCCGACAGCCCTCAGCAGGTCATCGACTTTCTGCAAGACCTGGCCAAGCGCGCTCGTCCCAGTGCTGAGCAAGATCTCGCTGAATTGCGCGCCTTTGCCGCCAAGGAATTGGGCATTGCAGACCTGCAACCCTGGGATGTCTCTTACGCCAGCGAGCAGCTTCGTCAGGCGCGTTATAACTTTTCAGAGGACGAGGTCCGCCAGTACTTTCAGTTGCCCAATGTGCTGACCGGTCTGTTTGGCCTGGTCAAGCGGCTCTTTGGTGTTCAGATTCAGCCAGCAGCCGAGCAGGCCAAGACTGCCATCTGGCATCCAGACGTTCAGCTCTTTGCCGTCTACCGAGACGATCGCTGCATTGGACATCTGTTCCTAGACCTCTACGCCCGTTCCACCAAACGCGGTGGGGCCTGGATGGATGACAGCCGTGGCCGTCGCATCAGCGGCAGCACCCTGCAGACTCCCGTCGCTCTGCTGACCTGCAACTTTGCCGCGCCCACCAGTGACTCGCCCACGACACTCAGCCACGACGATGTCATCACCCTGTTCCACGAGTTTGGTCACGGCCTGCACCACCTGCTCACCGAGGTCGACGAACTCGAGGTCAGTGGCATCAATGGCGTGGAGTGGGACGCCGTGGAACTGCCTAGTCAGTTCATGGAGAACTTCTGCTGGGAGTGGGCCAACCTGCAGGCCATGACCGCCCACACCAAGACCGGCGAGTCTCTGCCGCGCGACCTCTACGACAAGATGGTGGCCGCCCGTAACTTTCAGAGCGGGCTCTTCATGCTGCGTCAGATCGAGTTCTCGCTCTTTGACATCCTGATCCACCAGAGCACAGCAGACCTGGCCGACATCGACACAGAGGATGCCGCGGCTGTGTTGGCCGCAGGCCAACGCATCATGCAGATTCTGAACACCGTGCGTGATGAAGTCGCTGTGATCAAGCCTCCAGCCTTCAATCGATTTGCGCAGAGTTTTAGCCACATCTTTGCCGGAGGCTACGCGGCCGGCTACTACAGCTACAAGTGGGCCGAGGTGCTGTCAGCCGATGCCTACGCCGCCTTTGAGGAAGTCGGTGAACAGGCCTACGACCAGGTCGGCGCTCGATTCCTAGCCGAGATTCTCTCGCGCGGTGGGTCCCGGCCGGCCATGGCCTCATTCAAGGCCTTCCGAGGCCGCGAGCCGTCCATCGAGCCTTTGCTTCGTCACAATGGCCTGACCCAGGCAGCCGCCTGATGTCCGGGGCTGCAACGCGCTCGTGAAGCCGGCGGTTGTTCTACTCAGTGGCGGGTTGGATTCGTCCACCTGCCTGGCCCTGGCCAGGTCCCAGGGCTTTGACTGCCATGCCCTGTCCTTTGACTATGGCCAGCGTCAACGTCAGGAGCTGGCAGCGGCCCAAGCGGTGGCCCAGACCATCGGCGTGGCCAGCCATCGCATCTTGAACCTGGACATGCGAGCCATTGGTGGTTCAGCCCTCACCAGCGACATGGCCGTGCCCAAGCACCGCAGTGCTGACGAGATAGGCCATGGCATCCCGGTGACCTATGTACCGGCCCGAAACACCATCTTTCTAAGCTACGCCCTGGGCCTGGCCGAGGTGCTCAAAGCCAATGACATTTTTATTGGTGTGAACGCACTGGACTACAGCGGCTACCCAGACTGCAGACCAGCTTTCATCCAGGCCTTTCAGACCATGGCCAACCTGGCCACAGCAGCCGGCGTGAGTGGCCAGTCGCCCATGACCATCCACACCCCGCTCATCGACATGACCAAGGCCCAGATCGTCCGCACGGCACTCGAAGTTGGCCTGGACATCGACATGACCTTCAGCTGTTATGACCCTTCCGCCGATGGCGAGCCCTGCGGGGCCTGCGATGCCTGCCTGCTAAGGGCCAAGGGCATTGCCGAGGCACAGTCCACATGACACGACTGGCCTCCTGGAATCTCAATTCACTCAAGGTTCGGCTGCCGCATCTGCTCGATTGGCTGGCCACCGAGAAGCCCGATGTGATCGGCCTGCAGGAACTCAAACTGGTCGACGAAAAATTCCCACGCGACCAAATCGAAGCCTCTGGCTACGACTGCTACTTTGCCGGCCAGCCGACCTACAACGGTGTGGCCATTCTGACCAGACGAGAGACCGTTGCGTCAGTGGAAGATGTGAGGGTCAACGACCCGCGCCTGCCCGATGACCAGAAACGCCTGATCGCAGCCACGCTGGGCTTCAAGAACGGCACGAGTCTTCGGTTTGTTAACGGGTACATGCCCAACGGCAGCGAGGTGGGCAGCGAGAAGTACGCCTACAAGCTCGCCTGGTTTGCAGCCCTGACCGAGCGTCTGCGAGAAGAGCTCGCCCATCACCCTGCCCTGGCCCTGGTGGGTGACTTCAACATCGCCCCCGCTGATCTGGACGTCCACGATCCCAAGGCTTGGTACGAAAAGATTCTCTGCTCCACACCGGAGCGAGAAGCCTTTCAAGCCCTGATCGATCTGGGTCTGACCGACAGCTTCCGACACCATCACCCCGAGCTTGAGAAGGCCTTCAGCTGGTGGGACTACCGAATGGCAGGCTTTCGTCGCAACCTGGGCCTTCGCATCGATCACATCCTGCTCACAGAGCCCTTGCTGGCCCAGTGCAACGCCGCTGGCATCGACAAGACCTCACGTGCCCTGGAGCAGCCATCGGACCATGCCCCGGTCTGGGCGAATTTGATCTAGCCCAAGGTCGGGGCCCAACCCTGGCCTTACACTGCCTGCTGTGAACTTTCCTGTTTCTGCCCTGTTGATCGGCCTGTGGTCCTCGGCCCACTGTCTGGCCATGTGTGGCGGCCTGGCCATTGCCGCTGGCCAAAACACACGGGGTCGTCGATGGACCGACGGCCTGCAGATGCTCATCTGGCAATTGGGCCGTGTAGGCAGTTACGGACTGATGGGACTCCTAGCAGGTGGCTTTGGCGGGTTCTTCTTAAGCCTAGGACCGGTTGAACTGACCCAGCGCATCGCCATGGTCTTGGCCAATCTGCTGCTGATTGGCCTGGGCCTGCACTTGGCCAGGGTCTCAAGCACCATTCTGGTCTTGGAGCGCATGGGTCAGATCGTCTGGCAATTCATCGCACCGTTGGCGCAAAAGACCCTGGTGCCGGTTCGATTTGATGGGGTCTTGCCAGCGCCACCCATCTGGATGGACTGGCTGCGCAGCCTGCGAGCGGGACTGCTCTGGGGCTGGCTGCCCTGTGGCCTGACGACCAGCATGGTGGTGACCGCTGCCGTATCTGGCTCTTCACAGTCCGGCGCGCTGTGGATGGTCGCCTTTGGGCTGGGCACCATCCCTGCGCTGTGGCTGACCGCCATGGCCTCGTCTCAGCTCGCTCGATTCATTCGACACGATGGTTTTCGTCTGACCATGGGATGGCTGATGATCGCCTTCGGCCTCTGGGGCCTGGCCCGCGCCCTGCAACTGGTATCCGTGCCCTGGCTAGACGCCTTTTGCATCACGGTCCGGTAAACAGCCTGAACCATGCAGACCGACAGACCCCTTAGCCTGCGCTGCTTTCATTGCGGTGAGCCGGTCCCCAACAACACCCACTGGACAACTCGCATAGACGGCACCGACCAGCCCATGTGCTGTCTGGGCTGTCAGGCCGTGGCCCAGGCCATCGTGGATGCCGGTGCGCAGGTCTACTACAAACAGCGAACGGTGACGGGTGTCGATCAGCAGATGCTGGACCAGCTCTCGCCATGGGCCACCCTGATTGAGGATCCCGCCTGGGCCGCCCGACATGTGCAGACCAGTGCCAGTGCCACAGCCAGCCCTACCGACAAGATCTCAACCACCACACTGGCCATTGAGGGTCTGCGATGTGGGGCCTGTGCCTGGCTGATCGAAAAAATTCTCTATGCGCAGCCGGGGGTACTCTCTGCCGCGGCCAATGCCACCAGCGCTCGGCTAACCCTGCGCTGGCGGCCCGAGCTCACAAACCTGAAAACCCTGGGCCAGACGCTTCTGAGGTATGGCTATGCCATGTTGCCGATTGGCTCAACGGCATTAGAGCAGCAACGTCAGGCCCAGACTCGCACCAGCAACCGCAGACTCTTCGTGGCCGGACTGGCAGCCGCTCAGGTGATGATGCTGGCCACCCCGGAGTACACCGCCTTTGATGAATTAGAGCCGAGCACCATCGTCATGCTCCGGCTGGCCGCTCTGATCATCACCCTGCCCACCTTGCTCTACGCTGGGGCGCCCTTCTTTTCATCAGCCCTACGCGCCATTCGGCTGAGACAGGTCAACATGGACGTGCCCATCTCCATCGGCCTGCTGCTGGCCTTCTTTGGGAGCTTGGCGGCCTCTTGGATGCAGGCCCGACACGTCTACTTCGATTCGGTCTGTATGTTCCTGTTCTTTGTGCTGGGCGCTCGCTCGATTGAACAGCTCATCACCAAGCGGGCCCTGGCCAAACGCGAGCGCATGGCGCTGCAGACGCCCTTGCTGGCCAACCGTCTGTTGCCGGCACCCGGACAGGTGCCAGCCTGGCAACTGCAACCGGGCGATGTGATCGAGGTTGCCAGTGGCCAGGCCTTTGCCGCCGATGCCGAACTCATCGACCACGCCACCGAACTGGATTTGTCCTCACTCACTGGCGAGCTCACCCCAGTCAGCCTGGCAGTGGGCCAGCGATGTCCAGAGGGCGCCATCAACCTGGGCGTGAGTGTCCGGGCGCGTGTGCTGACCGATGCAGCCGCAGGCTCACTGGCACGGCTCTCACAACTGGCAGAGCAGGCGGCTGCCCAACGCCCCCAATGGACCCAGTGGGCCGACCGGGTGGCAGCCCATTTCACCGTTGGTCTCTTGAGCCTGGCCGCAGTCGTTCTTGGCCTTCACCTGTGGCTGGGCCACCCGGTTGAAGTCTGGCTGCCCACGCTGGTGGCCGTGTTGGTTGTCTCTTGTCCCTGCGCCTTGTCAGTTGCGGGCCCCGCTGCCTATGCGGCCTCCCTGGCAGGACTCTTGGAGCGCGGAATCGTGCTGGCCAACCCGACGGTCATCCAGACCAGCTGGCGTCTCACCGATGTGGTCTTTGACAAGACCGGAACGCTCACCCAGCCAGCAGAGGCCCAGATTGTCTCCAGCAGTCAAGAACACTGGCCGCTGTTGGCGGCTCTGACGCGACACAACCACCATCCATTGGCCCAGGCCATCTACCGCCAAGCCATGCGCCGCCAGGCCGCCGGTCAGACTGAGCCGCCCCTGACGCAGGTGCAAGCGATGGCAGGGCTTGGCATCCAGGCCACGCTCGGTGACCAGCAGATCCGATTGGGCTCGGCCTCCTTCGTGACCTCGGGTGCTCAGCCAACAGGGCTATCCAGCCTAGACCGCAAGGCCAGTGTGTTTCTAGCCATCGATGGCCAGCTGCTGGCCTCACTGGCCTTTGAGGACAGCCCACGAGACGACAGCCAAGCCGTCTTGAACGAGCTACGCGGACAAGGCCTTCAGACCTGGCTCATGAGTGGTGACACGCCAGATCGGGTGAGGCAATTGGGCGCGCAGCTTGGCTTTTCACCGGACCATGTATTTGCCACCTGCTCACCGGATGACAAACAAGCCCGGCTCAAAGCCTTGCAGGCCAAAGGGCGTGTGCTGGCCATGGTCGGCGATGGCATCAACGATGCGCCCGTGCTCGCCCAGGCGGACCTCTCGATCGCCGTGGCCGGCAGCGCGCCGCTGGCCCTTCAGCGGGCGGACTGCTACCTTCTAGCCCCAAGGCTCAGCGGCGTCAGCAGCCTGCTGCAGGTCGCGCAGAGGACGCGGGTGATTCTGAGGCAGAACATCACCTGGGCGATCGGATACAACCTGCTGGCCATTCCGGCAGCCGCCCTGGGTTATCTGCCCCCGGTCTGGGCCGCCTTGGGCATGGCCAGTTCCTCGCTGATTGTCATGATCAATGCCGCTAGACTGCTGCCCAAACATCCCAGCTAAGACATGGAAATTCTCGGCCTTCTGATCTTTATCAGCCTGATCGTCATTGCGATCGTGATCTGGCTGTTTTTCAAAATGTCGTCATCAGGACAATTCGACGACCTGGAGGCCCCGGGACGCCGCATCCTGATGGACGACGACAGCGGCGTGCCCCCGGAGGCAGCAAAGACAACCCATCGGCACTCAGCCCCCACTCAAAACGACCAGCAGAACTAACCCCTCCGGGCCCAGGCACCCAGTTTTCGAAGTCCTGTCCTAGACAACTAATGGTTGTAACCAAGCGCTAGACTCGGGTTTTCCCATATTTGATGAAGATCAAGGCGAATATGCGGACAAAGGCATAAAGTGCCTAAACTCATTCTAGGGGGGTTGTATCCATGGCAGCAGTTCTCGACCAAGTCGGTCACGTTCAGGCCCGCACCGGCGGCGCCCATGACACGCAAGACACGTATAACTACCGCATACCCAAGCTCTTCGCTTTTGCCACGGTCCTCTGGGGCATTGTCGGCATGTTTGTTGGGGTCTGGATCGCCGCACAGCTGGCCTTCCCCACCCTGGCCGAAGGCATCTCCTGGCTGTCATTCGGTCGCCTGCGCCCCCTACACACCAATGCGGTGATCTTTGCCTTTGGTGGCAACGCCCTGTTGGCCACTTCTTATTACGTGGTCCAGCGCACCTGCCACGCTCGCCTGTTTGGCGGTAGCCTGGCCGAGTTCACCTTCTGGGGCTATCAATCGGTGATCGTCCTGGCAGCCATTACCCTGCCCCTGGGACTCACCAGCAGCCACGAATACGCTGAACTGATTTGGCCCATTGACCTGCTCTTAGCCGTCGTGTGGGTGGCTTATGCCATCGTGTTTTTTGGCACCCTGTGGAAGCGCAAGATCGACCACATCTATGTGGCCAACTGGTTCTATGGCGCCTTTATCCTGACGGTGGCTCTGCTGCACATCGTGCGCAGCGCTGCTATTCCCGTGAGCATGACCCAGGCCTACCCAGTCTTTGCTGGCGTACAAGACGCCATGGTCCAGTGGTGGTACGGCCACAATGCGGTGGGCTTTTTCCTGACCGCAGGCTTTCTGGGCATGATGTATTACTTCATTCCCAAGCAGGCTGAGCGCCCTGTCTTTTCCTATCGCCTGTCGATCGTTCACTTCTGGGCCCTGATCTTCACCTACATGTGGGCCGGCCCTCACCACCTGCACTACACCGCCCTGCCCGACTGGACCCAGTCTCTGGGGATGGTGTTCTCGCTGATTCTGCTGGCTCCTAGCTGGGGCGGCATGATCAACGGCATCATGACCATGTCAGGCGCCTGGCATAAACTGCGCAACGACCCGATCCTGAAGTTCTTGATCGTCTCGGTCTCGTTCTACGGCATGTCCACCTTTGAAGGCCCCATGATGGCCATCAAGACCGTGAACGCCCTGTCTCACTACACCGACTGGACAATTGGCCATGTGCACTCCGGTGCCCTGGGCTGGGTGGGCTTTATCTCTATTGGCTCCATGTACTACCTGATCCCCCGCCTGGTCGGTCGCACCAGCATGTTCAGCGTTAAAGCCATTGAGTTGCACTTCTGGATTGCCACGATCGGCATCGTGCTCTACATCGCCGCGATGTGGATCTCGGGTGTCATGCAGGGTCTCATGTGGCGCGCCCTGAACGACGATGGTTCGTTGACCTACACCTTCGTCGAGAGCGTCAAAGCCAGCCTGCCCTACTACCTGATTCGTCTGGCTGGTGGCGTGCTCTACCTGAGCGGCATGGCCGTCATGGCCTGGAACGTGATCATGACCGTTCGCAACCCACAACCCGTGAACGCCAGCATTCCTGCTGTCGCTCACCACGCCTGATCATCGGAGAATAAACATGGGATTTCGTCACGACGTCATTGAAAAGCGCCCGGCGCTGCTCATCGTTCTGGTGCTCATCGTGGTGGCCATTGGCGGCCTGGTGGAGATTGCACCGTTGTTTTTCCAGAAGTCGACCACCCAGCCAGTCGCTGGCATGCAGCCCTACACGGCCCTGCAGTTGGCTGGACGCGACCTATACATCCGCGAGGGCTGCGTAGGCTGCCACTCACAGATGATTCGCCCCTTCCGGGCCGAGACTGAGCGCTATGGTCACTACTCGGTGGCTGGTGAATCGGTCTACGACCGCCCCTTCCTGTGGGGCTCCAAGCGCACCGGACCAGACCTGGCTCGCGTCGGTGCCCGCTACTCTGACGAGTGGCACCGCGTCCACCTGATCAATCCCCGCGATGTGGTGCCGGAGTCGGTCATGCCAGCCTACCCCTGGCTGGAAGGCGCCCCCGTGGTCATGCCTGACATTCAGGCCCGCATGAAGACCATGCGGACTATGGGCGTGCCCTACACCGACGAGCAGATCGCCAAGGCCCCCGAAGAACTCAATGGCAAAACTGAGATGGAGGCCATGATCGCCTACCTGCAGTCGCTGGGCTTGGCTCTGAAGGACAAGCGCTCATGAACGATCTGCATGCGGCCCTCACCGTTTTGTTCTTTCTGGTCTTTATTGGCATCGTGGTCTTCACCTACAGCAAAGGCCAGAAAAGCAAGATGGACGAGGCTGCCCAGATTCCCCTGAAAGACGACCTGCCGGTCGGCGCTCAACAAACTCATAAAACGCACGAAGGCTGAACATCATGGCTGATTTCACCAGTAACTTCTGGAACCTCTTTGTCATCGTTATCACGATCATCAGCATCCTGGCCTGCGGGGTCTTTCTTTACTTCCTGTCCCGCACCAAGATTCAGGTCAAGGACGGCAAGGTCGAGACCACTGGCCACACCTGGGACGAGAACCTACAAGAGTTCAACAATCCCCTGCCCCGTTGGTGGATGGTTCTCTTTTATCTGACCATCGTCTTTGGTTTTGCTTACCTGGCGCTGTTCCCAGGCCTCGGTAATGTCAAGGGTGTCCTGGGCTGGAGTTCCACCGGCGAATACGACAAAGAGGTCGCCAAGGCCCACGAGAAGTACGGTCCGATCTACGCCAAATACGCGGCAACAGCCCTTGAAGAGGTCGCCAAAGATCCTGCCGCCATGGCGATCGGTCAGCGGATCTTCGTGAACAACTGCGCCCAGTGCCACGGGACCGACGCCCGCGGTGGCAAAGGCTTTCCCAACCTGACCGACAAAGATTGGCTCTACGGTGGTGACAGCGTGGCCATCAAGACGACCCTGCTCGAAGGCCGCAACGGCATGATGCCCCCGATGGCCGATGCCGTGGGTGGCCCCGCTGGCGTTGAGAACGTGGCCAACTACGTCCTGAGCCTCTCTGGCAGCCCTCACGATTCGATCAAGGCTGCGGCAGGCAAGGAGCTCTTTGCAGCGTGTGCCGCCTGCCACGGTGCCGAAGGCAAGGGCATGACCGCCATGGGTGCGCCCAACCTAACCGACAAGATCTGGCTCTATGGCGGCACGGTAGCCAGCATCAGCGAGACCATCAACAAAGGCCGTGCTGGCGTTATGCCCGCCTGGAAGGACATCCTTGGCGAAGAGAAGGTCCACCTGGTCTCGGCCTACGTCTATAGCCTGTCCAACAAGTAAATGGCGCAAGGACCCGCGGAGCCAACCGCCCAAACAAACGAATCACAGGTCGTAGAGCAGACGGTTCTGCTCTACGCTGCGGGCAAAAAGATCTACGCCCGCAGCATCGCGGGTCACTTCAACAATTGGCGCTGGGCCTTTGTCTTTCTCACCCAGGTGCTCTACTACATCACGCCATGGCTGACCTGGACGGAACGTCCAGCGGTCTTGTTTGATCTAGAGGCCCGGCGGTTTTACATCTTTGACCTGATCCTGGTGCCCCAGGATTTCATCTACCTAACGGCCCTGCTGCTGCTCTCGGCCTTTGGACTCTTTCTGTTCACCGCCGTAGCAGGCCGACTCTTCTGTGGCTACGCCTGTCCTCAGACGGTCTACACCAGCATCTTCATGCAGGTCGAGCGTTGGATCGAAGGTGATCGGCATGTCCGCATGCGGCACGACAAGGAATGGTCGCTGGCCAAACGCATGCCGCGCAAACTGCTGAAGTGGCTGGCTTGGGCTGCGATTGCCCTGTGGACCGGCTTTACCTTTGCTGGTTACTTCACACCCATTCGTGACCTCGGTGCCAGTGTGATCGGTCACGGTGCCGCCCTGGGCTTTTGGCAATGGTTCTGGATGCTGTTCTACAGCTTCTTCACCATGATGCAGGCCGGCTTCATGCGCGAGCAGGTCTGCAAATACATGTGCCCCTATGCCCGATTCCAGAGCGCCATGTTTGACCGCGACACCCTGATCGTCAGCTATGACAACGCCCGTGGTGACCCACGCGGCAAACGGGCCAAGCACGAGGACTACAAGGCCGCGGGCAAGGGTGACTGCATCGACTGCGGCGTCTGCGTAGAAGTCTGCCCCACCGGCATCGACATTCGCGATGGCCTGCAGTACGAGTGCATTGGCTGTGGCCTATGCGCGGATGCCTGCAACAGCATCATGGACAAGATGCAATACCCCAGGGGTCTGGTCCGCTACACCTCCATCAATGCCCTGGACCGCAACTACACCGCCGCAGAGGTCAAGAAGCACTTCTTCCGGCCCCGGGTCTTGATTTACAGCACCATCTTGCTGACCATCACGGTGGTGGTGTTGACCTCACTCTTCATGCGCACCCCCCTCAAAGTCAACGTCATTCGCGACCGTGGTGCCTTGGCGCGCGAGGTCGAGGGCGCCTTCATTGAGAACACCTATCGACTGCAGATCAACAACACCGGCAACAATGCCCATGTCTTCCTGATCAAGCCCGTTGGCAAAGATGGCCTCGAGAACCTGAAGGCCCTGGGTGACATCAAGGTTGATGTCGCTGGTGGTGCCGTCAAGACCGCCATCATCAGCGTGCAGATGCCGATTGACCAGGCCAATGCCCTGACCAAAGGCTCTCATCCCATTCAGATTCAGGTCCAGTCACTCGATCAACCTGATTTGAAGGTCAGCGAGAAGGCTGTCTTCTTTACGCCTCGCTAGTCTTGAGCCAAGCCAAGCGAATGAGCCAATTCGACCCCAACCCAAAAGAGATCTGGTGGAAGCAGCCCTGGCCCTGGATCATTCTGGGCATGCTGGGCAGCGTGGTGGTCGCCAGTATGGTCACCATTGTCATTGCCATGAAGACCCAGGACACACTGGTCGACTCCGACTACACCAAGGCCGGCAAGACCATTAACCTCAGGCTGGAAAAAGACCAGACGGCTGAACGCTACGGCGTGAACCTGGTCCTTCAGGCCCTACCCTCCCCCGATGGCTACGTTTTACTGACCGCGACCTACAAGGCGGCAGACCCGGCGGCGGGACAACCCAAGTTTCTTCGACTCAACCTGTCCCACCCAACCCTGGCCAACCAGGATGTCTCGGTAGCCCTGATTCAAAGGGGGCCGGGGGAGTATCGAGCCCAGGTCTCTGACCTGGCCAAAAGCCATTGGCACTACACAGTCGAAGATCCTGATGCACAATGGCGCGTAAAAGGACGCTTGGAAAACTAATATGACGTCCAAAGGAGACCCAGCCGTGAACCAGTCCATCGACATCATCGAGGGCGTGCGTGACGTTCGTCAGACACCCTGCATGGCCCGTGCAGCCATGAGCATCGCCTGGCCCTCTTTTCTATCAGCCGCTGCCCTGACCGGCCTGTTTTTCTCATCGGTTGATCCCAATGAACTCATCGTCTTCGGTCAATACATCGACATCGGAAGGCGTGAGGCCTACGGGTTGGGCTTCATGGTCTTTTGGGGCTTTTCGGCTCTGGCCAGTGGCATGACCTATTTGTTGGCTAGACCCCCCAAGTCAGACCTGCTCTGCGGTCACTCCAACGACAATTCCTGAATCTTTCGAGTAATCGTATTTCGGCCAACGCCCAATAGGCTGGCCGCCTCAAGGCGCTTGCCACGGGTTTTTTCCAAAGCGGTGCCATAAACCACCCGCTCGAACTCGGCTGACAGTCGATCAAACAGCTGCCCGTCGTCCTGGCCAGACCGAATAGACGAGACCAGTTCAGCCCGCAACAACTCTCGCCAGTCGGCACCCGCCTCACCGAGCGCGGCGCCCTGCACCGGCACGGGCTGATGGCCAATCCCAGTTGCGCTGTGACCGCCCAGGGCCGGCTGCGTGCCAGGCATGCCATGGGCAGCCAGTGGTGCCGGCGTCACAGTACCGCCTACGAAGACACGCGCCGAGGCAGGGACGCCACCGCCCATATCGCGGAACTCGGGCGGCAGGTCGGCCAGGGCCACCTGGTGGCTTGGCGCCATGACCGTGATCCAGTGACAGAGGTTTTCGAGTTGACGGACGTTGCCGGGAAACGGGTGCTGCTGGACGACCGCCATGGCTTCGGCGGAGAGCTGCTTGGACTCCACCGACAGGCTCTTGGCCGAGCGCATGAGGAAGTGCTGAATCAAGCCGGGAATGTCCTCACGGCGTTCGCGCAAGGCTGGCAGGCGCAGACGAATCACGTTGAGGCGGTGAAACAGATCCTCTCGAAACTTGCCCTCGGCCACCCGTTGCTCCAGATTCTGATGGGTGGCGGCAATGACCCGGACATTGGACTTGAGGGCCTGCTGACCACCCACCCGGTAATACTGGCCGTCCGACAGCACCCGCAGGAGTCGAGTCTGCAGGTCCAGGGGCATGTCACCAATCTCATCCAGAAAAAGGGTGCCACCATCGGCCTGCTCAAACCGCCCCTTGCGAGTCGCCTGAGCGCCGGTGAACGAGCCGCGCTCGTGGCCGAAGAGCTCGGACTCCAACAAGTCATGCGGAATGGCAGCCGTGTTCAGCGCCACAAAGGGCTTGTCAGCCCGTGGGCTGTGACGATGCAAGGCATTGGCCACCAACTCCTTGCCCGAGCCAGACTCGCCCGTGATCAAGACGGTGGCGGATGACTGAGACAGCCGGCCAATGGCACGGAAGACCTCCTGCATGGCTGGGGCCTGCCCCAACATCTCCAACGGCACTTCGACCGCAGCCGACCGAGCCGGCCCATCGCCTGCAGACTCCTTGACCGCGCGTTGAATCAGGGCGGTTGCCACATCAATGTCAAAAGGCTTGGGAAGGTACTCAAAGGCGCCGCCCTGAAAGGCATTCACCGCACTGTCCAGGTCACTGAAGCCCGTCATGATGATCACGGGCAGGTCGGGCAGTCTGGCCTTGACCTTCTCAAGCAGTTCCAGACCGGAGTCCCCAGGCATGCGAATGTCGGATACCAGGACCTGCGGAGTGTCCTCTTGCAAGGCCCGCATGGCGTCATTGGCCGACTCAAAGAGCCTGACCGGCAACTGGGCACGGCTCAGTGCCTTCTCAAGTACCCATCGAATCGATGCATCGTCATCCACAACCCAGACTGGCTTCATTCAACAATCCTTTCGTGCTCAGAGACGCATGGGGTCACCAATTGGTAACAAGATCTGAAACGAGGTTCCACTGCTGTCGGACTTGCAATCAATGGCTCCACCATGCTGGTGCACTATCGTCTGAGCAATAGTCAGGCCAAGTCCGTGACCTTTTGGGTTACCAGACACCAAGGGGTAGAAGATTTCGTCCCGGATGGCCTGAGGAATCCCTGGCCCGTTGTCGGTAATGCTCAGGGCGAGCGCCAACCGATAGCGTTGCCGATGCAGGGTCACCTGTCGCGCCGCGCGCGTTCTCAGGATCACCTCACCAGTCTGGTGCGAACGCGCAGGATCCGTGATGGCCTGAGCTGCGTTGCGCACGATGTTGAGCACCAACTGAATCAGCTGCTCTTGGTCCGCCTGAACCTCTGGCAGGCTGATGTCGTAGTCCCGACGAATGCTCAGGCCTTGAGTAAATTCCGAGAGCACCAGGGTGCGAACGTGCTCCAGCACCTCGTGGATGTTGACAGGCGAACGGGTCAGTCGGCAACGCACAGGCGCCAGCATGCGATCCACCAGGCCCTGCAGCCGGTCCGACTCCTTGATGATGATCTGGGTGTACTCGCGAAGCTCGTCCGTCGGCAACTCCGCATTTAACAACTGTGCCGCACCACGAATACCACCCAGTGGATTCTTGACCTCATGACCCAGGTTACGAAGCAGCGACTGGTTCATTTGCTGCAAGACCGCCTGACGCTCCTCTCGGTCAATCCGAATCAGGGCGTCGTTGTCCCGAAGCTCAATAGAGGCCAGCAGACCTGGCTCATCCAGACCCAAGACGGTGGTCTCGAGTGGCTCGTCATCGGGCTCTGCATTGGCTGAGCGCCAGACCACCTGCATGCGTCGAACCGTCAGGCTTCTCTCCTGTGCATCTCGCAGCACCTGGTCCACCTCGTTGGGGTTGGCCAGCAAGTCACGCAGGTGTTGGCCCACCAAGACCTGGGCTGACTGACCCAACAACGCCTCGGCGGCCGCATTCACGCGTGAGACCCGACCGTCTGTCGCAATCAACAGAACGGCCGTGGTCAGCAGGTCAAAGGGGTGGGGTTCTCGCATGGATAAAAAAAGGGGGCGATTGCTCGCCCCCTTCGTTGGTCTACAGAGCCAGACGTCGAAGGCTGGCGAGCAGATCAGCTGCCTTAGATCGAGTAGTACATGTCGAACTCAACCGGATGGGTGGTCATGCGGAAACGCGTGACTTCTTCCATCTTGAGGTTGATGTAGGCATCGATCATGCCGTCGGAGAAGACACCACCGCGGGTCAAGAACTCGCGGTCTTTGTCCAGACACTCCAGGGCCTGATCCAAGGAGGAACAGACGGTGGGGATCTTGGCATCTTCTTCGGGTGGCAGGTCGTACAGGTTCTTGCTGGCAGCCTCGCCCGGGTGGATCTTGTTCATCACACCATCCAGACCAGCCATCAACAGCGCCGAGAAGGCCAAGTAGGGGTTGGCCGTGGGATCTGGGAAGCGCGCCTCGATACGACGGGCCTTGGGGCTGGCCACGTGGGGAATCCGGATGGAGGCAGAACGGTTCCGTGAGGAGTAGGCCAGTTTGACCGGCGCCTCGAAGCCAGGCACCAGACGCTTGTAGGAGTTGGTACCTGGGTTGGTGATGGCGTTCAGGGCACGGGCGTGCTTGATCACACCACCGATGTAGTACAGGGCGAACTCAGACAGGCCGGCATAGCCGTTGCCAGCAAACAGGTTCTGGCCGTCTTTCCAGACCGACTGGTGAACGTGCATGCCGGAGCCGTTGTCACCCACCAGAGGCTTGGGCATGAAGGTCGCCGTCTTGCCATAGCTGGCTGCCACGTTGTGCACGACGTATTTGAGGATCTGGGTCCAGTCAGCACGCTGAACCAGGGTGGAGAACTTGGTACCGATTTCGCACTGGCCAGCACCGGCCACCTCGTGATGGTGGACCTCAACGGGCACGCCCATCTGCTCCAGAATCAGACACATTTCCGAACGGATGTCCTGGAAGGAATCAACGGGGGGAACGGGGAAGTAACCGCCTTTGACAGCAGGACGGTGACCCAGGTTGCCGCCGTCGTAGTCGGTATTGGTCGACCAGCTGGCCTCTTCGGACTTGATCTTGACGCCGCTACCAGACATATCGGCAAACCAGGTCACGCCATCAAAAATGAAGAACTCTGGCTCCGGGCCGAAGTAGGCGGTATCACCCAGACCGGAGGACTTCAGGAAGGCCTCAGCGCGCTTGGCGATCGAGCGGGGATCCAGGTCGTAACCCTTGCCATCAGATGGCTCGATGACATCACAAGTCAGGATCAGGGTGGACTCTTCGCGGAAGGGGTCCATCACAGCGGTCGAAGGATCGGGCATCAGCAGCATGTCAGAGGCTTCAATGCCCTTCCAGCCAGCGATCGAGGAGCCATCAAAGGCATGACCGGATTCAAACTTGTCTTCGTCTACCTGGTGGTGAGGCACCGATACGTGCTGCTCTTTTCCACGGGTGTCCGTGAAACGGAAGTCGATGAACTTGACCTCGTTGTCCGAGATCATTTTCAAGACGTCTTTGGGTGTAGCCATCGCTAAGCTCTCCTGATCGCAAAATGAGTAAGTCGAAAAATAGAAGGTACGGCTTTAAAGATGCATGAAACATGCCAACCGAAAAACGACCAGTGAGAGCGCATTCTGCGCCAGACGCACCCTTTTAATGCATTAATATGGTGCATATTGCACTATATTAGTGATTATTGCACTTTAGTTGTGCAAAAAGAGCTCTTGCAGGTCGTTGAGGAAATCCAGCCCTTTGGCAGAGGGACGCCAGTATGATACATCCGCTGACAAGAGCCCTTTGGCCACCGCCTGCTGCACACCGGGCAAGACCGTCTCCAAGGGCAGGCCGGTGCGCTCCCGGTACAAAGCGGGGGAGAACCCCTCTACCAGACGCAGACCGTTGAGCATGAACTCAAAAGGCAGTTCACTTGGTTCAACGGCTACCCGTCGTCGATGAGAGCCATCGCGCCGAGCCACCGCAGCCATGTAATCCTGCGGTCGACGCAGACAGTTGTGTCGACTGACCGTTAAGCCTGCACCGATGGGGCCCGGGATGGGGTTGGCGATGGGATCCACGGCGGTATTTGTGCTCTGTGCTGAACCGGATGTATCGGCATGGGCACTGAGCTTGCTGTGAGCCCCCGCACCAATACCCAGGTAGTCGCCAAACTGCCAATAGTTCAGGTTGTGGGCGCAGCGCTGACCCGGCTTGGCGTAGGCCGAGACCTCGTAGCGTTCAAGTCCTGCCTGGGCCAGTTGGTTCATCAAGGCCAACTGCATGTCGTAGATCAGATCGTCTTCCGGCAGCACCGGCGGCTTGTTGGCGAAGACCGTATTAGGTTCGATGGTGAGCTGATAGAGCGAGAGGTGTCCCACACCCAGCGAGAGACCCATTGCCAGGTCATCGCAGGCCATCTGGAGGGTCTGACCTGGTAGGCCATACATCAGGTCCAGGTTGACCCGATCAAAGACCTGGGTGGCCTGCATCACCGCATTCTGCGCCTGCTCTACTGTGTGGACCCGCCCCAAAGCCGCCAAGCTCTGCGCATGGAAAGACTGCACGCCCACCGAGAGTCGATTGATGCCCGCCTGTCGATAGCCCAGCCAATCAGCCTGATCCCGCCCTGCCCCCGGATTAGCCTCCATGGTGACCTCGATACCAGGCAGCCAAGCCAAGCGAGCACGGCAGCCTGCTAGCAATTGGTCGATGGCCTGGGGCGAGAAGACATTCGGCGTGCCACCACCAATAAAAACTGCAGAGATTGCGCGCCCCCAGACCAAGGGCAAGGCCTGCTCGAGATCGGCCAAGAGCGCTTCGATGTATTGCTGCTCAGCGCTGACCAGGTCGAGCCCGTCTCGCGAGAGGCCATCGAGGCCATGGGAATTAAAGTCACAGTAAGGACACTTCTGCACACACCACGGCAGGTGGATATAGAGCGTCAGGCTACCGGTCAAGGGTCCGCCTCAAGCTTCTGGACGCAGAAGGAATGCCTTTTCTGCCCGCAGCTGGTTCATCAACTCTGCAAAGGCCTTGCCTCGATGTGAGCGAGCGTCTTTTTGGTCAGGGGTCATCTGGGCAGCGGTGAGACCCAGCTCTGTGTCCAGGAACACGGGGTCGTAGCCAAAGCCCTGTTCGCCTTTGATGGCATCGGACACCTGGCCATGCCAACGACCCATCGCAATGACAGGATCGGGGTCATGGGCGTGTCGAACAAAGACCAGACAGCAGACAAAGTGCGCATCACGGACAGTGGCCCGCCGACTCAGCAGGTCATCGAGAAGACCCTGACAACCACGGTCCTTCAGGTAGCGCGCGGATTGCACGCCTGGCGCCCCACCCAGTGCATGAACCACAAGACCGGAGTCATCGGCCAGGGCCGGTAGACCGGTGAGCTGGGCCGCGTGCCGCGCCTTGCGAAGTCCATTCTCAACAAAGGTCTCAAAGGGTTCATCGGTAGGCTCAACACCCAGCGAAGACTGCAAGACCAAGTCGAACGAGGACCAGTCCGTGGAGAAGCCTCGGAACAAACGCATGAACTCCTGCGCCTTACCCGCATTGCCCGAGGCCAAGACCCAGCGCATCTGCCCTAACCCTTCAGCGTGGCCTGCAACTGCTCTGGCTTTTGCATGAGTTCCGCCTGTAAGGCATGCAGACGTTGCAGACCGGACTCGCCCAAGGCCAGCATGGCATCGAGCTCGCGCCGGCTAAAGGCCTCACCCTCGGCCGTGCCCTGGATCTCAATCAAACCACCCGAGGCCGTCATCGCAATGTTCATGTCGGTGTCACAGCCGGAGTCTTCCAGGTAGTCCAAATCCAGCAGCGCCCGGCCGGCCACCAGCCCCACCGAGACAGCAGCCACACGGTCCTTGAGGGCCGCACGAATGCGCTGAGCCGCCGCCGCATCGGTCTGCCGTAAAGCCAATGTCTCCAAGGCATCAAACACGGCCAGACAAGCGCCGGTCACACTGGCCGTGCGGGTACCGCCGTCGGCCTGCAAGACATCGCAGTCCACCGTGATGGTTCGCTCACCCAGCGCCTGCAGGTCTACCACTGCACGCAGGCAGCGGCCGATCAAGCGCTGAATCTCCATGGTGCGCCCGCCCTGCTTGCCTTTGGCGGCCTCACGGTCACTGCGGGTGTGAGTAGATCGGGGCAACATGCCGTACTCCGCCGTCACCCAGCCCTGGCCTTTACCCTTGAGGAAACCGGGCACACGATCCTCGATGGATGCACAGCACAGCACCTTGGTCTGACCAAAACTCACCAGAACCGAGCCCTCGGCATGACAGGTGTAACGCCGATGCAGACTGACCTGACGCAGTTGATCATCACGGCGTGCACTGCCCTGACCGGCCTGTTGGTCGTCGCCTGCACAGCGGGTTTGCGGAAGCGGCTGGTTGTCCTGACTGTTCAAAAACACTCTCCTTGCTGGGTCTCGTCTTGCTGACTGGGTTTGCTGATGGCAGACCTTACAATACCCGCATCATGAATACCCTCAGCATGACCGGCTTCGGAGCCGCCAGCCAGCCCACCGCCCTCGGCCTGTTGCAGATCGACATCAAGAGTGTCAACAGCCGCTTTTTTGAGTTCAACGCGCGACTGCCCGAGGAGTGTCGAAGTCTAGAGGCTGGCCTTCGGGAGAGCCTCGCGCGTGCCGTGTCCCGCGGCAAAGTGGATCTCAGGATCTATTTGTCTCGAGACCAAGCACCTCAGCCCGCAGCCCCCAGCATCCGCGAGCCCTTGGTCAAGCAGCTGTTGGCCGTCAGCCATCAGGTCCAGACGCTCTCCAACCAGACCGTGGAGCCGTGGCGCATGGTCGACCTGCTTCGCTGGCCGGGTGTCATGGTCGAGACGCCCGCAGACCCAGAGGCTTTCGCCCAGGCTGTCAACGACTGCTTTCAGGCCGCAGTGCTCGCCTACCAGGCCTCCAGGCAGCGTGAGGGACACGCATTGGGCCAGACCATTCTCGACAAGACCAGGGCACTCGAAGCCTTGTGCTCGACAGCCACCGAGCAACTGCCAGAGGCCTTGACGGCCCAGACCGAACGCGTAGCCAGCCGGCTTCAAGAGGCTTTTGCCAGCATGACCGAGGTCGACCGTCAGGCCATGATCGAGGAGCGCATCCGGCAGGAGGCCAATGCCGCTGCCATCCGCTCCGATGTGACCGAGGAGCTGGACCGCCTGAAGGCGCATCTGGCTGAAATGGCGCGCGTCATCCAGAGCAGCAAAGACCACAGCCTGGGCAAGCGTCTGGATTTCCTGACCCAGGAGTGCCACCGTGAGGCCAACACCCTAGGGTCCAAGTCACCAGGGTTGGCCCTGACGCAGACGGCCATGGAGATGAAGCTGCTGATCGAGCAGATCAAAGAACAGGTGCAAAACATTCAATAATGGCTGGGCGTCTCATCATCCTCTCGGCACCCTCTGGCGCCGGCAAGACCAGTCTGGTCAAGGCCCTTCTAGAGGACAGCAGCCTTCAACTGCGGCTGTCCATCTCGACCACCACCCGCCCACCGCGCCCCGGAGAGGTCCACGGCCGCGAGTACTTCTTCACCGATGTCCCAACCTTTGAGCAGCGCATTGCGCAAGGCGAATTCCTGGAGTGGGCGCGCGTCCATGACAACCTCTATGGCACGGCGGCCGCGGACGTCCAGGCCGCTTTGGACCGGCAGGACCGACTGCTGCTGGAGATTGACTGGCAGGGAGCAGCCCAGATCAGGGCGCGTTTCGCACCTCATCAGCTGATGAGCATCTTTATCCTGCCGCCGTCTTTGGCCGAACTGCGGCGCCGCCTCGAGAACCGGGGTCAGGACAGTCAGGCTGTGATCGACCGCCGAGTGGCTGCAGCCGAGGCCGAAATGGCCCACGCCGATGAATTCGATCATGTTATTATGAATCAAGACTTTAGCGTGGCTTTGGCCGAGCTCAAGCGTCTCATCCGCCACCACGACAGCCCCACCCAACCGGAGTAAAGACCACCATGGCCCGTATCACCGTCGAAGACTGCCTGCATCAGATCAACAACCGCTTTGAGTTGGCCCTGGCCGCCACCTACCGCGCCCGCCAGCTGGCTCAGGGTGCAACGCCCAAGGTACCCGATCAAAAGGACAAACCCACGGTCACGGCCCTGCGCGAAGTCGCCGCCGGTCAGGTGGGTCGTGAAATGCTGCGCAAGGTGCCCATCTAAGCCAAGCACCAGCGTATGGGCGACCACTCCCTTCGTTCGCCTGTTGTCATCACGCCCCGCGAACTACTCGCGCGGGCGCATTACCTAGATAAATCCGATCAGAAGCGCCTCACCGAGGCCTTCCATTTCAGCGATGCCGCTCACCTGGGTCAAACCAGGCAGTCGGGCGAGCCCTACATCACACACCCCCTGGCCGTTGCCGAGGTCTGCACCGATTGGCACCTGGATGCCGACGCCCTGATGGCGGCCCTGCTGCATGACACCGTAGAGGATTGCGGTGTCACTCGGCAAGAGATCGCCGAGAAATTTGGCACCACGGTCTCGGCCCTGGTCGATGGCCTGACCAAACTCGACAAGCTCGAATTCAAGAACCGAGAGCAGGCGCAGGCGGAGAACTTTCGCAAGATGCTGCTGGCCATGTCAGATGACGTTCGGGTCATTCTGATCAAGCTGGCCGATCGGCTTCACAACATGCGAACTCTGGGTGTGGTGTCCGCCGAGAAGCGGCAACGCATTGCCCGAGAGACGCTGGACATCTATGCGCCCATTGCCCATCGACTGGGCCTCAACGAAGTCTTTCGCGACTTCGAGGACTTGTGTTTTGCGGGGCTCTATCCAGATCGCTTCCGAATCCTGAACCAGGCCCTGCAGGCCGCCCGCGGCAATCGCCGTGAGATCGTCGCTCGACTCGAGAACGCGATTCGCGAACACCTGCCCAAGTTTCAGATCAAGGCCGAAGTCACCGGCCGCGAGAAGAGTGTCTTCTCCATCTATCAGAAGATGAAGGAGAAACGTCTGAGCTTTGCCGAGGTCTTGGACATCTATGGTTTTCGGATTCTGGTCGACAGCCCATCGGACTGCTATCTGGCGCTGGGTGCTCTGCATGCCCTGTTCAAGCCAGCCCCCGGCAAGTTCAAGGACTACATCGCCCTGCCAAAGTCCAACGGCTACCAGTCTCTTCACACCGTGGTGGTTGGCCCGCAGGGCACCCCTCTTGAGTTTCAGATACGAACCCATCAGATGCACCAGGTGGCCGAGGCTGGAGTGGCGGCCCACTGGCTCTACAAAGAGTCGGATCACGCGTCGGCCTCACCGCTTCAACGCAAGGCCCATGAGTGGATGAAATCCCTGCTCTCAGTGCAGACGAGAGATCCGGGGGACTTCCTTGAGCACGTCAAGATTGATCTCTTTCCCGACGTTGTCTACCTGTTCACACCCAAAGGTGAGATCAAAGAACTGCCTCGGGGCGCCACACCCATCGACTTCGCCTACACCGTCCACACTGACATCGGCAACCGCTGCGTGGCGGCCCTGGTCAACGGCCAGGCCAAGCCGCTCGACACAGAACTGCGAAACGGCGATGTGGTTCGCATCGAAACCCGCCCAGAGGCAACACCTCATCCAGGATGGCTCGGCTTTGTCCGAACCGCCAAAGCCCGAGCAGAGATTCGCCACAACCTCAAGACCAACACCCAGGAGCGAGCCATTGGCTTCGGTCGCCGGCTATTGGACAACGCACTGCGTGCGATTGGCTCGACGGGCGTCGAAGACGAACAACTCAACTGGACCGGCCTCTTTCACGAGACCACCGCCAACGACAAGAACGGGGTCTATGAATCCATCGGCCTTGGGCTGACCCTGGCCCACGTCGCAGCACGGCGACTGCTGCCAGCCGACGGCCTCTCGGCCACCACCGGTCAGCAGGGTGTCGAGCCCGATGCCCTCGCCGCCTCGCCTGCCACTAAGACGCGACAATTGAGCGAGACGGCTAGACAGGCCCTTCGGTTGTCGGAGCAGCACCTGACCCACCAGGCCGTTGGGATCACCATCAATGGCGCTGAGGGCACTGCCGTTCAATATGCCCACTGCTGCTACCCCATCGCGGGTGACAACGCCGTCGGTTATATGCGCGGAGGAACTGGGCTACAGATTCATCGAGCCAGCTGCCCCACGGCCAGACGTCAGCAAGACAAGGACTCCAGTCGATGGGCCGAGATCAGCTGGGGGGATCCTCTCTATCGAGACTTTGAGACGCACCTAGACATCGAGGTCAGTGACAGCCCTGGTGTGCTGGCCAAAGTGGCCTCCGCCATCTCAGCCAGCGGCGCCAATATTGTGGACATCAGCATCGAGCAGCACGGCACCGGCTTTGCCCGTCTTCGGGTGGCCATCGAGGTCAAACACCGCCAGCATCTGGCCGATGTCCTGCGCCGAGTTCGGCGCAATGCCGTGGTGACCAAGGCCAGCCGGATCACCCGCGCCAAGGCCGGCGATCTGCTGGCCGCTCGATCAGCTGCCCGCAATCGTCATTCGGTCTAACAAAATAGAGCCTGTGGTCTTGGTGCCGCGGGTGATCTGATCGCTGCCGACGGCCACCAATCCCGCGTACATCTCTTTCAGGTTACCGGCGATGGTGATCTCTTCTACTGGATGCACGATCTGCCCGTTCTCCACCCAGTAGCCAAAGGCGCCACGGGAGTAATCACCCGTCAAGCCGTTAACCCCCTGGCCCATCACTTCGGTCACCAGAAGCCCCTTGCCCATGGTCTTGATCAAGGCCGCCAGGTCGTCTTTGGGCTTGGTGAGTCGACTGCTCAGGCGCAGGTTATGGGCGCCGCCAGCATGACCAGTGGGCTGCATGGACAGCTTGCGCGCTGTGTACATGGACAGAAAGTAGCCCTGAACCACGCCACGATCGACGAGTTTGCGAGGACAGACGGCTACGCCCTCGTCATCGAAGGGTGCGCTGCCAGCGGCAGCCGGAATAAAGGGGTCTTCATCGATCTCGATGTGGTTTGGAAAAATCTGCTGGCCCTTGGCATCGAGCAGAAAACTTGCACGCCGATAGAGCGCAGACCCACTGAGTGCATGAACCAAGGACCCCATGAGCCCAACCGCGAGTGGGGCCTCGAAGATCACGGGCCACTGCCCGGTCGGAATCTTTTTCGCGCCGAGCCGAGACAGGGCCCGTCTGGCGGCGTAGCGCCCAATGTCCTGCGGGCTGGCGAGCTCCTCGGGCCTGCGGCTGGTGCTGTACCAGTCATCGCGCTGCATGGCGTCGCCCCGCTGGGCAATAGGCGCCACCGAGAGCCAGTGACGGCTGTAGGGATAGCCACCTGAAAAACCGGCAGTGTTGGCACTGAAGAACTGGCCATGGCTGGCGGACACACCCGCGCCTTCGGAGTTTTTGATCAGTGGGCTCACCGATCTAGCCGCAGCCTCGGCCACCAAGGCCATGTCAGCGGCCTGTTCCGGACGAACCGACCAGGGGTGGAATAGATCAAGAGACCGCTGCTCAGCGGGCTGATAACGCTTCTCTGGTAAACCCGAAAACGGATCTTCTGCAGTGTGACTGGCGATGTCTAGGGCCCGTTTGACTGCAGCGGCCAAGGCCTGATCCGACAAATCGGAGGTCGTGGCATGGCCACGCCGATGGCCCTTGTAGACCGACACCGCCGCACTGCGGTCCCTGGTCTGCTCAATGGTCTCCAATGAGCCCATGCGCACACTGAGCGACAGACCGGCATGCTCCGAGACTTCAGAAGAGGCGTCGGTCGCACCATACTGCCGGGCCATCTCAAGCAGCTTGTGCGCGATTCCTGCAAGGGCTGGCTGGTCGTAGTAAAAAGGCGTTTGATTTGTCTTTGTCATAACCGAGAATAGTGCCATGAACCCACACAGCAATACGCGTACAGCCCGCATCGGCATGGTCTCGATCAGTGATCGAGCCTCCACTGGGGTCTATCAAGACCAAGGTCTGCCTGGCCTGAAGGACTGGCTCAGCAGAGCCCTGACGACGCCCTGGGAGGCCATTGAGCGACTCATTCCAGACGACCAGTTCACCATCTCTCAGACGCTGGTCGACCTGGTGGACAAAGAGGCCTGTGACCTGGTGCTGACCACAGGGGGTACTGGCCCCGCCAAACGAGATGTCACCCCCGAGGCCACCCTGGCTGTGGCCGACAAGGAACTGCCCGGCTTTGCCGAACAGATGCGTCAGATCTCTCTGCAGTTCGTACCAACCGCCATCCTGTCCCGACAGGTGGCCGTGGTGCGGGGTCAGGCCCTGATCATCAACCTGCCCGGCCGTCCCAAATCCATACAAGAAACCCTAGAGGGACTGCGCGATGAAAAGGGAGAGATCAAGGTTCCGGGTATCTTTGCGGCCGTACCGTATGGACTGGAACTGATTGGTGGACCCAGCCTTCACACAGACGAATCGATCTGCCGGGCCTTTCGTCCCAAGAAATAACCCGCCAGTCGATCCAAGCCCTCTGACAAGACCGAGATGGGCTTGGGAAACGACACGCGCAGATAGCGCTCGGCTTGATGGTCACTGAAGTCACGGCCCGGGGCCAGTAGAACCCCCAGCTCATCACAGGCCTGCAGGCACAGCGCGTAGCTGTCCTCGGTCACGGCCGAGACATCACAGTAGGCATAAAAAGCCCCGTCTGGTTTGGCTGGAACGGACAGACCCATCTGAGCGAGTCGCGGCAAGACGTAGGCCGCCTGCTCTGCATAAGCCTGTCGGTATGTCTCGACAATCGCTCGGGTCTGCGGCGTAAAAGCCGCCAAGGCCGCCTGCTGAGGCAGGCTGGCCGGCGAGATGAACAGGTTCTGAGCCAGGCGCTCCACCGCCTCAATCAAAGGCGCAGGGGCCACCATCCAACCCAGACGCCAGCCCGTCATCGAGTAGGTCTTGGAAAAGCTGTTGATGGAGATGATGTGCTCGCCGAACTGCAGCAGGCTCTTAGGCTGCTCTTCAAAACAGAGGCGCAGATAGATCTCATCGGCGATAAACCACCCGCCTCTGGCTCGCACCACCTGATCAATGGCCCGCGCCTGTTCCAAAGGCAGCAGACACCCCGTTGGGTTGGCTGGTGAGGCCAGCAGGAGCGCCTTGGTCTTGGGTCCCCAGGCCGCAACGACCTGCTCAGCGGTGGGTGCGAAATGGTTCTCAGGGCTCACCACGATGGGCTTTGGAATGCCACCCATGGCCGCGATGAACTGCCGGTTACAGGGGTACCCAGGATCGGCGATCAGAACCTCGTCACCCGGGTTCAGAATCGCTCCGATCGTCAACAGCAGCGCAGCCGAGGCACCCGCCGTCACAGCAATCCGGCTTGGATCGATGGTCAGTCCATCTCGATCGGCATAGTCCTGCGCAATCGCCTGACGAAGGGCCTGGTTGCCGATCGCATCGGTGTAGTGCTGCTGGCCGCTGGACAGCGCCTGCTGAGCAGCATGAACAATGGGCGCCGGTGTGGGGAAGTCGGGCTCCCCCACCACCATGCTCACGGTCTGAATCCCCCGTGCCCGAACGGCATGGGCCCGCGCAAGGATGGCCATGACATGAAAAGGCCGGGTTTCGAAGGCCCGATCAGAGAGTCGCGGCCAGGCATCCGCGCGCGGGGCGCTGGTCAGAGTAGCGGCCGCATTCGCTTGTGTAAGAGTCGGTTGATTGGCAGACACGATCGCCCTAGTCTCTCACGACCGATCGCACACCTGGCAGACCCCGCAAGGCTATCAGGCAATGGTCTAGCTGGGCGGCATCTTCGACCTGGACCTCTGCACTAAGGGTCAGGCTCTCACTGGTCTGGTGGGTGGTCAGTCGACCCAGGCTCACCCGCTCCTTGATCAAGGTCTCCGTCATCAGCCTCATAAAGCCATCCCGACGGTCGGCCCGAAGGGTGATGCCAACCGCATAGGTGGGGCGAGCCCCAGACGAGGCAGACGATGCAGAGGGGGGGCTTCCCCAACTGGTCTCAATGACGCGATCAGGCTGGGCCGCCATCATACGAGCCAGCGTCGGGCACTGGGCCCGATGCACCGTCACCCCCCGGCCGCGGGTCACAAAGCCTGTGATGGGATCGGGTGGCAGTGGCCGGCAACACTTGGCGAAATGCGTCAGCATCCGGTCTACGCCCACCACCAGGACCTGGCCCTTGCCGGCGGTCGGTCGCGTGCGCTGAACCCTGGCCATGAGGGTCTGCTCAACCTCCTGCTCGTGGGCTGCGAGTGCCTCCGACGTGGGCACTGGGTCCTCTGGCAGACCAGCCTCTGGTGCAGAGGCGCCCTTTTCCTCAGCCTCGAGTGCGTTGAAGTAGGCTCGCACCTTGGACCTGGCTCGGTTAGTCTTGAGATAGCCCAGCTCAGGCTGCAGCCAATCGCGGCTGGGAGTTCCTAGCTTGACGGTCAGCAACTCAATGGTCTGACCGGTGGCCAGAGGGGTCTGCAGCGTGATGATCTGACCATCGGCCTTGGCCCCGCGACATCGATGACCCAACTCTGTGTGCAGAGCGTATGCGAAATCCAAGGCGGTGGCACCGGCGGCCAGCTCCACAATGCGAGCCTGAGGGGTCAGGACATAAATCCGATCCGATGAGAGTCGAACCTGACCGACGGCATGCCCCCAATCCAACATCTGACGAAGCCACTGAATCTGCTGCTCATGTCCAGCTTGAGGTCCGGACCCTGAGGAGGCCACTGCCGAACCACCGGTCTCTTTGTAACGCCAATGGGCGGCCACGCCGTACTCCGCACGCAGGTGCATGTCGTGGGTTCGAATCTGAACCTCAAAGGGTCGATCCTGTTCATCGAGCAAGACGGTGTGCAGCGACTGGTAACCATTGGGCTTGGGTCGAACAATGTAGTCGTCAAACTCATCGGTCATGGGGCGATAGGCTGCATGCAATTGGGCCAAGGCTTCATAGCAGTCAGACTGCGTCTTCACCAGAATGCGAAAGGCGCGTAGGTCCCGCAGGTCGTCAAAGGCCAGCGTCTTCTGGCGCATCTTGTTGTAGATGCTGTAGAGGTGCTTGGGACGACCGGCGACCTGGGCCTGCAGACCCGCCTCTTGCATGAGCCGGTTGAGTGCAGAGATGGTGCGTTGGACAAAGGCCTCGCGCTCGGACCGTTTCTCATCCAGCCAAGCAGCGATCTGCTTGTAGACCTTGGGCTGGGTGAATCGGAAGGCCAGGTCCTCCATGGCCCACTTGAGCTGCCAGATGCCCAATCGATTGGCGAGTGGGGCCTGGACCAGCATGGTCTCTTGACCCAGCTGCAGCGCCTGGTCGTGAAGCCCTGTCTCATCGTCCTGCCGCAGGGCCTGCGCCATGTCCTCGAGTCGAACCTGGTGAAACGCCAGCCTGGCAATGACCACCCGGATGTCATCGGAGAGCGCCAGGATCATGCGGCGCAGGGTCTCGATCTGGTCTTGGCGCCCTGCAGATGGCTCGGCACCAGCCTGCCCTGATCCCAGCTGACCCCTCATGCTGGCCAGTCGATCAAAGCCCTTGAGCAGGCCCGCGACATCCTCACCCCACCGGGCGATCAAGGCTTTGTCTGAAACGGCCCTTTGAAGGGCCACGGGGTAGATAAGGCAGGCCGCCTGACTGGCCTCGTCTAGACCGAGGCTTGCAACCCAGTCTGCCGTTCGGCCAGCTGCCAAAAAAGCCTGCTCACTGGACCAGCCGGCAGACTGCCAGTCCTGCGACTGCCGCCAGGCGTGGGCCTGGGCCAGAAGCGTGGGCTCGGACAAGGCATCAGCGGCCCAGCAGCCGCTCCTCGATGAGTCCGCAGAGCAGATGGCCCATGATCAGATGACCCTCTTGAATCTGGGGCGTGTGGTCGGAGGGCATGTTCAGTGTGACGCTGCTCAGAGGTCCCAGATCACGTGGGTCACGGCCCGTGAGCGAGATGGTCTGCAGCCCCTTGTGCTGTGCAGCCTCGAAGGCCAGCACCACGTTCTTGGAGCGGCCTGAAGTGGACAGTCCCACCAGTACGTCTCCAGCCTGGCCAATCGCCTGCACCTGCCGGGCGAAGACCTGCTCAAAGCCGTAGTCGTTGCCAATGGCTGTCAATGCGGAGGTATCGGTGTTCAGCGCGACTGCGGCCAGCGGGGATCGCTCTTTCAAGAACCGTCCCACCAACTCGGCCGCAAAATGCTGGGCCTCGGCCGCGCTGCCGCCATTGCCAGCAAACAGAATCTTCTTGCCAGTCGACAAGGCCTCAACACAGAGGTCTACGGCCTGCTCCAGACGAGTCTGGAGGGCGGTATCCGCCTCCAAGTCGATGACCAGCTGACGGCTGGCGGCCAGAGAGGTCAGGATGGCGGTGCTCATGATCAGGCCGCCTCCTCGCGGGCTGCCCGACGACGCTCATGCTCCACCAGGTGACGCTTGCGAAGTCGAATGCTCTGCGGCGTGATCTCGACCAGCTCGTCGTCTGCGATGAATTCCACCGCCTTTTCCAGCGTCAACTGAATGGGGGTGGTCAGGTCGATGTGCTCGTCCTTACCGGAGGCCCGCACGTTGGTGAGCTTTTTCTCTTTGACCGGGTTGACCACCAGGTCATTGTCCCGAGAGTGAATACCGATGATCATGCCCTCGTAGAGTCGCTCACCAGGGGCGACAAACATACGGCCTCGCTCCTGCAGCTTCCACAGCGCATAGGCCACCGCATCGCCATCGTCTTGAGAGATCAGCACACCGTTGCGACGCTCGGCCAGTTCGCCCTTGTAGGGACCGTACTCGTCAAAGATGTGGCTCATCAAGCCGGTACCACGGGTAATGGTCAGGAATTCACCCTGAAATCCGATCAGACCACGGGCGGGAATACGGTATTCCAGTCGAACACGGCCTTTGTCATCCGGCACCATGTCCAGCAGGTCACCCTTGCGAAGGCCCAGGTTCTCCATGACGGGACCCTGGTGCTCCTGTTCGACGTCCACGGTCAGCATCTCGTAGGGCTCCAGACGCTCTCCGCTCTCGCTGGTCTTCATGACCACTCGGGGACGCGAGACCGCTAGTTCATAGCCCTCACGGCGCATGTTCTCCAGCAGAATCGTTAGGTGCAGTTCGCCACGTCCCGAGACCAAGAAGGTGTCGGTGTCAGCACCAAACTCAACGCGCAGGGCGACGTTACTCTTGAGCTCCCGCTCAAGACGCTCCCGCAGCTGACGGCTGGTGACGAACTTGCCCTCCTTACCGGCCAAGGGTGAGCTGTTCACCATAAAGTTCATGCTGAGGGTGGGTTCGTCCACCTTGAGCATGGGGAATGGCTCTACCGCTGAAGGATCACAGACCGTGGTGCCAATGTTCAGATCCTCAATGCCGTTAATCAGCACGATGTCACCGGCTAGAGCCTGATCGACCACCTGCCGATCCAGGCCTTTGAAGGTCAGGACCTGGTTGATCTTGGCCTTCTTGGGGCTGCCTTCTGGGCCGTCTTGAATGATGACATCCTGAAGCGGACGGATCGTGCCACGGGCCACACGGCCAATGCCAATCTTGCCCACATAGCTCGAATAGTCGAGCGAGCAGATCTGCAGCTGCAGGGGCGCACTGGTGTCGTCGTCACGCACCGGAACATATTTGAGAACGGCCTCGAAGAGCGGCCGCATGTCGGTGCCAGGATTCTTGTGATCGAGCGTCGCCCAGCCGTTCAGAGCCGAGGCATAGACCACCGGAAAATCGAGCTGCTCTTCAGTGGCGCCGAGCTTGTCGAACAAGTCAAAGGTCTGGCTCACCACCCAATCAGGGCGGGAGCCGGGACGGTCAATCTTGTTCACCACCACGATGGGCTTGAGCCCCTGGGCCAATGCCTTGCGGGTCACGAAACGGGTCTGAGGCATGGGGCCTTCGACGGCATCCACCAGCAGCAGCACACCATCGACCATGGACAAGACGCGCTCGACTTCACCACCGAAGTCGGCGTGGCCCGGGGTGTCGACGATGTTGATGTGGGTGTCCTCGTAGGTCACTGCACAGTTCTTGGCGAGGATGGTGATGCCACGCTCCTTCTCAAGGTCATTGGAGTCCATGACCCGTTCGGCAACCGCCTGGTTGGATCGGAAGGTTCCGGACTGAGACAAGAGTTTGTCGACCAATGTGGTTTTACCGTGGTCAACGTGGGCAATGATGGCAATGTTGCGCAGCTGGCGCATAGAGACTCCCTAGTGAAAAAGTAGTTGCGCGACAAGCCGCGCGGGCCATAGCCTGTGATCGATCACCTGACCAGTGCCCAGAAAATGTTGTTCGGTATCGTAAAGACGGAACTTGTCAGGCGAGTGACAGCCGGCCGACGCCAGTACCTGTGACAGCCTTTCGGCCTCGAAGTCGATCGAGCGGCCAAAGGACAGCTCTTGTGCCTCGGCTGGTGACAGGACGACGGTGGGCCAGTGTTCGGCCAGGGCATCTACCGGCAGCAGACACGCCTCGCGGTCTTGCAGCACCATCGCATCCAAGGCCTCCAGGCTGATGGCCTGCTCAATTTGGAGACTGCCCACCCCAGTGCGGCGCAACGCAGCCAAATGGGCCCCACAGCCCAATTGATGACCAATGGTCTGGGCCAGTACCCGGATATAAGTGCCTTTGGAGCAGCGCACGCGAATCACAGCGATGGGCGAATCGAACGACAGCAGGTCGATCTGGTGGATGTGGATCTGCCGAGCGGGCTTGTCCACCGTCTGGCCTGCACGGGCGTATTCGTAGAGGGGGCGGCCCTGGTGTTTCAGGGCTGAATACATGGGTGGCTTCTGGTCTTGCGAACCCAGCTGGGCGACCAGCACCTGCTCCAGCTCAGCACGCGTCACGCAGACAGCCTGACGACTCACGACCTGGCCTTCGGCATCTCCTGTATCGGTCTCTTGCCCCAAAGCCACCGTCGCCACGTAGGTCTTGTCGGCGTCCAGTCCCTGCTGGGCAAACTTGGTCGCCTCTCCAAACAGCACAGGCAGAATGCCACTGGCCATAGGATCCAGGGTCCCGCCGTGGCCGGCTTTGAGCGCACCAAAGAGTCGCTTGGCAGCCGAGAGCGCCTGCGTAGAAGACGGGCCCACGGGCTTGTCCAAGACCAACACGCCATTTAAGGCCCTGCGGGGCAGCCGGGCTGGTAATGCGGTCATGAAGCGTTTCCCTGATTCGCCTGATCGATCAGTTGACTCAAGGCCATGCCTCGGGCGACCGAGTCGTCACGAATGAAATGCAGCTCAGGCGTCGAATGGATCTGCAGCCGGCGGCCCAACTGCTGGCGCAGGAAGCCGCGGCAGGCCTTCAGGCCGGCCGCTGTCTTCTCGAAGGTCTGCTCGTCGTCCGGCAGAACGGTGAAATAGACCTTAGCATGAGTGTAGTCGGGCGAGACCTCGACCTCGGTCAGGGTCACAAACCCAATGCGCGGGTCCTTGACCTCGAGTCGCAGCAGCTCCGCTAAGTCTCGCTGGATCTGATCTGCAACTCGAAAGCCCCGGTCGACGGCGGCCTTAGAGGGTGCGCGCGATTTCCTGGATTTCGAAGACCTCAAGCTGGTCTCCTTCATGGATGTCGTCGTAGCCCTTGAGCGTCAGGCCGCACTCGAAGCCTTCCTTGACCTCTTTGGCATCGTCTTTGAAGCGCTTCAGGGAGTCGAGCTCGCCCTCCCAGATGACCACGTTCTCGCGCAACAGGCGAATACGCGCACTGCGTCGGATCAGACCCTCGAGCACCATACAGCCGGCAATGTTGCCCAGACGGGAAACCTTGAAGACCTGTCGAATCTCGACCAGACCCAGGGCCACCTCTTTCTTCTCGGGCGCCAGCATGCCCTGCATGGCGTTCTTCACGTCGTCGACAGCGTCGTAAATGATGTTGTAGTAACGCAGCTCCACACCATTGGCCTCGGCCAGCTTTTTGGATGTCTGGTCGGCTCGAACGTTAAAGCCAATGATGACGCCCTTGGAGGCCGTGGCCAGGTTGATGTCGGATTCGGTGATGGCGCCAACCGCGGCGTGTACGACCTGAACAC
Organism: Burkholderiales bacterium LSUCC0115; assembly: GCA_009646425.1. Taxonomy (GTDB): domain Bacteria; phylum Pseudomonadota; class Gammaproteobacteria; order Burkholderiales; family Burkholderiaceae_A; genus Hahnella. The sequence goes on from WJBW01000002.1 coordinate 126,897, forward strand.
GTACTTCGTCGGTCGAGAGCTTCTGCAGCGAAGCAGACAGCGCCTCTTGAGAGCCTTGCACGTCTGCCTTGACGATCAGCGGCAGCACCTTCGCCTGGTCGACCATGTTCTCAAACATGTTCTCGAGCTTGGCGGCCTGTTGGCGAGCCAGTCGCACATCGCGGAACTTGCCCTGGCGGAACAGCGCGATCTCACGGGCTTTGCGCTCATCGCCCAAGGCCATCATCTCGTCACCCGCCTGGGGGACTTCGGTGAGGCCCAAAATCTCTGCGGGGATGGACGGGCCAGCCTCATCAATCGGACGACCAGCCTCATCAAGCATGGCTCGGACGCGACCGAAGGCACTGCCAGCCAGCAGAACGTCGCCCTTGCGCAGGGTGCCGGACTGAACCAGGACCGTCGCCACAGGGCCACGACCCTTGTCGATGCGAGCCTCGATGACCAATCCCTTGGCCATGGATTTGACAGGCGCCTTGAGCTCCAGAACCTCGGCCTGAAGCAGCACGTTTTCGAGCAGATCGTCCACGCCCTGACCGGTCTTGGCCGAGACTTGGATAAACGGTGAATCACCGCCGAACTCCTCTGGTACCACTTCTTCGGCGACCAACTCACCCTTGACCCGGTCTGGGTTGGCTTCTGGCTTGTCGATCTTATTAATGGCCACCACAATCGGCACACCCGCCGCCTTGGCGTGGGCGATGGCCTCTTTGGTTTGCGGCATAACACCGTCGTCGGCCGCGACCACCAGAATGACGATGTCCGTAGCGTTGGCACCACGAGCACGCATGGCGGTAAAGGCCTCGTGACCCGGGGTATCCAAGAAGGTGATGACGCCTCGGGGGGTCTCGACGTGGTAGGCACCGATGTGCTGGGTGATACCACCAGCCTCGCCCGCGGCCACCTTGGCCCGACGGATGTAGTCCAGCAGAGAGGTCTTGCCGTGGTCGACGTGGCCCATGATGGTCACAACCGGCGGACGGTTCAGCTCTTCAGCCTGCTGGTCCTCAACCGACTCTTCCAAAAAGGCCTCTGGGTCGTCGAGCTTGGCCGCAAAGGCCTTGTGGCCCATTTCTTCGACCACAATCATGGCGGTCTCTTGATCCAAGACCTGGTTGATCGTGACCATCTGGCCCATCTTCATGAGGGTCTTGACGACCTCTGCACCCTTGACGGACATCTTGTGGGCCAAATCGGCCACGGTGATGGTCTCGGGGATGTGCACGTCTTTGATGACTGGCTCGGTAGGCGCCACAAAATTGGACTCCACCTTTTCCGTTGACCGGTTGCGCCCCTTGGGGCCGCCACGCCAGCCACCAGTACCGCCGGTGGCATCGCCTCTGGTTTTCAGAGCCCGGCGTTTGGCGCCGTCTTCCTGCCAGGTGGACGAGAGCTGAGAAGACTTGACCGACTTCTCGTTCTTTTTGTCTTTGGGCTTGTCGCTGCTCTCCTCACCCGGCTTCTTGACGGGTGTCTTGAGCGTGATGGTGTCAGCCTTGGCCTCTGGCTTGGGAGGCTCTGGGGCCTTGGCGGTCGCTGCCAACTTGCCAGTGCGTGCCGCATTCATCAGACGATTGATGGCCGCGACCTCGTCCTCGACGGCGCGACGGGCTTCACTACTGGCCGTGGCCTGCTGGGCTGTGACCTTGCGGACCTTGGATTTCTTCTCGGGCTCTGCCCCGGCTGCACCGGCAGACTCGGCGTCCGTTACGGCTGATTCGGCCGGTTCGGTCGATGGACTGGTGGCCTCAGCATCCGGCGTTTGGTCAGCAGCCGCACTGGCCGCAGCCTGCTCCGCTGCCTGTGCCGCAGCACGGGCCTCTTCCTCCGCGGCGAGCTTGGCCAGTCGGGCCTCTTCTTGACGTGCCAGCAGTTCCCGTTGACGGGCAGCCTCTGCCTCGCGACGGTCGAGTTCAGCCTGGTCGATAGCCGGTGCCGATGGCTCAACGGCTGGTGCATCGGCTGCTGCATCGGTCTCATCGCGCTTCACAAAAACACGCTTCTTGCGGACTTCGACCTGAATGGTTCTGGACTTGCCAGACCCATCAGCCTGCTTGATCTCAGAGGTCTGACGCTTGGTGATCGTGATCTTCTTGCGCGGGGCCGCCTCGCTGCCACCATGGGCCTTGCGAAGGGCTTCCAGAAGCTTCTCCTTGTCAGCCTCTGAAATCGGGTCTTCCCCCTTGGTCTTCTTAACGCCAGCCGCCTTTAACTGCTCGAGTAGTGTCTCGACCGGTAGCTTTAGCTCTGCAGCAAAACTCTCAACATTTTTCGCAGCCATCCAGTCCTCTGCCTCCCTTAGTCCGCCTGGGTTTGCTCGTCGGCAAACCAATGTTCACGTGCCTTCATGATGAGTGCACTGGCGCGCGTCTCATCAACGCCGGACATCTCCATCAACTCATCGACTGCAAGTTCGGCCAAGTCGTCACGGGTAAAGACCTTGCCGTCAGCCAGCTTGGCCGCCAACTCATGGTCCATGCCCTCCAGGGCCAACAGGTCCTCAGAGGTCGTTTCGAGTTTTTCTTCCTGGGCAATGGCCTCGGTCAGCAGGGCGTTTCGGGCCCGGTTGCGAAGCTCGTTGACGGTGTCTTCGTCGAATGCCTCGATCTCGAGCATCTCGGCGATGGGCACATATGCAATCTCTTCGAGACTGGAGAAGCCCTCGGCCACCAGGACCTCGGCCACCTCTTCGTCCACATCGAGCTTCTCAACAAAGGTGGCCAGCACCTTGCCGCGCTCTTCCTCAGACTTCTTCTCGGCATCTTCGCTGGTCATGATGTTGATCTGCCAGCCGGTCAGCTCAGAGGCCAGACGAACGTTCTGTCCGCCGCGGCCGATGGCGATGGCCAATTCGGCCTCATCGACCACCACGTCCATGGCGTGACGCTCCTCGTCCACCACAATGGAGCTGACATTGGCGGGCGCCAGGGCGCCAATGACAAACTGCGCGGGATCTTCGGACCAGAGCACGATGTCGACACGCTCGCCGGCCAGCTCGTGGGTCACGGCCTGCACTCGGCTGCCACGTACGCCAACACAGGTGCCAATGGGGTCGATGCGACGGTCTTTGGTGTGGACTGCAATCTTGGCGCGAACACCCGCATCGCGTGCGGCAGACTTGATCTCCAGCAGTCCCTGCTCGATCTCGGGCACTTCGAGCTCAAAGAGCTTCATGATGAACTCGGGTGCGGTGCGCGAGAGAATGATCTGTGGACCACGTGGTGTGCGGTCTACTCGCAGCATGTAGGCCCGAGCCCGGTCACCTGGACGCAGGTTCTCTTTGGGGATCATCTGATCACGGGGCAAGCGGGCTTCGATCTTGCCAGCCTCAATCAGGACATCCCCACGCTCCAGGCGCTTGACGGTGCCGTTGATGACAGACTCGCCGCGCTCCAGGAAGTCTTTGAGAATCTGCTCACGCTCGGCCTCGCGAATGCGCTGCAGGATGACCTGCTTGGCAGCCTGAGCACCGATTCGACCAAAGGGAATGGGCTCCAACTCTTCTTCGATGTAATCACCAACCTCGATGTCCGAGATCTGTTTTTGAGCCTCGGACAAGATGATCTGGAGATCGTGATCCTCGAGCTCACCATCGGGCACCACCAGCCAGCGACGGAAGGCCTCGTGATCACCGGAGTCCCGGTCAATGGTCACGCGGACATCCACCTCATCGGTGAACTGCTTCTTGGTGGCAGACGCCAAGGCGGTCTCGATGGCTTGGAATACGATGTCGCGGTCTACGCTCTTCTCGCGTGCAAGTGCATCGGCCAACAGCAGGATCTCACGGCTCATCGCCTTTTCTCCTTAAAAGAAAACTCAGGCACCAGACGGGCCTGTTCAAGATCAGACAACTCAAAATCAAGGACCGACTCGCCGTCGGCCTTTTCCTCGAGCACCAGGCGATAGGCCGGCGCTGCATCTGGGCTGGGTGGACTGTCCAGGCTGGCCAGTCGACCCTCATAATTTCGGCGGTTGTTCAGAGGCCGCTTGAGCTTGAGCTTGACCTGACAACCCATAAACCGTTCGAAATGAGCGGGCTTGGTGAGGCGGCGATCCATCCCCGGCGAGGAGACCTCGAGCCGATCAAAATCAACGCCCTCAACCGGCAACTGATGGACCAACTGATGGGAGACTTGCTCGCAGTCGTTGATGTCAATCAAGCGCTCGCCAGTCGGCACATCAATGAAGACACGCAGAATGCCACCGGGGGTCTGCTCACAGTCGACGAGCTCGAACCCCAGGGTCGAAACCCCGGCTTCCACCGCCTGCCATGTGCGCTCTGTGACCAACTACCACTCCCAAAACAACGACTCAAAGATTTAAATCAAAAAAAAATGGGCTCTGTGGAGCCCATTTCTGTGAAATCAGTTCTGCCGCGATTATAAAGGCTTGGGACTCGCGAATCAACTCGCCGGAGGCTTTCTGGGCCCTTTTTTACGCGGCCCAGACCGGCCCGCTGGCCGGCCACTGCCGCCGGGACCGGAGGCCTGACCAGCCGGTCGGGGCCCACCCCCACCCGCAGCCCCACTACCCGGCTTCTTGCGGCGTTTGCCTGCGCCCTGGCGCTGGGGAGCCGAGAGGTGCGGGCCGGATGGCTTGGCCGTCCCCCACGTCGTCTGCAAGGGATTCGGTCGCTTGGCGCCTTGACGCTTTTTGATAGGACCCGCCAGTTGAGACAGGTGAGCGTCAGGCCCAGAGGGCTGCCACTCATCGTCCTGGTCCTCCGCGTCCCAATCCTGCTCATCCAAGGCTCGGTCATGGGGGTCTTGCTGAACGCGCTGGCCGGAGGACATGGGACCACCAAAGGTCTCTGACCCTGGGCGCTGCCGGGCCTGAGACCTGCCTTTCTTCTGGGGGGGACGACCCGCACCCGGAGCCCTCAGCCCAACTGAGCCCATGAGCGCGGCAACCGCTGCTTCATTCAGGTCGGCCGACTGGCCGCGACGCAGGCTAGGCGGCAAAGCCACCAGGCCGTAGCGAATGCGAATCAGGCGACTGACCGTGCGCCCAACGGCCTCGAACATTCGACGAACCTCGCGGTTGCGTCCCTCGCGAATGACCACCTTGTACCAGCGGTTCGCACCCTCGCCACCAGCAGGCTCAATCTGATCGAACTGAGCTGCTGCCTGGCCATCGCCCAGGTCAATGCCTGAGCGAAGCTGCTCGAGCTGCTCATCTTCTAGCTCACCGAGAACCCGAACCGCATATTCACGCTCCACCTCGTTGCGCGGGTGCATGAGACGGTTCGCCAGTTCGCCGGAAGTCGTAAACAAGAGCAGGCCCTCGGTGTTGACGTCCAGACGGCCGACGGTAATCCAGCGCCCAAATTTGACGGACGGCAGCTTTTTGAAGACGGTGACCCGGTGCTGGGGATCTGACTTGGTGACAATCTCGCCAGCTGGCTTGTGATAGGCCAATACCCGAACGGGCGGAGGCTGGACACGGAACCGGATGGGCTTGCCATTGACCTTGACCTGGTCGGTATGACTGATGCGTTGGCCAATGTGAGCCGGCGTGCCATTGACCGACACACGGCCAGCGAGGATCAGTTCCTCCATCTCCCGACGGGAGCCAATGCCGGCGTCAGCCAGCACCTTGTGTAACTTCGGTGGGTCGTAGTCCAAGCCCGATGGCTTGGCTGTGAGTTGTTCCTTCTGCTCGGCATCCTGAGCCAGAAAGGGCAGCGGCTCCTCGGGCAGGTCGTCATCGGGCGCGCCAGCCTGGCTGTCCTCGGTGGCGTCCATCTCGAGCTCATCGTCCTCAAACAACAGGTCATCGGCCTGCGCGGCGTCAAAGTCTTCGAACTGATCGACTGGATCGGTGGGTTTGTCCAACTGGGAATCCTTCTGACTCATGGTGCCTCGGCCGAGGGGGTCTCGCCCGCTTGGTGGGGTGCTGCGGTTGAATCGGCCGCCGACAAATCGGTGACTGGCGCGTCTGAACCACCCGCCTGCAGCAGCATGTGGGTGGCCGCCTCAGACCAGCCATCTTCGAGGGGAGGCAGTTCCTGTAGGGACCGCAGTCCCAGGTCATCCAAAAACTGCCGGGTCGTGCCGTAGAGGGCCGGACGGCCGGGCGCATCACGGTGACCAATGGCCTCGACCCAGCCCCGGTCTTCCAGGGACTTGATCACTGGAGAGGCCACGACCACGCCGCGGATCTCCTCGATGTCCCCACGGGTCACAGGCTGACGATAGGCGATGATGGCCAGGGTCTCCATGACCGCTCTGGAGTAGCGGGTCGGCTTTTCGCTCTTGAGACGATCGAGGTACTCGCGCATCTCTGGGCGAGACTGGAACCGCCAGCCAGAGGCAAGCGGCACCAGCTCGACGCTGCGGTCATGCCAATCGCGACGCAAATCGTCGAGCAGCAGACGGATCGTCTCCTCGTCGAATTCATCTTCAAATAGCCGCCTGAGCTGAGCCGTTGACATGGGCTCATTGCTCGTCAACAAGGCGGCCTCTAAAACGCGTTTAGCCTCGGCCGTGTTCATATCTTTATCAAATGGTGTGGCGGAGAGAGGGGGATTCGAACCCCCGATAGGCTATTAACCTATACACGCTTTCCAGGCGTGCGACTTAAACCACTCATCCATCTCTCCGCAGAGAGGACATCCAACCCGAGGCCAAAGCCTGAGGTCAAGGGCGAGAGTGTATCAGGCAGGTGACCCCTTGCGTGAGCCCCCTGCCCCAAAACAGAACCCGGCGCGATTAAGTCGCCTGTTTCAGCTGCTCCAGGATGGCCGGATTCTCGAGGGTCGAGGTGTCTTGCGTGATCTCCTCACCTTTGGCCAGGGTGCGCAGCAGGCGGCGCATGATCTTGCCGGACCGGGTCTTGGGCAGATTGTCGCCGAACCGAATCTCTTTGGGCTTGGCAATCGGCCCGATTTCCTTGCCCACCCAATTGCGCAGCTCGTTGGCCAGCTTCTTGGCGTCGTCGCCAGAGGGCCTGGCCCCTTTGAGAACCACGAAGGCGACAATGGCCTCGCCAGTCAGGTCATCGGGACGGCCCACCACGGCGGCCTCGGCCACCAGGTGATTGGCGACCAGGGCGGATTCAATCTCCATGGTACCCATGCGATGGCCCGAGACGTTCAGAACGTCGTCGATACGACCCATGATGGTGAAGTAGCCCGTGTCTTTGTCACGAATGGCACCGTCACCAGCCAGGTAGAGCTTGCCCCCGAGTTCCTCGGGGAAGTAGGACTTCTTGAAGCGGTCGGGGTCATTCCAGATGGTTCGGATCATGGACGGCCAAGGCTTTTTAACGACCAGGATGCCGCCCTGACCGTTGGGCAGGTCGCCGCCGACTTCGTCGACGATGGCCGCCTGGATACCAGGAAACGGCAGCGTGCAGGATCCGGGCACCAATGGGGTTGCACCAGGCATCGGCGTGATCATGTGGCCGCCAGTTTCCGTCTGCCAGAAGGTGTCTACGATGGGGCAACGACCATGGCCCACGTTGGTGTGGTACCACATCCAGGCCTCTGGGTTGATGGGCTCGCCAACCGATCCCAGCAGTCGCAGCGACTTGAGGTTGAAGTGTTGAGGGTGGCACTCGGGCGTGGTCTCGCCGGCCTTGATCAGCGACCGGATGGCCGTGGGCGCCGTGTAGAAAATCGAGACCTTGTGCTTTTGAATCATGTCCCAGAAGCGGCCGGCATTCGGGTAGGTGGGCACGCCCTCGAACACGATCTGGGTGGCGCCGCAGGCCAGCGGGCCGTAGGCGATGTAGGTGTGACCCGTGACCCAACCAATGTCTGCGGTACACCAAAACACATCTTCGTCACGGATGTCGAAGGTGTACTTCATGGTCAGCTTGGCATGGAGCAGATAGCCACCGCTGGAGTGCTGGACGCCCTTTGGCTTACCAGTGGAGCCAGAGGTGTACAGAATGAACAAGGGGTGCTCAGCCTCCACCCAGACCGGCTCACAGGTCTCGGCCTGGCCCTTGACGAGTTCGTCCATGTAGATGTCCCGGCCGGCGACCATGGGTACATTGCCACCCGTGCGGCGATAGACCACCACATGCTTGACGCCTTCGCAGCCGCCCATGGCAAAGGCCTCGTCCACAGCGGGTTTCAGGGGGATGTTCTTGCCGCCGCGGCACTGTTCATCGGCAGCGATCACAAGGGTTGCGCCAGCGTCGACCACTCGCTCTTGCAGGCTCTTGGCAGAAAACCCACCGAAGACCACAGAGTGAATCACGCCCAGACGGGCACAGGCCTGCATGGCCACCACGCCCTCGACGGACATGGGCATGTAGATGAGGGCCCGGTCCCCTTTTTTGTAACCCAAGGACTTCAGGCCATTGGCCAAGGCGCAGACCTTGGCATAGAGCTGCTTGTAGGTGACGTGGGTGACCTCACCGCCGTCGGCCTCGAAAATGATGGCAACTTTGTCGCCATTGCCGTTTTCGATGTTGCGCTCGAGACAGTTGTGGGAGACGTTCAGTTGACCGTCATCGAACCACTTGTAAAAAGGCGCATTGGACTCATCCAGGGTCCGGGTAAAGGGCTTGTGCCAGCTCAATTCCTCACGCGCCCGCTTGGCCCAAAAACCCGCGTAATCGTCGTCGGCCTCTTTGCACAGGGCCTTGTAGGCCTCCATGCTGTTGATGCGAGCCTTGGCCGCAAAATCGTGGGGGGGTTCAAAGATGCGGTCTTCGTGCATGACCGACTCGATGCCGGTGGACATGGTTGTCTCCTCCTAAGAGATAATAGAAATCTGTTTTGGGTGTCCCGCTTCTTGTATACATCTGGAGCGGGTCCACCTGCCTAAAAGGCCTTATAACCTTAATCTACGCCAAAAAATCGACCCTGTCATATGCGCTACCTCAAACCTCTGCCTCAAATGATCTTTGCCAGCCGCTGGCTCCAACTGCCCCTGTACGTCGGCCTGATCCTGGCCCAGGCGGTCTATGTCTTTCACTTCTGGGTGGAACTCAGCCACCTGCTGTCTGGCGTCTTCACGCCGGCAGCCGGCAGCCAGCCCCTGACCGAGACAGCCATCATGCTGATCGTGCTGGGCCTGATCGACGTGGTCATGATCTCCAACCTGCTGATCATGGTCATCGTGGGCGGCTACGAGACCTTTGTTTCACGCATGAACCTGGAGAATCACCCGGACCAGCCCGAATGGCTGTCGCACGTCAATGCCTCGGTCCTCAAGGTCAAGCTGGCCACCGCCATCATCGGTATCTCATCGATCCACCTGCTCAAGACCTTTATCAACGCCGAGCAGTACAGCGAGAAGACCCTGATCGCCCAGACGGTCATCCACATCACCTTCCTGCTGTCGGCCATCGCCATTGCTTATTGCGATCGTCTGATGAGCAAGGCCAGCGACCAGCACTAATTCATATCACCACCGGAGACCCAGACCATGGCCAGCATTCGTCAGAACGACCTGATCCAAAGCGTCCGAGACGCCTTTCAGTTCATCAGCTACTACCACCCCAAGGACTTTCTCGACGCCCTGGCCTCGGCTTACGAAAAAGAACAAAGCAGTGCTGCCAAAGACGCCATCGCCCAAATTCTGACCAACAGCCGCATGAGCGCCGAGGGCCACCGGCCCATCTGCCAGGACACGGGTATTGCCACGGTCTTTATCAAGATCGGTATGCATGTTCAGTGGACAGACGCCACCATGTCGGTCACCGACATGATCAACGAAGGGGTTCGTCAGGCCTACACACTGGCCTCTAACCCCCTTCGTGCGTCCGTCTTGGCCGATCCGGCCGGCACCAAAAAGAACACCAAGGACAACACGCCAGCGGTGATTCACTACGAGGTCGTAGCCGGTGACGGCGTCGAGGTGATCTGCGCGGCCAAAGGCGGTGGGAGCGAGGCCAAGGCCAAGTTACAGGTGCTCAATCCCAGCGACAACATCGCTGACTGGGTCCTCAAGACCGTGCCCAGCATGGGCGCTGGCTGGTGCCCACCAGGCATTTTGGGGATTGGCATCGGCGGCACGCCCGAAAAGGCGGCCGTTCTGGCCAAGGAATCGCTCATGGCTCCAGTGGACATGGCTGAACTCAAAGCCCGCGGCCCCCAAAACCGCATCGAGGAGTTGCGCATCGAGATCTACGATCGCGTGAATGCCCTGGGCATCGGGGCACAGGGGCTCGGTGGCCTGACCACGGTTCTGGACGTCAAGATCATGGACTGCCCCACCCATGCCGCCAACCTGCCCGTGGCCATGATTCCCAACTGCGCTGCGACCCGTCACATCCACTTTCACTTAGACGGCAGCGGTCCAGCGGTCTTTGACCCCCCATCCCTATCCGACTGGCCCAATGTCAGCTGGAAGGCTGACACCCAGAAGAGCAAACGGGTGGACCTGGATACGCTCACGCCCGAGGAGGTCGCGAGCTGGAAGCCAGGCCAGACACTGCTGCTCAACGGCAAGCTGCTGACCGGTCGTGATGCGGCCCACAAGCGCATTGCCGACATGCTGGCCAGAGGCGAGAAGCTACCGGTGGACTTCACCAACCGGGTGATTTATTACGTCGGACCGGTTGACCCGATTGCCGGTGAGGCCGTTGGTCCTGCTGGTCCTACCACCTCCACCCGAATGGATTCCTTCACGGAGACCATGCTGGGCCAGACTGGGCTGCTGGCCATGGTCGGCAAGGCCGAGCGGGGTGCGGACACCGTCGCGACCATCAAAAAATACAAGCGGGCCTACCTGATTGCCGTTGGTGGGTCGGCCTATCTGGTCAGCAAGGCCATCAAGAAATCCAAAGTCTTGGCCTTTGAAGACTTGGGCATGGAGGCCATCTACGAGTTTGAGATTCAGGACATGCCGGTCACCGTGGCGGTGGACAGCAACGGCGATGCCGTCCACGAGTCAGGCCCCAAAGAGTGGCGCGTCAAGATCGCCGAGCTTCAGGGCAAGGCCGCCTAAAAACAAAAAGGCCGTGCCACAGTGGGCACGGCCTTTTTGCATAGACAGAGGGTTGGCTTACAGGCCCAGGGCTGCGATGCCAGCCTTGGCAATCTGGGCGTCCTCGTTTGACTTCACGTTGGAGACGCCGACAGCGCCCACACAGACACCATCCACCATCACCGGCACGCCGCCCTCGAGCATGCCCTTGAGCTCAGGCGCCGACAGAAATGAGGTCCGGCCGTTGTTGATGACATCCTCGTAGATCTTGGATTCCCGTCGACCCAGGGCTGCCGTCTTGGCCTTCTCGGGTGCGATGTAGGCCGATACAGGGGGAGCGCCTTCCAGCCGCTTGAACCACAGCAGGTGGCCACCGTCATCACAAATGGCAATGCTGACCACCCAATTGTTTTTCTTGGCCTCGGCCTCGGCGGCTGCGCCCATCATTTCGACATCGGCCTGGGTGAGCATGGGTCGTTGTTTCACAGAAGACTCCTTTGGTCGTTTAAGAGAAGAGACAGCTGGACTATGTCACAGCCCCAGGCAGACCGTCTTTTGGGAATTGCCCCAGGGCGGGCCACAGGATGATGGCGATAGTAGGGCGCCCTTTGGTTGCAAATAAGAAACGTTCGTATTATTATTTCAACACTGCTTTTTCATCACCACAACCGACCTTTGTCATCCTTTATGAACGTGACCACCATGACCTCAAAACCCGCCCTCCTCCAGCCGCGTCGGCTGATCGGCCTGGCCCTGCTCGCCGCCCTCATCGCACCGGGCCTTCCCCAAGCTCACGCAAAAGCCGCTGGCAGCCTCAACCTGTACACCGCACGCCACTACAGCAGCGACGACGCTCTCTATGAGAAGTTCACCAAAGCCACCGGCATCAAGGTCAACGTCGTCAGCGCTGGTGACGAAGCCCTGCTCCAACGCATCAAGAGTGAAGGCGCGGCAAGTCCCGGTGACGTGCTGCTGCTGGCCGACGCCTCTCGCCTCTTTGCAGCCGAGCAAGACGGCCTCTTCCAAGCCACTCCATCCAAAACGCTTGAAAACGCGATTCCGGCCAACCTGCGGTCTGGCAACCTCTGGTTTGGCCTGACCACGCGTGCCCGCGTACTGGTAATCGATCCCGCTCGCGTCAAGCCCGAATCGGTCAAGACCTATTCAAATCTGGCCAGTCCAGCCCTCAAAGGCCTGGTCTGCACCCGAACCGCTGCGCATCCCTACATGATCTCGCTGATCGCCTCGCAGGCGGCCCACAACGGCGCAGACAAGGCTGAGGCCTGGGCCAAAGGTGTGGTCGCCAACCTCGCACGCAAGCCCAAGGGCGGTGACACCGATCAGATCAAGGCCGTCGCCTCTGGGGAGTGTGGCGTGGCGGTCAGCAACAGCTACTACTACGCCAGGCTCATGCGAAGCACCAAGCCAGAGGACAAGGCGGTGGTCGCCAAGACCAAGCTGGTCTGGCCTGACCAGGCCGGCCGTGGCGCCCACATCAACGTCTCTGGTGGCGGCACGCTGAAAAATGCGCCCAACAAGGACAACGCGCGCAAGTTCCTGGAATTCCTGGCCAGCAAAGAGACTCAGGCTGACTTTGCCAATGGCAACAACGAGTGGCCCGTGGTGGCTGGCGTCAAAACCGACAACCCAGCCCTGGCATCCCTGGGCGAGTTCAAACGGGACCCCCAGGCCATTGCCGACTTTGCCAAGCAGATTCGTACGGCCCAACAAATCGCCGATAAAACCGGCTGGAAGTAACCCGCCTTCGACCTCCTAGCGAATGCGAAAAAAGGCCCTGGGCGGGATACCCAGGGCCTTTTCTTTGTCGGTCTCTCGCTGGGCTTAGGCCTGCGCAGCAATCACTTTGATTTCAACCTTGTAACTGGGTGCAGCCATGGCCGCCTGGACGGTCGCTCTAGCAGGCGTAGCGCCGGGCACGACCCAGGTGTCCCAGACGCTGTTCATCTTGGAGAAGTCGGCGATGTCCGCCAAGAAAATCTGAGCCGACAGAATGCGCGACTTGTCTGAACCGGCCTGCGCCAGCAGACGGTCAATGGCCGCCAAGACCTGTTGGGTCTGCCCCACTACATCGGCCGAGGGGTCTGCAGCGACCTGGCCCGCCAGGTAGACCACACCATTGTGAATGCAGGCCTCTGACATGCGGGCCCCGACTTCAAGACGTTGAATCGTCGACAAGACAAACTCCTTTTAGGACTGGTTGGAAATAAAGGCCTCGACCAGATCGATCTGATCGGTCTGAAGCAAGGAAGGGGCATGGCCCACCCCGGCTATGGTAGCCAGTTGCGCCTTTGGGCCCCGAATCGTCATCTCGTGGGCCACCGCCTCGGTCAAGAGATCGCTCTGCTCGCCACGGATGAGCAGCGTCGGCGCCTGAATCTGGTCATAGAGGGTCCAGAGATTCAGATCAGTCGCCCGGCCCCCGTTGGCTGCGATGGCCACTCGAAAAGGCTCTGCAATCCGCGGGTCGTAATGAAACCGCCACTGTCCGGACGCATCCGTTCTGAGCACACTCTGCGCCAGGAAATCCCATTGCTCTGGCGTGTGCGGCCCGAAGCCGGCAAAGATTTTCTCGACCAGGCCACGGGCCTGCTCAAAGGATGAGAACGCTGGGTTGCTACCCAAATAGGCGCCGATGCGATCCAAGGCTGGCCCACTGACAACGGCACCGACGTCGTTGAGCACCAAAGACCGAAACCGCAGCCCTGGCCCCATGGCAGCCTGCCCCGCCATCACCATGGCAATCAGACCGCCCATCGAAGTCCCCACCCAGTGCACGGCCGCTAGGCCCAGCTGCTGAGCCATGGCCTGCATGTCCATGGCGTACTGGCCAACATGGTAGTGACTGGGATCGGTCAACTGGTCTGATTGGCCTCGGCCCACCACGTCCGGCGCCAAGACCCAATACCGACTGCTGAGTCGATTCGCCAGTGGCTCAAAGTCTTGCGAGACCCTGGTCAATCCATGTACGCAGACCACCGTCTGCGGTGCCGTCGGCGAGCCCCAGCTGCGCACTGCCATGCGGTGAGCACCCCCTGGGCTCTGACACTGAATCTGCAACCACTCGGTCTGCGGCATCTTGCAATGGGTCCTGCTAATCTGATCGGATCGCACATGCTAACAACTTCAGAAAGGAAGCTCCGATGTCCGCCATGCTTGCTGGAAAAACTGCCCTGGTCACTGGTTCGACCAGTGGAATTGGTCTTGGAATGGCCCGCGCACTGGCGGCCCAGGGCGCCAACCTCATGTTGAATGGCTTTGGCGAACCAGCGCAGATCGAGGCGCTGCGTCAGGAGATCGAGAAGACCCATGGCATCAAGGCCCTTCACCATGGTGCCGACATGTCAAAGCCAACCGAGATCGAAGACCTGATGCGGTCCACCGAACAGGCTTTTGGCTCAGTGGACATCCTGGTCAACAACGCCGGCATTCAGCATGTGAGCCTGGTCGAGGACTTTCCCATCGAGAAATGGGATGCCGTCCTGGCCATCAACCTGTCATCGGCCTTTCACACCGCAAGACTCGCCCTGCCCGGCATGAAGAAACGCAACTACGGTCGCATCATCAACATCGCCTCGGCTCATGGTCTCGTGGCCTCAGCCCAGAAATCGGCCTACGTGGCAGCCAAACATGGCCTGGTCGGTCTTACCAAAGTCATCGCGCTGGAGACCGCTCAGACGGGCATCACCTGCAACGCCATCTGCCCAGGCTGGGTCCTGACCCCCTTGGTGCAAAAGCAGGTGGACGCCCGGGCCCAGAATGAAGGCGTCTCAGGCGAGGAAGCCAAGAAGCGACTCTTGCTGGAGAAGCAGCCTTCGGGCGAGTTTGTCACCCCCGAGCAACTGGCTGGGCTGGCCGTCTTTTTGTGCTCCCCTGCAGCCGACCAGGTTCGCGGTGTGGCCTGGAACATGGATGGTGGCTGGGTCGCTCAGTAATCAAGGGGCTGGCCGACGCACCACGTGCCAGAACCGGCGGGTCACCGACTGAGCCTGACTGACCTGCCACTGACCATCCTGCCAACGCATCTGCAAACCCCCGTGCAGATCCGTCCGGAGGACCGTCGAGCCCACCTCCGCCGCCCGATCTAGCACGGGTCGCGTGGGGTGACCAAAGCGATTCCGATAGCCAGCCTGAACCACGAGCCAGTCGGGTGCAAACGACCGCAGCCACTCGAGAGATCCGGCAACGTTTCGCGTGCAAACAGCCAGAGCAGACCACTCAGCCAGGCCGATGCCGGGCACAAGATCCACATGATGCCCCCCGCCTACTGAGGCTGATGAGGGTGGTGCGGGAGACCGAGGGCGTTGATCGCGTTCTGGCTGGTGGCCTGGGCAAGCGCCATGAAAGACAGGCCACGCTGATCCGCCAGCGTCTGAGCAATCCGTCGGAGTTGATGGGGTTCGTTCTGTTGGTCTTTTGGCAGCCAGGCCGGTGCGATGTCAGGGCTGTCCGTCTCCAGTACCAAGGCTTCCAGAGGCAACTCTCTGAAGAGCCTTTGAAGTCTAGTGGCCCTGGCGAAGGTGGCTGCACCCCCAAATCCCAGCCTGAGGCCCAGGTCGATAAACCTGCCAGCCTGAACGTCACTGCCATTGAAGGCGTGGGCAATCCCTCTTCGAATGCCATAGCGCCGCAGCCCTGCCGCTACCTGGTCTTGGGCCGCGCGAACATGCAAGACAACGGGCTTGTCGAGGTCTCGGGCCAGCTGAAGTTGCGCGTGGAAAAATGAATGCATGCGATCTCGATTCAGGTCAGGAACAAAGTGATCCAGCCCGATCTCGCCAATTCCTAAAAACTTGGGATCGTCGCGGGCTGCCAAGGCCCTAGCTTTCAGAATAGCGAGACTGTCGTCTTTCAGCCGATCGACATAACAAGGGTGAAGCCCCAATAGGTAGAAAACAGCCTCATGACGCTCGGCCAGTGTTTGCACTCGGTCAAAGTTCTCTGGACTGACCGCTGGTACCACCACAGTCGAGACGCCCGCCTCCAGAGCCAAGGCCAACGACGCCTCCGGGTCGTGCAGGTAGTCCAGGTGACAGTGGGAATCCACCAAGCGAATTGAGGCTGTCATGATGTCGAGAGCATACAATCTCTGCACCATGCGGCAGTACTTCAAATCTCGCCTGCCTGACGCCAGTAGTCTCAATGAGAACCGCTGGTTTCGGATGCTGGGTCCGGCGGTTCACCATCCAGGGCTCTGGCACCTCAACCGTCGGTCGGTCGCCGGTGGGCTCGCCGCTGGTCTGTTCTGCGGCCTCTTACCCGCCCCCTTCCAAATGCTGTCAGCCGCACTGGCTGCGCTGGTTTTTCACTGGAATCTACCGCTGGCGGTGTTCGTCACGCTCTATACCAACCCCATCACCTTCGTGCCGCTGTACTTGGTGAGCCTGGCCCTTGGCCTGGCTATCTTTCGACTATTTGGATGGTCGACCCACGCAGCAGTCCCCGCGGCGAATGTGGATCCCATGAGCCTGAGCGTGGCAGGTTTTCCCCCGCCACCAGACTTCTCCTTCACCACCCCTGTGGAGTCCTTGCTGGCGCTGGGCCAGTGGATGCTGGGGCTCGGCTGGCCCTTGGTGGTTGGCGTACTAACCCTGGCGACGCTTCTGGCTGTGGCGGGCTATGCCCTGGTCTGGTTCGCCTGGCCTGCTATGGTCAAACGCCATCGACGCAAACGACTGGCTCGTCGACAATCTCGATCCTGACCCGGCGTGCCGTCCGGCGCTGAGTCGATCTCAGCCAGCCTGACTGCGCAGCTCAATGACCCGGTCACAGCGATCGGCCAGACGCTGATCATGGGTTACCAGTACCAGCGCAGCCGACTGGGCGCGAACGTGGGTCATCAACAGATCAAAGACCTGGGCCGCATTGCTGGCATCGAGATTGCCCGTGGGCTCATCGGCTAGAACCACCGCTGGCCGGGTCACCAAGGCTCGGGCAATCGCCACCCGTTGACGCTCACCCCCGGAGAGCGCACTGGGCAGGTGATCCAGTCGATGGGACAGGCCCAACTGCGTGAGGAGTTCGGCCGCCCGACTGCGAGCCTGGCTTGCCGACACACGGGCGATGCGCAGTGGCATGGCCACATTCTCCAAGGCCGTTAGCTCGCCCAGCAGGTGGTGAAATTGATAGACAAAACCAATGGCCTTACCCCGAAGCGCGGTCCGTTCGCGATCTGACAGCCGACTTAGCTCACGGCCCTGAATCAAGACCTGCCCCTCGGTCGCCCGCTCAAGTCCCCCTAACAGCTGAAGCAGTGTGGTCTTGCCGGCGCCGGATGGCCCGGTAATCGCCACCGACTCACCCGCCCTCACCTCCAGATCAAAGCCCGAAAAGGGCACCACCAGGCGACCAGCATCCTCAAACCGCATGCTGAGTCCGCGACAGGCCAGAACGGGCTGACTGGGTCTACTCATATCGAAGCGCCAGGGCCGGCTGGGTGGCCGCCGCTCGGTAACTGGGATACAGGGTGGAGACAAACGACAGCAGGAGCGCGGTCACTGAAATTTGGCCAACATCTGACCACCGAAGGTCAGACGGCAGACGATCAATCAGATAAATGCCCTTGGGCAAGACCTGAAAACCAAACAGACCCTCAAAAAATCCCACCACTGCATCGATCTGCCAGGCGCCTAGGACACCGAGCAAGGTACCGGCCGCCACCCCCACCACGCCGAGGCAAAGCCCCTGGGTCATGAAAATCAGCAGAATGCCCCTGGGTTGAGCCCCCATGGTGCGAAGAATCGCAATGTCACCTCGCTTGTCCATCACAGTCATCACCAGCATGGACACCAGATTGAAAGCCGCCACTGCAATGATGAGCATCAGGATGATGAACATCATGCGTTTTTCAAGCTCCACTGCTGCGAACCAATTTCGGTTTTCCTGCGTCCAGTCACGCACGACAAAACTGCGGTCCAGGCGCGTGGACAACTCGGCTGCGAAACCCCGGGCGGCCTGCATGTCTTTCAAAGCAATTCGAAGGCCTTCGGTCGCCTGATCTCGAAGGAAAACACCGGCATCTCGGCGGTGAACAAAGACCAGGCTGCTGTCGTACTCGTAATGACCTGAGGCAAAAATACCTGCCACCTTGAAGGCCTTGGTCTTGGGTGCAAGTCCGGCTGGGCCACCGGAGAGATCGGCCACCACCAACTGAAAGGTCTCTCCCAGACCAAGCCCCATGGCAATGGCCAGTTCACGGCCAATCACCGCCTGAAATTCACCCGGCTTGAGGCTGTCGAGTTGGCCCGCCTGAAGCTGAGACAGCGCCTGCGTGACTTTGGACTCTGTACTGGGCTCGATCCCTCGGAGCATGACACCCCTCATCTGATCACCGCGGGTCAGCATGGCCTGACCACTGACAAAGGGCGACTGACCAGACTGCAGGCCCGGCTGGGTCTGACGCAGTGCAGACTGAACGGCCAGCCAGTCCTGCTGACTGTATCCCGGCGTTCGAACCTCCACATGGGAGAGAACACCCAGCATCCGGTCACGGACCTCTGTCTGAAAGCCGTTCATGACCGAGAGCACCATGATCAAGGCCGCGACCCCCAGGGCGATGCCCATCGTAGCCATGGCGGAGATGAAGTTCACAAATCCTCTGCCTCGGCCACCCCGGATGTAACGAAGGCCCAACTGGAGCTCATAGATCATTCGCGCAGTGTGCCACAGCAGCTGACCGGTCTTTCTAGGGTCTTTGGAGGTGCAAGATTTGCGATACTGACCCCATGGCCAATCCCTTTAAAAGACGCCAACGAGACCATCAACGGGAGCACAGTCGCCAACAAGATTGGCTGTATGGTCGGTCAGAGTGGAGGCTGGTTTCCAACGCCCTTCTCCCTGGCTCGCATGCGGAGCAAATCCGTCAACTGGTCGGGTCGCAGGGGTGGCTCCAACAGCGGGTCAAATGTTCGGCCTCCACCACTCGATCACTGGCCTGGCTGCGGCGAACAGACCCGATCCCCCACGCCATGCAAGACGTGCACCAACAACCCTTCTCAGCCGGCCTGCTGCCCATCGCCCAGGCCGTCTGTGCCGAGCGACTCTGCATAGGCATGACGGTTCAGCAATTTCCATGGGCCAGCCTGGCCGCCCTGGCCGATGGTCTGGTCGTCAAAGAAAACCAGACCATCATTGGACTCACGCCCGCCCGGCTCGAGATCTCCACGAGTCAGGTTGAGCTTCGTACACAAGGGATCGTCTGGCCCGAGTCAGAGCGCCACCTGGCCGAGCGACTCTGTAAGGACATGGGTGGGACCCTCTTGCAAGGCAGAAGCGGGCATCTGTACCTCGCCTCGGATGACCTCATCGACCTGGTCAGCCCCATGCCCGAGTTGGTGGTCGGCGACCACCTGCCAGACCATGAACCAGTGGGGCAACAGGCCAGTCGATGGCGCCAGTCCATCAATGCCCTGCAGATGGCGGTCTTTGAGTCATCCCAGGCGGACCCTCTTCAGGCACAGACACTCTGGCCCTGGGGGGTCGGCAGTCTGCCCATGGTCCTGCAGCCATTGGACGAGCCGATCTTCCATCCTGTCGCTTCAGACATGCCCCTCCACTTGAGCGGTTTGCTGCAATGGCTGGGCAGCCTCGGCTTTTCGCCCCAGCTCAGTCTCATCGAGGCGCCTGTCCTTGATCGGCTCTCGCAGGAGCAAGACCTATTGGATTGGCTGAACCAATGGCTCAGCAGACTCGAATCCATGGATCAGGACAACATTGGCGGGCTGATTCTGGCGAGCCCTTGGTTAGCTCATTTCGTTGAACGGTCATCGACCATCTGGTCTTGGCGACGCGTGGTCGATCGGCGCATCTGGTTCAGGCGAAAAAGGCCTCTCGATCAGATCTTGAATCGCCTGCTCACAACCCTGACGGGCGATGACCTCGACTAATGGACCGACCGGTATGAGCCGACCTGTATGAGCCAACTTCACCACCGACAGCTAGAGGACCGCAGGGTTGATGAAACGCTGCAGGCCCGTCTTGCCTCGTCCGGACTGCATCCCGTCATCGCCCGTTGCCTGGCCAGCCGACAGGTGCAGGACATGACATCGTTGGATGTGTCCCTCACGCGCCTGCCAGCGCCGCGCCTGCTGTCTGGCGTGAGCCAAGCGGCCGAGCAACTCGGTCAAGCGATTGTTCAGGGACAACGTCTCTTGATTGCTGGAGACTACGATGCAGATGGGGCTACTGCCACGGCCGTGATGGTGATGGGTCTGCGTCGCTTGGGAGCCCAGGTGGACTTCATCGTGCCGGATCGTTTCCGACTGGGCTATGGACTCACACCCGCCCTGGTGGATCAGGCGCTGGCCCGCGCGGGTGGTGCCCGGCCTGACTGGATCATCACCGTCGACAACGGCATCTCCGCCATTGCCGGTGTCGCGCACGCCCAGTCACTGGGCATCCAAGTCCTGGTGACCGATCACCACCTACCGGGTCAAGAGACCCCAGACTGTCTGATCATCAACCCCCAGTTAGGCGGCGATGAGTTTCCGAGTCGGCAGCTGGCGGGTGTTGGCGTGGCCTTTTATCTGGTGATGGCCATTCGGACCTGGCTGGCGCAACAGACTCAACAGACCGGCAGTCATCCAACCGCAGATATGCCGCGTATCGATGACCTGCTCGCCCTGGTGGCCTTAGGCACGGTCGCTGATCTCGTCAGACTCGATGACCTCAATCGTCTGCTGGTCAGTCAAGGCTTGCGTCGCATTCAGAGGGGAAACTGCCCGGCTGGCATCACCGCCCTGTTCCAGGTGGCTGGCAAGAATCCGGCGCAGGCCCAGGCGGAGGACCTGGG
Organism: Burkholderiales bacterium LSUCC0115; assembly: GCA_009646425.1. Lineage (GTDB taxonomy): Bacteria > Pseudomonadota > Gammaproteobacteria > Burkholderiales > Burkholderiaceae_A > Hahnella. The sequence continues at coordinate 147,588 of WJBW01000002.1, forward strand.
ATTTGCCATCGGTCCCCGACTCAACGCGGCAGGCCGACTCACCGACATGACCATTGGCATTCAATGCCTGTTGGCCGAGAGCCCCCAGGCAGCCCTCCCCCTGGCGCAGCAGCTCCAGACCCTCAACGTTGAGCGGCGGGAACAAGAATCCACCAACCGCGAGGAAGCCTTGTTACTGGCGCAATCTCTAGAGGCGAAACAGTCTCGTCGGGCGTTTGTGCTCTTTGATCCCAAGTGGTCGATCGGACTCGTCGGCCTGCTGGCCAGCCGGGTCAAGGATCACTTCTATCGGCCTAGCCTGGTCTTTGGGCAGGCCGAAGACGGCAGTCTGAAAGGCTCCGGACGATCAATTCCGGGCATTCATCTTCGGGATGTACTCGAACGGGTTCACACCCAGCATCCTGGCCTGATTGTGGCCTTTGGCGGACATGCCATGGCTGCGGGACTCACGCTGGCCAAGGCCGATCAACTGCCACTCTTCGAGAGAGCCTTCGAGGAGGCCATTGGCGCCTTTGCCCATGACGAGAGCCTCTTTGAGAACAAGCTGGTGACCGATGGCCCACTGGCTGCAGAGGCCCATGAACTCGGGCTGGTGCAGGCGATTGAGCAAGTGGTCTGGGGCCAGGGATTTCCCAAGCCGCTGTTTCGCAACCACTTTCGCATCGTCAGCCAGCAGCGGCTCAAAGACCGCCACCTGCGACTCGGGCTGCAGCTGCCCCAGGCCCCGGCTCACCGCCTGCAGGCGATCTGGTTTGATGCCCCCGAGACACTGCCACCGGAAGTCGAACTCGCCTACGAACTGCAGATCAACGACTGGCAGGGTCATCAGAGGCTGCAATTGCTGATTCGGGCTGCACAGGCGCAACCTGGAGCAGCGGCTGAAACCCGCTAGAATATTGGGCTTCCAGTCAGTCGAATCAGAAAAAGTCCATGGACGCCGAATTTCTCAATCAGTTAGACCAGCAGTTAACCGACCTTCAGACTCGCGTCAAAGACCTTCGGAGGTATCTTTGACTTCGATGAGAAGTCAAAGCAGCTAGCCACCGTCCAGGCTCTGGCCGAAGACCCAGCCCTCTGGAACGATCCTAAAAAAGCCCAGGAAGTCGGCCGGGAGAAGAAGCTACTAGAGGGCGTGGTGCTCACGCTAACGGACCTCACCGCTGAGGCCGACGATGCCGTCACCCTCTTCGAGATGGCCCGTGAGGAGCAGGACGACTCCACCATCCATGCGCTAACAGAGGACGCCAAACGACTGGAGGCCCGGGTGGCCGACATGGAGTTTCGTCGCATGTTCTCCAATCCGGCAGACCCCGCCAATTGCTTCATCGACATTCAGGCCGGTGCTGGCGGTACCGAAGCCTGCGACTGGGCCAGCATGCTGCTGCGTCAGTACCTGCGGTATTGCGAGCGCAAAGGCTTCAAGGCCGAATTACTGGAAGAGACCGAAGGCGATGTGGCGGGCATTCGCTCCGCCTCTATCAAAGTCAGCGGCGACTACGCCTTTGGCTATCTGCGGACCGAGACCGGTGTTCACCGTCTGGTTCGAAAATCACCCTTCGATTCCAGTGGCGGGCGGCACACCTCCTTTGCCTCGGTCTTTATCTACCCAGAGGTCGACGATTCCATCGAGATCGAGATCAACCCGGCTGACGTCCGTACCGACACCTACCGGGCCTCCGGCGCGGGAGGCCAGCACGTTAATAAGACCGACTCTGCTGTGCGTCTGACCCACGTCCCCACGGGCATCGTGGTTCAGTGCCAGAACGACCGGTCCCAGCACCGCAACCGAGACGAGGCTTGGAAAATGCTGAAGTCTCGGCTTTATGAGCATGAGATGCGAAAGCGCATGGCCGAGCAGCAGAAGCTGGAAGACAGCAAGACCGACGTGGGCTGGGGACACCAGATCCGCAGCTATGTGCTGGACCAGTCTCGAATCAAAGACCTGCGCACCAGCGTCGAAATCTCCAATACCCAAAAGGTGCTCGATGGCGACTTGGACGCCTTCATCGAAGCCAGCCTAAAACAAGGGGTCTAAGCCATGACTCAGCACGACAACCCGGCCAGCCAGGCCTCTGCGGACACCGCCCAACCCATTCAAGACGAAAACCAGATCATGGTCGAGCGTCGGCACAAACTCGCCGAGGTTCGTCGTCAGCAGGGCCAGGCCTTCCCCAACAACGTCCACCCGAGCCATCGAGCCGAACCTCTTCATGAGCGTTACAAGGACCACAGCCGCGAGACCTTGGAGACCGAGCATGTCGAGGTGAGCCTGGCCGGTCGCATCATGCTCAAGCGGGTTCAGGGCAAGGCGAGTTTTCTGACGATTGCTGATGCCACCGGGCGCTTTCAGTTGTATCTGAACGACGAAGGCGTCGGTGAAGAGGCCCATCAAATGGCCAAGCATTGGGACATGGGTGACCTGATTGAGGCCAAGGGCGTCTTGTTCAAGACCATGAAGGGGGAATTGTCACTGCGCTGTTCCAGCCTGCGCTTGGTCGCCAAGAGCCTGCGTCCCTTGCCTGACAAATTTCACGGGCTGCACGACACGGAGATGCGTTACCGGCAGCGCTACCTAGACCTGATGGTCAATGCCGAATCCAAACACGTCTTTCTGACCCGATCAAAGGCGCTCACGGCCATCCGTCACTTCATGGGTGAGAACGGTTTTCTCGAGGTCGAGACCCCCATGCTCCACCCGATCCCAGGTGGCGCAGCGGCCAAGCCCTTTGTGACCCATCACAACGCCCTTCACCAGGACATGTTCCTGCGGATTGCACCGGAGCTCTATCTCAAGCGCCTGCTGGTTGGCGGGTTTGAGCGGGTCTATGAGGTCAACCGCAATTTCCGAAACGAAGGCCTCAGCCCGCGACACAACCCAGAATTCACCATGATGGAGTTCTACGCGGCCTACACGGACTACCAGTGGATGATGAGCTTCACCGAACAGATCATTCGGCATGCCGCCATGGTCACCACGGGATCGGCTGTGCTCACCTACGCGGGACAGACCGTTGACCTGGAAAAGCCCTTCGAGCGTCTCACCATTGCTCAGGCCATCTCCCGTCATGCGCCAGAGATCAAGCCGGAAGATCTGCAGAGCAAGCAGTCGTTGGCCGCTCTGCTACGCCAACACGGCGTCGATGCCAGCAAGCCTCCTCTGGCTCATGCGGGTCTGGGTGGCCTTCAATTGGCCCTGTTTGAGGAAGTGGCCGAACACAAGCTCTGGCAGCCCACTTTCATCATTGACTACCCAGTCGAAGTCTCTCCCCTGGCTAGGGCCTCGGATGCCGATCCCGAGATCACCGAACGCTTTGAGTTGTTCATCACAGGACGCGAGATCGCGAACGGATTCTCGGAGCTCAACGATCCGGAGGACCAGGCCGATCGGTTTAACCGCCAGGTGGCTGCCAAAGAAGCCGGAGACGAAGAGGCCATGTACTTCGATGCCGACTACATTCGCGCGCTGGAGTTTGGCATGCCGCCGGCCGGTGGCTGCGGCATTGGCATCGATCGGCTGATCATGCTGTTGACCGACAGCGCCAGCATTCGTGACGTCATCTTGTTCCCCGCGCTGCGGCGCGAGGACTAGAAGGGACAGAGAGCCGCTAGTGGTTCTCGCGTGCGTGGTTGATGGTGTAGCGCGGAATCTCGACCTGCAGATCCTGGTTGGCCACGGCCACCTGACAGGACAGTCTGGACTGGGAGGTTAGGCCCCAGGCGCGGTCTAGCAGGTCGTCTTCATCTTCCTCGGAAGGCGTGAGACTGGAAAAGCCCTGACGAATCACCACATGGCAGGTCGTACAGGCCTTGCTCATCTCGCAGGCATGCTCGATGGCTATGCCCTGGTCTAGCAGGCTCTGGCAGAGGTTAGCCCCCGGCGCGACCTCAAAGGTCTTGCCCTCTGGACAAATGTCGACGTGCGGAAGAACTTGAATCTTGGGCATTGCAGGTCCGATTAGAGTTGATCGATAGACTGACCGGTGAGGGCCAGTGAGACAGCCCGATCCATGCGACGGGCTGCGAAGGGTTCGCTGAGTCTGGTGAGAGAGTCCATGGCCTGCTTGAGAGCCTCCATCTGCTGACCGCCGCAGACCGATCGGGCCGCCTGCATCTCTTGATCCAATTGCGCTCGCTCGTCATCGGAGAGCAGGTCTCCATCGACGGCCAATGCCTGACTCAGGGACTCCAACAACTGCTGCAGGTCCACCTGACGCTCGCGAAGGGCGCGTGCCTGCATATCGTCCTTAGCATGGGCATAGGCGTCTTGGAGCATCTGGGCAATTTCGCCATCGGTCAACCCATAGGACGGCTTGACCTGAACGCTGGCCATCACGCCTGTGCTGGTCTCCTGAGCCGATACCGACAGCAGACCGTCTGCATCGACCTGAAAGGTCACCCGAATACGGGCCGCGCCGGCCGTCATGGCTGGCATGCCACGCAGCTCAAACCGAGCCAAGGAGCGGTTCTGAGAGACCAGCTCGCGCTCGCCTTGCACCACATGAATGGCCATGGCGGTCTGACCGTCTTTGTAGGTGGTGAACTCTTGGGCGCGTGCTACAGGAATGGGGGTGTTTCGGGGGATGACCTTCTCGGCCAGCCCACCCATAGTCTCCAGACCCAGACTCAATGGCAGCACATCCAGCAACAGCCAGTCGTCTCCACTGCCATGACCGGCCAATAGGTTGGCCTGCAGGGCGGCACCAACGGCCACCACCTCATCTGGGTTGATGTTGGCCAGGGGCTGCTGTCGAAAAAACTGAGCGACCGCCTGCCGAACATTGACCAGGCGCGTAGAGCCGCCCACCAGGACCACGCCCTGAATCTGCTGTAGCTGAAGCCCGGCATCCTTCAAGGCCTGTTCGCAGGCCCGAAGGCTGCGGTCGACCAAATCTTGGGTCAACTGGGCAAAGCTGGCCTGGGAGAGGCTGGCCGCGAAGACCTTGGTCTGGCTATCAGACGAATCGTCCAAGGCATAGCGCTCTTTGATGAGCTGATCGGGAGTCGGCTGAAGACAGAGCGCCTCTTTCATCTGCCGGGCCAGACCGACCAGTCGTCGCCATTCGGCCTGAGACAGACGGGACCGATCTATCTGCCATTGCTCCATCCAATGGTCGGCAAGTCGCTCATCAAAATCATCCCCACCCAGCTCTGCATCGCCACCAGTGGACACAACCTCGAAGACACCCTTGGTCAGTCGCAAGATGGAGATGTCGAAGGTGCCGCCACCGAGGTCATAGACCGCGTAGAGGCCTTCTGCGCCGGACTCCAGGCCATAGGCCAAGGCTGCTGCCGTGGGCTCGTTGATCAGTCTCAAGACATTGATGCCTGCTAACTGGGCGGCATCTTTGGTGGCCTGCCGCTGGGCATCGTCAAAATAGGCCGGCACCGTGATCACAGCCCCGACCAACTCATCTCCGAGCGTCTGCTCCGCCTGTCGGCGAAGCTGGCGCAGGATCTCGGCCGAGACCTCCACCGGTGTGACCGCACCGGCGACCGTCTGTATTCGGACCTGACCAGCCTGCCCCGATTCGTGAACAGCCAGCTGGTAAGGCGTGCGCTGACGGACTGCATCGTCATGACCCCGGCCCATCAGGCGCTTGACCGAGGCAATGGTGTTCTTTGGGTCCTGGGCAATCTGCTCCAAGGCCTCCCAACCGACCACCACCGACCCGTCTGATCGATAACGAACCACAGATGGCGTCAAACGACGATCCTGGGTATCGGGCAAGACATCAGCCTGCGAGGATCGAACCGCAGCTACCAGAGAATGGGTGGTGCCCAGGTCAATGCCCACCGCCAACCGACGCTGGTGCGGAACGGTGGACTCACCGGGTTCACTGATCTGTAGTAGTGCCATGGATTAGGCTTCCAGCAATTCTTGTTCGAACTTCTTCACAAACATCAACTGACGAACCAGATCGGCTGCCTCGGCTAGGGCTGCTGGATCGGTCCCGCCAGACAACAGGGTCAGCAGCCTGGCCTCGCCAGACTGCCAGAATTCATCAACCTCCTGCCGAAGAGCGGCCTTGTCCTGCGACCTGCGCTCGACGTCGGACTGGTCACGAAGGTCATCCAGGGCCTCTCGCCAGGCCATCTGGGTCATCAGAAACGCCGTCGGCATGCTGGTGTTGGATTCGGTCTGCAGATCGACCCCTTTGAGTGCGAGCAGGTAGGTGGCCCGAGAGATGGGGTGCTTAAGGGTTTGATGGCCCTCATTGATCCGCGTACTCCACTGCAAGGCCATCCGGCGCTGGGCATCACCCCCACCGGCGAATCGATCTGGGTGAACCACGGCCTGCAGCCGCTTCCAGGCCGACTCTAACTGGTCCAGGGCCACATCGTAGCTGCGGGGCAGACCAAACAGACTAAAAAAATCCTGAGTGAGCAGGCTGTTGCCCACGGGGGCCTCAGACCTGGAATGACTCACCGCAGCCGCACTCGTTCTTAACGTTGGGGTTGTTGAACTTAAAGCCCTCGTTGAGCCCCTCTTTGGCGAAGTCAAGCTCAGTGCCGTCGATGTAGGGAAGGCTCTTGGGGTCTACGAAGACACTGACACCGAAGCTCTGAAAGGTCAGATCGGCCTGCTCCGGCTGATCGACAAACTCCAGCTTGTAAGCCAAACCAGAACAGCCCGTGGTGCGCACGCCGAGACGGATCCCTTGACCCTTGCCCCGCTTTTCGATGAAGCGAGAGATGTGCTCGGCGGCTTTTTCAGTCAGCGTGATGGCCATGTTTTTTCTTGTAGTCTTCGACCGCTGCCTTGATGGCGTCCTCGGCCAGGATGGAGCAGTGAATTTTAACCGGTGGCAAGGCCAACTCATTGGCGATCTCGGTGTTCTTCAGGGCCATGGCCTGGTCCAGGGTCTTGCCCTTGACCCACTCAGTCACGAGCGAAGACGAAGCGATGGCAGAGCCACAGCCATAGGTCTTAAAGCGGGCATCCTCGATCACACCCTGGTCGTTGACCTTGATCTGGAGCTTCATCACGTCACCGCAAGCGGGCGCGCCAACCATACCGGTTCCAACGTGGGGATCGTTCTTGTCGAGCGATCCAACGTTGCGAGGGTTCTCATAGTGATCGATGACTTTGTCGCTGTAGGCCACGGCTTAACTCCTGAGCAATAAATGAATAAAGAATGAATTTAGTGGGCTGCCCACTGGATGGTATTGAGATCAACGCCCTCTTGGACCAACTCCCAGAGCGGCGACATCTCGCGCAGCTTGGCCACCTTGTCTTTGAGCAATGCAACCGCGAAGTCCACGTCCTGCTCGGTGGTGAAACGACCTACCGAGAAGCGAATCGAGGAGTGAGCCAATTCGTCGCTGCGACCAAGGGCCCGCAGAACATAGCTGGGCTCTAGCGATGCACTCGTACAAGCCGAACCGGATGAGACCGCGATGTCCTTCACGGCCATCAGCAGGGACTCGCCCTCGACGTAGTTAAAACTAACGTTCAGGTTATGGGGTACCCGCTGGGTCATGTCCCCGTTAAGGTAGGTGGCTTCGATCTGACTCAGACCATTCCAGAGACGATCGCGCAACATGCGAATCCGCTCGTTTTCGGTCTGCATTTCTTCTTTGGCGATCCGGAAGGCCTCACCCATTCCAACGATTTGATGGGTGGGCAGCGTACCGGAACGCATGCCCCGCTCATGACCACCACCGTGAATCAGGGGCTCGAGACGAACACGGGGCTTGCGACGAACAAAGAGTGCACCGATACCCTTTGGCCCATAGGTCTTGTGGGCGGAGAAAGACATCAGGTCGACCTTGAGCGTGGACAGGTCAATCTGGACCTTGCCAGTGGCCTGGGCGCTGTCGACGTGAAAGACGATGCCCTTCTCGCGACAGATCTCACCAATGGTGGCGATGTCTTGAATCACACCGATCTCATTGTTCACCAGCATGACGGAGATGAGGATGGTGTCGGGACGGATCGCGGCCCGCAGGTCATCCAGGTTGATCAGGCCGTTCTCCTGAACATCCAGGTAGGTCGCCTCGAAGCCCTCGCGCTCGAGCTCCCGGCAGGTGTCCAAGGTGGCCTTGTGCTCGGTCTTGACGGTGATCAGGTGACGGCCCTTGTCCTTGTAGAAATGAGCAGCACCCTTGATGGCTAGGTTGATGGATTCGGTTGCGCCGGAGGTCCAGACCAACTCCTTGGAATCGCAACCCACCAATTCGGCCACCTGACGTCGGGCGTTTTCGACCGCCTCCTCGGCCTTCCAGCCGTAGGCATGGCTGCGGGAGGCCGGGTTGCCAAAGTCTTGGCGCAGAAACGGCAGCATGGCATCGACCACCCGAGGGTCAACGGGGGTCGTGGCGGAGTAATCCAGGTAAATCGGCGTGTTCATCTTAGTAAGCAGCCTCTCGCTCTTCGTGGAAGACAACATGTCGGGTCACCGGGCTCTCGAGACCAGCAGACTGCTTGCCCCGTTGCTCGTTGACCAAGTCCTGCAGGCTGATGCCATCCAGGAAATCAACCATGTGCCGGTTGAGGCTGGCCCAGAGTTCGTGGGTCATGCAGACTTGATCGTCATGACAGTTCTGCTTGCCACCGCACATGGTGGCGTCCAGGGGCTCATCAACGGCATAAATGATGTCGGCCACGGTGATGTCTTTGGCCTGTCTGGCCAAGCGATACCCCCCGCCCGGTCCCCGCATGGACTCCACCAGCTCGTGGCGGCGTAGCCGGCCAAACAGCTGCTCCAGGTAAGACAGGGAAATGCGTTGACGCTGACTGATGGCCGCAAGGGTGACGGGCCCTTTTTCTTGACGAAGGCCCAGGTCGATCATGGCGGTCACTGCAAAACGGCCCTTGGTGGTAAGTCTCATGGTTTGGCTCCTTTCGGATTCCCGACTGATTTGCTGGGAATATAGCTTACTTGATCGTTTCACTCAAGAATTAGTTCCCCAGAAAAACCCTGAGGACCCAACAGAACCCATAGAAAAAGGGTGCCTGAGCACCCTTTTCAAAGACCAAGCTGCCCATTCTCAGGCAGCAAGACCGTCTGATCGCTAGGCAGCAGCGACCATGCTGGCGCGGCGACGGACGACCTCCATGAGGCCAGTGCAGGCATCTTCGATGTAGTCCAGGGCGGTCTCGAAGCCCTGGGCTCCGCCGTGGTAGGGGTCTCCAATGGTGGCGGCCTCGAACTCGGTGGCAAAACGCATGAGGAGCTGCAGCTTGTGCTGTAGACCGCGGGGTGCCATGCGCTGCAACAGCGACAGGTTGTCCCAGTCCATGGCCAGGATGTAGTCATAAGCCTGGAAATCGGTCAGCTCGACCTTGCGGGCGACATGGGTACTCATGTCATAACCTCGACGAGAGGCGGCCGACACGGCCCTGGCATCAGCGGGTTCGCCGATGTGGAAGGCGTGGGTACCGGCAGAATCAGCCTGAATCAGGCCTTGCAGACCAGCAGCCTTGATCATGCCGTCAAAAACGGCCTTGGCCGAGGGCGAGCGGCAGATGTTGCCCATGCAGACAAACAAAATCTTGGTCTGGGCGGCCTCGGCGACCGTGAGGATGGAGGAGGAGACATTTTCGTTCTTCTTGGCAAGGCGGCTCATGATGCGGTTTCCTTTGAGTAATAGCCATACAACTTATGCAGCCCGGCTCGTGGGACCGGGCTGGTGAGAAACATCCGGATCCTGGACCTGGTCGTGCAGCTGACCAGCCCCAAAGACACGGGCCTTTAACTGGGACAGGGCATCACGAGCCCTGGCCGCTTGTTCAAATTCAAGGTTGCGAGCGTGTTCGAGCATCTGCTTCTCGAGACGGGCGATTTCTTTGGACAGCGCCTTCTCGGAGAGTTCTTCCAGCCCCTCAACAGAGGCCTGCTCCACCGCACGGCGCTCGGCTACGGTCTTGGCCGATACCGCCCCGTCGATCATGTCGCGAACGGCCTTGACGACGCCCTGAGGCACGATGCCGTGGGTCTGGTTAAAGGCCAACTGCTTTTGACGGCGACGCTTGGTCTCCTCCATGGCTCGGCGCATCGAGTCGGTGACTCGATCTGCATAGAGAATGGCCCTGCCCTCAATGTTTCTGGCCGCCCGACCAATGGTCTGGATCAGGCTGCGCTCGCTGCGCAGAAAACCCTCTTTGTCGGCATCGAGAATGGCGACCAGCGAAACCTCTGGAATGTCCAGCCCTTCACGGAGCAGGTTGATACCCACCAGAACGTCGAAACGGCCGAGACGCAGGTCACGGATGATCTCAACCCGCTCAACGGTGTCGATATCGGAGTGGAGGTAGCGAACACGGATCTGGTTGTCAGCCAGGTAGTCGGTCAGGTCCTCTGACATCCGTTTGGTCAGTGTCGTGACCAGTACGCGCGAGCCCTGGGACACGCGCCGCTTGATTTCACCCAGCAGGTCATCGACCTGAGTCCGGGCGGGCCGGACCTCGATCTCCGGATCGATCAGCCCGGTCGGCCGGACCACCTGCTCGACAATCGCACCACTCGACTTCTGAAGCTCGTAGTCAGCGGGCGTGGCCGAGACAAAAACGGCCTGGCGCAGCTTGGGCTCAAACTCATCGAACCGCAGCGGGCGGTTGTCGAGGGCTGAGGGAAGCCTAAAGCCGTAGTTGACCAGGGTCTCTTTACGAGACCGGTCACCACGGTACATGCCACCGAGTTGGCCAATCATGACGTGACTCTCGTCCAGGAAAATCAGGGCATCACTGGGCAGGTAATCGATCAGGGTTGGGGGTGGTTCCCCGGCCGCGGCGCCAGACAGGTGGCGGGTGTAGTTCTCGATGCCTTTGCAAAAGCCGAGCTCGGCGAGCATCTCCAGATCGAATCGGGTGCGCTGCTCCAGACGCTGGGCTTCCACCAGCTTGCCGTCGGCCACGAATTGCTTGGTCCGCTCCACCAGCTCCTGCTTGATCGTCTCAATGGCCCGGAGCACGACCTCCCGGGGTGTGACGTAGTGCGAGGAGGGGTAGATCACAAACCGAATGACTTTTTGCTGGACGCGGCCGGTCAGTGGGTCAAAGAGCTGCAGCGACTCAACCTGGTCATCAAAGAGTTCCACCCGCAGTGCGAGTTCGGCATGTTCCGCCGGAAAGATATCGATGGTGTCACCGCGAACCCGGAAAACCCCACGGGTAAATTCGGTGTCATTGCGCTGGTATTGCATCCGAACCAGGTGGGCAATGAGTTCACGCTGAGAGAGTTGGTCCCCCTGGCGCAGCGCCATGACCATGGCGTGATAGTCCGATGGGTTACCGATGCCGTAGATGCAGGACACCGTGGCCACGATGATGGTGTCACGGCGCTCCAGCAGGCTCTTGGTCGCCGACAGCCGCATCTGCTCAATGTGCTCATTGATGGCGGAATCTTTCTCGATGAACAGATCCCGTTGGGGCACATAGGCCTCTGGCTGGTAGTAGTCGTAATAAGAGACGAAGTACTCCACCGCGTTTCGAGGGAAAAACTCCCTCATTTCCGCATAGAGTTGGGCGGCCAGCGTCTTGTTTGGCGCCAACACCAGCGCCGGGCGCCCCAACTGGGCAATCACATTGGCCATGGTGAAGGTCTTGCCCGAGCCCGTGACACCCAGAAGCGTCTGGAAGCTCAGGCCATCGCGGACCCCCTCCACCAGGCGAGCAATGGCCTCGGGCTGATCCCCCGCTGGGCAATAAGGCGCAACCAGTTCAAAAGGACTGGCGGATTGCTGCAGTGTGTCAATTACCTGGGCCATGCTAGACTTTTATGACGTTGCGGTGACACCGCACGTGGAAAGAGCAAACGCGTATTTTCCCTGTACAAGGCCCAAATTTCCATTCCTTTTTTTGCGTCAGACCCCTTGACAAAAGGGTTTAAACGCTAGACCCAAGACCATGACCCGCTCCATATTCGATGCCGTAACCCTCGCCCCCCGCGACCCCATCCTTGGCCTGACCGAGGCCTACGTGGCCGATACTCGGTCCAACAAGGTCAACCTCGGCGTCGGGGTGTACTACGACGATAACGGCAAGTTGCCGCTACTTAACTGCATAAAGAAGGCAGAAGAGATCAGGATCTCGAATGCGCCCGCCCGTGGCTATCAGCCCATCGAGGGTGCGGCTGCCTACAACCAGGCGGTGGCCGGGTTGCTCTTCGGCGCCAACAGTTCACTGATTGCCGACAAACGCGTCATCACCATCGAGACCCTGGGTGGCACCGGCGCGCTCAAAGTGGGGGCGGATTACCTGCACCGGCTCCTTCCCGCCTCAAAAGTCGCCATCAGCGACCCTAGCTGGGAAAACCACCGGGCCCTCTTTGAAATGGCAGGCTTTGATGTCCTGCAGTACAGCTACTACGACCCCGGCACGCGTGGCGTGGACTTCGACGGCATGGTCAAGAGTCTGTCGTCCATGGCCCCAGGCACCGTCGTGGTCCTGCACGCCTGCTGTCACAACCCAACTGGCGCCGACCTCACGCCCGCCCAGTGGGACCAGATCATCGCGCTGACGGCAGAAAAAGGCCTGGTGCCCTTCCTGGACATGGCCTACCAGGGCTTTGGCGATGGCATTGACGCCGATGCATTTGCCCTGCGCCAATACGTGGCCAGCGGCCAGACCCTTTTTGTTTCCAGCTCTTTTTCCAAGTCCTTCTCGCTCTATGGCGAGCGCGTCGGTGCACTGTCCATCGTGACCCAGAATGCCGACGAGACCACCCGAGTGCTCAGCCAGGTCAAGCGGACCATTCGAACCAACTACTCCAACCCACCCACCCATGGTGGCGCGGTCGTCGCCATGGTGCTCGCCACCCCGGATCTGCGTCAGATGTGGGAGGGTGAACTAGCCCAGATGCGCGAGCGCATCAAGGCCATGCGCCAGGGACTGGCCGATGGCCTCAAGGCCCAGGGCGTGGCTCAGGATTTTGGTTTCGTGACCAGCCAGCGCGGCATGTTTAGTTACACCGGGCTGACACAGGCACAGGTGGATCGACTGCGCGAGGAATTCGCGGTCTATGCGATTGGCACCGGTCGGGTCTGCATTGCGGCGCTCAACAGCCACAACCTGCCCTACGTCTGCCAATCGATCGCAGCCGTTCTCTGATCAGTGCCGGTCGTGCTCGGTGTGAATGCCGAGTGCCACCAGAAAACGAGAGACCATGTTGTAGGTGGCGATCACCGCCACCAGCTCCACCGTCTGCTGCTCCCCCAAGGCCTTGACCAGTCTGCGCTTGAGTGCGCTGTTCACCTGAATCTGCCGGGTCATCTCCTTGGCCAGGGCGATCACGTCCTGCTCCAGCTCCGGGAACAGCCCCAGGGGAAAGTTCGCATCATCAATTTGGCGAAGGGCCTCGGCCTGCTCGGCTGACGCACCAGACTCGATGTAAAGCGGGGCGTGGTGCTCGTACTCATATTCAGCGCCGTTGAGCATGGCCACCACGCACATGGCCAGCTCCCTTAGGCGATAAGGCACCGCCAGGTGTTGGCGAATCTTGCCCAGATAGACGTTCCAGCCTTCGGCCAGCGCAGGGCTATGCAAGAGCATGCGGTCGAGCTTGAGCAGCTCACCACCGCGGCGCTTGCGAATGGCACCAACCAAGTCTGCGGGTTCGCTGATGTTGGCATCGACTAAATCAATAATGGGTCCGGGAGGGGTCTGGTTCATGAGTAAACTCGCAAGATGGCCTACAAGGTAAAAGAAAGTTTTTTGACCCTCCAGGGTGAGGGCGCTCAGGCCGGTCGTCTATCGGTGTTTGTGCGGTTTTCAGGCTGCAACAACTGGAGCGGCCGAGAGCAGGACCGCCAGAGCGGACCAGCCGATTGTGCACGCTGGTGTGACACTGACTTCGTGGGCACTGACGGAGAGGGTGGCGGCAGCTTTAGCCAGCAGGACCTCATTGGGCGCATCCTGAGTCTGTGGCCCACCAGAAGCGGTCAGCCCACGCAGGCTCCCTATGTCGTCTTCACAGGTGGAGAGCCTGCTCTGCAGCTAGACCAATCCCTTGTCGATGGCCTACACGCGGTTGGCGCCAAGGTGGCCATCGAGACCAATGGCAGCCTGGCCCTGCCCCATGGTCTGGACTGGATCTGTGTCAGCCCCAAACGCCTGCTTCATGGGGAACCACAACCTCTTGTGGTGACGCAGGGCCACGAACTCAAGTTGGTCATGCCGCAGACCGGATTTGATCTTGCGGCGCTGGAGTCGCTAGACTTTGCCCACTTTTTTGTTCAACCACTGGACAACAAGGTCATGGCTGGGTCACCGACCACCCCCTCCTCGTTGGACTGGTGTATGGACTGGGTCCGTCAGCATCCTCGTTGGCGGCTCAGTCTTCAGACTCACAAAATGATTGGAATTCGGTAAATGTTGCTCTACACGACGTTTTGTTTTGAAGCCTCGCACAGTCTGCAGGCACCCATTGGGGTCCCCTCCGTTCACGGGCATTCCTATTGGGCGCGCGTCTGGATTGCGTCGAGCCGTGAGCAACTGACGCCGCTCCCCAGCCTAGAGACCGAGGCCAAGCGGGTCGCTGCCTTGCTTGACCACCAGCACCTCAACGACCTCATGGACCACCAGCCGACCATGGAGGCTCTGGTTGACTACATCAGGGCCCAATGGCAAGGACCCGCCCTCAAGCGCGTCCACGTCTGGCGGGAGAGCCTGGGCTGCGGCGTCGAATGGTCGGCCAGCTAGGCATCGCCCCTCAAGAATTGAAAGTCACAGCCCTGCGGGGCCTGTAAGACCTGCTGGCCATGAAGCCAGCCATAGCCGCGCGGCTTAGACACCGTCGGCAGCTTGGTGTGAACTGCCTCGGCCCGTCGTTGTTCGAGCACCTCCTCAGAGACCAGCAAGGCCAGACGACCAGCCGGGACATCCAATTGAATCTGGTCGCCATCTCTGACCAAGGACAACGGACCACCGGCAGCAGCCTCTGGACTGATGTGCAAGACAATGGTTCCTGCGGCCGTGCCACTCATTCGGCCATCGGAGATCCGGACCATGTCGCGCACTCCCTGGGCTGCCAGCTTTTTGGGGATGGGAATCAAACCCGCCTCTGGCATACCAGCGCCCAACGGACCAATGCCCCGCAGCACCAGCACGTCGTCAGCCTTCACATCCAAGTCAGAGGCATCCAAACGCTTGGCCATGTCCTCAAGACCATCGAAGACCACGGCTCGCCCCTGGTGGACCAGCAGTGACTTGCTCGCAGCCACCGGTTTGATCACAGCACCATCTGGCGCGAGGTTACCCGACAGAAACTGCAGACCACCAGCGGGATAAATGGGGTTGTCAGCACTGCGAATCACGGACTGCTCATGGGTCTCGATTCGACCCTGCGCACGCAATTCGGTGAGCCGTTCGGCCAGGGTCTGACCAGTGACCGTGGCAATCTGCGTATCCAAACGCTCCCCCAGAGCCAGCATGAGCCGGGGCATGCCACCCGCCTCGTGAAAATCGGGCATGTAACCCTGACCACCGGGTTTCAGATCCACCAAGACTGGCGTGTCGTCTGCCAGCCGATTGAAATGATCTGGGTTCAGTGCAAGACCCAGGCGACCCATCATGGCAGCCAGGTGTACCAGACCATTGGTCGAGCCACCCACAGCCAGCAATGTTCTCAAGGCGTTGTCGAATTGCGCCATCCCAACGGAGGGCATGCTGATTTGTCCGCTGGCCAAAGCGGCGGCGGCTTCTCCAGAGGCCTGTGCCACTCGCACACGATCCGCAGACACGGCCGGGGCACTCGCTGCACCGGAGACCGTCAAGCCCATGGCTTCCAGAACGCAGGCCATGGTGCTGGCGGTGCCCATCACTGAACAGGTACCGACCGAAGGAACCAGGCGATTGTTGGCCTCGTTGATCTGCTCCTGGTTCAGGCGACCAGCCCGAAAATCGGCCCAGAGTCGGCGACAATCGGTGCAGGCTCCAACACGCTCGCCAGCCCATTGAGAGCTGAGCATAGGACCGGTTGGCAAGACCACAAAAGGCCGACCAGCAGACAAGGCGCCCATCACCTGTGCAGGCAGGGTCTTGTCACAGCCACCGATCAACAAGACGGCGTCCATGGGCTGCGCCCGAATCATCTCCTCGGTGTCCATGCTCATCAGGTTGCGCAGATAGAGACTGGTCGGCGCGGCGAAGGACTCGTGCAAGGAAATGGTGGGAAAGACCATGGGCAGCGCCCCGGCCTGGGAGATGCCTCGTTTGGCAGCCTCAATCAGCGCAGGAACATTCCCATGGCAGGGGTTGAAGTCACTGCCGGTGTTGACGATGCCAACAATGGGTCGCTTGAGGTCCTCATCGGTGTAGCCAGCGCCCTTGATAAAAGCCCTTCGAAGAAACAAGGCGAAGTCCTTGTCGCCATAGTCCACGGTGTTCGAGGCGAGTCCTCGACGCCCTGTGGTACTGGTGCCGGGGTCTGATTGATTGGTGGTGACGGTGCGCTTTGAGTCCTGCTTAGGGCTAGCCATAGGTGATGTTCTCTGCCAAGTTGCTTAAGGTGGCCATGATTTCAGATTCCAACCTCATCAGCGAGCGGACTTACCCCATGTCGACCACACCCCACCCCTCCAGCCTGCCAGCAGTCCTATCACCCGTCATCACCCCCTTCACAGCCGATGGTTCGCCAGACGTGGCACGTCTCGGACGTCAATGCCGCTGGCTGTTGGACAACGGCGTGGGCCTGGCCGTCTTTGGTACGAACTCGGAGGCCAATAGCCTGTCGGCTCGTCAAAAGCGCTCTGCCCTAGAGGCCTTGGTCAAGGCCGGCTTGCCGGCCGGTCAGATGATGCCGGGCACCGGCGCGTGTAGCGTTGACGATGCACTCGAGATGACTCGCGCGGCCGTCGAGCTTGGCGCCGGTGGCGTTTTAATGCTGCCGCCTTTTTATTACAAGGACGTTACAGACGATGGACTCTTTGCCTACTACAGCGAGGTCATTCAGAAGATCGGTGACAGCCGCCTTCAGGTCTACATCTACAACATCCCCCAAGTTACCAAGATTCCACTGTCAGTCGATCTGCTAGAGAGACTGGTCAAGACTTACCCCAAAACCGTGGTTGGTATGAAAGACAGCTCGGGGGACTGGGCCTACACCGAATCCTGTATCAACCGCCTCAAGTCGACAGGCTTTCGAGCCTATGCGGGTAGCGAGACTTTCTTGCTCAAGACCTTGAGGGCGGGCGGTGTGGGCTGCATTTCAGCCACTGCCAATGTCAATCCGGCTGCGATCTCGTCCCTGGCCGCGGGCTGGCAGAGCACCGGTGCGGATCAGCATCAGGCTGCTCTCGACACGGTCCGAGGCATCTTCCAGAAATTCCCCATGATTGCAGCCATGAAACATGCCGTCTCGATCACGCTGGGCGATGCCGCCTGGCAGTCCGTTCGCCCACCGCTGGTGCAGCTGTCCGCCCTTCAACAGGCGGAGTTAATGCAGGCTCTAGATGCGATCGGCTTTGAGATGAAGGGACTGGCCGGCTGAGGACAGTCACCCACTCACCCAGCCGGCCAGCTGTGCCGTCTGCGGGGCTGACTGGTCGGCCTAAGCGCTCCGCTGGTCTTGCTCAACAGATCCGCCGGAGGCCGCTTGCGCAATCTCTTTTTCGAGCAGACCGGCCGCCGCCAACAGCAGGCCCTGATAGCGGGCCCGCTCAGACTCCATACTGGCCTCGTTCCAGTCAAAAAAGCCCCTGCCCATCTTCATGCCCAGGGCGCCTTCCTCCACCCGCTCACGCAAGACCCGAGCAGGTTCAGCATCGTTGCAGAGGTCCGGGTAGATCGATCGAGCCGCAGCGCAGTGAACATCTAAGCCAGCATGGTCACGCTGTAGGCAAGGGCCCGCCGCCAGATACCGAAAGCCAAAGCCAAACCGCACCGCCGCATCGATGTCTGCGGGAGAGGCAATGCCCTCGTCAATCAGGTGAAAGGCCTCTCGCGAGATGGCATGCTGAAGCCGGTTGACCAGAAAGCCAGGAATGTCACGCTTGACCATGATGGGTACCCGACCAGCCGAACGCATGTCATCGGCCACCCGTTGGGCAATCGCAGGGTCGGTCTGCACAGAACTCACCACCTCCACACCCGGCACCAGGTGAGCGGGCATGAAAAAGTGTGTGCCGAGCAGCCGAGCTGGGTTGGGCAGACCGCGACCGATCTCGCTAATGGGAATGGCAGAAGAGTTGCTGCAAAGTGGGATGTGATCGGGTACCAAACGCACCAGCTCTGCAAAGACCTGCTGCTTGAGGTCCAGGGATTCGGGCACCGCCTCGATCACAAGACCATGCCCAATTTTGTCGAAGGCGACGTCTGACATCTTCTCCACAAACGGTGCACTCTTGTCGTGCACGCCCAGCGTGGCCAGGCTTTGGTTGAGTTGCTTTTTACGCAAGGGGTGGCTGAGCACCATCGGCTCAACAATGGTGACCTGCCATCCACCGGCCAAGAAGGCGGCAGAGATGTCGACGCCCATGGTTCCACCACCAATCACCACGAGATGTCTAGGTTCAAGTTTGTCTGGGGCTCTCATGATTCGACTATTCAAGAATTTGGTCTGAGAACTGTAGCTTTGTGCAGTTGCACACCCAATGCCGGGTATCCCTCTCCGTGGAATTACTGATGTTGCTGAAGGCCATCTAATGAAACCCTTCGTCTGTTCAACCAAAAGGAGTCGACATGAATTTCCGCAAAGCATTTGTAGGTCTGGCCGCCGTTAGCGCCCTGACGCTGGGTGGTGTGGCACAGGCCCAAAACATTTCGATTGGCACCGGCGGTACTGGTGGCGTGTACTACCCCCTGGGTGGCGGCTTTGCTGCAGCTTTGTCCAAGCACGTGCCTGGTATGCAGGCCACGGCTGAGGTCACCGGCGGCTCCGTATCCAACCTGCAGCTCATCGGCACCGGCAAGCCCTACATCGGTCTGTCCATGGTCGACGCGGCAAAAGACGCCATGAACGCCGAGGGCAAGTTCAAGGAAAAGATCAACCTGCGCACGCTGCTGGTGCTCTACCCCAACCGTATGCACGTGGTCACCACCACCGCCACTGGCATCAAGTCCCTCAAGGACCTCAAGGGCAAGCGCATGTCGGTCGGCTCGATTGGCTCTGCGACCGAAGTCATGACCAGCCGTCTGCTTGAGTCCGCAGGCGTTGAAGTCAAGCGTGAGCGTCTGAGTGTGGCCGAGTCGGTCAACGCCCTCAAGGACGGCAAGATTGATGCGTTCTCGTGGGTAGGTGGCCTGCCAACCGCTGGTGTGACGGATCTGGCCAGCACCCCCGGCATCACGATTCAAATGATTGACCACACCGAGGCAATCCCCGGAATGGTCAAAAAGTACGGCAACCTGTACTACGCCGACGTCATCCCCAAGGACACCTACAAAGGCATGGCGGCTGACAACAAGATCGCCTCGATTGCCAACATTCTGGTGGCTTCGGCTGACATGTCTGACGAGACCGCCTACAAGATCGTGAAGACTATCTTGGAAAAGCGTGACGAACTCAAGCTGGTTCACAAGGCCGCAGGCGAGATCGTAGCGTCCAACCAGAAGAACGCCGCGACGCCCGTTCCCTTCCACCCCGGTGCCCTGAAGTACTTCAAGGAAAAAGGCATCAAGGTTGACTAAATCACCAGTCAACTGCTCCATCGGCGGTCTGGTTCATTAGGCCGCCTTACACAGAAGACCCGCGCCTGCGGGTCTTCTGTTTAGATTGAATAGAAAACATCAAAATGACGACTCCCAACGCCAACTCCGCCCAGACGCCACACCTTGACGACAACATCGATGCGGAGCTTCAGAAGAAGCTCGATGAACTGATCGAAGAGGAAGAAGGCGCTCAGAGCAAGTTCAAGGGGTGGATTGGCGTTCTGATCACCCTGGCCCTGGTGGCCATGTCCTTTGTTCACCTCTATGCCGCCTACGGCATCATCCCGGCGTCAACCCTGCGCCCGCTGCACGTGGCCATGGTGATCGCCCTGGTCTTTCTCATTTTCCCTGCCACAACCCGATTCCGAAATCGGATCATGTGGTGGGATGTGCTGGTAGCCGCCTTCTCCCTGTTTGCCATTTATTACCTTTGGTCCGGTGGCGAGGACCTGCTTGAGCGCAACACCGCCCCGACGACCATGGACCTGCTGGTTGGTGTCGGTGTCGTCCTAACCATCTTGGAGGCACTCCGCAGAACCAACGGCTGGATCCTGCTCTCGATTACCGTTCTCTTCCTCTGCTACGCCCTGTTCGGCAACTACCTGCCTGAGCCCTGGACCCATCGAGGCTACTCCTTAGGTCGACTGGTTGGTCACATGTACATGACCCTGGAGGGCATCTACGGCTCTGCCATCGATGTCTCGTCCTCCCTGATTATTCTTTTCACCATCTTTGGCGCCTTTTTGCAGTTCACCGGTGCCGGCAAGTTCTTCATTGATTGGTCTTTCTCGGTCCTGGGTGGACGACCATCAAATGTCGGCCGAACCATCGTTTTGTCGTCGTTTCTACTGGGTGGCCCCTCCGGCTCCGGCGTGGCCACCACGGTGACCGTTGGATCGGTTGCCGGCAAGATGCTGCAGGAGATGGGCTACGAGAAAAACGCCGCAGGTGGCCTGCTGGCAGCCGGTGGCTTGGGTGCGATCATCTCCCCGCCCGTTCTGGGTGCGGCTGCCTTCTTAATCGCCGACTTCCTGGGCCGGTCTTACCTTGACGTCTTGGTCATGGCTACGATCCCCACCATCTTGTTTTATCTGGGGCTGTTCGTGATGGTCGAGATCGACAGTCGCAAATACGGCATGACCAGCTCAACCAGAATCCAGACGGAACCTGCCCTGAAACTGGCCATGAAGTACTGGTTTCACTTTTTCTCGTTGATTTCCATCGTGGTCTTCATGCTGATTGGCTTCTCGCCGATAGCCAGTGTTTTCTGGGCGACAGTCCTGTCAGCCGTGACCAGTATGTTGAGGCCGGAGACAGCTGTGATCCCGTGGGATCTCTTCAAAGGCAAAATGCCAGTCGTCAAAGGGCTCTACGAATCGAAGCTGGTTCACTCCTTGGCTGGCGGAACCCGAGAGGTGCTGGGTATTGCGACGGTCTGTGCCGGCGCTGGCCTGATTGTTGGTGTCGTCACGCTCACTGGTCTTGGACTGAAGTTCTCGAGCATCGTGTTGGAATTGGCCGGTGGCAGTCTTTTCCTGACCACCCTCTACACAGCACTGATTGTCTGGATTGTCGGGTTGGCTGTGCCAGTCACCGCGTCTTACATCATCTGTGCGGTGATCGCGGCACCAGCCCTCATCAAGCTGGGCGTACCCGACTTCGCCGCCCATATGTTCATCTTCTATTACGCCGTGCTCTCTGAGGTCTCTCCGCCGACAGCACTGTCTCCGTTTGCTGCGGCAGCCATCTGTAAAGGCAACCCATACAAAACCACTCTACAGAGCTGGAAGTACGTGGCGCCTGCCATCTTGGTGCCCTTCATGTTTGTCCTGGACCCAAGTGGTCTGGGCCTGCTACTCATGGGATCCATGAAGGCCCTTGAGGCCGCCAACTGGATGGACATTGGGATCGTCTCGGCCACAGCAGCGCTGGGGATTGTCTGCCTGGCCGGCGGTCTGCAGGGTTGGTTTATGCGAAAGACCAACCTGATCGAGCGCTGGCTGATGATTCTGTCTGGCTTGGCGCTGACCTACCCAGGCACCGAGAGCGACTTGGCGGGGCTGGCAGGCTTCATTATTGCGGTGGGTCTGCAGTGGCTGCGTCGCAAGCAACCTCCTGACGCTACTCTGTCGTCAGCTGGCTAACCGAGTAGTTTTTGGCGAACTGCCTGGCCTATGGCCAGGCAGGCTGTCAGTCCAGGGGACTCCATCCCGAACAATTGGACCAATCCCGCCTGACCATGGTCTGCTGGCCCCAAGACCATAAAGTCCGCAGCAGGGGCATCCAAAGGTGCAATCTTGGGCCGTACACCGGAGTAGCCGGGCACCAGACGGTCTCGAGATACGTCAGGCCACCAACGGGCGACGTCCCGGGCAAACCCATCAAGCCTGGCCGGGTCCACCTGATAATTCACGCTGGCATGACTACTCCCCGGCTCACGATGGGGGTCGACTGAGCCCAGCCATTCGACATCTGGACCAAACTGAGCGCCTCCACCGGTATCAATTGTCAGGTGGGTACCCAAGCCCCCGGGAACTGGGACTGGATAAATCAACCGTTTGAAGGGCGATCGACCGCTGAGGCTGGCGTAGTTGCCCTTGGCAAAATAGGTCTGTGGGACCAGCGACTGACAAGCGCCCTTAATGCGCATGGCCACCGCATCGGCGTCTAGACCAGCAGCATTGATGAGCGTGCCGGCCTGCAGGGCATGCTCCTCGGTGGCGGAGGCCCCTCCTGGCGCATCCCCGACACGAATCTTCATCTGCCAACTCTGGTCCGCCAGTTGCTCGGCCCACATCAGTCGAGACTGAACGGCCACCATGCCGCCAGCATCAGTCAGGTCACCCTCCAGGGCATACATCAGACTGTGAACGTCCACAATGCCCGTCGATGGGCTGAGCAAGGCATGCTCAACCGAGAGCGCTGGCTCTAGCTCACCAATCTGATTCGCGCTGAGCCACGTCAAGTCGTCTACGCCATTCGCGCTGGCCTTTTTTTGAATATTGGCCAAGGCTTGCTCATCCTCGGCCCGTCCCACGATCAATTTGCCGATGTTGGCGTGGACCACCTGACGCGAGGCAGCGTATTCATAAAGTAGATGCTTGCCGCGCACGCACCAAAGCGCCTTTTGCGAGCCAGCTGGGTAGTAAAGACCGGCATGGATGACCCCGCTGTTTCGGGAGCTGGTGCCAGTACCGTGACGGCTCTCAGACTCCAGGACCACCACCTCTTGACCCGCCAAGGCCAGTTCCCGGGCGATGGCGAGCCCAATCACGCCGGCCCCAACCACGACGCAATCAACGCGATCCACAGTGCCCCCCGGATAAAGACTGGACCAGCGCCTCAAATCCAGCTTCTTTTCCTTCTATCACAGGACCTAGAGAAGGGGGCGGCAGCGGACTGGCCAGTCGCTGGCCTTCAAACAAGACTGGAGAGCCCAAAGTCTTGAGGCCGGACTGCTCGTGATGGATCACCTGCCCCCGGGCCATGACCTGAGGGTCCTGAAAAATCTCGTCCACGTTCTGAACCGGTGTGGCAGGTACGCCGCTTCTTCTGAACAAATCGGTCCAGTACGACTTGGATTGTCCAGCAAACAAAGGCTCCAAGATATTGTTTAAGGTTTCGCGATGTTTCACACGCTGGGGGTTGGTCGCAAACCGATCATCATCGGCCAACGCCGGCTGACCGATGGCCTTGACCATCGAACGAAACTGTCCATCGTTGCCCACCGCCAAGACCATAAACCCGTCAGCGGTCGCATAGACCTGATAAGGCACGATGCTGGGATGCGCATTGCCCATGGCCTTGGGCACTGCACCAGCCACCAAATACCCACTGGCTTGGTTGGCCAGAATCGACAAGCCAGAGTCTAGCAGTGAACAGTCTAAGACAGCCCCCAGCCCAGTCCTCTGACGCCGCACCAAAGCAGCCGAGATCGCCTGAGCCGCATAAAGGCCGGTGACCAGATCAATAATGGCCACGCCCACCTTTTGGGGCTCACCGCCGGCCGGCCCCGTGATGCTCATGAGGCCGGTGAATCCCTGAAGCGCATAGTCGTACCCAGCCTCGTGAGCCCTGGGCCCGGTCTGCCCATAGCCCGTCACCGAGCAGTAAATCAGCCCTGGATTGCTAGCCTGTAGCGTCTGGGCATCCAGACCATATTTTTTGAGTTGCCCAACCTTGAAGTTCTCGACCACCACGTCGGCCTCCTGCGCCAGGCGCGCGATCGCCGTCAGGTGGGTCGGATCACCAAAGTCAGCAGCGATGGAGTGCTTACCCCGGTTGGCGCAGGTGAAGTAGCTGGCTGTGTCATCGGTCCACCACGGCGGCCCCCACTGGCGGGTGTCGTCACCCGCACCGGCCCGCTCAATCTTGATAACGGTCGCACCCTGGTCCGCTAGAAGCTGCGTCGCCCAGGGGCCGGCCAGCACCCGGGAGAGGTCCAGCACCTTGATGCCCTCAAGGGGCAAGGTGGTGAGCGTGGTCACGAGTGGCCTAGAAGACTGACTTAGAAAAAGGCCTGAATCCCAGTCTGGGCGCGACCCAGAATTAGGGCATGGATATCGTGGGTGCCCTCGTAGGTGTTCACCACCTCTAAATTCACCATGTGTCGCATCACGCCGAACTCATCGGTGATGCCATTGCCGCCCAGCATGTCCCGCGCCATTCGAGCAATGTCCAGGGCCTTGCCACAGTTGTTGCGTTTGACGATCGACGTGGCCTCAACAGCCGCCGTACCGTTTTCTTTCATACGGCCCAGGCGCAGTACGGCCTGATAGCCGAGCGCAATCTCGGTCTGCATGTCAGCGAGTTTCTTTTGAATGAGCTGGTTCGCAGCCAACGGCCGGCCAAACTGCTGCCGATCCATGACGTACTGCCGAGACGCATGCCAGCAGAACTCTGCCGCGCCCAACACGCCCCAGGCAATGCCGAAGCGAGCCGAATTAAGGCAGGTGAAAGGTCCCTTGAGGCCCCGAATGTCTGGAAAGGCGTTCTCTTCAGGCACAAAGACCTGGTCCATCACGATCTCACCGGTAATGGAGGCTCTCAGACCAATCTTGCCGTGAAGGACCGGCGCTGATAAGCCCTTCATGCCCTTCTCCAGGACAAAGCCTCGGATCTCGCCCGCATCGTCCTTGGCCCAGACCACAAAAACATCGGCGATTGGGCTGTTAGAGATCCAGGTCTTGGCGCCACTGAGCAAGTAGCCGCCCTGCGTGGCCTTGGCCCGGGTGACCATGCTGCCAGGGTCTGACCCATGGTTAGGCTCGGTCAGTCCAAAACAGCCGATCCACTCACCAGTGGCCAGCTTGGGCAGGTACTTCTGCCGCTGGGCTTCTGTGCCGAACGTATAGATGGGCAGCATGACCAACGAGCTCTGCACACTAAACATGCTGCGATAGCCACTGTCGATGCGCTCGACCTCGGAGGCAATCAAGCCATAGGCGACATCGCCTACCCCAGCCCCGCCATATTCGGTTGGGATCGTCGGACCCAACAGGCCCAACTCACCCATCTCACGAAAAATGCTGGCATCGGTCTTCTCGTGGCGAAAGGCCTCTAACACCCGTGGCGCCAGCTTGTCCTGGCAGTAATCCCGGGCCGCCTGACGAATCATGGTCTCGTCTTCGGTCAGCTGATCAGATAGCAGAAAGGGGTCTTCCCAGTTGAACTTGGCATGAGGCTTGAGCATTGGAGAGTCCTTGGTGTTCAGAGGATTCGGTCTAGACGCTTAGTATCGCACCGCCATCGATCCGGACCATGGATCCAGTGACATAGCTGGCCCGCTCAGAGGCTAGAAAGGCCACGACATCGCCGTACTCCTGAGGCTTGCCGTAACGGCCGACTGGGATGCTGCCCATAGACCGGCGCTCGATCTCCTCCACGCCGACGCCCTCTTTGGTCGCCTTGTTTTGGTCGATGAAACGAGTGCGATCTGTGGCCACCCGACCAGGCAGAACCATGTTGGCGGTGACACCACTGGTAGCAACCTCATTGGCCAGGGTCTTGTTCCAGCCGACCAGTGCACCACGCAAGGTGTTGCTCATGGCCAGGTTGGGGATGGGCACCACCACACCCGATGAGGCATTGGTGAGAATCCGGCCCCAGCCATGTTGCTTCATGGCGGGTAGAACCGCATCGGTTAGGGCAATCACGGGCAGGATGAGGTTGTTGACCTGCTCTTGCCAGACTGACAGGGGCTGCGCTTGAACCGGGCTTGGAGCCGGTCCTCCACCGTTGTTAAACAGAATCTGGATGTGGCCGCCGGCCAATTGAACCGCCTGTTCATGCAAGGCAGAGAGGCGATCCAGCTCCCGGACATCCCAGGTCATGGCATGGGCTGTGCCACCGGCTGACTTGATCTGCTCTACGGTCTGCTGAACCTTGTCCAGGGTACGGCCTGCCGCCACCACCACTGCACCCTCTGCGGCCAGCGACAGTGCCACCGCCTGGCCCAATCCACCACCGGCGCCCAAGACCAATGCGCGTTTGCCTTTAAGACCCAAATCCATTCTGTGCTCCTTCGTGACAGTCAAAAATTTTCGGTATCGACACCGGCCTGGGCAGCCGCATCGTATCGACCCCCCACCACATTGTCCTGACCGATGAGTCGGTCCACCACCTGCCAGTCTTCGTGACTTAGAGACAGGCTGGCAGCTCGGGCATTCTCGCGAGCATGATCCACTGAGGTGGTCCCCGGAATGGGAATGATGGCGGGTGACTTCTGCAGCAGCCAGGCCAATGCCAGCTGCGCAGTGGTCACCCCCAGGGCGCGCGCCTTTGCTCTCAGGCTGGCTTGCAAGGCTTGGTTGTGTTCGAACGCTGGCGAGAGAAAACGAGGCATCTTCTGACGCAGGTCGTCGCCAGACAATCCATCTAAACCTTCAAACGAATCCGTTAGAAACCCCCGCCCAACGGGGCTAAAGGCGACCAATGCCACCCCAAGCTTTTCACAGGCCTGCAGCAGCGCGATCTCTGGGTTACGAGTCCAGAGTGAGTACTCGGACTGCACCGCTGTGATGGGATGCACCGAGTGGGCCTTTTCGAGCGTCGCTGCAGAGACCTCAGACAAGCCAATGGTCCGCACCTTGCCTTGCTCCACCAGTCGCCCCATGGCCCCAACCACCTCCTCGATGGGCGTGACCTTGTCCCAACGGTGCAGGTAGTACAAGTCCAGCACGTCGGTCTTCAGACGCTGAAGACTGTCATGGCAGTTCTGGACAATAGTCTGGGGCTTGCTGTCGATGCGTCGTCTGTAGCCCTCCGGACCCTGCTCCGCGACCATGCCACCCTTTGAGCACAGCACGATCTGGTCTCGGTGTCCCGCAATCAGGATCTCGGAGAGCAGCGTCTCGTTGTGACCGTTGCCGTAGAGCATGGCCGTGTCGAACAAGGTGGTTCCCGCCTGCAGGGCGGCGTCGATCACCGGCTTGGCCTGCTCAGCTGTCATCTTCTGGCCGTACCCGTGACTAAAGTTCATGCAGCCAAAGCCGATGGCGGAGACCTGGAACGGGCCCAACCGACGCGTGGGCATGGCGATGGTCGCGCTCACTCAAGCCACCACGGGGGTTATCAGACGGCCGTTAGAGAAAAAGGACTGGACGTTGTCGAAGACCAGGTCCTCCATGGCCCGACGCGTCTCGTGGGTGCCACTGCCCACATGCGGCAGAAGGACCACGTTGTCCAGGGGCATCAGCTCGGTCGGAACCTGCGGCTCGCGGACAAAGACATCGAGCCCCGCCCCCGCAATGGACTTGTCCTGCAGGGCCTGCACCAGGGCAGGCTCATCAATGACGCTGCCTCGAGCCACATTCACCAGATAACCCTGGGGACCCAGCGCCTGCAGCACCGCCCGGTCCACCAACCCTTCGGTCTGCTCACCACCGGTCACCACCACCATGAGCACATCGGCCCAAGTGGCCAACGCGACCGGTGAATCAAAGTACTCAAACGCCAGGTCATCTCGCCTGCGACGGTTGTGATAGCCGATGGCCATGCGAAAGCCCTGAGCCCGTTGGGCAATGGCCTGGCCAATCTGACCGCATCCCAGAATACCAAGGCGCTTGCCCCAGACCCGACTGGTCAGTGGATAAGCGCCCTTGGGCCAATGGCCCTGCCTGACAAACCGATCGCTGGCTGACAAGCCACGCATGGTGTCAATCATGAGACCCACGGCCAAGTCCGCCACACACTCGGTCAAGACATCCGGCGTGCTGGAGACCGAGATTCCGTGAGTCTTTGCGTAGCCCAGGTCGACCTTGTCCACGCCAATGCCCCGGCAGACGACAGCCTTGAGGTTTGGCAAGGCCGCCATCACGTCGGCAGACGCACCGATCGGCGCGGTGGTGACAGCGACCTGGAAGCGATGGCCCTGCTCTTTTAGAAATCCCTGAGGGTCTTCCTGATCCTTTAAAAACACCAGGTCAAAGGCCTCAGCCAGACGCTGGTCGCCTGGCGCAGACAGGCGGGACAACTGCAGAACGGGGTTTTTCATGACGGGGACAAAAAAATGGGAAAGCTCAGTCTAGGGGGGGGCTCGATACGCCGCCAATTGGTAATAGCCTGGGGAAAACTCGACTGCGCAGACCCGGGCTGACCGGACATAGTGTGGGGCATTCAAATTCCCTGTTAGCGAGAACCATCCATGCCCCAGATTGAATCCGTTAGTGTCGCCGCCGTCGAAGTACCCCTGGACCGTGTGACCTCCTTCTCCACCCGTACTGTGCATGCCCGTCACTACGGGCTGGTAAAGGTCCGCAGCACCGATGGCCTTGAAGGGATTGGATTTTGTTATGTGGGCAGCAAAGCCGGCGGCATCCTCAAAACGGCGGTCGAGCAACTGTTGGCGCCCATCCTGATTGGCCGTGAAAGCCGTCAGACCGAGGCCCTGTGGCAGGACATGTACCAAGAGGCCATCCTTCAAGGACGCTCTGGTGCAGTCATGCGAGGCATCTCCATTCTGGATACCGCCCTGTGGGATCTGAATGCCAGATCGGTTGGCCTGCCCCTGCACGACTACCTGGGCAGCCTGCACCGTGAGCAGGTCATCGCCTACGCCAGCGGCGGCTACTACCTGGACGGCAAGACGCCCGCCAAGCTCGGCGAAGAACTGGCGGGCTATGTCAGCAAGGGCTTCAAGGCCGTTAAAATGAAAACTGGCCGGCTCAGCCCGTCCGAAGAAGAGGCCCGCATCGCCGCTGCCCGCGATGCGATTGGTCCAGATGTCTACCTGATGCTCGACGCCAACAACGCCTGGTCCGACCTGCCGACGGCCATGGAATACATGCGCCGGTTCGAGGCCTATGACCCCTACTGGATCGAAGAGCCCTTCTCACCCGATGCCATTGACCTGCATGCTCGGCTGGCCCAACGCACCTCGGTGACGGTAGCCACGGGCGAGATCGAGGTGGGTCGCTGGCGTTTCAGAGAGTTGATCGATGCAGGTGGCGCGGAGATTCTGCAGACCGATGCAGCTGTCTGCGGTGGTATCTCAGAGTGGCGCAAGATTGCCGCCCATGCCGACTCACGTGGCGTGACGGTCAGCCCCCACTGGTTCCATGACCTGCATGCCCCGTTGGTCGCGGCCACCCCGAATGCCCGTTTCGTGGAGTTCTTCCTGGACGATCAGGTCCTTAACTTCCGCCGACTGATCAACAACCAACTGGGCTTCAAAGACGGCTACGTTCAGCTGCGTCAAGATCCCGGACTGGGCTTTGGCTTTGATGAAAAGGCAGTCACACAGTACGGCGGACAGGCAGCCTGGTCCACGATTCACTGAATTTGCGTATAATTCGGCCTTCCTTCCCCGATAGCTCAGTCGGTAGAGCGCCGGACTGTTAATCCGTAGGTCCCTGGTTCGAGCCCAGGTCGGGGAGCCAAACTCGAAAAGCCCAGAAAACCTTCTGGGCTTTTTTTATCCGGACCTGCTTCCTCTTTTCGTAATATTCTGGGCGAGCCCCCCATCGACGCCCATCCGCCATGACCGAATCCGACTTCCGTGCCCAGACAGCAGACTTCGATGACGTCGTCACCCGAGACTGGCCAGCCAACCACATCATCCCTGACCACTCACATCCTTTCGCACTCAAGGCCCTGGTCACGTCAGGCCAGATGTGGCTGACCGTCAATGGCGTAGAACAAGCGTTGGAGCCCGGCGATGTGTTTGAACTCAGTCACAGCCAGCCCCATGCAGAGCGCTACGGACCAACGGGCGCGAGCTACCTGGTGGCCAGAAGGCACCAGCCATAGAACCCATCCCCATGGACAATACGCCACTGGCGTTCACTCTGGTCCTGGCCGCGGCCCTCTGCCACGCTTGCTGGAATCTGCTCCTTAAAAAGTCCGGCAGCGCCAGCCTTGGTTTTGTGGGACTCCTAGCCAGCATTGAGACCCTGGTCTGGCTACCCATTGCATTTTTCGCCTCTGACCTGACCAGCATTCTGACGCCTGTTGGTTTACTCGCCATTGCAGTAAGTGCCATGCTGCACATCGCCTATTTCTGGCTCCTGACCAGTGCCTATGGCAAGAGCGACCTCGGTGTCGCCTATCCGATTGCCCGTGCCACCGGCCCCTTCCTATCCGGTCTGTTTGCCATCGTCGTGCTAATGGAGAGGCCGAGACCGGAGGAATGGATTGGAGCCTGCGCCATCATCATCGGATCTGTGCTCATCGGACTCTCTCAGGGCAAACAATTGTCGGAGGTCAGCTGGTGGCGAGGCATCCGACTGGCCCTGCTCTGTGGCATGACCATTGCGGCTTACACCGTCTGGGACCAACAAGCGGTTAAACACTGGGAACTCCCGGTGCTTGCCTTTTACTGGGGCCAATTGGTCGTGCGCTCAGCAATCTGCATGCCCTGGATGATCAAGGATGGCCATGAACTAAGGGTCGACTTCAGCCGGCAATGGAAGGGCCTGCTGGTGATTGCCGTTCTCTCACCGCTGGCCTACCAGCTGGTGCTCCTCGCTATGACCATGGCGCCACTCAGCTTGGTGGCTCCCCTACGGGAGACCAGTATTCTCTTTGCCATTATCCTGGGCAGTCTGTTCTTGAAGGAACGCAACACAGGCCGAAGACTGGCTGGTGCGGTCTGCATGGTGTTAGGCCTGGGGCTGATCACCCTCTGACAACCCGCAAGCTCTAGGCCGCCAGAAGCGTAACCCCCTGTCGAGGCATGGTCAGCACGACGCGATCACCGACTTGACTAACCGTGCCTCCCGTCTTGTGGAGCTTATCGACCGTCATCATCTGATGGTCTGCTGCCCTGACGGTGTAGCGCACAAGGCCTCCCAAAAACTCCTTACGCTCAACCTGCCCGACGCACTGGCCAATGGTATTGACCGGCGCCTCTGAGGAGGACAATGGCGCCAGATCAATATCTTGCGGGCGAATTACAGCGTAGCGGGCACCCGAGGGGGCGTGGGGAACGGCGAAGGACAGGCCGTTTGCAAAAAAGACATGTCCTTGCCCCTCTGACCGAACCTCTCCGCTGATCACATTTGCGGTGCCCAGGAATCCGGCGACAAAGACGTTCTGTGGTGCGTCATAGAGTGCCATCGGGGAGCCCACCTGCTGAACCACGCCAGATTGCAGAACAGCCATTCGATCTGAGCAGGTGTTGGCCTCCTCTTGGTCGTGGGTGACAAAAATAGTGGTAATGCCAAGCTTTTGCTGGAGTGCGCGGATCTCGGTTCTCACCTGGACGCGCAGACTGGCGTCCAAGTTCGACAGTGGCTCGTCTAACAGCAGCACACGAGGCTCCACCACCAGGGTGCGAGCCAGGGCAATTCGCTGCTGTTGTCCGCCCGAGAGTTGAGACGGGCGCCTGTCTGCATAGGACAACATGCCAACCAACTCCAAGACCCGGTCAACGCGTTCATCCACCTCCGCTCCCCGCAGCCGCCGCTTCTCCTGAAGCCCGAAACGGACGTTCTCCCGAACAGTCAGGTGAGGCCAAAGGGCATAGTTCTGAAACACCATCCCAACATCCCGTTGCCATGGTGACAGGCCAGAGATGTCCTCGCCATCGATCGTGATTTCTCCACTGGGCTTTGGACCGAAACCTGCAATCGCCCTCAGAAGGGTGGACTTTCCTGAACCGGAAGGTCCCAAAAAGGCAAAAAACTCGCCAGGCTCAATCGATAGGTTGACCCCCTTGAGCACCTCGGTCTTACCGTAAGCAAGGGATAAATTTTGGATATGTAGCTTGGCACCCGTGTTCAACTGATTTCCTCCGTCCCTAGTGCTGACCAGCCATGGCCTGCTGCTCTGACCGTCCGCGATTGACGACAAGGTGGGAGAGGTACGTTCCAATCCCCACCAAGACCACCGCCAAAACCCCAAGCGCCGCACCCGGTCCACGTCCGGCTGGCGTCTGCATAAACTCATAAATGCCGTAGGCCAGCGGCGCATCAGAGCTCTTGGCTACCAACATGATGGTCGTGGAGAGCTCCACCGCTGCAGTGG
This sequence comes from Burkholderiales bacterium LSUCC0115, assembly GCA_009646425.1. GTDB lineage: Bacteria > Pseudomonadota > Gammaproteobacteria > Burkholderiales > Burkholderiaceae_A > Hahnella. Next base: position 179,641 of record WJBW01000002.1, read on the forward strand.
CAAAGCTGGTCACAAATCCAGCCAAAATGCCGCCAAGCATCAGCGGCAAGACCACGCGTCGAACGGTCTGCCGCTTGTTTGCACCGAGGTTCTCTGCGGCCTCCTCGAGACTCTGACTCACCTGTTGCAAGGCAGCCAGACAGGCTCGCAAGGCATACGGTAGGCGGCGGATCGTCAAGGCAATGATGATGGTGACCCACCAGGTGGCAACCGAGTCGGTCACACCTGGAATGGCGTAGTCATGAAAGCTACGCAGATAGCCAATGCCCAACACCACGCCGGGAATCGCCAGAGATGCCGTGGCGATGTAGTCCAGCCACTTGCGCCCAGCCAGGTTGGTGCGAAGAACCACGTATGCAATGGCTACCCCAATCACAACGTCCGCAATACCGGCAATGCCAGCGTAGATCACCGTGTTGGTCACGTAATGCAGTGCTGTCTCAAACACAGTTGCGTAATGGGCCAAGGTATAGGCATCAGGAAGAACCGCATACGACCAGATGGTTCCGAAGGACAGCAGCAGCAATCCCAGGTGTGGCGACAGCACCAGCGTGAGGAGCAGGACAATGGTTGAGTAGGCTCCTAGCTTCTCCATTGGCCCAAGATCTCGCTTCATCAGACCCCCACCACCCTTCTGAACGGAGGCGTAGTCCTTATGACGCATGGTGGACAAAGAGATCCATAGGGACAGTGCCGAGAACACCACCAAAATGACTGAGATGACGTATCCCATGGGATCGCTGATGCCAACCGCTGTGATCCGAAGATAGGCTTGCGGCGCCAGCATGTCGTTCACGTTTAACAACAGGGGGGTACCCAGATCATCAAAGACTTTGATAAAGACCAAGGCCGCGCCGGCCACATAACCGGGCATCGACAGCGGCAAGACAATTCTCCTGAAGAGTCTCAGTCCGCTGGCCCCCAAGTTCTGGGCCGACTCTTCCAAGGATCGATCAATATTCTGTAATGCAGCGGATAAATTGATCAGGATGAATGGAAAGTAATGCAGGCTCTCAACAAAGATCACCCCGTTGAGACCCTCCATAAAGGGGATGGTCCAACCAAACCATTGATCCAGCATCAGATTGATACTGCCGTTGGCACCAAACAGCAGTTGCATGGCAACCGCCCCAACAAACGGCGGCATGATCAATGGCACAAAGCCCAACGCCTGAATGAGGGCTGACCCTGCAAAATTAAATCGGCTCGTGAAATACGCTAGCGGCATGGCGATGATCGAGGCGACCACCACGGCCATGATGGCGACGTAGACCGAGTTCACAAACGACTCAATAAAGAGCTGATTGCGAAAAAAATCATAGAAGTTGATCAGGGTGAAGCCGCCAGAACTTGGGTCCAGGAAGGCAACCCAGATCACCCGGAAAACCGGCAACACCAAAAAGGCAGCAAGAAAGATGGCGATGACGAGGCCCAAGACGGCTGGGCCCCGCTCGCTGGCGTGGAGTCGAAACATCAACTGCGCTTACAGCATGCTCTTGGCTTTATCAGCCAACTCCTTGGCCTTGGTGTAGTTCTCTTTGATGGTCTTGTCCCACTGCTGTTCGATTTCAGCCTGACGCCCTTGGGCCTTGTCAGAAGCCTTCTTGCGCTTTGCCGTAAAGATCGAATTGAACTCCTTCTTGCTGGCCATCTCTGCAGTCACCGGCACATGAAAGACCAGTCTGCGAGCCTCGGCCACGAGCTTTTGAGCTTCTGCGTTGGGGTTCTTGACCAAGGCTTGGTCGGCCAACTGAATGGCACGAACCGCCGCCCGAAGCTCGTCCAAACGATAGGTGATCATCACATCAAACAGGGCGCTGACGACGTTGTATCGGCTCTTGGAGACCTGCAGATCAAACTTCACAGCGCTGCCAATCGTTGGGTCCGTCAAAGGGTTCGGGTAACCCGCGGGGGCCTTGGCGTAGGTGTCTCCACGAACCGGTAAGCGCCGGATCTTTGGATCCAGGAGCAATTCCTGCCCCTCGGCTGACAGCAGGTAGTCGACAAATTGCTGCGCCAGCTTGGCGTTGGGGGCGTTGGCCACAATGCCCACATTGGCGGGCACAACCGCGGTCACCTGGGGATAGACAAAGTCAACGGGGAATCCAGAGGCCTTGGAGGACAGACCAAAGAAATCAATCACGATGCCGTAGCCAAACTGACCACTGTTGACGCCATCCGGCACCCCGAAGGAGCGCTCGGTCACAGTCTTAAGGTTGCCAGAGATCTCCTTCCACTCAGCCCAGCCTCGCTCCCAGCCGAGTCCTTGGAGAACGGTTTCAATCGTCAGATGGGTGGTACCAGATCGACTTGGCGAACTGATACCTACGTGACCGTAATAGATCGGATCTTTGAGATCTGACCATTCCTTGGCAACCGGAAGCTTCTTGGCCTCGATGTATCGAGTGTTCCACATAATGCCGTAGCCGGACGCTGCAAAGCCGGTGTAATAGCCCTGGGGGTCGCTGGTCGGATAGGCGCCAACCCGCGGCGAAATGCCGGTGGCCTTGGATACATAGCGCTGCAGCAACTGATCCCCTTTGAGCACTTCGAAAGCGTCTGGGGCCGACGCCCAGAAGATGTCAGCCGTGTTTTTGCCCTTGATCTCCTGCAGATACTTCACACCTGATGAAGTGCTCTTGTTCAGGATTTCCACCTTGGTGCCTGGAAATTTCTTCTCAAAGGCGGCCTTATAGATGGCTGTCAGATCCTTTGGAAAGGACGTCACTACGGTGATGCTCTTGTCTTTGGCCTGCAAACCCAGGCTGCAGCCCAAGACCGCCAATGCCAAGATGGACTTGGCAAACATTCGCTTCTGCATGTCGTCTCCTTTTTTATGACATTTTTATGACCCTGATCCTAGCCGGTCACCGGGACCTGCCGAGTGGGCAAAAACCCTAGTACCCCAACATCAGTGAGCTTCGCGGCGGTCAGGCGCCTTTGAGCTCATCAAACGTCGCCAGGGCCTCGCCTGCGTACATCAAGGCTGGGCCACCTCCCATGTAGACGCAGATGGCCAACATCTCTTCAACCTCTTGGCGGGTTGCCCCCAACTTGTGTAGGGCCTTCATGTGAAAGCCGATGCAGCCGGAACATCGCTGGGTCACCCCAATGGCCATCGCAATCAGCTCCTTGGTCTTGGCATCGATGGCCCCGGGCGCCAGCGCAGCTTGGGCCATGGCCGAGAATCCTTGCATCACGCCGGGCTGGGCCTTTCGAAACTCGCCCAGAGGGGTGTTGATGTCCGACATGAGTTTGACGTGGTCAAAGCAAGCCATTTCTGTGTCCTTTGAGTGGTTTGAATGGGGTCATCCTAAGATCGAGCACCCCTTGTGAACACGACTTTGGTCAAATATCCGTCGAAAAGACCTTTTTTGATGCAACGCAACACCGCAAGACCGATTTCGGTACACTCTTGGCAAACAAGACCATCAAAGGGAGTCCCATGAACATCAACGGAAGCGTCGCCCTGATCACCGGCGGCGGCAACGGCATTGGCGCAGCCATTGCCCAGTACCTCTCGGCCAAAGGCGCCAAAATCGTCATCGTGGACCGCTCCGAAGAGCAGGCTCAGGCGTCTGCCCAGGCCATCGTCGCCTCAGGTGGCCTGGCGATTGCCATCGCCGCCGATGTCACCAAGGAAGATGACACCGCCGCCTTTATTGCGAAGGCACTAGAAGCCTACGGCCAGCTCAACATCGTGGTCACCTGCGCCGGCATCATTCGCGATGGCCTGACCATCAGCCCTGACAAAGAGACCAAGAAAGTGACCCGCAAATTGGGCCTGGACAAATGGCAGCAGGTCATCGATGTCAACCTGACCGGTACCTTCCTGACCATGCGCGACGCCGCCGAGGCCATGGCCAACGGTGGATGGCCTGGCCTGCTGGTGGGCATTTCCTCGGTCAACAAGGTTGGCCAGGTTGGGCAGATCAACTATGCCTCGACCAAAGCTGCTGTGGCCCTCATGCCTAAGATTCTGGTTGGTGAGTTCATGCTCAAAGGCATTCGCAACATTCGCGCAGTCAGCATTGCCCCTGGCTATGCCGCCACCAGCCTTTTGCAGGGGATGAACCAGGATGCCCTGGCCGCGATCCTCAAAGACGTGCACCTGGGTCGCCTGGTCGAGCCCTCCGAGATCGCCTCTCTCATTGCCCACTGCGCCGAGAACGAGGCCATCAATGGCACCACGCTCGAGATCACCGGCGGCCTTTGCTACCCACACGCCATCGCAAAATAAGGCTTACCTGGCGCTAGCCGGCTGCACCCGTGTGAATCGGTTGTAGCTGGCGGGCCACCTTCTGCAAGATTCGATAGGTGTCTCGGTCAAACTGACGCTCTCCACGCGACTCCAGCAGAGAAGCCAATTCGTCTTCACTTCTAGCGATGCCCAGGTAGGACCACTGGTCAATCACCAAGACAGCCTCGTCGGACTCGCGCAACACCGCTGGCCCCTGAAATGGCCAGGCCGCCAACCGAAGCTTGACCAGTGCCAGACTCAGGCGAAGGTGGTGGTCCTTGAGCGACTCTTGTCCCTGGCAGGCGCCTCGACACTTGCGCAATTGGCGGCCAAAGCAGCCTGCGCCCTGGCGCAGCTTCTCCAGCCCCAACAAACCCTTGCAGAGTTCGTGCTGATCGGCCAAGTGCCGCAGGACGCGCTTGGCCTCGGTCACCGACTCGAAAATACCGTGTAGGTCCTCGCCTCTTGCAAACGAGCGATCCTGGCTGGTCACGACATCCACCTGTGGATCATTGTCTGCAGCCCCCAAAGCCAGGGAGGCAAACCCCTTCTGCAGGCGGAGTTGCCGGTTAAAACTGGGCTTGAGCTCTTTGACCAACTGGGCTTCTCGCAGCAAGGCACTCACCTCTCCCGGCGTTTCCTCCCATGTGATGCTGCGGATCTGTTGGCTCAATCCCAGCTCCTTGGCCGAATGGACATCGGCTGCAAAGTGGGAGAAGACCCGCTCGCGAATGTTTTTAGATTTCCCAACGTAGAGCGGTGCGCCGTTCTCGCCCCAAAACAGATAGACCCCGCAGGACTCCGGCAGCTCCTCGGCCACCGTGGGATCCAGGCTCGACGGCAGGCTAGGATGGCCACACAAATCCACCACCGCCTCCCGAAGCGTCTCCTCAGGCAGCTGCGCCCGAAGTTTGATCCAGAGTTGGTGAATCAGGTCGGCATCGGCCAGAGCCCGATGCCGGTCTTGGACCTGCAGATCAAACCGTGCGATTAGGCTGTCGAGGTTGTGTTTCTTCTCTTGCGGGAACAAGGCCCGAGAGAGCTTAACGGTGCAGAGCGTGGTGGCCGAGAAGGCATAACCCGTGCGCATAAAAGACTGCTTAAGAAACCCATAATCAAATCGAGCGTTGTGGGCGACGAACACCCTGCCCTGCAGACGACGGCGAACCTCTGGAGCCAGCTCATCAAAGCTAGGCGCCTGGGCCACCATGTCATTGGAAATGCCCGTCAGGTTCTCAATAAAACTTGGAATAGTCTGGTGCGGATTGACCAGACTGCTCCATCGCTCGACCTGCTCGCCATCGACGGTCACGATGCCGATCTCGGTTATGCGGTCTTTGGTCGGCGTTGACCCTGACGTCTCCAGGTCAACGAAAGCTAGTGGCAGATCGTCCAGCCGATCGGGCAAACGCGGGCGGGCCACCGCTGGCTAGGACATCAATGAAGCGAACATACTCAGATTATCTTCGAGAATCGGGCCCGATCAAGATCGGTCTGCAGATAAGCATCAAAAGACATGGCAATCGCCCGAACCAGATACCAGCCTGTTTCGGTGACTGTGAGACCAGCCCGATCGATCTCAACCAACCCGGCCTCGACCAAGGGTGTCAAGCGTTGGAGTTCATTGGCAAACAGTGATTCAAAATCCGCCAGCTGACCCAGCCGGAAAGACTCAAAATCAATCTTGCCCTGGCACATGATGGCCATGATGACCGATCGGCGAATCAGATCGTCTCGCGAGAGGGTAATGCCCTTGATGATCGGCAGACGGCCCTGGTTCAGGGCGTCGTAATACTCCTCCAGGGTCTTGGCATTCTGACTGTAGGTCGCACCGACTCGGCCAATGGCCGACACCCCCAGCGCCACCAGGTCACAATCCGGCTGTGTGCTGTAGCCCTGAAAATTTCGATGCAAACGCCCCTGACGCTTGGCCACGGCCAGCGCATCGCTGGGCAGCGCAAAGTGATCCATGCCAATGTAGACATAGCCTTGCGCCAGCATGGTGTCCAAGGCCATGCTGAGCATGTGCAGCTTGTTGGCCCCAGTGGGAAGCTCCGCCTCAATGATGCGACGCTGAGGCTTGAAACGATTGGGCAGGTGGGCATAGCCGTAGAGCGCAATTCGATCGGGTCGAAGGCTGTTGACCTGCTCGAGCGTTCGGGCAAACGACTCCGGCGTTTGCATCGGCAGGCCATAGATCAGGTCCAGGTTAATCGAGTCAAATCCGATCTCGCGAGCCCAGGCCATCAGCTCAGCCACCTGCTCATAGGGCTGGACCCGATGGACCGCCTGCTGGACCACCGGATCAAAGTCTTGCACCCCAAAACTCAGACGGTTAAAGCCGATCGACATCAGGTGTTTGAGTCGATCCCGAGAGACCGTCCGCGGGTCGATCTCAATCGAATACTCCCCGCCGGGCACCAGCTCAAAGTGCCGACGGACCATCGACATCAGGTCGTCCATCTCAGCCATGGATAAAAAGGTCGGCGTACCACCGCCCAGGTGCAGCTGAGAGATCCGTTGGCCTGAACCCAGGTCTTGGGTCACCAGATCCAACTCTTTGGACAGGTAGTGCAGGTACTCGGCGGCCTTGCTATGGTGCTTGGTCACCACCTTGTTACAGGCGCAGTAGTAGCAGACCGACTCACAAAAAGGGATGTGGATGTACAGAGACAGGGGACTGGCCGAGCGTTGTTCTCGGCGCTGGGCCAGCACGGCCCGAAATTGGTCGGGTCCGAAGGCCTCCACAAACCGGTCTGCTGTGGGATAGGAGGTATACCTGGGACCGGGAATGTCGTAGGCCTTAAGCAGGTCCTCTGAAATCACATGCTGCAACGCGAAACCCCTCGTCTAAAAGTTGAGTTCATTCTCCTGATGCAGGCCTGAGGGGTGTTGACCAGCATCAAGACCAGGCCACTTCCAACAGACAAATCGGCTACCCTATATGTGGAGTCACGAATAGATGGACACAAAAAGCTTAAAAGTCGCCTGCTCAAGCTGCAACCTTCGGGAGCTCTGTCTGCCCGTGGGCCTCAACAACGAGGAATTGGGCAAGCTCGATAGCCTGATCGCTGGGCGCAGACGCATCAAACGAGGCACCACCCTCTACAAGACCGGTGATCCTTTCACCGCGATCTATGCCATTCGAACCGGTTTTTTCAAGACCGAGGTCAACACCCCGGATGGCCGTGAGCAGGTCACAGGCTTTCAGATGATGGGCGAGATCATGGGTCTCGACGGCATTGTCCAGGATCACCACTCCTGTGATGCCATTGCCCTGGAGGACTCCGAGGTCTGCATCATGCCGTTTGACCGAATCGAGGAGCTTTCGCGCGAGTTCGGCACCCTGCAGCGGCATATCCACAAAATCATGAGCCGAGAAATCGTTCGCGACCAAGGGGTCATGCTGCTCCTGGGCAATATGCGCGCCGATGAACGTTTGGCTGCGTTTCTGGTCAATCTGGTTCAACGCCTGCACGCCAGAGGATTTTCCCAGTCCGAGGTGGTGCTGCGCATGACACGCAAAGAGATCGGAAACTACCTGGGTATGCAGCTCGAAACCGTCAGCCGAACCTTCTCCAAATTCGTCGAGGACGGCATCATCGACGTCAATCAACGGCATATCACCATCAAGGACCTCGAGGCGCTGAGGGGCCTTCTCAATACCCCACCCTCCAGTCACTGCAACAGCCCCTCCTAACCATGCGCCGATCTTTCCAGCGCTGGTTGCCGACCGAGGACAAGCTCAAGTCCAGCCGAAGCCTTCGCTGGCTGGGTCCTTTGTTGCACCGACCCTGGCTTTGGCACTTCAACCGTCGGACCGTCGCGGCCGGTGTGGGCATCGGGATTTTCTTTGGCTTTCTGATCCCCGTTCTCCAGATTGCCTTTTCGGCCATCGTGGCCATCTTGCTGCGGGCCAATTTGCCGGTGGCGGCCATCAGCACCTTGGTCTCCAACCCCTTTACCTACGCACCGATTTTTTACCTGGCCTACCGCACGGGACACTTTGTTCTAGGCCATCCGCTGAGTCCCTCGGAGATCAGCGCGCTAGAGTCTGGGGCCACTCAGCTGGCCGAAGCGGCTGGCGCTGGCGTGGCCACCAGTTTCGCCTGGGCTGACCTGCTGGCCATGGGCAAGCCTTTGTTCCTGGGTTTGGCGATCTTTGCTGTGGTCGGTGGCGTGCTGGGTTACTTCGGAACTCTGCTGACTTGGCGAGGGATTACTGCCTTAAAGGCCAAGAGACGCCGCAGTCGCCGGCTCAGCAGTCGACTCACTCAACCCTCTTAGAAGGCAGCACCCCATGCTCACCGCTGACAGCATCAACCCACTCACCGAGGCTATTCAACTGGCCGTAGCACCAGTTTTTTTGCTCACCGGCGTGGCAGGCATGCTCAACGCCTTGGGTACCCGTTTGGCCCGCGTCATCGACCGAGCCAGGCAACTGCAGAATCGACTAGAGGACGACCAGCTGGCTTTGGCGCCTGCCAAACAGGCCGCTATTTCGGCTGAGTTAAAGACCCTGCGTCAACGCAGTAAGATCATCAATCTGGCCACTGCCCTGATGGTGATCTGTGCGGCCTTGATCGGACTGACGGTGATGGAGTTGTTTTACTCAGCAGGACTGGGGGGACGTCTGCAGATCACCCACTGGGTGACGACCACCTTTTTGGGTGGCTTCGGCTGTTTTATCACCGCCTGCATGCTCTACTTGGCCGAAATCCTAGTGGCCTCGCAGAGCGTGCGGATCGGCAAGTGATCGGGCTTTATTTCTTCTCAGGCGAGATGAAGTCCCAGATGGCCAGGGCCATGCCACCAAGCAGAATCAGGGTGATGTCCAGCTGGGGCAGTTTCATCACGTAAGGCGTGAAAAAAGCCAACAACAGGATCAGACCAATCAGCCCACCGAGCTTGGTTTTTTTGGTCTCGACAGTCTTGTGGGACTGAGTTTTGGGGGTGCTCATTCTGACTGACTCCTTGTTTCAAATTCACTCACCAGCCACTTCAGACTGCGAAGCAGACGGCCATCTTGACGATATGCTCCGACAGCCTGAACGCCCAGGGGAAGCCCAGACTCACCTGTCAGAAACGGCAGGTTGACTGACGGCAAACCACCAAAAGTCCAGACCGTCTGCATGATGGGATTACCAGTACTCTCAAGCCCTTTGGGCGCCTCTCCTAGAGCTGCGGGACAGAGGATCGCGTCGTACTTCTCAAAAAACTCTGCAAAAGCATCTGATACATGAGGAATACGAGACTTGGCCAGGAGGTAGTCGTAGGCGCTGATCTGATGAGCCGCCTGCAGACGTTTCTGCATGGGTTCGCTCAAAACCTGCCGATGGTGCAGCCACTCCCGGCTCAGCCCTGCGGCCAGTTCAGACTCGTTGACTGTCGAGTGCCATTCCACAGCCTTGTTCACGACATCGGGTAGAACCAGTTCCTCAATCTGCCCCTCAAAGAGGTCCAAGAAGGCTTGGTAAGCCTCCTGAGCATCCGGGCTGACCTGATTCCACCAAGGTGTCTTGACGAAGCAAAACCGTGGCGTCATGGCCGGGGGCTGGTTCATGACATCGACAAAGCGGTGAGCCGCCAAACCGCGGCTAGCCGGATCGACGCCATCATCCCCGGCGGTCAGCTGAGCAACCAAGGCGAGGTCATCTAGGTTCTTGGCGAAAAAGCCCACCTGGTCCAGGCTCTGGGACTGATCAAAGATGCCGGTCCGGGGAATCAGGCCATAGCTGGGCTTAAAGCCATAAACACCACAAAAGCTAGCGGGCCGGATCACCGAACCATTGGTCTGGGTGCCAAGCGCCACTGGCACAAAACCAGCCGCAACGGCGGCAGCAGAACCACTCGAGGACCCACCAGGGGTGTGGTCCAGGTTGTGTGGGTTTCTGGTCGCGGCAGGATAAAAAGTGGCGAACTCGGTTGTCGCGGTCTTGCCCAGAATCACACCGCCAGCCTGACGGATGCGCCTCACCACAGTGGCGTCGGCAATGGCGTAGCGGCCGGCATGGATGGGGCTGCCGTGCTGAGTGGGCAGGTCCTCGGTGTCGATGATGTCCTTGATGCCGACCGGCACGCCAAAGAGCGGGCCTGGGAGGTCTCCCCTGTTTCGGCCGTCGACCAGATCAAGGGCCGCAGAGGTCACGGCATTGGCGTCGGTGGCTACAAAGGCCCGAACCGATTCATCAGCCGACTGCACGAAAGAGAGATGCCCCTCCAGTGTCCTTTCAATGTCCGCCGCACCGGAGGACATCATCTGATGCCACTCCTGCGCAGTGAGATCGGCGGTGGTGCGGTTCTGATCGGTCATTAGAGACTCTTGAAGATACTGGGGTCTACGACGCTCTCATCCTTCGGGTCGTAAGGGATCTCATCAGGCTGGCTGAAGAACTGATCTGGCAGGTAGGTCACCATGGACGGATAGATATAGGTGAGGGCCAGCGTCAGAATCACCATGCCAACAAACGGGAAACATCCCTTGAAGATGGTCCACAACTGCACATCCTTCGGTGCCACTCCCTTGAGGTAATAAGCCGACATGGCCATGGGTGGCGTTAAGAAAGACGTCTGCAGATTAATCGCAATGAGGATGCCGAACAGGATGGGGTCGACATTAAACAGGGGCAGCAGGGGCAAGAAAATTGGAACAAAGATCACGATGATCTCTGACCACTCCAGCGGCCAGCCCAAGATAAAAATGATCAGTTGTGCCAGCAGCAGGAATTGCACAGGGGTCAGATCGAGCGCCATGATGGCGTCTTTGACGATGTGCTCACCACCCAGGTAAGAGAAGATGGACGAGAAGGTGGCTGCACCGACAAACAGGAAGCAGACCATAGCCGATGTTCTAGCCGTCAGATAGACCGACTCCCGCAGCCGCTGCCAAGTAAAGGCCTTGTAGATGACTGCCAGAATGATGCCGCCAAGAGAGCCCATCGCTGCAGCCTCACTGGGCGTGGCCAGACCGAACAAGATGCTGCCCAGCACCGCCATGATCAGCGCAAACAGGGGCACAAAAGCCTTCACCACCAGCAGGATGCTGTCGAAGGCGGAGTACTCGTGAAGGTCCTTTGGTTTAGGACAGAGGGCCGGATTGATCGTGGCGCGAATCACCACATAGACCACATAGAGTCCCGCAAGCAAAAAGCCAGGAATCAGGGCTGCGGCATAGAGCTTGACGACCGACACACTGGCCGTGGCGGCATAAACGATGAGCAGAATCGAGGGCGGAATCAGGATGCCCAGGGTGCCACCTGCGGTGATCACACCACATGACAGCTTCTGGTCATAGCCAGCCTTCAACATAGAGGGCAAGGCAATCAGGCCCATCAAGGTGACCACCGCTCCCACGATCCCGGTGGCGGTGGCAAACAGCGCACAAGTCACCAAGGCGGCGACCGCCATAGAGCCCGGTAGAAATCGCAGTCCGACTTGAAGGCTCAGGAACAGGCGATCCAGAATGTTGGCCCGCTCAATGATGTAGCCCATGAACAGGAATAACGGTATAGAAATGAGTACGTCGTTGTTCATCACACTGAAGGTGTTTTGAACAAAGAGATAGAAGATTCGATTCTCTAGAACCGCAGTAGCGGGGTCCCAATAGGCATAGAGGCCAAAACCGATACCCATGGCCATCAGGGTGAAGGCTATCGGGAAGCCCAGGAAAATAACGACAATAAACAGGCCCAGCATCAACAGGGCGACCATCGGATCTGACATGACTACTCCTTGTTTCCGTGTTGCTGTTGAAGCAGGACTTCGAGCTCCTCGACGTCGCCCTCACGAGCAGGCCACTTACCCTCTTTGATACAAATCAGGCATCGCATGACCTCGGCGATGCCACCCAAAGCCAAGGTAATGCCGGCGATAAAAATCACAAGCTTGAGCGGCCAAACTGGCACGCCAGCTGGACTGTTCACGCTGGCCTCCAGAATGCTGGCGGACTGAAAGGAGTATTCAGCGCCGGTGTAGACCATGGCAAAAATGCCCGGAAAGAAGAAGAAGATATAGAGCAGCAGATCCACTTTGGCCTGGGTCGTCGGCTGCCACTTTCGGTAGATGAAATCCCCACGAACATGAGAGTTGCGCGACAGTGCATAGGCTCCCGACATCATGAAGAGTGCGCCGTAGAGCATGTAGCTCATGTCAAAGGCCCAGGCTGTCGGGGCGCTCAGTACGTAGCGCATGAAGACTTCAAAACAGGTACTCGCCGTCAAGACCAGGACACACCAGGCAAAGCTGTGACCGATCGACTTGTTGAGTGAATCAATCGCGCGAATCCAATTGATCATGAGGAATATTCCTAAAAATTATGAATGCTTCTAATAAAAAGAGCTGCCGGGTTTTACCTCAGCAGCTCTTTTTCTACAGCCAGGAGTTTAACGTGGCAGCTTGATCTTCTGCACGTGCTCGTAGGCCAGCTTGTAATCCGCTTCGTTGGTGAAGTGGTAGAAGCCAACCCGACGCGACCAGGCTTTCACCGAGTCGTTGATCTCCTTGAACATGTCGACGTCTTTCTCCAGCTTGGCAGTCACCACATCCCAGGCCTTCAGCTGACCCTTATAGATGTCGGTGGTGGTGCGGGAGACCTGGACCTTGTGCTTGGTGATCAGCTCCTGCAGGTCCTTGGAGTACTGGTCGTGGGCCAGGGCGGTGGACGCCAGAGAAGCGGCCTCGGCGGCGTACTTCAGGATGGCCTTCAGGTCTGCCGGCAGAGCGTTGTACTTGTTCTTGTTGAAGACGATCTCGAAGAACTCTTGGGCCTGGTGATAAGAACCCATGGAGTAGTACTTGGCCACGTCCTGTGCGCCAAAGCGCATGTCAGCGGTGGGGTTGTTGAACTCGAAGGCGTCGATGACACCGCGCTGCATGGCGGGCACGATCTCACCACCGGGCAGCTGAGCCACGGCCATGCCCATTTCCTGGAGCATATCGGCAGCAAGGCCAACGGTACGGTACTTAAAGCCCTTCAGATCGGTAGCCTTCTTGGGAGGCGCCTTTTTGAACCAGCCTAGGGGCTGCGAGGGCATTGGGAAGGTAAAGAAGCCAACCACATTCAGGCCGAGCTTGGATGTCAGTTTGTCCCACAGCTGCTGACCGCCGCCCTTATAGATCCAGGTCAGGCCGATCTCGGGAGTTGCACCGCTGACAGGGCTGGTACCGAACAGAGCAGCACTCTTGTTCTTGCCGTACCAGTAGGCCGACACGTGGTGGCCGGCGTCCAGAACACCCTTGCTCACAGCGTCGATGATTTCGAAAGGCTTCACAACAGCACCTGCGGGCAGGTACTCGATGCGCAGACGACCACCGGCCATCTCATTGACGCGCTCGACATACTGCTTGGCCATGTCGGTGAAGATCTCGTTGGCACCCCAAGAACCCTGCATCTTCAGAACGATGGGGGACTGGGCCACAGAAATCATGGGGAAGCCGGCTACAGGAGCAGCAACTGCTGCAGTGGCGGCCTTGCTGAAGAACTTACGACGACCAGCGGTTTTGGCGGTTGCCTCGACTGCGGCGACTTCTTTTTTGGAATGCTCCATTCATTGTCTCCTGACAGGTATGCGAACGAATTGATGACATCGGGGATAACACCCGATTACCACGTGACATGAGTGTAAGCCGTTGACCCAACTTGCGACATGGCCCAAACCTCGGTAGTTTCCCCCATGATGATCAAAGGATTAGTGATTTTGCTGCTCTACCAAGGCGCAGGCGAAATACTGGCCAAGGGACTCTCCTCGCCCGTGCCCGGGCCCGTGATCGGGCTGGTCTTGCTGCTGGCCACCCTTCTCTGGCGAAAGCGAACCGACCCAGACCTTCAGACGGTTGCCAACGGTTTAACCGCTCACCTTGGACTGCTCTTTGTCCCGGCTGCGGTTGGGGTGGTCAGCTTTCTGCCCATGCTGTCAGGCCACATGCTGTCTATTCTCGCAGTCTTGGTGGTCAGCGTGGTCCTGGCCATGGCGACCACCGCGTTGATGCTCAAGCGTCGTTCCGCTCCACGGTCACCGGACTAGACGATGGATCTGAGAGAAATATGGGTCTACCTCAGTGGCAGCCCGCTTTTTAGCCTGATCCTGACCCTGGTGGCCTACCAGCTTGGCGTCATGGCCCATCAGAGGGCAGGCCGCTCTCCACTGGTCAACCCAGTGGCCATTGCAGTCGCCATCACGGCCGGTGCGCTGCTGATCATTGACATGCCCTACGCCCAATACTTTGAAGGGGCCCAGTTCATTCACTTTCTGCTCGGTACGGCCACGGTGGCCCTGGCCGTGCCCATCGCTCAGGGTTGGCATCTGCTCAAAGGGCGTTTTGCCGAACTCGGCTTGGCGCTGCTGATGGGCGGTCTGGTTTCGGTGGTCTCCAGCGTCGGATTGGCCGGGTTGCTAGACGTCCCCACCGATCTGGTCACCCCCATGCTGGCCAAGTCGGTCACCGCCCCCATTGCCATGGGCATTTCAGAGTCGATGGGGATATCCCCCACGCTGACGGCGGTCTATGCGGTGCTCACCGGCGTCATTGGCGCCATTGCGGCAACCCATCTGCTCAACGCCCTGGGCATGAAAGACTGGACTGCCCGTGGTTTTGCGGTTGGCGTAGCCGCCCACGGGATTGGCACCTCGCGGGCCTTTGCAGTGCACCCAGATGCCGGTGCGTTTTCGAGCGTCGGCATGGGCCTACACGGCGTGGCCGGTGCCCTCTTCCTGCCCCTGGTCGGACCTTGGCTGCTGAGGTGGCTAGCCTAGCGCGCTGACCCGACTGCGTTTGAGGTAGACCGCCGCGTACAGCGCCGGGAGCGAGAACAGGGTGAGCGCCGTCGCGACGATCAAGCCACCCATGATGGCCACAGCCATTGGCCCCCAGAAGACACTGGCCTGCAGTGGCACCATGGCAAACACGGCCGCAGCAGCGGTCAACAGAATCGGCCGAAAACGTGAGACCGTTGCCTCGACAATCGCAGCCCGCAGATCCCTGCTCTGACGTTCGCGTTCAATCTGGTCAATCAGGATCACCGAGTTGCGCATGATCATGCCCATCAGGGCGATCACGCCCAGCATGGCGACAAAGCCGAAGGGGCGGTTGAGCAGCAGCAGCGCGGCTGCAGCCCCTGACAAACCCAAAGGCGCAGTGGCCAGAACCATGAAGCTGCGTGAAGAACTCTGCAGCTGCAACACCAACAGGGTCAGGGTGATGAAGAGCATGATCGGCATGCCAGCAAAAATCGATTGCTGACCCCGACCGCTCTCTTCCACCTCACCGCCCACCTCTAGCCGCAGTCCCGTGGGGAAAGACGCCATGGTCGGTGCCAGCTGCTTCATCAGTTCGGCCGTCACCGTTGGGCCCTGGCGACCGGGTCCCACCGACGCTTGCAGGGTCAGAGCAAACTCACGATTCTGCCGCCACACAATGCCCGGCTCCCAGACCATCTGAAGACTGGCCAATCGGGACAGGGCGATCTGCTGGCCAGACTGTGAAGGCACCAACAGCCCCTTCAGATCCTCCAGGCCGTCACGCTCCTGAGCGGGCAGCCGCAGCACGATCGGAATCAAACGGGTGCTCTCTCGATACTCCCCAACCGTCACCCCGCTAAACCGAGCCGCCAAGACCTCGGCGATCGACTGCGGTGAGACACCCAGATCCCGGGCCCGACCGAGGTCTAGTTGAATCTGGACCACCGGCCGCAGCTCATTCCAGTTGTTGTTCAGGCCGCGAATGTCGGGGTGAGACCGCATAACTTCGCTGACCTTGGGCAACCAGGCCTGAACCAGCCCGGGTTGCTCTGACACCAGACGCAGCTGTACGGGATAGGCCACGGGTGGTCCATTGGGCAAGAGCTTGATGCGCAGCCTGGCCTGCGGAGCCACCTCGGGCAGAGCCTGTTGCAGACGGTACAGCATGGCCTGACGGTCCTCGCCAGGCTTGGGCACCACAATCAACTGGGCCACGTTGGGCTGCGGGAAGATGATGTCCAGGGGTAGAAAGAATCTCGGTGCACCGCTGCCCACCCAGCTGGTCACACTGCCATGTCCCGGGTCCTTCAGAATGACCTGCTCCAGCGCCTGAACCGTTTTTTGGGTCGCCTCGATACTGGCACCCTCTTGCAGGAAGACATCCACCAGCATCTCGGGTCTCGACGAGTCCGGAAAAAACTGTTGCTGAACTTTTGACATGCCGACCAACCCCAAGCCAAACGAGAACACCGTTGCAGCCAAGATCTGCCAGGGATGGTCGACACACCAGGTCACCATAGAACGGAACCGCTGATAAAAGCCAGACTGGAAGGCCTCCGCATGGACTTCTCCTGCCCCCATCGGCCTGGTCTTTAGAAGCCAAAAGCCCAAGACCGGGACAAAGAAGACCGACACCAGCCATGAGACCAACAAAGCCGCTGCCGTTACGCCAAAGATGGCAAAGGTGTACTCACCCACCGTGGACTTGGCAATGCCAATCGGCAGAAAGCCCACAGCCGTGATCAGGGTGCCGGTCAGCATGGGCATGGCCGTGAGAGAGAAGGCTGCGGTGGCTGCTGAGAGTCGGTCGGCGCCCTCTTCTAATTTACGCACCATCATCTCCACCACGATGATGGCGTCATCGACGAGCAGGCCCAAGGCGATGATCAGAGAACCCAGTGAAATTTTGTGAAGGCCAATGCCCCAGGCCTTCATGATCAAAAAGGTGACCGCCATGACCAGCGGGATGCTGATGGCCACAATCAACCCGGGGCGGGGATCAATGCGCAGCGGACGCTGATGCAGGCCGAGGGCCAAGAGACTCACGCCCAACACAATGGCCAAGGCCTCTGCCAAGACCTTGAGAAACTCTCCGATGGAGCTGGCCACCACAGCTGGCTGGTCTTGCACCTGCACCAGCCGAATGCCCAGTGGCAGGTCTTGTCGAATCTCCTCCACCAGTTGATTCATGGCTCGACCCAGGGCAATGACGTCTCCGCCCTTTTTCATTGAGACACCGAGCCCAAAGACCGACTGGCCATTGACCAGCATGAGCTGGCCACTGGGGTCTGGTGGGCCGCGACGCAGTTCACCCAAATCCGAAAGCCGCAAGACCTGAGTTCCGGCCCGAATCGGTGTCTGAGCGATCTGATCCTCGGACTCAAACTGCCCGGTTACGCGCAGAGGAATCTCGAAGGGCTCTGCCCGCAGCGCACCGGCCTGCACCACCCGATTCTGGGCGTTGATCTGCTCCGAGATCTGGGCCGTGGTCAGCCCATAACGTGCCAGCTTGGCGCGTGAAAGCTCCAGATAAATGCGCTCGGGCTCCAGTCCAAAGACTTCTACCTTGCCAACGTTGGTTACACGCAGCATCCGAGAGCGCAGGTCACGAGCCAGTTCGGATTGACGGGCCAGACTGAGCCCAGGGGCCTCGACGGCATAGATGATGCCGAAGGTGTCCCCAAAGTCATCGTTGAAGAACGGGCCTTGCACCCCAAGCGGAAGGCTGCCTGCCATGTCCATCATCTTTTTACGGATGGTGTAGAAACGCTGAGGGACCTCCTTGGGATCAAAGTCGTCCCCGATCTCGACAATCACCGTGGTGTGACCCGGCTTGGAAAAGCTCACCGTCTTGCGAACATTCGGCACCTCTTGAACAATTCGCTCCAGTCGATCCGCCACCTGAGCCGCCATTTGCATGGCCGTCGCGCCAGGCCAATTGGCCTGGACCACCATCACACGAAAATTAAACGGCGGGTCTTCGTCTTGGCCCAACTGAAAGTAACTGGCGACGCCCAGCAGCATGAGCGCGACCATCAGATAGCGAACCAAGGCTGGGTGCTCGATCGCCCAGCGAGACAGGTTGATCTGGTTCATTGAGCAGCCGGTGCAGCAGGCACAGCCGCAGGCAACCTCACGCGTTGGCCATCGGTCAGCAGATGCGCGCCAATGGCCACCACGCGATCACCCACCCGAAGGCCCTGGGCCAACTGCGCCCAGCGCTCGTCACTGGTCGTCACCACCACCGCCTGCTGGCGAACGCGATGACCACCCTCTGCCGCTTCGACCAGCATCACGGCCTGTCCACCATTGATCAGAGCAGACAAAGGCACCCTGATGGACTGGCGAAGGGACTGACCGACGGCCATGGCTGCCTGGGAGGCAGCCGGTGAGGCCCCTGCGATGACCATCAGCACCGCCCCCGCCTGAACACGTTGGCCTCTGGCCACGCCCACTCGCTGGACCACGCCAGGGCTCAGGGCACGACTGGTGAGCAGTCCCAATCCATCGAGCCTGGCCTCGTGCTCAGCCCGGGCAGCCAACACGGCCGCCTGTCGGCGCTCGAATTCGGCCTGGGAAATAAAGTTCTGTTGGCGGAGTCGCTCATACCGAGCGAAATCGGCCTCCGCACTGGCCAACTGAGCGGCTGCAGCGGCAATCTGGACCCGAGCACTGGAATCGGCCAATCGCGCATCCACCGGATCCAGACGAACCAGGGCCTGACCAGCCACCACCCTCTCGCCGGACTTGACCAAGACGGCTTCCACCAGCCCACTGGACTGAGCCAGAACCGCAGACTCCGCTGACTGAGCCAGACCATAGGACTGCCCGCCAGAGCGCGGCGCCGATGCATCGGACTCGACCTGATAGACCTCCACCAGAGGGTCTGGCAAAGCCTTGGGTGCCTCTTTTGAACAGCTGGCCAGCAGCAGCACGCCAAGGGCTGCAGTCGCCATGGGCAGCCACTTCATAGCGCCGCCTCTCGTTGATGCCGAAGTCCCGCCCACAGCAAACTGAGCCAGCCCACGATAAACGCAAAACCGCCGAACGGCGTCACAGCAGCAAAGGCTCGGTGTCCTGTGTAGACCATGGCGTACAGGCTTCCGCTGAAAAACAGAATGCCGATGACAAAACAGACCCCTGCGAGCGTGACACCCACTCGAAATCGAGAGAAGTTCACCATGGCTGCGCAGCCAAAGAGGGCAACCGCGTGGATCATTTGGTAGGAACTGGCCGTCTTGACCCAATCAAGCTGATCCACTTCGAGCACGCCCGCGAGCATGTGGGCCGCTGCCGCAGAGACGGCCACAGCGGTCGCACCAAACAATCCTGCAAAGGCCAGAAAGACCCTCGTCCAAAACACCATCAGCATGCTGCCTCCTAGGCCGACAAGTGGCCAAGTCTCTCGGTTGGAAAGGCGGCGTCCAGCAGGCTCTGGGTATAAGGCTGTCTTGGCCTCTGCAGCACATGCTCGGTCGCGCCAAACTCCACTATGTTGCCATGCCGCATGACCAAGACGCGATGGGCCACGGCCCTCATCACCGCCAAATCATGCGAGATCAAGACATAGGTCAAACCTTTGGCCTGCTGAAGACCCACCAACAACTCCAGAATTTGCTTCTGAATGGACAGATCCAAAGCGCTGGTCGGTTCATCCAGCAACAAGAGTTTGGGCTCAACAATCAAGGCGCGGGCAATCGCGATGCGCTGACGCTGCCCCCCCGAGAAGGCATGTGGGTAGCGACCCAGCGCCTCGACGGGCATGCCCACCTCAAGCAAAGCCTGCTCGCAACGCGCCTGCCTGGCGGCTGCATCGAGCTGGGGACAGTGAAGCCGCAGGCCCTCCTCCAGAATTTGAGCGATCGTCCGACGAGGCGAGAGCGCACTGAACGGATCCTGAAAGACGACCTGAAAATCGCGGCGCAATTCGCGGAGGGATTTCGGAGCCAAGCCAATGATGTCGTGACCATCCAGACGGATCTGACCCTTTGCGATGGCAGTGGAGAGTCGCAGAAGCGTCAAGCCCAGCGTGGTCTTACCGGAACCCGACTCACCCACAATCCCCAGGGTCTCGCCTTTGGTCGCCACAAAACTCACACCATTAACCACGGACTTGTAACGTGGCCTAAACCAGCTGCCCCCAATCGCATAGGAGCATTGCAGCTGGCGAACCTCCACCATGATGGGGCCCTTCTGGGCCGGCCCGACCAAGACCGTCGGCTCTGCCGCGATCAGCTGCTTGGTGTAGGACTGCTTGGGGTGGGCAAACAAGTCAGCGGTCTCGTTGACCTCGATCAGACGACCCGACTGCATCACCGCCACCCGCTGGGCAAAGCGACGAACCATCGGCAGGTCGTGGGTAATCATCAAAATCGCCATGCCCGTCTCACGCTGCAAATCCAACAGCAGATCCAGCACCTGTTGCTTCAGGGTGACATCCAAGGCGGTGGTCGGCTCATCTGCAATCAGCAATTTCGGGCGGCAGGCCAAGGCCATGGCAATCAGCACCCGCTGACGCTGCCCACCTGACAATTGATGGGGGTAGGCCATGACCGCGTGCTCGGCCGAGTCAATGCCAACGCGCTCCATCAGATCCCCAGCCCGATGCATGGCCTGGGCCAGGGGCAAGCCCTCGTGGGTCTGCAACACCTCTGCGATCTGCTGGCCAACGGTCAGCAGGGGATTGAGGGCGGTCATGGGCTCTTGGAAGACCATGGCAATCTCGGACCCCCGGATGGCCTGTAATCGGCTGGCTGGCACCCTGAGCAAATCCTCGCCCTGCCAGTGCACCTGGCCTGTGATCTGCGCATCGGGGACCAGACCCAGAACAGCCAAGGCCGTCATGGTCTTGCCTGAACCAGACTCACCAACCAGGGCCAGCCGCTCACCGGCAGCCATCGTCAAGGATAGAGATTCAACCGCTGCCGGTTTCTCACCAGTGCGATCGAACCGAACCGTCAGGTCCGAGATTTGCAAAAGACCTTGGCTATCGGCGGGTGTCGAGTGCATCGCGCAGCGCCTCCCCAATGAAGATCAACAACAACAACAAGGCCACCAAGACGCCAAAGGTCGACACCGTAATCCACCAAGCATCCAGATTGTCCTTACCCTGCGCTAACAACTCGCCCAGGCTGGCAGTGGAGGTCGGCACACCCAGACCCAGAAAATCCAGGCTGGTCAGGGCCAAGACGGCCGCCGACATCCTGAACGGCAGAAAAGCGATCACGGGCGTCAGGCTGTTGGGCAGAATGTGGCGGGTCATGATGGTCCAGTTCGACAGGCCCATGGCCCGGGCGGCCGTGACATATTCCAGACCCCGGTTGCGCAGAAACTCCGCTCGAACGTAATCGGACAAGCCCATCCAGCCAAAGACCGACAAAATCACCAGCAGGACCAATAAGCCAGGCTCAAACATGGAGGCCAGGATGATCAGCAGATAGAGCTCGGGCAATGAACTCCAGACCTCGATCAAGCGTTGGAAAAACAAATCAATCCGGCCGGCAAAGTAACCCTGTATCGCACCAAAAAAAATGCCCAGGACCAGGCCAATGGCAGTCAGACCCAAGCCAAACAAGACAGACACCCGAAACCCGTAGATCAGCCGAGCCAAGATATCCCGACCACGATCATCGGTTCCAAGCCAGTTCTCGGCCGACGGCGCTGCCGGATTGGGAGACGGCGCAAAGTAGTTGATGGTCTGAAAGCTGTAGCGATTCAGAGGGTAGATGGCCCAGTTGCCATCGGCCTGTAGCTTCTGCTGGATGTATGGGTCCAGATAATCGGCCGGTGAGTCGAACTCTCCACCAAAGGTCTTCTCGGAGTAATCCTTGACCAAAGGCCAGTACAGATCACCCTGATAAGACACCACCAGCGGACGATCATTGGAAATGAGTTCAGCCGACAAGCTCAGAGCGAACAACACCAGGAAAATACGCAAACTCCAAAGACCCCGGCGATGGGCGCAGAAACGCCTCCAGGCCAGCCGAGCGGGCGAATCGATCATGTCTTCTGCGCTCCAAACTGGACGCGAGGGTCCACCACCACATAGAGCAGGTCGTTGACCAGCTTGGCCAGCAGGCCAATGAGGGAGAAAAAGAACAGCGTTCCCATGACCACCGGGTAGTCACGCTTCATCACGGATTCATAAGACAGCAGCCCCAGGCCATCGAGCGAGAACAGGGTCTCAATCAACAACGACCCAGTGAAGAAGGCGCCCACAAAGGCAGCCGGAAATCCCGTCACAATGGGAATCAAAGCATTGCGCAGCACATGACGCCAGAGGACCACATCCTCGGAGAGGCCTTTGGCCCGGGCGGTCAGAACGTACTGGCGGCGGATCTCTTCGAGCATGGTGTTTTTGGTCAGCATGGTCACCACCGCAAAGCTGCCCAGCACAAGACAAGTCAGGGGCAAGGCCAGGTGCCAGAAGTAATCCAAGACTTTGCCAATGACGGAGAGCGAGGCGAAGTCGTCCGAGGTGAGGCCCCGCAGAGGAAAGAGCTGCAGAAAACTGCCACCGCCAAAAAAGACCAGCAAGACCACACCCAATACAAAACCCGGAATCGCGTAACCAACCAAGATGGCCAGGCTGGTCATCAGATCGAAACGGCTGCCATGGCGAACCGCCTTGGCAATGCCCAGCGGAATCGAGACAGCGTAGGTGATGAGGAAACTCCAGAGGCCAAGACTGATGGAGACGGGGAGTTTGTCGACAATCAACTCCCAGACGCTGCGGTTGTGAAAGAAGCTGGTGCCCAGATCCAACCGCAGGAAGCCCACGACCATGTCAACAAACCGCTCGGTCACCGGTTTGTCGAAACCATAAAGGGCCTTGATCTCTTGAAGTCGCTGAGGGTCAACACCCACGCGACCCCGGTAGAGTCCGCTGGAAGCCTGACCCACATCGCCCGCGGCAGACCCTCCGGGCACGGCCAGCCCAGCAGCCCCGCCCCCAGCATGATCCCCTTTGAGCATCTGAACCATCTGCTCGACTGGACCGCCTGGGACAAACTGAATCAAAGTAAAGGTCACCAGCAAAATGCCAATCAGCGTGGGCACCATCAACAAAAGACGCTTGACCACGTAGATCCAAATGGCTGAAGAGCGCAGTGTCCTCATGGTTGAGGTCCTTTCTGAGACCACCACCAGGTGGCCATCACCCAATCCTCGGAGTGGTAATACAGCGGGGGCTTTTTGGGGCCCTGAAGACCTTGTCGATAGGCGACGCGGTGGACATTGTTGTGCCAGTGGGCAATCGCATAGTGCCCATGTCGAAGCAGACGATCGAGCACCTTGGCGGCCACCACCATGTCTGAACGATCTCGAGCGGAGACCACAGCAGAAACGGCCGCATCCACCAAGGGGTCTGTGACGCCAATGTAGTTGTCCGCGCCGGGTTGCTTGGCCGACTGACTGGTAAACCGAAACAACAATTCGTTGCCTGGGTTTTGGCTCGAGAGATACCAGTGAACCACCATGTCGTAGTCGTAATCGTCGATTCGTTTTTTATAAAGCGAGGTGTCGGTGACGCGACTGCGAGCTTGAATGCCAAGTTTGGCCAGGTTGCGTGCAAAAGGCGCAATCACTCGCTCCCAGCTTTTCTGACTGATCAAAATCTCAAATTCAAGGGGTTGACCCTTGTCGTTGACCAGTCGGCCATCGACCAGCCGATAGCCCGCCTCGGTCAGCAAGGCCTTGGCCTGGCGCAGGTTGTCTCTGAGAGACGATGGCGGCACTGTGCTGGATGGACTGGGAACGGGGCCAACGACTTCAGGGGGCAGTGGTCGACCTGTCTTGGCAGCGAGGGCCTTGAGCAGGCCCAACTCGGCTGGGCTCGGGGCGCCCACTGCAGCCATCTCGGTGTTGGTGAAATAGGAATCCGAGCGCCGGTACTGGTTGTAAAAGAGCTGCCGGTTCATCCACTCGAAATCCATGGCCAACTCAATGGCCCTGCGAACACGGACATCTTGAAACACTGGTCGACGCAGGTTGAAATAAAACGCCTGCAGTCCTGCCGCATTGGAGGTGGGCATTTCGGTCTTGACCAGACTGCCATTGTTAAAGGGCCGACCTTTATAGGAGCGAGCCCAGTTCTTGGCCGTGTTCTCGTGGATGAAATCAAACTCCCCAGCCTTGAGGGCCTCCAGGCGGGCAAAGACGTCTTTGTAATACTGAAAGCTGATGCGTTGGAAATTGAACTGCCCTGCTCGGCTCGGCTTTTGGGCAGCCCAATAATCGGGCTGGCGCAAGTAGGTGATGCGTTTTCCCAGGTCGAACTTCTCCACGGTGTAAGGGCCCGAACCAATCGGCAGTTCCTGAATCACCTGATCAAACGTCTTGCCATCAGGAATCCAGTCCCGCGAAAAAACGGGCAGGCTCGCAACGATCATGTGCAACTCTCGATTGCGTCGGGCGAACTCAAACCGAACGGTCCGATCATCGACCACAACAACCGACTTCACGTCGGCCCAGTAGTTTTTCCAGATGGGACTGGCCATGGGCCCGCGCAAGGTGTCAAAAGAAAACTTCACATCCTGGGCAGTGACCGGCTTGCCGTTGGAGAAACGGGCCTTGCTGTCCAGCCGAAACTCAATGGCCATGGCATTGGTGGCCAGGCGCATCTCACTGGCCAGCAGGCCATACATGGACATCGGCTCGTCCAGGCTGCCGATGGCCAGCGGCTCAAAGACCAGCTCCATCAGGCCCCTGGCCGACAGGCCCTTGAGCGTGAAGGGATTGAGCTTGTCAAAGCCGCCCATGGCGGCCATCCGAAGCTCGCCTCCCACCCGCGGCTGGCCGGAGACGTAATCGAAATGTTTAAACCCAGCGGTGTACTTGGGCTCGCCTCCCAGGGCCATGGAGCGACTCCAAGGCCCCCAGCTGTCTTGCGCGACAGCGGCCGACAGACCCATGGCCCACAAGGCCATGCCAACTCCGAACCGACGCAGGCTGCAGAGCAGAAAAGGAGTGACTGTCATGGCGAGCAGTTTAGCCATCAATTTGGGACTTGGCGCGGCGCGCCATTGGACGAATGGAGGCGATCAGGGATATTCCCGGTCTAGCCATTAAAATCACGGGATCATTCGCCAACCAGACCAAGAAAAGAGGCATCCATGGCATTCCTGTCCGGCAAAAACATTCTGATCACCGGCCTGCTGTCCAACCGCTCCATCGCCTATGGCATTGCCAAGGCCTGTCACGCCCAGGGTGCCAACCTGGCCTTCACGTACCAGAACGAGCGATTCGAAGACCGGGTCAAGGACATGGCCGCAGAATTCGGCAGTCAGATCTGCATCCCCCTGGATGTGGCGGAAGACAGCCAGATCGAGGCAGCCATGACTCAACTGGGTCAGACCTGGATACACCTGGACGGCCTGGTCCACGCGATTGCCTTTGCCCCCCGAGAGGCCATTGCGGGCGACTTTCTGGAGGGGATGAGTCGCGAGGCCTTTACCACTGCCCACGAGATCTCGGCCTACAGTTTTCCTGCCCTGGCCAAAGCCGCCCTGCCCCTGATGACCGGTCGACAGGCTGCGTTGGTGACTCTGAGCTACCTGGGCTCTGTTCGCATGGTCCCGGCCTACAACACCATGGGACTGGCCAAGGCTAGCCTGGAGGCAGCCGTTCGTTACATGGCCTCCAGCCTCGGACCCAAAGGCATTCGCGTCAATGGCGTATCCGCAGGCCCGATCAAGACCCTGGCTGCCAGCGGCATCAAGGGCTTTGGCAATATCCTGTCGGTGGTGGAGCAGAACGCGCCCCTGCGACGCAACGTCACCATCGACGACGTTGGCAACGTCTGTGCCTTCTTGCTGTCGGACTTGGCCGGCGGCGTCACAGGTGAGATCACCTACGTAGACGCTGGCTTCTCCACGGTCGCCTCTGGTCTTGCCGAATAAGCTCACCGTCCTCATCGCCAGCCCGTTTGGACAGAAAACCCAAACGGGGAATTGGCAAACCGCCCAACGGTATGCCGATCACCTGAAGGACCTCGGCCATGAGGTCGTCGTTCTCTCTGAATACGACGGCCGGCAACCCCTGCCGGCCTGTGATGTGGCGATTGTCCTGCACGCCAGGCGCTCCCGTGAGGTCGCCGCCGGCTTAGCCCAGGCCTCAAAGCCATTTGCGGTGGTGCTAACCGGCACCGATCTCTATGCTGACCTCCAGCAGCCTGACACGCCAGCCTTTGAGACCTGCAGGCAGACCATTGACGAGGCCCATCTGGTCGTCAGCCTGCAGTCTCGTGCCGCTGAGGAACTGGTTCGCATTCTTCCGCAGACTGCCCAAAAACGACGCGTGATCGCACAGGCGGTGCCGCTGGCAGACCCAACCGACTGGGCGCCGGTCTATCTGCCCGCCAGTGGCACCGCCCTGACCTGGCTCATCAGTGGCCATGTCCGATCCGAGAAAGATCCACTGACGGGATTGGCGGGCTTTGCCCTGGCCTTCCCGTCCGCGTGTCTCACCGACGGCAGCCCCACGCACCTCTCCCACGTGGGAGGTGCGCGGGATCCGTCGGCAGTCGAAGCACTCGTCGCCACCGCCAACCAGATGCCAAGTGGTTCGGTCAGCCTGTTGGGCGCTCGGCTCCATGCGGAGGCCGTGGGCCTGATGCGCAGGCACCACTGCCTCATCCAGCCATCGCGGATGGAGGGAGGCGCGTTGGTGATATCGGAGGCCGCGGCCCATCGTCTGCCAGTCTTGGCCAGTCGCATCGATGGCCACCTGGGGCTACTGGGGGAGGACTATCCTGGCTACTTCCAGGTGGGTGACGCCACCGACCTGGCCCGCCTGATGCGTCAGTTTGCAGAGTCGGCAGCCTTCCGAGATGAGCTTCGCGGCGCCCTGATCGAAAACACCCAAGCCCTCACCAGTCCCGCGCTGGAGAAATCCCAGTTAAAGTCCCTGATCGAACGACTGCGGCAACCATGAAGACCTACCTCGACCTGATGCGCCATGTTCTGGAACATGGCACCCCTAAAACCGACCGAACGGGTACCGGCACCCGGTCCGTCTTCGGCTGGCAGATGAGATTTGCGTTGGCCGATGGGTTTCCCATGGTCACCACCAAAAAGCTTCATACCAAGAGCATCATTCACGAGCTGCTCTGGTTCCTGGGGGGCGAGACCAACGTCAAAAGCCTGCAAGAGGCCGGCGTCTCCATCTGGGATGAATGGGCAGATGCACAGGGTGAGTTAGGCCCCGTCTACGGCAAGCAATGGCGAGCCTGGCCGGCACCGACGGCCGAGCAGCCGAATCGGGTCATCGATCAGATGCAGGGGTTGGTCGACGACATCCGTCGAACCCCGGATTCTCGTCGGTTGATTGTCAGCGCCTGGAATGTGGGGCAAATCCCCGAGATGGCCCTGGCACCGTGTCACGCGTTCTTCCAGTTCTATGTGGCCGACGGCAAGCTGTCCTGCCAGCTTTACCAGCGCAGTGCCGACATCTTTCTAGGAGTGCCCTTCAACATCGCCAGCTATGCGCTGCTGACCCACATGGTGGCCCAGCAGACTGATCTAGAGGTAGGCGACTTCATCTGGACCGGCGGCGACTGTCACCTGTACAACAACCATTTCGATCAGGCCAGAGAGCAGCTGAGCCGTGAGCCCTTCCCCCTGCCCAGGCTGCAGATCAAACGCAGGCCTGCCAGTCTGTTTGACTATCAATTCGATGACTTTGAGATCGTCGGCTATCAGTCTCACCCTGCGATCAAGGCGCCTGTAGCCGTATGAGGACGGAGTTGGTGCTGGTGGTCGCCGCGGCCAGCAATGGGTGCATCGGACAGAACAACCAACTGCCGTGGCACATCCCCGAGGATCTCAAACACTTCAAGGCTATCACCACAGGACACCCGGTCCTCATGGGCCGAAAGACCTACCAGAGCATCCTGGATCAGTTGGGCAAGCCTCTACCCAACCGTCACCACTATGTCCTGACCCGGCAGGCCGACTGGCAAGCCCTGCCCGAGCACAGGGGTCAGGTAGACCCGGTCACTAGCATCGAGCAGGCTCTGTGGCAGGCCGAGATGCGAAATGAGTCGAGCCTGATGGTGGTGGGCGGAGCCGATGTCTACGCCCAGACGCTGGCGCTGGCCGATCGCATTGAACTGACTGAAGTCTTGGCCGAGGTGAAGGGAGACGCCTTTTTTCCCAGTCTGACGGCGTCAGACTGGCAGCGAACGGTTCTGGGAGAGGGCCAGACGCCAAACGGTCTGGCTTATCGCTTCTGCCGACTCACCCGAAAGCCCTGACCAGCGAGATCAGGTTTTGGGCAGCGTGACGCCCGTCTGACCCTGGTATTTGCCGCCCCGATCTGCGTAGGAAGTGGCACAGACCTCATCACTCTCAAAAAACAACATCTGCGCGCAGCCCTCGCCGGCGTAGATTTTGGCTGGCAGCGGCGTGGTGTTGGAGAACTCCAGGGTCACGTGACCCTCCCACTCGGGCTCCAAGGGCGTCACGTTGACGATGATGCCGCAGCGAGCGTAGGTGGACTTGCCCAGGCAGACCACCAGGGTGCTGCGTGGAATTCGAAAGTACTCGACCGTACGCGCCAAGGCAAAAGAGTTCGGCGGGATGATGCAGACTGGGCCCTTGAAGTCGACAAAAGAGCCCGAATCAAAATTCTTGGGGTCAACAATGGTGCTGTTGATGTTGGTAAAAATCTTGAATTCGTCGGCGCAGCGAACGTCGTAGCCGTAGCTAGAGGTGCCGTAGGAGACGATTTTCTGGCCATTGGCCTGACGCACCTGACCGGCCTCGAAGGGCTCGATCATGCGGTTTTGCTCAGCCATTCGCCGGATCCAGTGGTCACTTTTGATGCTCATGCGCGCCATTATGACCCAAGCTAAAATGGTCGGCTATGTCCACACCCCGCCGCAGCCTGTTCATCACCTCCGCCCTGCCCTATGCCAACGGCGCCATTCACCTTGGCCACCTGGTGGAATACATTCAGACCGATGTCTTTGCCCGGTTCCAGCGACTCATGGGTCACGAGGTCGTCTACATCTGCGCGGATGACACCCACGGCACGCCGATTATGCTCAGGGCCCAGACCGAGGGCATCACCCCAGAGGCCCTGATCGACAAGACCTGGCAGGCCCACACCCGCGACTTCGCGGGCTTCGGCGTGGCCTTTGACCTTTACTACACCACGCACAGCCCCGAGAACCGAGAACTGGCCGAAGGCATCTACCTGGCCCTGAAAGACAAGGGACTCATCGAGATCAAGACCATCGAGCAGATGTACGACCCTGTTCAGGCCATGTTCCTGCCAGATCGGTTTATCAAGGGCACCTGCCCCAAGTGCGGGGCCAAAGACCAATATGGTGACTCCTGTGAGGCCTGTGGTGCCACCTATGCCCCAACCGATCTGATCGATCCGGTGTCGGCCGTGTCAGGTGCCAAGCCGGAGACCCGCGAGAGCGAGCACCATTTCTTCAAACTCTCCGATCCTCGATGCGAGGCGTTTCTGCAGGACTGGGCACTGGACTCTGGCCGACTACAACCCGAGGCCGCCAACAAACTGCGTGAATGGCTGGGTCGCGACGACAACGGCAAAAGCCGACTCGGTGATTGGGACATCTCACGCGATGCACCCTACTTTGGATTTGAAATCCCCGGGGCTCCCGGCAAATACTTCTACGTCTGGCTGGATGCCCCGATCGGCTATTACGCCGGCCTCAAGAAATGGTGTTCCGACCACGGCAAAGACTTTTCCGACTACACCAAGCCAGACTCGAGCATCGAGCAGATTCACTTCATCGGCAAAGACATCCTGTATTTCCACACGCTGTTCTGGCCGGCCATGCTTCACTTCGGTGGATTCAGAAGCCCCAGCCGAGTCTATGCCCACGGCTTTCTCACCGTCGATGGGGCGAAGATGAGCAAGTCCCGCGGCACCTTCATCACCGCACAGAGCTATCTGGACCAGGGGCTCAACCCAGAGTGGCTTCGCTACTACTTTGCCGGCAAGCTCAACGGCAGCATGGAAGACTTGGACCTGAACTTGAACGACTTCATCGCCAGGGTCAACAGCGACCTGGTGGGCAAATTCGTCAACATCGCCAGCCGTTGTGCTGGGTTTGTCCGCAAGCGTTACGACAGCCAGCTACTCGGTGATGCACGTGACCAGGGCGAATCGCAGCATGCCCAGCTCGAGGCTCAATTGAGCCAGGCTGCGCCAGCTATTGCGCAGGCCTACGAGGCCAGGGATACCGCCCGGGTGGTCCGGGAAATCGGCCTGCTCATGGATGCCGTCAACGGCTATGTCGACCAGCACAAGCCCTGGGAGCTCGCCAAGCAGCCCGGTACCGAGCAGGCACTCCACCGGATCCTCAGCACCACGCTGCGTTGTTTCGCCCGCCTGAGCATTTATCTCAAGCCCATCCTGCCGACCACGGTGGCCAGGGTCGAATCCGAGGTCTTTGGTCTTCACCAGCCCTTTGACTGGTCGCAGCTGGATCGGCCACCGGTTCAATCAGTGGGCGAGTTTGGACACCTGCTCACCCGGGTCGACCGTGACGCCATTGACGCCCTCATCGAAGCCAATCGCAGTTCTCTGCAGACCAGCCAATAGGAGATCAGACATGGCTATTCTTGGACTCTCAGCACCTCACTACGACTCAGAGGTCACGCAGTTTTTACAGTCCCTCAAGGCAGCCAATCCAACGCTCGAGTCTGACCAGCAGGCCGGCCGCGCCCTGCTCTGGGACAAGCCACCCCGCAGCCTAGAGGAGCAGGCCCGCCAATCCCAGGCCCGCGTGGCGCAAAAGCCCTATGTCTATCAATCCAACTGAGCCACCGTTGCCCGAGCAACAGGCGTCCGACCCCGCCCAGGCGGTGGCCGACGAGAGTCAGGCCGCGGCCATTGCCCGGCTGTACGGCGAGCCACTGCTCAACCTGCCTCGCGACCTCTACATTCCACCGGACGCACTGGAAGTCATTCTCGAGGCCTTTGAAGGGCCACTGGATCTGCTGCTCTACCTCATCCGTCGCCAGAACTTCAACATCCTTGACATCCCGATGGCCGATGTCACCCAGCAATACCTGAAGTACATCGACGAAGTCCGAAACCACAACCTGGAGTTAGCAGCCGAGTATCTGCTGATGGCGGCCATGCTCATAGAGATCAAATCCCGCATGCTCCTGCCCATCCGACCCAAAGAGGGCGAGGCCGAGCCCGAAGATCCACGGGCCGAATTGGTTCGCAGGCTGCTGGAATACGAGAAGATGAAACTCGCAGCCCAACAGATCGATGCCATTCCCCAATTGGGTCGAGATGTGGCTGCGGCGCAGGTATACATTGAGCAGAGCCTGGTGCCCCGACTCCCTCAGGTCAACCCAGACGACCTTCAGGCGGCTTGGCGTGATCTGATCAAGCGAGCCAAATTGGTGGCCCATCACCATGTGAGCCGTGAGGCTCTGTCTGTGCGCGAGCACATGTCCAAGATTCTGCGTCAGCTGCAACACGCGCAATTTGTTGAGTTTGCCGATCTGTTCACGGAGGCCCTGGCCACCGGCGGCGGCGTTCCCGTGATCGTGGTGCACTTCTTGGCCCTGCTCGAGCTGGCCAAAGAAGGACTGATCGACATCACCCAGGCGGCCCCTTTCGCACCCATCTACGTTCGCCTTGGATATACCCCAAGCCACTGAGCCCTACTCACTCAAGGCTCACAACAGCCTGGGGCTAGAGGCCTTCGCGAACCGCTGTATCCGGCTCAACAACTCGGCCAGCCTCTATGGCCTGTCGCAACAACTCACCGAGAGCCCGCGTTGCATCCTGGGCCACGGCACCAATCTGGTCATACAAGGCACGGCAGCCAACCCACTCAAGGCGACCGTGATTCTCAACGAACTCAAGGGCATTGTTCGACTCCCAGAGCAGGCCGATGGCCGCCCCAGAATCCGATGTGCAGCCGGCGAGAGCTGGCATGCCTTCGTCATGTGGACACTCGCACAGGGCTACGGTGGACTGGAGAACCTGGCTCTGATTCCCGGTACGGTCGGTGCTGCACCTGTTCAAAACATTGGGGCCTACGGGGTAGAGGTCGCTGACCAGATTGACGCTGTTCATGCCTGGGACTTCCACCAGCGTGACCATGTCGTCTTTGAAAACGCGGACTGTGCTTTTGGTTATCGTCACAGTCTGTTCAAAGACAGCAATGTCCAGGGACCTTGGAACGCGCCTCGCTACCTGATCACTGCCGTCGACTTTCGGCTCTGGAGCGGCAGCAAGGCACCTCTGCGGCTCGCGTATGCGGGGATCGAAGCCCGACTCACAGCGCTCGGTATCGACCACGCACCCAACCCCTACCAAGTCGCCCATGCCGTGATGTCTCTGCGACGCGAGAAGCTACCGGACCCAGAGCAAGAGCCTAACGTGGGCAGCTTTTTCAAAAACCCCGTCGTACCCAAACCCTTTGCACAGAGCCTGACCACCAAATATCCAAATCTGCCTTGTTACGAGGCCGGGGATCAGTCCAAGCTATCTGCCGCTTGGCTCATCGAGGCAGCTGGCCTCAAGGGCTGGGGACTGGATCAGGCTGGTATGAGCGGCCGCCACGCCCTGGTGCTGATCAACCGTGGACAGGCCAAGGCAGCAGATGTCTTGGCTGTCTGTCAGGGTGTCCAGAAAAAGGTGATGGGGCAGTTCGGTGTGTGGTTGGAGCCAGAGCCCTTGTTCTGGCCTGGTTCGCAGGCCCCTGCGAACGACTCGGAACCTCAGTCCTGACGGCGTTGGAAGACTGGCCTGTCGATGGTCGAGACGGCTGGGTCAAAGCGGTAGCCCTCTAAATCAAAACCCCGAAGGTCTTCTGCCTTGGTCAGACGGTTCTGAACAATGTAGCGGGCCATGAGTCCTCTGGCCCGTTTGGCATAGAAGCTCACAATCTTGAAGTCGCCGGAGCCCTTGGCATCTTGAAAAACTGGCGAGACCAGCTGCCCCTGAAGCCCCTCACTCGTGACATCCTGGTCGTTGACCGGCCGGTCATTCAGACACACGACTTTGAAGTATTCCTCTGAGGCCAAGTTAATGGTCACCGCAGGCTCTCCCCTGCCCTTCAAGGCTGACAAGTCTTGGTTCAATGACTGGGTCACCCGGTGTCCCCAGTAGTGGTAGAGGTCCTGTCCGCGGGGGTTGCTTAACCGTGTACCCATCTCGAGTCGATAGGGCTGCAAAGCATCCAAGGGCCGCAGAACCCCATAGAGGCCTGAGAGCATTCGCAGCCGATCCTGAGCCCAAGCGATGTCCTGCGCATTCAGACTGGTCGCCGCAAGACCCTCATAGACATCCCCATTAAAAGCAAGAATGGCGGGACGAGCCACCGGGTAACCAGCACCCGGCTGCCAGGCCTTGAAGCGTTCTGCGTTGAGCTGTGCCAGTTTGTCGCTGATACCCATCAATGACGACAGGCTGCTGGCTGATATCTCTCTGGCTCGCTTGATCAGCGGCAGGGCCTGGTCCTCGAGGGCTGGCTTGGAGAGGTCGATGGGCGGCAGGGACGTCTCGAAATCGAGCGTTTTGGCTGGCGACAGTAGGATCAACATGGGCTTGATCATGCCATACTGACCCCATGAAAAGACTGCTCACCCTCCTCCTGACTGGGGCCTTTTTGACCATCACTGGCTGTGCTGGACCAGGTGGTGCCAGCCTGACACCCACGGTAGAGCTACAAGACGTTCGCGTGGCCGGATTCGATCGCGAGTGGGTCGACCTGACCATCACCCTTCGGGTGGTCAACCCCAACTCCGTCGAGATTCCACTAGAAGATCTGACAGCAGACATCCGGCTCTCGGGCCAGCTGGTGGCCACCGCCAAGTCAGTCCAGGCCAAATACCGGCTCACCCCCCAACAGGCCATTAGTCTGCCGCTCACCGCCCGCATCGAGTTCAAAACCCTGCCCGATGTCCTGCGACAGTCAGCCCTGGCGATCGTCTCCGGTGGGCTGCGCTACGCCGTCACTGGCAGTGCCACAACCGGCAACGGACTCATCCCCTTGCGCTTTAGCAAAGAGGGCGTCCTGAGGTCGCCGGCCCGTTAACAGCACCATCGCACTCGACACCAGCACCACCCACATCACCGCCCCGGTGGGGAAGGCCTTGGCCGACAGGTCAGTCTGATCAAACGCAATCAGAATCAAGAGCACCGTAATCAAACCGCGGGGTGAGACCCAGACCAGCCCCTGGCGAAGCGGTGCACGGACCAGCCAGAGAATGGGCCACCGAATCAGGTAGATGCATATCAGGATGACCGCTGCCAGTCCCATCGACTCGATGGCCAGCAGACTGGCCAGGTCCGTCCAGAGCCCCAGCAGGATGAAAAAGATCGACCGCACCGCAAAGGTGAACTCCGTCACCTGCGCCTTGAACTCCTTGGTCGTCTGGGGGAAGTCCTCACTGCCCCAACGGCGCAACAAACGGCTGCGTCGCTGTAAAGACGGCAGGTTGGACAAAAAGAGACCAAAGGCCAACACCAGCAGCAGCGGCGACAAATTGAGCGCCTTGCCCGTTGAGTAGAGAAGGAGCAGGCCAGCCATCATCGGAACAAATCGCACATGGCCCGTCAGGCGGTTCATCAGTAGATACAAACCGAGGACAAAGACCACCGAGATCGCAATGGTCGCCAGACCACCCCCCAATAGGCTCACCGCGAAACCCGTAGCCACGCCACCAGATCCGAGCCAGCTGTAAAAAAGCAGCACGCCGATGATGTCCGCAAAAGCACTCTCGTACGTGATGAACTCTCGGGCCTCATCGCCAAGCCGCTGAGCAGCCGGAATGGCCACGGCGCTGCTCACCACTGCCAGAGGAATGGCCAACAAGCCAGCCTGGTACTGGTTCATGCCCAGAAACCAGACCATGCCCATCCCCAGGACGAATGACAGACCGACCGTCGCGACGATGGCCGCCAGCAGGGCCTGGGCCAGACGCGAGAGATTGCCCCAATGCACATCCAGATCCAAGGAGGCCTCTAACACAATGAGGATCAGACCCAGGGTGCCCAGGACAGGTAGGGCGGTGTCAATCGTCTGGCGAACCTGCTGATCCGACAAAAAGACATTCCCCAACAGACCCGCGGCCAGCAAGACCAAGATAGCCGGAAAATGCCAATGACGGGCCGCAATGTCGACCACATAGGCGGCCAGCAAGACCGCTGATCCCACCAGAATAAAGTCGACTGTCATGCGGGGGTCAGCCAATCCAAAAAGTCTTGCAGATCGCGTCCCTCACCAGAGGGGGAGACCCCCAAAACCTCCATCGGCACCTGCTGACGGTTGACCCAGAAGGCCTGCAAGCCTGCCCAACGGGCACCACAGACGTCCCAGGCGTTAGAAGACACCAAGCAGACCTGATGGGGCTGAACCTGAAACGCCTCCACCACCAAGCCGTAGGCCTGCGGAGCGACTTTGAAGGTCTTGAGCTCATGTACCGACAGAACAGCCTGAAAGGCATCCCCCAGTTGGGCCGCTGAGATGGCCTTGTGCAGCATCTGCGGATCGCCATTCGAGAGAATGCACATACGCCGGCCGCTGTCGCGCAGGGCCGACAAGACCTGTGCCACCTCTGGATAGGGTGTGAGGTGGGCATAGGCGCCCAACAGCGTCTCTCGTTGCGCATGGGTCATCGACAGTCCAAGCCGGCGGTCGACGAAGTCCAACGCGTCCATGGTGATCTGCCAGAAAGAGACATAGTGATCAGGACCCGCCAAGGCACGAAGCCTGCTGTATTCCAACTGCTTGTCCCGCCAAAGCTGAGCAATCGATTCGCCCTGACCCGGGAAACAGGCCTGCGCGGCCTGAGAGACCGCATAGACGTTGAACAGGGTGCCGTAGGCATCAAAGGCCACAACCCGAAGATCGCTGGCTACGCCGTGCGTGAGAACGCTGTTTGGGCTGGAGGTCATGCCCCCAGTTTAAACGAGCCGACTACTGATCCACCGTTCGGATGTGCCTCTCAAAAACAGGCTTGGAGCGTTCCTTTTCCATGGTGGACCAGTCGGGTGCTGGCAGGTCGTGAAAGGCCTGCCGAATGCGCTCGCCCCAGGAGGCCCTCAGCATATTGAAGTAAGGGTCCTCCTCGGTGACCGAGACAAAATGACTCACCTGCAGACTATCGGCCTGATAAACCAGCAGATCCAGTGGCATGCCCACAGAGATATTGGATTTCAGAGTGGAATCCATGGAGATCAGGACACACTTCACCGCCTCGTCCAGCGGGATCTCGGGGCGAATGACCCGGTCCAGGATCGGCTTGCCGTACTTGGATTCCCCGATCTGAAAACAAGGGTTCTCGGAATGCGCCTCAATGAAATTGCCAGCTGCATAGATCTGAAAGAGCCGGCAAGACTCGCCGCGGATCTGCCCACCCAAGATAAAGCTGCAATTGAAGTCGATGCCCATCTCGGCCAACGCCTGATGGTCGCGCTCGTAGACCTGTCGAATGGCTGCGCCCACCACCGTGGCGGCCTCGAACATATTGGCGGCCGACCAAATGGACTCTGACTCGACCGATTCCTTTAGGATCTCTCGCACACTCTGGGTAATCGCCAGATTGCCGGCCGACATCAGTACGATCATCCGGTCATCAGGACGCTCAAAGACGCTCATCTTCCGGAAGGTCGACACCTGGTCCATGCCGGCGTTGGTTCGGGAGTCGGACAGGAAGACCAGTCCCTCTTGGAGTCTTGCAGCAACACAGTAGGTCATGGCGTGGGAGTGTAACGCTTAGAGTCAATGACAGACCGAGACCGCCACTCGCATGGTCTCCGCACCGCCGCCCTGGCGAACCCCGCGGACAGGCGAAACGGCCTCGTAATCCTGCCCGACGGCCAGCCGTATCCAACGGTCGGCCGTGAGGCACCGGTGGGTAATATCGACCGATCGCCAGTAGCCAGCAAGCCAGACATCCACCCAAGCATGGGTCGCCTCACTGGCCCTGGCCTCACCAGAGAGATAGCCACTGACATACCGAGCAGGCAGGCCCGCCGATCTGCACAAGGCCAGCATGACGTGTGCATGGTCTTGGCAGACACCGGCTCCTCGCATCCAAGCATCGATCGCAGTGGTGCCCACATGCGTGACCCCCGGGGTATAGGTCAGTCGATCCTCGATATCGGCGGCCAGCGCCAGCAACTCACTCTCTGGACTGGCCGGTGAGATGCGACTGCACGCAAAGTCCACCATCTCGGCGTTGGCCTGTGTCAGGCCGGTGGGACGGAGAAAGACTTCCACTGGCGGTTCGTGTGGAACCCTCTCGAACTGATGGCGCTTGGCCTGATCAAACGGCGTGGCCAAAGACTCCACCTCACCAACCACCGAAATGCTGATGGATTTGCTGGGCTTAGTGGTGACCAGGGTGGTGACGATGTTGCCAAAGGCATCTCGCTGCTGACGCATCTCGCCATCCCCCTTGAGTTCCCATCGCAGGACCCGGTGTCCCGGCTCATCCCTGGGGGTCAGGTAGAGGCGCTGAATGGCATAACGCGTGAAATCCTCGTAGTCGTAATGCGTCTGGTGGTTGATCTGAATTCGCATAAGACGATTCCCTTTGTCTGAATCAATGTCGCTGTCGTGACTAATGCACCAAGGGCACAAGAAATTCCTCGCTGATGCGCGAGGCCAAGTCGTTGATGTCCTTGAGAAAGCCCCCCAGGAAGCGATGGATGTCGGGCTCAAAAGATTCGTCAACTCGCAGGTACTGGATATGCGCCCGTAGACGACCGGCCTGTCGAAGAGCCTCCGAAGTCTTCGGGTCAGCCACCTGCTCCAGATTGGTCATCAACTCGGTCATACAAGCCAGCAAGGAGCGCGGCATGTCGCTGCGCTGAATCAGCAACTCCGCAATCCGAGTGGGCGTGATGATGTCACGGTAGACTTTTCGATAGATCTCGAAGGCCGAGACCGACCGAAGCACAGAGGCCCAGAAATAGTAATCCGCACTACCAGCGGCATCGGTCAACGCCCTTTCCCGAGCCACGTACTTGACGTCCAGAATACGGGCGGTGTTATCGGCCCGCTCGATAAAAGTGCCCATTCGACTGAAGAAATAGGCTTCGTCTTTGAGCATGGTGCCGATCATGACGCCCCGAAACAAATGAGAGTGGTACTTCACCCATTCAAAGACCTTGCCGGGATCGCGACGCCAACTGGGCGTCCGAATAAGCGCTCGCATCTCAATCCAGGTGGTGTTGACCGACTCCCACAACTCGGGCGCCAGCACGACCCGTACAGCCTTGGCATTGTCCCGTGCGGCCTGCAGGCAGCTGAAAATGCTCGACGGATTGTCGGCATCGCTCACCATGAAATCCAGAATGCGCTCGGCGGTCAGGTCCGCGTGACGAGCCTGGTAACGATCCACCAACTCACTTCGACGCAACAAGGCCTCCCACTGGGACAGCGCCTGCTCTGTTCCTCCCGGCAGCATGCTGGCCTGATGCTGAGCATCGAGCATCCGGGCCGTGTTCTCAGCTCGCTCGATGTACCGAGACATCCAATACAGGTTGTCGGCCAGGCGGCTAAGCATGCAGCACCCAGGTGTCTTTGGTGCCACCACCCTGTGAGGAGTTCACCACCAGCGACCCCTTCTTCAGGGCCACTCGCGTCAGGCCACCGGGCACCATCGAGATCCGTTGGCCTGACAGCACAAAGGGCCTCAGGTCCACGTGTCGAGGCGCAATGCCCTCCTCCACATAAGTGGGGCAGGTGCTCAAAGCCAGGGTTGGCTGGGCGATATAGGTCTGGGGAGACGCCAGGATGCGATCTCGGAAACTCTCGATCTCTGCCTTGGTCGCCCTGGGCCCGATCAACATGCCGTAGCCACCAGCACCGTGGGTCTCCTTGACCACCAGCTCCGGTAGGTGGTCAAGGACATACCGAAGGTCTTGCTCGCGCCGACAGAGATAGGTCGGGACATTGTTCAGGATCGGCTCCTCCGAGAGGTAAAACCGAATCATGTCGGGCACATAGGGATAGACAGCCTTGTCATCCGCAATACCGGTGCCAATCGCATTGCAGACTGTCACTCGGCCCGCCCGGACCGCACCGACCAAGCCTGCCACGCCCAGGGTGGAGTCAGCTCGAAAGGTCAGAGGATCGAGGAAATCATCGTCCACTCGACGATAGATCACATCGATGCGCTGAGGGCCCCGCGTGGTCTTGGCAAACACACGTTCATCGTTGACGAAGAGATCGCTACCCTCCACCAGCTCAACGCCCATCTGCTGCGCCAGGTAAGCGTGTTCAAAGTAGGCACTGTTATAGACGCCTGGCGTCAGAACGACCACGGTGGGATTGTCTACCCCCACTGGTGCGACCGAGCGCAGATGTTCCAGCAAGAGATCCGGATAGTGCTCGACAGGGGCCACCGCATTGCGAGAGAACAACTCTGGGAAGAGGCGCATCATGACCTTGCGATCCTCGATCATGTAGGAGACCCCCGACGGCACACGCAGGTTGTCCTCCAACACATAGAACTCCCCCTGGCCTGCTCTCACGATATCAACGCCACTGATGTGGGCCCACACGTTGTGGGGCATGTGCACACCGGTCAGCTCTGGCCGGTACTGAGAATTTTGATAGATGAGGTCCGCTGGAATCACACCGGCCTCGATGATTCGGCGGTCGTGATAGACATCCTGGAGAAAAGCATTGAGAGCGGCCACCCTCTGACGCAGTCCGGCCTCCAGGAGTTGCCACTCCGATGCGGGTAGGATCCGCGGGATTAAATCGAAGGGAATGAGCCGCTCGGCACCAGCCTCATCGCCATAAACATTGAACGTAATACCGACCCGTCGAAACAAGAGATCGGCATCTTGACGGGCACGAGCCATCGCCTCTGGGTTTTGCTGTTCCAGCCAAGACCAGAAGCCCGCCGCATGCCCGTGTGGTTCGGCAGGCGAGCCATACGCCTTGAGGCATTCGTCGACGAAGGTCATCTCAACCGCCATGCCACGGTCTTCGGCTTTGCTTTGGTCATAGCCTCTACACAGCAAATGGCATGCCATGGCATCGAATCGGGGATGACCGGCTCGCCTAGGGCCCTGAGCAAGCCTCGCAACAAGCGCATCGCACCAACAGGGTGCGATGCTGCTGGGTTCACGCCATCCGTGCACCGACATCGATCAATCAGGCCCGTTCGTGTGCAAAGCCCGGTGCAAAGCAAAAAGCCGATAGAGTAGATGGATGCTCGCCTATCGACACGCCTTTCATGCCGGCAACCACGCCGATGTTCTCAAACACGCCATCGCCCTCTACTGCCTGGACTACCTTCAGCAGAAGCCCGTCGGCCTGACAGTGGTCGACACCCATGCCGGTGCAGGCCGATATTCGGTAGACGCCAAACTGGTGCGGGACAAGGCGGAATACCAGACGGGCGTGGGTCGTCTATGGCCCATGAAGGATGCCAACATGCCTGGACTGATCCGTGACTACATGGCCCAAATCCGTCTGGTAAACGACGAGCAACTGCAGTACTTACCTGGCTCCGCCTTGATGCTGGCCCAGCAGTTGCGCCCGATCGACAGCCTTCGGGCCTGCGAGATCCATCCGACGGACCACCCCATTTTGCAAGAGACCCTGGCGCCCTTCGGACGCAAGGTTAAGGCCCTGAAGTCCGACGGCTTCGTCCAGCTAAAGGCCGCTCTGCCCCCAATCTCCCGCAGAGCGCTGGTTCTGATGGACCCGTCGTTTGAGATCAAGACCGACTACGACAAAGCCATCACAGCCCTGCGGGATGCCGTGGCTCGCTTTGCCTCGGGTTGCTATGTCATCTGGCTGCCCATGCTCCAACGATTTGAAGTCGATCGATTCGTTCGTCAGGTCATGAACATGCCAGTGGCCAACAAGCTGCATGTCGCCTTTCGCGTCAGGGATCCCCTCAAAGATGGCCTTGGCCTGATGGGCAGCCACGTGATTGTTCTCAACCCGCCATATGGTCTGGAGCAGGCCTGTCGTGAGGCCATGCCGTGGCTGGTCAAACAATTGGGACAGGATCCATCAGCAAGCTTCGAACTTCTCAAGGAGGCCAAGCCGTTCGTGCCAGCTGCATCAGCCAAAGGCACCTCTGGCCGGAGCGGCCCCACCCGTAGAACACGCAGCCCAGCCGGCACCTCTTCAACGCCCCGTAGCCGACCGCCCCAATAGAAAAAGGGAGGTGTCGTGCACCTCCCTTTTGTGTGTCGGACGGATGGATCACATCCGTCACCTCCCCTTGTTATCCCCAACCCATCCTGGGTATCGTGCGTTGGGGGTCTCCTCCTCAGAAGCTGGTGTTTAGGCGACTTTCTTGGCGCCGGCCTTGTCGTCGAAGAACTGCTCATCTTCAGTTGAACCATGCAGCGCCGCTGTAGACGCATCACGCTCGATGGTGGTGGTCACGGCATCGAAATAACCGGTGCCGACTTCGCGCTGGTGCTTGACGGCGGTAAAGCCTTTTTCAGCGGCAGCAAACTCGGCCTGCTGCAGCTCGACGAAGGCCGTCATGTTGTTACGGGCATAGCCATGAGCCAGGTTGAACATGGAGTAGTTCAGGCTGTGGAAACCGGCCAGGGTGATGAACTGGAACTTGTACCCCATGGCACCGAGTTCGCGCTGGAACTTGGCAATGGTGGCATCGTCCAGGTTCTTCTTCCAGTTGAACGAGGGCGAGCAGTTATAGGCCAACAGCTTGCCTGGGAACTGCTTGTGGATGGCTTCGGCAAAAGCGCGGGCATAGGCCAGATCGGGCGTACCGGTCTCGCACCAGATCATGTCTGCGTAAGGGGCGTAGGCGAGGCCACGAGAGATGGCCTGCTCGAGGCCGTTCTTGGTGCGATAGAAACCCTCGACGGTGCGCTCACCAGTCAGGAACGGCATGTCGTTGTCGTCAACATCGGACGTCACCAGATCAGCGGCCTCTGCATCGGTACGGGCCAGCAGCACAGTCGGCACGCCCATGACGTCAGCGGCCAGACGAGCAGCGACCAGCTTGGCAACTGCCTCGCGGGTGGGCACCAGGACTTTGCCGCCCATGTGGCCACACTTTTTGACAGAAGCCAGTTGGTCTTCAAAGTGAACGCCAGAAGCACCGGCATCGATCATGGACTTCATGAGTTCGAAGGCGTTGAGAACGCCACCGAAGCCCGCCTCGGCGTCGGCCACGATGGGCAGGAAGTAGTCGATGTAATCGGCGTCGGAAGGGTTCTTACCTTCCATCCACTGAATCTGGTCGCAACGGGTCAGCGTGCTGTTGATGCGACGGACCACCTGGGGCACCGAGTTGGCGGGATAGAGGGACTGGTCGGGGTACATCTCGCCAGCCAGGTTGGCATCACCAGCGACCTGCCAGCCAGACAGATAGACCGCCTTGAGGCCGGCCTTGGCCTGCTGCATGGCCTGGTTGCCGGTTAGGGCTCCGAGACTGTTGATAAAGGGTTCGTTGTTGACCAGGTTCCAGAGTTTCTCTGCGCCACGCTTGGCCAGCGTGTGCTCGGGCTGCAAGGAACCACGCAGACGGACCACATCGTCGGCTGTGTAGCCGCGCTTGATGCCACGCCAGCGAGGATTTTCTGACCAGTCTTTTTGAAGTTTTTGTGCTTCTTGTTCACGCGTTGCCATGGTAGGACTCCCTGAAGGATAAATTTGGTGTCTTCATCCTAGGGGGTTTGCTGCCTTGCATCGCTAATTTTTTGAAAAAATTTATATTTTTTAATTCTTTAAAAACATATAGTTATATCTATTTTTCAAATTGCGAAACGCAAGTTTGCACAATGAGAAACGAATCGGCCGTCCTGCAGCATCAATATTCCACACTATGAAATAAGGCTTTTGCAGTGTGGAAAACCCATCGGGTTAACCCGAGACCTGCCTCAAGATCTGAACAGGGGGAACCCGGGTCACCTCCCGAAGTACCAGCCAACCCCCAAACCAAGCGAGACCAACCCCAGCCGCCAACAACTGGATCATGGTGATCCAGTTCATCGAGACAGCCAGCTCGAAGGCAAACCGGGCCACCGCCCAGCCCATGGCCTGCGACCAGATGGCAGCAGCCAAGCCAGACAATGCACCCAATGCCACCAGCTCAAGTCTTTGGGCCTGCTGGAGTTGACGACGGCTGGCGCCAAAGGCTCGTAGAACCCCAGCCTCCCGAATTCGCTCGGCCTTGGTCACCGACAAAGACGTCACCAAAATCAAGACCCCAGCAGCCAGACTAAAGACAAATAGCGCCTGGACCGCAAATCCCGTCTGATCGAGCACCTGGCGAAGCTGACGCAAGATGCTGTCCAAACTCACCACCGTCAGCGAGGGAAACTCCGCAGACAGTCGGTCCACCTGCGCTGCGATCGTTGACGGGGCATGAAACGAGGTGATGAACGTCTGAGCCTGATCCTGAATCAGACTGGGACTCAGGACCATGAAAAAGTTGACCGCCATGGAATCCCACCGCAGCGACCGAATGCTGCTGACGGTGGCCGAGATCGACTCTCCGGCAATG
Source organism: Burkholderiales bacterium LSUCC0115 (assembly GCA_009646425.1). Lineage (GTDB taxonomy): Bacteria > Pseudomonadota > Gammaproteobacteria > Burkholderiales > Burkholderiaceae_A > Hahnella. The sequence goes on from WJBW01000002.1 coordinate 223,086, forward strand.
TCAAAGGTGAGGCGATCGCCCAACTGCAGCCCGAGAGAATTGGCAAGGGTCTGTTCTACCGAGACCTCGGGTTGACTGGGCTGTAATGGTCCACCCCGGACAATCTGGTTGTGGGCGGGCAACTCGCTGGCATAGGACAGATTGAGCTCTCGATCAAGCTGACGCTTGGCACGATCGTCCTCGAAGTCATCTGGGCCGACCGTCCGATCGTTGACGCCGACCAGTCGGCCACGCACCATGGGGTAGAGCATCAGGTCTTTCACACCCAAAGACTGCAGCCGACTGGCCACTGCCTCGCGTTCCTCGGGCAGGATGTTGAGAACAAAACGATTTGGCGCCTGCTCCGGCAGGCTGCGTCCCCAGGCCTCGACCAGATCGGCTCGCAGAAAGATGAGCAAGCCCAAGGCCCCCAATGCGAGCGTGAGACCCAAGCCCTGCAAGACCAGGCTGGCCCGGCGTCGCCGAAGGGACTGCGCCAACGCATAGGTGGACCAGGACGATGCAGACCGGGCCGCCAGTAAGCGAGAGAGCCCCGTCACAAGTCCGATCAAGACCAACGAGGACAACGCCGCCAGGGCTAGAAAACCGAGACCCACCGCGAGCCCGAGCTTGAGGTCGCCACTGCCAAACCAGAGCAAGGCCAGCACCCCAACCGTCAGCAGAAGGCCACGACTCACCAGGCTCAGGCGCCTGGCCGCACCGGACTGTCTAGCATGAACGGGGATGAGCTGCGAGTCCTGCAAAGACCGAAGGCTGGCCAGCGGACTGACCCGGAGGACTTGCCGAACCGCAGGCCAGGCAAACAAGGTGAGTAAGCCAAAGCACAAGACCAACGCCTGTAGGGCTGGTCCCACCCACAGACGCCCATCGGCCGCGCCAGCCGATAGGCTGCGCCCCAACAATTCGGACAGGAGCGAGGCCAATCCGGCACTCACACCAAAGCCCAACAACAAGCCAGCAATCAAACCAGCCGCACCAGTCATCGACAGCTTGAGCCACCAGTACACAACAAGGCACTGCCTGCTGGCACCGGTTGCCTTCAGGACGGCCAGCGTAGGCAAAGCCCGATGCGCCATCTGCCGGGCCGCCAAGACCAACGCCACGCAGGACATGAGCAAGACCACCATGCCCGAGAGACTGAGAAACCGCTCGGCCCGAACCAGGGTCTCTTTGAGTGCAGGGCGCGCGTTGTCCAGCGTCTCGTACCGCTGCCCTGCCCCGATGCGCGGTTGGATCAGCTGATCAAATCGAGTCAAGGCTTGGGCTGAACCGGCCACCCAGAGTCGATAGCTGATCCGACTGCCCGCTGTTTGAAGCCCCGTCTTGGCCAAGGCCTCTTGGCGCATCATCACCCTGGGCGAGAAATTAACAAAGCCAATCCCGCGGTCCGGCTCTTGAACAATCCAGCCCGAGACCCGAAACCGACTGGCCCCCAGGTCGATCTGATCCCCCAAGCCAACGCCCAGACGAGCAGCAAGGGATGGATCCAGGTAGACATCCTCCTCGCCCAGTTCACGATCCCCATCGACCTGAAGACGACCCTTAAGCGGATAGGCGGGCTGAACGGCCTTGATGGCGACGAGCGCAGAGCCCGTCGGCCCAAGGGCCATGGACGGGAACTGCGCGCCCTGCGTGAATTGCAGGCCCGTCTTACGCGCAGCCTCGATCCAGTCTTTTGGAATGGGGCGGTCCGAGACCAGCAGTCGATCCCCCCCGAGGCTGGCCTGGGCGTCGGCAAATAACGCCTGCTGGACACGACCGGCCAGAAACCCGACCGCAGAGGTGGCCGCCACCGTCACCATCAAGACCAGGGCCATGAGCCGCAGATGGCTGGCTCGACGGTCTCGCCACGCCAGCCAGACCCCGAATCGCCAGTTGCGATGACTAGGCTGCACGGAGCGCCTCTACGATGGCGATGCGCGACGCGCGAATCGCCGGCAGCATGCCACCAACGGTTCCCATGAGAATTGAAAACACCAGAGCCTGTATCACGATGCCAGGTGTGAGCAGAAAACCAAACGACAGTTCCGAAAAGCTCTGAAAGTTGGTGGTTGAAAATTCGATGGCCTGCATCAGACTGGCCAATCCCAGACCGATCGCCCCACCCACCAAAGACAAGGCAATCGCCTCAGCCAGAAAAGCCAACAAAATGGCCTGCCTGGCAAAGCCCAAGGCCCGCAACGTGCCGATCTCGGCTACGCGAGTGGCCACGGCCGACTGCATAGTGATGGTGGCACCGATCACCGCACCGATCGAAAAAATCACCGTCAAGGTCAGCCCCAAAATCTTGATGAACCGCGACAGCGTCTCGGACTGCTCCGCATAGAATTCCCGCTCCGATTTGGCCTGCAGCGGCAGCCGGGGATCCTCTCGGACGCGATCAGCGAAAGCCTGCGCCTTGGTGGGGTCTAACAACCGGACAATCACGCTCGAGTAACTGGCCCGACGAAAAGACTGACGCAGGACATCGGCATCGGCCCAGAGTTCGCTGTCAAAACCACTGCCTCCGCCATCAAAGACGCCCACCACTGGCCAATCACGACCAGCAAAACGAACCGAACCACCGAGTTCCAGCCCGACGAATTGCCGCGAGGCCGCCAGGCCTGCCATGACCTCATCGGTGCCAGGCCGTGGCGCGCGGCCCGAGACCAGGGTCACCTGCCGACGCAACTCTCGACCGGCCTCGTTCAGACCCCGAATCACCAGATTCGAGGGACGACCAGTCTCTCGCTTGTCCAGATTAACCAGGACCACCGTCTCGTAGGACGCCAGGGGCTCGATGCGACTGGCCACCTCGGGCAGACTCGCCACAATCGAGGCCTGCAGAGGATCGATCGAACTCTGCACCTCGGTGGCGGTGCCCTGTCTCGTGACCACCATGTTATCGGCCTCGCCGGTATTGACCAGGGTGTTGCGTAGCCCAGCCTCGAGCATGAGCACGGCCGCAAAGACGTACACCACCAGGGCCATACCAAGCGCCGTCAACAAGGTGGTGGTCTTGCGAACCCACAGGTTGCGCAGGCTGTACTGAATAGGAATAGCGGACCAGATCATGGCAGACCGCTTAGATGGCCCGAAGGCCTTCGACGATGCGAATCCGATAGCTCTTGATGGCTGGCCAGAGCGCAGCGAAGACTCCCGTCACAAGGGCGGCCAGCATTTGCATCAGATTGGTGTCCAAAGACACCACAAAACTCTTGAAGAGGGTGCCAGTAGCGGAGTGAAAGGCCTCTGCCAAGGGATAGGTCAGGCCAATGCCAATGAGCCCACCGAGCACAGCCATGAGCAGTGACTCTGCGGCGATCAATCCAGCGACAAAAAATGGCGAGAAGCCCAAGGCTTTGAGGGTTGCATATTCGCTGGTGCGCTCGCGCGCCGTCATGCTCATGGTGTTGGCCATCACGGCCATGATGATCAGGATGACCACATACGATACGGCCCGGATCGCCACGACAATGGCCTCTGTCATGGCCACAAAGCCCAACTGAAAGGCCTGCTCGGTCTCGGTCAGCGTCTCCTTGGGGGAGTTCTGAAAGAGCCCATCAATGGCCAATCCCACCGCCGCCGCCTGATCAGCTCCCTGAACACTGGAGATAAACACCCCGACACTGTCTGCATCGCGCGAGATGTTCCGACGTTTGATTTCCTCGTTCAGGTAAGCCCAATGAAAGTACATCTTATTGGTGTCGGTCTTTTCCTCAGCACCTTCGTAAATACCGGCCACCAAAAACTCCCACTGCCCCGGAAACAGCTGGCCTTTCAGGCTGATCAAATCACCGACCTGAAAGCCATAGGTGTCGGCCAGCCGACGACCCACCACCGCACTGCGACGGTCCCGAAAAAAACGGGCTCTCTCCTCGTCCGTCAGTCGATACTCGGGATAAATCTGGAAGTATGTCTCCGGGTCGACAGCAAACTGGGGAAAGAAATTTTTATTGTCCTTGTAGACCCCACCGAACCACCGTGAGATGGTCATGGCCTGAACGCCATCGACCTGACGAATCCGATCCCCATAAGACAAAGGCAAGGGAAAGATCAGCGAGACGGCGCTTCTGGTGATGAGCCTGGCCTGACTGGCAGACTCTGCCCCCGAGTACCAAGCCCGCACTACCGTGGACAAAAGACCAAAAGCCAGCACGGCGACCACCAGTCCCAAGAGGGTGAGGACCGCGCGCCCGCGATTGCGCCAGATGTTGAGAAAAACCAGACGAAATAACAGCATCGGCTCTGTCAATGACTGGCCTGAGCCATCAACTGCCCCTTCTCCAGATGCACCACTCGGCCGGCTGCATCAGCAGCCTTTGGATCGTGGGTCACCATGACGATCGTCTTGCCACGCTCACGATTGAGTTGTTGCAGCATGGCCAAGACATCTTGAGCTGACTTTCGATCCAAGTCACCGGTGGGTTCGTCTGCCACAATCAGGCTGGGATTGGTGATCAAGGCACGGGCAATCGCCACGCGCTGCTGCTGACCGCCGGAGAGTTCACTGGGAATATGGCCGGCGCGATCCGACAGGCCAACAGCCGCCAGAGCCTTGGCCACACGATCGGCGCGCTCGGCCGCTGGGCAGTCAGTCAGGGTCAAGGGCAAGGCGACGTTCTCGGCGGCGGTGAGAACCGGAATGAGGTTGTAGAACTGGAAGATGAATCCAACATGTCTGGCGCGCCACTTGGCCAACTCCGATTCGCTCAGTTCGCCAATATCGATCCCGTCGACGATGATTCGACCGGCACTCGGTCTATCAATGCCTGCGATCAGGTTGAGCAGCGTACTCTTGCCAGACCCAGAGGGTCCCATGAGTGCCACAAACTCACCATCGCCGACCGTCAAGTGGAGGTTGTCGAGGACCGTGATCTGCTGATCCCCTCGCTGGTAGTACTTCCCCAATCCTTGAACGTCGATCACTGCTTGCTAGACCTCACGGATTGGCCATCGCGCAGTCCCGCAGCGGGGCGAAGCACCACCCGCTGGTCGGACTTCAGACTGGGGACCAACACCAACTCACCCATGGTGGCCAGGGGCTTGGGCAGCACCATCCGTTTCAGACGGTCGGACTCGATGACAAAAATGGCAGACTCATCGCCCTGGGTCAGCACAGCCGCCTGGTTCACCCCCACCACCGGCTTGCGCTGCTCCGGCGCAAGCGGCTGGTCCAAGAACGAGACCTTGGCCGACATGTCCGGCAGGATTCGGGGGTCAATCTGATTGAACTTTAGCTTCACCAGTCGGGTGGCCTTGGCTCGGTCAATGGTCGGGACCATCCGGGCCACGACACCCGCGAAGCGCTCACCAGGCAGAGCATCGAGCCCAATCTCAACTGGCTGACCGATGCGGATCTTGCCGAGACTGGACTCTGAGACATCGGCCTCCACCTCTAGCGTAGACATGTCAGCAATCGTCACCACAGCACCCTTGCTGTCGGCCGCGGATGAGAACGGCGTGATGTTGTCGCCCACGTTGGCATTCTTGGTGAGCACCACGCCATCGAAGGGGGCCCGAATCTCAGACTGATCAAAGGCGGCCTGGGCGACGGCCTGGGCTGCAGCCGATGCGGTCTGCTGCGCACGTGCTTTCTCGAACCGAGCCTTGGCAGAATCGGCCGCCGCCTGGGAGATGTATTGCTTGGCCAGTAAGGACTTGGAGCGATCGTATTCACGAATGGCGTCATCTAACTCGGCTTGGGCCAGACCCACCTGGGCTCGGGCCTGCGCCAGCTGAGCCGTTAGTTCCTGACGCTCCAGCCGAGCCAGCAATTGGCCCTGCTTGACCACCGAGCCCTCTGCCACGCCAAGCCATTCCAGACGCCCCTGGGCCTTGGTGGAGATGGCAGCCTTGCGCTGGGCCACTACATAGCCACTGGCATTCAGGGTAGACAACAAAGAAGAAGGAAAGGCTGTGACCACCGGGGTCGACTGCACCTCTATGGGCCTGGTCTGACGCCAGACCACCACCGCGAGAACCAGCAGACCAATGATCGCAAGGAGTTTTGTTTTGAAGGAGAGTTTTTTAATCGAATTCAACATCTATTTTATGTCCTGAACACATCGAAACCCAATATACGCGACCCTGGTGTCACGAGGCTTGGTCGCCACATCATCCACCAGCTGCCGCTCAGGGCCGTACCACCACGAGGCCCCTCTGGTGATGCGCTCTGAGCCGCGACCGGTGTCAACCCACTCCCAGACATTGCCGCCCATGTCCCGAAGGCCATTCACACCGAGTGGCGTGCGATCAACGGCCACATGGCCAACGCCACGGTCTAACACGCCCTGCGGTGCGAGCCCGGGGTAACCACCACATCCCGACAGGCAGTGGCTCGCTTTGGGGGAATCGCCGTTGGGCCATCGGTATTGCCGGCCGGCCTGAAATGGGGTGGGCGGCATCGGCCGCTGCTCGGTGTAGGCTGCCGAGACCCATTCTGCGTCTGTGGGCAGGCGTTTGCCAAAAAAACGGCAGGCTTGTTGCGCCTCGTCAAAAGTCAGGTGAACCGCCGGTTCGTTGTCAGCAGCAGGCCGGCCGAACGGCGCCTGCCAGGTCCAGCCAGACTTTTGGGTCCAACCAAACTCATAGATGTAGCCACCGCCCTCCCGCTCGGCCCGACTCACGAATCCCGTGCTTCGGGCGAATTGGCGAAACTGGCCCACACTGACCTCGTTCACGTCCCAGGCCAGGCGTCCGATGACCTGCTGGGCCGCCTGTGGCTTGGCTATCGACACTCCAGGCGCGGCCTGCAGGCTCCCAGTGACCCCAAGACCCAGCAGTGCAACAAGCCCGGCCAGGGCTGGGATCAGCGGGTGGCGTGGGGTTTTCCCGCCCCCATTCGTCCATTTCATGCTTTGAAGTTGTGTTTTGGTCATGTCAAGATCTCGGCGAAGTGGTCAATCGAACCAGAAAGGTCCCAGACACTATGACCAGCCGATGGATTTCAGTTCCCAGCGCCGATGGGCGCCCCTTTGAGGCTTACGTGAGCGAACCGGCTACCGGACGTGGCCCTGGTCTGCTGCTGATCCAAGAGATTTTTGGCGTCAACGAGCACATTCGGGCGGTGGCCGACCAATACGCAGCTGATGGCTTTGTGGTGATTGCCCCGGACATCTTCTGGCGGGAATCCCCCAGCAGAACCGACCTCGCCTATGACGCCGTCGGATTCGAAAAGGGTCTCGGCTTGTTGTCCAGGCTCAACGTGGACCTGGCTGCCGCCGATCTGCAACGCAGCGTAGAGGCCGTCAAACACCTGGACAGCTGTACCGGTTTGGTGGGCTCGGTGGGATTTTGCATGGGTGGCATGCTGTCGTTTGTAGCCGCAGCCAGGGCAGGCGTGGACACGGCCGTCTGTTATTACGGCGGTGGGATTGACCAACACTTGGATTTGGTCGAGGACATCTCTTGCCCCCTTCTCTTTCACTTCGCCGAGAAGGACGCCTACATCCCCAACAAAGCAGTTCAGGCTGTCCGTCAGAGCCTGCATGGCCGGGACAATGTTCGCATCGTGATGCATCCGGGCGTAGACCATGGCTTTAACTGCTGGAGGCGGCCCAGCTGGCATCAACAGACCGCTGCCCGGGCCCGCGGACAGACCCTGGTTCACCTCTCCGAAACGCTAAGCTAAAAAGGACCCTCAACATGATTGAACTGCTTCTGATCCTCGCCATCGTGGCCGCCTACGGCAGCTGGTTTTTACATCGATCCGCAGAGGATGCCATTCCGTTTTTGGCTGACCTCGAACCAAAGCTACGCGCAAGTAAAAACCTGAGCGGCTGGTTCTGATCACCCAATTCGTTCGCGAATGATGGAGGCGTCGGACCGAAGGGCCCAACTCCAGAGCCGCTGAGGCTGACAAGGCAGAAAGAGCAGCACATGCTCAATGACAGCCAGAATCACCAGACCCAGCACCAGTGAAAAGCCAAAGGTAATCCCACTGGGCTGGCTCGCACCCTGGATCAGGTTCCACAGGGCATAGGCCATCCACAATCCTGCGCCCACGCTTAGGGGCAAGAGCCAGTTAAAGTCACGACGCCTGAAGTAGCTGGCCATGTGCGACAGACGCGTGGGCAGAAACTCCTCGTAGAAATTCTTCACGCCCAGCATCAGGTGAAGCTTGGCGGACAAACGCATGATCCAGAGCACGGCAAAGGTCGCCAGACCAGTCTGATTGCTGGCCCCTATCGACGGCACCAACAGGGCTGCAAACAGCGCCAGCAAAGCCAATTCGTGGTGGGAGACCGTTAGAAAGGCTCGCCAAAAACGACGCCAGCCCACCAGGTCTGGGGTCGCACGCGCCCGGTTGGGGCCGGTAACCACGCCCACCAAAAAGGCCGCCTCCTGCCAGGCCCAGACGGCGAGCACAGCCAAAAAACACAGCAGGCTGGCCACCACCGTATCGGATCGGCTCGCCTCGGCATGAACCGAGAGGCCCACCATCAGGCCAACTGACCAGACTGCCATGGCCAGTCGCTGACGCATTGGACTGCCGCGGCTGCCCCAGAGCACCAGACCAGTCAACAGCCACCAGGACAACAGGGCAATCGCCAGAGCGGCGAGGATCATCATCGTGATCTACCAGGTGGGTGTCAGACGGGCCTGTGCGGGCAGGGGTGCCCGACGAGTCGGCATGAAATAGAGCCGCGCAAAGGTCCAGGCACCGCGTGCAGCCTGCCAGGCCAGCTGAGCCCGCCCAACCAGGCCACCACGGGCCCTTGCGGCATCAACCCCATCTTGCACGTCACAGAGGACTCTCAGCAGGCGCAGGAAGTCAGGGTGATCGATTTGCAGCGTGACAGGGAAGACCTGCTTGCAGATTTGCGTGGTGATATCCAAGACCTGCATGTCGTAGTCGGTGGGATCGAATCCGAGGGCCCGATGCATCACGGGCCGGGTATGGTCCCGCACAAACATGGTGGCAAAGACCGCCAGCTGGAAGAACCGGATCCAATAGAGGTTGACGCCTCTGAGCAAAGCCGGGTTGGCGCGCATCAGCAGGGCAAAGGCCTCTCCATGGCGGAACTCGTCGTTGCACCACTTCTCGAACCACTTAAAAATGGGGTGAAAGCGATGGGCCGGGTTCTTTTCGACCTGTCGATAGATGGCGATGTAGCGCGCATAACCAATCTTCTCTGAGAGATAGGTCGCGTAAAAAATGAACTTCGGACGGAAGTAGGTGTACTTCTTGATCTTGGTCAGCAGGCCCAGGTCCACACCAATTCCAAAGTCCTTGAGCCACTGGTTGATGAATCCGGCGTGCCGGGACTCGTCCCGGGCCATGTAACCAAACACGGCCTTCATGTCTGGATTGTCGACCTTCTTTTTGAGCTCAGCGTAGAGCACACAGCCCGAAAACTCCGATGTGACCGAGCTGATCAAGAAGTCACTGAATTCCTTGTAAAGCTCAGGCTCTAGATCCTGGGCGTAGTTGTGGCCAACGAGTTCGGCAGGACGCTGAAAGTGGTCATCGTTGTTGTCGGCCTCGAACTCGGCCATCAAGGCATCCCACTCTTCGCGCAGGGCGTCCACCGAGACCCGGTTGATCGCGGCTGCATCGGTTGTGTAAAAACGGGGGGTCAGCAGCGTGTCCTGCTGGGCCTTTCGGGTGGCCTCATTGATCTCACGATTTCTGGCGGCCATGCGCTCATGTGCGGCACTGGCTGCAGCAAATACCTCTGAATGCTCACTCATACGACCCCTCTCTTTCTATCTTTCAAACAAACATCACTTCAAATACAGCGCAAACACACCGGCATTGGTGGGTCCCAAGGCTGCCAAATCAATCCGCTCTCCAGTCAGAGCGTCGGAGAGCACCAGCCCCCCCTGCTCGGTCCTGGTCAAGGTAAATGGCCGATCAGGGCCATGCCCTGCCTTCAGACGCGTGCGAGCCAAGCTTCGAAGGACGCTACGTGCAAACCCGGCCTCGCCCTCGATACTGGCCAACCGTTGCCCGGTGTCCGAATCTCGGACCGAGATGCTGGAGTCCGGCTCATCTCGAAACGTCAGGTTTCGGGAGACCATGCTGCTGGTTCCCTGATAAGCGGGAACGGATCCCTGGTCGGCCAACGCCAGACGCTCTCTCTTCTCATGGGCGGACCAGCCGGCCAATAACAGGCTCGCCAACAACAGACTGCCGATGCTGGCCAAGGGCCAGCCTTCTAGCTTGGGCCGGGAGATCAGGCGCGGACTCGAACGATCCATCAACCGTTCACCACTTCACGATGGCCCGAATAGTCGCGGTGCTGCTCGACGTCTCGGCTGTTTGACGCTGGCGTACTGGCCAAGGGACGACCCGCCCATTGCGCACAGGCCTGATGCAGCAGGCGCCCCACCTGCTCAGCAGCTGGTAGGCACCGCATCATGGGCACTGGGTTGGCTACAGTCCATGGCTTGGCATGCGGCCAGAGATGTAGAAAAGCAATCTTGTCCTCGGGCACCAGGGTCAGCGCAATGTCTCCGACACCCGAGGCCCCAAGTCGCAGGTCGGCCGATGCGATCCGCTTAAACGGCAGGTTGAAGGTGACGTTGAGCACAATGCCAATTCGCATGACCACGCGACGCGTGGTGATGGTGTAGACCGTTGTCCTGGCAATCAACCAGGCGATCAATCCAAACACCATCAACGCCAGGCCGGCCACCGGAATCATCCAGCTGGCCTCTCGCAGCGCGGCAGCCAAACCTTGCTCTGGCTGATAGGCCAGGGCTACTCTCAGCGCCATGAGTAGGCTGAAGTAGACCACCAGCCCACGGGCATGGAAGACGCGCTGAAAGAGGGCCGTCGCACTGGGGCTGCCCTGCCAGACAATTCTTTCTTGCTCTGGCAACCGCTCTGGCAGGCCGTACTCCGGCTCGAGCTCATGCTCGTGACCGTGATGATGGGCTTTCACAGCAGCGGTTCCCGACGATCAGGCGTTGCAAACAACGTGCCAGCACCGAAGTAGCCCATGACAACCTCCTCCTCCAGACGAGAGATCTGGCTGGGGCTGGCCAATCCTGGAACACCCTCGAGCTGTCCAGCGAGGACCGCCTCGATCGTGACCCGGTTGCCTTTGATTCGATCCCTGCGCACACGCGCAAAGTTCATGGGCACCAGCACTGAACGGCCGCCGTTGGTCTGAACCTCCAGGTAGCGAATCAGATGCTCGGAGCGATCCACCCAGACATCGGTCACACGACCACCCGTCTGACCATCCGCGCCCAGCACGGGCAGGCCCCTTGGATCCAGGTCCTGCTCTGCCAATGAAAAGCCAGCAGCCTCGCGCAGAGGGACGATGCGGGCATGACCCTCAGCAGTCATATCAGGCTTATTAGAGCGTTGGGTAAACGCCCCTGGGCCAATCCCGCTGGTCATCGGATTGCCGGTAGGCTCCAATGGCATGCTAGGCAAGCCAGACAGCGAGCGGCCTTGAACCGGCAACTCCTGGCGATCCCGACCATGCGGTGCCACGAAATCACCGTGAAACTCGGTCTTGTAGACCTTGGGCGTCGGCATGCCGGCGATTCCGTTGTCGAACCGAATGCTGCCATCTGCACGGTCGGTTTCCAAGGGAAAGCCCTCGCGCTTGCTCTCCACGGTGAGGTAATAAATCAAACCAGCGAAGAATGCCCAGAAGAGGTACAGCACCAGTTGGGCCACATCCACATACTGCGTAATTGCTCCGGTTCCCATGTCGTTCTCCTTCTATTGAACAAAGTCCTAGCCGGGGAATTCGGCCAGTCCAAATGCCTCGTCTGCCGAGGACCGTTTAAACACCTTCACCAAAGGCCCAAGGGCCACCAGCGTCATGAACAGCAACAACAATTCGAGGTGATAGACCGCGCTATATCCAGCACCGGTCGATGTCAGCACTGAGCCTAACTCGCCATGCACGGCCATGGCTGAGACGATGTCCCGGATGGCCCCGCCCAGCCCGATGGCCAGGCCCAGACTGGTGGCCTGCACAGCACCCCAGGCGCCGAGTGCGAGTCCCGTATGGCCACCTGTCTCCATAGACATAGCCGCCGATAGGGTTCCGATGGAGAAAAATCCACCGCCGAAGCCGATGAGTGCGGTGCCGACCTGAAAGAGCAAGGGGCTGCCCACCGGCTCAGAAAAAATCACGAAAGAGAAGGCCACCGTGCCAACCAGGGCTCCTACTGCGGCCAACAGGTGTGCGGTATAGCCCTTTCGCAAGGCCACGGCCGAGAGCCAGAACGCCATCAGGGCTCCGCTGGCCAGCAAGACGGTTAGAAACGTCGTCTGAGAGACAGACATGCCAAGGACTTCGGCCCCATAGGGCTCCAGAATGATGTCTTGCATCGAGAAGGCGGCGGTACCCATGAAGACAGCCACCAAGAAACGACGGTGGCCGGGGGTGGCCAGGAACTGACGCCAGACCAGTCTGAAGTGAGGCGCCTTCGCCGTCCTGTTCAGATCCGGCCGGCGAGGCTCCTGCTTCCACATGGCCAAGAGGTTCATCGCCAAGACCAGACTCGCTGCACCCTGAACCACCTGAATCAGGCGCAAGGGACTGAAGTCCTGAAGCAAGAGGCTAAAAAGCAACCCGCTTCCGACCATACCGACCAGCAACATGGCGTACATCATGGCGACCATCCGGGGGCGACTGGGCTTGTCGACCAAATCAGTGGCCAGCGCCAGACCCGTTGTCTGAACCGTCTGAATGCCGAGACCGACCAGCAAAAAGGCCAAGGCCGCACTCGCCGGCCCAATCGCCTTGGGCCAATGGGTATCGCCGGACAGCAGCAACAGGGCGAAGGGCATGATCGCCAAGCCGCCAAAGGTCAGCAGGCTGCCCGTCCAGAGATACGGCAGTCGACGAAGCCCCAGAAACGAACGGTGGGTATCAGATCGATAGCCAATCATGGCGCGAAGCGGCGCCACCAAGACCGGCAAAGCCACCATGCTGGCGACCAGCCAGGCGGCAACACCCATCTCCACGATCAAGACGCGGTTCAAGGTGCCGACCATCAAGGCCATACAGACACCCACCGACACTTGGAAAAGCGACAGTCGCAAGAGTCTCACAAGCGGCAGATCTGGACTGACCAAGTCCGCAAACGGCAGCCAGCGCGAGTTCACGCGCGACCAGCGTTTTGGCGAGAACAGGTCTAGCAGCATCATGAGCGAACCAACTCCAAAGCAGTCGAGGTGTAAAAACCTTTGGAGACGCGTTGCACTCGACCGATGCTCCAGTCACGCAGGGCCGGGGCCTGTTCAATGGCCTCTCTGAGCCAGGTCTCGGAGATCGGCACAACGCCTGGCGACCGGTCGGACCGGGGAAAGAGTCGACCAACCGCCATCATGGTCATGAGCAGAGGCGTCTTGGGCACGAAGGTGATGATCATGGTCCGGCGAACCCTGGCAGCGAACGTCGATATCGCAGCCATGGCCTGCTCGGGGGCGTAGTGAATCAATGAATCCATGGCCATCAGCACATCGAAACGGCCGAGCCGTGCATCGAGCATGTCACCCGCATGAAAACAGACAGACCCGGGTGCCAGATCATTCGGATGTCGGCGCTCAGCGACCTCAATCAATTTCGGAGACAGGTCGGTCGCGACCACCTGGGCTCCCAGTCTGGCCAGATCCACCGCCAGCAGTCCCGTGCCGCAGCCGGCATCCAAGACCGTGATCTTCTCGAGCGGGTGTGCTTTGGACTCCCCGTTAGGCTCCTGCCGACCCAGTCGCTCCAAAAGCCAACCGGTCATCAGCTGACGCATCTCCGCACGACCAGCCCGAACCGTGGCCCGAACGCCACTGACCGGTGCATCCGACGTCAGGCGCTCCCAAGCCTCGGCTGCCGTCCGATCGAAATAGGATTCGATCTCGCTTCTGCGCTGAAAATAGCTGTGGTTACTCATCAATCAAATCCCAAAAGATCAAAAATTTCCCGGTCCTTCAGGGAGTCGGGTGCCATGGGCGCGGTACCGGCCCACAGGGCAGCGGCCAAGCGCAGGTACTCCTGCTGTACTGCTTCGAGCTCGGGCGAGGGCTCCATCTCGAAGAGCGTGGATTTCTTCAGTCGACTGCGGCGAATGACATCGAGATCGGGAAAGTGCGCCAGTCTTGACAAACCCACTCGATCCGCAAAGCGATCAATCTGATCCGTCTGGGCGCTGCGGTTGGCAATCACCCCACCGAGCCTGACCTTGTAATTCTTGGCTTTGGCGCTGATGGCCTGGACAATTCGGTTCATGGCAAAAATCGAGTCAAAGTCATTGGCCGCGACGATCAAAGCGCGGTCCGCATGCTGCAGGGGGGCAGCAAAGCCACCGCAGACCACATCACCCAGAACATCAAAGATCACCACATCCGTCTCATCGAGCAGGTGGTGTTCCTTGAGCAGTTTCACTGTCTGCCCCACCACATAGCCCCCACAGCCAGTGCCTGCAGGTGGGCCACCGGCTTCGACACAGAGCACGCCGTTGTAGCCCTCGTACACAAAGTCCTCGGCCCGCAGCTCTTCGGGGTGAAAGTCCACCTGCTCGAGTACATCAATCACGGTGGGCACCAGGGTCTTGGTCAGAGTAAAGGTGGAGTCATGCTTGGGATCGCAGCCAATCTGGATGACCCGCTTGCCTAGCTTCGAAAATGCCACTGACAAATTGGAAGAGGTCGTGCTTTTACCGATGCCGCCCTTTCCATAGACGGCAAACACCTTGGCTTGGCCAATCGACAGATTGGGGTCCAAGGAGACCTGGACGGAACCCTCACCGTCGGGAGGACGACCCGTTCGGCGAATCTCGCTAAAGGGTACGGTTGCTATGTTCAAGTCGATGCTCCTTGGTAAAGGCCTTCTATGCGGTCCTCGAAGAGGTCGTTGGCCTCTCGGAGGGCCTGCAGGGTCTGGGGGTCTGGCGTCCAATAGTGGCGGTCAGAGGCTTCCAAAAGCCGGCCAGTCAACTTGGCCGATGCATTGGGGTTGAGATCAGCCAGGCGGTCGCGCATGGTCTGATCCATGAGAAAGGTCTGGGTCAGTTGCTGATAGACCCAGGGCTGAACCTGGCCAGTCGTTGCGGACCAGCCCATGGTGTTGGTGAGGTGAGCCTCAATCTGGCGGACCCCTTCATAGCCGTGTGAGAGCACGGCCTCATACCACTTTGGATTGAGGACGCGCGTTCGGGCCTCCAAGGCCACCTGCTCGGACAGCGTTCGAACCACACCCGGGCCAGCTGTCTGATCGCCGATGTAGACCGGCGTCTCCGCGTTCGAGCCCTTGGCTTTGCGAATCAGCCGACTCACGCCGCCCAGCGTGTCGAAGTAGTTGTCAATCGAGGTGATGCCCACCTCGAGGGATTCCAGATTTTGATAGGCAAAATCCACATGCGAGAGGGCCGCTTCTAAGACCTGGGGCTGACGAACCGGCTGCCCCGAGCGACCGTAGGCAAAGCCCTTTCGACGGGCGTAGCAGTCCGCCAATTCATCCTCGTTCTGCCAACAGCCCTGGTCGACCAGGTGGTTCACATTGGCCCCGTATGCACCGTCAGCATTGCCAAACACGCGCAGGGCTGCTGTCTCCAGATCGACGCCCTGCTCTGCCATGGTCATCTGCGCATGACGACGAATGGCATTCTGATCAAGCGGTTCATCGGCCTGAGCGGCCAACAAGGCGGCCTCGGCCAGCATGCGAATCTGCAGCGGCAACAGATCTCGGAAGATGCCGGACAGGGTCACCACCACGTCAATCCGTGGACGACCCAATTCAGACAGCGGGATCAACTCGGCTCCCGCCAGACGACCAAATCCGTCAAATCGGGGGCGAGCGCCCATGAGCGCCATGGCCTGGGCGATGGGCCCGCCCTCTGTCTTCAGGTTATCGGTTCCCCAGAGCACCATGGCCACAGACTCGGGCAGTTGCCCAGACGCTTCTAGGTGCCGAGCCAACAGCCGCTCCACCTGTCGCTGGCCATCCAGCCACGCAAAACGACTGGGCATGCGGAAGGGATCAAAGCCATGCAGGTTACGACCGGTGGGTAGAATTTCAGGCGCACGGAATAGATCGCCACCCACCGAGGGCAGGATGAACTCCCCTCTCAGGGCCTTGAGCAAGGACTCCATCTCGTGGTTTTCTCGCAGGCCAAAGGCCACGCGCATCAAGGTGGCCAGTGCATCGGACTCAGCCACATCGGCAGAGACCAACTTTTTCAACGCCGCCTTGGCCTTGTCCTGGGTCTGAGACTCGACCAGGATCGAGAGAATCTCCGGAATCGCCTGCTCGGGCAACTGGAGTTGGCAGGCCTTGATCATGGCTGACAAGACTTCTCGCTGCTCCCCCAGCGGCATGGGCTGGCCAAAGACATGCAGGCCCTGCGGGATCAGCGTCCCCTCAATCTCATCCAGGCTCTGGCGCAAGGTCTGAAAGGCCTGGTCGACCTGACCGACCTGGTCTTGTTCAAGATCGACTGCTACCGAGAGTTCCAGGGCCCGGGCCTGCTCGACGACGACACTGGCAACGCCACCGACCTCAGACGCGAGATCCAGACGGCCCTTGATCTGCAAAGGCATTGAACGCCAGCGGTCGAGACTCTGCCTGAGATCAGCCAGGCCTTTGTAGAGGCCGGCCTCGCAGACCGATGGTGTCAGATAGCTGAGGAGCGTCGCGGCGGACCGGCGTTTGGCAATCGTGCCCTCACTGGGGTTATTAACGGCGTACAAATAGAAGTTGGGCGTCTGTTGAATCAGACGATCGGGCCAGCAGGTCCCGGAACTGCCGGTCTGCTTGCCCGGCATGAACTCCATGGCGCCGTGGGTTCCAAAATGAACCATGGCATGCGCCTGCAGATCTTCGCGAATGAATCGATAGAAGGCGCTGAAGGCATGGGTCGGTGCCATGCCTTTCTCAAAGAGCAGCCGCATGGGATCGCCCTCGTAGCCGAAACCAGGCTGCACCAGCAGCTTCACCCGCCCGAATGACAGCCCTTGAACAAAAAAGCTTCGTCCGTTGGTGAGCTGTCGCCCTGGCGCTGGCCCCCAAGCAGCCTCGATCTCTTGGAGATGAGGCTCGGACGCAATGTACTCGGACACCGGCAGCTCAGCCAAGACGTTGGCCTCTGTGCCATGGCGGTGACGATTGCCCTCGAGCAAGGCCTGCCGAAGGGCATCGGCATCAGCAGGCAGATCCTGGACATCGTAGCCCTCCGCCTTCAGAGCCTTCAAGGTATGCACCATGGATTCAAAGACCGAGAGGTGGGCTGCGGTGCCGACGCTGCCGCCGTTGGGCGGAAAATTGAAAATCACCAAGGCCAGGTTCTGAGATTCGATGGGGTCAGTTCGCAGTGCTACCAGCCGCTTGACCCGGTGGGCCAACTGTTCCGCCCGGTCCGGGCAAGACACCATGTCCAGGGTGTTGTCCAAACCGTCAAAGCGACAGGCCCGATGACAGCCGTGGCAGACCTGGCCCGCTGCGCCAGGACGTCCACCGTAAACCATTGGAGAGACAGCCCCATCGAGCTCGGGAATGGCCACCATGATGGTGGATTCCACCGGCATCAGACCCCGATCAGAGTCACCCCAATCCGCCAGGGTCTGAAATTCCAGCGGATGGGCCGCGATGTAAGGGACGTCGAGCCCAGCGAGCAGTTCCTCGGCCGCCTGGGCGTCGTTGTAAGCGGGTCCACCCACCAGAGAGAAGCCTGTCAGCGACACGACCGCATCGACGGTCGATTGACCGTCTTTCTTGAAGAAGGCCTCAACCGCTGGGCGGGCATCTAAGCCAACGGCAAATGCGGGCACCGGCACCAAACCCTGAGCCTGAAGGGCTCGGATGACGCCGTCATAGTGCGCCGTGTTGCCAGCCAGCAGGTAAGACCGCAACAAGAGCAGACCAACCCGAGGACCAGCGGAGGTTCTTGCTCGTCCAGACACACCAGGCAGCTGATCAAGGTGCTCGGTTAAGCGGCCGGAAAGATCGGGATGGTAGAGACCCGTCTCGGGGTAGAGCACCGGCTCTTGGAAACTGGCAAAGCCCTGCCAGCCAGACCGAGGCCCCTTGGCATACCGAGACACCAGGCACCTGGCCAGTGCGACCATGTTGTCCTCAGATCCCCCGAGCCAGTACTGCAGGGACAAGAAATAGATTCGAACGTCCTGGGCTGTCCCCGGTATGAAGCGAAGAATCTTGGGCAGCCGACGCAGCATGCGCATCTGGGCCGCCCCACCCGTATTGGTCGCACTGCGTCCTGACTCGCCGCCTTCGGACCCACCAGACTTACCCCGCAGACGCTTGAGCAGACTCACCAGTCCACTGCTGGGCTTGCTCATGTCGAAACGATCCAGTCGAGTGAGCTTGACCACCTCTGCAGCCGACATGATGCAGAGCATCGCGTCGACGCGGTCGCGTGCCGCTTGCAGATCGGCCAGGATGGGCTTGAAGTGGTCTTCCAGGAACAACATGGAGACCACCAAGATATTGGCTCGCGCAATGGCAGCCTGGACCGAGACCAAGGCCTCAGCTGAAGCACTGAACTCGGAGGCGGCATGCATTTCCAACACCAGGCCAGGGTGTTGCTTGGTCAGACGACGGGCCGCCATAGCCGTCGCCGATGACAGGTGAGTGTCCATGGTGACAATCACCATGGTGACCGTCTCGCCGTGTGCGCGCTTATCGATGCTGGGCATAGAAGGCCTTGGCCTCGTAAAGGGTGTCACGCTGGATCATGCTCACGCCATGGGCCTGGGCATACCGCTCGGTGTTGCGCTTGGCCTTGCTCCGAACAAAGAACGGGATGCGTCCCAGTTCCTTTTGCGCCTCGGGGCTCCACGCCAGTGCCGCCTCCAGCTCGCCGTCCGATGCGCTGCTCGATGAACCGCCTGCCATCTGTCCGACCTCAGGTGCAACAGGCTGAACACCCAGATGAGAGGCCACAGCCTGAGGATGAAACTCAAAATCCTCCTTAAACATCTTGAGCAGGTGCTCCTCTAAACCCATCATGAGAGGGGCCACCCAGGCGTCAAAGAGTTGATTGGCGCCCTCGTAACCCATATGCGGGGCATAGCGCGCGGGAAAATCTTGAACATGAACCGGGGCCGAGATCACCGCACAGGCGATGCCCATGCGCTTGGCAATGTGGCGCTCCATCTGAGTTCCCAACACCAACTCCGGTGAGGTGGCGGCAATCGCCCGCTCCACCTCGAGGTAGTCGTCGGTGATGAGAGGCTCTAGATGCAACTCCGCAGCCATTTCCCGCACCAGCTTGGCCTGCTCGCGGCTGTAGGTGCCCAATCCCACCACATCAAAACCCATCTCCTGAGTGGCCACCCTGGCTGCCGCAACAGCATGACTGGCATCGCCGAAGATAAAGACCCGCTTGCCAGTGAGATAGGTCGCATCCACCGAGGCGGCGTACCAGGCTGCACGGCAGGGCTGGGCTTGACGCGCACGAAGGACAGCCTGATCAGGATCCAGACCCGCCAAGAGAGCCACTTCCCTGACAAAGGCATCGGTGGCTTGCTCGCCAATTGGAATGGACTGGGTGAACGGCTGACCACACTGCCGCTTGAGGTAGAGGGCGGTTGATTCTGAGAGCTCGGGGTTGAGCATGATGTTGAAGTCAGCCAATGGCAGGCGCTGCAGATCATCTGGACCCGCCTGCCACGGCGCCACCACATTGATGCCAATCCCAATGGCCCGGATCAACTCCTCTATGGCCTTCAGATCATCCCGATGACGAAAGCCAAGGCCCATGAAACCCAGAATGTTGCAAGTGGGCCCACTCTGATCCGTCCGCTTCGCCTGCGGGTCAATGCCGATCAGGCAATGCCGAACCATCTGATAAAACGTCTCAGACGCCCCCCAGTTTTCCTTGCGCTGATACGCAGGCAACTCCAGCGGAATCACTCGAATCGGTAGATTCAAGGCGGAGGAGAGGCCGGCTGGGTCGTCCTGTATGAGCTCAGCTGTGCAGGAGGCTGCCACCATGAGCGCCTTGGGTTGATGGACCTCAACGGCCTCCCGAATCGCGTCCTGAAAGAGGGCCGCCGTGTCCTTTCCCAGGTCACGGGCACCAAAGGTGGTGTAGGTCACCGGCGGTCGATGGTCATTGCGCTCGATCATGGTGAACAGCAGATCGGCATAGGTGTCACCTTGGGGTGCATGCAAGACCAGGTGTACATCCTTCATCGCAGAGGCCACCCGCATGGCGCCGATGTGTGGGGGACCCTCGTAGGTCCAGAGTGTGAGCTTCATGCGGCCACCCTAATCGGAATACGACGGGCGAGGCGCGCCTTGCGTGCAAAGCCGCGGGTAAAGAGCTCGGCCAAATCACCTGCCTGATCAAAACCCTGGATGGGCGTAAAGACCAGCTCGATGGACCATTTGGTGCTCATGCCCTCGGCCTCCAGTGGATTGGCCAGTCCCAGACCGCAGACCACCAGGTCCGGCCTGGCCGCACGACAACGGGCCAGTTGTTGCTCCAGGTGCTGCCCCTCCACGACTCGCCAGTCAGCGGAGAGCGGCTTGAGCTCCTCCGCCATCATGGCCTGGTGCAGGTAAGGCACACCCACTTCGACCACCTTCATGCCCATTTCCTCAGCCAGGAAGCGGGCCAGAGGGATCTCCAGTTGACTGTCTGGAAAGAAGAAGACCCGCTTGCCTTCGAGCATGGGCCGCATGGCCGTCAGCGCCAGCTGTGCTCGACGCTGCGCAGGCTTGATCACGTGCAAAACCCGATCACTCGCATAGCCAAATGCTTGGCCAACCGCCAGAAACCAATCGGTGGTGCCCTGTAATCCGAAGGGAAAGCGCGCCGGGATTCGACGACAACCCAATGACTCGAGGCGCTGAGCGGTCTCTGCGAGATAAGGGGCCATGCAGACAAACCGAGTCTGCTCATTGACCACCAACCTCTCGGCACCACGACGACCAGGCAGACATCTGATTCTCGTGAGGCCCAGGTCAGTCAACATCAAACGAAATTGGTCTTCCACGACATCAGCGAGGCTGCCCACCAAAACCAGCTCGGCGGGCTGTACCCCCTGTCCTGGCTGAGGGTCAGCCTTGGATAGACGATCCACCTGCTGACTCACCATCGCGGCCAGACAGGCATCCTCTCCCTGGGTGAAGGTGGTCTCAATGCCGCTGCCCGAAAAATGGACCACCCGCTGATCTGGACCATGCCGACTCGAGAGCCGCTCGGCTGCCCGCCCCAGATCGAGTTTGATCACCTCGGATGGGCAAGAGCCGACCAGGAACAAGACACGAATATCTGGCCGGCGCGAGAGCAACTCGTCGACCACCCGGTCCAACTCATCGTGGGCATCGGCCAGTCCGGCCAGGTCACGGTCATCCAAAATCGCCGTGCCAAAACGCGGTTCTGCAAAAATCATCACCCCGGCTGCACTCTGGACCAGGTGCGCACAGGTACGGGAACCCACTACCAGGAAGAAGGCGTCCTGCATCTTTCGATGGAGCCAGACGATGCTGGTGAGGCCACAAAAGACCTCGTGCTGTCCGCGCTCTCGAACGACCGTTGGACCAAGCCCGACCGGGGGTACGACCGCACCCCCTGCTCTGTGGGTCTCTTGGTCCAGAACCCGGTTAGGCATGACGGACCTCTTGGCGGGCCAGACGCAATTTGCGAAGAAACTGTGCGGCATTGATGAGGTAACTGGCATAGGCCAGAAGCGCCAGTCCCATGGCACTCTGATCACTCAAGTGAAGCCCCCAGCCAAACCAGGCCATGGTCACCGCCAGGTGGAGGGCAATGACCAGCATACTGACCACGTCCTCCCAGAAAAACGGTCTGGCGAAGAGATACTGACCAAAGACCACCTTCTCCCAGATGGCGCCAGTCACCATGATCAGCAGCAAGACTGCCGTCTTGATCACCACGGACCAACCGGCCACAGCCAGACCATCCCCGGTGAGCAGATAACGAAGCACCAAACCCAGGCTGACCAAGAAGACAACAAATTGAACCGGTGCCAGGATGCCCTGCACCAGTGTCCATCCCGTCTGGTCCCGCCGACGCCTCTCTTCCGGCGAATAGACCACGGGGCGTTCCGCCTGAGTTTTGATCTCTAGCCCCCGAACCGTCCAATCGGTCATGGTCCTCGGCCTCCCCGTCCACAATTTCTGATGAATTCCACTCTAGGAGTCCGATCGAAAATTGTCAATAAATTCTGACATCTAGTTCAATTGACAAACTGCTATGTCCTAGACAAAATAAATTGTCGTCGGTCGTGGACATCGCCCAAAAAGAGAGGAAGATGGAAGAACTGAATTCGCGTGCGAGCTCACCGATTTGGGCAGGACCCCCTGCCAAGATCCGGTCGGGCTGGGCACAAAGGGGGCGAATAATGACCAGACCAAGTGTGGGCCAGAGCCCACCGCAGCAGCAGCAGGGCAATGTGGCGCATGACCATGACATCCAAGACGTCGTGGCGCACGAGCTCATTCCAAGACTCCTCATGCTCGATCTTGGTGCTCCAGAGGCCCACCCATTCGGGCGACTGGGCAGTCACATCCCGAGCCGCGAGAGCCTCGAGCACACCAATGCCCTGGCCCACCAATTGGCTCTACTGACCCTCGAGGCCAGACTGCCGGACTGCGAGCAATACCTGCAAAAACTCAGAGACGGTGGCCTTAGGCTGGAATCGATTTTTCTAGAGGTCCTTCAGCCAGCAGCGCGGATCCTGGGATCTCGCTGGAAAGAGGACAGCTGCAGCTTCGTTGATGTCACCACGGGGCTCTGGCAGCTTCAACAACTCTTTCACCGCTTGCTGCACGACTTCCAGACCGAACCACGTCAGCCAGGCAGTCTAATGGCCACACCGGATGGCCAGCCAAGGCCGAGCGCTTTTTTCTGCACACCAGCAGGCGCCCAGCATCGATTGGGCGTCCAAATGATCAGCGCTTTTTTCTGTCGAGCTGGCTGGCAGACCGGCTTGTCATTCGGCGAAACGACTGGACACATCTGCGATGAAGCCAAACGCTACGCCCCTGACCTACTAGGGGTTTCCTTGAGTTGTGAACAGGAAATGATCGAGGCGCCAGCCTTTATACTCGCGCTCAAACAAGCTACAACCAAAACGAATCCCATCATCATGATTGGCGGCCCAGGCCCCTCCATCTTCCCCGAACTCGCCGCAGCCTGCCAGGCAGACCTGGTCTCGGGTGACGCACCGGCGGCCCTGGCAGCAGCCCAGATCCACATTCAGCGCAGACGCGATCAGGCCGGTGCCCAAATCAAGTAACAAGGCACGTCAGGCCCAGGCGCAGCAAGCTCCCTCTGATCTCTTCAAAGCGGCTGCAGATCTCTACCTAGACATCGATTCATCTGGCGTCATCCGCCAGGCCAGTTCTGGCCTCCAGGATCTACCCGCGATGGGACAAGACTGGATCGGACGCAACTGGCTGGACACCGTGACCAGCGAGAGTCGCGTCAAGATTCAGGAAATGCTGACCGAGGCCAAGCAGACGGGACGTCCAACACGCTGGCGCCATATCAACCACGTTCTCAAAGACCAGACTGAGTTTCCGGTCCTCTACTCCCTGGTCCAGAGCCCAACCGACGATCGTCTAACCGCCATTGGTCGAGACCTGCGCGCCATGGCCTCCTTGCAATCCAGGCTGCTTCAAGCCCAACAGATGCTCGAGCAGGACTATCTGAGAATGCGGTCGATTGAGAACCAATATCGGACCCTGTTCGATCTCATCCGCGATCCAATCCTGATGATCGAAGGTCGGCACGGCCGTATCCTGGAATCCAACAAAGCCAGTCAGACGTTCTTTGGCCTGTCTGGCGGGCAACTTCTGGACAAGAAACTGGAGACCTTGGTGAGCGCGCCGTCTCTGGGCGCCTTTAATCAAGTCCTGCGCGAAGTGGATGGGTCCGGACGATCTGGACAAGCCAGCCTTCGATTTGGACAGCACAAACAAAAGTCCACCGTTCATGTGGCACACCTTCGGCACGAAAACGAAACGGCGTTCCTGCTGCGCATCGACACCCATTCACAGCCCAATGGACAGGGTGTAGACCACCATCTGCTCCAAGAGACGCTTTCTCTCATGACCGACGGCTTGGTGATCACCGACCGCAGGGGCATCATTCTGCATGCCAACCCGGCCTTTGCCCAGATCATCCACTTGCCTCACCATGGGCAGGTGCTGGGTGAGCCCATCAGCCGTTGGCTTGGGCGAGCCAACACCGACTTCCAGGTCCTGATCAACGGCCTACAGCAGGGCGGCGTGGTGAGACTCTTTTCCACTCAACTGGTGTCGGACGCGGGTGCCGCCATCCCAGCGGAGATATCGGGTATTAGCCTGCCGCAGGACAAAGAGCCTCTCTTTGCCTTCACCATCCGAGACACCGGACGACGTCTTCAACCCCAACCAGCCCAGGCCAGTGGACTGGGACGATCTCACGAAGATCTCTCTGACCTGGTGGGTCGCATGCCCCTCAAGGAAATCGTCGGCGAGACGGTCGACCTGATCGAAAAACTATGCATTGAGGCCGCGCTCAAGCTCACCAAGAACAACCGGGCATCTGCCGCGGACATGCTGGGCCTCTCCAGGCAGAGCCTGTACGTCAAGATGCGTCGCTTCGGCCTGGATCGCGGCGACCTTCAGTAATTGCCCAAGGGCCAGCAGATGAGTGCCACGGCCATCGCCATCCTGGTTCGCTGGCAGCCTCAACACCTGTTGTGGGGACTCATGCGCTTGCCCCTGGCGGTCATCAGGCCCCCGCATCGCATCGGGTCCGACCATGGGTTGCTGTTTCAGAAATTTCTCGGCAGCGGCGACGAGGGCGGCTTTCAGCTCAAGCCGAGTCTGGACCATCAAGCCTGGTTCGGAGTCTTCCAATCCAGATCACAAGCCGATGCGTTTATCAGCCACAGCCCCATGGTTCAGCATTATCAAGAACGCAGCCGAGACTGCCTGACGCTCACCTTACAGGCCTATCAATCGCGTGGGTCTTGGTCCGGGTTCTCCGTCGAGGCCACAGCGGACAGGCCGGACTCTGGACCGGTGGTCTCACTCACACGGGCCAGTATTCGACCTGGCAAAGCGGCGGACTTCTGGCGTCAATCACCAGCCGCTGAGACCGACTTAGAACGAGCAGAGGGTTGCGAGCTGGCCATGGGGCTTGGAGAAATGCCGGTCTTTCGACAGGCCACCCTCAGCCTGTGGCAGCAAGAGTCATCCCTTGTTCAGTATGCGCAGACCGGCGCCCATCAACGCGCCATTGCGGCCGCCTACGGCCGGCATTTCTTCTCTGAATCCATGTTCACGCGTTTTCGTTTGCTGCAAGCACGGGGTCAATGGAAGGGGCGATCCTATGACTAGTCACGCACGGTCCCAAAGGGTCGCTGTGATTGGTGGCGGGATCGGCGGCCTGACGGCAGCCTATGACCTGGCCCAGGCCGGGCATCGGGTAACCCTCTTTGAGCAGCAAGCCGCACCGGGGGGCAAGATTCACCAGGAGCAGGTTCTGGGCCAGGGCATCGACAGTGGTCCGACGGTCATGACCATGCGTTGGGTCTTTGATGACCTGCTCGCACCATCTGGGCGACAGCTTGAGGACCTGGTTGATCTGCAGCCGCTAGACGTTCTGGCCCGTCACCATTGGCCAGATGGCAGCCGACTGGATCTCTACACCGACCTCGAAAAAAGCAGGCAGGCGATCTTGGCGTTCGCCGGTCAGAGCGAGGCAGCGGCCTTCGGGCACTTCATGCAGCAGGCACAAGCGGTCTATCACCGACTGGAGCCCATCTACATGCGAGGTGAGCGGCCAAGCTTCCTGGGACTGACGCGCTCATTGGGTCCTGCAGGCCTTGCCATGCTCACGCGACTCGGGCCTCTGCAGAGCCTGGCACAACACCTGGAGCGCCGGTTCAGGGATCCGCGCCTTCAACAACTCTTTGCCCGGTATGCCACCTACTGCGGTGGATCCCCATGGCAGGCGCCTGCCACCCTCTTGCTCATTGCCTATGTCGAGCTACGCGGTGTCTGGGCGATGTCAGGCGGGATGCAGGCGCTGGCACAAGCCATGGCCAAGGCCGTTGAAGAGCTGGGTGGCAAGATCCAATATCGAATGCAGGTCCAACAGATCCTGGAATACAAGCAGCGTGCCTGCGGCCTGCTGGCGGGCCCGCCTGGTGAGACAGCCGAGCGATACGACTTTGATGCAGTGGTCTTCAATGGAGACATTGGCCTGCTGAAGACCTCCTCGCTACTCCCCCCAGATCGCCGACAGATCCCAAGCCATCAATGCACCCCCAGCTCCCTGTCGGCGATGACCTGGTCCGGTGTCTTCCGCGCCGAGGGTTTCGGGCTTCAGTACCACAACGTTTTTTTTCAAGATCACTACATGGATGAGTTCACTGCCATCTTTCGTCATCGCCGGATGCCTGAGCGACCCACAGTCTATGTCTGTGCCCAGGATCGACTGGCCGGTCGCGCCGGGCAGAGTACCGATGACCAGATGCAAGAAAAAATCTTCATGCTCATCAATGCCCCAGCCTGCGAGGCCAGCCGCAGCGCCTTCCCACCAGAGGAGATCGAGCAATGCCAAGAACGGGTTTTATCTCGCCTGGCCCAGTCGGGCTTGAAGCTATCGATGCAGGCCCCCATGACCATCAAAACACCTTCGGATTTTGGTCAGCGCTTTCCGGGCTCCAAGGGCGCCCTCTATGGCCGAGCACCACACGGCTGGCTGTCAGTCTTTCACAGAGCCTCGAGCCGCGGCCCAATGCCGGGGCTCTACCTGGCCGGGGGGACGGTTCATCCGGGCGCGGGAGTGCCGATGGCCGCTCTGTCGGGTCGTTTGGCGGCCGCCTGCCTGATGGAAGACCTTGCTTCGACCAGATCGTCCCGTCGGGTGGTTATCTCTGGTGGTATGTCGATGGCCTAAGCGACTGCGGCCAACACGGCATCACGATCATTGTTTTTGTAGGCAGTGTCTTTTCGCCTTACTACCGATCGGCACACCGTCGAGCCACTCGACAAGGCACCGTCGTCAACCCGGAGGACCACTGTGCCATCAACGTGGCGCTCTACAGCCCAGGCCAGAAGCGATGGACCATGACCGAGCGCGGCAGTCGACACCTTCAAAGGGGCGCTGACTTTTATCGCCTCGGCCCCAGTCAAATGAGTTGGGAGGGCGATCGACTGGTCATCTCGGTCCGAGAATGGGCTAACCCCCTGCCTCGCCGAGTCGAAGGCCGAGTCGTTCTCCACCCCCAACAGCTCTTTCGACAGGTCGATAGACTCGACAGCAACGGCCGACATCGATGGGGGCCGATTGCACCAATGGCCCGCATAGAGGTGGACTTTCCAAAGCCTGGCCTGCGTTGGTCTGGTCACGGGTACCTTGACTCGAACGAGGGCGACGAGCCCATTGAGATGCCTTTTAGAGACTGGGACTGGTCACGTGCAGACCAGCCCGATGGCAGCTGCAGCGTGATCTACGATGTTCGTCAACGCGATGGCCAAGAGAACCTGTTGGCCCAACGATACTGTCCAGACGGCCGAATCGAGGCCTTTGAGCCCCCTGCTCGACGTTCGCTTGGCGTGACTGGTTGGCGTATCCAACGGCAACTGAGATTCGAAGGTGCTCCACCACAGCATCTGAGCATCCTGGAGGACACCCCGTTTTATGCGAGGTCAATGGCCCACCTGAATCAACATGGAGAGACGGTGCCTCTGATGCACGAAACGCTGGACGTTAAACGTCTGGTCTCACCGGTGGTCCAGTGGATGCTACCTTGGCGAATGCCCCGACGGTCCTGATCGTCGGGGGTTTTGCGCCCGTCCGCGCGCATCAAGCTCCAGAAATAGATCAATCATCCAGCCTGCCTTGTCAGAGACGGTCTTGGGTGCGATCACGGCCATCGATGGCAGCGCCGCCTCGACCAAAAACTTGACCGCTTCAATAGGACGATGACCTCTGCGCCAGGCTGGCGCCAGCAGAAACGAGGAAGAGGACTGAAGCACCCGGTACAGCTTTCGGCTCCTGGAGACCATTGCTCGATGGTCAACCGAATTACACCCTTGCCGCCGGATGCATTGGCCAATATCGGCATAGATGGTTCGGGCCGATAGAATCGCCGGGCGACAGCTGCGGGGCAAGGCCGAGATGCCTTGCTCCGCCCGTTGATACAAAGCATCGGCGTGGTCCAATAGACGGGCCACCACCCGCGCCATGCCGGGACTATGGGTCGGATGCCTGAGCCAACGCTCGGCATCGATACCCTCCTCACGCAGCCACTGACGCGGCAGGTAGCACCGACCCATGGCTGCATCCTCTCCAACATCCCTGGCGATGTTGGTCAACTGCATCGCCACACCGAGTTCGCAGGCCCGAGCCATGGCCCAGGGTTCTCGAACCCCCATGATCAGGGCCATCATGGCCCCAACCGAGCCCGCGACGCGCGCTCCATAGTCACAGAGTTCATCAACCGTCTCGTAGATCCGCCCCTCAGCATCCCACTCAAAGCCCTCCAGCAAGGCGGCCGGCAAAGCCAATGGGAGTTGGTAGTGGTCTACCACCTGGGCAAAGACTTCATCGGCCAACAGCCTGCGAGGCTGACCGCGGTAGATGGCCTGCAGGCGCTGTCGAAGGTCCTGCATGACGGTCGCCATCTGGTCTGATCCGTCCACCTCGTCATCGGTGACCCGACAGAATGCGTAGAGGGCCAAGACCGGCCGGCGAACATCAAGCG
The DNA here is from genome assembly GCA_009646425.1 of Burkholderiales bacterium LSUCC0115. Lineage (GTDB taxonomy): Bacteria > Pseudomonadota > Gammaproteobacteria > Burkholderiales > Burkholderiaceae_A > Hahnella. Next base: position 251,731 of record WJBW01000002.1, read on the forward strand.
GCAGCAGTCGCGAGGCGGCATAAAACGACTTAGAACCCTGGCGCATCAGGGCGTCGCATCCACCCTGCGAAAAGGCCTTCAGATGGGCGGCTCGATACTGCCGAGCCGTTTGTCGCACCAGCGCCTGGCTGTACATATCAGGCCTTGACCCAACGGGGCTTGGGTGCTTCGCCCGCGGCTGCTCTGGGCCCGTAGCCATCCCACTCATGCGCTGCGGGCATCATGGCGTCGAAGGCCTTGGCTGAGGTCAGCACACCGGGAATCCCTGCTCCCGGATGGGTGCCGGCGCCCACCATGAACAGACCTTCGATCTCTTCACTTCGGTTGTGGGGCCTAAACCACGCACTCTGCAACAAGCGTGGCTCCATGCCAAAAGCGGCCCCCTTGTAAGCCATGTAGTCCTGCTCAAAGTCTGGTGGTGTCATCCAATGCGAGGTCACAATGGCCTCTGACAGCCCAGGGCAGACGGTGTCTTCGAGCTGACGGCAGATGACATCGCGATAGCGAGGCGCCTCCAGAGCCCAGTCCACTCCCGCGTCCAGATGGGGGACTGGAGACAGGACATAAAAGCTGTCACAGCCGGCCGGCGCCAGACTGGGATCCGTCGCAGTTGGTCGGTGAAGGTAGAGACTGAAGTCCTTCGAGAGCACCTTGTTTTGGAAGATATCGCGAAGCAGCCCTTCGTAACGGGGACCCATGAGAATCTGATGATGTGGCAGATCGTCGTACCGTCGGTTGGTACCGAAATACCAGACGAACAGACCCATCGAATAGGCAGCGCCTGCCAGCTTCCGATCCGTCCACGTCTTGCGTTTAACCGAGGGCATCAGCCGGCGATACGTGTTGGCTGCATCCGCATTGGACACCACCAGATCCGCGGGGACTGTCTGCCCATCGGTCAGGGCCACCCCCTGAACCTGCTGGTTCTCCACCAGAATCTCCGAGACATCGGCCTCGAGTCTCAGCTCCCCGCCGAGTGACCGGAGGAGGCCCACCATGGCCTGCACAATCGCACCAGTGCCCCCCATGGCCGAGTGCACACCATAGCGTCGCTCCAACGCGGGGATCAGACTATAGACACAGGTCACCGTTAAGGGATTGCCGCCAATCAACAGGGGGTGAAAGCTGAAGACCTGTTGAAGCTTGTGGCTGCGGAAGTGTCGCTTGGCCATCTGGAAGATGCTCTGCCAGGCTCGCATGTCGATCATCGCCGGAATCGAGGCCAGCAATTCCCCAAGGGTCTCAAAGGGGACCGTGCCCAACTCCTCATACCCCTTGACGTAGCAGTGCTCTGCCTCGGCCATGAATCGATCAAACCCCGCCACGTCTTCGGGGCTCAGACGGGCCACCTCCTGGCGCATGCGCACCTGATCACCGAAGTAGTCAAAGTAGCTGCCATCGTCAAATCGAATTCTGTAATAGGGGTTCATGGGAACCAGCGTGACGTCATCCGCGAATCGACGTCCGGCCAAAGCCCAGAGCTCATCGAGCAAAAAGGGAGCCGTCACAATGGTCGGACCGGCATCGAAGGTGTAGCCATCTTGCTCGAAGACGCGCGCGCGCCCACCCGGTCGATCTAGACGCTCTAAGATGGTGACACGATACCCCTTGACCAACAAACGAATCGCCGCAGCCAGGCCGCCGAACCCACTGCCAATCACCACCGCGGACGGCACGCGTCCTTTGGTCTGCTGGTTCACCATAAATGCGCTGCCTTGGAGTCTTCTAAGACTGTAAATTGCAATTGACGATTCAATTTGTCAAGTAGAGAATGCCTTTATGGCCCTTCAACCCGATCCGCCAGGGTCTGCCGCCCTGGACCTGCTCACAGGTCCTACCGCGACCCCAGCCAAACGCAGCCCCCTGCGTCAGGCTGCTGGTGCCGCACTCGAGCTGCTCAAACCCATTACCTGGTTCCCACCCATGTGGGCGTTTTCCTGTGGGGTGGTCTCGTCTGGCAAAGGGCTCGCCGACCACTGGTCACTGGCTCTCTTGGGCATCATCCTGGCAGGCCCGATGGTCTGCGCCACCAGTCAGGCCATCAACGACTGGTTTGACCGCCACGTGGATGCCATCAACGAGCCCAGTCGACCCATCCCCTCTGGCCGACTACCCGGCAGCTGGGGGCTTCGATTGGCCCTCCTCTGGACACTGCTGTCGGTGGCAGTGGCCAGCCTGCTTGGCCCCTGGGGGTTTGCTGCCGGCATGGCCGGCCTGGTGCTGGCCTGGGCCTACAGCATGCCGCCCATTCGGCTCAAACAAAACGGCTGGCTGGGGATTGCCGCCTGCGGTCTAGCCTACGAGGGGTTGGCCTGGTTAACCGGCTATGCCGTCATGACCAACGGACAGGCCCCTACTGCGCCGGTGATCTGGCTGGCTCTGCTCTACAGCACGGGTGCGGCCGGCATCATGGCACTCAACGACTTCAAGGCGATCGCCGGTGACCAGGCTCACGGTATTCGATCCCTACCGGTTCTCTATGGTCCTCAGACAGCTGCACGGTTGGCCATCGGCATCATGTTGTTGCCGCAGGTGGTGGTCATGCTCCTGCTGCTCAGCTGGGGCCACCCGTGGGCCGCCACCAGCCTGATGGGCCTGCTGGCCGCCCAGACTGCTTTGATGATCTGGTTTGAACGGGCCCCCATTGAACGAGCGCTGATGCTCAGCGGCTTCGGTGTGCCCTTGTTTGTGAGCGGCATGATGATCAGTGCCTGGCAGATTGGAGCTGGATCATGACCAAACCCTTTGGCTGGCTGCAGATCATCCGACTGGGCCTGGTGCAGGCCTGTATCGGTGGGGTTGTGGTCCTGGCCACCTCCACCCTCAACCGAGTAATCGTGGTCGAGCTGGGCCTGGCTGCGGTCATCCCAGGGCTGATGGTCGCTGGCCACTACCTGTTGCAGATCATTCGACCCCGTATGGGGTTTGGCGCCGACCAATCCGGTCGATGCACGCCCTGGATCAGAGGCGGCATGTTAATGCTCGCAGCTGGCGGGCTGACCGCCGGCTTCGGAACAGGTCTGATCGTCCAAGACTTTCGGACCGGCCTTTTCATTTGTGCCATGGGATTTGTCGGCATCGGAATTGGGGTCAGTGCCTGCGGGACATCGGTCCTGGCCTTACTGGCCAAATCCGTTCCAGCCGCCAGGCGAGCACCCGCCGCGACGGTGGTCTGGCTCATGATGATCGCTGGCTTTGCAGTCACAGCAGGAACCGCTGGCCACTTCCTGGACCCCTTCAGCATGGACCGGCTCCTGCAGGTCTCGGCCTGGGTCACCAGCCTGGCGACGAGTCTCACACTGCTGGCGACCTGGCGGTTAGAGCCTGCTCGAGCGCTGGATCAGACCCTCAGCGAAACACGATCTGTCGATTCAGCCGCCACGACTTTTCGGCAAGCCTTGCGCAGCGTGCTAGACGAACCCGCCGTTCGGCAATTTACCGTGTTTGTCTTTATCAGCATGCTGGCCTTCAGCGCACAAGATCTGATCCTGGAGCCCTACGCGGGCCTGGTCTTTGGCTATACGCCAGGCGAATCCACGCAGTTGTCCGGGCTGCAACATGCAGGCGTCTTGATGGGCATGCTGCTGGTTCCCTTGTCTCAACTGATCCCAGCAGTTAAGCGACACAAAGGGCTACTGAGGTTTTGGACGGTCACTGGCTGCCTGGTATCTGGCGCAGCCCTGGCCGGACTCACCATTGGTGGGATGAGCCCGCAGGACTGGCCGCTCCGGCTCAACGTCTTTGTATTGGGCATGGCCAACGGGGCTTTTTCAATCGCAGCCATCGCCAGCATGATGGCTTTGGCGGGCCAAGGAGCCGGCCAGCGAGAAGGGACCCGCATGGGCGTCTGGGGTGCGGCCCAGGCTCTGGCATTTGCACTGGGCGGTCTGCTCGGCACCGCCATGGCCGATCTGGCGGGTCAATGGATGAGTCAATTGGCCACGGCCTACGGCTCCGTGTTTCTCCTCGAGGCACTCGCTTTTCTCTGGGCAGCCATTCTGGGGGGACGCCTGAGCACGGTCGATCCGACCACTGCTGCAGCCAGCCCCTGTGGACCTACCCCTGGCCGCCCCTTAAAGGCCCCAATACCCGAGGAGACTTGCCGTGCCTGAGACGCTCTCATATGACGCCGTGGTGATCGGCGGAGGACCATCCGGTGCCATCGCCGCAGAAGAGCTGGCCCTGGCCGGGTGGTCAGTGGCCTTGATCGACCGAGCCGGCCGGATCAAGCCCTGTGGCGGCGCCATTCCACCCCGATTGATTCGTGACTTCAAGATTCCAGATCACCTGCTCGTGGCCAAAATTCGTTGCGCACGGATGATTGCCCCCAGCCGTCAGAAGGTCGACATCCACATCGACAATGGCTTTGTCGGCATGGTGAATCGGGGCGAGTTCGACGAATACCTTCGGCAGCGGGCGGTTAGCGCTGGGGCCACTCGGATGACCGGACAGTTCAGCCGAATTCACCCCCCCGAGGCAGGTCCCTGGCGGCGCATCGACGTAGAGACAGGCCAGGAGAGAGGCCTGCCTGTCCAACAGACCATCCGGGCCAAGCTGGTCATCGGGGCAGACGGGGCCAGATCACAGGTGGCCAAGCAGTCCGTGCCAGGCGCCGATCGTGGCAAGACCGTATTTGCCTATCACGAGATCCTGCGTCGTCCGCAGGCCCAACAGGCTCAACAGGCGGATTACGACCCAGACCGATGCGACGTCTACTACCAAGGTGAGATCTCGCCCGACTTCTACGGCTGGATGTTTCCGCATGGCGACTGCCTGAGCATCGGAACGGGCAGCATGGACAAGGGTTTCTCGTTGCGGCACGCAACTGGACTGCTCAAGCAACGTGCTGGGCTGGACCAATGCGAACTGCTGCGCAAAGAGGGCGCCCCCATCCCACTCAAACCCCTACCCCGGTGGGACGATGGTCACAACGTGGTCTTGGCGGGAGATGCATCCGGTGTGGTCGCACCGGCCTCAGGCGAGGGGATTTATTACGCCATGCTCGGGGGACAACTCGCTGCCAAGGCCGGCTTGGCTTTTCTGAAGAGTGCCGACAGCCGGGATCTCAGGCTGGCCCGCAAGACCTTCATGAAAGCCCACGGCAGAATCTTCTTTATTCTGGGCTTGCTTCAACGCTTCTGGTATCAGACCGAGAAAAGACGCGAACAGTTTGTCAAAATATGCCGAGACAAAGATGTTCAACAACTCACCTTTGATACCTATATGAACAAAGCACTCGTCCGCCATCGTCCGATGGCCCATCTGCGCATACTGATCAAGGATATTGCCCACCTGCTGGGTTTTGCGCGAGCATGAGGCGCGACGCCTGGGTCGCCGCCGGACTGGCCTTTGCCACGGCGAGCATCGGCGGCAGTCTCACCGTTCTAGATACCTGGTACTACGGGCTGATTCAGCCCAGCTGGAAACCACCCGACTGGCTCTTTGGACCGGCCTGGACAACGCTCTTCGCCCTGATGGCCTGGTCCGGCGTGCTGGCCTGGCGTGCGACCGCAACGCAGGCCATCCAAACGCGTCAACGACTCTTGGCGCTGTGGGCACTCAATGCGGTTCTCAATGTTGGCTGGAGCCTGCTGTTTTTCAAGCTGCAGAGACCAGAACTCGCGGTGATTGAGGTCTGTCTGCTCTGGGGATCGATTGTTCTGCTCATCCGGCATCTCATACCATACGCCCCGAAGGCGGCCCGGTTGTTGTGGCCTTATTTGGCTTGGGTTGGTTTTGCAGCGGCCCTGAATGCCGCTGTCGTCATCCTAAACGCCTGACATCACCGACAACAAAAAAAGACGCCAGCCAATTTGTCGTTGGCTGGCGCTGAATCAGGCGCCCCCGGGGAGAGGGCCCTGAGTCACACTCCAGGAGAGGAGGTGCTTTTGTGTGTCCGTTAGCGTCTCATATGGTCTTTAGGTGCACTGGCCGGTGCTGCCATGGCGGCGACCTTCTCCACCGGCAAGCTGCCCTTGAGTTCTGGGTAAGCCTGCAGCATGGGCACGCCGTATAGCGGCTTCTGCACACCGTTGTGGCAGGTGGCGCAGTTGACCTTACCGATATCACCCGTGGGACCCAGTCGATGGGCTGGCTGAATACCCGTCAGAGGCACCACAAAGTTGTTGTTGAGATCCCGAACCATACGGATGCCCACCCAGGCGGTGGTCCGCTGGGGCGTGCTCTCATCCCACTGAGCCATGGCTCTGGTGTTGTGACAGGTCGTGCAGTTGGCACCCAGGCTGTCCGACATGTGAATCATCAAGCCATGGACGTACTCAGCCTGCTTGAGTGAGGTCTTGTTGCCAGTCGGTAGAGCCGTGTCTCCCGCCACACGGATGTTCGTGTCTTTCAGCAGGAAGGGTGTGAACGGATCGTAGGGCAGCGAGGCATTTTTCACGCTGTCTTGACCCGCCTTGTTCTGACCGAAATCATTGCCCAGCATGCGACCAGCGGTCTTGACTTCGGGGGCCGTGAACCAGAGCTTGTTGGGCACATTGTTACCGCGGTGACAGGTGTAACAAGTCACACCGGTGTTGCCCACGTGCGCCTGCCACTTGCTGTTGATGGTCTTGGTCATCTCGATCATCTTGCGAGCCACAACCTTTTGATACAAGGTGTCCTCGGCAAAATTGGCAGCGTTGTGACAGAAGGTACAGCCCTGCTCAGGTGAGACCCAGGTGGTCATCGCCAGCATGACCCGGTTGAACTCATTCTCGGTCAGATCACCCAGCACCTTCACGTTCTTATAAATGGCGGACGCCTTCTTGCCGCCCTTCTCGGCTGGCGGCAAGGCCTCCGGTGCCACATTGGCTGCCTTGGTGACCGACTCGATGCGAGGGTTGATTACCTTCTCCATGCCGGTACCCCGGTAACCAATCTGCTCGGTGACCTTGGGAGGCCTTTCACAGCCGGTCAGCAGAAGGCTCATGCCAAGGATCAACCCCAAGGTCCACTGTTGGTAGGTCTTTTTCATGATGTCAGATCCTTTTCTTATTGAGCGCCAGCAGACATGGGGTCAGCCACTGGTCCCCAGATGGCTGGGTAGCCTGGTGCCACACCATGCTTGACCGACCAGAGGTACCAGTTGTCAACAACAGTGCCAGTCAAGAGGATGCCTATGCCACCGGTGATGCAGGTCAGCACAGCAAACCACCAGGCCCACCGGTGGATCGATTCCATGGTGGCGTTAAAGCCCATGGTCCAGCGCCAGAACAAGGCCGCACGCTCCGAGGCAGAACCACGGTCCACAATCTGCTCAATCTCGCGTTCACCGCCGTAGCGGCTGACCGCCAGAATCGTGGCGCCGTGCATCGCAAACAGCAAGGTAGAGCCGTACAGAAAGGCAATCGACAGCATGTGGAAGGGGTTGTAGAACAAGTTGCCATAGCGCAGCGAGAAGGCAGTCGTCCAGTCAAGGTGCGAAAAGATGCCCCAAGGCACGGCCTCAGCCCAGCTGCCCATCAGGATGGGGCGAAAAAAGCCCAGGACCAGATACAGCCAGATGGCTCCGGCAAAGGCCCAGGCCACATGCGTCCCCATCTTCAGGGCAACGGCGCGGCGATAGGTGCGAACCCACCACAGCAGAATCGACACCGTGATAAAGAAGCCAGAAAAGAGCCACCAGCCACCTTGGTTCATGGGTGGAATCCGCAGACCGTAGCTGGCATTGGGTGGATCCACACTCAGCCAGAACAACTGGCGAACAAATTCGATCGGGCTGTAATTCACCTGGACCAGGTAGTTCCAGCCGATGGCGGTAAAGCCAATAAGGAAAAAGATGATCGAGGCAATCCCAGTAAAGCCTAGATAGACCGGTCCGATCTGGGCGTTGCCCAGTCGCCCAGCCAGATGCCAATGCCAGGGCTTGCCCACACGCTCAGCGGTGTCTCTGGGCCTGTCCAAGGGAATCCCCATTTCGATCGGTCCATTGACCTGGACCTGGGTGAAGAGGTTTTGATAGTCAGCCATTTTTTTCTCCCATGTCCCTCGTTAAGACCAGATCGGTAGCCGCAGCCACCAGCCCCACCACTCCGGCCAGCCCCGTGACCAGAAGGGCCCGCTGATGACGATGCAGACCGCACTGAAAAAGCCAGCTGCAAGGGCGAGGAAGAGACCCAGTCTGTGGATGCCCAAGGTGCCAACCGAGTAGCCGATGATGTCCCGGAAGAAGGTGTCCTCGTATTCAGGCGATTTAACCGTCTCACCCTTGCCCGGGTTGGTAGCCGAGAGGATCAGCGATCCGTGAAGGGCCAGTGCAAACGTCGTGGTGAAGAACAGACTCACCGCAATCATGTGGGCCGGGTTGTAGTGGAAATGCAGGAACTGGTAGCCCACGTTGGACACCCAGTCCAGGTGACTCAAAATGCCGTATGGAAAGCCGTGTCCCCATGCACCCAACAAAATGGGACGGATGACCACCAGCGTCACATAGGCAAAGATGGCCACGCTAAAGGCCACTGGCACGTGAAAACCCATGCCCAGCTTGCGACAGATCTCGACCTCCCGCAGCGCCCAACTGCCGAAGGCCCCAATGGCGCAGATGGTGATGATCTGCCAGAGACCCCCCTCCATCAGCGGCGCAAGGCCCAAGCCGTATTTCAGATCAGGCGGCGCGATGTTGATCTGCCAGAGATTCCATGTCGGACCTTGCGAGGCGCCATACAGGATCAGGGCTGTGCCCAGAAAACTAAAAAATATGGTCAGGACCCCGAAGAAACCGACATAAAAAGGGCCCACCCAAAAATCAAAGAGGTCGCCACCCAGCAGGGTGCCGCCCCGAATTCTGTACTTCCGCTCAAAACTTAGCATGGCCATTTTGATGTCCTCCTCGTTCGATGAGCTTGCAACCTCAGAGCGCTAGCGAACTGAGGTTGCAAGCCTTTATTGCCTACTTTGGTGCTGCAACCTTCGCGACCGAGGCTTTGTACTCGGCTTGGCTCAGGCCATCCATCCAGTTGAACCGGACTGTGCTCAGCAGAATGAGGTGAATCATTGCTGCCAGGCCGAACAGGAACACGCCCTGTACAACCATTGCACGCAGTGGATCGTATAGTTTCCAAACTCGCCACATGACGTTTTCTCCTTCTCAGGTGATATGTGACATCAGGGAATAGACTGCCGCCCTGACCCCACTTAAAAGATTCCGACTGCTCTCTGCACCAGGAAACCAGCTGCGCCAGTTGAGCATCAGAATCGTTGCCAACAACGCGATCATGAAGAAGGCGATGTAGACCGCGACAAAACCCATCGATAGGGCCAATGAATCAGCCTTCACGGTGGCGCGTTGAACAAGCGGTGGACTCTGTTGCATGGCTAGGCCTCCTGTATCAGAGATTTAGTGGAACCAAGGACGCCAGGCCCAAACTAAGATATGGGCAATGACGGCTACTGCCGTAAATCCAACCAAGCCCTGCATGTAATACGTGTGGAACTCTTGGGCTTCTTCGTCGGACAGTCCGGAGATGCTTCTGTTGTCGCTCATGGGAGGTTCTCCTTAGAGTTGATCCGTAAGGATCAAATCCACGCAGGGCCCGCGTGGAGAAGGCAGCCGTGACACCGTGTCACGACATTCGGTTGAAGCAACTGCTGCTTCGTGTCTATGAAGGGTCCGCATCCTGCCCTGAAAGCATTCAAGGTTCATGCGGTCACCCCCGTGTGCAAGGCCTCTTGGGCCTGCTGAACTCGATCAATCTTGACCAGGTCGTCACCAGCCTCACGTGCCAGGCGTTCGGCCCGATCTCGGATGCGCTTGGCGACCGAAATCTGAATGAGGACCGGCTGAGCGGAGACCAGATCCTCCAGAAGCTGTTGGGCCTCTGGTGCCCAGGGCAGGCTGCGTGTGCTGCCAGCGGCAGAGGCCGCAACCCCGGTGGGAGTCGCCTCCACTCGGTCCATCTCGGTTCCGAGCGGCAAGATATGGAACAAGGCGTCGAAGAGTCCGTTGCAAACCTCTTGTAAGAGGTAGACAGCGCCCGCATATCCCATGAAAGGCGTTCCCGTATGCCGACGAATAATCGCGCCCGGGAAGGAGGCCGGGATGTAGCTGGCTCGACCACCAGCCTCAGCCAAATACATGCGCTCGTTGTAGCTGCCGAACAGAATCAGTGGTGCCTTCTTCTTGCAGAAGTCGCGCACCATCTCGTWKGCCGTCTTTTCGCCGGGCTTGCGGGCCACCGCAAAGTTGCAGGGCAGACCCAGCTCGTCTTGCAGGTAGTGACGGACACCACGGGTGTAGGTCTCGTTGGCCACGATGCCAAAGGTCGCTGTGCCAAAGAAGTCCTGCGTGACCGATCGCCAGAGGTCCCAGATGGGCTTGATGGTGGTGTGCTTTTCCTGCTCGATAAAGGGCTCTGGATCGAGGCCCAGGAGTTCGCCCAGGCTGCGAAGAAAAGCCGTGGTGCTGTGTAGGCCGATCGGCGCCTGTAGGTAGGGTCGCTCCAACTGCTCGCACAGCAGGCGCCCAAACTCACGATAGAGACAGACATTGACCTCGGCCTCGGCCAGTCGGGGAACATCCACCAGGTGAGAACCCAGCGGGAAGGTCATGTGCACCTGGGCACCAATGCCCTCAATGAGTCGCTTGATCTCCGCGAGATCGCTGGGCATGTTGAACATGCCGTAGGCGGGCCCAATGATATTGACCTTTGGGCGCTCGCCCTCTTTCCGCGGCTTTAAGGCTGGGACCTTCTTCATGCCATATTCGGTCCAGAGCCAGCTCATGGCTCGATTGGCCGACTGCCATTGGTCTTCATCGATGGTTCGAGGCAGAAAGCGAGCGATGTTCATGCCATCAGGGGTCACACCGCCGCCAATCATTTCGGCGATGGAGCCCGTGACGACCACCGCTGGGAGATCTGGATCCAGCACCGCGTGAGCTCGCTTCATGGCCCCCTCGGTGCCCTCGCGACCCAACTGCTCTTCAGCCAGGCCTGTCACCACGATGGGCAGTTCATGCGGCGGCAAAGCGTCGGTGTAGTGCAGGACCGAGGTCACCGGCAGGTTCTCGCAACCAACCGGGCCATCGATGACCACCTGGAGCCCTTTGATGGCGGTAAAGACATAGACCGCACCCCAGTAGCCGCCTGCACGATCATGATCGAGTATCAGCATGGCTTAGGTCCCCATTGCCTCTTGGGCCCGACGTGCCGCCCGCCTTTCCTGCTGTCGACGGACCTGCGCCCGAAATTCAGGATGTTCCACGGGCGTGCTCTGCCAGATGCCAGCGTTGTCGCCCAGTCCCGTCTGTCCAAAAAAGGACTTCATGGTCTCGAATCGAGCCTTGTTGGCCAGGGCTGAATTGACCACCTGGGCCAGCGACCCCGCACCAGCAGCACCCATCAGTGGGCGGGCCGAGATGAGGTTTGTGAAATACAGAGAGGGAATGGTTTTTTCTTTGGCCTTCTGAACCACCGGCGTGGTGCCGATGGCCAGATCAGGCTGGTATTCCTCGACAGCTGCCAGATCCTGCTCTAGGGAGGCACGGTATTGAACCTGGACACCCTTGGCCTCAAGCCAATCGCGATCCTCGGCACTCATATCTGTGCGGGGGCAGGCGGTTCCAACGTAACGCACATCAGCACCGCTTTCGATCAGCAGACGCGCGACCAGTAGCTCGGATCCCTCGTAACCACTCACGGTGATGCGTCCACGAATGGGTGACCGGTCTAGGGCAGCCTTGATGCCGGGCAGCGCAGCCTGCTTGGCTTGCTCAATCCGGTCGGTGGGTGTGTTGGTGGCTCGGCCAATAGCCTCCATCCAGCTGGCGGTGGCCTCGTAGCCCACGGGGGCCGATCCGACCATCGGTCGGCCAGCAGCCCGGAAGACCCGCATGCTGGCGGTGTAAAACGGATGCACGGCGGCGACGGCCACGCTGTCCAGGGCCGCGTAGAGTTCGCGCCATTCTCTCGTCGGCACCACAGGGCCGGCACTGAGCTGCATGGGTGCGAGGAGTTGGCCAATCACCATGGGGTCGGCAGGGAACATCTCGCCAAGCAGGGTGACCGATGGCAAAGCGCTCTTACCGGCTCGGGGCGCTGCGACGGGACCAGCCTGGATCTCTTTCATCGCATAGTCCAACATGGCACCGGCCAGGACATCTTTGGCCTCAGCATGCGTGGGAACACCGAAGCCTGGGACATCAATGCCAATCACCCGAACCCCATTGATCTCCTTGGGCAGCAACTGGAGTGGAACACCGCTAGCGGTGGGCACACACAGGTTGATGACCACCAAGGCATCGAGCTGATCAGGATCGGCCTGGGCGTAGACAGCCTCCCGAATATCCTCAAACAGCTTGCCGGTGACCAGCGTCTCGGAGTTAAAGGGGACGTAGCCCACCGGACGACGCGCGCCATAAAAGTGTGAGGTAAAGGTCAGACCGTAGACACAGCAGGCACTGCCCGACAGAATCGTGGCGGTTCGACGCATGCGAAGCCCCACCCGAAGCGATCCAAAAGCTGGACACATGCTCTGGGGCTGGTCATGCGGACCCTTGGGATAGTCCTTGGCGTACTGCTCCATCAGATCCGACTTCCCGGCCGCCATCGCCGACGCCATCATGCGTTCCGATCCTGAGACACAGGCGCCGCCTTCGTCAGGAACAATCGGGATCGGCTGTCGTGCGTTCATCTGACTAAGCCTGGTCGTAGACCACTTCGAGAGAGGGCTTGGTGATGTCTTCGCGGCCCATCATGTCAAAAACGGTGGCAGGCTCCAGGACCACATCTCGCCCAACAGCGCTGCCTGCGAACAGACCAAGTAGCTCATCCTGTGAGAGCGGCTTTGGGCGAACGGGTGGCGCTGTGGCCACGTTGCTGGCCAAATCGGCGAACATCGGCCCCCACTGACCCTCTGGCCGTCCGATAATTTCGTAGGACGCGCTCTTGCGGCGAATGTCCTCATCCGCAGGAATGGCCGAGAGAACTGGAATGCCCGCCGCCTGAGCAAAGGCAGCGGCCTCGCCGGTCCCGTCGTCCTTGTTGATAACCATGCCCGCGACGCCGACGTTGCCACCCAGCTTTCGAAAATACTCCACCGCAGAACAGACGTTATTGGCAACATAGAGCGACTGCAGGTCGTTGCTACCGACGACGATGACCTTCTGGCACATGTCTCGGGCAATCGGCAGACCAAAGCCACCACAGACCACGTCGCCCAAGAAGTCCAGCAAGACGTAGTCAAAACCCCAGTCATGAAAGCCGAGTTTCTCGAGAGTCTCAAACCCATGGATGATGCCGCGCCCGCCGCAGCCACGACCAACCTCCGGTCCACCGAGTTCCATGGCGTAGACCCCATCGCGCTTGAAACAGACATCACCAATCGCGACCGCCTCACCAGCCAATTTCTTCTTGGATGAGGTTTCAATAATGGTCGGGCAGGCCTTGCCGCCAAAGAGCAAGGATGTCGTGTCACTCTTGGGGTCACAGCCAATGAGCAAAACCTTCTTGCCCTGCTGAGCCATCATGTAAGAGAGGTTGGCCAGCGTGAAGCTCTTGCCGATGCCACCCTTGCCGTAGATGGCAATGATCTGTGTCTCTTTTTTAATCGGCCCGGTGTGTACCGGATCTGGCTCGATCGCGGCCTCTGACTGCAACCGGGTTTTCATCATGAAATGAACCGGCGTGGGACCAATGGCTGACAAATCCTGTGTCATGAGAGACACCTCCAATCCATAACCACCTTCAGGGCAGCGAAGTCCTCAAAGGCTTTTTCGTAAGCCTGCTGGGGGTGGGTCGCCGGCATTAGATCGGTCACCAGCCCATCGAGGCTGAGACGGCCGTCGTGAACCATCTCGGAGACCGCTTGGAGATCAGTAGGCTGCCATTGGGCCGCCACCTTGAACTGGGACTCACGAAGAAAGGCGGGGACAAAATGAAAGCTCAAGGGCTGGCTGTAGAAGCCCGCTAGGATGATCTGACCACCCGGCGAGAGGCTGCTGACCCAATGGTTTAGCTGGTCCCCAGCACCGCTGGCATCCAGAATGCAGTCGAACTGCTGACCCTTGCAGTAGGCTGGGTCTCGCGTGAGATAGCCCTCGCCATCCAACCGACGATCAGCGTGGGTCTCCCAGACCATCGGCTGCCCACCCAAGGCCACTGTTAGCCGTGCAGCCAATCGGCCCATGACGCCATGTCCCACCACAAGGTCGGGCAGCGTCGCCCCTGCGAGGCGAATCGCATGCAGGGCCGTGGCAGCCAGCGCGAGCAAGACCATCTGGGGGCCTGGGTCACCAGCCAGTGGGATCACCCGCTGGACACTGGTCTGGAGTTGTTGGCTGGCGCCACCAAACAGCCCTCTGGCCTCTTGGTAACAGTTCGCCCCCGGAATAAAAACCCACTGGTCCAGCTGGGCCTCTGCACCAGAGCCGACCTCGATGATGCGGCCCACAGACTCGTAACCCGGCACCAAGGGATAGCCCATGCCGGGAAAGCTGGGCATCTCACCCCGATACAAGAGTCGCTCGGTGCCGGTGGAAATCCCGGAGTAGACCGTCTCCACCCGAATCTCATCCGAGGCCAGCTCGCGCAGCGTCAAGGTTCGACGGGTGATGTCGCCCGGGGCCTTGAAGACAACTGCTTCGGTGGATGATGGGGTAGTCATTTTAAATTGACATTTTTGAGTGTCTAATTTTACTTACACTCGATTGTCGGCCAATTCTGACAAAAGTCAACAAACAAAAGTGGTGGTGCCATCACGTGAACGCCTCCATCACGCTGCACTGCATTGGAAGCGGGGTGGACCGGGGCTGCACCTTGGTGAAGCCGGCCTTCCGCAATAGGCCAGCCAACTCCGATTGGGAACGGGGCCGACCACCCCGCATGGACAGGAGATAGAAGCCAAAGTAGGCCTCTGCCATCCGGCTATCGCGACCCTCAGCAGACATGGGTTCTGCTACGATCAGTCGGCCTTGCTGCGGCGCCAGGTAGTCACGGACTTTTTTGAGCAGGCGAAGCACCCAGTCATCAGGATGGTCGTAGAGAACCCTCACCAGGCTGACCGTCTGAAAACCAGTTGGGAAGGGATCCCGAAAAAAATCACCCGCCGTTCGCGCCATGGGCTCGCAGTCGCTGGCCGTGGTCACACCTGGAAGATCGAAGACATGGGTCACCACGCTCGGATGACTGGCCCTGATCTTGGCTGCAAATCGCCCCTGACCACCGCCGATGTCCAAGAGCCGGTCTGCTTCGTGAAATCGCACGCTGGCCAAGACCTGACTCACAATCATGTCTTGCGTAGCAGTCATCAGGGCGCTGTACTCAGCGGTCTGCGCCCTTTCACTTGGCGTGGCCTCTCCGTCGTCCATGCCGCGCCTTTCGACGTAACGCCAAAACTGCCGAAGCCGTGTGCTGGGATCTGGATGACGCAGCAAGTCAGCGGGCGCGGCCAGGTCCTCATAGAAGATCTGGTGATGTCGAATCAAGGCCCTCAAGCCCGCCTGTTGGGCGATCACCCGGCCCGTCAGCGTGAGTTGGACCTTGTCGCCTTGAAGCCTTAGCAGGCCAACCGAACTAGCTGATTTCACCAATAACAAGGCTCGGTCTTGGGTCAACTCACCCAGGGCAGCGAGCTGGTCAACCGACAGGCTGGATTCGTCGAGCGCCTTGAGCCAGCCGAGCTGCTCGCAGGCCAACAAAGTCTGGGTATAGACAAAGCCAGACATCAGGTCGAAGACCCGCCGAGCCTGGCGGCGGACCAACCACCCCAGCAAAGGCGATCGTGAAGCCCAATCCGAAAAGCCTGGTCGTCTGATCAGGCTTGCAAGGTTCAGCATGCCAGCCTTAGCTTGAGGCCATCGAGGCCGAGGCTAGCGGATCCAGAGCCATTGATCGTTGTTGCAAGGGCAACAATCGCTCCGACTCCTTGAGCACCAGATTGCGCAGTCGCACCGCTCCCCTGCAAGCCGGTATGCCCTCAATGGCATTGGCAATCAACTGATCAAAGTAACCCAATGCACCCTCGAGACCCAGTTGCCTTGCAGCGCTGGGACGATCGAGAGCCTGATCCTGGCAGGCCGGCTTGCCCAAGGCGACCGTATCCATGATCACATCACGAATATCATCGGCCACCTGGTAGGCCTCGCCCAAGGCCTCACCCAAGACCCGCCAAGCGCGAGGGTCAGCGCCTGCACAGGCCGCTCCACCCATGGTCGCAGCCGAGAACAAGGCGCCCGTCTTCAGACGCTGGTAGACCTGAATCTGGGCGACTGGCTCACATTCCCAGGCCTGCCCGGCCACGATTCCCATGGAAGGACCCACGGCAGATTCTAGATAGCCCAATACATCGGCCAGTCGATGAGCCTGCCGGGTCTTGCATCGAATGACCGAGCGAAAGGCCATGACGATCAGTGCATCGCCAGCCAGCACGGCCAGTCGCTCCCCAAACTGGCTGTGGACCGACGGCTGACCACGCCTCACCGCAGCGTTGTCAAAGCAGGGCAGGTCGTCGTGGACCAGGGAAGCACAGTGCATCAACTCCAGCGCACCGGCAAAGTGCTCAGACAGGTGTGGGTCATCATCGCCACACGCCAGGCTCACGGCCAACGCAAGCTGGGGGCGGATTCTTGCGCCGCCTGGCATCACGGCATGGACCAAGGCCTGACCAAGCCGAGGGGGTGTCTCTGGATGAGCCGCTTCCTTCAGGTTGGCTCGGAGCACGCGCTCTATTCGTTCGATCAACATGGCCCCTCCAGTTGTCAATTACAATTGACTTTAGTAAATGTCTATTAAAGTAGACATTAGGGGGGAGTCAGCTCGGTGTCAATTCCAAATTAGCCATGCAGACAGATCCGATCGAGGCCATTGCCGGTCTTCAGAAGCAGGTTTTGCAGCTGCCCAGCCCATGGCCACTGCGCCTCAGTTGCTGGACTCGCGCAGCCGGCCCAGGGGCCCCGACGCTGATGCTGCTTCATGGAACTGGCAGCAGTCATGCCTCCTTTACGCAACTCTGCGAGGCACTGCCGGCCGACTTCGGACTGCTGGTCCCTGACCTTCCCGGTCATGGTGAGTCGACGTTCGAGCAGCTCCACCCCTCGCCTCACGTTTCGACCTCCAGCAGCCCAGCGGGGTTTGGCCTGCGGGAGATGAGCGAGTGGTTAGAGACGATGCTCCAGCAACTGCAAGCCACACCAGACCTGATCGTTGGTCACTCGGCAGGAGCCGCCGTGGCCTTGGCCATGAAGATCAACCAGCCTCACCGGCACATTCTGGGATTGGCGCCCTCACTGGTCCCACCGCCAGCGATTTACAGCAGCCTGGTGGGCCCTTGGCTGGGACCCATGGTTCGCAGCGGCCCGAGCCTGGCCCTTGGCCACTGGCTGGCTGGGCAAGCTTCGGTCATTGATCGGCTCCTGGCCTCGACGGCCAGCCCCATCAGCCAAGAGCAGAAACACCGCTACCGCAGGCTCTTTGAGTCCAAGGCTCATTTAGAGGGAACACTGGCCTTTATGGCGGGCACGGACTTGCCTGGCTTTCTGGCCAATCCGACCCTGCAAAGCCTCGGGCACATCGCCATCCTCTCGGCAAAAGACGACCCATGGATTCCCGCCCGGGCCCTGCAACACATCTTGGAGACCAAACTGCCCAAGGCCAAGGTCAAATGGCTAGAGACAGGTGGCCACCTGTTTCACGAGACGGATTCTCGCCCCGTCGTGGACTTCATCGCCGAACTCACCAGACCATGAATCTGGCTGGCGCTGGCAAATGGCAGTGGGTAGTAGGCCGCTGACATCGCATGCGCCAACACCTGAGCAGCCTGTTCCGGTCGAGGACTGGCGTCAATCCAGATCGATCGAAGGGTTTGCAAACCCAAGGCTCGCGCGGCCTGCTCAGCCTGCTGGCCCGCCAAGGCTCGGTTCACCTCGCCATCTAGACAGACGTTCGCGCGCCCATCTGACAAGACCACAACCGCCGCATCCTCACCCTGCTGGGCCAACCGATCCACCCAGTGAATCACCGCCTGAAGGCCCGCGGCGACCGGACTGGCGCCACCGCCAGGCAAGGCGGTCAACGCCCTCTTTGCGGCCACGAGCGATCGCGTCGGCGGAAGGTTCACGCGAACGCCTTGACCGCCGAAACTCAACAGGGCCACCTGATCCCGACGAACGTAACACTCGGCCAACAAAGCCTGGACGGCACCCTTGGCCTCCGCCAAACGAGTCGCCGCCATAGAACCAGAGGCATCGACCAGAAAAATAGTCGTCAATGGGCGCCGGTGCTGCCGCCGCCAGATGCGCAGATCGCTGGGCATGAGCAACAGCCGATCCTCAAAGGGAGAGACCCGCTGGCGCATCTCCTGGAGTGGCAAGGCCCGCTCCAGGACTTTGACCCAGGCCAGTTGCCGGGCTGGCTGTCCACGCTTCCAAGCCATCACTCGAAGACGCCTGCCGCGACTGGGGTGCCAGCTTCTCTGCCCAGCCCGACCGCCCTCTCGACGGGCCAGTCCCGGACGGCTGAGCCCCCCGCGATCCATGCCGGTTCCACCCAATAGGCCACGCTGGAGGTCGACGAGTGCCGCCTCGACGGCCTGTTGGTCTTGTTGGTCTTGCTGATCCGATGATGGCTGTGCCGATGGCTGGTCTTGCTTAGAGGCATCTCGAGACAGATGCTCCGGTTGTTCTGCTTCGCCCGATGTTGAGTCTGCAGCTGACTGCTGGTCATCTGCGACCTGCTCGGGGGCCTTCTCTGGCCATCTGCGAGCATGGGGCAAGAGCGTGGCCACCAAGGCCTGCTCAATGGCCTCGTCCGAGACCGTGCGGGCCCGCCGGGGTGAGGCCTGTCGGGTGAGGTCTATCGCCAAACGGCCAGCAGCCATGAGCGGCCTGAGCGAGGGAATGTCCAAGGCCGCAGCCATGGCGGCCAAACGACGCCATTGGTCAGGCGACAAGTCGAGGCGAGCAGGCGTCGAGCGCGGCCAAGCCAGGGTCACCTCTTCGACCTGCTGAGCCCAATCATCCGGGGACTGCTCGGCTGGACACAAGCGATCTTGCACCAACACCATCGACATCCGATCGAGGACGATTGGCAGTACCCCAGGCTCATCGCCAATGGACTCCTCCAGCAAAACAAGATGGAGGCGACGTCGTTCCAAAGCCTGTGCAAGTTCGTGGGCCAAGCCTGGCTCCATCCTCTCGGCCATGCTGACCAAGACCAGGCAGTCTTGATGCCGGTCAATCCAACCCGGGTCATGGATGGGCTCTCGCGCAGCCAGGGTCTGCACCACGTCCAAAGACGGCCTCAGAGCCTCCGATGGCGTGGAGGCCGACAGCCTCGCCAGACGGCCACCCGCAGCGGCACCCCTCGCACCATCAGAGGACTTGATCACCCGCTTCAGTACTGTCTCCAAGGCCTCACGCACCGGGCCAGGCCGAGCCGACCGAATCAACAAGCCTCCATGGCGTGAGGGCTGAGCGAGAAAGGCGCAGAGCGCCAGAGACTCTGGCGTCATGGCCTGACGGTTCATGGCGTTAGAGCAGCCAGCGCGCGAGCAACCCTCTCATTGCCCGTCGTCTCATCGAGCACATCACGACGCAGACGGTGACGCAAGACCATCGGTGCTACGGTCTTGAGGTGCTCAATCGTGACCTGGCGCGCACCATGAAGAGCAGCCATCGCCCGGGACGCGCGCATCAACGCGAGTTCACCACGCAGACCATCGGTGTTCAGAGACAGGCACAAGCCTGCTGCCTTCTCGAGCAAGCCGTCTGGTACCTTGATCTTGTCGAGCTGCCGGCGAGCCTGCGTGATTTTGCGTTGAAGGGCCTCCTGGGCTTGCTCATAAGAGGCCACAAAAGCCTCGGGATCTCGGTCATAAGCCTCCCGACGCCTCACCACCTCAATGCGCTCAGCCAGCACCTGTGGCGTGGTGACCTCAACGGCCAGGCCAAAACGGTCGAGTAATTGGGGGCGTAGCTCGCCCTCCTCTGGGTTGCCACTGCCCACCAAGACGAAGGCAGCCGGGTGGACCAGGCTCAGACCATCGCGCTCAACGCGGTTCTCACCACTGGCAGCCACATCGATCAACAAATCCACCAAGTGGTCTTCGAGAAGATTGATCTCATCAACGTATAGAAAGCCACGGTTGGCACGGGCGAGAAGACCAGGCTCAAACACCCGTCGACCAGACACCATCAGTTGTTCCAAACTCAGCCCACCAACAATGCTCTCCTCGCTCGCGCCCAAGGGCAGATCCACCACTGGAACGGAACGCTTGGTTTTAGACCTGGTCTGACAACCACCAACGCATAGCCCGGCGGTGGCCTTGGGGTCACAGGCATAGGCACAGCCAGACACGACCGAAATCTCGGGCAGCACCGCAGCCAAAGCTCGAACGGCGGTGGATTTGCCAGTGCCCCTTTGGCCAAGAATCAGGACACCACCGATCTGTGGGTCGACGGCCGCCATGAGCAGGCCAAGTTGCATGTCCTCTTGGCTCACCAAGGCGGTAAAGGGGTAGGCTGGGCGGGTCATGGGGTGACTGTGCCGCTTGACGTCAAAAGAGTCAAACGAAACTGACACTTGGGGGAATCTGCGTGGGCAGATGGTAGCGGGGGTAGGCTGAGCGGGAATCTGCGTGAGCAGATGGTAGCGGGGGTAGGCTGAGCGGGAATCTGCGTGAGCAGATGGTAGCGGGGGTAGGATTTGAACCTACGACCTTCGGGTTATGAGCCCGACGAGCTGCCAGACTGCTCCACCCCGCGTCGAAGAACTGGAGAGTATACATGAAGTTTTGTTCGAGTTGCGGACATGCCATCGAAAAGCTGGTTCCAGCCGATGACAACCGAACCCGATCGGTCTGCACCGAGTGTCAGACGATTCACTACGAAAATCCCCGGCTCATCCTGGGTACGCTGAGCACCTGGCAAGACCAGATCTTGCTGTGTCGACGTGCGATTGCACCTCGATCTGGTTTTTGGACCTTGCCCGCCGGCTTCATGGAGATCGGAGAATCCACGGAAGCGGGCGCAAGACGAGAGACACTAGAGGAGGCCGGCGCCGAGGTGGAGATCCACGACCTGTTTGCGGTCTTTGACATCCCTCATGTCGAACAAGTGCACCTTTTTTTTCGCGCGGCCATGACCAGCCCCCACCTGGCACCGGGTGTCGAAAGCCTGGAGGCCCGACTCTTCAAACCCGATGACATTCCCTGGGATGAACTGGCCTTCGAATCGGTGCGTCAAGCCCTGCGCCTGCACCTGGAGGATCGATCCATGGGAACCAGTCGGCTGCACCGCATGCAGCTGCCGAAGATGGATTGGTAGACAGGCCTCTTAAACGTTCACCCTCATGCAGAACGATTCCCGACCGCCACTGGCCTGGGTAGGCCCATCCGATGACTTTCCACCAAGCCAACAAGCTTGGACGGACGAGCATGGTGCCAACGGCCTGCTCGCCGTTGGCAGCAGCCTGACGACAGAACTCCTCATCAAGGCCTATGGGCGGGGGGTTTTCCCCTGGTCATCTTCCGCAGAGCCGGTGCTCTGGTGGACGCCCAACCCACGCATGGTTCTTCCGGTGGCACACTTTCGCTGCCATCGCTCGATTCGACAGGCCGCCAGGCAATTCGCCCAAGAGGGGCTGGTGATCCACTTTGACCAAGATTTTGGAGAAGTCATGTCAGCCTGTGCAGAGCCCCGCAAAGACGAGGCCGGTACCTGGATCACGGACAACATACGGCGGGCCTACCTGGGGCTGCACGACTTGGGCCTGGCGCACTGCGTGGGCCTGTATCAGGGGCAAAGGCTGTTGGCCGGGCTTTACTTTGTTAATCTCGGTGCCATGGTCTTTGGAGAAAGCATGTTCACCCGGGTCAGCAATGGCTCGAAAGTCTGTCTCGCGGCACTGGTTCATGCCTGTCGGCAGGCGGGTGTTGCACTCATCGACTGCCAACAAGAGACCAGCCACTTGGCCAGCCTGGGGGCATCTCCCATGGCCCGTGCAGACTTTGAGCAGCACCTGAAACAGACGGTGGAGGCCAATCCCATCAGCTGGCCGATCAGTGCCTGTGACTGGTCGGCGCTCACCCATCCCGTGGCGTCCCATGGCTGACCTCAACGACCTGCCCATCAACCGGCTGCAGTTCTATGTCACTGCACCCTACCCCTGCAGCTATCTGCCGGGACGTCGGGCCCGGTCGCAAGTGGCCACCCCCAATTACCTGATCACGGGACCGGTCTATGGCGACCTGGTCCAGTTGGGCTTTCGACGCAGTGGCCACTTTGCCTATCGGCCTTACTGTGATCACTGCCGAGCCTGCCGGCCGATTCGACTGGAAGTTGCCAAATTCCAACCCTCCCGAACCCAACGAAAAATCTACCGTCGGCTATCCGAGCAGCTGACCGCACGAATCGAACCATTGGCCTTTCAGGCTGAACACTACAACCTGTACCTGCGCTACCAGGCCAGCCGTCACGCTGGCGGAGGCATGGATCAAGACAGCAAAGACCAGTACGCCCAATTTCTATTGCAGAGTCGAGTCGATACCCAGTTGGTCGCTTTCTACGATGCCCAGGAACAGCTGGTCATGGTCTCGATCATCGATGTGTTGCCAGAGGGACTATCGGCGGTCTACACCTTCTACGAGCCCAGCCTCGAAAAATCCTCTCTCGGCACGTATGGCATTCTCTGGCAGATCGCTCAGTGCCAGCAGATGAAGCTGCCCCATGTTTACCTGGGATACTGGATTGAGGCCAGCCCAAAGATGGCCTACAAGGCTAACTTTCAGCCAGCCGAGGTTCTGATCGAGGGCGCTTGGCGGGCCCTCAAACCGCTCACCGATTAACATCCGAATGCCCAAAACCGCTCTTGCTTTCACCGTCTATCCCTTGGCCAGACGGGTTCTGTTTTCCTTAGACCCCGAGCTAGCCCACGAGCTCAGTCTGTCCGGACTGGACTTTGCCCACCGGTGGCTCGGTGGACTCTTGCCAGCCGCTCAACCCATCTCAACGTCAAGTCCTGTTGAGCTGGCAGGTCTGCGATTTCCAAACCGGGTTGGCTTGGCCGCAGGCCTCGACAAGAACGCTGCGCACATCGATGGCCTGTCTCGATTTGGCTTTGGATTTATTGAAGTCGGTACCGTGACGCCAGAGGCCCAGCCTGGCAACCCCAGGCCGCGCCTGTTCAGACTGCCCAAGGCCAAGGCCCTGATCAATCGCTTCGGCTTTAACAACCAAGGACTATCGGCCTTCATCACCAACGTTGGACGGTCCGAGTGGGTCAGGGATCGACGAGGCGTCCTGGGACTCAACATTGGCAAGAATGCCAAGACCCCAATCGAACAGGCCGCGGACGACTACCTAAAAGGCCTCACCGGGGTCTACCCTTGGGCCGACTACGTGACCGTCAACATCTCCTCGCCCAACACCAAGAACCTGCGCAACCTGCAAAATGAGCAGGCCTTGGAGGCCCTGCTCGATCAGCTCAAAGAGGCCCAAGCTCAATTGGCCCAGGAACACCGCAAAGCGGTTCCACTCTTTCTAAAGATTGCGCCCGATATGGACGAAACCGCCCTCGGGCAGTTGACCCAAGTGGTCCGCGCCAAACAGATCGACGGCCTGATTGCGACCAACACCACACTGGACCGCAGCCTGGTGACTGGCTTGCCACATGCGAGCGAGACCGGCGGCCTGTCCGGCCAACCAGTCCACCTTCGAAGCCTTCAGACGGTTCGACAACTCCGAACAGATCTGGGGCCTGACTTTCCCATCATTGGGGTTGGGGGGATTCTGTCGGCCGCAGACGGCCTGGCCATGCGAGAAGCCGGCGCGGACCTGGTCCAGGTCTACACCGGCCTGATCTATCGAGGACCCGCCTTGGTGGCCGCGCTCGCCGAACGTCTAGACAGATAGGACGCGTACTGCTGAGAGAAGGTCTTGCCACGCGGACTTGGCATGTCCCGATAGGCGCTCCAACTCTTGACCAAAGGCAGCTGCCGAATCAAGTGGCGGCGCCCGCCCATGAGCCTCAGGACCAGGCTCGCCATGCCGTAGACGGTCCGATAGAGGGCCGGTCTGGCGGCCGCAAAGGCCCAGAGGCCCAACAAGGCCCGCTCCGACCAAGGACGCAGGTGACGCTCAAACTGCTTCTCTCTGAGTTTGCGCAGAAGGTCAGGCAGGGGAATTTTGACGGGACAGACCACGTGGCACTCCCCGCAAAGGGTGGCAGCCTGGGGCAGGTCCAGCGATTTTTCGATGCCCGCGTAGGCAGGCGTGAGGACGGAGCCCATGGGACCTGGGTAGACCCAGCCATAGGCATGGCCCCCAATCTTTTGATAGACGGGACAGTGGTTCATGCAGGCCCCACAACGAATGCATCGGAGCATCTCTTGGAAAGCGCTGCCCAGCAGGCTAGAGCGCCCACCGTCGACCAAGACAAAATAGAGGTGATCCGGTCCATCGGTTTCACCAGCTGCGCGGGTGCCGGTTAGCAGGCTGATGTAGTTGGAGATCGACTGACCAGTCGCCGAACGGGTCAGCAGCCTGGCGATGGTGGCGAAGTCCTCCAGCGTTGGCAGCACCTTCTCGATGCCAGTGACCACCACATGCACCTTGGGCATGATGGTGCACATGCCCTCGTTTCCCTCGTTGGTCACCAGGGCCACGGAACCCGTCTCCGCAATGACAAAGTTTCCGCCGGTGACGCCCATATCGGACCGCAGGAACTTGGGCCTCAGTTGCTCACGAGCCTCACGGGTGAGCTGCGGAATATCGGTGAGCTTTGGCTTTTGGTGAACCTTGGAAAAGAGATCCGAGATCTCCTCTTTGTCCTTGTGAATGACCGGCGCGATGATGTGGCTGGGGGGCTCGTTGTCATTGATCTGAAGAATGTACTCGCCAAGATCGGTCTCGACCGGCTCCACACCGGCCTCGCGCAAGGCGGCGTTCAAGGCCATTTCTTCAGAGACCATGGACTTGGACTTGGTCACCGTTTTGACCTGGTGCTCTTTGGCAATCTGAACCACCAGCTCCGAGGCTTGGGCCGCAGACTCCGCATACAGAACCTTGGCCCCCCGAGCGGTGGCCTGCTGCTCAAAGATCTCCAGCCAGAGATCCAGGTTCTCAATGGCCCGGTTTCGACGCTCGACAGCCGCATCTCGGGTCGGTTCAAAGTCAATCTCGGTAATGGTGGCCGCACGGGCGGTGACAAACTTTTCGGCCAGCCGACGTAGATTCTTTTGCAGCCGAACATCGGCCAGCTTCTCGCCCGCTCTGGCCTGGAAATGCATGGACTGGACTTGCATCAGCGAGGCTCCTTGCGAGGTCCTTGGTCTAGATGACCGGCCAGCACCTCAGCGACATGCAAGACCTGTGTCTTGTCGTCGCCCAGTCGCCTAAGCCGGCCCTCGATGTTGAGCATACAGCCCAGGTCTCCCAGGACAACCGCCTGGGCCCCTGTGGACTGAATATTGGAAATCTTCTCATCGACAATGGCAGACGACACATCACCGTATTTCAAGGAGAAAGTGCCACCGAAGCCACAACAGGCCCGAGCCTGCTTCATCTCTTTGATCTCGATGCCTGGCATGGATTTCAACAAAGCCCTTGGCTGCTCACAAACGCCCAACTCCCTCAGGCCACTGCAGCTGTCGTGATACGTCACGCAACCCTGGGCCAGCCCCGGCACCTGGTCGACACCAGCGACCGAGTGAAGAAAATCCGTCAATTCATAGACCCGGGGCGCCAGCCGGCCCATGCGCTGCTTGAGGTTCGGGTCGTCTGAGAAGAGATCCAGGTAATGGACTTTGATCATGCCGCCGCAGGATCCGGAAGGCACCACCACATAGTCGTATTCCTCGAGTTGCCCCAGCACCCGTTCAGCCAATCGATGGGCCGCCTGCCGATCACCACTGTTGTAGGCCGGCTGGCCACAGCAAGTCTGATCTGGGGGCACCACGACCTCGCAGCCAGCGTGTTCCAGCAGGGTCATGGCCGCAAACCCAATCTCTGGCCGCATGAGGTCCACCAAGCAGGTCACGAAGAGTGCAACACGGGTCCCAGGTTTTAAGGTGCTGACTGCAGACATTCTTGTCATCCCTTTGTAAACTTACATTCTGCCATTTCGTCTGGCGAAATTGAATTCCATAAAAACCATGCAGCCAAACCCCGCCAAGCCGACTCTTGCCCCGCCGATCACGAGCCCCAGGCCCGCCATCCAAGTCATTGAGCGGATGAACGCCCTTCTGGACGCCCTGGCCCAACAGTCCGAGCCAGTCAGCCTGAAATCACTCTCTCAGACCACGGGCCTGCATGCGTCGACTGCTCACCGAATTCTGAATGATCTTGTGCTGGCGCGCATGGTCGACCGAACCGAGCCCGGACTCTATCAACTGGGCATGCGGCTGCTTGAACTGGGCAATTTGGTGAAAGCCAGGCTGAACGTCAGAGATGCCGCCGCCGTGCCCATGCGCGATCTACATCGCCTGACTGGCGAGACCATCAACCTGTCGGTGAGACAGGGCGATGAAATCGTCTACATCGAGCGGGCCGTGAGCGAGCGATCCGGCATGCAGGTGGTTCGCGCCATTGGCGGGCGGGCGCCGCTTCACCTCACCTCAACCGGCAAGCTCTTTCTGGCGGCCGACGATACGAAATCGGTGCGCTCCTACGGCATGAGAACCGGTCTGGCCGGTCAGACCAAAAACAGCATCACCGAACTCGGTCGACTCGAAAAAGAACTCGAAGAGGTGCGCAGCAAAGGGTTTGCCAGAGACAACGAAGAGCTGGAGCTGGGTGTGCGGTGTATCGCGGCTGCGATTCGAGATGACGGGGGCCGACTGGTGGCCGGTCTTTCGATCTCTGCGCCCGCTGATCGGGCCAACGATGGCTGGCTGTCGGCTCTGGAACGAACCGCGCGCGAGATCTCAGCAGCCCTGGGCTACGAGGCTGAGGAGACAGCAGGCTCGAGCAGTCGGGCCTGAGGAGCGGCCCGGTCGCCCCGGCTCGGCTTGGGGTTTTCAGCCTGCTGAATCAACCATCGACGAATCCGCTCGGCATCACGCAGGCGTTGATTCTTGCCCTGAGCATCCAGCATCACCATGATCACGGGTCTATCCTCGACCTCGGCCTGCATCACCAGACACCGACCCGCCTCTTTGATGAAACCAGTCTTGGAGAGCCCTAACTCCCAGCGATCCCCACGGGCCAAGGCATTGGAATTCATGTACTGCTGAGAACGTCCGCCGACCTTGACCACCAGGTTCTTGGCCGTGGAGAACTCCCGAATCTCTGACACCTGGTGGGCCTCTTCGACCAGACGGACCAGATCTCGCGGGCTGGATACGTTGCCAGCATTCAAACCAGTTGGCTCTAAAAATTTGGAGTCTTTCATGCCCAACTGAAGGGCCTTGATGTTCATGGCCTCAACAAAAGCGGCCATGCCACCAGGATAGGTTCGACCCAGGGCATGGGCCGCACGGTTTTCCGAGGACATCAGGGCCAGGTGCATCACCTGCGCGCGGGTGAGTTGCGTGCCCACCTTGAGACGTGACTTCGAATACTTTTCCAAGTCGGCATCGTCTTGGGTGATGGCAATCTTCTCGTCCATGGGGAGTTCGGCTTCAGCCACCACCAGGGCAGTCATGAGCTTGGTAATCGAGGCGATCGGCAAGACCGAATTGGGGTTTTTCTCGAGCAGGACTTCACCCGAGATCTGATCCACCACCAAGACCGCACTGGAATTCAGGGCCACATCGGTCAAGGCTGAGCGAAGGCCGAGACGTGTCCCAGCGGACATGCGGTTGGTGGGGTCGCGCTTGACCAGAGACTGACGAGGCTTGGCCGATTTGGTGGCCTTGTTGGTCCGGGTCGAGGTTTTGGTGGCTGTGGCCTTGCGCGACGATTGGTTGGATTTGGCCTGCTGAGACTTTGTGCTGCTGCTGGTCGATGCCTTGGCTTTCGACGTCTGGGACTTGCTGCTGGCCTTGGCGGCGCTGGTGGATTCGGAACTGGTGGCAGCCAGGCTATCACTCGTCTGACCGGAGAGCCCAAGCATCAGGATCACAGACAGGGCCAGGCATTTGGTGGTCCAACGGGCAGTAGCGGCTTTTGTCATTCGAAGCAAAACGGTTTTCTCGCTGCAGTGGTTAAGACCGCACGGCCGTTTTTTGGACCGCACCCTCAAATCTATTGCCGCCATGATACCGATTCAGAATGAATTTGCAAGAAAATATGCTGATTAATCCGAGATTTAGAAACTAGTCTGCAGAAAACGCCTTGAGTCCAGCGCGTATCGTCTGGGTGTGAGCCAATACCGTCTGTTCGATGGGCCGACTGTAGCCACCGGCCATGGCCACCGCCACCGCCAACCCTTGCGCTCTCGCCCACTCAAAGACCATGTCATCGCGCCGACCCAAACCAGCCAGGCTCACGCTCAACTGACCAAGCCGATCGCTGGCCAAAGGGTCAGCGCCGGCCAGGTAAATGAGCACATCAAAGGGCCCCGCCCGCTGGGCAACGGCCAGCGACTCCTCCACGGCCTGCAGATAGGCTTCGTCCTCGGTGCCGGCCGCCAGGCCAATGTCCAAATCCGATCGCTCCTTCTCGAAGGGAAAGTTGGTCTGTCCGTGAACCGAGATGGTGAAGACACTGGGGTCGTCTCTAAAAATCGCGGCAGTGCCGTTACCCTGGTGAACATCCAAGTCCAAGATCAGCACACGCTGCGCCCAGCCCTGCTGTTGAACCCAACGCGCGGTCACCGCGGCATCGTTGAAACAGCAAAAACCCTGTCCTCGATCTGCGTAGGCGTGGTGGGTTCCACCAGCCAAGTTAAAACCCAGACCGTCTCCCATCAGAGCCGCATGGGCGGCAGCCATGGTCGCGCCTGTCGATCGCCGTGACCGCTCCACCATCGCTGGTGACCAGGGAAACCCGATCTCACGCATGGCCGCATCAGAGAGCGCCCCCGAGCAGAGATCCCTCACGTACTCAGCCTGATGCACCAAGGTAAGAACGTCATCGCTGGCAGGGGGCGGCTCGAGGACCTCCAGGTCCGGCCAGCTTGAAACGGTCTGCCGCAGCTGACGGTACTTCTCCATGGGAAATCGATGCCCCTCGGGCAACGGCAGGACAAACAGGTCCGTGCTAAAGGCCTTGATCACCAGAGCCCTGTGGCTATCGCTCGAGAGACGCCTCTTGGGAGATCTCACCACCAAGGCCAATCACGCCGTCCCTCAGAGCGGCATAAGCCGCAGCCAACTGATCTAGGCAGCCCTGGAGGTCCTCGTCCTTGGCCAGGCCAGTCAGCTTGACCCCCAATTCCAGGTGACGACGTACCGTCTCGTTCTGTGACTGCACCGGCGCAGATGGCAGGCTATAGATTTTGAGTCGGGGATAGTCTCTGGTGAGCTGTTCCAAGAGCTGAGTGACCGTGGCCTCAAACAAACCATGGACCATCATCGATCGGTCAAATTCGGCGACCTGTCGAAAGCAATGTGAATAGTGAGTATCGAGCACCCACTCCATCATGGGCCAGGCCATGATCGGGAAACCGGGCAGAAAGTAATGGTGGCCCACGCTGAAGCCTGGGATGCGGTTGTAAGGATTGGGCACGATGGAGGCTCCCTTGGGAAACTCACCCATGCGCAGTCGCTCAGCGGTCAGTGGCTGCCCCGACTCTTGACATCGCAGCGCAATCAGTTCGCGGGCTTGGTCATGCAAAACCAGGGGGAGACCCAAAGCCTTGGCGGCCGACTGTCGAGTGTGATCATCAGGCGTCGAGCCGATACCACCGAAGCTAAACACCAGGTCATTGCTGGCGAAACTTTTTTCAAGAGCCGCCACACAACGGTCCGGGCTGTCTCCCAGATAGCTGACCCAAGACAACGCCAGTCCGCGCTTGGCCAAGACTGACTTAGCCTGGGCAAAGTGTCGATCCTCTCGTTTGCCCGAGAGAATCTCATCTCCAATGATGATGAGGCCGATGTCGTGAGTCTGCTGGTCCGGTGCGGTCACAAAAACACTCCTAATGAGTCAATCTCGAAAGTCTAGCGAAGGCTGGCCTGCAACGTCTGCCAGGTCTTCTGCAGCCGCTTCACAGAGACCGGTGCAGGCGTTCGTAGGCTCTGGGCATACAGGGCCACCCGAAGCTCTTCCAGTTGCCAGCGAAAATCAACCATGGCCTCAGACCATGGCCCAGTCTGCTGTCTAGCCCAGCGCCAGAAAGGCTGCTCAAGGGCGTTGACCTCCGCCATATGAGCAGCGTCCCGATTGGCATCTGCCCGAACTTTTTCCAGGCGCATCAAGATGGCCTGCAGATAACGGCCAAAGTGACGTTGACGCTCAGCCGGCACAGTGTGAACAAAGTCTTTCTCAAACAGTCTGCCGAGTTGCGACTCGATGTCCGATACCAGGGCTTTCATGCTGCGAAGACTCGCCAGCCGCTTCTGAATCTGACCGACCTGGGAGGAGAGTTCGGTGAGCCAGCGAGTGGCCTCCTGGGCCTGTAACAGAAAACGTGATCGACCTTGGGCGAGGGCCTGGGCAAACGCCTGCTGCGAACGTGGCAGATCCCCGCTGAGAAAAGCCCTGCGCATCGCCAGACCAGTGACAGCAGCCAGAGGCTGACCAGACCAGCCCGCGGCTGACCAGGCCAGGCTCAAAGCCGGCTGTCGAGACAAGTCCTTCTCCAAAGACTTCAACTGCTCTTTGACCTGAAATCCAAACAGACGAATTAGACCCATGGCATGCAGGGTGGCCGCCTGTTCCGGATCATCGAGTTGGGTCACGACAACGCCGCCTCCCACATCCTTCAGGCAGGGGTAGGTCATCAAAGACTGCCCCGCATGCTCAATGAGGCGTTGGCTTGGCAACTCCCCGAAGGTCCAGTCTGTCTGAGCCGTCTGAACGCTCTGAGCGGCTTGACCCGATGACTGAGTCTTGTCGGAACTCGATGATGCAGCCTGCGACCCTGCGATGGGTTGCAAAGCAGCCGCCAAGGCCGCCAGCGTGGCCGTTGCCTTGGCGCCATGGGCTTGCTTGAGGACTGCCAAATCCCGACCCTGCCCCAACAATCGACCATGCTCGTCAACCACGCGAATCCAAGCCTGCCAATGCGCTGCCAACTGATCGCGCTTGAAGTCATCGGGCATCAGCCGAACGCCAGTCTCCTGGGCAATGTCCTCGCACAGCGCACGCACCAGACCGGTCTGGCCCGCTCGATCACGCCAGCGCTCACAGAACCCACTTGCATAAGCGTCCACTGGCACCAGATGGCGCCGATGACGACCCGGCAGACTCTTGATCAGCGCCAGGACCTTTTCCCGTCGCATGCCAGGTACCAGCCAGTCTAAGACGTGGGCCTCCAACTGGTTGATCACGGCGATGGGCACATGCACGGTCAGTCCGTCATCGGCAGCCCCTGGCTCAAACTTGTAGTCCAGGGCCAGACGCAGACCAGAGACCTCCAACTGCTTGGGGAATTGGTCGGTAGTGATGCCGGCCGCGTCGTGCCGCATGAGGTCCTTCTTATCGAGATAGAGCAGACGAGGCTGAGACCGACTCGCCTGTCTCCACCAACTGGTCAGACTCTCGAGGTCGACCACCTCCTCGGGCAGGTGGGCATCGTAAAAGGCCTCCAACAACCCCTCATCAACCAAGAGATCCTGTCGGCGGGCCTTATGCTCCAGGCGTTCAATCTCTCGCAGCAGCTTGGCGTTGTGCTCGAAAAATGGCAGGCGACAATCCATGTCCTGTCCCGCGAGCCCCTCACGAATGAAGATCTCACGGGCCTCTCGACGGGCCTGGTCACTCTGATGGGCCCAGACGACGCGGCGCTGGCTGTATATGGGCAGACCGTAGAGCACCCCCCTAGACAGGCCAACCACCCTGCCCTGCTTTTTTTCCCAATGGGGCTCCCCAACCGACACCTTGATCAGGTGGGCAGCCGCCTGTTCAATCCAGAGTGGGTCCACCGATGCAATGGTTCTGGCAAACAGACGGGTGGTCTCGACCTGCTCTGCCGCCATGAGCCAGCGGGGTGGTTTTTTAAACAGAACCGAGCCCGGCCAAATCGAGAACTTGATCTCGTGGGTTCCCTGCCACAGCGGACCTTGACGCTGACGACTGGCCTGCTGACCGGCAGAGGCTCCAGGTCCATCGATTCGACAACCCAGATTGGAGAGCAGACCCGTCAACAGTGATCGGTGCACCTGCTCTGCGCTGGCTGCTGTCTCGTTGAGCCGCCAGTCTTGGCGAATCATCCAGTCGTGCAGCTGGCGATGGAGATCACGCCACTCGCGAACCCGAACCGGTGACAGGAAATGCTTGCGAAGCTGCTGATCAAACTGGCGGTTGCTCTGTCGGTTAGCGTAGAGATCCTCGATGAATCGCCATAGTCGGACCCAGGTTATGAAGTCGCCCAGTTCATCGGCATGTCGCCGATGAGCCTGGTCTGCAGCCTGTTGCTGATCGGTGGGCCGGTCACGCGGGTCCTGAATCGACAGGGCCGAGACCACCACCAACACCTCGGTCAGGCAACGATGCTCCTGGGCGGCGACCAGCATGCGCCCAAGCCGGGGGTCCATCGGCAGGTCAGCCAAAAGACGCCCAGTCTGGGTCAGCCCCCCCTGTCGGTCTACGGCCTGCAACTCCTGCAGCAGGGACAGGCCATCGGCAATCGCCCTTCTTGCCGGTGGATCCACAAAGGGAAAGACCGTCGGGTCGGCGAGACCCAGAGACTTCATGCGCAACAAGACCGAGGCCAAGGACGATCGGCGAATCTCTGGGTCGGCATGGACGGGTCTCTGCAGAAAATCCGCCTCCGAGTAGAGGCGAATGCAAATGCCTGGCCCCAGGCGGCCCGCACGCCCACTTCGCTGCGCAGCCTGCGCCTGACTGATCGGTTCGACCTGAAGCTGCTCCACCTTGCCTTTGGTTCGGTATCGCTTTACACGCGCCAGTCCGGTGTCCACCACCATGCCAATGCCCGGCACCGTCAGCGAGGTCTCGGCAATGTTGGTGGCCAAGACCACACGCCGTCGCTTGGCGGACTGAAAAAGCTTCTCCTGATCGGCCTGAGCCAGACGGCCAAACAAGGGCAAGATATCAATCTGATGACTGGCGGGCCAGCTGCGTTGTCGATCCACCAGGGCCTCCGCCACCGCCCGAATCTCTCGCTCACCCGGCAGAAAGACAAGGACATCTGATGGGCGGCCGGCCATCGGGCGTTCACGCAAGGCCTCCTCGATGCCATCGATCACCTGTTCCGCAGGGTCTTGCCGGTCATCGGCTGGCGGACGCCAGCGCATCTCGACGGGAAAGAGCCTGCCGGAGACCGAGACGACCGGTGCTGGCCCCTGACCCAGGTCGAAATGTTTGGAGAACTTATCGCTGTCCAGGGTCGCGGAGGTGATGATCAGCCGAAGATCCTTGCGGCGAACGAGTAACTCTCGCAGGTAGCCAAGCAAGAAGTCGATGTTGAGACTGCGTTCGTGCGCCTCGTCAATGATGATCGTGTCGTAGCGACGCAGGTCGGGATCGGACTGCGTTTCGGCCAGCAGAACCCCGTCTGTCATCAGTTTGATCTGCATACCGGTATCGGTCCGATCCTGGAAGCGGATCTTGTAACCCACTCGGGCACCGGAGGCTGGCGCCAGGGGGCTGTTGAGCTCTTGCGCAATCCGACGGGCCACCGAGGTGGCAGCCAGCCGTCTGGGTTGGGTGTGACCGATGAGGCGACCAGACTGGCCCCGGCCACAGGCCAAGGCGATCTTGGGCAACTGAGTGGTCTTGCCCGAGCCGGTCTCCCCGCAGACGACGATCACGGGATGTTGGTCCATGGCCTGGGCAATCAACTGCCACTGCTGGGCGATGGGCAGCGCCGGATCGAAGCTTATTCCCAACAAGCGGGCCTGATTTTCGAAGGTTTCTGGTCTGGAAGGCTCGCGGCTGCTCACCACAAAATTATAATGGTCCGATGTCAGCCTCCGCCGCCACCGTCCTGCCCGTTACCGCCACTGCCAGTGGCGCTTCGCATTCCTCCACAACAGGAGTGGGGCATGACTTCGTCACCTGGCTTCGGACAGTCGCCCCCTACATCCACGCCTTTCGTAACAAGACCTTCGTCATTGCCTTTCCTGGAGAGCTGGTCACAGAGGGGCGGCTCGAGTCCCTGGTTCACGACGTCGCCCTGCTGCAGGCCATGGGCATGCGCATCGTGTTGACCTACGGGTCCCGTCCCCAGGTCGAAGAACAACTGCGTCTGCGCAAAATTGAAGATCGTTACAGCCATGGCATGCGAATCACCGACCAGCCCGCACTGGAATGTGCCAAAGAGGCTGCCGGCGAGCTGCGCCTGGACATCGAGGCAGCCTTCTCAGCCGGACTGCCCAACACACCCATGGGCAACTCACGGATTCGTATCATCAGCGGCAATTTCGTCACTGCTCGTCCTGTCGGCATCGTCGACGGGATCGACTTTGAGCACACGGGACTGGTCCGCAAGGTCGAGGTAGAGTCGATTGCCCAGGCCCTATCCGGTGGATCGATCGTATTGGTCCCACCCCTTGGATTCTCGCCAACTGGCGACGCGTTCAACCTCACCCTCGAAGACGTAGCTGCCTCGTTGGCGGTTGCACTCGACGCAGACAAGCTGATCTATTTGGTCTCGGACCAGGGCGTACCCCGCATTCAGGATGCCGATGACAACCCCGTCATCGAGATCTCGGAAGACCAGGCCGAACGCCTCCTCGCCAAAGACGCCCTGCATGAAGAAGCCGCCTTCACCCTGTCCCATGCCCTGCGCGCCTGTCGCGGCGGTGTCGAGCGCGCGCACATGGTGCCCTTCACCAGAGACGGGGCCGTGCTGATTGAGCTCTTCACTCATGATGGTGTCGGTGTGATGCTGGTTGAGGAGACCCTCGAGGCGCTAAGACCAGCCACGCCTGACGACGTGGCTGCCATCGTCTCTCTCATCGAACCCCTGGAGACCGATGGCACGCTCGTCCCGCGCGGACGAAATGCGATTGAACGAGACATCGATCGGTTTACGGTGATCGAACACGATGGTGTGATCTTTGGCTGTGCTGCCCTTTATCACTATGGTCAGAGCACCCTTGGTGAACTGGCCTGCCTCATGGTTCGACCGGACACTCGGGAGAAAGGCGACGGCGAGCGCCTCCTCAAGCGCATCGAGCACCAGGCGCGCCAGAGTGGTCTACGAGCCTTGTTCGTGCTGACCACCAGAACCACGCATTGGTTTCTCAAGCGTGGATTCAAACCGGCAACCGTGGATGAGCTGCCAGAAATCCGGCAGAAGGCTTACAACTGGGACCGCAAGTCTCAGGTGCTGATCAAGACCTTGTAGACCACACCAGCGTGGCCCACGACAACTCGCTCAGAGCTGGCATGGGGCGCAACGGCAAGGCCAATCCCAACACGGTGGGATGACTGGCCAGCCAATGATCCAACCAGTAAATCAGACACGGTGACTGTTGGTCCAACTCCGCCATGGGCATCACATCCTGTAACTCGCAGTCAGCTGGAATGGGCTGTAACTCAGGCCACATGGGCAGGATCAATTCACGAACCATCAGGTCAGCTGGTGTGCTGGCTTGCGGCGCCGGCGCGGGCTTCGCCAGCACTGACAGTGGGCCAGCCGTGCTGAGGACAGCCCAGTCATCGGCATCCAGTGGCTCGTCGGGAACAAACCGCATGCTCTCTGGTGTGACGGGGCTCAGCGACCCGCTTCGCCCCAGCCGGACAAACCACTGCAGCCATCTGGGTGAGAGGGCCATGGCCTGTGTCGGTCTGATGAGTCCCTTTAGTCGATCAGCCTGAGGCTGATCCAGGCCGATCGCGCGTTCTTGAAGAGCCTTTCGCAACAAGGCCCGATAGGTCTGCTGAGCATCTCGTCCCATCGACTGGCTCTGACAGGCGAGTGCCAAGGCCGATAGAACCGCCGTATCGGCCATGACCACCGCCGCTGGCGCCGAAGTGGCATTGGCCCCAACGTGACCGTCCTGCTCTGGACGGAGGGCAGTCCCCGCAGTGTCCATGGCGCCAGTCGCCAGGTCACGATCGGCCAACAGGCTGTCGATCCCCGCCAGCAGGCCATCCAGGGCCTCGTTGAGATCTTTGCCGATCTGCATGGACACTCAGAACTTGGAGAGATTGGCCATCATGGCGTGCTGGGGTCCCCGCTGACGGTCTAGCGAAGCCCTCACCTGATCGAGCTGCTCTCGCAGCAGGGCCAGATCCTGTTCGGACCGTGGTCCACTCGGATCCAGGCTCAGATTGATCACGGTCTGACGGGCCTGCTCCAGCTTGGCCCGAGACTCATCAAGACCGGTCTCACAAGCCTGTAGGTTGCTCTCGATGGAATCAATGACGGCCCGGGTGACCGCACGATATTGTGGAGCGCCTCTCGTCGAGGGGGACCCTGCCGATGCCAGCGCACCCAGATCACCGCCAGAGACCAACAGCTGGGACTCCACACCCCGAAGGTCCATGGCCAGAGCTGTCATGGTGACCACGCCAATCAGCAAGGCCAGCAGCGCCACACAGGCAAAAACAAACAACACGGGCACGCCATCCTGAGCCCAGTCGGCGTAGCCAAGCGGCATCAAACCATGTTCACCGGCCATGCCAATCGCCTGGTGAACCGACTGCCAGACAGCCTGATAACCCAACAAGGCCTGTTCCTGACTGAGCCAGGAAGGCAGAGCAGCAGGCGGCAACCAGACCAAATCAAAGGCCTGGGCGAAGGGCCCAACCACCATACAAAGCCAGACCACCAGAATCCATCGCCGGGCCCGACCAGCCAACTGCATTACCTCATTCATGCCTCATCCTTGTGATTCCAATCGACTTCATCTGCGAGGACTGCCTGATGACAGTCTCCATTGGCCTGAAGGACCACCACCCAGCGAGCGGCCAAGGTCCCCTCTTCTCCCTCGACTGGTGCGGCCGAGGATGGGGTGTCGGGGCTGCCCGTCGATGCCGACAGGCGAACGCCTTCACCCAGAAAATCGGCCGGCTCGGCGATCACCACCGGACGACCCAAGACAAATCCCATCTGAAGACCCGGCATCGGCGCATGCGCCCCAATGTCCCGGCTAGGAACGACCCGCAGGACGTTCTTTGCCAATAATTCGTATTGTCGCCTGAATCGACGCAGGACAATCTTCACGCCTGCGCCTCCCGCTCCAGGCGTCGCCAGAGCGCACCGTCGGGGCAGGCCTTGTCGATCTCATCGAGTACGCGCTCATGTGCCGCCCACTCCTCCGGAGTCGGCTCCACCACAATCAACTGAGAAAGATCCATGGCAGCCAGGGCGGCCTGAGTGGCGGCCCTGTCCTCCACCGGCATCATGTCGAGTGTTTCCTGGCCTCGCGTCATGGCCAGGTAGACCTCTGAGAGGAGTTCGGCATCGAGCAGCGCGCCGTGCAAGACCCGATGGTCATTGGCGATGCCGTACCGGGTGCAGAGTGCATCCAGCGAGTTGCGTTGGCCAGGGTGCAACTCTCTCGCCATCTTCAGGCTATCGGTGACCTGAGCGGCCACCGACGCCAGTGATGGCTGCCCCAAGCGGTCGAGCTCGGCATTTAGAAAACCCAGGTCAAACGGTGCGTTGTGAATAACCAGGTGAGCCCCGTCTACAAAACCCAGGAACTCATCGGCAATCTGGGCGAAGCGAGGCTTGTCCTGCAGCATCTCCCAGGTAAAGCCATGTACCTGCGCAGCTCCCTCGTCAACCTCTCGCTCCGGATTGACATAGAGGTGTAGACGGCGGCCACTGGCTCGCCGGTCAATCAGCTCAATACAGCCGATCTCGATGATGCGATGACCATCCTCGACCTTTAGGCCGGTTGTTTCCGTGTCGAGGACGACGAGACGCATGAGGCTACCCAGACAAAAATGGTTGGCAAGACAAACAAGGTTAGAAGGGTACCAAGGCTGACGCCACCGACGATCACCCAGCCGATCTCTCGGCGACTCTCAGCCCCTGGCCCACTGGCCAAGGCCAATGGAATGGCGCCGCAGACCGTGGAGATGGCCGTCATGAGGATGGGCCTAAATCGGAGTTCGGTCGCCTTGAGTGTCGCCTCAGCGATCTCAAGGCCCTGTTCACGCAATTGATTGGCAAATTCCACGATCAGAATGCCGTTCTTGGTGACCAGGCCAATCAAGGCGATGAGTCCAATCTGAGAGTAGACGTTGATCGACCCGCCAGTGAGCCAGATCGTGAGCAGAGCCCCCGCAAATGACAATGGCACCGTGACCATGATCACCATTGGGTAGACGAAGCTCTCGAACTGAGCTGAGAGAACGAGATAGATGAAGATCAGCGCCAGACCAAAGACGAACAAAATGGTGTTTTGAGAGTCTCGGTATTCCCTGGACTGACCGTCGTAGTCGAGCTGGTAGTCAGGCGGCAAGATCTCCCGGGC
Source organism: Burkholderiales bacterium LSUCC0115 (assembly GCA_009646425.1). Lineage (GTDB taxonomy): Bacteria > Pseudomonadota > Gammaproteobacteria > Burkholderiales > Burkholderiaceae_A > Hahnella. The sequence goes on from WJBW01000002.1 coordinate 290,107, forward strand.
AGCAGCCTCCACGGCCGTCAAGGCCTCACCCAAAGCGACGCCCGGCGCCAGGTTGGCCGTCACCGTCACCGCCCTTTGCTGCAAGAAGTGGTTCAGTTCTCGGGGCGCCACGGTCTCTCGAATCTTGATCAGGCTGGACAAGGGCACCAATTGCCCGTCACGGCCACGAACCGATACCCCGCGGATGTCTTCGGGCGTGTTGCGGCGATCCGCCTCCAATTGCACGATGACATCGAACTGTTCGTTGCCTCTTTTGAATCGCGTCACCTGGCGCCCACCCAGCAGCGTCTCCAAGGTCCTGCCGATGAGCTCTACTGGGACGCCGAGATCAGCAGCCCGCTCGCGGTCGATGTCCAGACGCATCTCAGGCTTGGTGATTTGAAGGTCGGTCTCGACCCCCTGCAGCATGGGGTTCTGCAAGAGGCGCTGACGCAGCTTTTCGGTGGCGGCGGCCATCTCGTCAATCGGGGCAGCCGACAGCACCACCACCTGAATGGGGCGAGACCGGACACTCTGGCCGAGTGAGGCCGGGGTGACCACGAAGGCGTTGACCCCGGGGATGCCCAGAACCTGGGGCTGAATGGCCTTGGCAATCTCTTGGGTGCTGCGCTGACGATCCTCCCAGGGCACAGGCCGAAGGAAAGCAATCCCCTTGTCAACCGTTGGGCTGCCAGCAATCACCAGGTACTTCTCGACCTCAGGCACCGAGGCAAAGATGTCCTCGAGTCGAAGGGCATACCGAGCGGTGTACTGAATCGAACTGCCCTGCGGGGCGGTCAGAATGGACACCAGAAAGCCACGGTCCTCGACCGGCGTGAGCTCTTTTTTGATGATCGAGAAAAAGCCGACCGCTACCGCGAAAACAGCCACCGCCACGGCGGCGATGGTGAGGCGCTTGGACAGAATCGTCTCCAAGACCACGGCATATCGGTGAGCAAGCCAGTCAAAACCCTGGTCAAAACGATCTCCCCAACCCTTGAGTGTTTTGAGCCAGGCGGCGTCACCAGTGGTCTCGATGGGCGAACCATCCGGGTTGTGATGTGGCTTGAGAAGACGCGAGCACATCATGGGCGAGAGGGTCAGGGCCACAAAGCCCGACACCACCACCGAACCCGCCAAGGCGAGCGCAAACTCGACGAAGAGTCGACCAGTGCGGCCGCTCGAGAAGGCCATGGGGGCAAAGACCGAGGCGAGGGTCAGCGTCATGGCCACCACCGCAAAACTGATTTCCTTCATCCCCTGAAAGGCGGCTGCGATGGGCTTCATGCCGTCCTCGATGTGACGGGCAATGTTCTCCAGGACCACGATGGCGTCGTCGACCACCACCCCAATCGACAGCACCATCGCCAGCAGGGTCAGGGTGTTGATCGAGAAGCCCAACATCAACAAGATGGCAAAAGTGGTGATGATGGAGACCGGAATGGTCACGATGGGAATGATGGCTGCTCGCCAACTCTTGAGAAAGACGAAGACCACCAGGCCCACCAAGACCACAGCCTCAAGAATGGTCATGGCCACAGCCTTGATGGATCGGTCGATAAAGACCGAGTAGTCATTGGCCACTTCAAAACCAACACCGGGTGGCAGGTCTCGCAGAATGCCTGGGATCGACTCCCTTACAGCGTCCGACAACGTGAGGGGGTTGGCTGTGGCCTGCTTGATCACCCCCATGGCCACGGTGTTGTTGCCCTTGTACCGGGCCACCCGACGTTCGTTCTCGGGCGCAATCTCGACCCGTGCCACATCCTTGAGTCGCACCAGAGAGGCCTGACCACGTGGGGCCTTGAGCACAATGCCCTCGAACTCCTGTGGCGTCTGCAGGTCGGTGGGCGCCATGACCGAGAATTCACGTCCCGGCGTCTCGATGAGTCCGGCTGGAATCTCGACGTTCTGACGGCGAAGGGCGTCTTCCACGTCCTGGACCGCCAGACCGCGTGCGGTCAGCGCCTGACTGTCCAGCCAGATCCGCATGGCAAATCGACGGTCTCCAAAGATGCGCACATCGGCCGCACCAGGCAGGGTCTGCAGCCTGGGCTTGACCAGGCGATTGGCCAAGTCACTGAGTTCCATCAGGCTCAGGCTGTCGCTGTTGAGGGTCAGCCAGATGATGGGCGAGGCATCGGCCTCCACCTTGGAGATCTGAGAGTCGTCGACGCCATCCGGCAGGCGCTTGCGAACACGCGAGACGCGATCTCGAACGTCGGAGGCGGCATCGTCGGGGTTGCGATCCAGCTTAAAGCGAACGCTGATCTGAGAGTTCTCGGCCCTCGAGATGGAGGTCAGCACCTCGATGCCCTCGATACCAGCGATGGAATCCTCCAGCGGCTTGGTCACCTGAGACTCGATGATCTCGGGTGAGGCCCCCCGGTAATCCGTGCTCACCGTTACCACTGGCTCGTCGATCTTTGGGTACTCGCGAATGGAGAGTTTGGTCAGGCTCACGGCACCGACCAGGGTGATGATGAGAGACAGAACTGTCGCAAAGACAGGCCGCTCGATGCAGATTTCGGAGAGTCTCACCGTTGGCGTCCTCGAATGATCATCACAACTTACTGAGACTTAGCGTCTTTTGAAACCGGCGATGCACCGGCAGCCTTGTCAGCAGACTTCTCACCAGTCTTGCTGCCGGCCGGCTTGTTGCCAGATCCCGGAGGAGGCACGATCCTAAGAGCCTGGCCTGGCGCTCGAATCTTGAGCTGACCGGCAATGACCACCTGATCGCCAGCTGAGAGACCTTTGAGAACCTCTACGGTTTTCTCCAGACGAATGCCCAACTGCACAGGAACCTTCTCGGCCTTTCCATCTTTCACCCGCCAGACAAAGAATCCGCTTCGCTCGCCAACCAGGGCCTCTTCCGAGACCACCAGGGCTTTATCACGCTCCACTAGATTCAACTTGGCGCGACCAAAGAGGCCCGGTTTGATCTGACCCTTGCTGTTGTCCACCATGGCGCGAAGGGCGATGAACCGGCCCTCTGCATCGATCCGAGCATCAACTGCCTCTACCTGCGCCTGCACCGATCGGGTCTGATCCAACAGCTCGATCTGCAGACGCTGTCCGGGACGGACCTGAGACATGAAACGCTCTGGCACTCGAAAATCAAACATGAGTCTGCTGCTGTCCTCGACGATGGCCACCGTATCGCCATCCTTTACAAAGTCGCCAACACTGTGTTGTCGAAGGCCAACTCGACCAGCAAAGGGAGCTGTCAGGACCATACGGTCCAACCGGGCCTGGGATAGATCACGTTTGGCCGCTGCTACCTCAGCGGCTGCCTTAGATTCATCCAGGGCACGGGCACTGATGAACTTCTTGGCAAAGAGGTCCTGGGCTCGGTTGTAGTTGGAGGCGGCCAATTCAGCCTCTGCCTTGGCCTGGGCCAATTCAGCCTTGAGCAGGCGATCATCGAGTGAGACCAGCAGTTGGCCCTTGTCGACCGACTGGCCATCTTTGAAATGAATCTCGGCGATGCGACCAGCCACTTCCGGTCGCAGGTCAACCGACTGCCGGGACTTGAACTCACCCGTCACGCTCAGCGTGTCGGCAATCGACTGCTCCACCACCGTGGCCACCTCAACCGGCGCGGGTGGTGGGCCTTTGGACTGCGGCGCCGGTGGCGCAAACCAGCCGAGGCGCCAGGCACCCAAGCCTGCCACCACCAAGACCAGAACCGCCACCAACACCCAACGTAAACGATGTTTCACGCCTGTCCTTTCAGTCCAACGCCTTTGTTTGCAAGGGCATCAGCTCGCTCATTGCCTGGATGCCCACTATGCCCCTTGACCCAGATCCACTGAACGGTGTGCCCTTGAAGTGCCTGTTCCAGTTGTTGCCATAGGTCTTGGTTAGCGACTGGCTTGCCGGCCGAAGTACGCCAGCCCTTTTTTTTCCAATTGGCCAGCCAGCTCTCAATTCCATCTTTGACATAACTAGAGTCTGTATAGATTGTCACACGACATGGCCTGGTCAAGGCAGACATACCCTGAATGACTGCCGTCAACTCCATGCGATTGTTGGTCGTGGGGGTCTCGCCACCGAAGAGCTCGCGCTCCTTTCCATTTGCGCAAAGCAAAGCACCCCATCCGCCTGGACCCGGATTGCCCTTACAGGCGCCATCGGTGTAGAGGCTGACGGCGGTCAGATCGGACTCGGTCATAGAGGCTGCTTTCTAGAGGTCTGAGCGGCGCGACCGACAGACCGCGCGGACTGCGCCGCCTTGGCGGGATGGGACTGCCATTGGGGCATGATGACCCGCATCCCGACTCTGCGCTTCACGGCCGTCAGCGAGTAGACAGCACCAAAAGCTGGCCACCACCTGGCACCCGCCTTGTCCAACCAGGCCAGTCTTCGAAGCCCGGTCTCGGTCTGGAGCACAGGGCGATACTGGCCATGCCGCCCTGCCTCCACCTGCAGGGTTAACAACTGACACCAGTCCTTTACCCGCCCCATGGCCACCCATCGATCCTGGATCGGCGGAAACTGCACTGGCGAGAGCGGGCGATGAAGGGCCCAGAGGCTCATAGGATTAAAACCCACCACCACCAACCGACCCTCGGGAATCAGCACGCGGGCGGCCTCGCGTAACAAACCATGCGGATCACCAACCCCTTCCAGTGCGTGCACCAGCACCACCAGGTCAACGGTCTCGGTAGCAATCGGCCAGGCCTGCGAGTCACAACGCAAAACGGAGCAGGCCGACGCTTGAGTGGTTTCATCTGCCGAGGACACGGTCGTGGGGGTCTGACCCAAAGCCAGTCGCGTGCGCAGGCCCATCCGGTTTTTGCGCAGGGCATCCACACTAGGCGGGGCGACCTGGACGGCGTGGTAGCCAAAACAATCTCCGACCGACTCGTCCAACCAAGTTTGCTCCATGGCCAGCAAATCGGCCCCGGTGGGGGAGCGCAGCCAATGGGACCAGCCCTCATAGAGTGGCGGCTCTGAAGACGGGCGCTCGGGATGACTGGATTCGTTCGGTGTTGAGGACATATTGGTATAAAGAACGGTATGAAGATCACACCGTTGTTCGCATTCTCCGACAATATCATCTGGGCCATCGAGTCCGATGACAGCGTATGGGTGGTAGACCCGGGCGACGCCCAACCAGTTCTGAAGTGGCTGTCGGCGAGTGGCAAGTCCCTCACTGGCGTACTGATTACCCATCACCATCAAGACCACGTTGGTGGGCTCCCGAGCCTGCTCGATCAGGCCCCCTGGCAAGATCCCATGGCTCCGAGAGTGCTTGGACCCGCCTACTGTCAGTCCTTCGGGGTCAACACTGTGGTGACAGATGAACAACGACTCCCGCTGTCAGACCAATCGCCGGGAGGTGCGAGCCTGCGAGTTCTGGCAGTGCCCGGACATACCCAGGACCACTTGGCTTACCTGATCATGCCGTCAGCCATTGAGCCTGGCCCTGCAAGCCTGTTTTGTGGGGATACCCTCTTTGCGGGTGGCTGTGGCCGCCTGCTCGGTGGTACAGCCGAGCAACTCTATGACTCCCTGGTGCGCCTCGCGCAACTGCCGGACGACACAGCGGTCTATTGCGCCCACGAATACACGTTGTCAAACCTGGTGTTTGCAGCCCATGTCCGACCTGACTGCCTCCCCACTCAAGATCGGTTGAATCAAGTCCGGCTCATCAGGGAACGGGGAGGCTGCACGCTGCCCAGCACGATTGGGTTGGAGCGTCAGACGAACCCTTTTCTGCGAACGGCAGGCCTACCGGCCTTTGCCGCCCTGCGCCAAGAAAAAGACAGCTTTCGAGCCCCGAGCCGGTAAAATGGTGGGATGACCGTTCTCCCCCAACGTCGATCGGCCCTTCTCGCAGCGGCCCTGGTCCTCAGCCTCGTACTCACCGGCTGTAGCACCCTACAGCAGAGTGGTGTAGAGCCTCATCAGGGCTGGCCTGGCTCTCAAAACGCCTCAGCCGACTCGCCCAAGACCTCTGCGGGCCAGGCGGGACAGTTGGGGCAGGCCCCCAGTGCGGCAGGGGCGGTCAGCGATCGGTCCGTCTCCGTCCCGGTCGAGCAAACAAGATCGGCGATGGCGGTTCCAGCCAAACCAGCCAACATCATGCTGCGTGTTCAGCGTGGCTTTGCCATGCCCGAACTGCCCAGCAAGCTGGTCGACACACACATCAAACGCTTCCTCAACAAGCCCGATTACCTTGAGCGCGTCTTCGATCGAGGCGGCCGGTATCTTCACCACATTGTGGAAGAGGTCGAAGCCAGGGGGCTGCCCACCGAGCTGGCCTTGCTGCCGATCGTCGAGAGCGCTTTTAACCCGCAGGCCACCTCCAGCGCTAAAGCGGCGGGGCTCTGGCAGTTCATTCCATCGACGGGCCGGGTCTTCAACCTATCTCAGAACTGGTGGATGGACGAACGTCGTGACATCATCGAGTCCACCAGAGCGGCCCTGGACTACCTGCAGAAAATCTACGCCCAACAGGGCAACGACTGGTTCCTGGCCCTGGCCTCTTACAACTGGGGGGAGGGTGCCGTCTCCCGCGCCATCAAACGAAACAAAGCGCGTAAAAAGCCCACCGACTACTTGAGCCTGAAGATGCCGAAAGAGACTCGGCATTACGTCCCACAACTGATTGCCCTGCGCAATCTGCTCAGGGACCCGGAGAAGTACGGGCTGCGGCTGCCCTACGTGGAAGACCGTCCCTACTTTGCTGTGATCGACAAGAACCAGTCCATAGACCTGGCACTGGCTGCAGAATTGGCTGAGCTTGAAATGAATGAATTCAAGGCCCTCAACCCCCACCTGCACCGGCCCGTCATTACCGTCAGTCAGACCAGCCGAATCATCCTGCCGGTCGAGAACATTCAGACCTATAACGACAACCTGAACAAGTGGTTGGCAACCGGTCTGCCACTGGTCACCTGGCGACCCTACACCCTAAAAAAAGGCGACACCTTGGACAAGCTCGCCAAAGCTGCGGGCATCAGTCCCATGGAACTGGCCAAGGCCAATGGCCTGAAAAGCCCCAAGACTGGACTACTACCAGGATCTTCCATCTTGGCGCCCGTCGCGGTTCAGAGCCACGATCCAGGCATTGAGACGACCCTGGCTCGATTCTCTGGGGCCAAGACCATCGAACGGGTCCACCTGCCAGCAAAGATTTATCGCGTTCGCAAATCCGACACGCTGGCAAAAATCGCCCGTCGATTCGGTGTGTCAACGGCTCAAATCCGCAAACTCAACAAATTAAGCGGTGATATCAAAACCGGTATGCGCCTCATCATTCGTCCCTCTGAACGCAAGGTTCTGGTCACGGATGCTCAGGGCCGACGATCCTACCAGTAGCGCCGCACCAGTCAAAACACCCATCAAAAAGCCGCAGGTGCCTCAGATCTCTCCGGGGCCGCTGCGGCTTTTTGCCAGAACAGTCGTCTTTAAACGGGCTGCACAGTGAGGCGGCGAATCGAACGCTGCGAAAACTCTTGGAAGGCCGCAATGCCGCTGGCCTCTGCGCGCTGACACCAGGCTGCCAGAGCCGAGACGGCCTGTTCGACACTGAGCGACCGCTGGGCCCAGATGCTCTCAAACTCGTTGCGTAAGTCGGTCGCGCGCTTGACCAGGTCGCACTGCAGGCGACCCTGCTGAACACGAGCCTTTTCCAGGCTGGCCTGAGCAGACTCGGCCAGCTTGGACAGGCGGGCCAAGAGCTCATACTTGCCACGCAGAACAGCCGCCACCGTATCGGCATCGATGTCTTGCTTAGATGGGTTGTAGGTCAGGGCAGCAGGCAGGCTCCGAGGCTTAGCCAGCCCAACGAAGGACAGCAGCCGAATGTAGAGCCAGCCGATGTCGAACTCGTACCACTTGGACGACAACTTGGGTGACGTGGCATTGGCATGGTGGTTGTTGTGCAGCTCTTCACCCCCAATCAAGATGCCCCAGGGGACCAAATTGGTGCTGGTATCTGGACTCTTGAAATTGCGATAACCCCAGAAGTGTCCAATGCCGTTGATCACGCCTGCCGCGAAGAAAGGAATCCAAGCCATTTGGACTGCCCAGATGGCGACACCCGCTACGCCAAACAGCAGCACATCGGCGATGAGATAAAGGCTGACCCCTAGCGCGCTGTGGCCGGAGTAGAGCTTGCGCTCGATCCAATCGTCCGGACAACCATGGCCGTAACGGTCCATGATCTCCTGGTCTTTGGAGGCGACTCTGTAGAGTTCGGCGCCACGCCAGAGCACTTCGGGCAACCCGCGGGTCTGGGGGCTGTGTGGGTCTTCGGCCGTCTCACATTTGGCGTGGTGCTTGCGGTGAATGGAGGCCCACTCCTTGGTGACCATACCGGTGGACAGCCAGAGCCAGAAACGAAAAATGTGCGAAACAATCGGATGCAACTCGACCGCACGGTGCGCTTGGCATCGGTGCAGGTAAATGGTGACTCCCGCGATCGTCAGGTGAGTCGTTGCGAGGGTAAACACGACCAGGGCGGGCCAAGACCAGCCGGTCAGTCCATATTGCAAAAAGTTGTAAACGGCGTCCAATTGATGTCCTTCTGTAGGTAACCGCCGTCATTGTCCCACGGGGTCTTCCGACTGTGGGTCCTTTTTTATCAATAAAACCCCAAAAAATCCGTCGGTATTTGACCAATTCGGCCTCAGGCACAGGTCGCCTGTGTCATTAAAGGCCTGCCAGTCGGCTGGCAGGGTCACACCAGCCGCCGTCAAGGCCGCCCGGCTATCCGCCCTCTCAAAGCCAGGGTGCTCAGATAGAAACCAGTCGATCTGCTCCTCGTTCTCCCGCCGATCCACGCTACAGGTGGCGTAGACCAGTCGGCCACCAGGTGCACAGAGACGGGCCGCCGCATCCAGGATCTGCCGCTGGGTCTGAACCAGCTGGGCCAAGCTATCCGGCGACTGCCGCCATTTCAAATCAGGGTTGCGTCGCAGGGTCCCCAGGCCACTGCAGGGTGCATCCACCAATACCGCATGCGCCTTACCCCTTAGTCGCTTGACCCGATCGTCCCGCTCATGGGCAATGGCCACCGGCCAGACATTGGACAGCCCGCTGCGAGCCAGGCGAGGCTTCAGACGGGCCAGCCGGTTGGTCGCCGTATCAAAGGCATAGAGACGACCCGTGTTGCGCATCAGGTCCCCCAATGCCAAGGTCTTCCCGCCGGCCCCGGCACAGAAATCGACAACAAACTCCCCTCGGGCAGGATTCAAGAGCCGAGCAAGCAGCTGACTGCCGAGGTCTTGCACCTCAAACCATCCCTGTTGAAAGGCCTCGAGCTGAGACAGGGCGGGCCGCCCCTCCACCCGGATCGCCCCCGGCACCTCCGAAGAGACCTGCACCGAAATCCCGGCCTGGGCCAGGGCCTGAACGACTTCCTTGACAGTGGCCTTGCTGCGATTGACCCGAAGGTCCAAGGCTGCTGGCCGAAGGCAGGCCTCACCCAAGGCAACGGCCTCTTGCTGGCCAAATTGACTCAGCCAGGCCTGCCAGATCCAGTCAGGCAGACTGAGGCTCGCGGGCGGCGTCAGCGCTGAGAACCGCTCCATCGCCAGCAGCAGCCAAGCCCGCTCGCCCTCGCTGAGCTCAGACACCAGCCGGTCGTAGCCCACTGCCTGACAAGCAGCCAGCATGGCCAATCGCCGCCACGCTGTGGCGGCAGAGGCGTCCGCCTCCAATCGAAAATCCGACTCGGCCAGCAGGTCCCGAAAAGCCGACCAATGCCTCACCGCCGCATAGGCGGACTCGGCCAGAAAAAGCCGGGCAGAGGAGCCCATGCGTGACTCGTCTCGGAACGCCTGCGAGAGGATCATGTCCATCGGGGCCGAAAAGGTCGACACCTTTTTCAAGAGGTCGGCCAGCCCATCCAGGCGAGACTGCGCACTTGGCTTGGGCTTTGGACGCCGGGTACCGGAAAACTTAACCATGGACTAGATCTCCTGCGAGCTCTCGATGTAAGAGCCGCTGACTAAAACGAAGGGTCTCAAAACCTGGCGCCATCGGACCATCGAACTGCCAGCCCTGAGGGGTCAGCCGAGCCAGGCCAGACAAGACCGCCGCAGCCGCCTGCGGATAAAGGGCATGCTCCAGGGGCAACAGTCGATCAGCCAAGCCTTGGGCATCATCCTGCGGATAAACCGGTATGACCGCCTGAGCCAAGATCGGCCCCTGATCGAGATCGGCCGTCACCGCATGAACCGTCGCGCCGTGGACCCTCACGCCGTCGGCCAGCGCACGAGCGTGGGTCCGCAGGCCTGAATAGGCCGGCAACAAAGACGGGTGAATATTAAGCAGACGTCCGGTAAAGGTCTCGCAGAACCAGGGCGTCACAATGCGCATGTAGCCGGCCATCAAAATGAGATCAGGCTGTGCGTCATTCAGGGTCTGGGCCATCGCCTGGTCAAAGGCGAGCCGGTCTGGGTAGCCGGCATGATCAACCACCTGAGTGGGCAGGCCCCTGGCCCGCGCCAGCGCAAGTCCCTCGGCCTCTGGCCGGTTCGAGGCCACCAACACCAGTTCGACAGGCAGTCGTCGTTCATGCAACCAATCCACCACAGCAGCCATGTTGCTGCCGCGACCGGAGATCAAAATGGCCAAGCGCTTTTTCTTCACCGATGGATTGTAAGGCGTCAGGCGTAAAACCCCAGGGCAAGCCCTATACTGCTAGCTTTTGCAGGCAGCCGTTCGTTAACCGTCGTCAGAACATGAAGATCTCATGGAGCTGGGCCAGCCCAGTCATCCCCCAGCCCTCTGCCGCCCCTGATCTGCGGACCACCGCTGCCACTGGATCGACCGCCAGGGGCGCTGCCGTGGCCATTGGCAGTTTTGATGGCCTTCACTTAGGGCACCAGGCTCTGATTCGTCATCTCAAGCAGGCCGCCAAGGACAGCGATCTCGCTAGCGTGGTCTGCAGTTTCTGTCCACACCCCCGAAAATTTTTTCAGCCCCTCAAGGCCCCGGGGCTGATCCTCCCGCTGCGAGACAAGCTCAGGACGCTGGCCGCGGCCGGCCTGGATCGAACCCACCTGCTGCGATTCAATGCGGCCATGGCCAGCCTGAGTCCCGAGGACTTTGTTCAGCTCATCTTGGTTAAACGCCTCAACGCCAAACTGGTCATCGTGGGCGAGGATTTTCGATTTGGACACAAACGAGCCGGCGACCTGAATCGCCTCACAGCGCTGGGCCTGTCCCATGGCTTCGCCGTGCAAGGGGTCTCCGAGATCCAGTACGGTGGCGAGCGCGTCTCCAGCTCACGCTTGCGTGAGACCCTGCTAGCGGGTGAACTGGCGCTTGCCAGGCAACTGCTGGGCCGCCCCTATCAGCTCAGTGGGCGAGTGGTCCGCGGCCAGCAACTGGGGCGTGAACTGGGCTTTCCGACCCTCAACCTCAAGATGCCCGAGGACCTGGTGGCCAGCGGCATCTTTACCGTCTGGGTCGAGGGCCTGGACCGCAAACCTCTGGCCGGCGTGGCCAGCCTCGGTCGGCGTCCCACCGTAGAATCGGGGGGGCGACTCATTCTGGAAGTCCACGTCTTGGACTGGTCAGCACAGGCCTACGACCAGCACGTCAGGGTCAGTCTGGTAGAGAGAATTCGGCCCGAAATGCGATTTGACAACCTAGAGGACATGACCCAGCAGATGCATCAAGACCTCCAACAGGCCAGAGCCCTGCTGAAAGCTTAAAACGACACCATGCAAAAACCCGACGCAGATTCAAACGGCCAAGACTATCGCCAGACCCTCAACCTGCCGCAATCCAGCTTTCCCATGCGGGGCGATCTGGCCAAGCGGGAACCGGCCTGGGTACAAGCCTGGCAAGACCAGGGCACCTACAAAAGAATTCGCAGCCTGACCGCCGGTCGGCCCTTGTTTGTTTTGCACGATGGCCCGCCCTACGCCAATGGCGATATTCACATTGGCCATGCGGTCAACAAGATTCTCAAAGACACCATCGTGAAGTCCAAGACGCTCGCCGGCTTTGATGCTCGCTATGTGCCCGGCTGGGACTGTCATGGCATGCCCATTGAGATTCAGATCGAGAAGGCGCATGGCAAGGGCCTGCCCACAGCCGAGGTCCAAGCCAAGTCCCGCGCCTACGCCAATGAGCAGATTGACCGTCAGCTCAAAGACTTCGTGCGACTGGGCGTGCTGGGTCAGTGGGATCGGCCCTACAAGACGATGGACTACAAGAACGAGGCCGATGAGATCCGGGCCCTGAAGACCATTGTCGAAAAGGGCTTTGTCTTTCGCGGACTCAAGCCCGTGAACTGGTGCTTTGACTGTGGATCCGCCCTGGCCGAAGCGGAGGTGGAGTACGCCGACAAGACCGATCCCGCCGTGGAGGTCGCCTTCGAGGCTGACGAGAATACCCATGCGGGCCTGAGCAAGGCCTTTGGCTGCAGCCTGCCCGCTGGACAGGGTGCCACCGTCATCTGGACCACCACCCCTTGGACGCTCCCGGCCAACCAGGCCTTGAACATTCACCCCGAGCACGAGGTAGCGTTGATCCAAATCAGCGGCCACGCCAGGCTCTCTTGGCTGGTCCTGGCAAGCGCCCGGGTAGAGGCCTGCCTGAGCGCTTGGGGGCTTGATGGCCAAGTGGTCGCGCGCTGTGCGGGCATCAAGCTTCAGGGCGTTGCCTTTCGGCATCCCCTCTGGACGGCTGACGCAGCCTACCAACGGCATGCACCCATCTTCTGTGCAGAGTATGTCAGCCTAGACTCAGGCACCGGTGTGGTCCATGCGGCCCCCGCATACGGCGTGGATGACTTTCAGTCTTGCAAGGCCAACGGTCTGCAAGACAAGGACATTCTGAATCCGGTGATGGGCGACGGCTGCTATGTGAGTGGGCTGGCTCTTTTTGGCGGTCAACACATCTGGAAAGCCAACCCCCTGATCGTCAAGGCGCTTGAGTCAGCCGGCAGTCTGATTCAATCCAAGGCCTACCCGCACAGCTACATGCATTGCTGGCGTCACAAGACGCCGATCATTTACCGGGCCACCAACCAGTGGTTCGCCGGTATGGATGTGACGCCTGCCGATGGCGGCAAGACCCTCCGTGAACTGGCCTTGGCCGGCATCGAGCAGACAGCCTTTTACCCGGCTTGGGGAAAGGCGCGCCTGTCCGCCATGATCGCCAACCGACCAGACTGGACCCTTTCTCGCCAGCGCCAGTGGGGCGTGCCCATGGCATTTCTCATCCACAAAGAAACGGGGGCCCTCCACCCTGATACGCCAGCCATCTTGGAAAAGGTGGCCCAGTTGGTCGAAACCAAAGGCATTGAGGCCTGGCAGACCATCGGTGTGGCGGACCTGATCGACCGAGACGTCGATCTCTACATCAAGAACCCCGACACCTTGGACGTCTGGTTTGACTCTGGTACCACCCACCAGACCGTCCTTCGCGGATCGCACGCAGATGAATCCGGCTTTCCAGCCGATCTGTACCTAGAGGGCAGCGATCAGCATCGCGGCTGGTTCCACTCCTCCCTGCTAACCAGCTGCATGATCAACGGTGTGCCGCCCTACCGGGCCCTGCTGACCCACGGATTTGTCGTCGATGGTCAGGGTCGCAAGATGTCCAAGTCCATGGGTAATGTCATTGCGCCCCAGAAGGTCACCAATGAGATGGGTGCAGACATCCTGAGGCTCTGGGTGGCTTCGACCGACTATTCAGGTGAGCTCTCGATCTCGGACACCATCCTCAAGCGAGTGGTGGAGGCCTATCGCCGCATTCGAAACTCCATGACCTTCCTGCTGGGCAATCTGTCGGATTTCGATCCAAACCAAGATGGCCTGCCCACCAGTGAGTTGCTCGAACTGGACCGCTACGCCTTGGCTCTGACCGCCAGTCTGCAAAGGGACGTCCTGGCCCACTACGCCGACTTCAGCTTTCACCCAGCCATGGCCAGGTTAACCAGCTTCTTCTCAGAAGACTTGGGTGCTTTTTACCTGGACGTTCTCAAAGACCGCCTCTACACCACCAAGGCAGACGGCAAAGCCAGGCGCAGTGCCCAGACGGCCCTGTTTCGCATGACCGACGCCTTGGTGCGTCTCATGGCCCCAGTCTTGTCCTTCACCGCCCACGAGGCCTGGACCACGCTACACCCCAAAGCGGAGACCCTCTTTGCCCAGACCGCGGCGGATCTCTCAGACACCGAGGATGCCGAGCTGCTCCACCGTTGGCAGCAGATCCGGGAGGTTCGTGCAGAGGTGATGCGCGCGATCGAAACCCGACGCGAAGCCGGCGAGATCGGGGCCTCCCTGCAGGCTGAGGTCATGATCCACGCACCCGCTCAGACGGCTGAACTGCTGGCGAGCCTGCAGGCAGAGCTTCGCTTTGTCATGATGACCTCCGCTGCAGAGGTTCGGGCCCACGACACAGATCAGATGGAAGTCTCCGTCTCACCGTCCACCCACCAGAAGTGTGGTCGTTGCTGGCATTTCTCGCCATCCGTTGGACAGCAGGCCAGCCATCCGACGCTCTGCGCTCGCTGTGTCACCAACCTCGATGGTCAGGGTGAAGACCGTGCCTACGCCTAAGCCAGCCGCCTGGTTCGTTCTGGCGGTGCTGACCTTGGGCCTGGACCAGCTCTCCAAGCTGGCGGTGGTCAACACCATGACCCTCGGTCAGTCGATTGCGTTAACCGACTTTCTCAACCTGGTCTATGTCCTCAACACCGGTGCCGCCTTTAGTTTTCTGGCGGATGCTGGCGGCTGGCAGAAATGGTTCTTCACCGGACTGGCCCTCTTGGTGGTTCTGCTGCTGGGCTGGATGATCACCCGTGCACCCAAACAAAAAACCTTCGCCACGGGCGCCAGCCTGATCATTGGCGGAGCCATTGGCAATGTGATCGACCGACTGACGATCGGTGCAGTGGTGGACTTCATTGACTTGCACTGGCGCAGCTGGCACTGGCCCGCCTTCAACGTGGCCGACAGCGCCATCTGCCTGGGCGCTTTTCTGCTCATCGTTGACGAGTTACGACGAGTCAAGCGAGGATGACCCAACATGTCAACGCCTGTCCCAGATCAGAAACCCACTAAACGGCTAGACGGCTGCCACCTGGTCTTGGGTGTCACCGGGGGTATCGCTGCCTACAAGGCCTGCGAACTGGTCAGGCGTCTACAGGACCTGGGAGCCAGCGTGCAGGTGGTCATGACCGAAGGCGCCAAGCACTTTGTCACCGAGACCACCTTTCAAGCTTTATCGGGTCGCCCGGTCATCTCCGACCAGTGGACCGATTCGGTCCAAAACGGCATGCCTCACATCGACTTGGCGCGGGAATCCGATGGCATTGTGGTGGCCCCGGCCAGTGCGGACTTTCTAGCCAAGCTCTGCCACGGACAGACCGACGAGTTACTGCTCAGCCTGTGCCTAGCTAGAGATGTGCCACTCTGGGTCGCACCGGCCATGAACCGGCAGATGTGGGAGAACCCGGTCACACAGGACAACATTCGCCTGCTGGGTGAACGGGGGATTCGACTGATCGGACCGGATCAAGGCGAACAGGCCTGCGGCGAGGTGGGACTAGGGCGGATGGTCGAAGCCGAGCACATTGCGCAGACATTGGCCCAAGAAGTCACCAGCCCACCCACCGACCGCGTCCCACCTGTGCGCGGTCGCCTCCATGGTCGACACGTGCTCATCACGGCAGGCCCCACCGAAGAGCCCATCGACCCCATTCGCGTCATCACCAACCGATCCTCAGGCCAGATGGGCTATGCCCTGGCCAGGGCCGCTCAGCAGGCGGGTGCCCGGGTCACCTTGGTGTCTGGTCCAGTGAGCCTGCGAACACCCGTTGGCGTCGCACGCGTGGCCGTGCGAACAGCGCAAGACATGCAAAAGGCAGTCGAAGAGGCCTTGCCAGCAGATGTCTTTATTGGGGTAGCCGCAGTGGCCGACTGGCGAGTAGCCCATCCGTCGACCGAGAAACTGAAGAAACAGTCCGCCCAAGGCTTGTCAGATCTGACCTGGGTCGAGAACCCAGACATCCTGGCGGGTGTGGCAAGCCACACCCATCGGCCTGCCCTGGTGGTGGGTTTTGCGGCCGAGACAGGCACTGAACAAGACCTGGCCCAGACCCTTCCCACCAAACTGGCCCGCAAGCAAGCAGACCTGCTCATCGGCAACCTGGCCGTGGAGAATATGCACCAGACCCATGGCCAGTTCCTGGTCCAGTACCCAGATGGTCGGCAGGTCAAACTGGCCAAGGACGACAAGAACAGTCAGGCCTTGCGCATGGTGCACCTGCTGGCTGACCTACTGCCCTTCCAAGAGACCCCATCATGAAAACCATCGATGTTCGAATCCTAGACGAGCGACTGCGCGACCAGCTGCCCAGCTATGCCACCACCGGCTCTGCGGGTCTGGATCTGCGGGCCGCCCTGACCGAACCCCTGGTCCTGGCACCAGGACAGACCGAGCTGATTCCAACGGGCCTGTCGATTTACATCGCAGACCCGGGCTATGCCGGCCTGATCCTGCCGCGCTCAGGCCTTGGGCACAAACACGGAATCGTACTGGGCAACCTGGTGGGCCTCATCGACGCCGACTATCAGGGCCCCCTCATGGTCTCTGCCTGGAATCGTGGTGACCAGGCCTTCACCATCGAACCCATGGAGCGACTCGCTCAGTTGGTGGTGGTGCCCATCCTGCAAGTGGGCTTTAACATCGTGGAGAGTTTTGACCAGAGCGCCAGAGGGACCGGTGGTTTTGGGTCCACCGGCCGAGGCTAGCCAACGCAGCGTTGGCCCTGGTTGACAAGCCTAGCTCGCGAGCAGGCCCTTGAGTTTTTCACCATCCGCGTAGAACAGACGAATGCCCTCGGCCAGCTTCTCGCTGGCCATGGCATCCTGGTTCAAGTCAAAGCGAAATGCGGACTCGGTCAGTGGCGAAGCACGCTCTGTGGTTTGACCTGCTACCAGCGCCGGCACAAAGTCCTCTGCCGCCGGCTGGGCTGCCAGTTCTGTGAGCAACTCGGGACTGACGGTGAGCAGGTCACAGCCAGCCAAGGCCATCACCTGGGCCATGTTGCGAAAGCTCGCCCCCATGATTTGCGTCTGGATGCCCTGGGACTTGTAGACCTGAAAGATGCGCTGTACCGACTGAACACCCGGATCCTGATCGGCTGAGTCCCAGGTCTGTCCCTTGGCCTTGGCCCAGTCGCTGATTCGGCCGACGAACGGAGAAATCAAGGTCACACCGGCGTCGGCGCAGGCCATGGCCTGGGCCATGGAAAACAGCAGGGTCAGATTACAGGCCACCCCCTCACGCTCCAGCTGTTTGGCCGCCGCTATGCCCTCCCAGGTCGAAGCAATCTTGATCAAGACCCGCTTGGGATCCACACCGGCTCGCACGTATGCCTGAACAATCGCCATGGCCTGGCGAATAGTCGCCTCGGTATCAAAAGACAAGCGAGCGTCCACCTCGGTGGACACTCGGCCAGGAATGATGCGCAGGATTTCGCAGCCAAAAGCCACCAAGAGGTCCAACACACGCTGCTCAGACGGGTGGGCTGTCCCAGCCTGCTTCAGCACAGCCTTCATCAAGGACTCACCGCCGGGGGTACCCACGGCCTTGAGGATCAGGCTTGGGTTGGTGGTGGCATCCTGGGGCTGGTACTGCGCCATCAGGTCAAAGCGGCCGGTATCAGCCACCACGGTGGTGAATTGCTTGAGAAGGTCTAAGGCGGAACGGGTCTGGCTCATGGCAGTCTGGTCATTTAGATCAATCGAACAAGCCATGATGATGCCCGAATAAAAAAAAGCCTTGCCACCTGGGCAAGGCTTTTTGAGACAGGCTAAGAGACTTAGGTCAGCATGTCGGCCCAGATGTTCTGAGCCCAACCCAGGGCATAGGCCCCTTCTAGCTCATTGGACTCTTTGGACAGACCACCCGCACCCTTGACAGGCTCGTAGGTCTTCTTCTCGGGGTTCCACTGGTGCACGCTGGCCACGTGAACCACCTTGCTCTCAGTGGTAAAGCTGTAGCAGGTGTTGGACATGGTGACCGGCATGGGCTGACGGCCGTTCATCAGCTCGACGATGGCTGCAGCTGCGGCCTTGCCGTGCTGGTTGGCCATGTGGCCAGACTTGGGCATGCCAGGCGCCGAGAAGGTGGAGTCGCCCAGCACGTGGACATTCTTGTGCGCAGTGGACTCCAGGGTCAGCCAATTCACGCCACACCACAGGTTGTTCACGTTGACCAGACCAGTGGCCCGAGCAATGTCACCAGCGGCCATGGGCGGAATCACGTTAAGCACATCACCCTTGACCTTGTCGCCCAGCTCGGTCGACAGGGTCTTGGCCTTGGCATCGACTGCGACCACGTTCATGTTGGGACGATACTCGATGAGACCCTTGTAGTTCTCTTCCCAGGCCTTCATGAACAGGCCCTTCTTGGAGACGATGGCAGGGTTGGCATCCAAGATGATGACCTTGCTCTTGGGCTTTTCACGCTTGAAATAGCCAGCGATCTGACAGGCCCGCTCGTATGGTCCTGGGGGGCAGCGATAAGGTGCCTTGGGAATGGTCATGACGTAGCTACCACCATTGGGCATGGCCTCGAGCTGGGCTCGCAGGGCCACCGTCTGAGGGCCAGCCTTCCAGGAGTGCAGCACAGTCTTTCGGGCCTCTTCTGTGAGGCCGTCAATGGCGTCGTTGATGAAGTCAGTACCGGGGGAGACCACCAGACGGTCGTACTTCAGATCGGCGCCTTTGCGCATGGAGACAGTCTGTTTGACTGGATCGATCCGGGTGACCTCGTCGTTGATCACGACGATACCCTTGGACTTCAGGCCGTCATAGCCACGGGTGATGTAAGGCATCTTTTGCACGCCACCCAGCACCAGGTTGGAGATGGGGCAGGAGTAAAACTCCTTCTGACGCTCGATCAGGACCACCTCGATGGCGCCCTCACCCCACATGTTGATGTACTTGGCTGCGGTGGCACCACCGTAGCCGCCACCGATCACCACGACGCGGCCTAATTTCTTACCAGCCGAGCTGGAGGACCCGCCAGTAGCACAGCCTGAGAGAGCTGATACACCGCCCAGTACTGCCGCCCCGGCACCGGCCTTCAGAAGTCCACGACGTGCTTCGATTGTTTTTGTAGTCATGCTGTTGTCTCCTTGAAACCCGGTTTATTTCTGACTGGCGAAGAAAGTCGCCATGGCCTCGAGCTGCGCATCGGTGTAGCCCTTGGAGAGCTGATGCATGATGGTCGCAGGGCGCTGGCCGCTCTGAAATTCTTTCATGGTGGCAATGAACTTGGCCTTGTCGTAGCCAGCCAGGCTGGCTTGACCGCCATTGCTCTTGCCATTGGTGCCGTGGCAGTTGGCACAGGTTGCGGCCAGGTACTGGGCCTTGGCCAGGCTAGAGGCCTGCGCTGCACTGGTGAAGCCCAGGGCTGCCACCAGACAAAATACTAGGGATACGCGTTGCATAGAGTCTCCTCTCCTTATGTTTTTATGCGCATACAGAGTGTCAACAAAAAAAGAATTTGACGCAAGTCAATTTCTTTTTGCTTCGCAGCATGTTGGCATGAAAAAACCCACCGGCTTGTGACCGATGGGTTTTTGCTTGTGACTGAAAGTCAAGACTAAGACTGTTCGGCCGGTTCTGACTTGGCACTGCGTCCCCGCGAGCGCGGAGCCTTGCTGGCTGGCCTGTCTTCTGGCTCGGCGGTCTCAGGCGAGCTCACCGACGACTCAGCAATGTTCAGAACCACCTGCTGCTGATCATCTAGATCAATGTCAACGCGCCCACCGTTGGCCAGTCGACCAAAGAGCAGCTCATCGGCCAAGGCCCGCCGGATCTTGTCCTGAATGATGCGTTGCATAGGACGCGCGCCCATGGCCGGATCAAAGCCCTCTTTGGCCAGGTACTTGCGCAGCTGGTCGCTGAAAGAAGCCTCGACGCGTTTGTCATGCAACTGAGACTCGAGCTCGATCAGGAACTTGTCGACCACCCGCAGGATGATCTCCTCGTCCAAGGCCCTGAACGACACCACCGCATCCAGCCGGTTGCGGAACTCTGGGGTAAAGACGCGTTTGATTTCCTCCAACTCGTCACCGGTCTGGCGGCTGTTGGAAAAACCGATGGTGCGTTTGCCCAGAACGTCGGCCCCCGCGTTGGTGGTCATGATGATGATCACGTTGCGGAAGTCAGACTTGCGACCGTTGTTGTCCGTCAGCGTGCCGTGGTCCATGACCTGCAAGAGGATGTTGAAGATCTCGGGGTGGGCCTTCTCGATCTCATCGAGCAACAAGACCGCATGGGGCTTTTTGTGAACGGCCTCGGTCAACAGGCCGCCCTGATCAAAGCCAACGTATCCCGGAGGCGCCCCGATGAGTCTGGAGACGGCGTGCCGCTCCATGTACTCGGACATGTCAAACCGAATGAGTTCGATGCCCAACAGGTAGGCCAGCTGCTTGGCCACCTCGGTCTTACCGACACCGGTGGGGCCACTAAAGAGGAACGAACCAATCGGCTTGTCTGGACGCCCCAGGCCCGAGCGAGCCATCTTGATGGCGGCCGCGAGCGCATCGATGGCGGCGTCCTGGCCGAAGACCACGTTCTTGAGATTGCGGTCGAGTTTGGCCAAGACCTGTCGATCGTCCGTGTTGACCGTCTGGGGCGGGATGCGAGCGATCTTGGCGACAATGTCCTCGATCTCGGATTTGCCAATCGTGCGTTTTTGCTTGCTCTTGGGCAGGATGCGCTGAGCCGCACCGGCCTCATCGATGACATCGATGGCCTTGTCCGGCAGGTGTCGGTCGTTGATGTACTTGGCCGACAACTCAGCCGCCGCTAAAAGCGCGGCCACCTGGTATTTCACGCCATGGTGTTCCTCGAATCGCGACTTGAGCCCCTTGAGAATCTGAATGGTCTGGTCTACGGTTGGCTCGTTCACATCGATCTTCTGGAAGCGACGCGACAGGGCATGGTCTTTTTCGAAGATGCCGCGGTACTCCGTGTAGGTGGTGGCTCCGATGCACCGCAGTTGCCCTGAGGAGAGAGCGGGCTTAAGAAGATTGCTGGCATCGAGCGTGCCGCCCGAGGCTGAACCAGCGCCAATGAGGGTGTGGATCTCGTCGATGAACAAGACTGAATGGGGCTGGGCCTTGAGCTGCTTGAGCACCGCCTTGAGTCGTTGCTCAAAATCGCCCCGGTACTTGGTGCCCGCCAGCAAGGCACCCATGTCCAAGGCGTAGACCACGGCCTGGTCCAGAATCTCAGGGACCTGACCCTCGGTGATGCGCCAGGCCAGCCCCTCGGCGATGGCGGTCTTGCCAACACCAGCCTCACCCACCAGCAGCGGGTTGTTCTTACGACGGCGACAGAGAACCTGCACCACCCGCTCCACCTCGTGCTCACGACCAATTAGAGGATCGATCTTGCCCTCGGCGGCCAGCTTGTTCAGGTTGATGGTGTACTGGTCCAGCGCTGTCGGTTGAGGCGCTGATTGACCGGCGGAAGCTTGTTGGGCCTCGGACTCGCTCGCCGCGGGCTCCTCTGTGCCGTTGGGAGGCACTTGCCCAGCCTTGGTGATCCCATGGGCAATGAAGTTGACCACATCCAGGCGGGTGAGCCCCTGCTGGTGCAAGAAGTAGACAGCGTGGGAATCCTTCTCACCAAAAATCGCTACCAGCACATTGGCGCCAGTTACCTCCTTCTTGCCATTCGAGGTGGATTGGACGTGCATGATGGCCCGCTGAATAACGCGCTGAAAGCCCAGGGTCGGCTGGGTATCGACATCGTCAGCGCCCGCCACGATGGGGGTTGACTCGCTGATGTGATGGACCAGGCTTTTACGCAGGGCGTCTAGATCGACCGCACAGGCCCGAAGAATCTCGGCCGCGCTGGGGTTGTCTAACAGTGCCAGTAGCAGGTGCTCAACGGTAATGAATTCATGCCGCTGCTGACGGGCCTCGACAAAAGCCATGTGCAGACTGACTTCTAGTTCCTGTGAAATCATGCTTCCTCCATCACGCACTGCAAAGGGTGTTGATGCATTTTTGAAAAACCATTGACCTGTTCTACCTTAGTCTCCGCCACTTCTTTGGTGAAGACCCCACAAACCCCACGCCCCTCTCGATGGACCCGAAGCATCACGTCTGTTGCTTTTTCACGATTCATTGAAAAGAATTTTTGCAGAACTATGACCACAAATTCCATCGGGGTGAAATCGTCGTTTAGCAGCCAAACCGTGTACTGAGGCGGCGGGGCGAGGGTTTCAGGCCGCTTCAGCGTGGCAACTGAGCCATCGTCTGAAGGGTTTTCAGGGTTCAAGACTGGTCTTTTTGTGGCCATGCGGAAATTTTAGGCATAAATTCGTTGGACAAACCCCTTGGCATTCCATATATTCGAGGGTGGTAGTGCATCGCGCATGCCATGTTGGGGTTCCACTTGACGTGCGGTTTTTATTGTTTCTTTTTTAAAAGGTAGGAAAGCAGGAATGTCTACAGGTACAGTCAAGTGGTTTAACGACGCCAAAGGTTTTGGTTTTATCACCCCCGACGAGGGCGGCGAAGATGTTTTCGCTCACTTCTCGGCTATCCAAACCAATGGATTCCGCTCGCTCAAAGAAGGCCAAAAGGTGCAGTTCGACATCATCCAAGGTCCCAAGGGCAAGCAAGCCTCCAACATCGTTCCCCAGGGTTAATCTGGCACGATTCCGGTCATCGCCTCTCGCAGGCGATGACCAACAAAAAAGCCCGGCACTCCCGGGCTTTTTTGTTGGTCTAAAACAAGCGCCTTACATCTGCTCAATCATCACGTCGCCGAAACCAGAGCAGGAGACCTGGGTGGCGCCATCCATCAGACGGGCGAAGTCATAGGTCACCCGCTTGGTGGAAATGGCCTTCTCCATGGACGAGATGATCAAGTCCGCGGCCTCGACCCAGCCCATGTGACGCAGCATCATTTCGGCGGACAGGATCAGGGAACCTGGGTTCACGTAGTCCTTGCCAGCGTACTTGGGTGCTGTACCGTGAGTGGCTTCAAACATGGCCACGTCATCGGATAGGTTCGCTCCAGGTGCAATGCCAATACCACCCACCTGGGCCGCCAAGGCGTCCGAGACATAGTCGCCATTCAGGTTCAAGGTAGCGATGACGCTGTACTCGGCCGGACGCAGAAGGATCTGCTGCAAGAAGGCATCCGCAATCGAATCCTTCACGATGATCTCTTTGCCGGTCTTGGGATTCTTGAACGAACACCAGGGGCCACCGTCGATTGGCTTGGCTCCAAATTCTTTCTGAGCCAGCTCGTAGGCCCAGTCACGGAAGCCACCTTCGGTGTACTTCATGATGTTGCCCTTGTGGACAATGGTGACCGAGGGTTTGTCGTTGTCGATGGCGTACTGCATCGCCTTGCGCATCAGACGCTCGGTGCCCTCGCGAGAGACAGGCTTGATACCGATGCCACTGGTCCCTGGGAAACGAATCTTCTTGACCCCGAAATCCTTGATCAGGATATCGATGAGCTTTTTGGCCTCAGCGGACTCAGCCTGATATTCGATGCCAGCGTAGATGTCTTCGGAGTTCTCACGGAAGATCACCATGTCGGTCTTTTCGGGCTCCTTCAGGGGGCTGGGTACGCCGGCAAAGTAGCGGACCGGACGCAGACAGACGTAGAGGTCCAGCTGCTGGCGAAGGGCCACGTTCAGCGAGCGAATGCCACCGCCGACCGGCGTGGTGAGAGGACCCTTGATCGAGACCACGTAATCTTTGAGGGCCGCTAGGGTCTCCTCGGGGAGCCAGACATCCGGGCCATAGACCTTGGTGGATTTCTCGCCACAAAAAATCTCCATCCAGGCGATCTTGCGCTTGCCACCATACGCTTTGGCCACAGCGGCATCGACCACCTTGATCATGACCGGCGAGATGTCTACCCCCGTGCCATCACCCTCGATGAAGGGAATGATGGGGTTGTCGGGGACGTTGAGCGAGAAGTCTGAGTTGACCGTAATTTTTTGGCCCTGGCTGGGCACCACAATCTTGCTTGACACGGCGGAGATCTCCTTGGATGGGGAAAATTTTCTGAGGTGCCCCATTCTAAACCTCGTGAGACTGCAAGTTAAATTTCGACAAATTTAATTCATACCAATAAAGCCCCCACAAAGCGAATGGGCGGCTCTATATTGTGGGTGCGCCCGCTCAAAGGGCGCTATTACTTAACCATCGAGGACATTATGAAAACGTTGATCGCTGCTCTGGCCGCTGGCCTGTTCGCTACTGCTTCTATCGCTCAGACCGCCGCTCCTGCTGCTGCTCCTGCTGCTCCCGCCGCAGAGAAGAAAGTAGAGAAGAAGGCCGAGAAGAAAGCCGAAAAGAAAACCAAGAAAGCTGAGAAGAAAGAAGAAGCCAAGAAGTAAGCGCTTCTGATTTGGGGCTCTGTCGAAGACCGGGCCCTGACTCAACAAAACCCCCAACGGTCTCCGCTGGGGGTTTTTTTATTTATGCTCTGAAGATGACCCCATTGAGCCAACCCCACCGTCGACCTCTGTTAGGGGCTCTGACAGCCCTGACGCTGCTTGCCACACCCATCTTGACCAGTGCGGTTGCGCAGGCCGCCAACAAGACCGCGGGCCTCAGCATCAAATCGTTTCGGGTGCAGGCCGAGGTCGCTGACCGTCCGGCCAGCCGTGCAAGAGGTCTAATGTACCGGGACTCTCTGGCCGACAATCACGGCATGCTCTTTGTTTTCGATGCGCCCAGTCGACAATGCATGTGGATGAAAAACACACCGTTGCCACTCTCCGTCGCATTCGTCAAGGCCGACGGGCAGATCGCCAACATTGCGCAGATGCAACCTCAGACCGAGACCATCCATTGCGCCAGCGAAGACGTGCTCTATGCCCTCGAGATGGCTCAGGGCTGGTTCTGGGCCAGGGCCATCAAGCCAGGCGATGTGGTGCAGGGCTTACCCAGGCCTTGAGTGGACCCCGCATCAAGCGGGGCGAGACACGACTCACCAAACAAAATAGGCTGCCGAGGCAGCCCATTTTTCTAGCCACCAGCCGCTTGAACTATGCGAAGTTCTTGGCGACGAAATTCCAGTTCACCAGAGCCCAGAAGGCCGCCATGTAATCGGGACGACGGTTGCGGTAGTCGACATAGTAGGCGTGCTCCCAGACGTCGCAGGTCATCAGGGGCTTGTCTGCACCAGTCAGCGGCGTGGCAGCGTTGCTGGTGTTCACAATATCGAGGCTACCGTCTGCTTTCTTGACCAGCCAGGTCCAGCCGCTACCAAAGTTACCCACCGCACTCTTGGTGAAGGCGTCCTTGAAGGCGTCGAAACTGCCCCACTTGGCGTTGATGGCATCGGCCAGCGCGCCAGTCGGTGCGCCGCCCGCGTTGGGGGCCAGGCAATGCCAGTAAAAGGTGTGATTCCAGACCTGGGCTGCGTTGTTAAACACGCCACCCGAGGACTTGCGAACGATGTCCTCCAGCGAGGCCGATTCAAACTCGGTGCCCTTGATCAGGTTGTTCAGGTTGGTCACATAGGTCTGGTGGTGCTTGCCGTAGTGAAACTCCAACGTTTCTTTTGAGATGTGCGGTGCCAGCGCATCCATTGCATAAGGCAAGGCGGGCAAGGTGTGTTCCATGGAGGATCTCCTGTTTTTGTTTGGGCTAACAGCCCAACATTATGACCAGAAGCGGGTTCAAAAACGCGGGGCCTTCGAAAGGGTTTCCACCCTGACCCCGAGGTCGCCATCTTGCAGAACCACCTGCAAGGCCTGTCCTGGCTCCACCGCTGCGACATGGGTCACCACCTGGCCATTCGGTCCCGTCACCAAGGCGTAGCCACGTCCCAGCACGGCCATCGGCCCCAGGTGCTGCAACTGATCGCCGGCTCTCTCCAGCCGACGATGCGCATCGGCCAGCCAATGGCGTCGGGCGGAGGCCAGCTCACGGGCTGCCTGCTCCAGCCTCATGCGGTTGAGCGCCACCGCTCTGCGAGGGTTGGGCAACAGCGCTTGGGCTCGATCCAGGCGCTGCGCTAGAGTCCCCAGCAGCGACTGAATGCTTAGACGAAGGTCACGGCCCAGCGTGTTGAGCCGGTTCCGGTGGGCCAGATCGGGTTCAGCCAGCCAGGCAGCCGCTGCCGTGGGAGTGGCTGCGCGATGGTCAGCGGCATAGTCCACCAGGGTGACATCGGTCTCGTGGCCCACGCCGCTGACCACATGGACCCCCTGGCGAACCACCGCTCGGACAACCGACTCGTCGTTGAAGGCCCAGAGGTCCTCCAGACTGCCCCCGCCCCGAACGACGGCCAAGGCGTCGATGTCCAGCTCGGCCGTCCGATTCAAAGCCGCCACCAGCTGAGCAGGCGCATCCGCACCCTGCACCAGGCTCGCCAGGACAGTGACCCGCAGCCTTGGTGCCTGAAGACGCAGGGTCACCAGAAAATCTCGGAGCGCGGCGGCAGACAACGAGGTCACCACGCCCACGTGACGCAGCCGGCTGGGACGCGGACGCTTTCTGGCGGGGTCAAAGAGTCCTTCAGCCTCTAATTTGCGTTGAAGCCGAATAAGGGCCTCGTAGAGCCCCCCAGCCCCCGCCGGCTGCATGTTTAGGACCCGCACCTGAAATTCACCCCTAGGCTCGTAAAGACCCACGGACACGTTCATCGAGACCGTACTGCCGACCTGCGGCTCAAAGGTCAGGGCAGCGGCCTCTCGACGAAACATGACCGCCCGGACACTGGCCTGGACGTCTTTCAAGGTGAGATACCAGTGGCCACTGGCGGCGACGGTGATCTGCGAGATCTCCGCCTGCAACCCCAGGGCTGGAAACTGCCTGTTCAGGCTTAGGTTCACCAGCCGATTGAGCTCGGACACACTGATCAATGCTGCATCTGCCATTCAAATTTCGCCTGAATAAAAGGCTCCGGAGGCATCACTTCTCCACAAGCCGCATGTTTCCTAGGCGACGTCATCAAAACGCCACGATTTTTTTGCCCTAGACGACCAAAATACCGCCGAAAGCCTTTGTTTTTCTTTCAAGTAACTGATTTAAAACAAGAAAATAAAATTCTTCGCCCATGCAACATGCCGCGACAGACATCCGGATTCAGTCACCGGTGGCTTACACTCAGCCATGCACGCAAGGTTCTACCCTAACTGATTCCAGCATGTCCACAGAGTTATCCACATCCCCAAGGGCTCAGAGGGCGCTGACCCAGGCGCTCTGGGATATCTGGTTCCCACGGACAGCCCAGCCCACCCGACCATCAGGGCCAAAGCCGGCAGCGCTCTGGGCTCGCGCCGTCATCTGGTTTGGCTGGCCCCTGCTCTTGGCTCTGGGGTGTCTGGTCCAGGCCTTGGCCAATCGCCGTGTCAGAGCACAGCGGCGTGCGCCGGCCCTCTCCGCAGCGCGGGTCATATCGGTTGGCAACGCCATTGTGGGGGGATCCGGTAAGACGCCAGCGGTCTTGCTGCTCATCGACCTACTCAGAGCGGCGGGCTACTCTCCCGGGGTCGTCTCTCGGGGGTACGGGCGCAAGCCCCATGAGCCGGTCGTGGTCTTACAAGCCGATCGGCTGGCGCAGCTCGATGCCCAATCCGTGGGCGATGAACCGTGGCTCATCGCATGGCGCTCGCAGGCACCCGTGGCCGTCTGCCAGAATCGTTATCAAGCTGCCCAGGCCTTGCTGGCCGCCGACCCGAGTATCAACGTGATCCTTCTGGACGATGGGATGTCCCAAACCACACTGCGAGTCGACCATCACCTGATGGTGCTGGACCAACGCGGACACGGTAACCAACGCTGTCTGCCAGCTGGGCCCCTGCGAATGGCTTGGACCGGTCACCCCCCAGAAGGGCTGCAGATCGATGCCGTGCTGGTGCGAGACCCGAGGCTGGCCATCGACGACTTCTTTGGCCAGGCAGCCCAGCAGCCCAAAGTTCTCAGGCCACAGACACAGGTGACCGGCTGGTTCCCCCTCACCGACCGATCAGGTCCAGGAACCAGTGCCCTGAGTGCGACAGCCACCTCGAGCTTGGTCTCTGCGCCCCCGGCGGCCGGTGCTCGGCTGGTGCTCACGACCATCGCCAACCCTAGCGCCTTCCACGGCACATTGCGGCAGTTGGGGCTGAACTGGGACTGGCAGATCAGCCTGCCAGACCACTCACCGACCCCATGGCTAGCGCTCGATGAGGCCTTGACGGGTCCGGCTCAGGGCGCCGACCAGCTGCTGATGACCGAAAAAGATGCCGTAAAATTTTGGAGTGCGCCATCCCAGCTCACGGGGCTAAACAGACGCTTTAGCCAAGGGGTCTGGGTGCTTCGCCAAGACCTTCAACTCGACCCAGCCCAATCAGGGTTGCTGTTGGACCAACTGATCACCCTGAAAGGACTCCGACGTGGATCCCAAACTGCTTGAGATACTCGCCTGCCCCAACTGTCATGGCGGCCTGCGTCATGATCGGACTGCTCAGCAATTGATCTGCGACAGCGAAGGGCTGGCGTATCCCATCGTGGATGGCATTCCACATCTGATGGTCCAGGAGGCCACGCCCACTCCATCACAGACCAGTCCGCATGTCGGCTGATTTCTGGATCTGCATTCCAGCGCGGCTGCAGTCTAGCCGGCTGCCGCGTAAGGCACTGGCTGACCTACACGGTCAGCCCATGGTCTTGCGGGTGGCCCAGGCCGCTCAAAAGACCAAGGCCAGTCGCGTCCTGGTCGCCACCGACGACGAATCCATCGCATCGGTTGTACGGGCCGCGGGCGTTGAGTGCCTGATGACCAGGGCCGATCACCCCAGTGGTACCGATCGACTGGCCGAGGTAGCCCTTGCCTGCAAGGCGGGTCCCAATCAACTCATCGTAAACCTGCAAGGCGATGAGCCACTCATGCCGGCCGAACCACTCACGGAGGTCGCACTGGCCTTGGCCAACGATCCAGATGCCAGCGTGGCCACTGCTGTAACGGCGATCACAGACCCAGAGACCTTCAGCAACCCCAATGTCGTCAAAGCCGTGCTCGATGCCAACCACCATGCGCTTTATTTTTCCCGGGCAGGCATCCCCTATCGGCGAGCAAGCAGCTTGAGCACAGACGGATCGGCAGCAGCCCACCAGCCTCTGGGCTGGCGGCACCTGGGCCTCTATGCCTACAAGGCCGGTGCCCTGTCACAGTTCGCAAGGCTCAGTCCAAGCCCGGCTGAACAGCTCGAGCAGCTCGAGCAGCTGCGCTGGTTGCACCATGGCCACCAGATCCGGTGCGTGGTTCTAGATCAGGCCCCACCGCCCGGTGTCGACACGGCAGAAGACCTGGCCGCGGTGCGCAAGGTCTTCGAAGACCAGCCTGCCGGCTTATAATGGCCGGCAAAACAACAACATTCTCTGGAGACAACCATGCGTCTTATTCTTCTGGGCCCACCAGGGGCCGGCAAGGGAACACAGGCGAACTACATCAAGGATCACTGTGGCATTCCTCAGATCTCCACAGGAGACATGCTGCGAGCCGCCGTGAAAGCGGGAACCCCGCTTGGTCTAGAAGCCAAGAAGGTGATGGATGCTGGTGGTCTGGTTAGCGATGACATCATCATCAACCTCGTTAAAGAGCGCCTGACCCAATCAGACTGCCAGTCCGGCTATCTGTTTGACGGTTTCCCCCGAACCATCCCCCAGGCCCAGGCCATGAAAGACGCTCGCGTTGGACTGGATGTCGTCTTGGAACTGCAGGTGCCAGATGCCGACATCATCAACCGCATGAGTGGGCGTCGCGTCCACGTCGCCAGCGGACGGACCTACCACGTCACCTTCAATCCGCCGAAACAGGCTGGGGTCGATGATGAGACCGGCGAGCCACTGATTCAGCGTGACGATGACAAAGAAGAGACTGTTCGCAAGCGACTCGAGGTCTATCACGCCCAGACCCGCCCCCTGGTCGATTTCTACAGTCAGTGGGCTGCCAGTGGCGATGCCGCTGCCCCGAAGATGAGAAGCATCAGTGGTGTCGGCAGTGTCGAAGAGATCACCCAGCGGGTGATGAAGGCGCTAGACGTCTAGACAAGCCCAGGTCCACCAGGCAGGCCGGCGCCATGGGCAAGTCATTGTCCCTGGCAAACCCAACCACGAAATCCCAGGCCATTGGCTCGAGCGCAGCCAGCCGTGCATCAATGGCGACACACTTGAGCCCGGCGACGACCACGGGTTGCGCATAAGGCGAGAACCCTGTGGGCTGGGCATAAGGATTGGCCCCAGCATCGCGTTGATAGCCCGGCCGGTAGGGCGATAAGACACCCGCCAACCGCTCCGCCCAGTCGCTGGGACGAAAGGTCTTGCCCGCGTTGGTGCGACCTTGAATCAGGAACTGGCCTGCGTCGGGGTTGGGGAATTGCGGTAAGGCTGGGGCGTCGGGCATTGCCAAGAGGGGTAAGGACTTCGTAGAAAGCGTTATTCTAACGGTCTTGACGCAGACCCTTGCCTTCGACCTCACCCAAGAACGACCCGAACGAGCGCCTAAGACCATGACCAGCAGCCACAATCCCGTTATGCAGACCTATGCGCGCCTGCCGGTGGCCTTCGTCCGCGGCGAGGGGGCCTATATCTGGGACCAAGAAGGCCGTCGCTATCTGGATGCCTTGTCGGGCATCGCCGTCAACACACTCGGTCATGCTCACCCTAAACTGGTTCAGGCACTCAGCCACCAGGTTGGGCAGCTCATTCACACCTCGAACCTGTACGAAGTCCCGCTGCAGACAGCCCTGGCCCAGCGACTGGTGGAGCTGTCCGGTATGACCAATGTCTTTTTCTGTAACTCCGGCCTGGAGGCCAACGAGGCCGCCCTCAAACTCGCCAGAAAACACGGCTACAACAAGGGCCTGCCAGCCGCCAAGACCATCGTCTTTGAGGGCGCCTTCCATGGCCGCTCCATCGCCACCCTGTCGGCCACCGCCAATGCA
Organism: Burkholderiales bacterium LSUCC0115; assembly: GCA_009646425.1. GTDB lineage: Bacteria > Pseudomonadota > Gammaproteobacteria > Burkholderiales > Burkholderiaceae_A > Hahnella. The sequence continues at coordinate 321,007 of WJBW01000002.1, forward strand.
AAGGTCCACAAAGGCTTTGCCCCGCTCGTCGAGGGCTTTGTCCGCTTGCCACTCAATCAGATCGATCAAGTCCGTCAGGCCGTATCCCAAGACCCCAGCATCACCGCCATTTTTTTAGAGAGCATTCAGGGAGAGGGCGGCATTCAGCCCGCCCATCTCGATTTCCTGCGTCAGCTGCGCGCTCTGTGTGACGAGTACGACGTGTTGCTCATGCTCGACGAGGTCCAGTGCGGCATTGGCCGGACCGGCAAGTGGTTTGCCCACCAGTGGGCAGACATCAAACCCGATGTCATGCCACTGGCCAAGGGCCTTGGGTCGGGTGTACCCATCGGAGCCGTGGTTGCCCACGGCAAGGCTGCCAGCCTGTTTGAGCCCGGCAACCATGGCACCACCTTTGGTGGCAATCCGCTCGCCATGCAGGCCGGTCTCACTACCCTGCAGGCCATCGAAGAAGAGGGCCTGCTTCAAAACGCCACTGACCGTGGCGAACAAATTCTTGGCAGACTTCGGGCCCGATTGGATGGAACCAAAGGACTTCGCGAGATCCGGGGCAAGGGCCTGATGATTGGCATCGAACTCGAGGCCCCCTGCGCCGACCTGGTCAAGACGGCATTGGCCAAAGGCCTGCTCATCAACGTCACAGCCGACCGAGTGGTCCGCTTGTTGCCGCCCCTCATCATTGACGCACAGCAGGCCGATGTCATTGCCGACATGGTCAGTGACCTGATCATCGACTTTCAAGCCAAATGACCCAGCCGTCTAACCTCCAACATTTCCTGCAGTTCAAAGACCTGGATCGGGACACGCTCGAGTACCTGTTTCGTCGCGCCTTGGTCATCAAAGACCGGTTCAAGAAATACATTCGGCACATGCCCCTGCTGGACCGCACCCTGGTCATGGTCTTTGAGAAAGCCTCCACCCGCACCCGCCTGTCCTTCGAGGCCGGCATGCACCAACTCGGCGGCGCAGCCATTTATCTCAACACGCGGGACACCCAGCTCGGTCGCGGTGAGCCAGTGGAGGACGCGGCGCAGGTCATGTCACGCATGTGCGACCTGGTCATGATTCGCACCTATGAGCAAGACATCATCGAGCGCTTTGCAGCGCACTCGCGGGTGCCAGTGATCAATGGACTGACCAACGAATACCACCCCTGCCAGATCCTGGCCGACATTCTGACCTTCATCGAACACCGAGGCTCCATCGAGGGTGCCACCGTGGCCTGGATCGGCGACTCCAACAATGTCTGCAACACCTGGCTGCAGGCCGCGGAAATGCTGAACTTCCAGGTCAGGGTCTCCACGCCACCGGGCTATGAAGTTGAGCCCGAGCGGGCCGGTCTGCATGCCACCAGTCATTTCCAGGCCTTTGCCGACCCTCTAGAAGCCTGCCAAGGTGCCGACCTGGTGACCACCGATGTCTGGACCAGTATGGGCTTCGAGGCAGAGAATGAGGCCCGTCGCAAGGCCTTTGAGCACTGGTGCGTCGACAGCGAGATGATGGCGCAGGCCAATGCCGATGCCCTCTTCATGCACTGCCTGCCGGCCCACCGGGGTGAAGAGGTCACCGCCGAAGTCATCGACGGCCCACAATCCGTCGTCTGGGACGAGGCCGAGAATCGACTGCATGCCCAGAAGGCCCTCATGGAATACCTGCTGCTGGGCCGCCTGGACGACTAGTCGATGAGTGTTTTGCAACCCCTTTTGATTACCTTCTGAAAGAACCTGTCACATGTCTAAATCTCGTATTCGCAAAGTCGTGCTGGCCTACTCCGGTGGACTGGACACCTCGGTCATCCTGAAATGGTTGCAAGACGAATACGATTGTGAGGTCGTCACTTTCACCGCCGACATTGGCCAAGGGGAAGAGGTCGAACCCGCTCGTGAGAAGGCCAAGCAGTTTGGCGTCAAAAAGATCTACATCGAGGACCTGCGCGAAGAATTCGTTCGGGATTACGTGTTCCCCATGTTCCGGGCCAACACCGTCTACGAAGGCGAGTATTTGTTGGGCACCTCGATTGCTCGCCCCCTCATCGCCAAGCGACTGGTCGAGATCGCCCAACTGGAAAAGGCCGATGCCATTTCTCATGGCGCCACCGGCAAGGGCAATGACCAAGTCCGGTTTGAGTTGGGTGCCTATGCCCTGATGCCCGGTGTGAAAGTCATTGCTCCTTGGCGTGAATGGGATCTGCTCTCACGGGACAAGCTGCTGGCCTATGCAGACCAGCACGGGATTCCCGTTGACTACAAAAAACGCAAGGGCCAGGCTCCCTTTTCCATGGACGCCAACCTGCTGCACATCTCCTATGAAGGCGGCGTCCTCGAGGATCCCAGCCAGGCGCCCCCTGAAAAAGGCATGTGGCGTCTGACGGTTCCCGTCGAGAAGGCCCCCAACAAGCCCGAAGAGATCGAGCTCACCTTTGCCAAGGGCGACCTGGTGGCGATCAATGGCAAAAGGATGAAGGCCCATGCTCTGCTCACCGAGCTCAACCGTCTGGGTGGCAAGCACGGTATTGGTCGCCTAGACCTGGTCGAAAACCGGTATGTGGGCATGAAGTCCCGGGGCTGCTACGAGACCCCTGGCGGCACCATTTTGCTTCGCGCCCACCGTGCGATTGAGTCCCTGACCCTGGACCGTGAAGTCGCTCACCTCAAGGACGACCTCATGCCCCGTTATGCCAGCATGATTTACAACGGCTACTGGTGGTCCCCCGAGCGGCAGGCGCTGCAGGTGCTCATCGACCACACCCAGCAGGTCGTCAATGGCACGGTTCGTCTCAAGCTCTTCAAGGGCAACGTGATCGTGGTGGGCCGGCAGTCCGCTCAATCCCTCTTTGATGCCAAGATCTCCACCTTCGATGACGACGGTGGCGCCTACAACCAGGCCGATGCAGCCGGCTTCATCAAGCTCAACGCCCTGCGTATGCGCATCGCCGCCACCAAGCGACGTTAAGCAGCCCGAAGACGAAACCGATCAGGAGCCTGACCCATGCCCTCTTTTGACGCCACCCTCGAAGCCGATGCCACCGAGCTGCGCAACGCAGTGGAGCAGACCTCCAAAGAGATCGGCACCCGGTTTGACTTCAAGGGCACCAGTGCCAGCGTGGAGCAGAAGGACCGTGAACTCACCTGCATCGCCGACAGCGAATTTCAGCTGAGCCAAGTCAGAGATGTGCTGATCGGCAAGTGTGCCAAACGGGGGGTGGATGTCCGGTTCCTGAACATGGGCGACATCCAAAAGCTGGGTGGAGACAAAATCAAACAGGTCATCACCGTGCGCCATGGCATTGCCGGCGATGACGCCAAGCGCATCGTGCGTGTGATCAAGGACAGCAAAATGAAGGTTCAGGCCGCCATTCAAGGCGATGCAGTCCGCATCACCGGCGGCAAGCGAGACGACCTACAGGCCGCCATTGCCTTGCTCAAAAAAGATGTCTCGGACCTGCCACTGACCTTCGGAAATTTCCGAGACTAGAGCAGCCTTACTGCTGGGGGCCGGTGATTCGGGCCCAGGCCGAGTGGTTGTGAATCGACTCGAAGTTCTCGGCCTCGACCACGTACTTGGCTACCCCTGGCAAGCCAGCCACCGTCAGGGCCACATCCCGAACCAAGTCTTCAACGAACTTGGCATTCTCATAAGCGCGCTCGGTCACGTATTTCTCGTCGGGTCGCTTGAGCAGACCCCAGAGCTCACAAGAGGCCTGGGATTCAACCGCCTTGATCAACTCCACCAGACTCGGGCCATTGTGTTGGCCGGGATCGGCTAGGGTCACACTGACCTTGACCTCGCTGCGCTGATTGTGGGCACCGTAATCAGAGATTTCTTTTGAACAGGGACAGAGGCTTTTGACGGGCACCGCCACCTGCATCACCACCTGGGCGCGACCGTCAACGCTGTGGGCCTGAAAGCCCACTCGATAATCCATGAGGCTCTTCACGCCACTCACGGGTGCAGCCTTCTCAATGAAAAAAGGTGCGCTGAGTTCAATGCTGCCCTCGGTCGCCTCCAGCAGACTCACCATCTCCTGGACCAGCGTGGCCATCGAGGCAGGCGTCATCTGACGACCTTCCTTATTCATGGTCTCGAGCAGGGCCACAAAACGGCTCATGTGGGTGCCCTTGCGGTCTGCAGCCAGACCAACCGACAGTGAAAACTCTGCGATCGAAGGCAGACGAGCGTCGCCCTCTAGGCCGAAGACCACTGGGTAGCGAAGACCCCGGACACCGACGCGATCGATGGGCAGGTTGCGAGCGTCGACGGAACCCTGCACATCAGGCATGGCGGCGGAGGCGTGGCGCAGCACGCTGGAAGAATCGTTTGGCTTGTTCATGAGGCCAGTGTAAGGGATACGGGGCCTGGTTTACCCGCAGAGTCCTCTGACTGCCCTGTGGCTGATGGGGTCTTTGATTGAACCTGGGCAGCATGCCGGCGCACCGATGCCTCAATGCCAGCGGCATCCAAGCCCTCAAGCGACAGGAGCTTGGCATGATCGCCTTGGTCGATAAAACGATCGGGCAGGCCCAGGTGCATGATGGGGATCATAGGGATTCGGTCTTCCATGGCGACCAAAGCCTCCGCACAGCCAGAGCCCGCTCCGCCCGCGATCACGTTTTCTTCGATGGTGACCAGCAGATCATGGTGGTTGGCGGCCCAGGCCAGGGTGTCCAAGTCCAGGGGTTTGATAAACCGCATGTTAACGACCGTGGCATTGAGAGCCTCTGCAGCACCCAGAGCAGGCGCCACCATACTGCCAAAGGCCAGCAAGGCCACGCGCAGCCGGTGGGGTCCCTCACCACCTTGACGCAGTAACTCGGCCTTGCCGACGGGCAGAGGCTCCAGCGACTGGCCCGCCTCGACACCCATGCCAGCGCCCCGGGGGTAACGCACCGCCGAAGGGCCATCAACAACCAGGCCCGTGCTCAGCATGGCACGACACTCTGGCTCATCCTTGGGAGCCATGATGACCATATTGGGAATGCAACGCAGATAAGACAAATCGTAGGCACCCGCATGGGTGGCACCGTCAGCCCCAACGAGCCCCGCTCGATCGATGGCAAACAAGACGGGCAGGTTCTGCAGAGCCACGTCGTGAATCAACTGGTCATAGCCACGCTGCAAGAACGTGGAGTAAATGGCCACGACAGGGCGCAGGCCCTCGCAGGCCATGCCAGCGGCCACGGTGACAGCGTGCTGCTCGGCGATGGCCACGTCGTGATACCGATCCGGAAAGCGCTCCGAGAACTCGACCATGCCAGAGCCCTCGCGCATGGCTGGGGTCACCGCGACCACACGCTCGTCGGCGGCCGCCGCGTCACAGAGCCAGTCACCGAAGATCTTGGAGTAGGTTGGCTTGGGCACCTTGGCAGGTGAGACCAGACCAACCGCCGGGTCAAACTTGCCGGGGCCGTGATAGGCGATGGGATCCTCTTCGGCCTTGTCGTAGCCCTGACCTTTTTTGGTGACCACGTGCAAGAACTGTGGGCCCTTGAGCTCACGTAAATTCTGCAGAGCGGGGACCAGGGCGTCGAGGTCATGGCCGTCGATGGGGCCAAAGTAGTGAAAGCCGAACTCTTCAAAGAGCGTGCCAGGACCCACCAAGCCCTTGGCGCCACCCTCTAGACGACGGGCGATCTCCAGGACCGGCGGCACCACACCCAAAACCTGCTTGCCGAGCTCGCGAGCAGCCGAATAAAACCGACCCGTCATCAACCGGGCCAGATAGTTGCTCATGGCCCCGACCGGCGGCGAGATGCTCATCTCGTTGTCATTCAGAATCACCAGCAGATCAATGTCTTTGTGAATGCCAGCATTGTTCAGGGCCTCATAGGCCATGCCGGCACTAATCGCCCCGTCACCAATCACGGCCAGGTGCCGGCGTCGGTGCTGACCTTGATGCTCACCCTTTTGCCGGGTGGCCAGCGCCATGCCCAAGGCGGCTGAGATCGAGGTCGAGGAGTGGGCGGTACCGAAATGGTCGTATTCACTCTCGGATCGCTTGGGGAAGCCGGACAGCCCCTCGAACTGACGAAGGGTGTGCATCTGATCGCGGCGTCCGGTCAGAATCTTGTGCGGGTAGCTCTGATGACCCACGTCCCAGACCAGTCGATCGAACGGCGTCTGAAAGACATGATGGATCGCAATAGACAGCTCGACGGTGCCCAGGTTGGAGGAGAGGTGCCCCCCGGTACTGGCCACTGACTGCAACAGGTAAGCGCGCAACTCATCGGCGAGCTCTTTGAGTTGCCGACGGCTGAGACAGCGCAGATCAGCGGGGGATTGAATGTCTTGAAGTAAGGCCATGGCTTGAAGATGAACTAGTATGCGCGGTGCGTCAATGCCTGGGCGAGCCCGCGCAGGGCGTCCGCCGAGGCTCCGTAGCCTGAGAGCTCGGCCAGGGATTGTTGGAGGAGTTGGGCCGCGTGATCACTGGCACGGTCATGCCCCATGAGGCTCACAAAGGTGGGCTTGCCCTGGGCCTGGTCTTTGCCCGCCGTCTTGCCCAGGGTCTGGGTGTCTGCGCTGGCATCCAGTAGGTCATCGACCACCTGAAAGGCCAGGCCAAGGTTTTGGGCGTATGCCACCAGGTGCCTCAGGCCATCGGTCGACTGACTGGCCGCAGGGCCCATGAGGCCCCCCATCTCAACCGAAGCCACAATTAGAGCGCCCGTCTTGAGTCGATGCATGGCCTCGAGTTCTTGCTGCCCAGGGGTCTGCCCCACCGCCGCAATGTCAATGGCCTGTCCACCGGCCATGCCCAGCGCACCGGTGGCCTGGGCCAAGGACCGAATCAGACGAAGCTGGCGATCTGCAGGGCCAGGGCTCACAGACAGACACTCAAAGGCCAACGTCTGCAGCGCGTCGCCTACCAGCAGCGCAGTCGGCTCGTCATAGGCCACATGCACGGTCGGTTGCCCGCGCCGCAGGTCATCGTCATCCATACAGGGCATGTCATCGTGGACCAAGGAAAAGGCATGAACAAACTCCACCGCACAGGCGGCGTCTAGGACGGCCTCCTGGGTCGGTTCTGCCCCGCTGGCTTGCGCTGCCGCCATGAGCAGCAGGCCCCGGGCCCGCTTGCCCCCATTCAAAACACCATGACGCATGGCCTTGATCAAACGCGACAGCGCGGCCTGCGCGCCAGGCGCTGCCCTCCCCTGGCTCGTCATCTGGTCCGTCATGCGCGACTGCGCCTGGTCCAACTGAAACGACAGTCGAGCCTCAATGGCCAACTTCCAGTTGGCAAAGGCGCCTAGACCGGCGGTCACGACTGGCTGTCCTCCAAGGCCGACCGACTCACCTGACTGGTCTGCCCCTGGGCGTCTATGACGGCTAGGGTCTCTTCCACATGGGTCAGCAGTGCCTGGGCATGCCTGAGCAAAGCCACGCCCCGCTCATAACTGCCCAGGGACTCGGCCAGGCCCTGGTCACCGGAGGACAGGCGGGCTGTTTCCTCGTCCAGGGCCGACATGGCCTGTTCGAAGGACATGGCCTGAATCTCGGCCTGCTCAGCAGCCGACAGGCCCTCGCTCGCCTCCTTGGTTTGGCTTGTTTTAGTCCGCATAAACACTAGTGTAATTGAGCGTCATCAAGGACTGGATCCCTTCCGCGGGTATACTGGAATGCTTTCTTTGGCTAACCGGGGGGATTTCGATGTCGGATGTCGGAACCTTTTCTCGGCTTGCACCGAGCCAGGCTCAACTGCCGGTGCAGGCATATTTCAACGATGCGCTTCTTGCCCAAGAGCGCACTCAATGCTTCCAGGCAGGCCCTGGCTACGTCGGTCACCGACTCATGGTGCCGGAGCCTGGGCGCTACAGCACGCTGGCCCACGAGGACCACGGGCGCGTGCTCGTCCATGGCCCACATGGCATCGAGCTGCTGTCCAACATCTGCCGTCACCGACAGGCCGTCATGCTCGAAGGTCAGGGTCAGACCGAATCCATCGTCTGTCCGCTGCACCGCTGGACCTATGACCTGTCAGGCCAGCTGATCGGTGCACCCTACTTTGACCAAGACCCCTGTCGTCACCTCAAGCGCAAGCCGCTGACCGAGTGGAATGGGCTGCTTTTTGAGGGTCAGGCTGATCTGCTCAAAGAACTCTCGAGCGTCCCCTTCTTTGACAAGCTCGACTTCGAGGGCTTTGTTCACGCCAAGACCCAGGTCCATCACTGCGATTACAACTGGAAGAGTTTCATCGAGGTCTACATGGACGACTACCATGTGGTGCCCTTCCACCCCGGCCTGGGTAGTTTTGTTGACTGCGATGCGCTTCGCTGGCACTTCGGTGAGAACTTCAACATCCAGGCCGTCGGCATCACGCCGCTGACCAAGGGAGCCACCCCGGTCTATCAGCGTTGGCAGCAAGAGGTCCTGCGCATGCACGATGGCCAGCTGCCGGAATACGGCGCCATCTGGATGACCATCTACCCCAACATCATGGTGGAGTGGTACCCCAAGGTCTTGGTGGTCAGCCACCTGCACCCGCTGTCCCCCCAGAAGACGCTAAACGTGGTGGAGTTCTACTACCCAGAAGAGATCGCCCTCTTTGAGCCCACGTATATGCAGGCCCAGCAGGACGCCTACAACGAGACGGTGATCGAAGACGACGAGATTGCCATCCGCATGGACCGTGGCCGCGCAGCCCTGGCCAAGGCTGGTCGCAACGAGACCGGCCCCTACCACTCCCCCATGGAAGACGGCATGCTTCACTTCCATGAATACCTGCGTCGCCAGTTGGGCGACCAAGCCTTTGCCAACCTGACATGAACCCACTCATTCGCCCAGCCGAACTCATTGCCGAGCCCAGCGAGGTTCTGGTGATTGACGTTCGCCACGACCTCACCGACCCCACCTATGGCTTTCGGGCTTACGCCGAAGGCCACCTGCCCAATGCCGCTTTCCTCTCAGTGGACGATGACCTGAGCGGCGAGGCAGGCCCCAACAACGGCGGGCGTCATCCCCTGCCGGATCCGCAAACCTTTGCCAAGCGACTCGAAGGCCTCGGCGTCACCGAGGACACCCTCATCGTGGGCTATGACAGCAGCGGTGGCAATTTCGCAGCCCGACTCTGGTGGCTCGTGCGATCCATTGGCCACCTCAAAGTCGCAGTGCTCGACGGTGGCATTCAGGCCTGGCTTCGTGCCGGTGGCGGCCTAAAAACGACCGACTTCAAGCCCCGACGCAAGGGCCAGCTCACGGTTCGGCCCACAGGCTGCCCCCGATGGGATCTGCCCATGGTCCAGCAATGGGTTGCCTCTGGCTCACACCCCGATATTGCCTGCCTGCTCGATGCCCGGGCAGTGGAGCGATTTGCTGGTGAGTCAGAGCCGTTTGATCCCGTCGCGGGACACATCCCAGGCGCCCTCAACCGGCCCCAGTCCCTCAACCTAGATGCCGACGGCTGTTTCAAACCGGCCTCTGTGCTGCGAGAAGAATTCGATGCCCTGTTGCAGGGTCGTGACCCCATGTCGGTGGTCCACAGCTGCGGCTCCGGGATCAACGCCTGTCATAACCTGCTGGCCATGGAGGCTGCCGGCCTGATTGGCAGTGCGCTGTACCCAGGCTCTTGGAGTGAATGGTGCTCTGACGCCAGCCGCCCAGTGGCGACAGGGCGGCCCAGCTAAATCAGGCCTTGGCGGGCAGCGCCAGTTCACCCTGGTCTGATGGCGCATCGATCTGGCTGTATGGGTAAGCCTGACGCACCCAATCCAACTGCAACAAGTTGGACTCGACCCTGGCGATCTGGGGCAGATCGGCCATGTCCACCTTCATGATGCGAGCGTTGAAAACCTGCGGCATCAGCAGGCAGTCGGCCATGCTTGGCGTGTCGCCGTGACAGAAGGCTCCGGTCTGTGGCTCAGACAGGTGTTGTTCAAACCGCTCCAGACCCTGACGAACCCAATGGGCATACCAGACCGACCGCTGTTCAGATGACACGCCCAAGGGCTTGCTCAGGTACTGCAGGGTTCGCAGGTTGTTCAAAGGATGAATCTCGCAGGCAATCCATTGAGCAAGTGCACGAACCCTGGCGCGACCCACTGGATCTGAAGGCAGCAAGGCTGGCTGGGGCCTGGTCTCCTCGAGGTATTCCAAGATGGCCATGGACTGCGAGAGTCGCAGACCATCGATCTCGAGCAAAGGAACCAGACCGTCGGGGTTCAACGCCTGAAACGACGGCTGACGATGGGCCCCAGCGGGTAAATCGACCGGCTCGACATGCGCCTGGACGCCCTTGTAGGCCAAGCCCAGCCGAACCCGATAGGCGGCAGACGATCGCCAATAGCTATAAAGGCGAACCGGTATGGTCATGAATCAGGCCACCTTCAGCTCGAGGCTGGGCAGGCCCGGCACACTGGCCTGCAGCACGTCACCGCGCACGACCGGACCAACGCCCGCGGGCGTGCCGGTGTAGATCAAATCGCCCGGCAGGATGGTCCAGGCCTTTGACAGCTCGGCAATGGTCTCGGCGACTGACCAGATCATCTGGTCAAACTGACCCTGCTGGCGGACTTGACCATTGACCTTCAGGCTAATGCCCTGCTGGAGCAAATCGGGGACCGACTCAACCGGCACCAGGGGAGTGATGGGGGCGGAGGCATCAAAGGCCTTGCCAATCTCCCAGGACTTGCCCTCTTTTTTCATCTGCGCCTGACGGTCCCGGCGGGTCATGTCCAGACCTACGGCATAGCCCCAGATCGCAGCGTTGGCCTGCTCGACCGTTAGGTTCGCGCCGCCACTGGCCATGGCCACCACCAGCTCAACCTCGTGGTGACAGTCCTCGGTCGCCATGGGGTAAGGCCACTGGGCCTGACCAGCGGTCACCAGGAACAGAGACTGGGCGGGCTTCATAAAAAAGAAGGGGGGCTCGCGTCCGCTGGCACCCATCTCAACAGCATGGTCAGCGTAATTGCGCCCCACACAAAAGACTCGGCTCACCGCAAATCGCTTGGTGGCATCCGCTGGGGCGGCCAGGGGCAGTTCAACAGGCTTGACGACGGGCAGTGCTTTCATTTCGAACTCTCCAGAGAAGAACGACGATGGGCTAGAACACTTAAACGAAAGGCGTGACGACGGCTGTCGCCACCATTAGAAAGGCGCAGGTGCACCGAATCCTGGTGCCGGCGCGTGATTGTCGAACTTGGTGAACTGACCCAGGAAGGTCAGTCGTACCGTACCAATCGGGCCGTTACGCTGCTTGCCAATGATGATCTCGGCCACGCCCTTGTCGGGTGAGTCGGGACGGTAGACCTCATCACGGTAGATGAACAAGATGACATCGGCATCTTGCTCGATGGCACCCGATTCACGCAGATCCGACATCACCGGTCGTTTGTCGGTGCGCTGCTCAACGGTTCGATTGAGCTGGGAGAGGGCAATGACTGGGCACTTGAGCTCTTTGGCCAGACCTTTGAGTGACCGGGTGATCTCGGAGATCTCAGTGGTGCGGTTCTCGCCTCCACCGGTGCCACTCATCAGCTGGATGTAGTCCACGATGATCAGGCCAAGACCACCAGACTGTCGCGCCAGACGTCGGGCACGAGACCGAAGCTCCAGGGGGTTGAGGCCAGGCGTCTCGTCGATGTGAACCTGGGCCCCATTCATGCGGCTGACGCAGTGGGTCAGACGATCCCAATCGTCTTCTTGCAATCGGCCCGTGCGCAGCCGCTGGGCATCGATGCGGCCCACTGAACACAACATGCGCAAGGCCAGCTGTTCGGCACCCATTTCCATGCTGAACACGGCAATTGGCAAACCCTGGTCAATGGCCACGTGCTCGCCGATGTTCAAGGCAAAAGAGGTCTTACCCATACTGGGACGACCGGCCACAATGATCAGGTCGCCCGCATGCATGCCAGCGGTCTTCTGATCCAAATCTAGAAAACCACAGGGAATGCCAGTGACGTCGGATGGATTGGGATTGTTGGCCAGCTCATCAATGCGCTTGACCACCGACTTCACGATCTCGTCAAAGGGCAGCACGGTGCCAGAGCCACGGGCACCCTCCTCGCCGATCTTGAAGATGCGGGTCTCGGCCTCGTCCAGAATCTGACGGGTTTCCCGACCCTCGGGGTTCAAGGCAGTGGTGGCAATCTCATCGCTGACCGAGACCAGCTGGCGCAGAATGGCGCGGTCTCGAACGATCTCAGCATAGCGGCGAATGTTGGCCGCCGACGGGGTTTCTTGAGCCAGGCTGTTGAGGTAGGAGAGCCCTCCCACCTCTTCTGCACGCCCCACAGACTGCAGGGACTCGAAGGCGGTGACCACATCAGCCGGACGGGACTGCTCGATGAGCCGGCTGATGGCCTCAAAAATCAGACGGTGTTCGGCCCGATAGAAATCCCCGGCCCGAACCAGATCGCCAATGCGATCAAAAGCTTGATTGTCGATGAGCAAACCGCCCAGGACTGCCGCCTCTGCCTCGACAGAGTGCGGCGGCAGCCGAAGGGCTAGGGTCTGCTCATCCATTCATTAAGCCGTCTCGCCAATCACTCGGACGGTAATGCTGACCACCACATCGGTGTGGGGGGCGACTTCCAGGCTGTGATCACCAATCATTTTCAGCGGACCTTCAGGCATGCGAACCTGCGCCTTGGCCAGCTTCATGCCTTTGGCGGCCAGTGCCTCGGCCACGTCAAAGTTGGTCACCGAGCCAAACAGACGGCCGTCCACGCCGGCCTTCTGCCGGATCTCAACGGTCAGACCGTTGAGCTGGGCTCCCAGCGCCTGGGCGTCTGCCAATTTCTGGGCGGCCAGCTTCTCGAGCTCAGCGCGACGGGCCTCAAAGTCGGCAATCGCGTCTTTGGTGGCGCGACGAGCGACACCCTGAGGAATCAGGAAGTTACGGGCATAGCCGTCTTTCACACGAACCACCTCACCGAGCTGACCCAGATTGGCAACCTTTTCCAAAAGAATAACTTGCATGATGACCTCGGTATTTAGTGGTTGTCGGTGAAGGCCAACAGGGCCAGGAAGCGAGCACGCTTGATGGCCGTGGTGAGCTGGCGCTGGTATTTGGCGCTGGTGCCGGTGATGCGAGCGGGGATGATCTTGCCGGTCTCGGTCACATAGTCACGCAGGGTGTCGATGTCTTTGTAATCGATCTGCTCAACGCCTTCGGCGGTGAACTTACAGACACGCTTACGCTTAAACAGGGCAGATTGGGCATTGCGCTTGGGGCGCTTCTTGTCAAAAGGTTTCTTGGCAAAGGCCATTTGAATTCTCCAGTTCGAAATCGGTGATGTGAAAGATGAGCGCGCCGGATGAAGTGGTTTGTTGGTGGGCATCGGGCTGGGCTGCTCGCCGCGGGGCTAAGAACCCCTGACACTGCAGCAACTGCCCCAGGGGCACATCGCTTAGACGTTTCACAATGTCACCCACTGCTTTCGCTTGGGTTACAAAGGCCAGTCTTCGCTGCCCACCCGCATGTTCCAGTTCAGACTGATGTCTGAGGGTGCATTCCATGACCGATTGACCGGTCGGACTCACCCGCATGGCACTGCGGTCCACCAGGCTTGCCATCAGAACCACATGATTCTGAAAGCCCGCCTTCTTCATCTTGGGTCGGTCTCCGTCCTCCGTGATTAGGCAGCGGCCGGAACGGCGTCGCTGGCAACCTTGCGGGCCTCTTCACGCTGAATAACCTTCAGCATGGGCGAGGGACCAGTCTGGGCCTTGGTCATCTTGACGACCAGGTGGCGCAGAACCGCATCGTTGAAGCGGAAGGCATGCTCAAGCTCGTCGAGCTCGGCCTGGCCACACTCGATGTTCATCAGAACATAGTGAGCCTTGGCGATTTTCTCGATGGGGTAAGCCAGTTGACGACGGCCCCAGTCTTCCAGACGGTGTACCTTGCCACCCTGAGCGGTGACCGTGGCGGTGTACTTTTCGATCATGGCCGGGACCTGTTCACTCTGGTCCGGATGAACGACAAAAACGACTTCGTAGTGACGCATATGCGTAACGCCTTTCTTCCTATGGTTAAAGCCACCCGGGTGGGGTTCAGACGGTGTCCGAACCCTCAAAAAGGAACCGGTGCAGCAGGGTCCGTCATTATAGCAATGGCTGGCCTAGATCGCCACCGGGGTCTTTAAGGGCTGACCCTGGACGTGGGCCAGGAGGTTTTCCGCTGCCAGCATGACCATCCGGCCACGGGTGGCGCGGGACGAACTGGCAATGTGGGGGGTCAACACCACGTTGTCCAACTTGAGAAAGCCCGGGTTTAGCGCCGGCTCGTTCTCGAAGACGTCCAAGCCTGCGGCTCGAATCTGTTTTTTCTCAAGGGCCTGCAGCAGGTCGACGTCGTTGACCACGCCGCCGCGGGCAATGTTGACCAGGGTGGCTGTGGGCTTCATCTGGGCCAGGTCGGCCGCCGTGACCAGGTGATGGGTGGCAGGCGAGTACGGCACGACGATCATCAGGTGGTCAGACTGAGAGAGCAACTGGGCCTTGTCGACATACTGGGCACCGTATTCCTGCTGGGCCTTGGACCGGTTGTGATAGATCACTTTCATGTTGAAGCCGCTGGCCCGCCGGGCAATCGCCCCACCAATTCGGCCCATGCCCAGAATACCCAAGGTCGTACCGTGCAGATCGACACCCGTGAACTGGTCAAAGGCCCAACCCTTCCACTGGCCGTCGCGCACGTAACGCTCGGACTCACTGATGCGACGGGCGGTGGCCATCAACAGCGCCCAGCCAAAGTCCGCGGTGGTCTCGGTGAGCACATCCGGGGTGTTACTCAGGCCAATGCCACGGGCCTTGCAGGCCTGGACATCGATGTTGTTAAAGCCCACGGCACCAGTGGCGATCATCTTCAGGCGTGGGGCTGCCGCAATGACATCCGCATCGATCTTGTCGGCGACCGTGCAGAACAGGTAATCGGCCTGCCCAATGGCCGCCACCAGGCCCTCTTTGGTGGTGGGGGTGTCGTTGGCCTGGTTGTCGGTGATCTCAAAATGAGGGCTCAGGGCCTCGATGGCCTCGGGATAAACACGTCGGGTGATGAGCAGGTGTGGCTTGGCCATGGTTAGTCGTTCTCCAGAAGAATGATGTGAACCCGGTAGGGGCCATGAGCCCCCAACACCAGGGTCTGTTCAATATCAGCGGTCCGTGAAGGGCCCGAAATAAAGTTCAAGGCTCGAGGCGGCTGACCCAGCTCGGCTCGCAGCAGCGCAAAGACCTCTTCCATGTGGCTGACCAAACGAGACACGGGGACTACCGCAATGTGGGTCTCGGGCAGAAGAGTCATGGCGGCTGGGGTTTGGGGACCAGAGGTCATGGCCAGCGTGCCTGTCTCTGCAATGGCGGCAAAACAACCCGTGATGCCCACCAGGTCGGGCTGCGGCTCATCACGAACGGGGGCCCGGTGCTCCACCTGAAGGCCGGCAGCCGCCCAGTCCAGATCCGAGAAGGCCGGCCAGGCAATGGCCCGACGCTCGAGCCCGTTGAAATCAATATAGGTGGCGACTGCGCTCGGCAGTTCGCTTCGGTGGGCAATGCGCTCGGTGGTCGCCGATAATTTGGCCGACTGCTGCTCGAATCGGCTAAGTCGCTCGGCTGGATCAACCGCCGGCAGAGGGCCAGAGGGGTGTCGGTCCAGGTAGGCCTGGGCCGCCTGGCGCTGATCATCAGAGGCAGGGCCCTGCCGACCCAAGGCTTCTCGGATGCGAGACAGGATGCGGTCTTTTGCGGCGCTATTGGCCATGTTTGTCGCTCATCAAAAAAGGGCGTTTATGGCCCCAAAAACCAAATGGCTGGCCGGGCATCGGGTGATGGCCAGGGTCAAACAGCGTTACCATTTCGTTTTAAGTGTAACCAGGGCCCAGAGCCTTGGGTATTCGGATATCACCCAATCATGACCCACGTCGTTACCGAATCCTGTATCAAGTGCCGCTACACCGACTGTGTAGACGTCTGTCCCGTGGACTGCTTCCGCAAGGGCCCCAACTTTCTGGTCATTGACCCAGATGAGTGCATTGACTGCGCCGTCTGCATCCCCGAGTGCCCAGTCAACGCCATATACGCCGAAGAAGACGTACCAGACGATCAGCGGGAGTTTATTGCCCTGAACGTCGAACTGGCCAAGACCTGGCCCAGTATCACCCGCCTCGAGCCACATCCGGCCGATGCCGATGACTGGGCGTCCGTCAAAGAGAAAAAACACCTGCTCGAACGCTAAGTGAGCACCGCGAACGACAAGGTTGCGAGCGTCCGCATCACGTCGATCTCGAGCTGGACCGACCACCTCTTTTCTTTCAAGACCGAGCGGCCGGCGGGCTTTAAGTTCACAGCTGGGCAATTCGCCCGACTCGGGCTGCCCATCCAACCAGGGTCGTCTGAACTGGTCTGGCGCGCCTACTCCATCGCCTCCGGCCCTTACGACGAAGAGCTGGAGTACTACTCGATTGTGGTGCCCAATGGGGCCTTAACCAGCCAGCTGAGCAGCCTGAAGGTCGGCGATGAGCTGCTCATGGAACGGCAGAACCACGGCTTTTTAACCATCGACCGGTTTGCCCTGACCGGGGACCTGTGGATGCTGGCCTCCGGTACCGGCTTGGCCCCGTTCTTGTCCATCTTGCAGGACCCCCAGGCCTGGGAGGCCTTTGATCGCCTGATTCTGGTGCACAGCGTTCGGGCCCAGAACGAGTTGGCCTACAAAGACTGGATCGAGGCGCTGCCCAGTCACCCTATTTTTGGCGACTGGGCGACCGAGAAGCTGATATACCAGCCCATCGTGACCCGAGAGGCCACCGCCTACCCGTCCGCCCGAATTCCCAGCCTCATTGATTCGGGCAACTTGGCCCGCCTGATCGGCAGGCCCCTCACCCCAGAGGCCGCCAAATGCATGCTCTGTGGAAACCCAGAGATGGTCAGCGAAACCAGAAATGCTCTTAAAAAACATGGGTTTGTGTCCGCCAGAAGTTCTCGTCCTGGACAAATCGCGACGGAAAATTACTGGTAAGACCAGCGGACTTCTTGTTACCCTGCACCATCTGCCGTTCTGAGAGGTTGCCGTGCTCTATCAACTCCATGAAATGCGTCGGGCGTTTATGCACCCGGTGTCGGCCTGGGCCAATTCTGCGTCCCAGCTCTACACCAACCCCTACTCGCCCCTGTCGTATTCGCCAATGGCCCGCCGCATTGCTGCGGCCCTGGACCTGACGCATCGACTCGGCAAAGACTACGAAAAGCCCCCCTGGCGGATTCATGCTGTCGAAACCTCTGGTGGCACCGCCGTGGTGGAGCCAGAGATCGCCCTCGACAAGCCCTTTTGCAAACTGCTGCACTTCAAAAAACGCTACCGGGTCAAGAGCACGGACCCCGGGCCCAAGGTCCTGATTGTTGCGCCCCTGTCCGGACACCACGCTACCCTGCTGCGCGACACCGTGCGGACCATGCTGGCCGAGCACGATGTCTACGTGACCGACTGGGTCGATGCGCGGATGGTGCCGCTGACCGATGGGGATTTTGGTCTAGATGACTATGTTTTCTACGTACAGGATTTCATTCGGTTCCTGAGTCCCGACCTGCACCTCATATCGGTCTGTCAGCCCACCGTGCCGGTTCTGGCCGCGGTCTCGCTTATGGCTAGCAACCAAGACACTGCCAAGCCGTTGACCATGACCATGATGGGTGGGCCGATTGACACGCGGGTTGGCGTGACCCAGGTCAACGATCTGGCCAAGTCGCACAACATGCAGTGGTTCGAGCGCAATGTCATTCACACGGTGCCCCAGCGCTACCCGGGCTACCTGCGCAAGGTCTACCCAGGCTTTCTGCAATACGCAGGCTTTGTGTCCATGAACCCTGGTCGCCATGCCAACTCGCATTGGGATTACTTTGAACACCTGGTGCAGGGGGATGAGCAGAGCGCCGAGGCCCACCGAGATTTCTACGACGAATACAACGCTGTGCTGGACCTGCCAGCCGAGTTCTACCTGGACACGATTCGCGTGGTCTTCCAAGATCACCAGCTGCCCGAAGGCCGTTGGCAGGTGGGCGGCCAGCTGGTGCGCCCCCAAGACATCACCGAGACCGCCCTGATGACGGTCGAAGGTGAGTTTGATGACATCTCTGGCGTTGGCCAGACAGCAGCGGCCCACGACCTGTGCAGCAGCATTCCCAAGTCCGCCAAGTCGCACTATCTGGTCAAGGGCGCTGGTCACTATGGCATCTTCAGTGGCAAGCGTTGGCGCAACATTGTCGCGCCTCAGATCGCAGCCTTCATTGCCAAACATGGTGGTCACAAGCCGCCTGCTGCCAAGGCAAACGCCAAGGCCGCCACCAAGGCCGCGACCGCCAGCTCGGCCCGCTCGCCCAAAACCCGAAAGGCCGCCTGAGGGGCTGCCCCCGGCTGGCCCCTCTCACCACAAGGTTCTCGGATGTCGGTCGGTTCGGACTCGGCCCTGATCAACGCCATTGATGCGGCCCTGCCCCAGACGCAGTGCACCCGCTGCGGCTACCCTGCCTGTCGTCCCTACGCTCAGGCCATCGTCCAGGAACAAGCCCCCATCAATCGATGCCCGCCTGGCGGTGATACAGGTATTGCGACACTAGCCCAGCTCACCGGCCAACCCACCCTGCCACTGGATGCCAGCTGCGGCGAGCACCAGCCGCCCCAACTGGCGGTCATTGACCCCAGCCGATGCATCGGCTGCACTCTGTGCATCGCGGCCTGCCCAGTCGATGCCATTGTGGGAGGCTTCAAGAAAATGCATCGAGTCATCGCACCGGACTGCACCGGCTGTGAGGTCTGCGTCGCACCCTGCCCGGTCGACTGCATAAGCCTGATCCCCCATCCCCAGATCGACCAGTGGAAGACCGAGCAGGCCGAGCACGCCCGTCATCTCTACGACGCCAGGCAGCGGCGGCTTCAGACCAAGACCGACGCCCGGGAAGCCAAACGCCAAGACAAGCGTCGGGCGCTGCTCGCCGCGGCCCGCCAGAAGGCCAAAGCCATGCAAGAGGCCGCCCAGTGAACGCCGAGAAACGGCTCGCGATCTATGAGCGTCTGGCCGCGGCCAATCCGAATCCAACGACCGAGCTCGAGTTCAGCACGCCTTTTGAATTGCTCATCGCCGTGATGCTTTCGGCACAGGCCACCGATGTATCGGTGAACCAAGGCACGCGAAAACTCTTTCCAAAGGCCAACACGCCCAAGGCCCTGCTCAAACTTGGCGTGGATGGACTGATTCCGTTTATTCGACACATTGGCCTGTATCAGACCAAGGCCAAACATGTCATGCAGACCTGTCAGATCCTGCTCGACCAGCACAAAGGCCAAGTCCCCGACGACCGAGAGGCTCTGCAGGCTCTTCCAGGTGTTGGTCGCAAGACGGCCAACGTGGTCTTAAACACCGCCTTCGGCCACGAGACTTTCGCCGTGGACACCCATATTTTTCGAGTCTGCAACCGTACCAAGCTGGCGGCTGGCCAAACCGTTCTGGCCGTGGAAAAAAAGCTGGAGAAGACTGTGCCGGCCGGCTACCGGGTCAATGCCCATCACTGGCTCATCCTGCATGGGCGATACACCTGCAAGGCTCGCCAGCCCCTGTGCAAACGGTGCATCATGGAAGACCTCTGCGAATACAAAGACAAGAGCAGCGATGTTTTTTAACCCCAGTCGAGACCAAGTCCGTGCCTTCTTCTGCGAGACCTGGGCCAAGATGCGAGCCCATGAGCCACTGGTCGGCCTGCAGCTGACCGCAGCCGAGTGGATTGCCGAACACCCCGAGTATCACGCGTTGCTCGAAGATCATCAGACAGCCCTTGGCCAGGATTTCAGTGTCGAGAGTGGTCAGATGAATCCCTTTTTGCACCTCTCTATGCACCTGAGCCTGGCCGAACAGCACAGCATCGACCAGCCGCCAGGGGTCAAATCCGCCCTGGATCAATTGACCCATCAGACCGGCAGCCTGCACGAGGCCATGCACCTGGCCATGGACTGCCTGGGTGAGATGCTCTGGACGGCCCAGCGCAATCAGACCGCCCCCGATCCACTCGAGTACCTGCAATGTCTGCAACGAAAAGGCCACTGATCAACGCCCACCGGGTCGACCTCACCAGCCTGCGGATTCTGCTGGCGGTCGCCCAGACCGGCTCGATCACCCAGGGCGCCGAGCAATGCCACCTGGCGCTGGGTGCAGCCTCGACTCGTATGAAGGAGTTGGAGCAACGTCTGGGCGTTGAGTTGTTGGAACGACACGCCCGAGGGGTGCGTCTGACCGAAGCGGGTCAGCTGGTTCTGGACCGAGCCCGGGCCATCGAACGCGAACTGGGGCGGCTGCAGGTGGAGTTGGAGGATCACCAGCAGGGGGTCACCGGACACATCCGAGTCATTGCCAATGTCAGCTCGATTGCAACGGTGCTGCCCAACGACCTGACGGCATTTCTGCAGTCGCACCCAGGCATTCGCATCGACCTGTCGGAGTACACCAGCCGAGAGATCCAGCGCATGCTGGCCGATGGCCAGGCCGACATTGGGGTGCTAGCGGGTCCTGTCACCCGCGAGGACCTAGAGTCCGCAGCCTATTACAAGGACAGGTTGGTGATCATGCTGCCGCGCGACGCCGTCCCGGCTCATCAGAAGAAGATGAACATTGACCAGCTTCTGACCCAAGACCTGATCCTCTCCCAGGAGGGAGGCTCCATCTCAGAATGGCTGGCCGACCTGGCCAGACTCAAGGGTCAGCTGCTGCACGTCAGGGTCCGAGCCAAAGGCTTCGATGCCTTGTCCCAGCTGGTCGCTGCCGGCCTTGGCGTGACGGTCTTGCCCGAGATCGTGGCCAAGCGGTTTGCCAAGCTATTGGACCTGCGCATCCTGGGCCTAGAGGGCATCCAGGACCAGCGTCTGATCGCCGTTTCTCGACGTCTAGGGGGCAGCGCCCAGCCGGCCGCGCAGGACCTCTTCGCTCACCTGGCCGGCCGACTACAAGGCTAGTCACAAGCCTTCGTATTTCACGAAGGCTCATCCCCCGATCCGGAATTCCCGGCCTCGGCCGAGCGGCGTAGAGTCAGGTGATTCGTCGAAAGGAAACCCATGTCTGATCGCAAGCTAACCGCCGGCCAGAAATTCCGCGCCGCCCTGGTCGAAGAACCCCCCCTGCAAATCATTGGTGCCATCAACGCCAACCACGCCCTGCTGGCCAAACGCGCCGGCTACCGGGCCATCTACCTATCCGGTGGTGGGGTAGCGGCTGGCTCGCTGGGCCTGCCCGACCTGGGCATCTCCGGTCTAGACGACGTGCTGACCGATGTCCGCCGCATCACCGATGTCTGTGACCTGCCCCTGCTGGTCGACGTGGACACCGGCTTTGGCTCCTCAGCCTTTAACATCGCCCGCACCACCAAGAGCATGATCAAGTTTGGTGCGGCCGCCATGCACATCGAAGACCAAGTCGGTGCCAAGCGCTGTGGCCACCGTCCAGGCAAGGCCATCGTCACCACCGAAGAAATGGTCGACCGCGTTAAAGCAGCCGTCGATGCCAGAACCGATGACAGCTTTGTGATCATGGCACGTACCGACGCCTTGGCCGTTGAGGGCCTTCAGGCCGCCATCGACCGGGCCTGCGCCTGTGTCGAGGCCGGTGCCGATGCCATTTTTCCAGAGGCCATGACCGAGTTGGGCATGTACAAGCAGTTCGCCGATGCGGTCAAGGTGCCCATCCTGGCCAACATCACTGAGTTTGGTTCCACCCCACTCTTCACGGTCGATGAACTGCGCGCTCAACAGGTCGCCATGATTCTGTACCCGCTGTCGGCCTTCCGGGCCATGAACAAGGCCGCCCAGGCGGTCTACGAGGCGCTGCGTCGAGACGGCACTCAGAAGAATGTTCTGGACCTCATGCAGACCCGCCAAGAACTCTACGATGCCATCGGGTACTGGGACTTCGAGAACAAACTCGACGCCCTGTTCAACAAAAAATCCTAAGTCTTCGAAAACCAGAAAGGACCCTCTCGGATGTCTCAAGAAGCAGCGACCACCGCACCCAAGCCCAAGAAGTCAGTTGCCCTATCGGGTGTGACCGCCGGCAACACAGCCCTGTGCACCGTCGGACGAACGGGCAATGACCTGGCCTACCGTGGCTTTGACATTCTGGACCTGGCCTCTGCCTGCGAATTCGAAGAAGTCGCGCACCTGCTGGTCCACGGCAAGCTGCCCAACGCCGCCGAACTGGCCGGCTACAAGAAAAAACTCAAGGCCCTGCGCGGCCTACCCGCTACCGTGATGAGCGCCCTGGAGGCCCTGCCCGCCTCGGCCCATCCCATGGATGTGATGCGCACCGGCGTCTCGGCTCTGGGCTGCACCCTGCCCGAGAAAGACGATCACAACGTGCCCGGTGCCCGTGACATCGCCGACCGCCTCATGGCCTCGCTGGGCAGCATGCTGCTCTACTGGTACCACTACAGCCACAACGGCCGCATGATCGACGTCGAAACCGACGACGACAGCATTGGTGGGCACTTCCTGCACCTGCTGCATGGTCAGGCGCCCAGCGCCGAGTGGGTCAAGGCCATGCACGTCTCGCTCAACCTGTATGCCGAGCACGAGTTCAATGCCTCGACCTTTACCGCACGCGTGATCGCCGGCACCGGTTCCGACATGCACTCGGCCATCGCCGGTGCGATTGGTGCCCTGCGCGGCCCCAAGCATGGCGGCGCCAACGAAGTCGCCTTTGAGGTCCAAAAGCGTTACGACACCCCCGACGAGGCCGAGGCCGACATTCGTCGCCGTGTCGAAAACAAAGAGGTGGTCATTGGCTTTGGTCACCCGGTCTACACGGTCAGCGACCCCCGCAACAAGGTCATCAAGGAAGTCGCCCGCGACCTGTCCAAGCAGGCCAATGACATGAAAATGTTCAGCATCGCCGAGCGTCTGGAGTCGGTCATGTGGGATGTCAAAAAGATGTTCCCCAACCTCGATTGGTTCAGTGCAGTCAGCTACCACATGATGGGTGTGCCCACCGCCATGTTCACGCCGATCTTTGTGATCTCGCGCACCTCTGGCTGGGCCGCTCACGTCATCGAGCAGCGCCTGGACGGAAAGATCATTCGCCCCAGCGCCAACTACACCGGCCCCGAAGACCAGGCCTTTGTCCCCATTCACAAGCGTCCCTAATCACCATGAACCACCAGTACCGCTCATCGCTCCCGGGCCAGGCCGTTGACTTCTTTGATGCCCGAGCCGCCGTCGAGGCCATTGCCCCTGGCAGCTACGATAACCTGCCCTACACCTCCAAGGTGCTCGCCGAGAACCTGGTCCGCCGCTGCGAACCCAGCGCACTGACCGACTCTCTCAAGCAGCTCATTGAGCGCAAGCGGGATCTGGACTTCCCATGGTTTCCGGCCCGTGTGGTCTGCCACGACATCTTGGGTCAGACGGCCCTGGTGGACTTGGCCGGCCTGCGCGACGCCATCGCCGATAAGGGTGGCGACCCCGCCCAGGTGAACCCGGTGGTGCCCACCCAGCTGGTGGTGGACCACTCACTGGCCGTTGAGTGCGGTGGTTTCGATCCCGATGCCTTCGAGAAAAATCGGGCCATCGAGGAGCGTCGCAACGAGGACCGCTTTCACTTCATCAACTGGACCAAGCAGGCCTTTCAAAACGTCGACGTCATCCCGCCGGGCAACGGCATCCTGCACCAGATCAACCTGGAGCGCATGTCGCCGGTCATTCAGGTTCGAGACGGTGTGGCCTTTCCCGATACCCTGGTGGGCACCGACAGCCACACCCCCATGGTCGATGCCCTTGGTGTGGTCGCCATTGGTGTGGGTGGCCTTGAGGCCGAGAGCGTCATGCTGGGTCGTGCCTCCTACATGCGGCTGCCCGACATCATCGGCGTAGAACTCACCGGCAAGCCGGCGGCTGGCATCAGTGCTACTGACATCGTGCTGGCTCTGACCGAGTTCCTACGCAAATCCAAGGTGGTCTCGGCGTATTTGGAGTTCTATGGTCCCGGCGTCAAGTCACTGACCCTGGGCGACCGCGCCACCATTGCCAACATGGCACCGGAGTTCGGTGCGACTGCGGCCATGTTCTACATCGACGAACAGACCATCTCTTATCTGCGACTCACCGGCCGCGAAGAGCAGCAGATCGCCCTGGTCGAGGCCTATGCCAAGCAGACTGGCTTGTGGGCCGATGGCATGGTCAAGGCCCAGTACGAGCGTGTGCTGCAGTTCGACCTGCGCACCGTGGTTCGCAACATCGCTGGCCCATCAAATCCCCACAAGCGCGTGGCCACCACCGATCTGGCGGCTGCCGGCATTGCGGGCGCCTACACCGAGCAGCCTGGGCTGATGCCTGACGGCGCGGTCATCATCGCGGCCATTACTAGCTGCACCAACACCAACAACCCCCGCAACATGATTGCGGCCGGTCTGCTGGCCAAAAAGGCCAATGCCCTGGGCCTGGGTCGCAAGCCCTGGGTCAAGAGCTCACTCGCACCAGGCTCCAAGGCCGTGGCGTTATACCTGGAAGAAGCCGGCCTCATGCCCGAGCTCGAGAAACTGGGCTTTGGCGTGGTGGCCTTTGCCTGCACCACCTGCAATGGCATGAGTGGCGCGCTCGATCCCAAGATCCAGCAAGAGATCATTGACCGCGACCTGTACGCCACCGCCGTGTTGTCGGGCAACCGCAACTTCGATGGCCGTATCCACCCCTATGCCAAGCAGGCCTTCCTGGCCTCACCCGCCTTGGTCATTGCCTATGCCCTGGCTGGCTCGGTGCGCTTTGACATTGAAAAGGACAGCTTTGGCACCGATGCCAACGGCAAGCCCATTCGCCTGGCCGACCTCTGGCCCAGCGATGCAGAGATCGACGCAGTCGTGGCCACCAGCGTCAAGCCCGAGCAATTCCGCAAGGTCTATGACCCCATGTTCGCGGTTCGCGTTGAGACCAGCACCGAGAAAATCAGTCCGCTATACAACTGGCGAGCCCAGAGCACTTATATTCGTCGCCCGCCCTATTGGGAGGGTGCACTGGCCGGTGAGCGCACGCTCAAAGCCATGCGGCCCCTGGCCGTCCTGGGTGACAACATCACCACGGACCACCTCTCGCCCAGCAACGCCATTCTGTTGGACAGCGCAGCCGGTGAATACCTGGCCAAGATGGGTCTGCCCGAAGAAGACTTCAACTCCTACGCCACCCACCGCGGTGATCACCTGACGGCCCAGCGGGCCACCTTCGCCAACCCCAAGCTCATCAACGAGATGGCAGTGGTCGATGGTCAGGTCAAGCAAGGTTCTCTGGCCCGGGTCGAGCCCGAGGGCAAGGTCATGCGCATGTGGGAGGCCATCGAGACCTATATGTCTCGCAAGCAGCCGCTCATCATCATCGCTGGGGCCGACTATGGCCAGGGCTCCTCACGAGACTGGGCCGCCAAGGGCGTCCGCCTGGCCGGTGTCGAGGCGATTGTGGCCGAGGGCTTTGAGCGCATTCACCGCACCAACCTGGTGGGCATGGGCGTGTTGCCGCTGGAGTTTCTGCCCGGCACCACCCGCAAGACGCTTGGCATCGATGGCACCGAGACCTTCGACGTCACCGGCTCTCGCACGCCCCGTGCGCAGCTGACCCTGGTGATTCATCGCAAGGACGGCAGTCAGGTTCAAGTGCCCGTACTCTGCCGACTCGACACCGCAGAAGAGGTCTCTATTTACGAGGCGGGCGGTGTGCTGCAACGTTTTGCCCAAGACTTCCTGGAATCCAAGGCCGCCTAAGGAGTCCACACCCATGAGGAACCAACGCCCATGAGCAAACCGCAGATTCGCGTTCCGGCCACCTACATGCGAGGTGGCACCAGCAAGGGCGTCTTCTTCCGGCTGCAAGACCTGCCGGCAGCCGCCCAGCAGCCAGGTCCTGTTCGTGACGCCCTCTTGATGCGGGTCATTGGCAGCCCAGACCCCTATGGTAAACAGATCGATGGCATGGGCAACGGCAGCTCCAGCACCAGCAAGTCCGTCATCCTGTCCAAAAGCAGCCGGCCCGACCACGACGTGGATTACCTGTTTGGTCAGGTCAGCATCGACAAGCCTTTTGTGGACTGGAGTGGCAACTGCGGCAACCTGAGCGCAGCGGTCGGTCCCTTCGCAGTGGCCAATGGCTTCGTGGATCCCAGCCGCATCCCCCAGAACGGTGTCGTTGCGGTGCGCATCTGGCAGGTCAACATTGGCAAGACCATCATCGGCCATGTGCCCATCGTCAACGGCCAGGTGCAAGAGACTGGTGACTTCGAGCTCGATGGCGTCACCTTTCCAGCGGCCGAGATCCCCGTGGAGTTCATGGATCCTGCAGCGGACGAAGACGGCGGTGACGATGCGCCAGCCAGCATGTTCCCCACGGGCAACTTGGTTGACGACCTTGAAGTCCCAGGCATCGGCGTGCTCAAGGCCACCATGATCAACGCCGGCATTCCAACGGTCTTTGTGCAAGCCGAGGCCATTGGTTACACCGGCTGCGAGCTGCAGGACGATCTGAACGGCGATCCCGCGGCACTGGCCCGCCTGGAGACCATCCGTGCGCATGCCTCCTTGCGCATGGGCCTGATCAAACAACTCGATGAGGCTAAGACACGACAGCACACCCCCAAGGTGGCCTTTGTCGCAGCCCCCAAAACCTACACCGCCTCCAGCGGCAAGACCGTGCAGGCCAGTGACATCGACCTTCTGGTGCGGGCGATCTCGATGGGCAAGCTGCACCACGCCATGATGGGCACGGCCTCGGTGGCCATCGCCGCCGCAGCCGCCGTGCCTGGCACCATCGTCAACCAGGCTGCCGGTGGTGGTCAGCGCGATGTTGTGCGCTTCGGTCACCCCTCGGGCACGCTGCGGGTGGGTGCAGCCGCTCAGTTGGAGTCGGGCCAATGGAAAGTCACCAAGGCCGTCATGAGCCGCAGCGCAAGGATTTTGATGAAGGGCGAGGTGCATTGCCCCGCAGAGGTCTTGGAGGCCAGCTAAAAAACCGGCCACTGTGCAGCCCAGCCACAGCGGTCACAAAACAAATGGGCAAGGAGAACAACATGAGCATCAATTACAACGACACCAAACTGGCCGGCGTTCACGCACGGTCTCTGTCTGACAAAGAAGGCTTTTGGGGCGAGCAGGCTCAGCACATCGACTGGTTCGAACAACCCAAGCAAGTCTTGGACTTCTCCAACCCGCCCTTTGCCCGCTGGTACGTGGGCGGCAGCACCAACCTGTGTCACAACGCCGTCGACCGTCACCTGAAGGACCGAGCCAACCAGAAGGCCCTGGTCTACATCTCCACCGAGACCAACGAGGAAAAGGTCTACAGCTACGCCGAGCTCCACCAAGAGGTTCAGCGCATGGCGGCCATCATGCAGTCCCTGGGTGTGAAGCGCGGAGACCGCGTGCTGGTCTACATGCCCATGATTGCCGAGGCCATCTTCGCCATTCTGGCCTGTGCCCGAATCGGGGCCATTCACTCCGTGGTCTTCGGCGGATTTGCGGCTCCGTCACTGGCGGCTCGCATCGATGACGCCACGCCGGTGCTGATGATTTCGTCTGACGCCGGCATGCGCAACGGCAAAGAAGTCCCCTACAAGCACCTGGTCGACGAGGCCTGCAGCCTGGCCGCTAAACCGCCCAAGCATGTACTGCTGGTCAACCGTGGCCTGGCCAAGATGGACCTAGTGGCCGGACGCGACGTAGACTATGCCCAGGCTCGTGCCCAAAACATGAACGCCCAGGTGCCCTGCGAAAAAATGCAGGCTACCGATCCCAGTTACATCCTGTACACCAGTGGCACCACTGGCAAGCCCAAGGGCGTGCAGCGCGACACCGGCGGCTATGCGGTGGCCCTGGCTGCGTCCATGAAGCACATCTACGACTGCAAGCCAGGCGAGGTCTTCTTCTGTACCTCGGACATTGGCTGGGTGGTCGGCCACTCTTACATCATCTACGGCCCGCTGATCAACGGCTCCACCACTATTGTTTACGAGGGCCTGCCACTGCGACCC
Organism: Burkholderiales bacterium LSUCC0115; assembly: GCA_009646425.1. Lineage (GTDB taxonomy): Bacteria > Pseudomonadota > Gammaproteobacteria > Burkholderiales > Burkholderiaceae_A > Hahnella. The sequence goes on from WJBW01000002.1 coordinate 348,981, forward strand.
GACCCCGCGATCTGGTGGTCGATTGTGGAGAGGTACCAGGTCAGCACCATGTTCTCTTCACCGACAGCTGCTCGGGTTCTGAAAAAGCAGGACCCCGCCTACATGACCCAGCACAACACCAAATGCCTGCGCCGTCTGTTCCTGGCCGGTGAACCCTTGGATGAGCCAACGGCCAAGTGGATTTCAGAGGCCCTGGGGGGCGCTCGGATCATCGACAACTACTGGCAGACCGAGACCGGCTGGCCGATTTTGTCGGCCCAACATGGCCTTGAGGTGACCGAGACCAAGTTCGGCAGCCCCAGCTTCCCGGTTTATGGCTACGACATTCGTCTGGTTCATGAGAGCACCTTCGAAGAAGTCGGTGCCAACGAAAAAGGCATGCTCTGCGCCATGCCGCCACTGCCGCCGGGTTGCCTGCAGACCGTCTGGGGCGACGACGAGCGTTTTGTAAAGACCTACTTCAGTGCCGTACCCGGACAACACCTGTATTCCACCTTTGACTACGCCACCCGCGATGACGATGGCTACTACTTCATCCTGGGTCGCACCGATGACGTGATTAACGTGGCCGGACACCGGTTGGGTACCAGAGAAATCGAGGAGGCCATTCAGGCCCACAAGAACGTGGCCGAAGTCGCCGTGGTGGGCGTGGCCGACACCCTGAAGGGCCAGATGCCCATGGCCTTTGCCGTGCTCAAAGACGCCAGCGTGGCTGCAACACCCGAAGGAGCCAAGGCAGAAGAGAAGGCCATCATGGCTACCGTGGACCACGAGATCGGGGCCATTGCCCGGCCCTCACGGGTTCACTTTGTCACCCTGTTGCCCAAGACCCGCAGTGGCAAGCTGCTGCGGCGAGCCATGCAGGCGCTGGCAGAGGGGCGTGACCCCGGAGACATGACCACGCTTGAGGACCCCAGCGCGCTGGAGCAGATTAAAAAGGCGCTTGGCGCCTAACGAGTCGCCCTAAACCGTCCACTCTGGCTGCCAGTCGACCGCAATGGTCTTGGCAGCCAGGTCGACCTCGTCGATGTAGCAGTCCACATAGGGAATCCAGTGGCGGCCCACGACAATCCAGTCGTGCACGCCATTGGTCTCGAGTCGCTCCACATGGCCCAATGATTCACCTTGCCGGTTGGTCACAGTGCAGCCCACCAAGTCTTCCCAATAAAACTCATCAGGATCAGGCTCGGGTAACTCGGCACGGCTAACACCCAGCTCAAAGCCCAGCATCTGCTCAGCCAGGTCTCGAGAATCAATCTGGGCAAAGCCCATGCGGGCCTCTTTACCTACCGGCTGACACAGAGTCACGTCCAGTTGCAGCCACCCCCCAGGTCCCTTGGCCCAGAGCTGCTCGGCATCGAACAACACCGACTCTTGAACATCGCCGGGAAACAGGCTGGCTACCCGCAGCTGACCCTTGATGCCCACAGGCGCGCGGACGCGACCCAGCACCACCAGGTCACTCGGACCAGGCGTTTTGGAAAAGATCAACTTGGGAGTCACAACCACTGGGGCTTGAGCCCCCAGCTTGGAGAGCCGGCGAGCGGCGAAGGAATCGTCCGGTTTTCTCGCGGGCATAAGGCCGGGTCGCCTGGGGTGCGCTGGACGCAGACCCCGGGTCGACCGGTTTAAATCTTAGGCGGCAGCCTTGGAGAAGTCTTTGAGCAGCTGCTCAACGCGGGGGCTCAGCTGAGCACCGTTGGAGCGCCAGTGCTCAATGCGCTCAACCGACAGGTTCAGCTTGGTGTCGTTGCCACGAGCGATGGGGTTGAAGTAACCAACGCGCTCAATAAAACGACCATCACGGCGATTGCGTGAATCTGTGGCAACCACGTGATAAAAAGGACGCTTGTGCGAACCGCCGCGAGCAAGTCGAATGACGACCATAGAAATTCCTTGTAAAAATTCTGGGGTAACCGGTCAGTCCGCGAGTCTTGAAAAGAGCGACCGGTGAAAAGCCCACGATTTTAGCAGTCAGACGCCCAAATGCAAACAAAACGCCAGCCTTCAGCCCAAAACCGACTCCAAAACAACAGCCGGCGGCTGATCCTGGGTCGCTTGGGCGGCCTGGCAGGCCTTGGAATGGCCTCTGGCAGCCTCTGGCTGCCCAAGTCCGCCCTGGCCTCGGCTAGACCCGACTGGGCCCCTGCGGGTGCCTGGCAGGCGCTTCTGAACCAGATGATTGCCACCAAAGGCCTGTCCGTTAGTGGCGCCCTGGCTGGGCTGGAATCCCTCCAACGCCAGGATCGGGCCATTGCCCTGGTCAATCCACCGCCTGATGCCCCCATCATCCCCCGATCCCTCAACCGGGTGCTAGGCAAGAACCTAGACGCCCGAACCCTGGCCGACGGCCGGGCCTTCATGGCCAACCACCGAAGCATTCTGGATCAGGCCCAGGCCAAGTTTGGGGTGCCGGCCTCGGTCATCTGCGGCATCCTGGGCGTCGAGACGCGGTTTGGCCGCATTCAGGGCAGCTTTCCAGCCCGAGACACCCTAGCCAGCCTGGCCCTGCTCTCGCCCAGGCGCTCGGAGTTTTTTGCCAAAGAACTGATCGAGCTGCTGCTACTGGCCCAAGAAACCCAGTTGGATCTGCGAGCCATTCAGGGCTCCTTCGCCGGCGCACTGGGCATGCCACAGTTCATGCCCAGCAGCTGGCGTCAGTACGCGGTGGACTTCGATGATGACCGCCGGGTCGACCTGATCAAGAGCCCTGCAGACGCAGTGGGCTCGGTGGCCAACTTCCTGGTCCAGCATGGCTGGCGCCGCGACTGGCCGACTCACCTGATTGTGCCCAGCGACATTCGCCAGGCGCTCAAGGTTCGTCAACGAGCAGCCCTGGACCAGCTGGTGGTGACTCGACTGACCGCAGACCACCAACTGAGTGACCTTCGCAAGTCACCTCTAGGGGCTTGGATCGATGAGTCCGAGCTCTGGCGACAGCAGCCCGCCACCATGCCCGCCAGCCTGGTTCACCTGCCCGAGCCGGACGCACCCGATGCCCACCTGTGGCTGGCCACACCCAACTTTTTCGCCATCACCCACTACAACCGCAGCTACGTGTACGCGGGCAGCGTGCTCAGCCTGGCTGCGGCATTAGAAAATCCAGGCAGCCCACCGCTGCCTCGTGGTTGAATTGGCCCTGTTGCCAGAGTCGCCAGATCTCATCCAGCGGCACGCAGGCAAAGGCCTGGACCTCACCGTCTTGATTCGTCGGCGTGAAGTCCAAGGGCGCCTGCAGTCCATAGCTCATCACCTGCTCACGCTGCAGGCCCTGGCGACCATCGGCGCCCAAGACCCGCTGAACCAAGACCGAGCCCAGCACTCGCAGGCCTGACAACAGCGCCTCTGATAAACCCGCCTCCTCCCAGCACTCGCGCCTGAGCGCCTGCTGAGGCTGCTCGCCGTGGGTGAGGCCACCCGCCACCGCCGCATCCCACAGGCCTGGGTCCACGGCCTTGTGCAGGGCCCGTTGGCCGATCCAGACGCGTCCTTGCTCGGTCACCAGATTGAGTTGAACTGTCGTGTAAAAAAGTCCCAAGGGTCTAAACAGAGAACGCTCCAAACCCACTGCTTGATGCCGCACATCGACAATCGGCTCACCCGCCTCGTTACACAGTGTGAAGCACTCATCGCGCCAGCCGTCTGCAGCGGAGGTCTGACGCAGGGCCTCTACGAGATCGGAGATCGCGGCAATCGGCAGAGGCTCGGCGGGCAACAGAGAAACAAGATCTGGCCGCAACCAACCCATCGATTGGGGCCGACCCAGGCCATCGATCACCGACCATCGTCGGTAACCCAGCGTGGTCAGTTGGGTATCAGTGGGAGCAGCGCCAAATCGATCAGAGGCCAGTTGGATGGAAGGCATGGGAGGCAGCTGCGCAACCCGTGATGACAGAGGCAGCCTAGCTGCGCTGGCGCAACGCCTCGAAGCAGGCCACACCGGTGGCCACCGAGACGTTCAGGCTCTCCACCCCACCCTTCATGGGCAGCTTGTAGAGGGCATCACAGTGGGACTTCACCAGTCGACGAATGCCATCGCCTTCGGCGCCCATCACCAGGACCAGAGAGCCTCTGAGATCAGCCTTGTAGAGCGACTGCTCGGCATCGCCATCGAGGCCATAGACCTGATAGCCCGCGTCCTGGACTTGCTCAATCGCGCGGCTCAGGTTGGTCACTTGAATATAGGGCACCCGATCGGCACCGCCTGCAGCCACACGCATCACCACATCGTTGAGCGGCGCGCTGTGGTCTTTGGGAGCGACCACGGCGGCGACACCGGCGGCATCGGACGTCCGCATGATGGCGCCCAGGTTGTGTGGATCGGTCACGCCATCCAGAAACAACAAGAAGCGGTTGCTGGCCGGTTGATCCTCTAACTGTTCCAGTAGCGTGGGCAGGTCATCCACCAGCTGTCGGGCCTGCGCCACCGCCACCACACCCTGGTGACGCTGGCCAGCGGCCAGCCCATCGAGCCTGGCCATGTCGGCGGTCTTGACCGAGATGCCAGCCTTTTGTAATTCATCGACCAGGGCCTTGATACGTTGGTCTTTGCGACTGGGTTCTACCCAGACCTCGGTGATCGTGTCGGCTGCTGCCCGAAGGCGCGCCCGAACCGCATGAAAGCCGCAGAGCTTGACGGTCTGGCTGGACGTCTGCCCAGCAGCCTGCGCGGTGCCATGCGCCTGACCGTAAGGCCGGCCCTCTGGCTGACCGCGAGAGGGTGACGCCGATGACCGTGGACCCCTGGCCATCTAGCGACCCTTTCGGCCACGTCGACCACGAGCCGCCTTGGGAGCCTTTGCGCTGGCTGCCTTGGCCGCTGGCGCAGCAGCACGGGGCGTCCTACCTGACTTACTGGCCTTGGCGCCCTTGGCAGCCTTGCCAGCCTGACCCGACTTGCCAGTGGCGCGGCCACGCCCTCTGGCGCCGCCTGGGCCACCAGCGCCGCGTTCCAACGCCCCCGTATTCAAGAAGTCATCGTCAGCATCCGCCCCACCCTGCAGAGCGTACTGCTCATCAAATTCTTCACGCGTCGGCAGACCGGTCTTTTTCACCGCCCGCATCATGGCCGGGATGAGCCGGAATTCAATCCGACGGGCATCCAGATCCACCCGCGAGACCTGGACATTGACCGGGTCATAGAGACGGAACCGGCGACCCGTTCGCTCACCGCGCAGCTCGTGAACGATGTCGTTGTGCTGAAAGTATTCCGCGCCCAGCTCTGAGACGTGAATCAGGCCCTCGACATACAAGGCATCGAGCGTGACGAACAGGCCAAACGGCGCCACCCCGGTGACCGTGCCAGCCATTTGCTCGCCAACTTTGTCCTTCATGAACTGACACTTGAGCCAGGCCTCGACATCACGAGAGGCATCATCGGCGCGGCGTTCGGCCGCCGAGCAATGCTCACCAATCACACGCCAACGAGACAGGCTCTCATGGGTGTTGGCTGCCTTCTTGCGGCGACCCGATGGATCGGCCTGCAGCTCGCCGTAGATGGGCGTGTAGGTCTTTTCCGCCAGGATGTTTTTGATCACCCGGTGGACCAACAGATCCGGATAGCGGCGAATCGGCGAGGTGAAGTGGGTGTAGGCCGGATAGGCCAGACCAAAGTGACCCACGTTATCGGGGCTGTAGATGGCCTGCTGCATGGAGCGCAGCAACAGCGTCTGCAGCAGCTTGTAGTCAGGTCGCTGCTTCATCTCACGCGACAGACGCGCGTAGTCTGCAGGCGATGGGTCCTCGCCGCCAGCCAACCGCAGACCCTGCAGCTTCAGAAACTCGCGCAGCGCCGAGAGCTTCTCGGGCGTGGGTCCCTCGTGCACCCGGAACAGGCCCTGACGCTTGGAACGAATGATCAGATCGGCAGCGCTGGTGTTGGCCGCCAGCATGCACTCCTCGATCAGCCGGTGGGCATCGTTGCGCATGCGGGGCAGGATCTTGTCGATGCGACCCTGGGCATCGGTGCGCATGATGGTCTCCACCGTCTCGATCTCGAAGGCCCCGCGTTGCTCGCGAGCGGCCAGCAGCGCCCTAAAGACGGCCTCTAGGTGACTCAGCACCTGGAATCTGGGACCCAGCACCCGGGCCTCTGGTCCCGTGGGGTCTGACAGAGCAGTCCAGGCCTGCTCGTAAGTCAGACGCGCAGAAGACTCAATCACCGCCTCATAGAACTGGTAAGCCTTCACCAGACCATCTGAGCCCACCACCATGTCGCAGACCATGGCCAGGCGCTCGACGTTGGGGTTGAGCGAGCACAGGCCATTGGAGAGCTTCTCCGGCAGCATGGGCAGGACCTGACGCGGGAAATACACCGACGTCGCCCGAGCGAAGGCATCGCGATCCAGGCCATCACCGTCTTTGACGTAATGACTGACATCGGCAATCGCCACCAACAGGCGCCAACCCTTTTTGCCACCGGGCCCGAAAGGCTCTGCGTAGACCGCATCGTCAAAGTCGCGGGCGTCCTCGCCGTCGATGGTCATCAGGTCTACGTCTCGCAGATCGATCCGGTCTTTGACGTCGGTCGTGCGAACCTGGTCCGGCAGTTTGCTGGCGCACTTCAGGGCTTCTTCAGAGAACTGATGTGGGACGTCGAACTTGCGAACGGCGATCTCGACTTCGATACCCGGGTCCTCGATGCTGCCCAGGACCTCGACCACGCAGCCCACGGGTGGGGTGTAGCGAGTGGGTGGGTCGATGATCTCGACCATGACCACCTGACCGGGTTTGGCCCCCATGGTGTCGCCATTGGAAACAATGATGTCGTGCTTGATGCGCTGGTCCTCTGGCACCACCAAGACAATCCCACGTTCATGGACCAGTCGGCCCACCAGCTTGTCAATGGTGTGCTCCAGGACTTCGACAATCATGGCCTCGGGTCGGCCACGCCGGTCCGAGCCAATGATGCGGGCGGTGACCCGATCGCCGTGCATGGCCTTGAGCATCTCGCGCGGCGACACAAAAACATCGTCACCACCCGTATCGGGGGCGATAAAGCCAAAGCCGTCGCGATGACCGATCAGGCGGCCAGAGAACTGTGGCCCACCGGCCTCCGCCTCGTCTGAGAGACGTGCAGAAGACCTGGGCAGTGACTTGCTATCCGCGGTCTGAGAGGGTCGATTGCGACGTGACTTTGACAATTTTCAGAATCCCATTAAAGTAGCGGGTCCGTAAGCCCAGATGGCGGAATTGGTAGACGCACTAGGTTCAGGTCCTAGCGGTGGCAACACTGTGGAGGTTCGAGTCCTCTTCTGGGCACCACACTACACGCTTTGAAAGGGATGATCCATCAAGATGGTTTCATCCCGATCAGGCCCTGTAGAGATCATGGCGATCGGCGCACCGGTCACCTCGGCCAGGCGGCTCAGATAAGCCTGAGCCTCTTTCGGCAGATCTTCCCACTCCTGTAATCCTGCGGTCGAGCCAGCCCAGCCGGGCCAGGTCTCGAAAATGGGCTTACAGGCCTCTACCGCATCGGCGCCAAACGGCAGCACATCCACGCGACCCTCAGGGGTCTCGTAGCCGGTGCAGAGCTTGATCTCTTTCAGGCCATCCAAGACATCGAGCTTGGTGATGCACAAGCCCGTCACGCCATTGATCTGAATGGCTCGGCGCAGTGCGGCGGCATCAAACCAGCCACAGCGACGCGGGCGACCGGTCACCGATCCAAACTCATTGCCTTTGGTGGCCAGGTGCTGGCCGATCTCATCAAAGAGTTCGGTCGGGAATGGGCCAGAGCCGACACGGGTCGCATAGGCCTTGGTCAGGCCCAGCACATAGTCAATCTGGTTGGGGCCAATGCCCGCACCAGCGCCAACCGCACCGGCCACGCAGTTGCTGCTGGTGACAAAGGGATAGGTGCCATGATCAATGTCCAGCAGAGTGCCCTGGGCACCTTCAAACAGGAGCTTGGCGCCAGACTGCATGGCACCGGCCAGCAAGGCAGGCACATCGGCTGCCATCGCCAAGAGCCGAGGGGCCATGGCCATCAGCTGATCAAAGGTCTGCTCGGCACTAACCGCCTGGGCATTCAGAAAGCCGGTCAGCACATGGTTGTGAAGCGCATGCAGGGTCTGCAGCTTGTCCTTCAGACGCTCGGGGTTCTTCAGATCGATGAGCCGAATCGCCCGACGAGCCACTTTGTCCTCGTAGGCCGGGCCAATGCCGCGGCCGGTCGTGCCAATCTTGCCCTCGCCGCGGGCGGCTTCACGGGCCTGGTCCAGCGCCACGTGCACCGGCAGGATCAGCGGGCAGGCCAGGCTGACTTTCAGGCGGCTGGCGACCGACAGGCCGCCGGCTTCGAGCTCATCGATTTCTTTGAGCAGGGCCTCAGGGGACAACACCACACCATTGCCCACGTAGCAGGTGACATGCGGGTGAAGAATGCCCGACGGAATGAGTCGCAGGATGGTCTTCTTGCCATTGACGACCAGGGTATGCCCCGCATTGTGACCACCCTGAAACCGCACGACACCCTGAACATCCTCGGTCAGCCAGTCGACGATCTTGCCCTTGCCCTCGTCACCCCATTGGGTACCGATGATCACAACGTTGCGACCCGAGCGACCTGCGCGGCCAGACTGACCCGATGGAACCTGTTTGTTCGTCATACCAAAACCTTTGCTTAGAAAAATCAGAGAGCCGGCGCGACCTGCCAAAGGCCGTTGACCAGCACCAGTTTGGGGCCCGTGTGGGCCTGGAAGTCATGGGCAGGCATGCAGACCACCACCCGACCGTTGTCGCGCAAGTGAGCAATGGCCTCTCGCAGATCAGCATCGTCCTGCCAAGGCGCCGCCACGGGCGCATCCGCAGACTCGACAGCGGGGCCGGCCAGTTCGGACAGCTCAGCCAAGACCCGCAGCTCAACGCTAAAGCCAGTGGCCGGACGTGAACGACCAAAGGCCTCTCCCATGCCGTCGTAACGACCACCGCGAACCACGGCGTCTGGATGGCCGGGGCAATAAATCGAGAACATGATGCCGTTGTGATAGTCCCAGCCCTGCAAGTCAGCCAGGTCAATGGTCAGCTGACACTGAGGGTGCCGCACGAAGAGGGCCGATTCGGCCACCGCAGTCAGCCGATCCAGGCTCTGGGTGATCTGCTCAAGCTTGGGTAACTCTTGTCGGGCCCGGGCCAAGACCCCGTTGGGGCCGAGCGCTGGCCCATAGAGCCCCACCAAGGCCATCAGGGCCTGCGTGGTCTGCGTCTTGAGTCCGCCGGAGAGCGCCTCTAGAGCAGCTCGATCCTTGGCGGCCAGGGCCTGCAGCAGAGGCTGTTCAGCCGCCGCAAAGGCTGGGTCAGAGGCCCGCAGCGCCAGCAGGATGGCCCGGTCAGTGAGGTTGAGATGCACCTGGGCAATCCCGGCCGCATCGAGTGAGGCCAGGGCTAGTTCCTGAATCTCGAGGTCGGCCTGCAGGCCGTCAAAGCCAAAGAGTTCGCAGCCCAGCTGGATGGGTTCCCGATTGGAGAGCAGTCCGGCCGGCTGGGCGTGCACCACCGAGGCGCAGTAACAGAGTCGGCAAACCCCCGACTGACCGAGCAGGTGTGCATCTACACGGGCAGCTTGAGGCGTGATGTCGGCCCGAAAGCCCAGCATGCGACCCGACAAGGGGTCCACCATCTTGAAGCTGCGCTGGTCTAAGTCCTTGGAACCCTGAACTGCCAGGGCCTCGACGTATTCCAGCATGGGTGGCTGAAACTGGGCATAGCCATAGCTGGCGTATAGGTCTAAAAGCCGCCGGCGCAGGCGCTCAATGCGCTGCGCCTCGGCGGGCAGAATGTCGGAGACGTGATCGGGTAGAAGCCATGCGGGCATAACACCCGCATTATCGACTACTTTTTAGATGACGGTGCCCGGAAGTACTTGAAGAAATCGGACTGCGGATCGGTCACGATCACGTCGGAACGGCCAGCAAAGCTCTCACGATAGGCCTGCAGGCTGCGGTAAAAGGCAGCGAACTCGGGGTTCTTGCCAAAAGCAGCCGCATAGGCAGCCGTGGATTTGGCGTCGCCATCACCCTTGATGGTCTGGGCCCGGCGATAAGCCTGGGCCAGAATGCCCTCGCGCTGACGGTCGGCATTGGCTCGGATCTTTTCGGCCTCAGCCGCACCCTGGCTTCGACGCTCGCTGGCAATGGCCTTGCGCTCAGACTCCATGCGTCGGAAGACCGACTCACGAATTTCTTCGGCAAAGTCGACTCGGCGCAGACGCACATCGACAATCTGGACACCAATCTGCTTGGCATCCTCGGAGACACGCTTGAGGATGCCCTCCATCACCTTCTCACGAGCACCCGAGACGACATCGTTGACGGTTCGAGTGGCAATCTCGTTGTTCAGGCCATCGCGCAGGGCTCGGGAGATACGGTCTTCCGCACTGGCCAGACGACCAGCCACCGAGGTGTAGAAGACCTTGGGATCCTCGACGCGCCACTTGACGTAGGTGTCGACCACCACGTTTTTCTTCTCGCTGGTAATGAAGCGATCGGCATCGGGGGTGTCAATGGTCAGAGTGCGTTTTTCAACAAAGACGACGTTCTGGAATGGGGGTGGCAGCTTGAAGTACAGACCCGGCTTGTCGATGACACGCTTGATCTCACCCAAGGCAAAGACCAGACCGTACTGACGCTGATCCACCACAAAGACGCAGGCGCTGGCAATCATGGCCAGGGCCAGAAGGGCCGACAGGGCCGCAAAGACTCGGTTCATTTATCTGGACTCCCTAAAACGATCACGCAGGCTGGGGATCAGGCCCCGGTTGTCAGTCGACGAACGGGCCGCATTGGCTGCCGTGTTGCCGGCTGCAGACGGCTGGCTGGTGCCCGTCTGACCTGCTGCGTTGGCATTGGCATCAACCGCTGCTGTAGCAGCCTGCTGAGCCTGCTGGGAAGTCTGAGACATGATCTTGTCGAGCGGCAGGTAGAGCAGATTGCTGTTGCTGCGGGACTCGACCATGACCTTGCTCACGTTGGTGAAGACCTGCTGCATGGTCTCGAGGTACATACGCTCGCGGGTGACCGCAGGCGCCTTGCTGTACTCGGCATTCACTCGGGAGAAGCGCTCTGCATCACCCTGAGCCTGCGCCACGACCCGCTCACGATAGCCCTCGGCCTCTTCCATGAGGCGATCCGCCGCACCACGGGCCCGGGGAATCACGTCATTGGCGTAGGCCTGGCCTTCGTTCTTGACCCGCTCGGCGTCTTGGGCAGCCTTGATCGCATCGCTAAAGGCCGCCTGCACTTCCTCGGGAGGCTGAACGTTTTGAATGGTGATGTTGACGATGGTGAGACCCGCACCGTATCGGTCTGCGATCCGCTGCGTGATCTGCAGGGCCTCGCGGCCGATGGCCTCTTTGTTCTCGTAGAGCACGGCATCGCTCAGGCTTCTGCCAACGACCTCACGCATGGCGGTCTCGGCCGCCTGAGTGACGATGTCATCGGGGCGCACGTTGTTAAACAGATACTCCTCTGGGCGACCGACGCGATACTGAACCGCAAACTGCATGTCAATCATGTTCTCGTCTTTGGTCAGCATGAGCGAGTCACGGCTTTGCCCGCTGCGCTCACCACGAAAACCCACCGTCGCCTGACGCAACTGGGCGATATTGACCGTCTCGTGGGACTCAATGGGGTAAGGCATGCGCCAGTTAAAGCCTGCGCCGGATGCGTATTTGTACTCACCAAACCGCAGCACCAGGCTGGTCTGGCCCTCTTGAACAATATAAAAGCCTGAGGCCAGCCAGAGCACCAGCAGACCAACCAAGCCAACGCCCAGCAGGCTACCCGTCACCTTGATGCTGGGCATATTGGGCATGCTGGGGCCACCACCACCGCCGCCACCATTGCCGCCGCCGTTGTTGCCGCGATTCTGATTGGCCCAAGGATTGTTCGGCTTTTTCTTGCCCGTGAACAGCCCGCCTAGTTTGCGATTGAAATCGCGCCAGACCTCATCAAGATCAGGCGGTTCGCCTTGACGGTCCCGGCGGTCACCGGAACCAGATGGCCTGGCCTGCTGGGGGCGATCTTGGCCGGACTCGTTGGACGGGCCGTTTGAAGAACCGTTGGATTCGGCGTTGGGCTGATCCGGCTTGGAAGCCGAATCAGAGGACTCTTGGCCCTTTCCCCAGCGTGGGTCGCCGATGGAAAACAGGCCTCTGAAGCGTCTAATCATGGGGCTGATGAGGAGTGTGGTTGAGCGGATGATTGCATAGTCAAACTTAGGGGTGGACTGCTGAGGTGGACAGAGGTTCCGCATGGCCTGACTGAGATGCCAGTTCTTCAGCCAGTGGGTCGGGCCATCCATGACCGGCCACAGCCTGACGAACCAGATCCAAGCCCAAACCCTGGGCTGCGCTTACCCAGACCCGATGGATCCTACCATGGGCATCTCGCTCCAGCCTCGGGGGTAAGCCGACCAGGTCGATTTTGTTAAAGACCTCGATACAGGGCACCTCAGCCGCCCCAACCTCTTTGAGAACCTGGTGAACCGCGGCCTGACGCAGGTCGCGCTCGGGGTCGGCGGCATCAATGACATGCAGCAGCAGGTCTGCCTGGGCTGCCTCGGCCAGCGTGGACTGAAAGGCCTCCACCAGGGTGTGCGGCAGGTCTCGGATAAACCCCACCGTATCGCTGAGCACCATGAACTGGTCGGGCCCTAGAAAAACCCGGCGGCTGGTGGTGTCCAAGGTGGCGAACAATTGGTCAGCCGCCCAGACACCCGCATGGGTCAAGGCATTGAAAAGAGACGACTTACCAGCGTTGGTATAGCCCACCAGCGAGACATTGAGCGTGCCCGATCGGGCGCGGGCCCGACGTCGGTTCACGCGTTGTTTGGCCAGGCTGGCGAGTTTGAGCTTGAGCTGCTTGACCCTTTGGCCAATCAGGCGCCGGTCGGTCTCCAGCTGGGTCTCACCCGGGCCTCGCAGGCCAATACCGCCTCGCTGGCGCTCGAGGTGCGTCCAACCGCGCACCAAGCGGGCGGACAGGTAATCCAGCTGAGCCAGCTCGACCTGCAGTTTGCCCTCATGGGTCTTGGCCCGCAGGGCAAAGATATCGAGGATCAGGGCCACTCGATCGATGACGCGGCGACCGATCAGTCTGGTGAGATTGCGCTGCTGGGCGGCCGAGAGCTCGTGGTCGAAGATCACCAAGTCCACGCCGTAAGCCTCGCAGGCCTGTTTGATCTCCTCTGCCTTGCCGGAGCCCACGAACAGGGCTGGATCGGGTCGGTCCCGCCGGCCGGTGACCACGGTCTGGACCCGGGCGCCGGCCGCGAGGGCAAGCGACGAGATTTCCTCGAGGTCGGCCGGTTGTCGACCGATCTCGAGGGCAACGATCAGGGTTCGGGGGTTTTGAGCGGCCGCGGCCTGCGCGGCGACCGAACTGCTAAAACTACCGAGGTCGCTCAGAAGAACTCCGGATTAGCTCGCGTCTTCTTCGAGCGAGAAATTAACGGCCCGAGAGGGCACGATGGTCGAGATGGCGTGCTTGTAGACCATCTGAGTCACGGTGTTTTTAAGCAAGACCACGTACTGATCGAAAGACTCGATGTGGCCCTGCAGCTTGATGCCATTGACCAAGTAAACCGAGACCGAGACGTGCTCGCGCCGCAGAATATTCAGAAAAGGATCTTGAAGGGCCTGACCTTTGGCTTGTGACATGAACCGCACTCCGTTTGTTGTTGTTTTAGGGTCAGACATCACTATAGCGTGACGGTTCCCTTGCGTCACTCCGTCGGCGCGTAGGGGTTCTTGGAGACCTTCCACTCGATCCGAAGGGGCGTGCCCTCCAGATCAAACTTGGTCCGAAACTGGGCCTCGAGGTAGCGCTTGTAGACGTCGCTGACCTGGTCCAGCGAGTTGCCATGAACCACCACGATGGGGGGATTCTGACCGCCTTGGTGGGCATAGCGCAGCTTGGGACGAATGGGACCCTTGCGCGGTGGCTGCTGTCGCTCCACGGCCTCACGCAGGGCGCGGGTCAGCTTGGGGGTAGAGAGCTTGCGCGTGGCGGCGGCGTAGGCTGCCAAGACCGAGCGCATCAGGCTGTCGATGCCATGCCCCTTGAGCGCCGATAGGTGATGAAACCGAGCCCAGCTGATGAAGGGCAGCTTGCGAGCGATCTGCCGTTTGACCTCGTCACGGGCCACGACATCCAGACCGTCCCATTTGTTGATGCCCACCACCAGGGCCCGCCCACTCTCGGTGACGAATCCAGCGATGTGGGCGTCTTGGTCCGAGATGTCCTGCTGGGCATCGAGGAGCAGCACGGCCACATGGGCATCGGAAATCGCTTGCAGGGTTTTGATCACCGAGAACTTCTCGACTGCCTCGAAGACTTTGCCTTTGCGGCGCAGGCCGGCCGTGTCAATCAAACGATAGCGAACGCCATTGCGCTCGAAGGGCACCTCAATGGCGTCCCGGGTGGTGCCGGGCATGTCGAAGGCAATAACCCTCTCCTCGCCCAAGAGGCTGTTGATGAGGGTGGACTTGCCCACGTTGGGTCGGCCCACAATGGCCACCCGCAGACCTGCCCTGGGCAGGCCGTCCTCCTGCAGCTCGTCGTCCTCGTCTGAGTCCGGGGCTGACTCTGGCTCTGGCACCTGAGCCAGGGCCAGCTCGATCAGACTGTAGACGCCGTCGCCATGCGCACTGGAGATGGCATGCGGCTCGCCAAGGCCCAGCTCATAGAACTCGCCGGTGCGGCCCTCGCCGGTCAGGCCTTCGAGCTTGTTGACGGCCAACAAGCAGGGACGGCCGGTGCGGCGAAGCTGCTGGGCAATCTGCAGGTCTTGTGGCGTAACGCCCAGTCGACCGTCGACCAGAAAAATCACCACATCGCATTCATCGACGGCTGCCAGTGTCTGGCGAGCCATCTGGGCCAGGATGCCCTCTTTGACAACTGGCTCAAAGCCCCCAGTGTCCACCACCAGGAACGGGCGCGGGCCCAGGCGACCCTCGCCATAGTGGCGATCGCGGGTCAGGCCCGGCAGGTCAGCCACCAGAGCATCACGGGAACGGGTCAGTCGATTGAACAGGGTGGACTTGCCCACATTGGGCCGGCCCACCAGTGCGACAACAGGTTTGGCGGCCAAGGTTATTTGGCCACTGCGCTGGCGGACATCAGCATCAGGCGTCCAGATTGGGTTTGAATCAACAACCCCTCACGGGTGACCAGCATGCGGCCTGCTGGCTTGCCGCCCGGCAGACTCAACCGGGCGGTGAACTGACCGCTGTCTCGGGACAATCCGTGCAGGTAACCGTCCTGGTCTGCAATCCAAATGGCCCGGTCAAAGCTGACCGCCTCGGTGGCGCCTCGCAGGAAGAGGCCCAACTGCGACCAACGCTTCTCGCCCGTAGCCCGGTCATACGCATGAACACGGCTATTGGCCTCGACACCAATTACCAGGGTCTGATCGGCTGCGACGGGCTGACTGACATCGAGTCGCTGGGTCCACTTGGCCCGGCCGGTACCAACCTCGTGACAGGAGACTTGGTTTTGATAGGCGGCCACGCAGACTGAGTCAGACACGACCGCAGCTTCACCCAATAGGTCTGAGAGTCGCTCGACCTCATTGCTGCCGCGTGGGGTCACCACTGTGGTCTCCCAACGCACCGCGCCATTGGTCGCGTTAAGCCACAGCAGTCGGGCGCCAGGCAGACCCACCACCAGGTCAACCGCACCCAGTTGATCCGAACCAGACTCGACCGCCACGTCGGCGGCCGTCTTCATCCCGGATTGACCATGCAAGACCAGGCTGGGCAGGGTGCGCTGAATCACCCATCGGCGAGCGCCGGTCTCTTGCGAGAAGGCGGCCACGCGATTGTCGGCCAGACGCACCAAGACAGAGCCGCCCGCGATCACCGGGCGCTCATTGGAGACGCCTCCCATGGCCACACGCCAGCGCACCGCACCTTTGGCATCAATCAACACCAGCTCACCACCAGTGGTGACAACGGCAAACAATCCGGATCCCAGGCCAGCACCCGCACCCACACCAGCGGCCAGTTCTGTCTTTAGATTTTGCTCAAAGACTTGGACACCGCTCTCGAGCTTGAAGCCAGAGACCTGCCCCTTGGGGCCTGCCACCACAACCAGTCCACTGGAGACCGCTGGCGCGAAGGCGCTCTGACCCATCGCAACAGCAGGCAGGCGATCGACCGAGACAGTCCACTTGGCCTTGAGATCCAACGTCGGCGTGAACGACTCAAGCTTGGCGGGTTTGGGGCCCGACGACGAGCAGGCGGCCAGACCGAGAAGACTGGCTAGCAGGAGGCCGGTGGCGACGGCCCGCATCCGAAGGCTGGGGGAAGACAGAGGCAAGGGTTGAGTGTTCATGAGGGGCTTTCGTCAGTGGGACGTCAAAGGACTACCGCGAGGGCGCAACCTGCGCGCCCAAGGCCGCCAATTTACGATCGAGCAGAGCGGCAAGCGCATTGCTAATGCCAGGCTTGGATTTGGCAGTGGTCCAGGCCGAACGGGCCTCGTCGTTGCGGTTCATCAGCGCGTAGATGTCGCCCCGGCGATCCAAGACGTCCGGCTCAAACGAGGCCGGTGGGGTGTCGGCCAGCACGGCCAAGGCCTGGTCAAACTGATTCAGATCGATGCGGATGGCGGCAACGCGCAGGCGTGCAGTCCAGGCCATGACCGAATCTTTAGAGGCCATGACCTTGCCCAATGAAGCAAGCGCGGGCTCAAAGTCACCGGCCCCATGTTGAAGCTTGGCCAGTTGTAGACCAGCCATGTCGGCCTGGGCCGAACTGCCATGCTGCTCAAACAAGACCTTAGCGGCCGCAGCCGCTGCCTGCAGGTTTTGATCCGTCACGGCACGCTCGAAGGGACCGTAGGCCTGGTTGGCGGCACGCGCCTGGCTGGCGGTATAGGCCTGCCAGCCCCCCCAGACGGCCCAGCTGCCGAAAATAACCACCAGCAGACCCAGAATCCACCAGCGGTTCTCCTGCCAAAAACCCTTGAGGGCATCGAGTTGTTCTTGCTGCTCTAAATCTTCACGCACCTGAATGAGTCCTTTGCTCTTGAATCATCTGCTTGGCCACCATACCCGCTTGGGCCAGTGACACGGTCTGTTGAACGGCTTTGCTGGGGTCGGGGCCGCGCAGGGCCTTGATCACCATCGTACCCGCCTGTCGCTCATCGTCACCCTGAATAGCCGCCAGCCACGCGCCACTGCCATCCGCCTTTTTCATTTGAGACTTGATACTGGCCGCACCACTGTGCATGGCCACCCGCAGGCCCTGGCTGCGAAGGGCCTCAGCGGCATGCAAGGCAGCAGGCTCGCTGTTCTCACCAAAGTGGGCCAGGTAGACGTCCACACCGGGTGCTGGCGCAACCGGGGCGACTTCTTCGAGCAAGGCGATCAGACGCTCCACGCCAATGGCAAAGCCGCAAGCGGGGGCGGGCTTTCCGCCCATCTGCTCCACCAGGCTGTCGTAACGGCCACCACCACAGACCGTGCCCTGAGCGCCCAGTCGATCGGTGACCCACTCAAAGACGGTCAGGTTGTAGTAATCCAGGCCGCGAACCAGACGGTCGTTCATTTGGAACGGCACGCCAGCGACGGTCAACGCCTGGCAGACCGCGTCTTGGTGGGCGCGAGAGGCCTGCCCCAAGAACGACGACAGCTTGGGGGCTCCCGAAATGAGCTCGGCCATGTCGGGGTTCTTGCTGTCCAGAATGCGTAAAGGGTTGGTCTGCAGACGGCGTTGGCTATCGGCATCCAGGCGATCCTTGGCCGCAGAAAAATAGTCCACCAGAGCCTGTCGATGAGCGAGCCGCTCAGACAGATCGCCCAGCGAGTTCAGCTGCAGCTGCGGACGATCGGCGACCGAAAGCCCCAGGGTCTCCCAGAGTCGCCAGATCATGAGCAGCTGCTCGGCATCGACAGCTGGCTGGCCATAGCCCAGGGCCTCTACGCCAAACTGATGAAACTGTCGGTAGCGCCCTTTTTGTGGACGCTCGTGCCGGAACATGGGGCCCAGGTACCACAGGCGTCGCGGGCCGTCGTACAGCAGATTGTGTTCGATGCAGGCGCGCACCACCGCAGCGGTGTTCTCGGGACGCAGGGTCAGCTGCTCGCCATTCAGTGCATCGGTAAAGGAGTACATCTCTTTTTCAACGATGTCTGTAACCTCGCCGATACCGCGAATGAACAAGGCGGTGGGTTCCACAATCGGGGTTCGTATGGCTGCGTAGCCATAGGCCCGAAACACATCAGCGACCTGCTGTTCAACCGACTCCCAAATGGCCGACTGCGGGGGCAGCAGGTCATTCATTCCCTTTACACCAACAATTTTGTCCATGCTCTTCTTTGGTCTTAAAGACTGATCAGGCCCGACGGCCGTAGCGCTGCTCAACGTACTGGCCGAGCAAGGCTTGAAATTCTTCGGCGATGCGGTCGCCCTTTAGGGTGGGGCCTTTCTGGCCATCGATGTAAACCGGTGCCACCGGCTGCTCACCGGTGCCTGGCAGGCTGATGCCGATGTCAGCGTGCTTGCTCTCGCCGGGGCCATTGACCACGCAGCCCATCACGGCGACGTTCATAGACTCCACACCGGGGTACTGGCTGCGCCAGATAGGCATCTGCTCACGCAGATAGGTCTGCACCTTGTCAGCCAATTCCTGGAAGAAGGTGGACGTGGTGCGACCGCATCCTGGACAAGCAATGACCAGCGGGGTAAAGGCTCGCAGCCCCAAGACTTGCAGCATCTCTTGGGCCACGACCACCTCTTTACGACGGTCACCTCCCGGTTCCGGGGTGAGGGATACGCGAATGGTGTCGCCAATGCCCTCTTGCAGCAGAACGGACATGGCCGCGGTGGAACTGACGATGCCCTTGCTGCCCATGCCGGCCTCGGTCAGACCCAGGTGCAAGGGATGCTCAGACCGCTTGGCCAATTCGCGGTAAACAGCGATCAAATCTTGAACGCCAGAGACCTTCGCCGACAAGACGATCTGATCGGCTGCCAACCCCCAGTCCATGGCCTGTTGGGCACTCTCGATGGCAGAGGTCACCAAGGCCTCACGCATCACCGCCTGGGCGTCCCAGGGCTGACTGCGCGCGGCATTTTCGTCCATGAGACGGGCCAGCAGGGCCTGGTCCAGACTGCCCCAGTTCACCCCGATGCGCACGGGGCGCTTGTTCTTCATGGCCATCTCGATCATGGCGCCGAATTGCTGGTCGCGCTTTTGGCCCTTGCCCACGTTGCCTGGGTTGATGCGGTACTTGGACAGGGCCAGCCCGCAATCGGGGACCTCGGTCAACAGCTTGTGCCCATTGAAGTGAAAGTCGCCCACCAGTGGCACCGTGCAGTTCATCTTGTCGAGCTGCTCACGGATCGCGACCACCTCGCGAGCGGCTTCGGGGGTGTTGACCGTGATGCGGACCATCTCAGAACCAGCAAAGGCGAGGTCACGGACTTGGATGGCGGTGGCGACCGCATCGGCGGTGTCCGTGTTGGTCATGGACTGCACCACCACGGGTGCGCCCCCACCAATCTGAACCAGCTTGTCAGCCCACTGAACCCGAACACCATGGGTCTGTCGGCGCGGCAGGCTACCGCAGGGCATGGGGCCTTGATCAATCGTCATGGTCGACCTCGGGATTGAAAACGCACGGGTTGTTCTTGGCGCTGCGCAGCCATGCGCCCACTGATCTGTGTCTTGTCCTTGATCTCACCCGCCAGCTGACCGCAAGCGGCATCGATGTCATCGCCTCGGGTCTTGCGGATGGTGGTCACGATGCCCGCATCCGACAAGATGGTGGCGAACTGACGAATGGTGGATCGCGGCGAGGCCTTGAGCCCCGACTGTGGAAATGGGTTAAACGGAATGAGGTTGAACTTGCAGTAGACGTCGTAACTGCGCACCAGATCAATGAGGGCCCAGGCCTGCTCTGGCTGATCGTTGACCCCATCGAGCATGACGTACTCAAAGGTGATGAAGTCGCGAGGTGCCACCTGCAGGTAACGACGGCAGGCCGCCATGAGTTCGGCCAGCGGATACTTTTTGTTGATGGGCACCAGATCGTCGCGCAGTGCATCGGTCGGCGCATGCAATGAGACCGCCAATGCGACCGGACAGGCCTGAGCCAGTCGATCCATCATGGGCACCACACCAGAGGTCGAGACCGTGACCCGGCGCCTGGACAAACCATAGGCGTTGTCATCGAGCATGAGCCGCAGAGCCGGCACGACGGCATCGAAATTGAGCAAGGGCTCACCCATGCCCATCATGACCACATTGGTCACCGGCGTATCGAGCAGACGGTTGGCCATGTGCAGCTGACCAATGATCTCGTCTGTCGTCAGGTTGCGGGCAAAGCCCTGGTGTCCGGTCGAGCAAAACCGGCAGGCCACCGTGCACCCGGCCTGAGACGAGACACACAGCGTGCCGCGGTCATCCTCTGGGATGAAGACCGTCTCAATCGCATTGTTCTGTCCGGCATCCAGCAGCCACTTACGGGTGCCGTCTGCAGACAGATGGTCTTTGAGAATGGGCAGGGTCTGGATACAGGCTAAGGATTCCAGCTCGGCCCTGAAGTCCTTGGCCAGGTCGGTCATCACCGAAAAGTCGGTGGCCGTGCGTTGGTGCAGCCACTTGAGCAGCTGCTTGGCCCGAAAAGGCTTTTGGCCAATCCCAGCCACCCAGTCGGTCAGGGCAGCTGGTTCAAACGACAGGAGATTGGTTTTGGCGGGATCGCCCACAACGGTCTGCATGCTGGTCGTGGTGTCTGGAAAGACGACGCTCCCGCCGGCCGCGCTTAGCGGCTGTAGACGGCCAGACCAGCAAAGAAGAACGACACTTCTTGGCGGGCGGTGTCGGGGCCATCAGAGCCATGAACGGCGTTGGCATCGATGCTGTCAGCAAAGTCAGCACGAATGGTGCCGGGCTCGGCTTTCTTGGGGTCGGTGGCGCCCATCAGATCGCGATTCTTGGCGATGGCGTTGTCGCCCTCGAGAACCTGAATCATGACCGGACCAGAGACCATGAAGTCGACCAGGTCTTTGAAGAAGGGGCGCTCTTTGTGAACGGCGTAGAAGGCCTCGGCCTCGCCACGCGACAGGTGACGCATTTGAGCGGCAATGATCTTCAGGCCGGCTTTTTCGAAGCGGGCATAGATTTGTCCAATAACGTTCTTGGCAACGGCATCGGGTTTGATGATCGACAGGGTGCGTTCTACGGCCATGATTTCACTTTCTTTCTTGCCAATTGGCGAAACAATTCAAAAACGGATGTCTGCTACAAAAACTCTGATGGAGTTGAATTTTTTGACCGAAGCCCCATCTAATGGGTTCGGGCAATACCCATTTCAAACCAGGCCAAATCTCTGCAAACGGCTTGATTTGTAACGGAAAGTCCTCAATTATAGCTGGTGAGTCTTTCTAAAGGAGATTAAAGACCATGATTCCTTCGTTTAACCAAGTCGGCACCACGGGCCGCTCCGGCCGCCTCGATGCCGCGACCCAGAACCGCGTCCTGCGAAACACCTACTGGATGCTGGCTGCCACCATGGTTCCCACAGTACTGGGCGCCTGGCTTGGAACCGTCATGGGATTCTCTTTCCTGGCGGGCAGCCCTCTGCTGTCCACCCTGCTCTTCCTGGGCATTGCCTTCGGCTTCTTTTACGCCATCGAAAAGACCAAGCACAGCACCATGGGGGTCTACCTGCTGCTGGGCTTCACCTTCTTCATGGGCCTGATGCTCTCGCGGCTCATCGGCTTTGCCATGGGCATGAGCAATGGCGCTCAGCTGATTGGCGTGGCCGCTGGCGGAACCGGCGTGGTCTTTTTTGCCATGGCCAGCCTGTCCACAGTCATCAAGCGCGACCTGTCCGGCATGGGCAAATTCCTGTTCGTCGGTGTGATCATTTTGCTGGTGGCCTCCGTGGCCAACATCTGGCTGCAGATGCCTGCCCTCATGCTGACCGTCTCGGTGCTGGCCCTGGCTATCTTCTCGATCTTCCTGCTGGTGGACCTGCAGCGCGTGGTCAATGGCGGCGAGACCAACTACATCAGTGCCACCCTGGCGGTCTACCTAGACGTCTACAACATCTTCAGCAATCTGCTGGTGCTGCTGATGTCGCTCTTTGGTGGCAATCGGGAATAAGCCACAGCGTTGAACCTCAGGGCTCGCCGGCCCCAAACAGTCGGCAGCCCCTCCCTGGAAACGCCCTCTTCTTAGAGGGCGTTTTCTATTGGAGAAGCCTGCGGGGGCATTGAAGACTCTGGCGGCAGGCGATCAAAGACCACGATGGACTCAACGTGAGCGGTCTGCGGGAACATGTTTACCGCACCGGCTTGGCTCAGTTGATAGTGGCCCTTGTGGACCAGGATCGCGGCATCACGGGCCAGGGTGGCTGGGTTGCAAGAGACCATGACGATTCGGGCTGGGCCTTGGCCATCGAGTGACTGCTCGGCCAGGGCTTCGGACAAGGCCTGAGCACCTTCTCTGGGCGGATCGATCAAGACCCGATCAAACGAACCCAACGCGTCCAGCCAAGTGCGATCCACTCGAAAAAGATCCAATCGACTAAACGACATTCGCTCACCCAGCCCATGCACCCTGGCATTGGCCATGGCCTGATCGGTCAGGGCCTGGCTGCCTTCAATGCCCACCACCTCCCGGGCCCGACGGGCCAGGGCCAGGCTAAAGTTGCCCAGGCCACAAAAGAAGTCGGCCACTCGGTGATGAGACTGAACATCGAGCAAGTCAATCGCCCGCTTGACCAAGACGCGGTTGATGGGAAAGTTCACCTGGGTGAAATCCACCGGCGAGAACGGCATCGACAAGTTGAACTCTGGGAGCGAGTAGGTCAGGGTTGGCTGGTTGGGGCTGATCGGTGCAGCCGTGGCCGGACCTTTGGGCTGGAGCCAGATCTGCACATGCCACTGCTGCTCAAACGCCCGGCACTTGTCCAGGTCCTCGTCCGTCAGCGGGCTCAGGTGGCGCATGACGTAGACCTGGGTGTTGTCGCCAACGGCCACCTCCAGCTGTGGGATGTCTCGAACCACCGACAGGCTGCTGATCAGCTGGTTGAAGTGAGGCAACAGGGCCGAGACCTGGGGCAGCAAGACCTCGCAGCTGTCCATCAAGGCCACATGCCAGGTCCCCCTCTCTCTAAAGCCAATGAGCAACTGGTCCTTTTTGTCCACCCACCGAACCGACAGACGGGCTCGGCTGCGATAGCCAAATGACGGCCCTCGAAGTGGGGACAAAATGGCGAGCGGTTTGATCTGGCCGATGTGCCAGAGGGCATCTTCCAACGCGCGTTGCTTGATGGCGATCTGCGCCTCATTCGAGGCATGCTGCATCGAGCAACCCCCACAGACTCCAAAATGAGGGCAGCGCGGTCCCACGCGGTCTGACGATTCTCGGTGCCAATAAACGGCCTTGGCCTTGGCGTAACGCGGCTGCTCTCGCATGACCTCCACATCCACCCGCTCACCGGTCAGGGCGCCCGCTACAAAAATCACTTTGCCCTCGGCATGGGCTACGCCTTGGCCCTCCAGGTCCACAGACTCAATGGTCAGGTTGGTCATGACCCGCTGCGCGCGAGGCGCGCCCATGGTGCGTCGGCCCATCTCAGCTGACCTTCTGGTCTGACCAGGCCGCCAAAAACTTCTGCCAATGCGCACCTTGTAAGGGGCTCTTGGTATCCCCAATCAGCTTGTTCAGGCTCTCACGCACCAGATCACATTCCTGCTGATGACTGGTGGCTGAGAGCTCACCGCGCATGAGCCGAAAACGCAGATACAACAGATAGGTGTTGACCACATCGGTCTCGCAGTAGGCGGCCACTGACTCGGCCCGCCCCTCGAGGTAAGCATCCCAGACCTTGGCGCCATCCTCGCCCAGCTTGCCCGGCAGCCCACAGAGCTGACTCATGGCATCCAGCGGCGCATTGGCTCGACCGGTGAAGTTAGCCAGGACGTCCATCAGGTCCAGGTGACGATGGTGGTACCGGCTGAGGTAGTTGTTGTACTTGAAATCGCGGTTCAGGTCGCCCTGATCCCAATAGATGGGCGCGGCCAGGCCATGGACCATGGAGCGGTAATGCAACACTGGGGCATCAAAACCGCTGCCATTCCAACTGACCAGCTGTGGGGTGTGTCGTTCGATGATGCCGAAGAACTGGCGAATGCGCGTCGCCTCATCCGCATCGGAAACCCCGTACCCGTCACCCAGGCAGCGGACTCGAAATCCGTCGGCGTCTCGAAAGGCGCAGCCCACGATCCAGATGCGATGCAGGTGATGGGGCAAGAAGGTGGACTGCCCAGCTGCCTCGCGCTCAGCCATGAGCGCCGCCACAGAGTCCGCCTCGGGACCATCGGGCTGGATCAGCCCCAGTCGACGCAGACCGGAGACATCGGGAATGGTCTCCAGATCAAAAACAAGGGTGGGGGTCATGAGGTGGGATTAACGGTTGGGCAGATAGCCCAGGGGGTCCACGGGCTTGCCGGCTTTGCGGATCTCGAAATGCAGCATGGGCTTGTCGGCATCGGTCATCCCCAGTTCGGCAATCTGCTGGCCACGCTTCACCAGCTGCCCCTCCTTGACCAGGATGTTGCGGTTGTGGGCGTAGGCCGAGAGCAAGTCGTTGTCATGCTTAACAATCACCAGATTGCCGTACCCACGCAGACCGTTGCCCGCATAGACCACCTTGCCCGTCTCGGCTGCGAAAACCGCCTCCCCGGGCGCGCCGGCAATCGCAATCCCCTTGCGTCCACCCTCTGAGAACTGTGACACCACCTGGCCATTGGAAGGCCAGCGCCAGCCCGATGCCACCGGACTCGCGGATGCGGCAGCAGGCGCTTGGCCGGGCGCCGCATCGGCCGGCTTGGCGGCAGTTGGTGGCGTGGTTGGCTGGGCAGCCTGCGCTTGAGCGGCTGGTGCAGACTTTTTGGTGGGCAGCCTGAGCTTGGGGTCCCGAATGCGCAGCAATTGACCCACGTCGATCAGGTTGGGGTCCGTGATCTGATTCCACTGCGCCATCTCACGCCAGTCCAAACCATGCTCCAAGGCAATGCTCGCGAGGGTGTCCCCCCGCTTGACCCTATAAAAGCCATCGGGCACCGGGCCTGCATTCATCAGCCGCATACCGCTGGCCGATCGCTGTTCCAACTCTGGGTCAACGGTGACCGACCGAGACTCCACAGGCGCGACTCGACCCTTCTGGGCACAACCAACCAGAAGAACGCAGATCACAGCAGCAGAGAGGTGGAGAAATATCTTGTTGTTGTGCATTAGTTCTGAACGCCCCGAAGGATCGGGACAAAAGCTACGGACTCAAATTCAAACGTCTGGTAGGGCTGCGGCGCAAAGGGATCCAGAGACCGGCGAATCACCTTTAAGCGCTGCTCAGGCTGGCCCAATGGGGCCACCATGACGCCACCCAACCTCAATTGTCTCAACAAATCCACTGGGATGTCAGCCATACCCGCTGCAAGGACGATGACATCAAACGGACCATGGGCCTGCGCATCCACCAGACCATCGCCCAAGACCAGTCGCAATTGGGGCAGATCCATGCCAGATAGATTTTGCTTGGCCAGCTCATGCAGGCCGGCAATGCGCTCGACTGAGACCACCTGGGGGTAGAGCAAGGCCATCACCGCCGCCTGATACCCGCAGCCGGTGCCGACCTCTAGAGCCACCTGGGGGCCATCGGGGACCTGGCAATAGTCCCGCGCCAGGGCCTGTGACCGAGCCACCACATAGGGCTGCGAAATCGTCTGCTGAAACCCGATGGGCAGTGCCGTGTCCTCGTAAGCACGAGACGCCAGGGCATCGTCGACAAACCGGTGCCGCAGGGTCTGCCCCATGGCCTGCAGGACACGCTCATCGGTAATGCCCTGCCGGGACAGTCGAGCAACCATGGCAGAACGCAGACGCTCACTGGCCAGACCAGGGTTGTCGGAGGACTTGGGTGGTGCTTTGGCGAGGGGCTGGCTTGACTGAGGTTTCGCAGTGGGCTTGGAGACGGATTGGCCCCACTTCGGGGTGAGTTGCGTTGGTGGCGGCAGCGTCGCGCGCTCGCCAGGCTTCAGTGCAGGCCGTTTAGCCAAGCGCCCACCTCATCAGTCGCCTGATCATCGCCCAGGTCCACGCGAAGCGGCGTGACCGATGCATACCCGTTGGCCAGCGCGTGAAAGTCAGTGCCCGGTCCGGCATCCCGCTGCCCGCCTGGTGGCCCAACCCAGTACATGGTCTCGCCCCGTGGCGAACTGGCCGTCACCACCGGTTGCGCAAAATGCCGCCGTCCCAGGCGACTGAGCACCAAGCCCTTGAGATCCGAAGGCATCACGCTGGGGATGTTCACATTCAAGAGCCGAGGCTCTGAGAACGGCTGCTTGAGCAGGCCGTGTACCACCCGC
Source organism: Burkholderiales bacterium LSUCC0115 (assembly GCA_009646425.1). GTDB lineage: Bacteria > Pseudomonadota > Gammaproteobacteria > Burkholderiales > Burkholderiaceae_A > Hahnella. The sequence continues at coordinate 375,370 of WJBW01000002.1, forward strand.
TTGGCGACCATCACAGCGGTCTCTAGGTGATCGAAGCCACGATCAGCCAAGGAAAAGGCCACCGACGGAATCCCCAGTAGATAGCCCTCCATGGCTGCGGCCACGGTGCCGGAGTACAGGGTGTCCTCAGCCACGTTCTGGCTGTTGTTGATGCCGGAGACCACCAGATCCGGCCTTTGTTTTAAAAACCCGGTCACTGCCACATGGACGCAGTCCGTTGGGGTGCCATTCACGTAATAAAAGCCACTGGCTGACTGCCTGACATACAGGGGCCGATCCAGGGTGAGTGAGTTGCTGGCCCCGCTGCGATCCGCCTCAGGCGCAACCACGGTGACCTGGCCAAACTCGGCCATGGCCTGGGCCAGTGCCGCGATCCCCGGCGAAAAATATCCATCGTCATTAGAGACCAGGATGTGCATCAGGACTCGGCCTCGGGCCAATCACGAATGTAGGCCTTGAGCATCTTGTTCTCAAAGCTCTGGGCCTCTAATACCGCGCGGGCCACGTCATGAAACGAGACCACGCCCATGAGAGTCTGGTCATCCATGACCGGCAGGTAGCGCTCGCCGCAGTCATTCATCACTCGGCGCAGTTCATCAACGGACATGTCCGGCAGCGCCAAGGTCGGCGTCTTGTTCATCACATCGCCCACCCGAATCTCCGACATGGTGGGGGTGGGGCCAATTCGTTGCTCTTTCTGACGGGCTGCGAGCACCCGCAGCACCTCTCGGAAGGTCAGCATGCCGGCGAGTCGGCCAGCCTGCATCACCACCACAGATCCAATGTCGTTCTCGGCCATGGTGACCACGGCATCCGACAGCAGGGTCTCGGGGGCCACTGTGAACAGGGTCGAGCCTTTGACTTTTAATATTTCGGCGACTTTCATCGGCGGGTCTCCTTGACTGCTCTTGTTGTTCTGCGTCTCATGCTAGCACTGGCCCCGTCGATTGTCGGCATAGAAGCCGTCATCAGAGCCCCCAGTAGAAAGAGCCACCAGCTGAGATAAGTCCAGATCAGCAGCAACGGGACGGCGGCCAATGGGCCATAGACCTGTCGGTAGGTGGGCATGGCACCCAGCAGGCTGCCAAAAAGCTGCTGAGCGGATTCAGTGAGCACCGCGGCAAACAAGGCGCCCACCATGGCGTGGCGCATCAAGACAGTGGTGTTGGGAAGATAGCGGTAACACAGGCCATAGGTCAGCCAGGTCAGCAGCAGGTTCATCCAGTCCCACCAGGCCATGCCACCCACCGAAAACAGGCGTGCGTGGCCAGAGGCCAACCATGACAGGCCGGCCGTGCCAGCGCCTGCCGCCAGCGGGCCCACGATGATGGCTGCCCAATAAATCAGCAGACGCTTGAGAAAGGCCCTTGGACGCGAGACCTGCCAGATGAGGTTGAGGGTCTTGTCCAGCGTCAGCATCATCACGGTTGCCGTCAGAGCCAGAAAGACAAAGCCCACCAGAGACAGGCTGGCCGCCTTGCGAACAAACTGCTCCAGGTAGCGTGAGAGCTGGCTGCCGACGCCATCGGGCAGAAAGTGCTGCACGATCAGTTTCTGAAGCGCAACCCGCATCTCGTCGAAGATCGGAAAGCTGGTGACCAGCGCCAATGAGACCGTGATCAGAGGCACCATGGCCAGCAGCCAGCTAAAGCTGAGACTGGCAGCCGCCTGCCCCAGGCGCAGTTCGTCGGCCCGGCGCCAAATGGTCATGAAAAATGAATTCCCAACGCTGCGCATGATCTGCCTATGATATGGCGCATGAGCCAAACCAATCTTCTGGTCCTTTATTACACCCGTCACGGTGCGACCGCCCAACTCGCCCAGGCCATCGCCCAGGGCATTGAGTCGGTACCCGGCTGTATTGCCACCCTGCGCACCGTCCCTGCCGTCACGGCGACAACACAGCCCTTGGATCCGGCTGTTCCCGAATCTGGACCACCTTATGTGGAACCCAGCGACCTGGCCCAGTGCCATGGACTGGCCATGGGATCACCCACTCGATTCGGCAACATGGCTGCCGCTATGAAGTATTTTGTGGATGGCACACTCAACGCCTGGCTGTCTGGCGAGCTCATTGGCAAACCAGCCTGTGTCTTCACCAGCACTGGCAGTCTGCACGGCGGACAGGAATCGACCCTGCTGTCGATGATGCTGCCGCTCTTTCACCACGGCATGCTGGTCATGGGTCTGCCCTACTCCGAACCAGCCTTGTCAGCCACCAAGACAGGCGGCACACCCTACGGTGCGAGCCACCTGGCTGGGTCAGATGGCAAGAACCCGGTCTCCGCCGAGGAACTGACCCTGGCGCAGGCCCAAGGTCGGCGACTGGCTCAAGTCGCGCTCAAACTGCGGGCCGGCGCATGACCGATCCATCATCCGGTTCACCCCAGCCCCAAGAGCACACCGGCTTTCGGTATCGCACTGTGCCGGGTGTCTGGCCCAAGCTGGCATTGGCGCTGCTGCTGGCCATGCTGGCTTATGGCATCGCCTGGGAGACCGTCTGGGATCCGCTACGCGAGGGCTCCTGGCTCTGGCTCAAGGTGCTACCGCTGGCTTTTGCCATCCCGGGTCTTCGTCACGCCCGGCTCTACACCTTTCAATGGCTCTCACTGCTGATCTGGCTCTATGTCTGCGAAGCCCTGGTGCGAATCATCGCGCCCGATCCGCTGGAGCGATGGCTGTCGGTGGGCTGGTTGGTGCTGTCGTTGCTGCTCACCGTCTGCATCTTTGCCGGCACCAAGGCAGCGCGCATCAAGCCGCGGCCGCTGGATCCCGACGCCAGACGCTAAGAGGCGACTGACCCTCACACATAGCGCGTCGCCAAGCGCGTGCACCGGGCTGCCCGTGGAACAAGCCATGCCAGTGTCGAGCCATGGATTTAGCCGACTGCGCTGGGCCAATCCGGTGAGTCAAATACCGATCAAGGGCAGCCACCACGTCCTCACGTTGAGCAGGACGAGCTGATGCCCTTGGGCCATCGGCAAACCACCGGGCATCGAGGTCTCTGAGCAGCCAGGGGTCATGGTAAGCGGCCCGACCCAGCATCACACCATCGACAGCAGGGCCCTCGTCGCTGTCCCGAAGAAAATCGTCGGCCTGATCACGCTGCGAAATCCCACCATTGGCCACCACCACAGCCTCTGGAAAATCTTGTTTGAGGGCTCGCACCACCGACCACCTGAGCGGTGGGATCTCCCGGTTTTCCTTTGGAGACAGTCCCTTCAGAATGGCGCCACGGGCATGAACGATAAAGACCCGACAACCCACCGCATAGAGCTGGCCAACAAAATCACGAACAAAGCCGTAGTCATTCTGATCATCGACACCAATTCGATGCTTGACAGTGACCGGCACCGATACCGAGTCTTGCATGGCTTTGATGCCATCGGCCACCAGGCCAGGCTCCTTCATCAGACAGGCACCGAAGGCCCCTTTTTGCACCCGCTCACTGGGGCAGCCGCAGTTTAGGTTGATCTCGTCGTAGCCCCAGTCCGCACCGATCTTGGCGGCCCGCGCCAGATCCTGTGGCTCACTGCCACCGATCTGCAGGGCCACCGGATGCTCAGCCGGATCAAAGTCCAACAGCCTGGGAAGGTCGCCATGCAGGATCGCGCCGGTGGTGATCATCTCGGTATAGAGCAGGGCATGCGGCGCCAACAGGCGATGAAAAAATCGACAGTGTCGATCGGTCCAATCCATCATCGGCGCAACACACAGGCGATAAGGGTTTGGCCAAGCGGTCTGAACAACGGGGGAAGTCATGCGAGCATTCTGCCATCGACGCTGAGTCGGTCGGACCGGTAAACTGGCGCCTGCAGTCTGTTCTGGCCTCCGTAGCTCAGTGGATAGAGCATCCCCCTCCTAAGGGGAGGGTCGCACGTTCGATTCGTGCCGGAGGCGCCACCCCATTTTTTAAAGCCCATGAGCCCCATCCTCAACCTCGCCGCCTATCGTTTCTGGCCCATCGACCATCCTGCCGAGCTCCGAGAGAGCCTGTTGGCCAAAGGTGAGGCCCTTGGGATCAAAGGCACCATCCTGGTGACGCCAGAGGGACTCAACGCCTTTCTGGCGGGGCCGGAACCGGTGGCACGAGAAATGCTGACAACCCTTCGGGCGGTACCCGGCTTTGCCGAGCTCGAGGCCAAAGAGAGTTGGTCGACTGATATTCCCTTTAAGCGGTTCAAGGTCAAGCTCAAGAGAGAAATCATCCGCATGGACCACCCAACGATCCGACCGGTCGAGGGACGAGCACCAGCGGTGGACGCCAAGACACTGGCCCGTTGGCTAGACCAGGGCCACGATGACCAGGGTCAGCCCGTGGTCATGCTCGACACACGCAATGACTTCGAGGTGGATTTTGGCAAGTTTGAAAACACCATCGACTGGCGTATTCAGAAGTTCACCCAGTTTCCGCAGGCCGTCCAAGACCACCTCAACGAACTGCAAGGCAAAACGGTGGTGAGTTATTGCACAGGTGGCATTCGATGCGAGAAGGCCGCCATCTATATGCAGAATCTGGGGCTGAACAACGTGCTGCAGCTAGAGGGTGGCATCCTGAAATACTTTGAAGAGACAGACGGCCGTCACTGGGAGGGCAGCTGCTTTGTCTTTGATGAGCGAGAGGCGCTGGAGCCCAGTCTAAACGCCACCAACACCAAGCTCGCGCTGCCCACGCCAAGCTAATCGCTTAGCTGGGTTAGACGGTTTAGCCGGGAAAGAGCCCCGTGCTCAGGTAGCGATCGCCTCGGTCGCAGACGATGAATACCACCGTCGCATGCTTCAGGTCCTGGGCCAGGCGCAACGCCACATGACATGCGCCTGCGGCTGACGGTCCGCAAAACAGGCCATCCTCAACGGCCAGACGTCTCGCCATCGCCTCGGCATCGGCCTGACTGACCTCCTCAATCTGATCGATGAAGGCCTTGCTGCGAATCGGCGGGACGTACTCGGGTGACCATTTACGAATGCCAGGAATCGATGAGCCGTCCGTGGGCTGCGCTCCAATGATTTGTATGGCCGGGTTGCGCTCTTTGAGATAGCGCGAGACACCGGTGATGGTCCCCGTAGTACCCATGGCCGAGACAAAGTGGGTCACGCGCCCCTGGGTCTGCTCCCAAATCTCTGGCCCGGTTCCTTCGTAATGGGCCATCCAGTTGTCGTCGTTGGCAAACTGATCCAGGACACGACCCTGCCCCTGGGCCTGCATCTGGCTGGCCAAGTCTCGAGCGCCTTCCATGCCCTGCTGCTGGGTCACCAGAATCAGTTCTGCACCAAAGGCCTTCATGGCCTGTCGACGTTCAATCGACAGGTTGTCCGGCATGATCAAGACCATTCGGTAGCCCCGGATGGCCGCAGCCATGGCCAATGCAATGCCCGTGTTGCCACTGGTAGCCTCAATCAAGGTGTCACCGGGCTTGATCTCGCAACGCGCCTCGGCGCGAGCAATCATCGACAGCGCTGGGCGGTCTTTGACCGAACCAGCGGGGTTGTTGCCCTCGAGCTTGCCCAGGATGACATTGCCCGATGCGCTGACTGACGCCGGCACCACGCGCCGAATAGCCACCAGCGGTGTCTGGCCAACAGCCGTCTCGATGGTGGGATAAGGCGCTGACGATTGGGTCATGATTTCTTTCTCTTCTTGGGCTGTGCCCCGACATGCTGGCAACCCGGCAAATCGGTCGCCAGAATGACATCCGCCAGCTTCTGAACAGCGGCCTGACGGGCAAAGCTGCGGCGGCTCACCATGACGACCCGACGCGTTGGAATGGGCTTTTCAAATCCAATGTGAACCAGCATGGGGTCTTTGGCCAGAGACTCCACAGCCATTTTGGGCAAGACGGTAATCCCCAGGCCCGAGGCCACCATATGCCGAATGGTCTCCAGAGAACTGCCCTCAAACGACTTCTGGATGCCACCTGAGTTCTGCGCGTAACGGGCAGCCTCGGGGCAGACCTCGAGCACCTGATCTCGAAAGCAGTGACCAATGCCAAGCAACAACATGGTCTCTTTCTCGAGATCACCCGAGGCCACTGCTTTTTTGGTCGTCCAGGCATGGCCCTTGGGCACCGCCACCACGAAATCTTCGTCGTAGAGTGGGAGTACCTCAAGGCCGGTGGTGTCAAAAGGTTCAGCCAAAATCGCCACGTCGACCTCTCCGTTTCGCAGCTGCTCCAGTAGCTTGTGAGTCTGGTTCTCAAACAGGATCAAGGGCATGCTGGGGTGCTTGCGGATCACCGACTTCATGATTCGGGGCAGCAGATAGGGACCGATCGTAAAGATCACACCAACGGTCAGTGGGCCGCTGAGTGGGTCGCGACCCTGAACGGCCAGGGTCTTGATCTTGGCCACCTCGTCCAGAACCAACTGGGCCTGGGACACGATCTCATTGCCGATCGGCGTGAGGGTCACCTCGGCGCCACCACGCTCAAATATCTGAGTGCCCAACTCATCTTCGAGTTTCTTGATGCTGATCGAAAGGGTGGGCTGGCTCACGAAGCATGCCTCAGCTGCCCGGGAAAAATGGCGTTCTCTGGCCACTGCAACAATGTAACGAAGCTCAGTCAGGGTCATCTAGGTACTCGTCAGAAGGTCATCTGCCTGATGGGCCCAGCGATCTAACAGGGCATGCAGCTGGTCCATCGATACCCCCATGGCTTTTCTTGCAACTGGATCGGACCAGGCCGCGATCAGGCGCTGCCCATAGTCCACTGCAAAGGCCACCAGGTCTTGGTCTCGGGTTAGATCGCTAAACCTCAGGCTTGGTTCGCCTGATTGTCGCATGCCGAGCAGCTCACCTGGACCTCGCTGAGCCAGGTCTCGGTTGGCGAGCTCAAAGCCATCGTCGGTTTCGTAGAGCGCCTTGAGGCGCTGTCGGGCGGCCTCAGACAAGGGCTCGTCAAACAACAAAATACAGCTGCTCTGGCCGGCCCCCCGCCCCACCCGCCCTCGAAGCTGATGGAGTTGGGCCAAACCAAAACGCTCGGCATGGTCAATCACCATCAGCCGGGCCTGGGGCACGTCCACACCGACCTCAATCACAGTGGTGGCTAGCAACACGCGGAGCTCTCCGCTGGCAAACCGGGCCATCACGGCCTGTTTGTCCTTCGCAGGCATGCGCCCGTGAACAACCCCAAGGCGCTCTCCCAACAAAGGGGCCAGCCAGGCCTGCGTCTCCTCTAGGGCCAGCAAAGCGCGCTCGGCGTCCTGCTGCTCCTCGATGACCGGGCAGACCCAGTAGGCCTGCCCATCCTGAGTGTCAATGTAGTGCAGCAGACGCTGCGCCAATTCCTCTCGCTTGGCCATGGCCATCAATCGGGTCCGAATGGGCGTTCGACCCGGTGGACGTTCATCGATCACCGAGACGTCCAAATCGGCCAGGAAGGTCATGGCCAGGCTTCTAGGAATCGGGGTAGCCGACATGCCAATGGTGTGCGACACCAATCCATCCACGGTCTCACGCAAGGCCAATCGTTGCCCTACGCCGAATCGATGCTGCTCATCGACCAGGGCCAGCCCCAGCCTGTGAAAGTTCACTGACTTTTGAATCAAGGCATGGGTACCCACCACCACGTGGGCCTGACCCTCGCTGATCTGAGACAAGGCCTCACGACGAGCAGCCGCTGGCATGCCCCCTTTGAGCAGGAGAACGCTGATACCCAACGGGCTCAGCCACTCGCTGGTTTTCTGAAAAAGCTGCTGAGCCAGAATCTCGGTGGGGGCCATGAGGGCCGCCTGCCAACCCGCCCCAACGGCCTGGGCTGCCGCCAGCACAGCCACCACCGTCTTGCCGCTGCCCACATCGCCTTGGATCAAGCGGTGCGCAGGACGAGACTGTGCCAAGTCTTGGCTCACCTGCTGCCAGGCCCGCTGCTGGGCGCCCGTCAACTGAAAAGGCAAACCAGCCAGCAGGCGGTCACACAAGCCCTGCTGGTCGACCAAGGCGGGGGCCTGCCGAACAGCTCGACGGGCCCTGGCCCGACGCAGTGCGATCTGCTGCGCTACCAACTCGTCGAGTCGAATCCGCCGCCAACATGGCTCTAACGCGGCTGGCCCGTGGGCATGAATCGGTGGCCTGTGAAGGGTCTCAATGGCCCTGGGTAGATCGGGTAGTCCCAGCATCTGTAAAGTCTGCTGATCCAGCCACTCGGCCGGCATGGCACTGGCCAGCGCCTGGGCAATGTGTCGGGCGATGACGGGCTGTGTGAGACCCTGGGTGGTGGGATAGATCGAGACCAGAGTTGGACTGACCGGTTGGTCGGGCTCCAGCCAACCCCAGCGAATCTTGGGGTGAATAAATTCCAGACCGTTGGGGGCCCGGCGGGCCTGACCGATGAATCGCAACTGTTCGCCTGGCACAAATCGTTGACGCAGGGACTCGTTAAAATAAATAAACCGAAGACTTGCCTGGGTCAGGTCACCCTGAACCAATACGACCAGCATGCGACGGGGCTTGAAGACCACCTGGGCTGAGAGCACCGTGACCTGACACTGAACCGTCTGTCCAGGCAGCACAGCACCCAGTAAAACCACCTGCGACTCGTCTTCGTAACGCAGCGGAAAATGCAGCACACGGTCGATCGGCCTGCTCAGTCCGAGCTTGATGAGTCCGGCCGGCAGCGGACGGGTTTTGACCGTCGCCGCGGCCGGCATGCTTAGGCGATCACCATGATGGCCTCAGCCTCAAAGGCGGCCCCTCTGGGTAGGCTGGCCACCCCGACTGCCGCACGGGCTGGATAGGGCTGATCAAAATACTGGGCCATGATCTCGTTGACCTTGGCAAAGTGAGACAGGTCGGTCAGAAAGAGATTGACCTTCACCACATCGTTGAGGCTACCGCCAGCAGCATGGGCTACTGCAGCCAGGTTTTTAAAGGCCTGATGAATCTGTAACACCACACCCTCGGGGCTGTCATCGCCAACCAGGGTCATGGTGGCGGGATCCAAGGGGATCTGTCCCGACAGCCAAACGGTCTGCCCCACCTTCACTGCCTGTGAGTAGGTGCCAATGGCCGCTGGTGCATCTGGGGTTGAGACGATCTGTCGTGTGGTGCTCATGCAGTGCTCCTAGGTTTTAAAAGTTTCCATGTGAATCTGGTTCCGCTTGAACCCGTGCTTCACCAATACGGACTGAACAGTCTGCATCATCGGCGGCGGCCCACAGACCAGCGCCTGCCAGTCCGCCGGGTCCGCCGGTAACAGGGGTCCCAGGCCTGTGGCGTCTGTCTGGCCAACCAGACCAGTCCACGACTTGGTCGGCTCACTGACCAGGCGATGCACCTGCAGACCCAAGCCCGGGGAATCGGTGAGGTCTTGGTCTGCAAAGTATTGTCCCGGATGGCGGTTGCCAATCACAACCTGAGTCACCAGGCTGGCCGGATTGGATCGCAGCCAGTCACGGCGTGCCTGCAACACGGACAACAAGGGTGCCAGACCAATGCCGCCGGCCACCAACAAAAGCCGCGGGGCCTGCACCAATCCCTGGCCAAAGGTGCCATAGGGGCCATCCAGATAAACCGTCTGACCCAGGGGGACATGCTGCTCCAAGTGGCTCGTGAAGTCCCCCACGGCCTTGATCAGAAACCCCAACTCGACCGGCCGGTCGGCGGCCTCTGATTGCGCTGGTGCCGTTGCGATCGAAAAGGGATGGTCATGAAGACCAAAAGCCGACTGGGTCTTGATCCAGGCGAACTGGCCGGCCTGGTAGCGAAGGGCCGGGCCACTCACCTGCTGAAGACGTAGCGCCCAGGTTCGATCCGCCATCTCTCGCAGACCAACCACCCGAAAGGGCCGACGCAGCAGCGCCCAGGGGCGGATGACATAGATCCAAGCCAAGGCCATCACACCGACCGCCGTAGAGCCCACCAAGCCCCAATGAACGGCCGGGATGGTCTGGCCGAGCCAGCCCCCCGACTGGGCATGGGCCAGACCCAGCCCCAAAGCACCGATCGCCAACAGACCGTGCGAGCGTCGCCAGGCCTCATAGCGCATGGGCAGCTCATCGCGCGAGAGGGCCATCACCACCACCGCAATCAGAGCGAAAAGGGCCAGGAACCCCAGACCGAGCCCACTGCCGGACATGCGGATGTCACCCAGAAAGTAAAACAGGGGGTGCGCCATGAACAGGATCAACACCACACGGCCCAGTTGCTGGTGAATGCGCATGACCGCGTCGATCGACCAGCGGCCGGTCAGCCAGGAAAAACGGCCTGAGAGCAAGCCAATGGCGGCCAGCAGCGCCATGCCCAACACGGCAGCCCACGAGGAGAGATACGCTAGCAAATCGGTGATCGCCATGGTTTCAAGGGTTTTCCCATCGGGTTTTCATGGGTCTGGTTGTTTATTATTGAAGACTTTCTCTTCAACGCCTAAACCAAGCCTCGCGAGTCGGTCATGAATCAAATCCTCCAATACATCAATGGCGCATCGGTATCCGGTGCCAGCCAGCGTTTCCAAGACATTACCAACCCCGCCACCGGTCAGGTTACCGGCCGCGTCCAACTGGCTTCGCGTGATGACGTCGCCAAGGCGGTGGCCAACGCCCAAGAGGCTTTTGCCAGTTGGTCGCAGGTGCCGCCGCTGCGCCGGGCCCGCATCATGTTCAAGTTTCTGGACCTGCTCAACCAGCACCGTGATGAGCTGGCCAAGTCCATCACCGCAGAACATGGCAAGGTCTTTACCGACGCCCAGGGAGAGGTCACCCGTGGCATCGAGATCGTGGAATTTGCCACCGGTATTCCACAGTTGCTCAAGGGCGACTACACCGAACAAGTCTCCACCAACATCGACAACTGGACCATGCGGCAGCCCCTTGGTGTGGTCGCGGGTATCACCCCATTTAACTTCCCCGTCATGGTGCCCATGTGGATGTACCCCGTGGCCATCGCCTGCGGCAACACCTTCGTGCTCAAGCCCAGCCCCATCGACCCCAGCCCCAGCCTCTTGCAAGCCGAGTTACTCAAAGAGGCCGGGCTGCCTGACGGCGTCTTCAACGTCGTTCAGGGCGACAAAGAGGCGGTCGATGCGCTGTTGGATCACCCCGATGTCAAAGCCATCAGCTTTGTCGGCTCCACGCCCATTGCCAATTACATCTACGAGACCGGCGCGCACCACGGCAAGCGGGTGCAGGCGCTCGGTGGCGCGAAGAACCACATGGTGGTCATGCCCGATGCAGACGTGGATCAAGTCGTCGACGCCCTGATTGGCGCGGCCTATGGCTCAGCCGGTGAGCGCTGTATGGCGATCTCTGTCGCCGTCATGGTCGGTGATGTGGGCCAGAAGGTCATGCCCAAGCTGGTGGAGCGCACCAAGGCCTTGAAGGTTCTCGATGGCATGAACCTGGCAGCCGAGATGGGGCCCATCGTCACCCAGGCGGCTCACGATCGAATCACCGGCTACATCCAGGCTGGTGTGGACGAAGGTGCCAAGCTGCTGGTCGATGGACGTCAATTCGATGCCAAGCAGACCGGCACCGGCTGCGAGAAGGGTTTCTGGATGGGTGGCAGCCTGTTTGACCAGGTCACCCCCGACATGAAGATCTACAAAGAAGAAATCTTTGGCCCTGTGCTGTCTTGCGTGCATGTCAAAGACTTTGCCCAGGCTGTCGACCTGATCAACGCCCACGAGTTTGGCAACGGCACCAGCTGCTACACACGCGATGGCAACATCGCCCGTGAGTTCGCCCGGCGGATTCAGGTGGGCATGGTGGGTATCAACGTGCCCATTCCTGTGCCCATGGCCTGGCATGGCTTTGGCGGCTGGAAGCGCTCGCTCTTCGGTGACATGCATGCCTACGGCGAAGAGGGCGTGCGGTTCTACACCAAACAGAAATCCATCATGCAGCGCTGGCCCGAGAGCATTGCCAAGGGGGCAGAGTTTGTCATGCCCACCTCGAAGTAAAAGACCACAACTGCGTTAGACGTACTCGGCGACCTCGACCAGATTCTGGTCGGGGTCTCGCAGATAAACCGAACGAATGGGGCCCATGGCCCCTCGACGCGGCACGGGACCTGTGTCAATCGAAACCCCCACTGCCTGCAAGTGCTGGATGAAATCATCGAGTGGCACCTTGCTAATCAGACAGAAATCTCCTGAGCCAATGGTGGGAACACCCGCCTTGGTGGGCGTCTCGGTGTCCTTGTCTTGCAGATTGATCTTGAGCTGACCAAAACGCACCGCATACCTGGGCTGGCCCTCGGGTCCTTTGAAGAATTCACGCTCAAAACCCAGGGTCCTCTCGTACCACTGGGTGGTGGTCTCAATGTCGGTGCAGGTCAAGACGATGTGGTCAATGCGGTCGATCAGGTGGCTCATGCAGACATCTCCCTAGGGGCTTTTCCGAACTATTAAAAAAAATTTCTCAGTGAGATTGTCAATCAAATCTCATCCAACGTTGCAGATAGGAAAACACCATGATTCGCCTCTGGGGCCGAACCAATTCCATGAACGTCCAAAAGGCTCTCTGGACGCTTGATGAACTCGGCCTGCGCTACGAACGCCTGGATGCCGGTATGCAGTTTGGCGTCAACAACTCAACCGAATACCTGCAGAAGAACCCCAATGGCAAGGTGCCCCTTCTGGAGGACGATGGCTATGCCATCTGGGAATCACAAGCCATCTGCCGCTACCTGTGTAACCAGTATCAAGGCAGCGGCCTGTATCCGCTGGATGCCCGCGAGCGTGGTCGGGTGGACCAATGGCTGGACTGGGCCAATGCTGGGATCAACAACAGCCTGTCGGTGGTCTTCTGGCAGACCCTGCGTCTACCAGAGGACCAGCGGGATGCTAAGAAGCTGCAGGAGGAGACTGACAAGACCGTTGCGGCCCTCAAGGTCTTCAACCAAGGCTTGGTGAACCGGCGCTTTATTGCCACAGACCGATTCAGTCTGGCGGACATGGCCATGGCGCCAGTCGTCTTTCGGTGTGTCGGACTGCAACTCATCGATCACAGTCAACCGCAGTGGGCCGAGCTGGCTAGCTGGTTCGCCGGTGTAGAACAGAACCAGTGGTTCAAGAAATGGGTCGTGCAGCCCCTGAAGTAAACGCCTTGGACAACTACCAGGACGACAGTCGCCGTCCGAGCAGCAGCACCGACCGAAGGACCAGGTAGCCCAAGGCCACACCACCAAGATTACCCATCAGAAGTAGGCCCATGGACGGCAGCGTTGGGGCGGGCGTGGCCTCGCCAGTCCATTGCCAGACAAGCGCCCGAAACAGAACATTCAGGAAGCAGGTCAACACCGCAAACACTGCCAGGGTTTTGGGACACGCGTTGATCTCGACGTCGGAGCGCCACTTTCTGACAAGCAACAAAGCCGCCAACGGGGCCAGCGCGCCAGCCAGGGTGGTCAGCAGTATTACCTGAGGAGCCCACTCCTTGAACACCAATTGGGTCAGCAAGTGGCCCAACGCCACACCCAAGACCCCCCCCAGACCTGCAGTGGCAACAGCGACTACCCGAATGAAAGCTGGGAGGTAAATGAGATAGACGAAATCCGGGATAACTTCAAAAAAACCGCGAATGCCCACGTTGGCCCAATAGGCCAAGAAGAAGGCCAGTGCATAACCAGCAATCCATCTATCCGCATGCTGCCGAGGCCAGAGTGGCCCAAAGTCGTACCACCGCATTGATCCGTCTCTCCCACCCCTACTTTTTATTATCTGGGGATGACCAAAGACTATCAGAACCAGGCCAAATGAAAAGGGCCCCTTGGTGTTGGGCCAAGGCAGCCATTACACGAGCGTCTAGGTGGACCTCTGGGCCTTGGCGGTTAGCCACAGCCCACCAGCAATCAAGACAAAGCCCAAGGCGTGGTACCAGTCGGGGGCTTCAGACAACAACACGAGGGACAGAATCGCGGTAAACAATGGAATGAGATTGGCGGCCATGCCGGTCACCGCTGGCCCAGTTCGCGCAACCGCCAGACCCCAACAACGATAGGCCAGAATGGCCGGCCCAACGGCCACATAAAGAACCCCCAAGGTCAGAGGCCAACTCCAGCTGACTGCCGGGCTGTGCCCAGTGGCATGCCCCAGCCAGAAGACTTCAAGACCAGCAAACAAGGCGCACCAGGCCAAACCCATCACCGTCTGCGCCTGCAAGTTGGCCGCCCAGTCTGCCTGAATCTCGGGGTCCGCTTGGCCCGGCCAAGGCCTGGCCAGCAGCCAGCTGTACCAAGCCCAAAGAATGGACGCCAGCAACATCAGCAGGTCGCCTGGGACCAGGGACAAGGCCAGCAGTCTGTCTAAATCCCCCCGGCCCAACACAACCATGACACCGAACATGGAAGCGGCAACGCCCAGCCAAGACAGTCGGGCCACCGTCTGGCGATAAAACAGCCGACCCATCAGCAGGGTGAAGAGGGGAATCGCGGAACTCACCAAAGTCACGTTAATGGGACTGGAGGTCTGCAAGGCCAGGTAGAGCAGGGTGTTGTAGCAGCCCATGCCCAAAAAGCCCAACAGCATGTAGCGTGGCCAGTTTCGCCAGAGCGGCGAGTTGAGCCGCAATACCCATCCGCCCAGTGGGACCAAAAGGACAAAGACCAGGCCCCAGCGCAACAAGTTGAGCATAATGGGGGGAACAAGATCTTGAAGCAGACGAGCCACCAAGGCGTTGCCGGCCCAGAGCAATGGTGGCGTCATGAGCAGCGCCATCGTCCCAAGTCCAAAGGCTTGCCCCAATGCAGGCGCTGGGGGCGTCGACGAGTTTTGCGGCGAGGTCATCTCACTATTCTGAACGAGCTTTGTAGCCTTCACCCAACCCTCACCACTCAACGACCCCAAGACCAATGTCCAATCCCAGCTTCCGAGTCGATGTTCAAGTCACCTACCTGCCCCACGAGTCCGCACCGGACGATGAACTCTGGGGATTCGCCTACACGATCACCATCACCAACACTGGCGATATTGCCGCGCAGCTCATGGGTCGACACTGGGTCATCGATGACTCACGCGGAAATCATCAAGAGGTCAAAGGGCTCGGCGTGGTCGGCAAGCAGCCCTATCTGCAGCCCGGGGAGTCCTTTCAATACACCAGTGGCACTAGGATTAAGAGCCCTATTGGCAGCATGCAAGGCTGTTACTTTTGCATCGCCGATGACACGACTGTGTTTGAAACCGTCATACCCGCTTTTGCACTGAAGGCCGAGGGTGAAGAGACGGCACGGGTGCTGCACTAGTGCCACAACTCCGAGTCTTCTACGACGGCGCCTGTCCGCTTTGCCAGAAGGAGATTTCGGTCTACCAGCGGGCGGATCGAGCACAGGCAATTGAGTGGTGCGATGTGAGTGACCCGCGCAACACAGCACTGCCCCTGCCCAGGGAGGCCCTACTCGCCAGGTTTCATGTTCAGCAGATGAATGGGCAATTGATCAGTGGCGCTCGGGGCTTTATCCAGGTCTGGCGTCAACTACCTGGTTGGCGATGGCTGGCGTTGCCCGCCAGCATGCCTGGTGTACCGACACTCATGGAGTGGGCCTACCTCGGTTTTCTTCGGGTACGCCCAGCGATGCAGCGGTTGTTCCGCAGATAAACAAAACATGAGCAGCACAAAGGCCGATCATTTCTCCACCCAGTGGGGCCCCCTTGATTGGTCAGAGTCATGTCAGATCCTTGCCAATCAAGACGCGGTGATGCGCCAGATCGTGGCGAGTATCGGTGACAGTCGGCTGCGATCACGTGGTGAGCCCTTTACCTGCCTGGCCCGTTCGATTGTTGGCCAACAGATCTCCGTCAAGGCAGCAGATGCCGTCTGGTTCCGGCTGTGTGGCCTGCTGGGCCAACAGCCTGATCAGCCCTTGCAGCCAAGCAGACTCATTGATGCGGGGGCGAACATTCGTGAGGCCGGCCTGTCCGCCAAGAAATCTCACTACCTATTGGATCTCGCGAACTGGTTCGCTGGCGACCCGGCCCTGTCGGATCGACTTGCAACCCTCTCAAACGAGCACGTGATAGAGCTCCTCACCGACAGGCCCGGCATCGGGCCATGGACCGCCCAGATGTTTCTGATTTTTACGCTCATGCGCCCCGATGTCTTTCCAGCAGATGACCTGGGCGTGCTCAAAGCAATAGAAACACTGTATGTCGGTGACCTGCCGATGCTTCAGTCCAACCCCACTCTGGCACAACGAAAAAAGCGCGCACTGGCCTTTTCAGAGCGCTGGGCGCCACATCGAACAGTCGCCACCTGGTTACTCTGGCGCAGCCTCGATCCTGTGCCGGTTGAGTACTGATCAGACCGTGTTCAAGTCCCTCGGCTCCTTACCCAAGACGGTCTGACTGATCGGCCTGATCAGCTTCGTCAACGACACAGCGAGCGAGATGCTCTTCCCCATCCTGCCGCTATTTTTGACCAGCGTGCTCATGGCGGGACCGAGGGCACTGGGTCTCATCGAGGGCATTGCAGACGCTGCCTCGAGCATGCTCAGGCTGGCATCAGGCGTCTTTGTCGACAAACTCAGTCGTATCAAACCATGGTTGCTAGTGGGATATGGACTAGCCAGTATCAGTCGACCACTGACCATCCTGGCCACCAGTTGGGCCATGCTGATCGGCATTCGATTGGCAGATCGAATAGGCAAGGGCTTGAGGAGTTCTCCCAGAGATGCGCTCTTGGCCGCATCGGTTGATCGCCGGCAGCATGGGTTGGCCTTTGGCTTTCATCGGGCCATGGACAACGGCGGAGCAGTGCTGGGTCCCATCTTGGCGTTTTTGCTGCTGCAGGCGCAGGTCTCATACGAGAATATTTTTCTGCTGGCCATTGTTCCAGCCGTGATCTGTATTGGCTTGGTTCTGATCCTGCCCGAGGCGACACTGGCCGAACAGGCCAAACCAGTCCCCCTATCGATTGACTGGCGTTATCGCCAACTGCCCCTTCCGTTACGACGGTTTTTGATCGTGGTCGGCCTGTTTAGCGTCGGGAATGCATCCAATATTTTTCTGCTGCTGAGGGCCAAAGAGCTGGGCGTGCCAGAGCCTCTGATACCCCTTCTGTGGGCACTGGTCTCGCTGGTGGTAGCCCTGTTATCCACCCCGCTGGCCTCGCTGTCTGATCGGGTTGGCAGACTCCCCTTACTGCTGGTGGGCTATGCGGCCTTTGGCGTGGTTTACCTGGCGCTGGGCTTTCTGGACCAGAGCACGGGTCTGCTGGCCGTCTTGTTCATTCTGTATGGCGTTTTTGTGGCCGCCACCGAAGGGGTCGAGAAGGCCATGGTGGCGGATCTAGCGCCCGAGGACCGACGAGGCACGGCCTTTGGCTGGTTCAACATGGTCGTGGGCTTGGCCTTGTTGCCGGCCTCTATCGTCTTTGGCGTTCTATACGAGAGCCTGAGTCCCGCTGCTGCCTTTGGGCTCTCAGGGGCCTGCGCCTTCAGTGCCTGCTTGCTGCTGTGGCGATGGTTTGGGCGACGCTGATTGGTGCCGGTGAAAGGCATTTCCATTCCTTGATCCATCGTCACGACCCGCTAAAAGCCTGCGGCTGTCTAGTAAGGTTAGGTTCAATCAAGTTATTTTCAATCAAATACCTAAAAAGTACCTAAGTCTCTTGCTCCTGTTATCGGTCGACTGGGGGGGGGATTTGACTAGCCATTCCAAGGTGCCCCAGCGATACAAAAAAGGGGCCGAAGCCCCTTCGTTCCTCTAGCCCTGATAGACCGGCGTTGGCATTGTGAAATAACTATGCAGTAAGTGATAAACCATCATGTAGTTCTTCTGTTGAAAACTTGCATGTGAAATACCTTTCATCACGCTGAACTGCTTATCGGTGTTCGGAAGAAGCTTAAAGAAGTCAATTAGGTCATCCATACCCGCTATGCCGTCGTACTCGCCGCGCAAAATAATCGTAGGGGGTTGGATCTTACGAGGATCAACGAGGGGCAACTTCGAACACATATCCACATAGGTCCCCGTTGGCATAGAGTCATCGAGGGTTAGAATCGCGTCTGCAAAAGCCTCGACGGTCTCCTTATCGGCGCAATCGGGATGGTCCCGCTCAAAAATGCTATGGACAAATGAGCGATCTATGTGACGCCTATTCTTTGCCAAAAATTCTGGGAGCTTCTTCTTGCGCTGCTCAAGGGTATGGCTACCCTCTCCCGTCCACACGAAGGCATCTAGGGCCAACTTGGCTACTCGCTCAGGATGACGTTCAGCAAACAAAGCTGCCTTGAGTGCCCCCGAGGAGATCCCATACATGAAGAAATTTTTAACGCCTGTCTTCTGCATGATGTAGGAACTTGCAGCCTCGATGTCATCAGCGCCATTACTGATATCGAAATTTATAGGGCGATGCTTGTCCGAACGGCCATAGCCCTCGTTATCCATGGTCCACGTGTCGTAGCCATTCGCTACAAACCAGTCCATCGCAGAGGAGAACGGACGATTCGGCACATACAAATCAAAGGTTGGCTGCGAGGCCATCGATGATCCATGGATGAAGAAAACCGTACCTCGAAAAGGGACATCTGGTGACGCCTTCTTCTCCCAAAGAAACAAGTTGATATCACCTTTTTTTGTCCAGTGCTCATTACCGCCGGACCAACTTACCTTTGTCATAACCACTCCAAAAAATAAAAAGTCTTAATAAGAAAAGCCGTTTCAAACAGCCACCGATCCTCAAACGAGGGGACGATGGCTACTTAGGATTGGACTACTGAAAAATAGAGTTGAACTTCTTTTTAATCGCACTGCTATCCTTTGAGAGGGCGTCGTAATCGACATCAATCACCTTGAGAGTTTTGTATGCTGGGCTACCGTCAGGTGCTTTGATATCCATTCGAGCTGCATAACCACCACTATTCGGGAAGATCTCTTGTGCCTCCTTGCTGAGATTGAAAGCCGCAAATGCCTTGGCTGCATTCGGATTTGGGGACCCTTTGACAACAGAAGTCGGAGAGGGGATTACGAAAACACCATCGCTGGGATATAGCGTTTTGATGTCATGGCCAGCCCTACGGTCTTCCGCCGCATAAGAATCCAAAGCTCCAACGGCTATGTATCGCTCGCCCTTCTTGATCATGTCGGACACCTGCTGATTCCCCTTCACAACCATAATTTCATTCTTCCTGAGTCCCTCGTAAAACTCCCAACCCTTTTGCTTCGAGAGAGTGCCCACGACAGTGACCTGTAGTGACGTGAACGAGGGGTCCGTAATCACCATCTGCCCCTTGTACTTCGCGTTGGAGAGGTCGGACCACGTCTTTGGATAGTCTGCAGCTTTTATCTTATCTGCACGCAGGTACATCGTCATAACGTTCAAACGCTGCGCAAACCAGAGACCTTTTTCATTTTTCCCGGCTCCGGCCACCTGGTCAAACCCCTCTGGCTTGAAGGGAAGGAACAACCCTCTTCCCGCCATTAAGTCTGCCGCTGCTGGATCGGAATGGGTTAACACGTCAGCCGCGATTCTTCCCGCATCGACCTCCTGATTAAAGCGGCGAAGGATGGCTGAGCCCCCCGAACGAAACAGTTCCACCTTGATACCTGTTTTTGTCTCAAAGAGATTTGCAATTTGCTGCGCCTGTTTAATGGGGGTGGATGTATACCAAACTACCTTGCCCTCCTTTTTGGCCGCAGCCATGTCGACTGAATCGGCCGAAACAGCAGGAATACTCACCAAAGCAGATAGCAAGAAGGCAAGTGGAGTAACTAATCTCTTGAACGAGCTGTGGTGCTTTCGCAGCCCGGGCACCTTTTCCGTATCGATTTGACTTGTGTTCAGCATCATGTTGCCTCCTTGGGTATTTGCGTTGTACCTACGGGTCTACTGCTTGAAAAACACTATAAGAAAACAGTTGTGGCTGCACCATCCAAAATCAAGCCGACCGCCTGCCCGACGTCGTACCTAGATAGCGGGTGGGCCTGAACGCGAAGTTGTTGTCCGGAGGGCAACTCCACCATCACTTCCAGCAAATTACCTAGAAATGTCTTTGCAGTGACCTTCCCACTAAGAATGGCATCGGGGTGCGCCTCCGAGACTAGGGTGATGTCTTCTGGACGAATCACAAACTCAACGTCAACAGGCTCATTTATGCCACTTGGAGCTGCAATTTCCAATTTATTCCCTTGGCAGAACGTAATGGAGGCTCTGTTGTTCAGCGATGGCTCCAAACGTCCGTTGAAGGTATTGATCAACCCCATGAAATCAGCGACCTGCCGATTGGACGGACGGCTATAAACTTCTTCTGGTGAGCCAACTTGCTGGACTTCCCCCTTATGCATCACTACGATCATGTCAGACAGGGCTAAGGCCTCTGCTTGGTCATGTGTGACGTAAATAAAAGTGATTCCTGTACGACGTTGTAGCTCCTTCAACTCGGAACGCATTTTCTCTCGGAGCTTGGCGTCCAAATTGCTCAGAGGTTCGTCGAGCAGCAATATCTCTGGTTCGACCACTAAACTTCGGGCTAGTGCAACGCGCTGCTGCTGCCCCCCGCTCAACTCGTTCGGATAGCGGCGCTCAAATCCTAGAAGGCCGACTTGTTCAAGTGCAGTCTTTACCTTATGGTCTAAAACACTAGAAGATTCCTTCCTAAGTTTGAGTCCAAAGGCTACGTTCTCAAAAACGGTCTTGTGCGGCCAGATTGCATAGTTCTGAAATACCATTCCCATGCCACGACCCTCAGGAGGTACAACCTGGTTTGGAGCTGACACCTGCCGGCTTCCCACCAAGATCTCACCGGTGTCAGGTGTGATGTAGCCAGCAAGCAATCGCAATGTCGTTGTCTTACCGCAGCCACTCGGCCCCAACAATGTGAGAAAAGTTCCGTCGGGAACGGAAACATTGATATTTTTTACTGCGGGAATATCAGATGCATCGCCATAAGATTTGGATAGGTTATTGATCGTAATAGATGCCATGTGGGCCTCTTATATGGTTAGACTTTCCCGAAACCGCCACCAAGGCGGTGAGCAAGCCACATGGCGAGCCCAATAATAAACATGTTGATCATCGCCAAGGCCGCTACAGGCTCCGTGTAGCCGGTTTCATATAGATTGTAGACAGCAACCGCCAGCGTCATTGTTTGGGAACTAAAAAGCAGTATCGAAGCACTCAACTCTTGCACGACAGGCACAAAGACCAATAGCCAACCGGCAAACAAGCCTGGCCGAATCAGCGGGAATGTGATGTGTCGCATCACTTGTCGCCACTTGGCACCTAAGATTTGAGCGCTCTCCTCAAGCGATGGATCAACTTGGCGTAGCGCTGAGTTGCTTGACCGAACAGCCAGGGGAATGTAGCGACCAACGTAGGCCAATAAAAGTATGGTCAGAGTTCCATAGAGCGTGATGGGCATGTTGAGCCAAAACCGGATTAGGGCGACAGCCATGACAATGCCGGGTAGCCCCAGTGGAATTAGTGCCGCATAGTCCATCAGCTTCCGACCGGGAACCTTAGTTCTTAGATCAATCCAACTCACAATGCCGCCGATGAGAATGGCGAGTGTTGCAGCCAAGCAGGCCAAGTAGAGGCTATTGACAATCGCGCGCTGCGTAACGTCGTAGTCAAAAATAATAAATTTGTAGTGCTTTAGGGTTAGTCCCCTCCAAAAGTCGAGCCCCCAAGATTCCGATAGCGAAACAGCAATTAGGGTCCCAAATGGAGCGAGAATCGCGATGGTGAAAATCGACACACCGAAAGCCAACAAAACCCAACGCCACGGACCAAGATCGATCAGCTGCGGACGAGACCCCTTGCCACCCAGGGTGATGAAGGAGCGTTTGGCTAGATAACTCCTCTGGAGATAGAGGGCAGTAACGGTGATCAGAATGAACAATAACGACAGCGCTGAGGCCAATCCGTATTCCGGGGGGTAGTCGAATAGAGAGTAGATGCGCGTCGGAAGCGTTACCACCCTTCCCGGTAAGCCAATAATGGCTTGCGAACCAAATAACGCAATCGCATTGACGAACGCTAAGAGCGTGCCTGACAGAATTGCAGGCGCCACCAGAGGGCCTGTTATGGAAACAAGAGTTCGCCACTTCCCAGCACCGAGTATCTGGGCAGACTCTTCGA
Organism: Burkholderiales bacterium LSUCC0115; assembly: GCA_009646425.1. GTDB lineage: Bacteria > Pseudomonadota > Gammaproteobacteria > Burkholderiales > Burkholderiaceae_A > Hahnella. Next base: position 397,378 of record WJBW01000002.1, read on the forward strand.
GCGATGCATCCACGGACTGCAGACCGCTTCGGGCCAATAGAAATACAAACGGGAATGTATGCATAACCGTGACCAAAACCAATCCGGCCATCGAGAAGACATTAAAGGTCAGAAAATTGAGTCCCAGAACGTCTCGGAACAAGACATTCAAAATGCCCGCATTGGGACTAAAGAGGTTTACAAAGGCTATCGCTGTTAGAAAAGGCGGCGCCAAGTAAGACAGGATCGCCGTCGCAGCGACAAAGCCCTTGCCAGGCATGTTTGTCCGCGCGACCGACCAGGCCAATGGCAACCCGATCAGAACACTGAAAAGGCCAGTCCACGCTCCCAAGATCAGTGAGTTGACCAAGGGCATTAAGTAAGAGCGACTGGAGAAGGCCTCTTTAAAGAAGTCGAGGGTAAAGCCAGACTTATCCCAAAAAGCAGAGGCCAACAAGGACCCCACCGGCAAAATGATAAGTAGTGCTAGGCAGAACACTGCCATCACCACTACTAGATTTTCGAACCTTGCAAAATTTCTGAGCATGCTTTCACACCAAATTAAGCTTTGTGGATCCTCAGGCCAGGTCACTCTCTCTGTAAGTGGTATTTCCCCGATAAGTGGAAATACCCCTCACACCAACCTACGGGGTTAGTTTGAGCAGGGCTTCGTGTGGTCGCCGGTTATGCCCGATCTCAGATCAGCTATACGGAACTTGGATGAACTCACGTCCATGGGGACAGGTCTTGAAAGCGCCACGGTGCTGCTTCGCAACGAGAATCCAAAAAAACAAATGGTGCCGGTGAAAGGAATCGAACCCTCGACCTTCGCATTACGAATGCGCTGCTCTACCGACTGAGCTACACCGGCACGGTGTGGAGCACGCTAGTTTAATTCAAGCCCTTGGGCAATGGAAACCGGATGTGCTCCTCGGCCCCCGGCAGGCGTCGCACAGCCCCTGCGCCAGCGGCCTTCACGGCCGAGACCAGACCCTGGACTAATTCCTCTGGAGCCGATGCACCAGCCGTAATGCCAACCCGCAGCTTGCCGGCGAGCCACTCGAGCTTGAGCTCGCTGGCATCGTTCACCAGGTAGGCCGGTACACCGTGGCGCTCAGCCACCTCTCGCAGACGGTTGCTGTTGGAACTCGTGGGGCTGCCCACCACCAAGACCAGATCGACTGACTGACTCATCAGCTTGACGGCATCTTGACGGTTCTGCGTGGCGTAACAGATGTCACTGAACTTGGGGCCACGGATCTGGGGGAACTTGGCGCGCAGTGCGTTCACCACCGAGGCCGTGTCATCAACCGACAGGGTGGTCTGCGAGACATAGGCCAGGTGGGATGGGTCCTTGACGGACAGGCTTGCGGCCTGGGTCTCATCCTCCACCAGATAAATACCCTTCTCCAACTGGCCCATGGTGCCCTCGACTTCGGGGTGACCGCGATGACCAATCATGACTATCTCGTAGCCCTCAGCAGCCAGCTTGCGGACCTCAACGTGAACCTTGGTGACCAATGGGCAGGTGGCGTCAAAGACTTCTAGATCGCGCTCGGTAGCATGGTCGCGCACTTTGCGGGACACCCCATGGGCACTCATGATGACGCGGGCCCCCAGCGGGACCTCGTTGAGGTCTTCTACGAAAACTGCACCCTTGTCGCGCAAGTCGCGCACCACATGGTCGTTATGAACAATCTCGTGGCGCACATAAATAGGCGCGCCGAACTTGGCCAAGGCTTTCTCGACAATCTCGATGGCACGATCAACCCCCGCGCAAAATCCGCGTGGCTCGGCCAGCACAATCTCCTCGGGTCCCTGACTCATGCGTTGATCACTCCCACAATGCGCACCACAAAGTCCACTGGCTGACCTGCCAAGGGATGGTTGAAATCAAAGACAGCAGCCTCGTCTTCCCAACCCTTGAAGACGCCAGCAAACCGGCCGCCATCGGGCGTTGGAAACTCCAGCAGGTCGCCGGGCTCGATCGGATCATTGGGATCCGCATGTTTGGCCAGCAGCGATTTGGACACCTTCTGGATCATCTCGGGATTTCGGGGGCCAAAGGCATCGTCCGGACCCAGGGCATAACTGCGCTCATCGCCCTCTTGCAGCGCCATCATGCAACGCTCGAGTCCCGGTGCAAACTGGCCCATGCCCATCTGAATGGTGGCTGGCCTCTCGACAAAGGTGTCGAACACCACCTGGCCATCCGGCAAGGACAGTCGATAGTGAAAGGTGACATGTGAAGCGGGGCCGACTGTGCCGACTGGGTCGAGGGTGACCTTGTCCATTTGGGCGCTAGTGCCTTTGATTGTGATTGCCGATGCTTGCCATTTTAAGTCCAAGCCACCCACACACCATGCAATCACCTGATCCGCACCCTCATTTACAGGAGGGACAGCCCATCTCTGACCCCCATGCTTTAGATCCCTGGCTATTGGCTCACCTGGCCGACCTGCCCTTCGAGGTCTTTCGAGCGGCCTTTCTAAACAGCCATCGACAGCTCATTCGGATTGAGACCCTCTTTTGGGGCGGCAAGTCCCAGACCAGCGTCTACCCCCGGAATCTGGTCGCCCGGGCCCTCAGCCTGAACACCGCCAGCCTGGTCATTTTCCACAACCACCCCTCAGGCCTGGCCAGCCCCAGCCTGGCAGATCAACGCCTAACCCATTGTTTGGCAAACCTTTTTTCACAGATCGACATTCAACTCTGGGAACGCCTGGTGGTGGCCGGCCAACGGGTCGTGGGCCTGATCCGGGATGCCAATTGACCGGAGAGTCGCTTTTTTTCTATAATCTTCGTTTTTCCGCCGCCCCAAAAAGTCAGCAAGTCCATGACTTTTCGGCCAAAGACTGTGGCCAAACCCAAGCAGCACCGGGGCGGATACTTGCGGTAGTCGCGCGGTAACTCAAAAGGGATTTTCTTATGGCACGTGTATGCCAAGTAACGGGCAAAAAGCCCATGGTGGGAAACAACGTTTCTCACGCCAACAACAAGACCAAGCGTCGTTTCCTGCCCAACCTGCAATACCGCCGGTTCTGGGTCGAGAGCGAGAATCGCTGGGTGCGTCTGCGCGTCTCTGCTGCGGCAGTTCGTACCATCACCAAAAACGGCATTGAATCCGTGCTCGCCGACATGCGCGCACGCGGTGACATCTAAGGAGTCCGATCATGGCAAAGTCAGGTCGCGAAAAAATCAAGCTGGAATCGACTGCCGGTACGGGTCACTTCTACACCACCACCAAAAACAAAAAGACCATGCCCGAGAAAATGGAGATCAAGAAGTTCGATCCCAAGGCTCGCAAGCACGTCATGTACAAAGAAACCAAGATTAAGTAAGACTCGAGAACACCTCCTCAGTCGAACCTTAATAAAAAGCCCGTCCAGTCAAAAACTGGTCGGGCTTTTTTCTTGCTGACTTCCGATGGGGCGAGGCTAGTTAAAGAACTCCTTGACCTTGTCCATCCAACTCTTGCTCGCTGGGCTGTGGCGGTCACCGCCCTCCTCCAGCGTCGCCTCGAAGTCCTCGAGGATTTTCTTCTGCTTATCGGACAGCTTGACCGGGGTCTCCACCACAACGTGGCAATACAGGTCGCCAGCCAGCGAGGTCCGCACGTTCTTGATGCCCTTGCTGCGCAGCCTAAAGGTCTTGCCCGTCTGCGTACCCTCGGGCAGCTCAAAACTGGCCTTGCCGCTTAAGGTCGGGACATCGACGGAACCCCCCAGAGCCGCGCGTGCAAAGCTGATCGGCACCTCGCAGTGCAGGTCATCGCCGTCACGCTGGAAGACCCGATGGGGCTTGATGGACACCTCGACGTACAGGTCGCCAGCAGGCCCCCCATTGACGCCGGGTTCGCCATTGCCAGCCGACCGAATGCGCATACCGTCATCGATACCGGCTGGGATCTTGACCTCTAAGGTCTTCTGTTTCTTGACACGGCCCACCCCATCGCAGCTGGTGCAGGGGTTGGGAATGGTCTTACCCGAGCCATGACAGCTGGGACAGGTCTGCTGAATCGAAAAGAAACCCTGCTGCATGCGAACCTGACCCTGACCACCGCAGGTCTTACAAGTCTCGGCCTTGGTCCCTGGCTTGGCGCCAGAGCCATCACAGGTGGTGCAAGTCTCCCAGCTGGGCACCTTGATCTCGGTTGTAAAGCCATTGGCCGCCTGCTCCAGGGTGATCTCCATAGCGTAGCGCAGGTCGCTGCCGCGATAAACGTTGCTGCGGCCACCACGACCACCGCCGCCACGGGCCCCGCCAAAAATATCGCCAAAGATGTCGCCAAAGGCGTCCGCAAAGCCGCCAAAGTCCTGGCCGCCAGCACCGCCGAAGCCACCGGCATTGGGATCGACACCCGCATGACCAAACCGATCGTAGGCCACCCGTTTCTCGGGGTCTGAGAGCATCTCGTAGGCCTCCTTAGCCTCCTTGAATTTCTCCTCGGCCACTGCATCGCCAGGGTTGCGGTCGGGGTGGTGCTTCATGGCCAGTTTGCGGTAAGCCTTCTTCAGCTCATCGTCACCGGCGTTCTTCGCAACACCCAGAATCTCGTAATAGTCTCGTTTTGCCATTGGTTCTCTTAAACGAAAAAGCCCCGACCGACTCGGCCAGGGCTGGTCTGCCAACTAGGCAGGATTAGTCACGCTTGACCTCTTTGAACTCGGCGTCCACCACGTCCTCCGCCTTGGCCTTGTCATCGCCACCGGCGGCTGCGCCACCGGCCTGACCAGCAGCCGCCGCATCGGCGTAGACCTTCTCGCCCAGCTTCTGCGACGCCTTCATCAGGTTGTCGGTCTTGGCCTCGATCTCGGCCTTGTCCTCAGAGCCCAAAACAGCCTCGAGCTCTTTGATGGCCTCTTCGATCTTGGCCTTCTCGTCAGCCTCGACCTTGTCACCGTGTTCCTCGATGGATTTCTTCACCGAGTGGACCATGGCCTCTGCCGTGTTACGGGCTTGGACCAGCTCAATGCGCTTTTTATCCTCTTCGGCATTGGCCTCGGCATCGGCCACCATCTTGGCGATTTCCTCTTCGGACAGACCGGAGTTGGCCTTGATGGTGATCTTGTTCTCTTTGCCCGTGGCCTTGTCTTTGGCCGAGACGTGCAAGATGCCGTTGGCGTCGATGTCAAAGGTCACCTCAATCTGAGGCGTGCCCCGTGGTGCGGGTGCAATGCCTTCCAGATTGAACTCACCGAGCATCTTGTTGGCATTGGCCACTTCACGCTCACCCTGGAAGACCTTGATGGTCACCGCGGGCTGGTTGTCATCAGCCGTCGAGAAGACCTGAGAGAACTTGGTCGGGATGGTGGTGTTCTTCTGGATCATCTTGGTCATAACACCACCCAGGGTCTCAATACCCAGCGACAGTGGAGTCACATCCAGCAGCAGCACGTCTTTGCGATCCCCCGCCAGTACGGCACCCTGAACCGCAGCACCCACGGCCACCGCCTCATCAGGGTTCACGTCCTTACGGGGCTCCTTGCCAAAGAAGCTCTTCACGGCATCCTGAACCTTGGGCATACGGGTCATGCCGCCCACCAGAATCACGTCATCAATCTGGGAAGCCGACAGACCAGCGTCCTTCAGGGCCACTTTGCAGGGCTCGATGGTCCGGCTGATCAGGTCGTCGACCAGGGACTCGAGCTTGGCGCGGGTCAGCTTGAAGGTCAGGTGTACCGGTGCGCCATTGGCCATCGCAATGTAAGGCTCGTTGAGCTCGGTCTGAGAACTGCTCGAGAGCTCAATCTTGGCGCGCTCGGCCGCAGCCTTGATTCGCTGCAGGGCGATCGGGTCCTTGGACAGGTCTACGCCGTTGGTCTTTTTAAATTCATCGATGATGTGGTCGATGATGCGCTGGTCAAAGTCCTCACCGCCCAGGAAGGTATCGCCGTTGGTGGAGAGCACCTCGAACTGCTTCTCACCATCGACGTCGGCGATCTCGATGATCGACACGTCGAAGGTGCCGCCACCCAGGTCATAGACCGCGACCTTGCGATCGCGGCCAGCAGCCTTGTCCAGGCCAAAGGCCAGCGCTGCTGCGGTGGGCTCGTTGATGATGCGCTTGACTTCCAGGCCAGCAATACGGCCAGCATCCTTGGTGGCCTGGCGCTGGGCGTCGTTGAAGTAGGCGGGGACCGTGATCACAGCCTCAGTCACTTCATGGCCCAGGTAGTCCTCGGCCGTTTTCTTCATTTTGCGCAGGACTTCGGCTGACACCTGTGGCGGGGCCAGCTTCTTGTCACGGGCACCGACCCAGGCGTCGCCGTTCTCGGCCTTGAGGATCTCAAAAGGCATCAGGTCGATGTCCTTCTGGACTTCCTTGTCGGTGAACTTACGGCCGATCAGTCGCTTGACGGCGTACAGGGTGTTCTTGGGGTTGGTGACGGCCTGGCGCTTGGCGGGCGCACCCACCAGAATCTCGCCCTCGTCCATGTAGGCGATGATCGATGGGGTCGTGCGGGCGCCTTCACTGTTCTCGATGACTTTGGGCTGGCCGGCTTCCATGATGGCCACGCAGGAGTTGGTGGTACCCAGGTCAATGCCAATAATCTTTGCCATGATGTTGGTTCCTAATCTCTAATGTGTTGGGTCAAAAAACGTTGGTTAATGGGCTAGTTGGGGGCGTTTGGCCGGTTTTCAAGAGGCCACGGCCACCAGCGCAGGTCGCAGGACCCGCTCGCCAATCAGATAGCCCTTTTGCATCACTTGGACCACATGACCAGAGGCCACGGGTGGGTTGCTGGCCTTGCCATCGACCATCGAGATCGCCTGATGGCGGTTGGGGTCAAACTTCTCGCCCACTGGGTCAATGGCCACCAAGCGGCCCTTCTCAAAGGCCTGCTGGAGTTGCTTGAGGGTCAGTTCGACGCCGTTGCGTAAACCCTCCAGGCTCTGGTCGGGCACCGACAGGGCCATGGTCAGGCTATCGGCCACGGGCAGTAGGGCCTCGGCAAAGGACTCAATCGCAAATTTGCTCGCATTGGTGAGCTCGGTGGCGTGACGCTTGCGCAGGTTTTCCATCTCTGCCGCCAGGCGAATCAGCTGATCGTCGCGCTCGGCGAGTTGGGTGGCCAGCTCGGTGGTCAAGTCTGGGCCCTGGTCCTCCGCACCCTCCGGTGCAGTGTTCTGGGCTGCCGGGTCTTGGCCGGCCTGTTCCGTCGTGGGCGCCTCTTGAGACGCCTGGGTGTCTTCGTTGGGGTGGGGCTGGTTTGAATCTTGGGTCATGGTCTCTACCTTGGTTAAAACAGCTTCGGTAGAGCAGTTGGGGGCGATGGCCCCCGATTTCAAGGGGGCTCGCTTTAATCAGCAGAGCCCAAGGCCAGCGCCCTCTCCCGGCTGACCTGACGGTCCTGGGCCTGATCCGGACGCTCGGCGCCCACGGGCCAGCCGCCGGTCTCCTGGACGATGATGTCCGCCAACAGATCAATGGCCAGAGGCTGGTCATTGAGGCAGGGAATGTAGTGGTACTGCTCACCGCCGGCCGTCAGGAACTCCTCCTTGCCCTCCATAGCGATCTCTTCCAGGGTCTCCAGGCAGTCGGAGAAAAAGCCCGGGCAGACCACATCCAGTCGCTTGGTGCCCTTATGAGCCAGCTCTTCTAGTGTCTGCGAGGTATAGGGCTGCAGCCACTCGGCCGGCCCGAAACGAGACTGGAAGCTCACCTGCCACTGGTCAGCCGCCAAACCCAATCGCTGGGCCAGCAGACGGCCCGTCTTGTGGCATTCGCAGTGGTAGTTATCGCCCTTGAGCAGGCTGCGCTTGGGCACCCCATGAAAGCTCATCAGCAGAAACTCGGCCCGTCCGTGCTCGGCCCAATAGGACTGAATGGACTGGGCCAAGGCGTCGATATAGCCAGGGTGGTCATGAAAGTGGCGCACGGTCCGCAGAGCCGGTGGGCTTCTCATGCTGGACAGGGCCTCGAAGACCTTGTCAAAGACAGTGGCCGTGGTGCTGGCCGAATACTGGGGATAGAGAGGCAAGACCAACAGCCGGTTGACCCCTCGAGACTTGAGTTCGTCAATGCCGGCTGAGATGCTGGGATCGCCATAACGCATGGCCAACGCCAGCTCGACGTCCATGCCACGGGCCGCCAGGGCGGCCTTGGTCTTCTCGAGCTGCCGCTCGGAGTAAACGCGCAGCGGAGAGCCCTCGTCCATCCAGACCGAGGCGTATTTCGCAGCGGACTTGGCCGGCCGGGTATTCAGGATGATGAGGTTCAGAATGAACCACCAGATGAGCTTGGGGATCTCGACGACCCGCGAGTCGGACAAAAACTCTTTCAGGTACTTGCGAAGGGCTGGTGCTGTGGGGGCTTCTGGCGTACCCAGGTTGACCAGCAAGACGCCCACACGCAGACGGGTTCCATGGGCAAATGGGGCTTCGTCACGAACTTGACTGGCAGGCAAAGGCAAAGACATACGGACTTTCTAGTTTTAATCGTTGAGAGGCTCGTCGGACTGTAGCTGACTCAGAGCCGTAGAGACCATCCGAGCCGTAATGTCCACAATAGGGATGACCCGATCATAGGCCATGCGGGTTGGGCCGATCACGCCCAAGGTGCCGATCACCTGGCCGTTGACCTCATAGGGGGCAGTCACAATCGAGAGTTCCTCGACCGGCACCAGAGACGACTCCCCACCAATAAAGATCTGAATGCCCTGAGCGGTATTGGTGGAACTCAGGAGCTGGCTGATCATGGTCTTTTGTTCGAACAAATCGAAGAGCTGACGCAGTCGGTTCATGTCATCGGACAACTCCGAGACATCCAACAGACGTCGCTCACCGGAGATCACCAGGTCACCCGACGGATCCGACAGAGCTGCACCGCCCTCTTCAACCGCCTTCAACATAAGGCGGCTGACATCCTCGCGCAGAGAGGCCAACTCCTGACGCAGGCGGCGAGAGACCTCATCGAGCGAAAGCCCTGCATAGTGACTGGTCAGGTAGTTCCCCGCCTGGATCAGCAGATCCGCAGAGTAATCCCGATCGGTCTGAATAACCTTGTTGTGCACATCGCCCTCAGGCGTGACCAAGATCAGCAACAGCCGGCGCTCACCCAGGCGCAGAAACTCGACGTGGCGAAAGACACCAGCCCTGCGTGGCGAGCTCACCACCCCCGCAAACTGCGAAAGGCTGGAGAGCAGGGACGCGGCATGGGTCATGATGCGACTGGGGGCATCGGCCGGAATGCCGCCCTGGATCATGGCGGCCTGTTCGGGCTGCAGGGGCTGAACCGTCAGCAGCGTGTCGACAAAGAGTCGATAGCCCTTGGGCGTTGGGATGCGGCCGGCCGAGGTGTGCGGGCTGGCCACCAGGCCCATGTCCTCCAGATCGGCCATCACGTTGCGAATCGTGGCGGGTGACAAATCCATGCCCGAGAACTTGGAGAGCGAGCGCGAGCCGACCGGTTGGCCCTCGGCAATGTAACGCTCGATCAAGGTCTTTAGCAGTCTGCGAGAACGGTCATCCATGGCCCAATTGTAGGGCGGCTGTGGTCTAATGCCAGCCATGAAGGCGGCCTTTTCTCACATCGCTGTGTTTGGCCGGCCCAACACCGAAGGGCTGGCCACCCCGCTGTCGGCCATTCTCAACACGATTGCCAAGACCCTGCCAAAGGCCAGGGTTAGCCTTGAGGCTCAGACCGCTGCCTCGGCGGGCCCCATCGCGGGACACAAACCCGAATTGGCAGACCTGCCCACGCTGGCCCAATCCACCGACCTGGCCATTGTGCTGGGTGGCGACGGGACCCTGCTGGGGGTCGCCCGCCAGCTCGCCCCCTTCAACATTCCCATCATTGGCATCAACCAAGGCCGGCTCGGTTTTATGACCGACCTGGACATCGCACAGATCGATTCTCAGTTGCCGGCTGTTCTGATGGGGCAGGGCGTACCCGAAGAACGCAGCATGCTGGACGTGGCTGTGATGCGCAAAGCAGCGAACTCGAGTGACTGGTCCGCCGTCTTTCAGGCGACTGCACTGAACGACGCGGTCATCAGCCGCGGGGCCATCAGCCGCATGGTGGAACTCGACGTCTTTGTGGACGGGCATTACATGCAGACCCTTCGGGCCGATGGTCTGATCGTCGCCACACCAACGGGTTCGACCGCCTACGCCCTGTCGGCCTTTGGGTCAGTCTTGCACCCCAGACTTCATGGCATCACCCTGGTGCCGGTGGCGCCGCAGGCGCTCTCCTCGAGGCCCATCGTACTGCCCTGGCCGGTTCAGGTGACCGTCATGGTCAACGATGGCGCGGGTACCGAACTTCACTGCGACATGCAGGCCCTGACGTCCCTTCAGGACGGCGACCGTATTGTGATCCACCCATCGGCTCACCTGGTCCGCCTGCTTCATCCAAAAGACTACGACTACTTCTCGACCCTGCGACGTAAACTGCACTGGAGTGCCAACCCGGTTCTCGTGGGTCGGCCAGACCCGCTGTTTCCGTCCGAAAACGCCTAACCAACCAGCCGCAACCGCCCATGCTGCGCACCTTGTCGATCCGTGACTTTGTCACCGTTGAACAGCTAGAGCTGGACTTTCAGATAGGCTTTACTGCACTCACCGGCGAGACTGGTGCGGGCAAATCCATTTTGTTCGATGCCCTGGGTCTGCTGCTGGGAGATCGGGCCGAGACCCACCAGATTCGATCAGGTGCTGCCAAGGCAGAGATCAGTGCCGAGTTCGGGCTCTCACCAGCCCAGGCCACTGAGCTACAGACCTGGCTAGACGAGGCAGGGCTTGATGCCCTCTCGGCCGATGAACCGGGTCTGTTGATTCGCCGAAACATCGAGGCCACGGGTCGGTCTCGGGCCTGGATCAATGGCCAATCCACCACGCTGGCCCAGCTCAAACAATTGGGCGAGCAGCTGGTCAACATTCATGGCCAGCACGCTCACCAGGCCCTGTCCGATCCACAGTCGCAATTGAGCATGCTCGATCGCCATGCAGGCCTCGGCCCCCAGGTCAAAGCCCTGCGCGAGGCCCATCGTCAATGGCAGGCGGCAGAACAGGCCCTCGAGAAAGCCAAAGCCCAGGATCAGAGCCTGGCTCAGCAAAAAGAGGCGCTGGCCTGGCAGATCGAGACAATCGAGTCCCTCAAACTCGCCGAAGGTGAATGGGATGAGCTCAGCCAAGAGCAGCAGAGACTGGCTCATGGTGCGGAGCTGCTCGAGGCGAGCACTGCGGCCCAGACCCTCATCGATGCCTCTGACCAGGCCATGACCAGTCTGCTGCGCCGACAACTCAGTCGACTGGAATCCCTGGTCAGCAAGGATCCGGGCCTGGCCGACGCGGTCGCTTGCCTGCAAACCGCTGAGATCGCTCTGTCGGACGCCGGTCGAGAACTGAGCCGCTACATCGATCGAAGCGACCTAGACCCCGAGCGACTCTCCCAGATCGAGTCGCGCCTTGGTGACATCTATGACACTGCCCGCAAGCTCAAGACCAAGCCCGAACACTTGATCGAGGATCTGGCCAAAGCACAGGCGTCCCTGGAAGCCCTGATGCAAGGCAGCGATGTTGCTGCCCTCCAAAAAGCGGTCGATCAAGCCAAGGCCCAGTACCAACAATTGGCTCAGCCCATCTCGCAGACCAGACAGGCCGTGGCAAAAAGCCTGGGCCAAGCGGTCAGCAACTGGCTGACCGAACTGTCCATGGTGGGCGCGCAATTCACGGTCATGGTCAACGCCCGGACCACACCGGCCGCACATGGCCTCGAGGACATTGTCTTTGGCCTGGCCCACAGCGCTCAATCGGCCAGCCAGCCCTTGGCCAAGATCGCCTCCGGTGGTGAGTTGTCACGGGTGAGTCTGGCCCTCGCTGTCGTGGCCGCCCAGGCCACGCAGACGCCCACCCTGCTCTTCGATGAAGTCGATGCCGGTATTGGTGGCAACACCGGCCATGTGATTGGTCGCCTGCTGAGAACCTTGGGTGAGACCCATCAGGTCATGGTGGTCACCCACCTGCCCCAGGTGGCTGCGCGTGCACATCAGCAACTGCGTGTTCAGAAGTCCATCAACGGGCAAGGCCAACCCACCAGCCAGGTGCTCGTGCTGGCAGCCGATCAACGCGAGGAAGAGATCGCCCGAATGCTGGGCGATGAGGGCCTGGCCAATCCCTCTCGGGAGTTGGCCAGAGACCTTTTAAAGCTGGCCTAGTCCCAGCACGTCAAACATGTCGTACTGGCCAGCGGGCTGGGACATCAAGAATTTAGCGGCTCTCACAGCACCCTGGGCATAGGTGGCCCGGGACGAGGACTTGTGGGTAATCTCGATGCGCTCACCCTGCCCTGCAAACAAGACCGTGTGATCGCCGACGATGTCGCCGCCACGAATGACCGAAAAACCAATCTCGGCATCGGTCCGGGCCCCGGTATGTCCGACGCGAGAGTAGACCGCGTCTTGATCAAACTGACGGCCGGCCGCCTTGGCCACCACCTGGCCCATCTTCAGGGCCGTGCCCGACGGTGCATCGACCTTCTGACGGTGATGGGCCTCGATGACTTCAATGTCAAAGCCCTCGGACAGGTGACGACCAGCCAGCTCCAGCAGCTTGAGGGTGATGTTGACCCCGACACTCATGTTCGGTGCAAACACCAGGCGTTGCTGACGACCAAAGGCTTCCACTGCCTCAAGACCCTTGGCATCAAACCCGGTCGTACCCAAGACCAGACCGGTCTGGTGACGAAGGCAGGCTTGAATATGCAACAGGCTGGCCTCTGGACGAGTGAAATCAATCAGGACATCGGCCTGCTCAAGGGCAGACAGGTCATCGCTGACCATGACCCCGGTGGCCAGGCCCTGAGGCAGACCAGCATCACAACCCTGAAGTGGTCCACCTGCGCGGTCGAGCGCAGCGACCAACGTCACTTGTGGGTCCTGATGAGCAACGGAGATCAACAACTGACCCATCTTGCCGGAAGCACCGGCCACAGCCAGTTTGACCATCGAAGAAGAAGAGGTGGATTGGGCCATGTCTGCTCCTAGCGAGCTGGCCGCATGGGCAGCACCAGGTCACCAGAGACCTCGGGCAGGTCATCCCCGCCCCACTTGATGAGCTGGTCTTTTTCAAAGGCCACATAGAACCGACGACGATCCCGCTTGCCATCACCACGCTTGATGTCGAAGACATAGTCCCAACGGTTGTCACGGAAGGGGTCGACCAGCAAGGGGGTGCCCAACAAGGCACGGACCTGCTCACGGGTCATACCAGCCTTCAGGCGGGAGGCTTGCTCCTGAGTAATGAAATTGCCCTGTCCAATGTCGGCCCGATAAGGCGTGAGCCAGTTCGGTGGGTTCTCACGCAGTCGATCCATCGACCCGCAACCCGACAACGCGAGCATCAGCGCACCAGTGGTGCAGACCAGGCCATACCGACCCTTCGTGTTCTGTACTAGGAATGACCCCATAACCGTCCGCTTTGACAATAAATGTCATTATCATAGCCCCATGGTTGACCAAGACGCGCTCGCCGCTGGCATCAAGAGTACAGGCCTCAAGGTCACGGTCCCCCGTGTCAAAGTCCTGTCGATCTTCGAGACCTCCAAGGTCCGACACCTGAGTGCTGAAGACGTCTACAAATTAATGCTGGCCGAAGACATGGACATTGGCCTGGCGACGGTCTACCGGGTGCTCACCCAGTTTGAACAGGCCGGAATCTTGCTGCGCTCCAACTTTGAGTCCGGCAAAGCGGTCTTTGAACTCAACGAAGGCAGCCACCACGATCATCTGGTCTGTCTGGACTGCGGGCGTGTCGAAGAATTCTTTGACGAGAAAATCGAAGACCGTCAGAAAAAGATTGCCGAAGAAAAGGGCTTTCAGCTCGAAGAGCATGCCCTGGCCTTATACGGTCATTGCACCAAGCGCAACTGCGCCCACAAACCCAAAAAAGGCTAAGCCCTTAGTTTTGTAGGCCAGCCTCGCGCAGCGCGGCCATCACCGCGTCAGTCGACAACCACTCACCCAAGACGATGGGTTTGCTCAGCTTGGGACCATAGACCAGGTAGAGCGGCACACCGTTTCGACCGTAGCGCTGCAGCTCCTTGGTAATGGCTGGGTCTTGCTTGGTCCAGTCAGCCATCAAAGGCACCACAGCGACGCCGTTCAACTGATCGACCACTGGACTGGTCTGCAGGACCCGAATCTTGTTGGCCTGACAGGTGATGCACCAAGCCGCTGTGAAGTCCACGAACACCACACGACCTTGGGCTGCCAATGACTCCGGTTTGCCGGTGGACCATGGCTGCCAGGCGATGGTGGACGTGGAAGCACCAGACGATGAACTGGTCGAGCCCTTGGTCACGGTGTCACCGGCAGATGGCTCGCCCACCGGACGAATCAACCAAATTGAGGCCGCCAGGGCCAGCACAATCCCCACCCATCGCCAGAGTCGACCACTGCGGGACAAAGCCGCAGCGGCTCCACCAGCCTGTAGGCCGCCCCAGCACCAGGCTGCGAAGGACAACAAGACCAGCGCCAACAACACCGGCATGAGAACCGAGAGTCCCTGCTGCTGGGTCAAGACCCAGACCAGCCAGGCAACCGTCGCGAGCATGGGGAAGGCCAGTAATTGTTTAAAGGTGACCATCCAGGCGCCGGGCCTGGGCAGACGGGTCAGCAGACCTGGCCAGATGGCCGCCAGGCCATAGGGAGCTGCGAGGCCCAGGCCCAAGACCGCAAAGACAGCCAGGGTCTGAGCGGCTGGTGCCGTAGCGGTGTAACCAATGGCCGATCCCATAAACGGCGCGGTACAGGGCGAGGCCACCACCACCGCCAAGACGCCAGAGCCAAAGGCAGCCACAGGGCCATGGCCGCGATCAAACTCACCCAACTGCGTCAGGCTGGTGCCCACCTCAAAGACACCCAGCAGGTTGAGGCCAATGCCCGTAAAGAGCACAGCCAGAGACAAGACCACCCAGGGGTTTTGCAACTGAAAGCCCCAGCCCACGGCCTCACCGGCCGCTCGCAGACCGAGCAACAGGCCCGCCAACGCCAGCATGCTGACCAGAACGCCCGCAGTAAAGAAGGCGGCATGTCGCCAGGCTTGACCGGGCGAATGGGCCTGCTGGCTAAAAGCCAAGACCTTGAGACCCAATACAGGAAAGACACAAGGCATCAGGTTCAAGACCATGCCGCCCAGAAAGGCCAAGCCCAAGATCACCCAGAGCGATGAACCCGACACAGCAGTCGACTGCGCCCCATGCGGCTCCTCGGCAGCGGTGGGAGACTGCCAGACAGGCTTGACCTCACCCAGGGCGGGTGGTGTCTGCCGGACAAACTGCAGGCGATAGCCACTGGGCCCCAGGCTCTGGGAGTCAGCAGCCACCTTGGGCTTGAGCACCGCCTGCAGTCGCCCGGTTTTTTCCAATGCTGCGATGGCGCGCTTGGGTCGCTCCGACAGGGGAATCTTGACCAGCCACCCTTGAGGCAAGGTAAACCAGGACTGACCCGCTGCCGGATTGATGAGTTCTTCGAGTTCGACAAACCAGAGACCCTGTCGTGACGACCACTCCCCCTGGCCCCATAGCATCAACATATTGGCCTGAGGGTCCACTGCAAAGCCTTGGCCCCAATCGGCCTCTACAGGCAGGCGGCCTCGCATCTGGGCAAAGAGCGGCGCATCCGGTCCCGGTGAGGCCTGCTGGGCCGTCGCCACAACCGGTAGGTCGATGGCGAGCTTGGCCTCTCCTGGAATACAGACATCCTTGCAGACCAGCCAACTGGCCTCGGCGATCAGTTGGCGCGGGCCAGTCAGACCCTTGGGCATCTCTAACTCGAAGCCCAAGACCACCTGATTCTCATAGCCGTAGTTGGCCAACGGGCCCACGGCCAGGCGAGAGGGGGTAGGCCAAGCCTGAGCGATCAAGCGGGGTTCCGCGACCGAGGCACCAGTGGCGTCTTGCAGTCGCCAATTGGCCGTGGTGGCCAGCCCCGAATCACCGGGGTTGCGCCAATAGGTATGCCAGCCAGGTTCGTGTTCCAGCACCAGCCCAAACCACTGACGCTGTCCGGCGACCAAGGCCTGCTGTTCAGAGATGAGCCGAATGTGAACCTGGTCCACCTTGGCCGCTGCTGGCAGCGAGCCCTGGAGCTTGCCGAGCAGACCACCGCTGGCCGTCCCGAGTGGCTGCTCTGCGGGTGCAGCGGTGAGCGAGGTGGGCGTACCCAGCACCAGTAGCAGTGCCAGACCAAGACCGATCAGACCTGAAAAAGAGAGTCGCGCGTTCATGATTCGATTATCGCCTGCGGTATTGATACCATGCCGAGATGTTGACCGAACTTGATGCCCTTCACGACAAATTGCAGGCCGTGCAGGCGGTCTTGGAATCCCTTCGCCAAGAGAACCTGCGTCTGCGCACCCAGCTTTCGGCCTCGGAGCAGCAGGTTCAGTCCCTGGCCCAACGCATTGAACAAGCCAGCAGCCGCCTCGATACCCTGCTCAAACAATCACACCATGGCTAACCAACCCAACGCAGCCGCTTCGCCGACCGCCAGTCCCGAGACCGTCGAGGTCAATATTCTGGATCGCGCCTACAAGCTGGTCTGCTCGCCAGAAGAAAAGCCCATGTTGCTCGAGTGCGCGGCCATGGTCGACACCCGCATGCGTCAGGTCAAACAGGCTGGCAAATTACAAAGTGCTGACCGCATCGCGGTCATGGCTGCGCTGACCCTAGCCCGTGAGGTCCTCTCTGCTGGCCCCGGCGGCGGCAGTTCAACGGCCTCTGGTAGTACTGCCGAGATCAAACAGCGCATCAAGGCCATGCAGGCCTTGGCAGACCAGATGCTGGCGCCGCAAGAAAACCTCTTCGAATAATTCTCAAAGGCTGTCATGGACGCATTGATTGTTGTAGAGCTGCTGGTACTGGGCGCGGCGACTGGTTTTTTGGCTGGCCTGCTGGGTATTGGCGGCGGCATGACCATGGTGCCGTTTCTCACCCTCATCTTCAGCAGCCGCGGCTTTCCCACCGACATCGTGGTGAAGCTGGCCATTGCCACCTCACTCTCCACCATCTTGTTCACCTCGATCTCCAGCGTTCGGGCGCACTACAAGCGTGGCGCCGTTCGCCTGGATCTGCTCAAGACCATGGGCCTGGGCGCCTTTATTGGCACCTTTGTTGGCGCCAACTTTGCAGGTCTGCTCAAAGGCACCGCGCTGGCTGCGTTCTTCGCGCTCTTCGTGGGCTACTCCGCCCTGCAGATGCTTCGGGGTAAGAAACCCAAAGCAGGCCGCACCCCACCCGGCCCGCTGGGCATGGGTCTGATGGGTGGCACGATCGGATTTATCTCGAGCCTATTGGGAGCGGGTGGTGGATTCCTGACCGTGCCGTTTCTGACCTGGTGCAATGTCCAGATGCACCACGCCGTGGCCACATCGGCCGGTATGGGCTTTCCGATTGCCGCCGGTGGCCTGATTGGCTATGTGGTGGCGGGACTCTCGGTAGAAGGTCTGCCTGCGGGATCGATTGGATTCATCCACCTGCCGACCCTGGCCATTCTGGCTGGCGCGTCGGTCTTGCTCGCACCGTGGGGCGCCAAAGTCGCCCACGGCATGGATGTCAGCAGCCTGCGGCGCGTGTTTGCCCTGCTGCTGCTAGGCCTGGCCAGCTACATGCTGACCAAGGCCATGGGCTACTAACCAGGGTATCAGCCCTTGTATTGGTCCCGCAGCACGTTCTTCTGCACCTTGCCCATGACGTTTCGGGGCAAGGCAGTGACGACGTGAATGCGCTTGGGTACCTTGTAGTTGGCAATCTTGCCCTTCACCTGGGCCATCAAGTCTGACTCGGTCAGGGTGGCGCCAGCCTTGGCGACGACCACTGCGGTCACCGCCTCACCAAAGTCAGGATGCGGAATGCCAATCACGGCCGACTCCTCCACACCCGGAATGTCATCCAGAAGAATCTCAATCTCTTTGGGGTAGACGTTGTAGCCACCCGTGATGATCAGGTCTTTGCTACGACCGACCAGTGCCAAGTACCCATCTGCATCCCAACGACCCATGTCACCGGTCTTGAACCAGCCATCGTTGGTGAATTCCTCTTTGGTCTTCTCGGGCATGTTCCAGTAGCCCAAGAAAATGTTGGGGCCCTTCACCTGAACGCCGCCGATCTCGGACTCAGAGCCTTTTTGGCCTTGGATCACTTGTTGATCGTCATTGACGAGCCGAACCGAAACACCGGGCAGGGCATGACCCACTGTGCCGGCCTTGCGCTCGCCCTTGTATGGGTTGGACGTCAGCATGACGGTCTCCGACATGCCGTAGCGCTCCAAGATGGCGTGACCAGTTCGCTGCGTAAATTCGATGTGGGTCTCGGCCAAAAGCGGTGCGGAACCAGAGACAAACAGACGCATGCGACGCACCAGAGCCTTGTTAAATCGGGCATCGGCCAATAGGCGAACGTAGAAGGTGGGCACCCCCATCATGACCGTGGCCCGAGGCAGGAGCCGAATCACCTGGTCGGCATCGAACTTGGCCAGCCAGAGCATGCAAGAGCCGTTGAACAGAGCACCATGCAAGGCCACAAACAAGCCATGCACATGGAAGATCGGCAGGGCATGCAGCAGTACATCGCCCTTGGCCCACTGCCAGTAATGGTGCAAGACCAGAGCATTGGAGGCCAGGTTGCGATGGGTCAGCATGGCACCCTTGCTGCGACCAGTGGTACCCGAGGTGTAGAGAATGGCGGCGATCTGGTCAGCGCCCCTGACCACAGTCTTGAAGGACTCCTGATGGGCATTGGCCTTTTCAATCACAGAGCCGTTGATGCACTCACCCAGTGTCTCGACATGGCGGCAGCCGGCCTGCTTGGCCAGTGGGGCGACCCAGGCCAGGTTCTCAGGGCTGCAGACCACCACCGTGGGCTTGGCATCCTCTAGGAAATAGCCGATCTCGGACTCTCGGTAGGCGGTGTTGAGTGGCAGGAAAATCATGCCCGCCCGCAAGGCCGCCAGATACAGCATGACCGCCTCGGGTGACTTCTCGACCTGAACGGCCAGCCGGTCGCCCGGCTTGGCACCCAAGGACACCAGCCAGTTGGCCATGCGGCCACTGGCCCGCTGCAGGTCTTGATAGGTGTAGCAACGCCCATCGGGCGTCTCGATGGCCAGGGCCTTGCTGTTCTTTGGAAAACCAGACGACAGAAAGTCGTAGAGGTTGGTGAGTTTGTCGAGGGATTGGAGGGCTTGATCCAGCGTCTTAGTCATGTTGGAAGTTGGGTTTGGTTTTGTTGAAGAAGGCGTCTAGCCCGCGAGCATAGTCGCGAGTCTCGACAAAGTCCCAGCAGGCGTCTCGCTGACCCGGTGACAGCAGGGTCTGGTCGTCGATCGCAGAGAAGAGTTGGATGAGCCACTTGTTGCGACGGGCCGCATGCGGAGCGCCAGCGGCAATGCGCGACACCGTGGCCGCTACCTCGACCTCCCACTGATCGTCCGCCAACCGTCTGTGAACCAGGCCCTTGTCGTAGGCCTCTTGGCTGCTCCAAATACGACCCTCCAGCAGCAGCTCAAGGGCATTGGCCCGACCAATCACGCTGACCACACAGGCCGCCTCGTGAGGGGCCAGCGGAAAGCCCAGCTTGCCAATTGGAATACCAAAGCTGGAGCGTTGACTCGCAATGCGCAGATCGCAGACCGCAGCGATCTCGAGTCCACCACCAACACAGGGGCCATCGATGGCGGCGACGACGGGGACCGGACAGTGCAAGATGGCCTTGAGTGCATCGCCAATTACCTCGTCGTGATAGACCCGCGCCTGCTCCCGCGTGGACCGATGGTCGATGAATTCGGAGATATCAGCCCCAGCAGCAAAGGCACTGCCTTCGCCTCGGATGACCACCGCCCGCAGCTGATCATCAGCGGCGAAGCGACGAAAGCAACTGGCAATGTCGCGCCACATCGACAGGCTCAGGGCATTGAGCTTGCCGGGGTGGGAGAGCCAGACCGTTGCAATGTTCTGCTGGCCACCCTCGCGGGCACACCAGACACGGCCGGTCGAGGCGCCATCAACGGTGACTTGCGGACCGGAACGGCCAGAGGGACAAGGTGCGTTGTTCATGATGGTTATGCAAAGGTCTGCAAGACGGCCTTGGCCGTGGTGACATCGCCAGCCACAAAGGCCTCATGGTTGGATTCAATCTCATCGAGGTCATAGAGGTAATTGACCATGGCCCCCAGTGACTGACGAATACCCTTGGGCGAGAGATTGGCCGATGGATTGATGCGCTCCAGTCGCGCCCCATTGTTAAGGTGGAAACGCGCAACAGGATCTGCCGTCCGATCCGCCAACGCCGTGGTGGCCTTGAGATAGGCCCCCGCCAAGGCGCTGATCGCGCTGGCATGCTTGGGCTGCTCAGCCAGGCTGAGCAAGGTGGCGACCGACGTCTGGTTGCCGGCCACCCGCCGCGACCAGTCCTGGCGCAGGCGCTCCAGCACGGCATGCTGCTTGGGCGTGAAGGCCTGCGCTGGCAGTGGCGTGTCACTGGCCAGCCAGCCCACCAGGCCCGGAATCGGCGAGAGCGTGCAGAAGGTCTTGAGACTGGGGAATTCTTTTTTGAGGGACTCGGCCACACGCTTGATCAAGAAGTTGCCCAGGTGAACCCCTTTGAGCCCCGGCTGGCAATTCGAGATCGAATAAAAGGCCGCCACCTTGACCTGCTTGGCCTCAATGGTGGTGGCAGCCTTCCGATCGAGCAAGGGTGCAATGGCGCTGGGCATCTCGGCCAACAAGGCCACCTCGACAAAAATCAGAGGCTCGTTGGGCAAGGCCGGGTGGAAATAGGCGAACAGCCGACGATCGGGCTCTAGACGGCGACGCAGGTCAGCCCAGCCGTCAATCTCGTGGACGGCCTCGTGGGTGATGATCTTCTCGAGCAGACCAGCCGGCGACTGCCAGTTCAGTGACTCAAGAGATAAAAAGCCAGGGTTGAACCAAGACGACAACAAGTGCTGCAAGTCGGCGTCGACAAGGAGCAAGGAAGGGTGCTTTTTGAGGTGCTGCAGCAGGGCCATGCGCATGCGGACCAGGACCGCGCAGCCATGGGGGACCTGGTTCAGCCTGCGAAAGAGTTCCTGCCTGGGGGGTTCGGCCTTGCCGATCAAGTCGATCAGGTCCTGGGCGTCGCCGGACTGGGCATAACGAGCTGCGATCTCGCGGACGGCATGAACGTCCGGGTTAAACCGCTCGGCCAATGCCAGGAAAAAGGAGAGCTTGGATTCGGGGGTGAGGTCTTCGTAGAGTGCCAGACCCTCAGAGGCCAGCTTCTGACTGATGGACTCGCCTGCCTCGGTCAGAAGACGATCGCAGGCCTCGAGCAGTAGCTTGAGTCTGGTCTTTTCTTTTTGGGCAGCGCTGGCCTGGCGGAGACGCTCGAACATAGGCCACCAATCTTATGGCGGCGCGGCATATTCAGCGATCGGTATATTCCCGGCGACCAGCCCAGATCATGAGCCCCAAGCCGCCCAGGATCATGGGCAGGCTGAGCCACTGGCCCATGGACAGCCCCAGCGAGAGCAGGCCCAAAAAGGCATCTGGCTCGCGGGCAAACTCTGCGATGAACCTGGCCAGACCGTAGCCCACCAAGAACAGTCCAGCGATCTGGCCCGGCGGGCGGCGCCGAGCCGAAAACAGCCACAGGACCACAAACAAGGTCAGCCCCTCCAAACCCAGCTGGTAGAGCTGAGACGGATGTCGGGCCAGGCCATCGCCGGCCTGCGGGAAGACCATGGCCCAGGGGGCGGTCGGGTCCGTGACCCGGCCCCAGAGCTCACCATTGATGAAATTGCCCAGCCGACCAAAGGCCAATCCCAACGGCACCAGGGGGGCGACAAAATCTGCCAAAACCCAGAAACGACCAGCCCACGGGAGGGTCAGGTCCACACCGTCTGACCCCAAATGCCGACGGCTGGCTGCAAAGCCCAGCAGTGCCACCACCACCCCCAGCAAACCACCATGGAAAGCCATGCCACCCTGCCAGACCCAGAGAATCTCGAATGGGTGCTGCAGGTAGTACTCGGGCTTATAGAAAAAGACATAGCCCAGGCGGCCACCCAACACCACGCCCAAGGCGCCCCAGAGCAAGAGGTCGTCCAGGTCTCGAATGGCCATGCGGCTGTGGACCATCCGGCCAGCCATCTGCAGGCGGCCCAAGCCATAAAAAGCCAAGAAGGCACACAGGTACATCAAGCCGTACCAATGAATAGCAACCGGCCCAAGGCTGATCGCGATGGGATCGAACTGAGGGTGCTGCCAGGGCGTTGTCATGGCGGCAGTGTGCCATGAGTCACAATATGCTTTGATGTCACCCTTTCTTGTTTAGAACTGACCGGACTGTCCAACATGCCCTACAACGATCGCTCCAAAAATGTCACCCAAGGCGTGGCCCGTGCGCCCAACCGTTCCATGTACTACGCCATGGGTTACAAGGAACAAGACTTTGACAAACCCATGGTCGGTGTTGCCAACGGCCACTCCACCATCACGCCCTGCAACAGTGGCCTACAACCACTGGCCGATGCAGCCGTTGCAGCGCTGAAGTCCTCTGGCGCCAACCCACAACTTTTTGGCACGCCCACCATCTCCGATGGCATCGGCATGGGCACCGAGGGCATGAAGTACTCCCTAGTCTCTCGCGAGGTCATCGCCGACTGTATCGAGACCTGCGTCAACGGTCAGTGGATGGATGGTGTCGTGGTGATTGGCGGCTGCGACAAGAACATGCCCGGCGGCATGATCGCCATTGCGCGGACCAACGTGCCCGCCATCTACGTCTATGGCGGCACCATCAAGCCCGGTCATCACAAGGGCAAAGACCTCACCATCGTCTCGGCCTTTGAGGCCGTTGGCGAGTTCACGGCCGGACGTTTGGACGAGGCAGACTTCAAGGCGATTGAACAAAAAAGCTGCCCCGGCTCGGGTTCTTGTGGCGGCATGTACACCGCCAACACCATGAGCTCGGCCTTCGAGGCCATGGGCATGAGCCTGCCCTACTCCAGCACCATGGCCAACGAAGATGGCGAGAAAACCCAGAGTGCTGCCGAGTCGGCGGCCGTCTTGGTCGAGGCCATCAAAAAAGGTATCAAGCCTCGCGACATCATCACCAAGAAGTCCATCGAGAATGCGGTCACCGTGATCATGGCCACCGGCGGCTCGACCAACGCCGTCTTGCACTTCCTGGCCATTGCTCATGCGGCCGAAGTGGACTGGACCATTGACGACTTCGAGCGCATTCGTCGTCGCGTGCCCGTGTTCTGTGACCTCAAGCCATCGGGCCAATACGTGATCACCGAGCTGCACAAGGTGGGGGGCATTCCCCAGGTCATGAAGATGCTGCTCAATGCTGGCCTGCTGCATGGCGACTGCCTGACCATCACCGGCCAGACCATTGCCGAGACCCTAAAGGACATTCCCGATCAGCCCCCCGCTGGCCAAAACATCATTCGCCCGATTGATCAGCCCCTCTACAAAGAAGGCCACCTGGCCATCCTCAAAGGCAACCTCTCGCCAGAGGGCTGTGTGGCCAAGATCAGTGGCCTGAAGAACCCGGTCATCACCGGACCCGCCCGGGTCTTTGACTCGGAAGACCAGGCCATGGCCGCCATCATGGATCGCAAGATCAAAGCTGGCGACGTGGTCATCATTCGCTACGAGGGACCCAAGGGCGGCCCCGGTATGCGCGAGATGCTGGCACCCACCTCGGCCCTGATCGGCCAAGGACTCGGTGAATCGGTGGGCTTGATCACCGACGGGCGGTTCTCCGGTGGCACCTGGGGCATGGTGGTGGGTCATGTGGCACCAGAGGCTTTTGTCGGTGGCCCGATCGCCATGGTCCAAGAGGGTGACAGTGTCACCATCGACGCCAAGCAGCTGCTCATTCAGCTCAACATCTCTGACGACGAGATGGCCAAGCGCAAGGCGGCCTGGGTGCAGCCCAAACCACGCTACACCCGTGGCGTACTGGCCAAGTTTGCGGCTCTGGCCTCGACCGCCAGCAAGGGGGCGGTCACCGACCCGAACCTGGACCGGGGCTAAGGCACCTGGCAGCATGGCAACCTCGTAACCGGGCGACCGGCCGGCGAGGACTGAGGAGATCCGGGCCGAGCAAATCGGCTCGGCCTTGGCTACAATATGTCGGTCAGTGAATATCCCGGGAAACCATTCACTGGCGACTAACCTAGGAGATTAATCAATGCGTAAATTCGTTCTCGCCGCAGCCCTGATGGCTGTCGCCGGTGCCGCGTCTGCTGACAGCGCACTGGGCAAGAAGTACAACTGCTACGCCTGTCACGCTGAAGGCGCCAAGAAAGTCGGTCCTTCCTACAAGGACGTCGCTGCAAAATACGCTGGCAAGGGTGATGCCGTGGCCTACCTGGCCGGCAAAATCAAGTCTGGTGGCAAGGGTGTCTGGGGCCCAATCCCCATGCCCCCGCACCCCCAAGTCTCTGACGCGGATGCCAAAGCTTTGGCCACCTACGTCATGAGCGTGAAGTAAACGCCCTTGCGACCAAGGCCCTGATCGGGGCCAGGTCAAGAGCTGTGTTAAAAAGGTCTCTGTCCACAAGACAGAGACCTTTTTGTTTTAGGCAACCATGGAAATCCTGCTTCAACAAATCCTCAATGGCCTGGTGCTGGGCAGCGTCTATGCCCTGATTGCCCTGGGCTACACCATGGTCTACGGCATCTTGCAGCTGATCAACTTTACCCACGGTGAGGTACTGATGGTCGGCGCCATGGTCTGCATGACGGTCGTAGCCGCCCTTCAGGCCGCTTTTCCCGGTCTGCCGGGCCCTGTGTTGTTGGTCGCAGCGGTGGTCATCGCCATCCCGGTCTGCATGGGTCTGTCCGCAGCCATTGAGCGCGTGGCCTACAGACCCCTCCGCAACGCCCCTCGCCTGGCCCCGCTGATCACGGCCATTGGCCTGTCTATCGTGCTGCAGACCCTGGCCATGCTGATCTGGAGCCCCAACCCCATGGTCTTTCCCGACCTGTTGCCCACCGACCCCATCCAAATCGGCGGGGCCTTTTTAGCCCCCAAACAATTGCTCATTCTGGTCACCGCTGCGGTCCTGATGTCGGGTCTGATTGCCATGGTGCAGTTCTCTCGGCTCGGTCGCGCGATGCGTGCGGTCTCCGAAAATCCCAAGATGGCCATGCTCATGGGGGTGAATGCAGACCGCGTCATTGCCCTGACCTTTATGATCGGCGCTGCACTCGCTGCAGTAGCCGGCCTGTTGGTCGCCATGAACTACAACATCGTGCAGTTCACCATGGGTTTTATTCCAGGACTCAAGGCCTTCACGGCCGCAGTCCTTGGTGGCATCGGCAACATTCCTGGCGCGGTCTTGGGCGGCCTATTGCTGGGTGTCATCGAGAGCCTGGGAGCCGGCTACATTGGGGATCTCACTGGCGGTTTTCTGGGCAGCCATTACCAAGACATCTTTGCCTTTGCGGTGCTGATTGTGGTGCTCATCTTCCGGCCGTCGGGTCTACTAGGTGAGCGAGTGGCAGACCGGGCCTAACAACGACCATGACCCCACAAGGCAAGCTCTCCCTCACAACACCCGACAGCCGCCAGGCCTTATTTGCCACGGTCTTGATCGGCCTGGCCCTGGTGCTGCTGCCCTTTGTGGCCTCGGAGTTTGGCAACGCCTGGGTTCGCATCCTGGCCTTTGCCCTGCTCTATGTGATGCTGGCCCTGGGCCTGAACATTGTGGTGGGCTATGCCGGTCTTCTCGATCTGGGCTATGTGGCCTTCTACGCGGTGGGTGCCTATCTGTATGCCCTGTTGGCCTCGCCCCACTTGGCCGAGAACTTTGAGTGGATTGCCCAGACCTTTCCAGATGGTCTTCACAGCAGCATCTGGTTTGTGATTCCACTCTCGGCTCTGGTGGCTGCTGGGTTTGGTGTGCTGCTGGGTTTTCCGGTCCTTCGGCTACGGGGCGATTACCTGGCCATTGTGACCCTTGGCTTTGGCGAGATCATCCGTATCTTCATGAACAACCTGAACGCCCCAGTCAACATCACCAATGGTCCCCAAGGCATCACCAACATCGACCCCATCAGCATCGCCGGTGTGAGCCTGGCCAAGCCCCTGGAGATCGGTGGACTGACGCTGCCCTCGGTCCAGTTGTACTACTACCTGTTCCTGGCCCTCACCTTGTTGGTGGTGATCATCAGTGTTCGACTGCAGTCCTCTCGAGTGGGGCGCGCCTGGATGGCCATTCGGGAGGACGAAGTGGCTGCCAAGGCCATGGGCATCAACACCCGTAACATCAAGCTGCTGGCCTTTGCCATGGGTGCAAGCTTTGGTGGCGTATCAGGTGCCATGTTCTCGGCCTTTCAGGGCTTTGTCTCACCAGAGAGCTTTGTCTTGATGGAGAGCATTGTGATTGTGGCCATGGTGGTGCTCGGTGGCATGGGCAATGTCAAAGGTGTAGTGCTGGGCGCCGTGCTGCTCTATGCCATTCCCGAGGCCCTGCGTCACCTGGCCAAGCCCATTCAGCTGCAGCTCTTTGGCCATGAGTACATCGCGCCAGAGGCCCTGCGCATGTTGCTCTTTGGCCTGTCGATGGTGCTCATCATGCTCTACCGCCCGCATGGCTTGATCCCACGTCACCACGCAGGAGGCCGCGCATGACCACGCCCCTCTTGCAGGTGCAGGCCGTCTCCAAACGCTTTGGCGGACTGGCTGCGCTCACCGATGTGCACTTGCAGGTGGAGCAAGGCCAGATCTACGGGTTGATTGGTCCCAATGGTGCAGGCAAGACCACTTTCTTCAACGTGATCACTGGCCTTTACCAGCCGGACACCGGTCGGTTTGAACTCAATGGCAAGGCCTACGAGCCCAGTTCCGTTCACCAGGTCGCCCAGGCCGGTATCGCCAGAACTTTTCAGAACATTCGCTTGTTTGCCGACATGACCGTCTTGGAAAACGTCATGGTTGGTCGGCACGTTCGAACGCATGGCTGGTCATCTGGTGTCTTGGGGGCCATCTTGCGAACCCAGGGCTACCAAAAAATGGAAGCAGCCATTGCAGATCAGGCCCACGCCTGGCTGCGCTATGTGGGCATCGACCAGGCGGCTCATCAGCTCGCACGCACGCTGTCCTACGGTGACCAGCGTCGCCTGGAGATTGCTCGCGCCCTGGCCACCGAGCCACAGCTGCTCGCCTTGGACGAACCGGCTGCGGGCATGAATGCCACAGAGAAAAACGGTCTACGCGAACTGCTGGTCCGAATCCAGGCCGACGGCCGTACCATTTTGCTCATCGAGCACGATGTGAAGCTGGTCATGGGTCTGTGTGATCAGGTGACCGTCCTGGACTATGGTCGCGTGATCGCCCAGGGCACCCCCTCGGTGGTGCAAAAAGACTCGGCTGTGGTCGAGGCCTATCTGGGAACCCAGGCGAGCCATGTCTAAACCTTCCAACGAACCACCGGTCATGCATCTGCCCAGCCAGACCGCTTACCTGTCCATCGAGCAGCTGGCGGTGTCCTACGGTGGTATCCAAGCCGTCAAGGGCATCAGTCTGCAGGTCCAACAAGGCCAGACCGTCGCGCTGATTGGTGCCAACGGAGCGGGCAAGAGTTCTACCCTGCGAGCCATTACCGGACTGGTCCCCAAGGCGGCCGGTCGCATCATGTTCGATGGTGATGACATCACGGCACTAGAGGGGCATGCCCTGCCATCGGCCGGGCTGGTCATGGTGCCAGAGGGTCGCGGCATCTTTTCCCGGATGACCATCATCGAAAATCTAATGATGGGCGCCTACAGTCGGCCCGCTGCTACCAAGGCGCTCATTGCACAAGACTTAGAGGCACAGTTCGAGCGTTTCCCCCGGCTCAAAGAACGGGCCCATCAACTCGCCGGAACACTGTCTGGCGGCGAGCAGCAGATGCTGGCCATGGGTCGTGCCCTGATGGCTCACCCCCGCCTGCTATTGCTGGACGAGCCCAGCATGGGACTCTCACCCATCATGGTCGACAAGATCTTTCAGACCATTTCAGAGATTGCCAAGGCTGGCACCAGCATTCTGCTGGTCGAGCAAAATGCCCGTCTGGCTCTACAGATGGCCGACTGGGCCTATGTCCTGGAGTCTGGTCAGATCACCGAAGAGGGTGCCGGCCGAACGCTGCTCGACAGCCCGGCCATTCGGGCGGCCTACCTGGGCGAATAGCCCACTCAGCCAACAACCGAGTCACCCAGCATGATCACCGGCGCCCTGCCCTTTCGATTTAGAAGACCCCGTGTCGCACTGGTCGGTAGTGGTGACATCGGCGCACGCCTCATGCGAACCTTCGGTGGGTCTCAGGTCAGAGGCCCCAAGCTGTTGCCTGTCTCAAGGCGGCTGGGCTGGGACCTGGACCAACCGCCGATTCGAGCCCGTCTGTCACATTGGGCGACGCACAGCATTGTCCTGGTGCCGCCTTCTGAGCAGGGCTCGACAGACCTTCGATCCAGGCGTCTGGCGTCTGCCTGGCGAGCAGCCCGAGCCAACATCGGACTCAGAGGCATGAGCGCTGCATCTGGCAAAAGACGGCGCGGTGTCTACATCAGCACCACCGGTGTCTATGGCGACCATCAAGGAGCTGTGGTGGTGGAGACCAGCCCATGCCTGACCAAACAGCCGCGATCACTTCGACGACTCGATGCAGAGCGGCAGTGGAGAGCCCTGGGCTTTCATGTGCTGCGAGTGCCGGGCATCTCCGGGCCAGAGCGTCTGCCGATTGAACGGCTGCGAGCGGGGATGCCAGCCCTGCTGCCGGACGATGATGTCTACACCAATCACATCGATGCGGACGACTTGGCCCAGATCTGCTGGCGAGCGCTCTGGACAGGACGCCCCAACCGCATCACCAACGCGGTCATGCCAGATCACCTGAAGATGGGCGACTACTTCGAGCAAGTCGCCCGACACGTGGGACTGCCCGTTCCCAGACGCATCAGTCGGTCGGAGCTACAAAACTGGGTCCAACAGGGACGCGTCAGCCCCATGATGATGAGCTTTATGCAGGACTCTCGGCAGGTCCAGAGTCAGAGGCTGGCATCAGAACTGGGGGTACGTCTGAGACGCCCAACCGTGGCGGCCATCCTGGCCGACTACCGCAGTTAGTCTTCTAGAGACTTGGGCTTGACGTTGTGGGTGTTGGTGGTGTCGTCTGCCATGGCCGTACGAATCTTTTCGCCAAAGCCAAACGTGTCGGTCATCGAACTCAGCAGAGACAGCCACGAACGCGTGGCGACAGCCGCCACACCACCCACCAACCGGGGGGCCTGTTCAATGCTCTCGGCAAAGCCATGGGCTGCCAAGGCCTGCGCATTGGTCTGTCCTGTGAAGTAAGGCGAGACATCCTCGTCACCGCGCCCTTCGGCCACCGCACGACGAATGTCGTCGTAGGTCACCGGCGTGCCATCGGGCAGACGATGGTGGACGTTCTTGTCATCACCCTGTCCTGAACTGGGAATGTAGGTCGCGGGCACGGCCTCAGAACTCGCCCCTGAACTGGTGACAGGAGTTGGGGTGGGACTGACATCGGTCTTGGCCAGCGCCAGCTGGTCGGCAAAAGACGCCCCAGGGTCAGCAGTCGGCTCGGCCGGTTGGCGTGACGCCGCCGATGATTGCTGAACCCAATTCTGAAAATCTTGGTCAGCTGCGTTTGGTTTGATGGTCGTCATCGAGAACCACTCTGTCATAAACCACCTGGGTAATCAACAGGCGATCCTCTCCGGATGGGCTGCACAGCACAACCTCATCGCCCTCGCGAGCCTTGAGCAAAGCTTTGGCGACTGGCGAGACCCAGCTCACATGCCGTTGAAGCGGCTCGACCTCATCCTGTCCCACGATGGTGACGGTCTCTTCAAGCTCTGTGTCATTGCGCAGAAAGCTGACCCGGGCACCAAAGAAGATCTGGTCCTTGCCCTGGTGAACCAATGGGTCCACCACCACAGCCTTCTCCAATCGCTTGGTCAGAAACCGAATCCGTCGGTCGATCTCCCGAAGACGCTTCTTGCCGTAGAGGTAATCTCCGTTCTCGGAGCGGTCGCCATTAGAGGCAGCCCAAGAGACCACCTGAGTGACCTCTGGCCGCACCTTGGTCACCAGATCCTGTAACTCACGACGCAATCGAGCGTAGCCCCAGGTCGTGATGTAGTTTGGAGGACCCGCGGTCTCACTCACCCGAGGTCTCCGCATCTATCGATACACCGTCGATCAGCGCTCCACAAAGGCTCGCTCAATCACGTAATCACCAGGCTGACCCAACCCGGGCGAGACCACAAAGCCTCGCGCATCGAGCATCTCAGCGGTCTCTTTGAGCATGGCTGGGCTGCCACAGATCATGGCGCGGTCCACCGCAGGATCGAGCGGGGGCAGCCCAATGTCGGCAAAGAGCTGACCAGATTCAATGGCTGTGGTCAGACGACCCGTATGACGAAAAGCCTCTCGGGTCA
The DNA here is from genome assembly GCA_009646425.1 of Burkholderiales bacterium LSUCC0115. GTDB lineage: Bacteria > Pseudomonadota > Gammaproteobacteria > Burkholderiales > Burkholderiaceae_A > Hahnella. The sequence goes on from WJBW01000002.1 coordinate 427,801, forward strand.
CCGTTGGGTAATAGATCAACTGTTCGCGCACCAACTCACCCAGGAACTCATCATTGGGCAGCACGTTTTTGAGATAGTCCTCATAAGCCAGCTCACTGACCAGGCGAACGCCGTGGATCAGAACCACCTTCTCAAACCGCTCATAGGTTTCGGGGTCTCGAACAATGCTCATAAAGGGGGCCAGACCGGTGCCAGTGGAGAAGCAATAGAGGTGCTTGCCCGGCTTAAGGTCATCGATCACCAGGGTGCCGGTGGCCTTTTCGCCGATCAGCAGGTCATCGCCGACCTGGATGTTCTGCAGTCGAGAGGTCAACGGACCGTCGGGCACCTTGATCGACAAGAACTCCAGGTGCTCCTCGTAGTTTGGGCTCACCACACTGTAGGCTCGCATCAAGGGCTTGCCTTCCACCTCAAGTCCAATCATGACGAAGTGTCCGTTGCGGAAGCGAAAGCCCGGGTCACGGGTGACCTTAAAGGAAAACAAGGTCTCATTCCAATGGGTGACTTCGGTCACCTTCTCAATGCGATGCTTGGCCATACCTACCCTCTTGTTGTGTGCTGCCCAATCAGCCGTGTCTGGATCCAACGAATGGATTGCTGACACGCTCCTCCCCAAATGTGCTCATCGGCCCATGGCCGGGCACAAAGGCCATATCGTCTCCCAATGGAAACAGGCGCTCCTTGATCGAACGCAAAAGATCCTCGTGGTTGCCCTTGGGAAAGTCAGTCCGGCCAATCGAACCGGCAAAGAGCACATCGCCGACAAAGGCGATTCGGGCCACCAAGTCCACAAACACCACATGGCCTGGCGTGTGGCCCGGGCAATGGATGACCTCCAGGACCAACTCACCCACCGTCACAGTGTCGCCATCGACCAGCCAACGATCGGGTGTAAAGGGCGAGAGCGCCGGAAAGCCAAACATCTTGCCCTGGGTGGGCAACTGATCAATCCAAAAGGCGTCGTCTCGATGGGGGCCCTCGATGGGCACGCCCAGCTCTTGAGCCAGCAGCCCCGCCTCGCCGCAATGGTCGATATGGCCATGGGTCAAGAGAATCTTCTCCACCACCACACCTCGCGCCTCGACAGTGGCCTTGAGCTGATCCAAGTCACCACCCGGGTCCACCAAGGCGGCCTTGTGGGTTTTCGGGCAGATGATCAATGAGCAGTTTTGCTCAAAGGGGGTGACGGGAATGATGTCGAAATCCATCTTCACATTATGATTGATTCATATGAGCACCCTTGAATCCATTCGCAAAGACTACTGTCAGGCCTCGCTGGACCTGACCGACGTCACCCCTCACCCCAAAGACCAACTGGCCGCCTGGCTAGAGCAGGCGGTATCGGCCAAGTGCCCCGAGCCCAATGCCATGAGCCTGTCAACGGTCTCGCCCAGGGGACGTCCCACCAGCCGGGTCGTGCTGATTCGCGGGATCGATGACGATGGCGGCTTGGCCTTTTTCACCAATTACCAGTCGGCCAAGGGCCAGGCCCTGGCGGCCGACCCTTGGGCCAGCCTGCTGTTTTTCTGGCCTGAGTTAGAGCGTCAGGTGCGCATCGAGGGTCGTGTTGAAAAGCTCTCAGCGGCAGAATCCGACCGTTACTACCGGTCACGTCCGCTGGGCAATCGGCTGGGCGCCTGGGCCTCGCCGCAGAGCTCGGTGATCCCCAATGCCCAATGGCTCATGGATCGCCAAGCCAACTTCACTCAAACCCTGGGAGAAGACCCCGCCCGTCCCGAACACTGGGGTGGCTACCGGCTGCTGCCGGACCTCTATGAGTTCTGGCAGGGCCGTCCATCTCGCCTGCATGATCGAATTCGTTACCGGGCAACCGAGCCTTCGGCCTCGGGCTGGATCGTGGAGCGTCTGGCGCCTTAGTCTTTCACCATCGCAGGAAACGACTGTTGCGCCTTGATGACTTTGGGTGCGACCACAAACAGGCAGTAGCCCTGCCCCGGGTTGCGATTAAAGTAGCTGTGATGGTCAGCTTCTGCTGGCCAGAAGACAACCTCCGGTCTCACCGTCCTCACCGTCGTTGAATCACTATCGCGTGTGATCTGATCAAGGGCCACCCGCCAGTCTTCACCGGTGACATCCACCAACTCGGTCACAGCCCTCACGCCGGCGGACTGCAGTTCGCCAAGCTTTCGACCCGCCAACTCGCACTGCGAAGCGCTGGTGGCGAAGACCATCGACCGATACTGGGGACCCACATCGTTACCCTGGCGATTGGGCGTGGTGGGATCGTGAATGGTGAAAAAAATGTCGAGCAGTGCGGCATAGCCAATCTGATCGGGGCGGTATTCGACCAAGACCACCTCTGCATGGCCAGTCTGCTTGCCACAGACTGCCTCGTAGCTGGGGTTGGCCAGGTGCCCGCCCATGTAGCCCGACAACACCTTGGTGACACCGGTGGTTCGCTGAAAGACGGCCTCGAGGCACCAGAAACAGCCGCCTCCAAAAATGGCGATCTGAGTGCTGGGCGATTTGTTGGGGGTGCTGGTCATGGTGTCAGCCGTCATCTCAAGTCCCCGAGTGGTCAGGCTGCCAAGTAAGGCTCGGCCCAGGCCAGCCCGTCTTCGGTTTTGGCGCCAGAAGGCTTGTACTCACAACCCACCCAGCCGGTATAGCCGAGTTGGTCTAACCGAGCGAGCAGCCGGTCGTGAGCAAGTTCACCGGTGGAGGGCTCATGCCGATCGGGGACCCCAGCAATCTGAACATGCCCCACCACATCGATGGCACGTTCAAGGCTGCGGTAGACATCACCATGAAGAATCTGCTGGTGGTAAAAGTCGAACTGAAGCTTGAGGGCTGGATGCGCGACTTCTCGAACAATCGCCTCACCCATGGGCATGGTGTTGAGAAAATAACCCGGTACGTCGCGTCCATTGAGTGGCTCAATGGTGATGCCTCGGCCGGCAGCATAGGCCTGGTCTGCAGCCCAAACCAGGTTACTCAGATAGACCTCACGGGCCTTGGCATCGTTGGCAGAACAGAGTCCAGCCATGACGTGGATCTGCGGCACGTCCAAGGCCTCGGCAGTGCCCAAAGCCTTTAGAAAGCCCTGTCGAAACTCGGTCTGTCGACCATCCAAGGCGGCCAGGCCCCGCTCACCGGCAGCCCAGTCACCAGCCGGCGCATTGATCAAGACCATCTGGAGCTCGTGGGCGGTCACCAACTCGGCCAACACCGCATCGCTGGCCTCGTAGGGAAACAAGACTTCGACGGCGGAGAAACCAGCCGCGCGGGCGGCGGCGAAACGCTCGAGGAAAGGCTTCTCGGGCCATAGAAAGGTGAGGTTTGCGGCGAGTTTGGTCATGGCGAGCATGGTACCGGCTGGCCGGGCCTTTGCACCACAGGTAAAGACCTTAGTCGGAATTCGCATAAGCAAAGCGCTGGTCTCGCCCTAGACTGCAGCCATGAATATCAACACCAGACTCTTCTCCTCCGCCTTCGCCCTGCTGCTGATGCTGGCCATGGGCTTTTTGGCCTCGGGCGTCCAAGCAGCCAACCTACCAGGCCCCATCGTCTCAGCCCAGCAGCTCAAAGCGCTGGTCGACAGTAAATCGGTGGTGGTGCTCGACACCCGCGAGCTCTTCCAGACCGATGGCAAGACACCCAACTATGCAGCCGGTCACATCCCTGGCTCGCGGCCTGCGCCCTACTCTCTGTTTAGAGGACCCAAAGAGAATCCGGGTGCCGTCATGCCCTTGGCTGCACTAACCCAATTGGTCGCCAGCCTGGGCCTGGACCCCCAGCAAGCCGTGGTGCTAGCCGGCTCTGGCTCGGATGCCACCGAGTTCGGCGGGGTAGCCCGTATCTACTGGAACCTCAAGGCAGCAGGCTTTACCAAGCTGGCGGTGCTCAATGGTGGCACCGGCGCCTGGATGGCGGCCAAGTTACCGCTGGACAAAGGCGAGCCCGCCAAGATCCCGCCCAGCAGGCCCAAGCTGACCTACAACCAGGCCATGATGGTCGGTACCGACGAACTCAATCAACTCACCAAGTCTGGCAAGACGCCATTGCTGATCGATGCCCGCCCCGAGGACTTTTTCTTGGGCGAGATGCGTCATCCTCAGGCCGCCCGGTGGGGCACCTTGCCGGGTGCCAAGCACTGGGACTCCGAGGAATGGTTTGTCGCCAACACGGGTCGACTGCTGGACACCACCCAGTTGCGCAGCATCGCGCAACGAGAGGGCTTTGTTAGTGCCCAGCCCCAGGTGAGTTTCTGTAATGCAGGTCATTGGGCGGCGACCCACTGGTTTATCCTCTCCGAGATCCTTGGCCAGAAAAACGTCCGCATGTACCCCGAGTCCGTCGTGGCCTGGAGTAAAGCGGGTCTGCCCATGGATAACGAACCCAGCCGATCGACCGCACTCATGCGCCAGGTCAAAGGCATCGGGATCATGAAAAACTAACAACCTCTTCCCAGAAGGGCGGTTCATGCTGCTGCAACGATCAGGCCTGCTTCTCGCAGGCCTTTTGGGTGTTCTCACCATTGTCTTCTTTGCTGGCCTGCAGGCGGGTCTCTTGGTGCTGCTCGGCATCGGCTTTGGCCTGGCCTTGCAGGGCTTCCGGTTTGGGTTTACCACCGGTTGGCGGGTCCTCATCCTGCAGAAAGACCCAAGGGGGGTCTACGGCCAGATGCTGCTCATGGTGCTGGCCGCTGGTCTCACGCTGCCCCTGATCGCCAGCCATCCGGGTGAGTTGGTCGGTGCCGTCTCTCCCATCAGCTACAGCCTGATCCTAGGGGCCTTCGTCTTTGGCCTGGCCATGCAACTGGCTGACGGTTGTGGCTCTGGCACGCTGTACAAAGCTGGCGCATCCGCCCCGCTGTCTTGGGTGGTGCTGCCTGCCTTTATTGTCGGCTCTACTGTCGGAGCATCCCACCAGCCAGCCTGGCTCGCGCTGGGTGGGCCCTTTGATCAGCAAGGCCAAGCAGCGAGCCTTGACCTGCTCGCGGCCCTTGGTCCTTGGGCCGCCCTGCTCCTCACCATCGTGGGCTGCGCTGTGGTGACCTGGCTCGCCTACCGTCGCAGCCTAACGGCCAACCCGCCCATCGAATCTGGGCTGTCGCCGACGCTGCGCCGCTGGCTGATCGGCGGGCTGGTCTTGGCCGTCCTCTATGCCGTCCATCTGATCGTGGCCGGCCAGCCCTGGGGCATTGTGTATGGACTAGGTCTCTGGGGTGCCAAGATCGCCAGTGGTCTGGGCGCAGACTTTGCCAACGATGCCTTCTGGGGGGTTGCCCCTCATGCCCAACGACTGGCCGAACCCGTTCTCTGGGACATCACCAGCCTCACCAACATTGGTCTGCTCTTTGGCGCCCTGCTCTCTGCCAAATGGTCAGCCGAACACCAAGCCAGCACCGACAAGAGCTTCTCGCGGCTTCGTCTGCAGCACTGGCTTACCGGCATCGCCGCAGGGCTGGTCATGGGCTATGCCTCACGGCTGGCCTTTGGCTGCAACATCGGCGCCTTTCTGGGTGGGGTGGCTTCGGCCAGCCTGCACGGCTGGGTCTGGTTCGCCATGGCCTTTTTAGGATCCATGGTGGGTGTCCGCATTCGACTGAAGGTACAAATGCCATGAAGCTCTCTCGACTCGCCCCCTGGCTGTTCTGGGCTCTGCTGATCATGGGCCTGTCCTACGACTTTGCCGCCACCGACAAACCAAGGGCTGAACCCGCCATGCTGGCCATGGGCAGCGGCAAGGCCGCTGCTGGCGGTCACTGCTCGGGACGCTAAACTGTCGGGCATGAGAACCCATGCCCGTCGACAAGTCCTTCATGCCGTGGCCGGCAGCCTGATGCTCGGTGCTGCCCCGCGGATCCTTCAAGCCAAACCCGCCGCTCTGCGCATCGGTGTGATGCTGCCCGCCTCGGGCACCTACGCCCCTCTGGGTGCCGCCATTTTGCAAGGCATGCGTCTGGCCTTACAGGAGTCAGGCGGGCAATGGGCTGGTCGCCCTGTTGAGTTCTTAACGGTCGACGATGAATCCAATCCCAGCAAGGCCCCCGAGCATGCCAACCGTTTGATTGCTCGCGACAAGGTCGATCTGCTAATCGGCTCAGTCCACTCTGGTGTGGCCCTGGGCATGGCCAAGGTGGCCCGTGAATCCGGTCACCTGATGCTGATCCCTAACGCAGGCGCCAATGCCTTGACTGGTTCGGCCTGCGCCCCCAACGTTTTTCGCACGTCTTTCTCCAACTGGCAGACCATCTACCCCCTGGGCAAGGTCATGGCCGACCAAGGCATCAAGACGGCCGCTTTTCTGACCTGGAAGTACACCGCCGGCCAAGAGTACGCCGAGGCCTTTGCACAGGGTTTTGAGGCCCATGGTGGCAAGGTGCTCACCAGCCTGACGCTGCCCTTTCCACAGTTGGAGTTTGGCCCCCTGCTGGCTCAGATCGCCGCTGCCAGACCACAAGCCGTCTCGTGCTTTTTCTCAGGCTCGGGTGCAGCCAAGTTTCTACTCGACTATGCGCGGTCCGGCCTGAAGGACAAGATCCCACTCTACGTCACGGGGCACACCACCGAGGGCATTTTGCATGCGCTCAAGGGCGAGGCCGAGGGCATTACCAGCGTGCTGCATTACGCCGACGGCCTACCCAATGCCAAAGACAAGGCCTTTCGTCAGGCCTGGAAGAAGGTCAGCAAGCTGCCCGTCGACGTCTTTGCCGTGCAGGGTTACGACACTGGCCTGGTCCTGGCCCAGGCCCTCAAGGCCACACAGGGCGATCCAACAGCCAAGGTGATGCAAAAGGCCTTGGAGGGCATTCGCATCAGCAGCCCTCGCGGCGACTGGGTCATGTCCAAGGCGCACAACCCCATTCAAGACATCTACCTGCGACAAGTCGTTGGTCAGCAGAATCTCTACAAGGGCATTGCCGCCAAAGCCCTGGAGGATCCAGGTTCCAACTGCCGACTGAGCTAGACCGCTGGCTGTGACCGATCCGATCTACCTGCTGATCCAGTTGGTCAACGGCCTGCAGTACGGCCTGCTGCTGTTTCTCATGGCCAGTGGGCTGAGCCTCATGCTGGGGGCCATGGGGATTCTCAATCTGGCCCACGGTGCCATCTACATGCTGGGCGCCTACCTGGGCTTCAGCCTGGTCAGTCTGACCGGTCGGCTGGAATGGGCCTTGGTGCTCATCATCCCGGTCAGTCTGGGCCTGGGGTTGGTGATCGAACGTCTGCTGCTTCGAAAGACCTTTGAGCAGCACCCGCTTGAGCAAGTGCTGCTCACCTTTGGCCTGGTCCTGGTCTTCGAAGAGATCCGATCCCTGGTCTGGGGGGATGATGTCTTGTCCATCGCCGTTCCGACTTGGCTATCGGGCAGCCTACCGCTGACAGATCTGCTCACCTATCCACACTACCGCATCGCGGTTGGTCTGCTCTGCCTGTTGATGGCAGCGGGCCTCTTTGTCTTTATCCACCGTACCCGGTTTGGACTGCAGATTCTGGCGCTGGCCGAGAACCGTCTGCGCTTGGCTAGCCTTGGTATCAATCCAATCCGGTTGTCAGCGGCGGTTGTGGCCATGGGTTGCAGCCTGGCCATGCTCGCTGGTTTGTTGGCTGCGCCCATCTACACCCTCTACCCGCAGATGGGGCAGCAGGTCTTGGTGACCAGCCTGGTGGTGGTGATTCTGGGTGGACTGGGTTCACTCACCGGCACCCTGGTGGCGGCCCTGCTCATTGGCGTGGTCGACACCATCGGGCGCGTGGCCTTTCCGCAAGCCTCAGGCCTGGCCATCTACCTGTGCATGGCCGTAATGCTGGCTTTTCGGCCGCAGGGGCTCATGGGCCACCAAGCTGATGGCGGAGGCGGTCGATGATCTACGGCCTGGACCTCTTGTCCCAGTGGCTTGAAATGGGCCTGCTGGCGACTAGTCTGTGGCTTTTGATTCAGCAGTTGGGTTTGGTGAGCCTGGGACATGCGGCCTTCTACGGCCTGGCGGGATACAGCCTGGCCTTGCTCAGCCAACACACGGCCAACTTCTGGCTCACTCTGCTCGGCGCCTTGTTGGTCTGTGCTGTCTTTGCCGGTATCACCGGACTGCTGGCGCTGCGGTCAAAGGGACTGTTTTTCCTCATGGCGACGCTGGCCTTTGCCCAGATGTGTTTTGTGTTGGCCTTTGAGACAAACCTGTTTGGCGGTTCGGATGGTCTCTATCTCACCCGTCCCAGCGAAGGCATCTGGTCACTCAAGGACCCTGTGAACCGACTGCTGCTCACGCTGATCATGGTGATGGGCTGGCTGTTGCTGCTGCTGCGCTTGCAGCGTTCGCCATTCGGATTTCTTCTGCGAGCCATTCATGACAACCCGTCACGCGTAGTGTCCCTGGGCTACGAGCCCATGCAGTTTCAATGGCTGGCTTATGTGCTTTCGGGACTCATGGCCGGCAGCGCAGGCTTTCTCCACGCCTTGCGATTTGGTTTTGTCAGTCCGCAGGTCTTTGCCTGGCAGACCTCAGGCATGGCCCTGCTCATGGTCTTGCTCGGTGGTCGACGACCCATCTGGTCAGGCTTTGCTGGTGCGGCTCTGGTGATCGCGCTACACGAGACCCTGTCCAACACCGCCTGGTTTGGTGAGTGGGCCAAGCATTGGCTCGCTGCCCTGGGTCTGATCATGGTGGTCGTGGCCCTGCGCAGACGCTAGACTGCCGCCATGACATCCAAGTCCTGCCCCCTCTGCCTGCCCAAGGACGAGGCCGTCCTGTCTCAAGACCAACAGACTCGCGTGATTGAGGTCTTGGACCCGGAGTGGCCCGGATTTCGACGGGTGATCTGGCAAGACCATGTGGCCGAGATGACCGATCTGTCTGCCGACCAACAGTTGGAGATCTTTCAGAAGGTACTGGCGCAAGAGGAAGAGCTGCGGCAGCAGTACCAGCCAGACAAGATCAACCTGGCCAGCCTGGGCAATATGGTCCCGCATCTGCATTGGCATGTGATGTGTCGATGGCGAACAGACCCTTTTTGGCCGGGCAGTGTCTGGTCCACACCACGTGACCCCCAGTCTTATGCGATCGCTGGCCGGACCGTGCAGGTGGATCAGTGGTCGGCCCTTGGCGAGCAGGCCCGTGCCGTGCGTTACCCCGTCTTCGTGCTCGGACAGGCGGTGACCGAAGACGAGGAATGGGACGGCTTGGACCCGGTCAGTCGACACGCGCTGATCCTGCAATCCGAGCGACCGGTCGCAACGGGTCGTCTGCTGTCATTGGGCGCTGGCGTTGGCCGCATCGGTCGCATGGCGGTCTTGGAAAATGCCAGGGGCCAAGGCCTGGGTCTGGCGATTTTGCAGGCGCTCATCCAGGAAGCCCGCGCCCTAGGCTTTGACCAACTCATCCTGCATGCTCAGCTTCATGCCCTCACCTTTTATGAGCGGGCGGGCTTTGTCACCGAGGGGCCCGTCTTTGAGGAGTGCCGCATTCAGCACAGGCAAATGCGATTGACGTTCAGACCACCAAGCTGGCAAAACCAAGCTGATACGCCCATCTAAAAAGGAACCAACATGATTGACCACCTAGACCACCTGGTGCTCACCACCGCACAAGAAGACGCCTGCATCGATTTCTACACTCGTGTTCTGGGCATGCGACTCGAGGAGTTTGTGGGTGGCACGCCACCCGTGAAGCGACGGGCGTTTGTCTTCGGCCACCAGAAGATCAACCTGCACATCAAAGGCAAAGAGTTTGAGCCAAAGGCCGAACTGCCAACGCCCGGCGCACTCGACCTGTGCTTTATTGCAGACCGTCCGCTCACAGCCGTGGTGGAGGCCTTGGCCAAGGCCAACTGGCCCATCATCGAGGGGCCTATCGGACGCACAGGCGCAGTCGGAAAAATTCTATCGGTCTATGTTCGAGACCCAGACCAGAACCTGATCGAAATCAGCGAATACCAGGCCAACTAATACCCCGGCGGCGATAGAGCCTTCGCGCAACGGTTACGTTGCCGCTGAAGAATCTCTGTGGCTGGCGCGACGCAGGCGATCCCAGACGGCTTCCCATTCGGGTGTTAACGGTGGGGTCTCCAACCAGAGTTCGTCAAAGCCCTGCTGATCCCAGTCGTTGAGTCGCGCATAGAGCGAGCGGCCATAGTCCGCTGCATCGGTGGGGGCCTGCTGAATGATCAGGCTTGGCGAGACGGCCACACCCGTTGGATCAAAGCAGAAACAAAGCGCAGCCCTCGAAGAGGGTTGGGACTCAGCCCTGGCCGCAGCAGACTCTAAAAGGGCCTTGCGCGACAGCATCAGTAGACGGGTGCTCGGCGCGTAATGGGAGTCCAGTGATCCAGAGACACGAGGGGTCTGATGGATCTGAGGGGCCTCGGTCGATGGCGCACCCTTGGACGGTAACGGGGATGCCGGGGGGGGTGCCAGGGCCACCACCGCCTCAATCGCCGCTCTGGGTAGCCCGCCGGGACGCAGCAGACGTGGAGGATCGACTGTGCAGTCCACAATGCTGCTCTCAAGCCCCACCTGGCAAGCGCCGCCATCCAGGATCTGATCGTTCGCACCGAGACGCCCGGCCAGGCTGCGGCTGACATCCTGGGCACGGGTGGGGCTCACACCGCCAAATCGGTTGGCCGAGGGTGCAGCAACGGCACCACTGCCTACTTGTCCAAATGCACGCAGAAGATCCAGTGCCATGGGATGACTGGGCACACGCAGCCCGACCGTCTGCTGGCCACCGGTCACGGCAATCGGGACGCAGTCAGCCTTTTGAACAATCAAGGTCAGTGGTCCCGGCCAGAAGGCCTGGGCCAGACCTTGTGCGGACTCTGGCCAATCAGATGCCAGCGCTTTTGCTGCATTCAAATCCGCCACATGGACAATCAACGGGTGATCTGCAGGTCGGCCTTTGACCGAAAAAACCCGGGCGACTGCTGATAAAGACAAGGCATCCGCACCCAGGCCATAGACCGTCTCAGTTGGGAAGGCCACCAGGTGGCCAGCAGCCAGGCCCTTGGCAGCCTGATCGATCAGTGCCTGATCAGACATCCAATCGCTGGGTCAGATGACCCATCTTGCGGCCTGGGCGGGCCTGAGCCTTGCCATACAGATGCAGACTGCTACCAGGCATCTGGGTCATGGCAGCCCAATCTGGCTCAACCTGACCAGCAGCCTCACCGTTTGGAAACCAGAGGTCGCCCAAGAGGTTGGTCATGCGCACTGGAAACTTCAGGTCAGTTGAACCCAGTGCTTGGCCCGCGCAAATGCGGACCTGCTGCTCAAACTGGCTGGTCTGACAAGCCTCGATGCTGTAGTGGCCACTGTTGTGGGGACGTGGTGCCATCTCATTGGCCACCAGGCTGCCATCAGCCAGAACAAAAAACTCTACACAGAGCACCCCCACATAACCCATGGCCTGGGCAATGCGACTGGCCGCATCACGAGCAGTGCTCGCGAGCGATTCATCGATCTGCGCTGGCACGGTGGTGGTGTCTAGAATGCCGCCCTTGTGAATGTTCTCGCCGACCGGAAAGACCGCAACCGAGCCGTCGGCGTGACGGGCGATGATGACCGAGATCTCTTTGGCAAGCGGCAGCTTTTTTTCCAAGACACAGACCACAGCACCCATGGACTTGAAAGCCTCAATGGCCTGGTCACGGTTCTGCACAACCGCCTGTCCCTTGCCGTCGTATCCCAGACGGGCCGTCTTGAGAATCGCCGGGAACAAGTCAGCTGCGCAGGTCTTTAGATCGTCAACCGACCGAATGGCAGCATGGGCCGCAACGGCCACGCCAGCCGACTGAATAAAGGCCTTCTCGACGAGTCGATCCTGCGCTTTTTCGACACAGTCCGCATTGGGATAGGTCTGGCCATGGGCGGCCAAAAACCGCAGAGAGGCTGCCGGGACGTTTTCGAATTCAGTGGTGAAGACACTGGCCGACTGCGCCAACTGGGCCAGGGCCTGAGGGTCATCGTAGGCGCCAACAATCACCTGATCGGCGATCTGCCCAGCCGGTCCGTTTGGATCTGGATCCAAGACCGTCACCGTGTGTCCCAGCTGGTGAGCGGCCTGAATCATCATGCGACCCAGCTGACCGCCACCCAACAGCCCAATGTTCATTCGGTGGGCTTGCCCAGGCTGGCATTCATCGAGACTGCGGCACTGGTCTGCTCTGCGCGGAAAGCGGCCAGTCGGTCTCGAAGGACCTCATCTTCAGTGGCCAGCGTCGCAATGACATGCAAAGCGGCATTGGCGGCACCGGCCTCGCCAATCGCGAAGGTCGCGACTGGGATGCCTTTGGGCATCTGGACGATGGAATACAAGGAGTCTTCGCCACGCAGGTACTTGGAGGGTACGGGCACACCAAACACAGGCACAGTGGTTTTGGCCGCCAGCATACCCGGCAGATGAGCAGCCCCGCCTGCACCAGCAATGATGCCGCGAAGACCACGTGCACATGCCTGCTCGGCATAGTCATAGAGGGTATCGGGCATACGGTGAGCGGAGACCACCCGGGCCTCATGCGGGATGCCAAACTGATCCAGAATGTCGACTGCGTGCTTCATCACGTCCCAGTCGGACTGCGATCCCATAACGACACCGACCACCGGCATGCGAACGCCCGCGATTCTAAACAGTGCCTCGCGATACTTGGCAGCTGTGCGCTCGATCACGTGTGGTGGCAGGGCAGGCGCTGGAGCGGTCTTGCCCCAGTCCAGGGTCTCCAGGTAATCACGGACGTATTGTTTGTCGAAGCTCGGCGGTGAGATGCCTTCGGCATAGGAGTCAGCCGGCCAGTAGCGCGACGAGTCAGCCGTGAGCACCTCGTCCATCAGATGCAGAACACCCTTGTCATCCAGCCCGAATTCAAACTTGGTATCGGCAATGATGATGCCCTGCTCCAAGGCATAAGCAGCGGCCTCTTGGTAGAGCTGAATGCTGATGCGACGGATCTCTTTGGCCAGAGGCTCACCAATCATCTCAATGACGGTTTCGAACGAGATGTTCTCGTCGTGCTCACCGACCGCAGCCTTGCGGGCGGGCGTAAAGATGGGCTCGGGCAGACGGCTGGCCTGCTTGAGTCCCGCCGGCAGGTCAATGCCACAGACCTGACCACTGGCCTGGTAATCCTTCCAGCCGCCACCAATCAGGTAGCCACGGACCACCGCCTCGACGGGCAGGGGCTTCAAGCGCTTGGCCACGACCGCCCGGCCACGAACCTGGTCGACCTCGGTGGATGCCACCACGGTCTCGGGGTCAATGCCAGTGAGATGGTTGGGCACCACGTGCGCGAGCTTGGCAAACCAGAACTCGGTCATGCGATTGAGCACCACACCCTTGTCGGCAATGGACTCGTTCATCACCACATCAAAGGCCGACAACCGATCACTGGCGACCATCAGCAGCTTGTCCTCGCCCACCGCGTAGATGTCGCGGACCTTGCCGCGGGCGATCAGCGGCAGGCTGCGAATACTGGTCTGGTAGAGGGCGGTCATTGAACGGTCTGCATCAACTTGCCAGCGGCATAGTTGGCAGCCATGTCGACCAGCGTGACCGGCTTGATCTTGCTGCCCTGGCCAGCACAGCCAAAGGCCTGGTATCGAGCCAGACAGACCTGCTTGGCCGCCTCACGAGCAGGCTTGAGGTAGTCACGGGGGTCAAACTTGGAGGGGTTCTCACCCATGTAACGGCGAATGGCCGCCGTCATGGCCAGACGGATGTCGGTGTCGATGTTGATCTTGCGCACGCCGTGTTGGATGGCCTGCTGGATTTCCTCGACGGGCACGCCATAGGTTTCCTTCATGTCCCCGCCAAACGCACGAATCTCGGCCAGCAACTCCTGAGGGACGCTGGACGAGCCATGCATGACCAGGTGGGTATTGGGAATACGCTGGTTGATTTCTTTGATGCGAGAGATCGCCAGAATGTCACCGGTCGGCTTGCGAGTAAATTTGTAGGCGCCATGGCTGGTGCCGATCGCAATGGCCAGTGCATCGACCTGAGTCTTTTTCACAAAGTCGGCCGCCTGCTCCGGATCGGTCAGCAGCTGGTCGATGGTCATGGTGGCCTCGGTGCCGTGGCCGTCTTCCTTGTCGCCCTTCATGGTCTCGAGAGATCCCAGGCAGCCCAGCTCGCCCTCGACCGACACGCCAATCTTGTGGGCCATGTCGACGACCTTTCGGGTGACATCGACGTTGTACTCGTAGCTGGCGATGGTCTTGCCATCGGCCTCGAGCGAGCCATCCATCATAACGCTGGAGAAACCCAGATCAATCGCGCCTCGGCAGACATCGGGGCTCTGGCCATGGTCTTGGTGCATGACCACGGGCACCTTGGGGTAGGTCTCGACCGCAGCCTGAATCAGGTATTTCAGGAAACCCTCACCGGCATACTTCCGAGCGCCTGCACTGGCCTGCATGATTACGGGGGCATCGAGCTCGCTGGCAGCGGACATGATGGCCTGGACCTGCTCCAGGTTGTTGACGTTAAAAGCGGGGATGCCGTAGCCGTTTTCAGCGGCGTGGTCTAAGAGCTGGCGCATGGAGACCAGTGCCATGGGTTTCCTCCCGAAAAAACGCTTATTTTAGCCCTGACCGGGCGTTGCGCTCACCTGGACGATTTTCATGGTGTTGGTCCCCCCAGCCTGGCCAATCGGCTCGCCGACGGTCAAGACGATCATGTCCCCCGCAGCCACCAAGCCCTCGTCCACCAGCCGCTGCTCCGCCAGCCGAAGCACCTGGTCTCGGTCCAGCCCATCCACGTCGATGCGCATGGGCTCTACGTCTCGATAAAGGGCCATCCGGCGCCTGGATCGCGAGGATGGCGACAAGGCGTAGACCGGCACGCCCGCGTTGAGCCGGGAGATCCACAAGGCAGTAGCGCCCGACTCTGTCAGAGCAGCAATGGCTTTAATGTCCAGGTGACGTGCGGTAAAGAGTGCCGCCATGGCCACCGACTGGTCGATGCGGCTGAAGGTGCGGTCCAGCCAGTGGGTGTCCAGGGTGGTCTGGGTGGATTTTTCAGCCTCCACACAGATTCGCACCATGGTCTGAACCGTTCGCACCGGAAACTGACCGGCTGCCGTCTCGGCACTGAGCATGACGGCATCGGTGCCATCGAGCACCGCATTGGCTACATCGCTGACCTCGGCCCGGGTGGGCACGGGCGAGCTGATCATGGACTCCATCATCTGCGTGGCCGTGATGGTCAGGCGGTTGGCCTCTCTGGCCATGCGAATCATCTTTTTTTGCAAGGCTGGCACGGCCGCCTCGCCCACCTCAACAGCCAGATCACCCCGAGCCACCATCAGGCCATTGCTGGCCTCGATGATCTCGGCCAGGTTTTCAATGGCCTCCACGCGTTCAATCTTGGCAATGAGCCAGGCATGGCCGCCCGCTGCCTTGAGCAGTTCACGGGCCTCTTGCATGTCCTGGGCATTTTTGGGGAACGAAACGGCTAGAAAATCGGCCTCGATCTCAGCGGCCACCAGGATGTCTTGTTTGTCTTTGTCAGACAGTGCTGGGGCGGTCAGTCCACCACCTTGGCGGTTGATGCCCTTGCGATCGGACAGCACACCCCCCTCGAGTACGGTGCAGTCGATGGTGGTGGCCCCCACTGCATCGACCCGCATGGAGATCAGGCCATCGTTGAGCAGCAGAGTGTCCCCTACCGAGACATCACCCACCAACTCCGGATAGTCCAGCCCCACCTGCTGCTGATCACCCAGCGTGCACTCGGTGTTGAATCGAAAACGATCGCCATTGGCGAGTTCGATCTTGCCGTTGGCGAACTTGCCCACACGAATCTTTGGGCCCTGCAGATCAACCAGGATGGCAACGTGGCGAGCCGCCGCCTTGGCCGCAGCCCGAACGGCCTGAGCACGGGCCCGGTGTTCATCGGCCGTGCCGTGAGAAAAGTTAAACCGAAAGACATCAACTCCCGCGGCCACCAACTCGGTGATTTTCTCGGGGCTGTTAGAGGCCGGCCCGAGGGTGGCTACGATTTTGGTGGCGCGGGAGAGTTTCATGTCCGGATTATGCGCGCGCCTCCAGGGCGGCGACCGCTGGCAGTACCTTGCCTTCTAGGAATTCCAAGAATGCACCGCCACCGGTTGAGATATAGTCGATCTGGCTGCCGATGTTGTACTTGGCAATGGCCGCCAGGGTGTCACCGCCACCGGCGATGGAAAAGCCTGGGGAATGAGCAATGGCGCTGGCCAGCGTCCGGGTGCCGCCACTGAACTGCTCGATCTCGAAGACACCGACCGGTCCGTTCCAGACGATGGTGCCGGCGTTGGCCACGATGCCGGCCAGTCGAGCGGCAGTCTTGGGGCCAATGTCCAGAATCATGTCGTCCACGGCGCAATCGGTGGCAGCGACTTTATTCGCGCGCGCCTGGGCGGAGAACTCATTGGCAGTCACCACGTCCTCGGGGATCGGCACATCGGCTCCGCGGGCTTTCATGGCATCGATGATGGCCTTGGCCTCGGGGATCAGGTCGGTCTCGGCCAGTGACTTGCCGATGGGCAGTCCGACCGCCGCCATAAAGGTATTGGCAATGCCGCCACCGACGATCAGCTGGTCCACCTTATCGGCCAGCGACTTGAGGATGGTGAGCTTGGTCGAGACCTTGGAACCCGCCACAATGGCCACCAAAGGCCGCTTGGGCGACTGGAGGGCTTTGCCCAATGCGTCGAGCTCGGCCGCCATCAGTGGGCCTGCACAGGCCTCAGGCGCAAAGCGGGCGATGCCGTGGGTGGTGGCCTCGGCCCGGTGGGCGGTGCCAAAAGCATCGTTAACGTAGACATCGCACAAGGCGGCCATCTTCTTGGCCAGCTCTTCGTTGTCTTTTTTCTCACCCTTGTTGACGCGACAGTTCTCCAGCAGAACCACCTCGCCGGGATTAACCGTGAAGCCACCTTCAACCCAGTTCTGAATCAGAGGGACTTTGCGGCCCATGATCTCGCCCATGCGCAGGGCAATGGGCGCCAGTGAGTCTTCGGTCTTGAACTCGCCCTCGGTCGGACGACCCAGGTGAGAGGTCACCATGACGGCAGCGCCTGCCTTCAAGGCCTGCTCAATCGCAGGAATCGAAGCCCGAATTCGGGTGTCGTCAGTGATCTTGCCGCTGTCATCCTGCGGCACGTTCAGGTCGGCTCGAATAAACACACGCTTGCCCGCGAGGGACAAGTCGGACATGCGCTTGAACTTCATGGTGGTCTCCCAGGGTTGGCGTCGGTCCGGTCTGTTCATCAGACCGGCCGAGGCTCTCAGTTTTGACTCTGTTTTAGAACAAACAGCGAGGCTTTACTTGGCGGACATCAGCGCAACGGTGGTGTCCAACATACGGTTGGAGAAGCCCCACTCGTTGTCGTACCACGACAGGATCTTGACCAGCTTGCCATCGGGCGAGACACGGGTCTGGGTCGAGTCAAAGACGCTGGAATGGCTGTCATGGTTAAAGTCAACAGAGACCAATTGGGCCGTGTTGTAGCCCAGCACGCCCTTCATGGGGCCCTCAGCCGCGGCCTTGAGCAGCTGATTGACCTCATCAACAGACGTGGCCTTCTTGGCGCTGAAGGTCAGATCGACCACCGAGACGTTGATGGTGGGCACGCGCATGGCAAAGCCGTCGAGTTTGCCATTCAGCTCAGGCAGTACCAGACCGACGGCCGCAGCGGCGCCAGTCTTGGTGGGGATCATGGACATGGTGGCCGAACGGGCGCGACGCAGGTCCTCGTGGTAGACATCGGTCAGCACCTGGTCATTGGTGTAGGCATGAATGGTGGTCATCAGGCCAGACTCAATGCCAATGGCCTCGTGCAACACCTTGGCCACGGGAGCCAGACAGTTGGTCGTACATGAAGCGTTGGAAATGACCGTGTGGCTGGCCTTCAGAACGCCTTGGTTCACACCGAAGACGACGGTGGCGTCGACATCTTTGCCGCCAGGTGCCGAGATCACGACTTTCTTGGCGCCACCAGCCAGGTGGGCCGAGGCCTTTTCTTTGGTTGTGAAAAAGCCGGTGCACTCCAGCACCACGTCTACGCCCAGCTCACCCCAGGGCAGCTCAGCAGGATTTCGGTTGGCCAGGACACGAATGCGGTCACCGTTGACCACCATGTAGTCACCATCGACCGAGACGGTACCGGGGAACTTGCCGTGGGCCGTGTCGTACTGGGTCAGGTGGGCATTGGTCTCGGGCTTGCCCAGATCGTTGATCGCCACGATCTGAATGTCGTGTTTTTTACCGCCCTCATAGTGGGCCCGCAGAACGTTGCGGCCGATACGGCCGTATCCATTGATCGCAACTTTGATGGTCATTGAAAACTCTCCTGTCTAAAAGTGAAAACTAGGCACGAAGCCCCATGGCCAGACGGGCAGTCTTGGCCAGGGCCTCTGCGGTTAATCCGAAGTGGGCATAGAGTGCCCCAGCAGGGGCCGACTCGCCAAATTTGTCCAGACCCAGCACCGCCGCAGGCTGATACTTCCACCAGAGGTCGGTCACACCAGCCTCAATGGCCACACGTGGAATGTCAGAGGGCATCACCGAGTCCTTGTAGGAAGCCGACTGTTGGTCGAAGACCGTGGTTGATGGAATGGAGACCACTCGAACCGCAATCTTCTGAGCCCGCAGCTGCTCGGCCGCTTGGATGGCCAGCATGACCTCGGAGCCGGTCGCCATCAGGACCACAGCCGGCTTGGCATCGGTCGACAAGACGTAGCCGCCTTTGGCGATGTCCTTGGCTGTTTTGCTGTCCTTCACCTGAGGCGGCAGGCCCTGCCGTGAGAGCAGCAAGGCGGTGGGGCCATCGCGACGCTCCAGGGCGCTCTGCCAGGCCACAGCAGTCTCGACTGCGTCGGCCGGGCGCCAGACGTGCAGGTTTGGAATCAGGCGCAGAGACGAAGGATGCTCGACGGGCTGGTGGGTGGGGCCATCCTCACCCAGGCCAATCGAGTCATGGGTAAAGACATGAATGACCTGCTTGCGCATGAGGGCGGCCATGCGAATGGCGTTGCGGCTGTAATCCGAGAAGGTCAGGAAGGTGCCGCAATAAGGAATGAAGCCGCCATGCAGGGCGATGCCATTGCAGATGGCGGCCATGCCGAACTCGCGCACGCCGTAGCTGATGTGCTGACCGGCCGTCATCTGGCCCTTGGCATCCACCTTGAGGCTGGTCACACCCTTCCAGTTAGTGAGGTTGGAACCAGTCAGGTCGGCCGAACCACCCAGCAGTCCAGGCAGACGGGGGCCAATGTCATCGAGCACCATCTGCGAGGCCTTACGACTGGCCACATTGGGGGCGTCTTTGCAGAACTGGGCGATCAGGGCCTGGGTCTTCTCGGCAAAGTCACGGGGCAGGTCACCACGCATGCGTCGCTGAAAGGCCAGGGCCAGGGTGGGGTGGGCGGCCGAATAGTCAGCAAAGCGCTTGTCCCAGGCCTGTTGACGGTTGCGACCCGAGGACTTGGCATCCCAGGCGCCGTAGACCGGCGTGGGGATCTCAAAGGGGGCATGGTGCCAGCCGATGGCCTGGCGGGTCAGTGCGATCTCCTCAGCGCCCAAGGCCTCGCCGTGGGCCTTGGCGGTCCCGACCCGATTGGGGGAGCCCTGTCCAATGTTGGTCTTGCAGATGATCATGGTGGGGGCCAGTCGGCCCGAAGGCGCAGCCGAGCCAGCCTTGGCCCAGGACTTGGCCTTGGCCAGTGCAGCCGAGACCGCCGCGACATCGTGGCCATCGATGGGGCCGATCACGTTCCAGCCATAGGCCTCGAAACGCTTTTTGGTGTCATCGCGGAACCAGCCGTCCACCTGACCATCGATTGAGATGCCGTTGTCGTCGTACAGGGCAATGAGTTTGGACAAGCCCCAGACACCGGCCAAGGCACAGGCCTCGTGGCTGATGCCTTCCATCAGGCAGCCATCGCCCAAGAAGACATAGGTGTTGTGGTCGACAACCTCATGGCCAGGCTGGTTGAACTCGGCAGCCAGCAGACGCTCGGCCAGGGCCAGGCCCACCGCATTGGTGATGCCCTGTCCCAGCGGGCCAGTGGTGGTCTCGACGCCGGGGGTGATGTCGACCTCTGGGTGGCCAGGGGTCTTGGAGTGCAGCTGACGAAAGTTCTTGAGCTCCTCCATGGGCAGGTCATAGCCCGTGAGGTGCAGCAGGGCATAGAGCAGCATGGAGCCGTGTCCGTTGCTGACCACGAAACGGTCACGGTTGGCCCACTTGGGATCGGTTGGGTTGTGGCTCAGGTGATCACGCCACAGGGCCACCGCCATCTCTGCCATGCCCATGGGCATCCCGGGGTGACCAGAATTGGCTTTTTGGACAGCATCCATCGCCAGCGCTCGGATCGCATTGGCCATGTCTTTTTCAATGGGGGACTGATACTTGGGCGCGGCGGCTTTCATGGCCGGCGCTGAGGTGTCGTGGCTACTCAAAACGGGCTCCCTGGCGTGGTCTGTTGTCAGCTGCCGGGCCACCCGCTCTGGCGGCGAATGTGCCCAGCTAGACCGGCCATTCTACCGACTTATACCTATAGATACCTTGAAGTTTCTTACCGGATTTCTTTCGAAACACTGAATCTTCGGGTCTATGATGTGCCCATGCTGCCGCGCATTCTTCACCCCAAGCTGAGTCCAGGCCACAATCAGCTCTCAGAAGAGGCCTCCCACCACCTGGTTCGGGTCCTACGGGCGACCGAAGGCGATGCCGTGGTCTTGTTCAATGGCCAGGGCCAGGAGGCCCGGGCAGTTCTCAGTCAGGCCCACCCAAAAGAGAGCATCTGTCAGGCCGAGACGCCCGAGTCGGTCAATCGGGAATCACCGGCCCGAATCACGGTCATCCAGGCACTCTGCCTGGGCGACAAAATGGACTGGGTTGTCCAAAAAGCCTGTGAACTGGGGGCCAGTCGACTGATGCCGGTTAGAACCAGCCGGTCTCAACTCAAACTCGACGCCGACCGAGCCAGCAAACGTCAGGCCCACTGGCAACGCATTGCCAACGCAGCTGCTGCGCAGTGCGGCCGCAACCAGGTCATGACGGTTTTGCCGGTGACCAGCTTTGAGGCCGCCCTGTCGGTGGTCAGTACCACCGCCTGGCTGCTGGACCCATTCGCCAATCAAAGCCTATCGACCGCACCCCTCACGCAGGACATCACCCTGGCCATCGGGCCCGAGGCGGGTTGGAGCGACGAAGAGGAAGCCCTGGCCAAACAGGCCGGCTTTCAGGGCGTGCGCTGCGGACCTCGCATCCTGCGCACCGAGACAGCGGCAGCAGCCGTGCTGACTGCCATCGCCGTCCGGTTGGGAGAGTTCTAGACCGCTCCGGCCTTGGTGTTGGCGTCGATGATGGTCAGGGCCGTCATGTTCACCAGGCGACGAACCGTGGCCGACGAGGTGACGATGTGCACCGGTGCCGCGCATCCCAAGAGAATGGGACCCACTGCAACATTGTTGCCGGCAGCCGTCTTGAGCAGGTTGTAAGCAATGTTGGCGGACTCCAGGCTGGGCATTACCAAGAGATTCGCCTCACCGACCAGGGTCGAGTCAGGCAGGATCTGCGCCCGCATGGATGGATCCAACGCCACATCACCATGCATCTCCCCATCCACGTTCATGTCGGGAGCACGCTCACGGAGCAAGGCGAGCGCCTGACGCATCTTCTGCGCCGAGGGGGACTGAGAGCTGCCAAAGTTGCTGTGAGAAATGAGCGCCGCACGGGGCTCTAGGCCAAGCTTGCGCATCTCCGCTGCCGCTGCGATGGTGATCTCAGCGATCTGCTCAGCCGAGGGGTTCTCGTTGACATGGGTGTCGACGATCGCCACGGTGCGGTTGGGCAGCATGAGGATGTTCATCGCCGCATAACAGCTGGCGTTTGGTTTGCGACCCAAGACCTGATCGACATAGTGCAGGTGCAGGCTGTGGGTACCGAAGGTGCCGCAGACCATGCCATCGGCATCGCCCTTGTGGATCATCATGGAGCCGATCAGGGTGTGACGGCGACGCATTTCGATCTTGGCGTACTGAGCCGTGACGCCCTTGCGGCTGGTGAGCCGGTGGTAGGTGTCGTAATAGTCTCGGTAGCGATCGTCTTGCTCTGGGTTGATCACCGTGAAGTCGACACCCTCTCGCATGCGCAGACCAAACCGCTCCAGGCGGCTCTGGATCACGGCTGGACGACCAATCAAGATCGGTTGGGCCAGCTGCTCGTCGACCACCACCTGAACCGCACGCAGCACGCGCTCTTCCTCGCCCTCGGCATAGACCACACGGCGCTTCTCCGCCCGCTTGGCTGAGGACAACAAGGGCTTCATGAAGTTGCCCGAGTAGTAGACGAACTCCTGCAGTCGGTCGATGTAGCTCGCCATGTCGGTGATCGGTCGCGTGGCCACGCCGTCGTCCATGGCGGCCTGGGCCACTGAAGAGGCAATCTTGACGATCAGTCGAGGATCGAAGGGCTTGGGAATCAAATACTGCGGACCAAAGCTAAGGCCCTCTGTACCGTAGGCCGCGGTCACCACCTCAGACTGCTCGGCCCGGGCCAGTTCCGCCACGGCATGCACGGCGGCCAGTTCCATGTTGCGGGTAATGGTGGTCGCGCCAACGTCCAAGGCCCCCCGGAAAATGAAGGGGAAACAGAGGACGTTGTTGACTTGGTTGGGATAGTCGGTCCGGCCAGTGGCCATGATCACGTCATCGCGGACGGCCACCACTTCTTCCGGCAGGATTTCGGGCGTCGGATTGGCCAAGGCAAAGACGATGGGATTGGGCGCCATCTTGGCCACCATCTCGGGCTTGAGGACGCCGGCAGCCGACAGGCCCAGGAATACATCCGCGCCTTCGATGACCTCGGCCAGCGTTCTGGCATCCGTCTTCTGGGCAAACCGGGCTTTCTCGGGGTCCATCAGTTCTGTGCGGCCCTCGTAGACCACACCCTTGATGTCGGTGACCCAAATGTTCTCGCGTGGCAGACCCAAATCCAGCAACAGATCCAGACAGGCCAATGCCGCAGCACCAGCGCCTGAGACCACAAACTTCACCTTCTTGATGTCTTTGCCAACGACTTTGAGGCCATTGACCATGCCCGCACCCACGACAATGGCGGTGCCATGCTGATCGTCGTGGAAGACAGGGATCTTCATGCGCTCACGCAGCTTGCGCTCCACATAGAAGCAATCCGGTGCCTTGATGTCCTCTAGGTTGACGCCACCAAAGGTGGGCTCAAGGGCCGCCACAATGTCGACGAGCTTGTCCAGGTCTTTCTCATTGACCTCGATGTCAAAGACATCGATGCCGGCGAACTTCTTGAAGAGAACGCCTTTGCCCTCCATGACCGGCTTGGAGGCCAGGGGTCCAATGTCACCCAGTCCCAGCACGGCCGTGCCATTGGTGATCACCGCCACCAGGTTGCCGCGGGCGGTGTAACGAAAAGCGTTGATCGGGTCCTTGACGATTTCCTCGCAGGCGGCTGCCACACCGGGTGAGTAGGCCAGGGCCAGGTCGCGCTGGTTGGTCAGTTGCTTGGTGGGCGTGACGGAGATTTTTCCTGGAGTAGGAAACTCGTGGTACTCCAGAGCCTGCTTACGAAAGAGAGGATCCATAGCCGATTGAGATCGTTTGTAGTGAGGAGAAGAGGGGATTATCGCCCTTTGGCCGAACAAATGGCCCTATGCAAAACCATGACGGCATGTTCGGCCTGTCGAGTCGACAGATCCGCGATCTGATGCCGACAAGAAAACCCATCGGCCACCAACAGGGCATCGGCCGGCGCGGACGCCACAGCCGACAGCAGGCTGGCCTGGGCCATGGCCTTTGAGACCGCCTGGTGGGCTGCCTCGTAGCCGAAGCTGCCCGCCATGCCACAACAGCTCGACTCAATGGAAACAACCTTGGCCCCCTGTCCTTGCAAAGCAGCAATCGTGGGGCTCAGGGCACCCATGGCCTTCTGGTGGCAGTGGCCGTGGACATAGACGGTCTGGTCAGCCAGGGCCTCACCGCCCTTGAGTCGACCGGCCTGTTGTTCAGCCACCCACCATTCCTCAAAGAGCATGGCCTGTTTGGCCAGACGATTGGCGCGTTCACCCAGGTGCATGACCAGCCATTCGTCTCGCAGACTCAAGATGCAAGAGGGCTCCAGTCCCACCACCGGCACACCACGATCGATCGCCGGTGCCAGCGCTTCAAGGCAATCCAAAGCCATTTGACGGGCCTGGTCCACCATGCCAACCGACAGGGCCGATCGACCACAGCAAAGCGGCTTGCTGGCAGCCGCACCCGACAGGGCCACCCGATAACCCATGGCCGTGGCCAATTCATAGGCGGCAACCAGTTGCTCGGGCTCGTAGGCATCGTTAAACGTGTCGGCCCAGAGCACCAGGTCACAGTCTTGCAAGCTGGCAGAAGTCAACGATCGACTGCGGGCCCGAAATCCTCGCATGGCCCAACTGGGCAGGCGCCGACTGGCTGCCAGGCCGAAGAGCTTCTCACTGAGCCAGGGCAGGCCAGGCAGCTGATTGCGCAGGTTGAGCAAGGCTGCAAAACCTGGGATCTGACGGGTGATGGCTGCAAGACCGGGCAAGCCGGCAATCAGCCGTTGCTTCACCGAGAAGCCATGACGTTTGCCATGCTGATACAGGGCCTCGATCTTCATCTTGGCCATGTCCACGCCGGTGGGGCACTCGCGCTTGCAGCCCTTGCAACCGACGCACAGGGCCAGCGCTTCTTGAACCGCTGGACCATCCAGGCCCTCTGACAACTGACCGCTAACCGCCAGCCGAAGGGTGTTGGCGCGACCACGAACCGAGTGCTGCTCATCGCGGGTGGCCCGATAACTGGGACACATGGTGCCGGCATCAAACTTGCGGCAATGGCCATTGTTGTTACACATCTCAATGGCCTTGGCATAGCCCTTGGCTGGGTCGCCGCCAGTGCCGGGGTCGGAGATCACCAGGCCAAAGCTGCCAGGGTCACCCGCCTTGGATGGATCGTTCTGCACATTCCAGGCCGACCAGTCCAGCACCGGCTCAAAGGGTGTGACCGCATAGCTCGGTGGAAAACGGAACAGGCTGGTGTCGTCCATCTTGGTGGATCGAACGATCTTGCCAGGGTTGAGCCGATTGGCCGGATCAAAGGCATCCTTCACCTGTTCAAAGGCCTGGGTAATGCGAGGCCCGAACTGCCAGCCCACCCACTCGCTGCGCACCAGGCCATCGCCGTGCTCACCCGAGAAAGCCCCTTTGTAGCGTCTCACCAACTCACCAGCCTCTTCGGCAATCGCCCGCATCTTCTCGGCACCACCTCGGCGCATGTCCAAGATGGGACGCACGTGCAGGGTTCCGACCGAGGCATGCGCATACCAGGTGCCTTGCGTGCCATGCTTGGCAAAGACCCTGGTCAGGCTGTCGGTGTATTCGTCCAGGTGTTCCAATGGAACCGCACAGTCCTCAATAAAGGAGACGGGCTTTCCATCGCCACGCAGAGACATCATGATGTTGAGGCCTGCCTTTCGGACCTCCCACAGGGCGGACTGCCGAGCGGGTTCGACCATTTTGACGGTAGCCCCCGGCAGACCATGGTCGGCCATCAGGGCATCCAAATCATCCAGGCCGCGCATCAGGGCATCGACATCGTCCCCAGCAAACTCCACCAGCAGCAGCGCATCGGTGGGACGTCCACCGACGTCGACCAGGGCGTCGGCAATGACGGGGGCAAACAACGGGTTGGCCCGGCAGAGTTCAATCATGGTGCGGTCCACCAACTCCACCGCCACCGGCTTGAGGCCCACGATGAATTTGGTCAGGGCCATGGCCTGTTGGAAGGTCGGGAAGTTCACCACGCCAAGGCGCTTGTGCTTAGGCAGCGGCGAGAGTTTGAGCGCAATCGATTCAAAGGTGGCCAGCGTGCCTTCGGAGCCCACCAACAGGTGCGCCAGGTTTAGGCTGCCGTCGCTGGTGTAGGGCCGCTCACTCTGTGGATGAAAAATATCCAGGTTGTAGCCACCCACCCGACGCATGACCTTGGGCCAGATCTCGCCGATGTCTTGCTTCACCGAATCCGCAATCTGGAAGAGCCGAGGGACCAGCTCCGAGAGCCGACGCGAGGACAACTGCATGTCGCCGCCGTCTCCAAACCGACCAAAGTAAGCCTGTGTGCCGTCATCCAGAATGGCGTTGATGCCCAGCACGTTGTGAACCATGTTGCCGTAGTGCAAAGACCGAGAGCCACAGGAGTTGTTACCGGTCATGCCACCAATCGTGCACTGCGCAGCTGTCGAGACATCCACCGGAAACCAGACCCCCTTGGACTTGAGCTGCGCATTGAGGTGATCCAAGACCAAGCCGGGCTGCACCTCAGCCCGCATGGCCTCAACATCCACAGACAGCAGGTTGCACAGGTATTTACTGGTGTCGATGACCAGGGCTTCGCCAACCGTCTGGCCACACTGCGAGGTGCCGCCACCACGCGGCAAGACGGCCACACCAGCATCACGCGCAATATCCAGCGCAATGCGCAGATCCAGAGGGGTCTTGGGTACCACCACACCGATGGGCATGATCTGGTAGATCGATGCATCGGTGCTGTAGCGGCCCCGAGAGGCCTCGTCGAAATAAAGGTCCCCCTGCGCCTCCCGTCGCAGCCGACTGGCCAGCTGAGACTGTGAAAAGCGAGTCTGGAGCGAGCCGGCTAGAAAGGCTCGACGATCAATGGCTGGGGCATTCATACATCGGCCTCCAAGAGGCGAACCACAATGTCGCATTTGGCATTGACGTGAGCGGCTAACAACTGGCCGAGCCTGATGCCATCGCGTTTGGCGAAGGCCTTCGCAATTTGAGCGTGTTCTTTCACAGCTTTATCCCACTTGGTTTTGTCGAGGTTGGATCGAAAGCGCAGCGACTGCAGTCGAGCGTTGACCGAGGCATAGGTTTCTTGCAGCGTGGAATTGTCGGCGGCCGCATTGATCAGGTTGTGAATCTGGGCATTGAGGGCGTAGTAGCGGGACAGGTCCTGCTCGGCATGCGCGGCCTCCATGTCGCCTTGGAGCTTGAGCAGCTTTTTGATCTGAGCCGGCGATGCACGCTCGGCGGCCAGCTGACCAGACAGGCTCTCCAGCGCGGCAATGACTTCAAAGGCCTGGACCACCTCGTCGATGGTCATCTTGGGGACCACGGCCCCCCGATTGGGCAGCAGACGAATCAGGCCTTCGCCGGCCAAGACCTTGAAGGCCTCGCGCATGGGTGTGCGGGAGACCCCCATCTGTTCGCAGAGCAGGCGTTCGTTGAGCCGAGCCCCTGCTGGCAGCTCACCCTCCACAATCGCTTCCCGCAGGCGATCGGCCACCGCCTGATGCAGCCCGCGGCGTTGGATGAGGGATTGCCCGGTTGACAAAGCTTTGGTCATGGCGGACATTGTAGCCAGATTTTTGTATACAAAATACGTTTATTTCCACTTTTAGACAAAGACCAACCATGCAACGCGACCTGCCCAACAGCATCAACCCACGCTCCAGCCTGAACCGCATCGGCCAGGGCCGTCACTTCCTGCAAATCCCCGGTCCGACGAATGTCCCTGATCGCGTGCTGCGTGCCATGGACTTCCCCACCATCGACCACCGAGGCCCCGAATTCCAGCAACTCGCCCTGCGCATCCTGGAGGGCGTCCGCCCGGTCTTTGGCACCAAAAACCCCGTGATCATCTATCCGGCCTCCGGTACAGGTGCCTGGGAGGCTGCGCTGGTCAACGTTCTCAATCCCGGTGACCAGGTTCTCATGTATGAGACCGGCCACTTCGCCACCCTCTGGAAGCGTCTGGCCGAGCGCCTGGGTCTGAAGCCAGAGTTCATCGGCGGAGACTGGCGGCGTGGTGTGGATGCCAACGCCATCGAAGAGCGCCTCAAGAATGACACCGGCCACACCATCAAGGCCGTCTGCGCCGTTCACAACGAGACCTCGACGGGCGTGACCTCTAACATCGCTGCAGTTCGCAAAGCCATCGATGCCGCCAAGCACCCAGCGCTGCTGCTCGTCGACACCATCTCATCCATGGGCTCTGTGGACTACCGTCACGACGAGTGGGGTGTCGACGTGACTGTCGCCGGATCCCAAAAGGGACTGATGCTGCCGCCGGGATTGTCGTTCAACGCCGTCAGCGACAAGGCGATTGCCGTGAGCAAGACCAACACCATGCCCAAGGCCTACTGGGCCTGGGACGAGATCCTGACCGCCAATGCCAACGGCTTTTGGCCCACCACGCCCGCCACCAACATTTTGTATGGCCTGGCAGAAGCCATTGACATGCTCAACGAAGAGGGCCTCTCCAACGTCTTCGCCCGACACCTGCGCCATGCCCAAGCCACACGCGCGGCCGTGGAGGCCTGGGGCCTGGAAGTCTTGTGTCAGAACCCAGCCGAATACAGCCCGGCCCTGACCGCAGTGGTCATGCCCAAGAAGCCAGACGGCACGTATTACAACGCCGATGCCCTGCGCAAAACCGCCCTGGAGAAATTCAACATGTCACTGGGCACAGGTCTGTCCAAGCTGTCAGGCTGGGTCTTCCGAATCGGTCACCTGGGAGACTTCAACGACCTGACGCTGCTCGGCACCCTGGGCGGCGTTGAGATGGCCCTGGAAGCTGCCGGCGTACCGCACAAAAAAGGCGGGACCCAGGCGGCCATTGACTACCTCGCCAAGGCCTAACCACGTCGATCCCTATCCGAGGCAACCAAGAACAACCCTCCAGGAGCCTGTTTAGCCGCTGATCCATTTTTTACTCGTTTTTTTAACCGCTGCATCTATTACATCCACAGGAGACAACACCATGCAGAAGACTCAAAAAAACCGTCGTCATTTTCTAGCGACCACCGCCCTGGCCGCAGGCCTTGGCCTGGCAGGCCTGGGCACTGCCCATGCCCAGATGGAGATCAAGTTTGGTCACGTGGGCAACCCCGGCTCGCTTTTCGAGGCCTCGGCCAACGAATTCGCTCGGATCGCCAACGCCAAGCTGGGCAACAAGGCCAAGGTCGTGGTCTACGGATCCAGCCAACTCGGTGGCGACAAGGAGATGGTTCAGAAGCTCAAGCTGGGCACCCTGGACCTGTCCCTGCCCTCAACGGTCATGAGTTCGGAGGTCGACCTGTTCGGCATCTTCGAAATGCCCTACCTCGTAGCCGATCGCAACCACATGAAAAAAATCGAGAAGGACGTCTTTTGGCCAACCCTCGCACCTGCTGCCGAGAAAAAAGGCCTTAAGGTGTTGGGCGTCTGGGAAAACGGCTACCGCCACATCACCAATAGCAAGCGTCCCATCGTCAAGCCGGATGATCTGAAAGGCCTCAAGCTGCGAACACCTCAGGGCAAATGGCGCCTGAAGATGTTCCAGGCCTACGGCGCCAACCCCTCCCCCATGGCCTTCTCAGAGGTTTTTACCGCTCTGCAGACTGGCGTGATGGATGGCCAAGAGAACCCCTTCACCCAAATCTACTCGGCCAAGTTCCATGAGGTTCAGAAGTACCTCTCCCTTTCCAAACACGTTTATGGCCCGGCCTACATCACCGCCAGCGCCAAGAAGTTTGCCAGCTATCCAGCGGACGTGAGAAAGGCGCTGGACGACGCAGCCAAAGAGACACAGGCCTTTGTTTACAAGACTGCTGAGGCTGCCGAAACCGACCTTCTCAACAAGATGAAGGCGGCCGGCGTCCAGGTCAACGAAGTGGACAGCAAGGCCTTCGTAGCCGCCAGCAAAGCGATCTACGATGAGTTTGGCCAAGAGGTCAAGGGCGCCAGCGAGCTGATCGCCAAAGCCCAGTCTCTGCGTTAAACCAGAGAAGAGGCCTACCTCATGACCACTCCCCAGACTGCCAATTCCCAGGACTGTGTTGTCTGTCAGCCATGGCGCTCGCTCTATGGCCGACTCTTAGAAGGCCTGGTCTTTGCCCTCATGGTGATCCTCTTTGTTGAGGTGACCCTGGGGGTGGTCTTTCGAATGCTGGGACAGTCTCTGTCTTGGTA
Organism: Burkholderiales bacterium LSUCC0115; assembly: GCA_009646425.1. Classification (GTDB taxonomy): domain Bacteria; phylum Pseudomonadota; class Gammaproteobacteria; order Burkholderiales; family Burkholderiaceae_A; genus Hahnella. The sequence continues at coordinate 457,762 of WJBW01000002.1, forward strand.
TGACGAGGTGGCCTCGATTCTGCTGGCCTGGCTGACCTTTTACGGGTCTGCCTTGGCCTCCTTTAAACGGGCGCACATTGGCTGCCCAGAGGTGGTCGATGCGCTGTCGCCGGCCATTCGTCGACCCGTGGCCATCTTGGCTCAGGTCCTGGTGATTGGCTTTTTTGTGCTGCTCGCCTACGTGGGCTTTCAGATCATGCCCATGCTGGCCACGGACACCATGACCAGCCTGCCCGACGTGCCCATGAATCTTGTGCAGTCGGTGATTCCCGTCTCGGCCTGCCTGATCCTGATCTGCGAGTTCGATGAGCTGCTGCGCCTGCTGCGCGGCCAGCCCAATCAGACCTGCTCCAACAGCTAACCAGAAAGACTCGCCATGCAAACCATGCTCTTGCTGTTTGGGTTCGTCCTGCTGTTGGTACTGATGAATGTCCCCATCGCTGTCTCACTGGGCATCGTGGCCACTGCGGCCATGGTGATGGCCCAGGGCTGGGACAGCCTGCCCAACCTGCCCATCGTCGTATTCAACGGGGCGACCAAATTCCCCCTTCTGGCCATTCCGCTCTTCATCCTGGCCGGCGCCATCATGAACTCCTCAGGCATCTCACAACGCCTGATCAACCTGGCCTCTGCCCTGTTCGGCTGGATTCGTGGTGGACTGGCCCACGTCAACATTGGTGTCTCCCTCTTCTTCGCAGAGATCTCTGGCTCGGCCGTGGCCGACGTCGCTGCACTCGGCTCGGTCTTGATCCCCGAGATGAAGAAAAAGGGCTACCCAGCATCCATGGCGGCGGCCGTGACGTCTTCATCCGCCTCGCTGGCCATCATCATCCCGCCATCAATTCCCATGATTCTCTACGCCGTGATGGCTGAGGCCTCTGTGGTGCAGTTGTTTGTGGCCGGCATCGTGCCTGGTCTGCTGGGTGGTGTAGGCATGATGGTGCTGTCCTACTTCCTGTCTAAGCGCTACAACCTGCAACGTGAGGAACGCTTCTCAGGCCGTCGCGTCTGGGTCGCGGCCAAAGAGGCTGGATGGGCGCTGTTGCTGCCGATGATCATTCTGGGAGGCATCTTTGGTGGCGTGGTCACGGCCACCGAAGGTGCTGCACTGGCTGTGATTGCCGCTCTGTTCGTCGGTCTGGTGATCTACCGAGAACTCAACTGGAGCCACCTGAAGGCCTCCATCATGGAAGGTGGCATGCAGACGGCAGTGGTCATGCTCATGGTCGCGACCAGCGCCCTGTTGGGCACTGTTCTGACCGAAGCCCAGGCTCCTCAGCAGATGGCTTCGGTGGTGGCTGCACTGACCAACGACCCAGTGGTGGTCCTGCTGCTGCTGAACGTCCTCTTTCTGTTCCTAGGCGTCTTTCTGCACTCAGCTGCAGCGATCATTCTGGTCGTTCCCATCGTCATGCCGCTGGTCAACGCAGTGGGCATCGACCCGGTGCACTTCGGCATCATCGTGACCCTGAACCTGGCCATTGGTCAGCAGACGCCGCCAGTGGCCAGCGTGCTGATGGTTTCGAGCTCCATTGCCAAGTGCAGCGTCTGGGAAGTCACCCGCACCAACATTTACTACATCGGTGTGCTGCTGGCTGTCTTGATGCTGGTGACTTATGTACCCATCACTGGTATGGGTCTGGTTGAACTCTTCTACCGTTAAAACAAACACCGCATGGACAACATTCTTCTAGAGCAGCGCGAGGGCGATGTGGTCACCCTGACCATCAACCGCCCTGAAAAACTCAATGCCATGACCAAGCCCCTTTGGCAGGCCCTGGGACAGACCGTCGAGCGTCTCTCAAAGGACCTCAGCCTGCGCTGTCTGGTGCTGCGCGGTGCTGGCGATCGGTCTTTCTCGCCCGGCAATGACATTGGTGAGTTCGCCACCGAGCGGGCCAACAAGGCCCAGGCGATTGCGTATGGCCAGGTCATGCACACCACCGTCAAGGCGCTGGCGAACTGCCCCCATCCCATCGTGGCTGAGATTCACGGCATCTGCGTGGGCGGCGGCATGGAGATTGCCGCGCTCGCCGATGTCCGCATCTGTGGCAAGTCCAGTCGCTTCGGCGCACCCATCAAGAATCTGGGTCTGGTGATGGCCTACGACGAGATGGCGCCGTTGGCCCGACTGGTCGGTCCGTCCAAGGCACTCGAGATTCTGCTGGAGGGCCGAATCTTTGGTGCTGACGAGGCCCTGCAGATTGGCTTTGTGTCCCGTATCGTAGAGGACCACAAGGTTGAGGCTGAGGCTCGGGATACGGCGCAGCGAATCGCCTCCGGCGCGCCATTGGTCGCCCGCTGGCACAAGAAGTTTGCCCGTCGACTGCAGGACAACACACCGCTGACAGCAGCCGAGCGTGACGAATGCTTCGACTGCTTCGATACCCGCGACTTTCAGATTGGCGTCGAGGCTTTTCTCAGCAAGTCCACGCCCCAGTTCAGAGGCGAGTGAGAGGAGTGAGATGAGCCAGACACGCAAAGGGCCGCTATCCGGCATCCGAGTGTTGGAATTGGCCCAGATCATGGCAGGTCCCACCTGCGGCATGATGCTGGCCGACATGGGTGCCGACGTCATCAAGGTAGAGAAGATGCCCGGTGGTGATGATTCACGCGGCTACAAAGAACCCCTTATCAACGGCGTGTCTGCACCCTTTCTTGTCCTCAATCGAAACAAGCGTGGCATTGCCCTTAACCTCAAGCAGCCCGAGGCGAAAGAAGTCTTGCGGCGCATGGTGGCCAGCAGCGATGTACTGACCGAGAACTACCGCAAGGGCACCCTGGAAAAACTGGGTCTGGGTTACGACAGCCTGAAGACCATCAACCCCAAGCTCATCTACTGTGCGGTCTCTGGCTACGGCCGCACGGGGCCCATGGCCGATGCGGCTGGCTTTGATCTGATCGCACAAGGCTTCTCCGGTTTGATGAGCTTCACCGGCCATCCCAACATGCCGCCAGTGAAGACAGGCAACTCGATTGCCGACATCAACGCAGGCATCTTGGCAGCCGTTGGCATTCTGGCGGCCCTGGTCGAGCGCGGTCGAACTGGCCTGGGTCAGTTTGTGGAGACCTCCCTGATCGAGGCTGCGATTCAGCAGACTTACTGGCAGGCTGCTGTCTTCTTTGCCACCGGCGAATCGGCCAAACCCTTGGGCTCTGCTCACACGCTCACAGCCCCCTATCAGGCCTTTGCTTGTGCCGATGGATTTCTGAACATTGGTGGTGCTAACCAGGCCAACTGGGAGCGAATCGCCGATGCACTGGGACACCCGGAGTGGAAGCAAGATCCCCGGTTCATCACCAACACCGACCGCATGGCCAACCGCGATGCCCTCACCATTGAAATCGAGCGCGTCACCGGACAACAGTCGGTCTCGCATTGGCAGGCGGTGTTTGATGCGGCAGGCGTTCCAGCAGGACCGGTCCACTCCGTCGAGCAGGCCCTCACCCATGAGCAGACCCTCGCAAGGCACATGGTGGTGACCTCGGAGCACCCCAACGCGGGTGAGGTCAAGGGCGTGGGCAACCCGATCAAATTCTCATCTCACCCCAGCCAGTCGACCAGCGCACCAGCACCCATGTTGGGCCAGCACGCCTTCGAGGTGCTGGCAGAGTTTGGTTACAGCGAAGAGGCTGTACGGGCGCTGATCGAGGTGGGCGCCGTCGGCTCTCCCGTGTCGGCCTGAGCCAAGACCCGACCTTTGGAAGCCGCGCGGATGCGGTCGCGGATACCGATGACCTTGTTGGGATACTCAGAGACACCGCTCGGACCAACCCCCACATAGGCCAGAAGGGCTGCCTCGGTGGTCTTGAAGCGGTCTAGGTACTCGCGCAGCACAGCCGCACCAGCCTGGATATTGGCCCACGGGTGCAAGGCGGCCTGAACGCCACCGTTGTTCTCAAATTTTTCCTTGTGAACGTCCGGCATCACTTGCATGAGGCCCTTGGCCCCGACCCGGCTCTCGGCCAATGGATTGAAGCCGGACTCCACTGAAATCACCGCCAACAGCAGGTAAGGATCCAGTCGCATGAGTTTGGCGGTCTCGAAGGCGGCCGCAACAATCTGCTCGGTCGCGCCACGCGAGACCCGATGACGCTTGGCAATCCAGCGCGCGGCCCGGGCCTGCTCTGGCGTCAGGGCAGTTGGCAGCGCGACAAAGACCGAGTCCACACTAGCGGGAGACAAGGCGCCATTGACCACCGTGACCCAACCCTCGAGTCGGTCCCGTCCTGCAGGCGTCAACACGATGGACAGACCCAGCAACAGACCAACAATCACCATGACGCCATGGCTGTGCATGACGTCCTTGGGCGACGGCACCGTCAGACCAAAGCGAGACGCAGTGGGTGCGGATCCATCACGAATTGTCGGGGGACTTGCTTTCATATCGGCTCAATCGGCGCCCTATGGGCTGCAAAGAAGCTAGTAACGACCAACCAACTTCTGAATGAATTCATCTAACACGGGCTTTGAGAGCCCGGCTTGTGGATGGTTCACGAAAACCGTAAACACCGCCCACCGGCCTTGGTCCGTCAGGGCATAACCCGAGACCGACCGGACATCATCCAATGATCCCGTCTTGATCCAGGCGCGGCCCACCGTCTGCTGCCCCTTCAGTCGCCTTTTGGCAGTGCCCTCCAGCCCAGCGAGGGCCAGGGTGTCTATCCAAGGGTAGGGATCGGGCATCCCAAGTCGGGCCACCATTAAACGGGTCAAACTGGCTGCGGCAATTCTCTCATGTCGACTCAGGCCTGAACCATTGTCCAGGACCATCTCTGGAAAGCTCAGATTCTGCGAGGTAAGCCATTGCTTCACCCTTCGGACCGCGTCTGCGCGGGTCCCCCCCCCGTTGGCTGCCGCCGAGAGTTCTAGAAAGACCGAGCGCGCCATGGGGTTATTGCTGCGCTTGTTGATCTCGGAGAGCAACTCAATCATGGGCCTAGGCGAGGTCCAGCTCGCCAACAACTTCGCCGAGTCTGGGAGCTTGGCCTTCTCGGGTTTGGCCGAGATGCTGCCTCCCGCATCCCGCCAGGCCTTGGCAAACAGGCGGTAGGCGAACTGGGCATGATCGAAGAGCGCGATGTAGCGCTCAAAGCCCGGGCATTTGAGGCCCACCTGACCCCGGACCTGCAACACATCGGGAGACTGTTGCTGAAAATCGAATTGGTTCTTTTCGCAGCCCCCCTTCACCCGGCGCAGCTGGGGCTCCACCCTAAAACCCGCCAACTCCGGTTCGACCACGGTCTGCCATTTGCCTTTTTCGCTCCAGAGTCCCAGCCGAACCGACTTGAAATTCAGCATGGCCGCATGGGGTGGGACGTTGTAGGGCTTGAGCGGCTGGCCATCGAAGGCAGAAGGATCGGGCAGCGGCTCCTGGTAACGGCTGCCATCCAGGACAAAACGCCCCTCAATCCGACGGATACCCTTGGCCTTGAGTTCGGCCATCACGACTTGCAGATCCTCGATGACGAGCTTGGGATCGCCGCCGCCCAATATGCCCAGCCCCCCCTTGAGGACCCCCTTCTGGATGGGCCCGAGCGCATAAAAGCGGGTCACCGGACGATAGTCCGGTCCCAGAAGGTCCATGGCTGCGGCCGTGGTCACCAGTTTGATGGTGGAGGCCGGGTTCATGGGCACGGTCTCCCGATGACCAAAGCGAATCGCCCGATCAGTCGTCTGCTCAGCCGGAAGCACGGTCACCGAGTAGGAGACAGCATCAGCCGGCAGGCCCACCTGAAGGAAGGCTGCCAGCCAGTCATCCTGGACGGGCGACTTTGCGTGCCCCAAGCTGGTGCAAACCAGCAGGGTGATCCCCAGGAATCTACCGATTTGGGCTAGAAATCGCACGTTTTTGCTTTAAGTCCTTTGAATCTAAATGCTATTGTCATCAGCAGCGATCATCATAGACCGCCAGCCCGCCACCCGGTGTCCATCGCTAGCGGGCCATTCACAGATAGAGACAGGCAACATGGCTTTAGAGAAAAACGAAAACTACTTCGAACTCACCGACGAAAATGACCGGGCCTCAGCCATTGAGGCGCAATTCAACGAAGACGCTCTCGAAGAGGCGAGGCGGCGGATCGCGCCAGAGACCAGCCCCGACTTCGACGGTCTGCATTGCATTGACTGCGGCGAGAAGATCATGGCGGCCCGCCTCAAGCTGGGCAAGATCCGCTGTATTGACTGTCAGACGCTCAAAGAGAAACAAAGCCGCGTTTTCGGCTAGCCAACGGACTGACGTGCTCGGAGCTGCTAAGGCGGCCGTCCGGGCCTCCTCGGCCCGGAGTCCCTTAGCCCAGGGCAAAAGGGTAAACCCTAACCATCGTCAAGACTTGAAATCGAGCAAGTCTGCCCCTACTATTAGCACTCAAGTGGGTTGAGTGCTAACAAGCCTGATCAGCACGATACGCCCCTGGCTGACACAGCCTTTCCTCTAACCGTTAAACACTTATGGAGTGAACTCAGTATGAAACTGCGTCCCCTGCACGACCGCCTTGTGGTCAAGCGCCTCGACAACGAGCGGAAAACTGCTTCTGGCATCGTGATCCCCGACAACGCCGCCGAAAAACCCGACCAGGGTGAAGTGCTGGCTGTCGGCAACGGCAAGATTCTGGAAGACGGCAAGCAGCGCGCACTAGACGTCAAGGTAGGTGATCGCGTTCTGTTCGGCAAATACTCTGGTCAGACCGTCAAAGTCGACGGCGAAGAACTCCTGGTTCTGCGCGAAGACGACGTGATGGCCGTCATCGAGTAAGCCCCCACCTCCCACAACGAATTCCAAGGAGTAAATACACATGGCAGCAAAACAAGTGATGTTTGGCGATGACGCTCGCCAAAAGATGGTCAACGGCATCAACGTTCTGGCCAATGCCGTCAAGGTAACCCTGGGCCCCAAAGGCCGTAACGTGGTGCTGGAGCGCTCCTTCGGCGCCCCCACCGTAACCAAAGACGGTGTCTCGGTCGCCAAAGAAATCGAACTCAAAGACAAGTTCGAGAACATGGGCGCTCAGATGGTCAAAGAGGTAGCCTCCAAGACCGCTGACAACGCCGGTGATGGCACCACCACCGCAACCGTACTGGCCCAAGCCGTTGTCCGCGAAGGCATGAAATACGTGGCCGCCGGCATGAACCCGATGGACCTCAAGCGTGGCATCGACAAGGCCACCACCGCCATCGTCGAAGAACTCGCAAAGATCTCCAAGCCATGCACCACCACCAAGGAAATCGCTCAGGTTGGCTCCATCTCCGCCAACTCCGACACCGAAATCGGCGAGATCATCTCGCAGGCCATGGAGAAGGTCGGCAAAGAAGGTGTGATCACCGTCGAGGACGGCAAGTCACTGAACAACGAGTTGGACGTCGTGGAAGGCATGCAGTTTGACCGTGGCTACCTGTCGCCCTACTTCATCAACAACCCCGAGAAGCAAGTGGCCCTGCTGGACAACCCCTTCATTCTCTTGCACGACAAGAAGGTCTCCAACATCCGTGAGCTGCTGCCCGTTCTGGAGCAAGTGGCCAAGGCTGGCCGTCCCCTGCTGATCGTCGCAGAAGACGTTGAGGGCGAGGCCCTGGCCACCCTGGTGGTCAACAACATCCGCGGCATCCTGAAGACCGTTGCCGTCAAGGCCCCCGGCTTCGGCGACCGTCGCAAGGCGATGCTCGAAGACATGGCCATCCTGACCGGCGGCACCGTCATCTCGGAAGAGACCGGCATGACCCTCGAGAAGGCTACCCTGGCCGAACTCGGCCAGGCCAAGACTGTTGAGATCGCCAAAGAGAACACCACCATCATTGATGGCGCCGGTGACTCCAAGGCCATCGAGGCTCGCGTCAAGCAGATCCGCGTTCAGATCGAAGAGGCGACCAGCGACTACGACAAAGAGAAGCTGCAAGAGCGCGTGGCCAAACTGGCCGGCGGTGTTGCCGTGATCCGCGTCGGTGCTGCCACCGAAGTCGAGATGAAAGAGAAGAAGGCCCGTGTCGAAGACGCGCTGCACGCCACCCGTGCTGCCGTCGAAGAGGGCATCGTGGCTGGTGGTGGCGTGGCTCTGCTGCGCGCTCGTGCGACTGCCAAGGTCAAGGGCGACAACCCCGACCAAGAAGCTGGCATCAAGATCGTCATGCGGGCTGTTGAAGAGCCCCTGCGTCAGATCGTGGCCAACTGCGGTGACGAGCCCAGCGTCATTGTGAACAAGGTTCTGGAGCTCAAGGGCGCCCAGGGCTACAACGCGGCCTCCAGCCAGTTCGGTGACATGCTCGAGATGGGCGTGGTCGACCCCACCAAGGTCACCCGCACGGCTCTGCAAAACGCCGCCTCCGTGGCCGGTCTGATGCTGACCACCGACTGCATGATCGGTGAGCTGGCCGAAGACAAGCCTGCCGGTGGCATGCCTGGTGGCATGGGCGGTATGGGTGGTATGGGCGACATGGGCATGTAATCGCCCATGGCCCAACTGGTGGGGCCCCAAGCCTCACCAGCGCGCCAACATCCCGGCTCTGGCCTCGTGTCACAGCCGGGATTTTTTATGGGCTCGCATGTCAGAATGTGCGCCATGACTTTCATCGAACGCTGCCAGACCGCTTGGCATCAGCAAGCCAGCCTGCTCTGCGTGGGGCTGGACCCCGAGCTCGGCAAACTCCCAACTGCCCTCTCAGACAACAGCGCGCCACTGGACCGAGTTCGCACCTTTTGCATTGGTGTGGTGGAGGCCACTGCGGCACATGCCTGTGCCTTTAAGCCCCAGATCGCTCACTTTGCAGCCCTTGGCGCCGAGTCGGTCTTGGCCGAGGTCTGCGACTACATCAAGCAACATCACCCTCAACATGTCCTCATCCTGGACAGCAAACGCGGTGACATTGGTTCGACTGCGCAGCACTATGCCAGCGAGGCGTTTGATCGTTATGGTGCTGATGCCGTCACGCTCAATCCATACATGGGGACCGACAGCCTGCAGCCCTTTCTAGATCGCGCCGACAAAGGTATTTTCGTCTTGTGTCGCACCAGCAACCCGGGCGGCGATGAATTCCAGATGCAGACCCTGGCCAGCGGTGAAAAACTCTTTGAGAGAGTCGCCGCAACAGCGCAGCAGAAATGGAACACCAAGAGACAGGCTGGTCTGGTGGTCGGTGCCACCTACCCTGCTGAGATTGCGAAGGTACGAGCACTGGCACCTGACCTGCCGCTTCTCGTCCCAGGTATCGGAGCCCAGGGCGGCGATCTGGTGGCAACCGTCGCGGCCGGTCTGACCTGCGCGCAGAATCCCGCACAACACCCGGCCGGCCTCTTCATCAACTCCTCACGGGCGATCTTGTACGCCAGTGCTGGCGCTGACTGGCAGCAGGCTGCCCAAGCCGAGGCGCAGCGTACGCAATTGGCCATTGCCCAGGCAGCCCAGGCAGCCAAAGCTGCTGGTTAGCCCCATGCCACTCGACACAAGCCTACAGAGCAGGACCCCACCCACGTTGGGGACAGCCGCCGCCAACGCGGTCGGTGCCTGGGCCTTGCTGGCCAAAGAGATCCGTCGGTTCACCAAGGTCTCGGTTCAGACCATCCTGGCGCCCGTGGTCTCCTCCATGCTCTTTCTGGTGATCTTTGCCTTCTTACTAGAAGGTCGACTCGAGCCATTCCCCGGTGTGAGCTACAGCCAATTCCTGGTGCCGGGTCTGGTCATGATGACCCTGCAGCAAAACGCGTTTGCCAACTCCAGCTCCAGCCTGACCCAGAGCAAGATCACCGGCAATCTGGTCTTTCTCATGCTCTCGCCCATGCGGCCCTGGGAGTGGCTGGTCGGTTATCTGGGCGGCGCCTTGGCCCGTGGGCTGGCCTGTGGTGGGGTCGTCTGGCTGGCCTCGCTGCCCTTTGTCAGCCTGCCCATGCACAACCTGCTGCTCACGCTGGCCTTTGCCGTGATGGCCAGCCTGATCATGGGGAGCCTGGGCCTGATCGCTGCGCTCTGGGCGGAGAAATGGGATCACGTCTCTGCCTTCCAGAATTTCCTGATCAACCCGCTGACCTTTATGGCCGGGGTGTTTTACAGCGTGCACAACCTGCCACCCACTTTTCAGGCGATCAGCCATCTCAATCCCTTTTTCTATCTGATCGATGGATTCCGGTTTGGCTTCTTTGGGGTGGGAGATGTATCGCCCTGGATGAGTCTTGGGGTCTGCAGCCTGGCCGCGCTCGGCCTGGTGGCGCTCACCCACCGTCTGGTGGCCATCGGCTGGTGCATTCGTCAGTAGTGAATCACCACCGACTGCCGCCTGCTCACCTGCTGTTGGTGCTGCTCGTCATGGGCATCTGGGGGACCAACTTTGTCTTCATGCGATGGGCTGTGGATCTGGTGCCACCCATGACCTTTGCCACCCTTCGATTCGCTACCATCTCGCTCACGCTGCTGCTGTTTGTGGCACGCCCCGCCGTTCCCATTCAACTCCTGTTGGGGTATGGCCTGTTTTCCTTTTTTGCCCAGTTCGCCCTGCTCTTTGGTGCCATCGCAGTCGGCATGCCGGCGGGCCTGGCCTCCTTGGTCATTCAGAGCCAGGTGTTTTTTACCCTGACCTTTGCAGTGCTCTGGACCCATGAGCGTCCGCATCCCGTGCAAGTGTTGGGAGTGGGGATTGGTGTCGTGGGTATCGCAGCCGTGGCCTTGGATGTCGGTCAGTCATCCTCGATGCTAGGCTTTGTCATGACCATTGCGGCAGCGGCCTCATGGGCCAGTGGCAACATGTTCATCAAGGCCATGGGTCAGACAGCCGCAGTCCCCATGGTCACCTGGGGTTCGCTGGTGGCCGCGGCAGCCCTCTTGCCCCTGTCCTTGATCCTGGAAGGCACCGCCGGCTGGCAGCAGGTCTGGCATCACCTCAGCCACCCCACGCCCATCTTCTGGCTCTGCCTGTTGATCAACGCGTACGGAGCCAGCCTGATTGGCTACAGCGGCTGGTCCTGGCTGCTGCGTCGACACCCCGCCTCGCAGGTCGCGCCCTTTACGCTACTGGTGCCAGTCTTTGGTCTGGGCTCGGCCGCCTTGCTCTTGGGTGAGACCATCAGCGCTGGCAAGTGGCTGGGCATTGCCCTGGTCTTTGCTGGCCTAGCCCTGACCCAGGCCAAGCCAAGCCGCTCCCACCACACCCGCTGAGTCACCCAACTGGTTGACTCGGACCGGCGTCAGACAGCTGCCACCAAAGACCGTTTTCTGAAGGCTCTGTTGGCAACGCTCGGCCAGGCCGGGTAGGTTCGACAGACCACCACCCAGCACAATCACGTCCGGATCCAAGACCTGCACCACTCGAGACAATCCCTGGGCCAGCGCCCAGTCAAATCGCTCTTGTAGAGCGAGTGCATCGGGATCGTGGCTATCCAACAAGATGTCTTTGGCCTCGCGCAGGCGACCGGTTCTCTCCTGGTAGCGGGCCCGCAGTCCACTGCCCGACAACCAGGTCTCGACACAGCCCTGCTTGCCACACCAACAGGCGGGTCCACGATCGTCCAGACTGATGTGACCCCACTCACCCGCAACACGATTGGGGCCGGTGTGAAGCCGACCATCACGAACCCAGCCTGCGCCACAGCCGGTGCCCATAATCAATCCCAACACCACCCCAAAGCCTTGGCCCGCCCCCGCCCTGGCCTCGGCCAGTGCAAAACAGTTGGCGTCGTTCTCGATGCGCACCGCCTGACCCATGGCTTCATTCACCAGTGTCTGTAGGTCGACACCATTAAGGCAGGTCGTGTTGGAATTGCGAAGCAAGCCAGTGCGTGGGTCCAGCGAGCCTGGCGTGGCCAGGCCGATGGTCATCTTCGCCGGTGGCTGCCCAACCGACTCGCCGGCCCTCTGAAGTCCCGACAAAGCCTGCTGTACCACCAGATCTCTCAGGTCCGCCATGGCCTGCACAATGGCTGCAGGCCCTTGATCAGTTGGTGTGGCCACCCGATGACGCGCCAGGATCTGGCCTGTCTCCGACAAGACCACCGCCTCGGTCTTGGTGCCGCCCAGATCGATGCCAATGGACCACATCAGACCGTCTCCTGGCGATCCACAAACTGCTGTTCAGCCAGTGACTGATAGAGCACGCTGGTCCTGATCAATTCATCGTGCGGGGCCAGCCCAACCAATTCACCCTGATCCATCAGAGCGATCAGGCTGGCCTGACGCACAGTCGACAGGCGGTGGGCAATGACCATGGCGGTACGCCCGGGCAGCAGCTCTTGTAGGGCCTCTTGAACAGCTCGCTCGGAGAGCGTATCCAAGGCAGAGGTCGCCTCATCCAAGAGCAGCAGGGGCGGGTTGCGAAGAATCGCTCTGGCAATCGCCATGCGCTGGCGCTGCCCGCCCGACAGTCGCAGTCCACGCTCACCCAAGAAGGTCTGATAGCCCTGCGGCAGCTGCTCAATAAAGGCGTGGGCATGGGCGGCCTTGGCAGCCCGATAGACCTGCTCAGAACTGGCGGACAAATCACCGTAGCGAATGTTGTTCAGGGCATCATCGGAGAACACCACCGGGTCTTGGGGCACCAGACCAATGCTGGCGCGAATGCGCTGAGCGCCCCAGTCATCCCAGGCTTTTCCATTGATGAGAATCTGGCCTCGCTGCGGCTGATAAAAACCCATGAGCAATTGAAAGACCGTGGTCTTGCCTGCGCCTGACGGACCCACCAAGGCCAGCACCTGACCAGCAGCCAACTGGAAGCTGAGCCCCTTGAGCACCCAGTCCTCTGGTCGAGAAGGGTAGGCAAACCAGACATCGCGAAATTCGATCGAGACCTCTGGCATCGGCTGTTCAGCACTGGACGTTTTCCCTTGGCTGTCTTCAGCTGCAGTCGTCGAGAGCGCCAACAGGGCCATCAAGCGATCGGTTGCACCCAGCGCCCGCTGCAGATCACCCCAGACCTCGGACAGGGCTGCGATGGAACCGGCTGTCAGCGTGGCATACAGGACAAACTGGGCCAACTCACCGGCTGTCATGCGATTGGCCACCACCTCACGAGCGCCCATCCACAACACGAACACGATCACACCAAAGGCCAAAACAATCGCTACGGCTGTCAACAAGGACCGAGTCCAGATGCGACGACGCGCCGTATGAAAGGCCCTCTCCACCTCGTACTCATAACGCTGGGATTCATAGCCTTCTCGACCAAAGGCCTGCACCGTGGTGATCGCACCCAGCATTTCACCCGCCAATGCGCTGGTGTCGGCCACACGGTCTTGGCTGGCCTTGGCCACCTTCCGCACGCGTCGACCCAAGGCCAGCACCGGCAAGATCACAGCAATCAGCAACCCCACCATCAGGCTGGCCAGCACCGGACTGGTGATCAGCATCATGCTCACGCCGCCCGCAAACATCACGCCGCTTCGCAAGGCCATGGAGACACTGGTCCCCACCAGCGTCTGAATCAAGGTGGTGTCCGCGGTCAGACGGGACAAGACCTCACCCACCTGCAACGTCTCAAAATAGGCTGGCGGTTGTAGCAGCACCCTGCTGTAGACCTGTCGCCTCAGGTCAGCCACCACCCGCTCCCCCAGCCAGCTCATCGTGTAAAACCGGGCCGCAGTGGTCAGCGCCACCAAGACCGACAAGCCCATGAGCCAGGCAAAAGGCTCGTTGATCTGGGACAGGCCGCGGTCAATCAGGTCACGAAAGGCCAGGGGCACCATCAGCGTCGAGGCCGCTGCCAAGGCCAGAAACACCAGTGCCAAGAGCCAACGGCCCTTGTATTGAAGGGCCATGTGGATCAAGGGGCGAAGGGAACCTGTGGTTGAATGCGGACTCATACAGTCATCTTACTTTTGAAAGGTTGCCGCCATGGGGCTTCTCGTTGCTGGTCTGATCGTGTTTCTGGGAGTTCACCTGCTGAGAGTCTTGTCCGAAGATCAACGCAGCCGACTCATTCAGACCTACGGGCCCTTGGCCTTTAAGGGGGCCTACAGCATTGTCTCGGTGGTGGGCCTCATCCTGATCGTGGCTGGCTATGCGGCGGCCCGAACCGATCCGGTCATCCTCTACACCCCGCCAACTGGCATGGCCCATGCGGCCTCGCTCTTGACGCTGGTGGCGTTTGTCCTGTTGGTGGCCGCCTATATTCCCGGCAACTGGTTTCTGCTCAAGCTCAAACACCCCATGACCCTGGCCGTCAAAACCTGGGCTTTGGGTCACCTGCTGGCCAATGGCGGCCTGCATGACCTGCTGCTCTTTGGTGGGTTCTTGGTCTGGGCCATTCTGGTCTTTCGCAGCGCGCGCAAGCGCCCGCCCGTCTTGAATCCTGGCCTGGCCGATGGTCTGCCTGCCGTCATTGCCAGCAAGCCCTCCAGCCTGCTGGGTACTTTGGCCACGCTGGGCATTGGAATCGGCGCCTGGGCCTGGTTTGCCTTCCAGGGCCACGCCCTGTTGATCGGCGTGGCGCCTTTCGCTCGCTAGTCGGTATTGACCACCCGCTCGGCCATCTCTGAAAACGCCTGAGTCAGCCGAGCCTTAAATCCCGACTCCAATCCCTGTTCCTCAAGGGCCTGGCGCATGCAGACCATCCACTGGTCTCGCTCCACCGGGCCAATGACATACGGCAGGTGTCGCCGGCGTAGCATGGGGTGGCCTTTTTTCTGCTCATAGAGCGGCGGGCCACCCAACCAGCCCGACAGAAATTCAAAGAAAAGCGCATTGGAGCCCTCTAGGCTCTCGGGGTGAATCTTTCGAACCGCAAAGGCCTCGGGGAGCTCGTCCATGAGCTGGTAGAACCGATCCACCAACCGGTGAACGCCGGCTTCACCGCCGATCAAGTCGTAGGCGGTCTGAGCAGGGGTGGGGGGCGTCTGCATAGTGGGGGGGTGGGATTGGTGGTGATGGGCAGAATCGAACTGCCGACCTTGGGGTTATGAATCCCACGCTCTAACCGACTGAGCTACATCACCGCTACATCAGGCTTTAATCAGGCTTTGACTCCAAGGGAATTCAACCCCTGAAAAGCCGCACATTATACCATTGCAGACTATGAAAGACAGCCTCCAGCCCGCCGCCGCCAACAGCCTGCCCACCATCCGCAGACTCGACTACACCCCGCCCAGCCACCAGATTCCCACCATGGCCCTGCACTTCGAGCTGGGCCTGGAGAGCACCCTGGTGACCAGCGAGTTCGCCTACATCAGCCAGACCGGGCAGCCAGTTGATCTGGTGCTCGATGGCGATGAACTGGTCTTTGTCAGAGCCTGGCTGAATGGGCAGGCGCTGGCGGTCGGTGATCTGCAAGTCAGCGAGCAACAATTGGTGCTGCCCGCCGCTTTGGCGGGCATCGAAGGACGGCTCACCGTGCAGACCCGACTCAACCCAACGGCCAACACGGAGCTGATGGGCCTGTATGCCTCGCGCGGTGGTCTCTACACTCAATGCGAGTCCCAGGGTTTTCGGCGCATCACCTACTGCCTGGACCGGCCCGATGTCTTGTCGATCTACACCGTGACCCTGCGTGGCAAGGCCAGCGAATTCCCCACCTTGCTCTCCAACGGCAACCTCATCAAACAGGTCACTGAGGGCGAGCACCTGGTCTGCACTTGGCACGACCCCTTCCCCAAACCAAGTTACCTGTTCGCTCTGGTGGCAGCCGACCTACAGTGCATTGAAGAGACAGTCACCAGTGCCAGCGGAGCCCAGAAGCTATTACAGGTCTATACAAAGGCCCAGGATATTGGTCGGGCTGACTTTGCGCTTCAAAGCCTCAAGCGTGCCGTCTTCTGGGACGAAAAGCGGTTTGGCCTAGAGTTGGATCTGGAGCGCTTCATGATCGTCGCCGTGCCGGACTTTAATTCGGGGGCCATGGAGAACAAGGGCCTTAACCTGTTCAACACCAAATACGTGCTGGCCGATCCTCAGACTGCTACCGACCGCGACCACGAGTTGGTCGAGGCCGTGATTGGTCACGAGTATTTCCACAACTGGACCGGCAACCGGATCACCTGTCGCGACTGGTTTCAGCTGACCCTCAAAGAGGGCCTAACGGTTTTCAGAGACCAAGAATTCACCGCCGACATCCTGGCCCATGGCCTGCCGACGGCCCAAGCTGCCAGCGCCAGAGCCGTCAAGCGAATCGATGATGTGCGCACCCTGCGGGCTCATCAATTCCCCGAAGATGCAGGCCCCATGGCCCACCCCATTCGGCCAGCCGAGTACCAGGAAATCCGAAATTTCTACACGGCGACCGTCTACGAAAAAGGGGCCGAAGTCATTCGCATGCTCCAGACCCTCTTAGGCATCGATGGCTTTCGAAAAGGCATGGATCTCTACTTCGCGCGGCACGATGGTTCGGCTGCCACCTGTGAAGACTTTGTCTCTTCGATCCTGGATGCCAACGACAGAGGCGACTTGTTCGAAGCCTTCATGCGCTGGTACGCAACACCTGGCACCCCACTGGTTCGCGTCAGTGATCAGTTCGACCCGTCGACCGGTCAATACAGCCTGACCTTTGAGCAACACCTCAGCAGCAAGAGTCCTCAGCAAGCGCCTCTGCCCATTCCCATGGTCTTGGGTTTTCTGACACCAAGTGGCGAGTTGCTTCGCTCCGCCCCCTTGCCCAGTCAACTCTTGCTGACCGAGCAGACCACCACCGTGAGCTTCCAACTCGACACGGCAGATCAACAACAACTGGCGGGCCGCGCACCGGTCCCCTCGCTGCTGCGTGGCTTCAGTGCGCCGGTCCTGCTCGACTATCCCTACTCGATCGAGCAGCTGCAGACCCTGGCCCAGTTTGATTCAGATGCCTTCAACCGCTGGGATGCCTGCCAGCGACTGATCATGGGTCACCTGCTGGCCAAGCCCGCCGTCGAGGGGCAGGCTGTGGCCAAGAGTCTGGTGAGCATTCTGTTGGATGACCAGTTGTCACCGGGCTTCAAAACCCAGTGCTGGCAGCTGCCCTCCGAAGCGGTTGTCGCCGAGGCCTGGGCTCAACAGGGTTGTGCCATTGACCCACAGGCCATTCGGCTCAAGACCATGGCCCTCAGCAGAGTCCTGGCTCAGGCTGGCCAGACCGCCCTCCAGGCACTCGATGCCAGCCTGGATCAGGCCACTTCCCAGAGCTACAGCCCAGACGCCAGCAGCGTCGGCCGTCGGGCCCTGGGCCACTTGGCGCAGTCTCTGGTCAATCTACTGGATGACTCTGACGGCCGCCGCGCACAACTGCTCGCCCGTTACCAGGCCTGCAACAACATGACTGCCCGTATGGCCCATCTGTCTGGCCTGATTGCCTTGGGCGATGGCCAAGGCCAATATGCCCAGCAGGCCTTAGACGATTTTGCCCAGCGGTTTGCCGACAACATGCTGGCCATGGACAAGTGGTTCACCGTGCAGATCACCACCACCCGGCTCTCCGATCCAGAGGGTCAGAACACCGCTGCCATCGTAGAGACGCTGCTCGCCGACCCTCGCTACGACATCGCCAATCCGAATCGTGTTCGATCGGTTCTTGGGGCCTTCTTCGCAGGCAACCTGGCGGGCTTCCACCAGGCCAATGGCCGTGGCTATCAACTCTGGGCTCGGGAGCTGGGTCGTTTGGATCAACGCAATGGTCAGCTGGCGGCTCGGCTGGCCCGGTCGCTGGATCGCTGGCGAGCCTATGAACCCGGTCGCAAAGCAGGCATGCAGACCGCGATTGCTCAGTTGGCCGGCGGTAACAAACGGTCAGCCGACATGACCGAGGTCTGCGAGCGCTTGCTCAAAGAGAACTGCTAAGCAAGGGGCTCCCAGAGCCCTCTCAAGCCCTACTGCGAAAGACGGGCCTGCACCAGGCTGAGCCAGAAATGGGCGCCCACAGGGATTAGTCGGTCGTTGAAGTCATAGCTCGGGTTGTGGAGTGCACAAGGCCCAAGTCCATGGCCTGAATCGCGGTGAGCACCACTGAGCTCGCCATTGCCCAAAAAGATGTAACTGCCCGGTCTTTCCAGCAGCATGTAGGCAAAGTCCTCTGCTCCCATGGTGGGTTCCACAGGCAGCCTCACCATGTCAGACCCGACCATGGCCTTGGCCACCTCTGCGGCCGCATGGGTCTGATCCGGATGGTTAATGGTCGGCGGGTACTGTCGCTCAAAGGTCAGTCGCGCATGCGCGCCAAACGCCAAAGGCAGCTGATCGCAGATACGACCCATGGTGGACTCCACCAAATCCAAAGCCTCTAGGCTGAAGGTCCTCACTGTGCCTTTGAGTAGACAAGTATTGGGAATCACATTGATCGCCTCACCGGCCTGAATCTGTGTCACCGAGACCACCACCGCATCAATCGGCTTGCTGGTGCGCGTCACAATCGACTGAAAGGCCTGCACCAAGTGACTGGCGACCAACACAGGGTCGACGCCAAGGTGAGGCATGGCCGCATGCGCGCCCTTGCCCTCGATGCTGACCTGGAACTGATTGCTCGAGGCCATAATGGGACCGGGATTGAGACCAAATTCAGCCTCTCGCAGGCCGGGCCAGTTGTGGATGGCATAGACCTCGTCGCAGTTGAAGCGATCAAAGAGGCCGTCCTCAATCATGGCCTTGGCGCCACCACCGCCCTCTTCGGCGGGTTGGAAGATCAGCGCCACTCGCCCAGCAAACTCGCGGGATTCCACCAGCAAGCGAGCACCAGCCAGCAGCATGGCCGTGTGACCATCGTGCCCGCAGGCATGCATCTTGCCCTGGTGTCGGCTGGCATGGGCAAAGGTGTTGCTCTCGGTCATGGGCAAGGCATCCATGTCAGCCCTCAGACCAATCATGCGGCTGCCGGGGAGCTGACCCTGAACAAGGCCCACCACACCGGTGCCTCCAATGCCCTCGTGAACCTCATCCACCCCCATGGCCCGAAGCTGCTCGGCCACCACTTTGGCAGTCCGAAACTCCTCGAACTTCAACTCTGGGTGAGCATGAATGTCACGCCGTACCGTTTTGAATTCAGAGAGCCGGGTATCGGCCATAAGGTCTTTTAGATTCATATGGTCATTATGGCTTAGTGCTACACAGGTCCCAAGCAATACCCCCCGTACGGTCGGCGATTAGCCTGGCTGGCAGGAGGCAGCCATTGGCAGCCTGAGTCTCTCGGCCAGACGGCTTGGGTCTGATCATCACATCCAAGAACAACTGGCCAGCCGACTCTGGGTCACCAGCGAAGGCCTGGCGCTGGGTCGACTCTCGGATGCCAACCTGGTGATCCACAGCACGGGCTTTTCTGCAGCCAGCATGCAGCAGAACCAACAGGCCGCACGCCAGGCCGATGGGCAGGGCAGAATCTGGTTTCCGAATGCACCGAGTTGGTCGAGGCCCGATTACCGCATCGCCGCCAAGTCACTGCCCTTCTACATTGACTGGCTTGGCGGTCAGATCAACCTACCCACCACCAAACGCAGGACCTATCGGGTAGACCATCGTGAATCCTGGCGGCTGCAACTCAGCAGCCGGCTCAACCTGGCACCAGTTGTATTGGCGGGCATCACGGATATTCGGCGACGAGGTGGCGCCCCGGTGAGTTTCAGTCCAGATGGTTATGTGGATCTGAACCAGCCCTCTGACCTACCCCTCCTGGTGAGGAGCAGGGATTGCAGCCTGCGACTCTGCGGGCAGCCGCAGGTCCAGCCTAATGAAAATGGGGAGCTGGTCCTCGACTGTACCGTCGATTCACAACCCCCCAAAGGTCCGTCAAGGCAGCCAGACAGCAGGCCGCTGATTGAGGCGCAGACTAGTGAGCCGCCCCCATCATCTGGTTAGGCAGCCACAGGGCCAGGTCAGGGAAGACCGCCAGGATGAACATCGACGCGAACATCAAGAACACGAAAGGCATGGAGCCAATCAAGATGTCCTTCAATGACACATCCGGCACAACCCCCTTGAGCACATACAAGTTCAGTCCCACAGGTGGTGTAATCAGACCAATCTCCATGTTGATGGTCAGAATCACAGCAAACCAGATCAGATCGAAGTTGTTGGCTTCCAAGACCGGCGTCAGGATGGGCATCACCATCAAAATGATCGCCACCGGTGGCAGGAACATGCCGGCCACCAGCAAGAAGACGTTAATGGCCGCCATCAGCACCCAGCGGTTGAGCCCCAGATCCACCAGCCACTGTGCCGCACTCTGCGTCACATAGAGCAGCGACATCATGTAAGAGAACACGGCAGCGGCAGCAATGATCATCAGGATCATGGTCGACTCGCGAACCGTCTCACGGAAGATCTTCCACTGATCCTGTCGCGTGCGAGCCTTGTAGATCACCACCACCAGGGCCAAGGCCAGGGCAGCAGAGATGGCCGCCACCTCGGACGGCGTGGCAATGCCGCCATACATGGCATAGGCAATCATGATGACGATCAGAATGAACGGGGCGACACGGCCCAGGCCATCCATCTTCTCTGCGAAGGTATAGCGAATCGACTCGAACTCACGATTGGCCAGCGCATGCGCCGCCTGCAGCTTGCGCTCAGCCACCAGGCTGACCAGCCAGGCATAGGCTGCGAACATGAGGACCAGCATGATGCCGGGAATCACCCCAGCCAAGAACAGCCGTCCAATGGACGTCTCTGTTGAGATGCCATACAAAATCATGGTAATCGACGGCGGGATCAAAATGCCCAGGGTGCCGCCAGCACAGACCGAGCCCGTGGCCAATCGGATCGGAATCCCACGGCGACGCATCTCCGGCACACCAGCCTTGCCAATCGCAGCGGCCGTGGCGGGACTCGAACCACTGATCGCGCTGAACAGACCGCAGGCCAAGATATTGGCGATCACCAAGCCTCCCGGCACACGAGCCAGCCAACGGTGCAAGGACTCGTAGATGTCTCGGCCAGCGTTGGTGCCACCAATCGCAGCGCCCAGCAAGATGAACAAAGGAATGGTGAGCAAGGCGAACGAGGCCAGCTCGTCCATCATCACGATTGGAATGTTGGCCAGTGGGGCCGCGCCCTCAAAGGCCACCAAGAAACCAACCGAAATCAGCGTCAGGCCCCAGGCAATGGGCAAGCCTGAGAACAAGACGATGAGGGTGGCCAGCAGAATCAGGCCGCCAATTTGAAGTTCACTCATGCTCGGGCCTCCGTCTGCTCAGATGTGGCGCCCAGCAGGCGTCCGATTTCAGCGATGTATTGCGCAACCGTGATGCCCAATCCAATCGGCATGGTGGCAAAGAGCGGCCACTTGTAAGGAGCCCAGACACTTTCGGTGCGCTCACCCTTGATGAAGGCATGCGCCGTCAGATCCCAGCCCTTGATGGCCAGAAACAAGACCACCAGCAGGCCTATCGACATGGTGAAAAGGCTCAGGGTTCGGGCAGCGCCGGGAGCCAAATAGGTCGCCAGCAGATCCACACCCACGTGACCATTGGTCTTCAGGGTGTAAGGGCAGGCCAAGAACAGTGAACAGACCATCATGAAGACCCCGAGCTCCAGCTCCCAAGAGGTCGAATAGCCCATGGTCCGGTAGGCCACCATCCAACAGATCACCACCACAGCTACAAACAGCATGACGCCGGCGACAACCGCCAATGCGTCACTCAAGCGATCCATAAACGCGATATAGGCACGCATTGTGATTTCCACTAGTCCCGTTAATTTAAAGGAGGCGTCGGGTGAACCACCCGAGGCCTCCTTGATGTCACTGCTAAAAAGAAACGTCTAACTCAGGTTTACTTCTTGGCAGCCGCCTTGGTCAGCTCATCCATCAGGCCTTTGGCCGTGGGCGAGATCTTGGCGTACTCGGGATAGGCGGTCTTCTTGGCCAGAGCAACCCAGGCGTCGAACTCGGCCTTGCTCATCTCACGAGCAGTACCACCAGCCTTCTTGTAAGCCTCAGCCATCTTGTCGGTGGCCTCGCGCTGAAGAGTCAAGAAGAAAGCATCGGACTTCTCGGCTGCTGCCTCGAAAGCCTTTTTCTGCTTGTCAGACAGCTTGTCCCAAGCCTGCTTGGACATCACCAGAGGCTGCAGCAGCATCCACAGGGCACTGTCGCCACCAACGGTGGCATGCTTGGTCTGCTCGTACAGACGCATGGAGACGAAGGTCTCAGCCGAAGTCAGCGTGCCGGTCAAAACGCCGGACTGGAGGCCCGAATAAATCTCGGAAGATGCCATGGCGGTCACCGAGGCACCGGCCGTCTTCAACATGGACTCAAAGGTGGGGTCTGCAGCGCGAAGCTTCTGACCAGCAACCGAGTCAGGACCAGCAACAGGCTTGTCCTTAGTGGCGAAACCACCGGGGGTCCACCACCAGGTGATGATGCGGAAACCGTTTTTCTCGGCCAGCGCCTGCAGCTTGGTGTAATAGCCAGTCTTCTTCAGGCCCATGGCGAAGTCGAGGTTGGGGATGGTGCCCGGCAGAATCACAGCCGAGAACTCCTTGGCCTTACCCACCGCATAGGACATGGGGAAGATGGCCATTTCGAGGGTGCCGTTTTGCAGGGCATCGAGCTGGGCCACTGGTTTGATACCCAGGGACTGGGCTGGGTAGATCCGGAACTTGATGCTGGGATCAGCCTTTTCAACTTCCTTCACAAAGATACGGGCAGCGCGGTCACGGCCGTCAACGTTGGCCTTCCACTGGTGCGAGATCTTGATCTCCATGGCCTGGGCGATGGATGCCGAAAGGCCCATGGCGGCTGCCAGGCCAGCGATGGCCAGAGGCTTGCCAACCGATTTAAACAAACGCTTCATGCGGGTCTCCTTGAGAATTAAAAGACTGAGTCTTTGCTCAACCCACATCATGGATGGCGGGCGGTATTGCTGCATCGGGGAAATCCCCCGAATCGCAGGCCGGCCGCTCGCAGGATTAACCCCTGCCCACAAACGGCATGTTGGTCGCCATGATGGTCATGAATTGAATGTTGGCGGCCAGTGGCAGTCTGGCCATCTGGACCACGGCATCGGCCACATGAGGCATGGGCATCAGCGGCTCGGCCTTGCGGCTGCCGTCAGCCTGCAGAGCACCTGCACCAAAACCGGTCGTCATTTCGGAGGCCGCATTACCAATGTCGATCTGACCACAGGCAATCGAAAAAGGTCTGCCATCTAAAGACAATTGCTTGGTCAATCCAGTGATCGCATGTTTGGTCGTGGTGTAGGCCACCGACAGTGGCCGTGGGGCATGGGCCGATATGGAGCCATTGTTGATGATGCGGCCACCCTGCGGGTCTTGGTGTCGCATCAATCGAAAGGCTGCCCGCGCACAGAGAAAGGCACCGGTCAGGTTGATGTCCACAGCCTGACGCCACTGAGCTACTGACATCTCATCGATCAAGGTTCCCGGCGGAAAGATGCCCGCGTTGTTAAAGAGCAGGTCCAGTCGACCATGGTCGGACTTGATGCGGTCAAACAACGCGTCGACCTGCTGCTCATCGGAAATGTCGCAGCTGAGGGCCTGTCCGCTGGCTGAGGCGCCCAGCGTCTCCTGTAAAGGTTCCAGCCGCCGCCCGACCGCCGCCACTGTCCAGCCATCAGCCATCAGCGCCCGGGCGGCGGCCCGACCAATGCCACTGCCAGCACCCGTGACCAGAGCGATACCGCGTTGTTGTGTTCCAGCGTCTTTTGTTGCCGATGCGTTTGTCATGCCAGTTCCGTTTGAGAGACGTTGAAGAAAATGTTGAGACAATCCCAACTTCTGCTTGATTGATCAGCAAAGGATGCTGCCATGTCCGCCTCAAAAGATCTCTGCGTGTTTTACCTGCATGGGTTTAAAAGTTCCCCGGCCTCAAGCAAGGCGGTCATGATTGGCCAGTGGCTGGCCGAGAAGGGCGTCGCCTATGAATGCCCGGCCCTGGACATCAGCCCCCTCATCGCCCTGGACCAGATCGAAACCTTGATCGACGAACGGTTGGCCCAAGGGCTCTCGCCCCGACTCATTGGCAGCTCTCTGGGCGGCTTTTACGCCACCTGGCTCATGGAGCAGCACCCAGCCAAAGACCAGATGCGGGCCGCACTGCTGAATCCCGCCTGTTGGCCCAGCCGTGACCTGGCCGGACAGGTGGGCACGCACAAAGCCTGGCACTCGGACGAGATCCTGGCTTTTCGAGACACCTATCTTCAGGATCTGAAGGCGATGGAGGTTGGCCTGAGCCAACCCGAGCGTTACCTGGTGGTCGCAGCCCAAGGCGACGAGCTGCTGGACTGGAAGGACATGGTGGCGCGTTACCCAGGCGCACAGCACCTGGTGATTCCGGGATCTGATCACGGTCTGTCGGACTTTCCGGACCACTGGCCGGCGGTGTCCGACTTTCTCTTGCGCTAGTCGACGGTCCCAGAGGTCCGAGCAGACCCAGCCGAGCCTGGCCACTGGACTCGGCGCAGCAAGACCAGCCCC
The DNA here is from genome assembly GCA_009646425.1 of Burkholderiales bacterium LSUCC0115. GTDB lineage: Bacteria > Pseudomonadota > Gammaproteobacteria > Burkholderiales > Burkholderiaceae_A > Hahnella. The sequence goes on from WJBW01000002.1 coordinate 482,053, forward strand.
GCCACAAAAAACAGGCCCGTCAATCCGATGGCCAGTCGATGGTCGTTGTCGGTCAACCAGGTCACGAGCCCATAGGCCAAAGGCCCCAAGACCGACGCGCCATTCACCGCCACGCCCCAGTAGCCAAAGGCCTCAGCCTGCCGGTGGGCAGGGGCCAAGTCGGCCACTGCCGCACGGGCCCCGCTCTGTGATGCCCCCATGGCCAAGCCAGCCAAGTTGGCCGCCAGCCAGAACCAGCCCTCTGTCTGACCCAGGCCCGCGCAGGCCACCATGCCGATCCAAAGCCACAAGGCAAGCCCTAGGCTGCGGCCATGGCCAACACGGTCCTGCAGCCAACCAAACAAGGCTGCCCCGACGCTTGCCGTCAGGTTCACCACCAGAATCAGCAGCACCGTCTTGTCCATGCCAAAGCCCATGACCTGCTGGGCATAGATGGCGGCCAAGGCGATCACCGTGGCCACCCCGGCCTGGTAGGCCAATACGCACCACAAGAAGCGTCGCAAGGACTGAGCACTGCTGTCCATCGTGATGTCGTGCCAACCGCCCACCAATCGATGCCAGGCCAGCCGCCAAGGCTCCCCCGTCGGTGGGGATCGCTCCTTGAGCAGCACCAAAGCGGTGATCCCGACGCCCGCAAACAAGACAGCAGTGGCCGCCAGACTGCCCATGACTTTTTCTTGCTCGGTCAGTGGCAAGCCCAGCCACTGAGCCCCCTTCAAGAACCAGGTCAGCGACAAGACCAGGCTTAGCAAGCCGCCCAGGTAGCCCCAGGCCCAGCCGTAGCCCGACAAACGCCCAGTCTGGTCACGACTGGCCAACTCTCTTAAGAAGCCAGCCGAAACGTCCTGGTGTGTCGCATAGGCCACGTTGGAGATGAGCAAAAGACCGGCTGCCAGCCAGAGGTCCCCCGGCCCAACCAGCCCAAGCGCGAGCGTGGAGAGCGAACAACCGATGGTCGCGATGAACAAGATGCTTTTTTTACAAGCCCTGGCATCTGCCAGAGCCCCGATCCAGGGCGCGGTAATCATCACCACGGCATAGCTGACCGCCAGGATGCTGGTCCAGACGAGTGTGGCCTGAGGCGAGCCCCCCATGACCACCGACACGAAATAGGCATTGAAGACTGCGGTGAGCACCACCGTGGTGTAACCCGAATTGGCAAAGTCGAGACTGGCCCAGGCCAGACGCTCCAACCGCGATGGCCGGGCTGGCAAGGCTTGGTGGGTTTGGCCCAAATCAGGCACACTTGAGCCTGTTTCCACTGAGATGCCCTCCAGTTATAAACCTGAGACGGTGACTCCACTATGACAACAAAACTCTACATTCGCACCTTCGGGTGCCAGATGAACGAATACGACTCGGCCAAGATGGCCGATGTGCTGCGACAGGTCGATGGCGCCGAGCCAACCGACCGCCCCGAAGAAGCCGACGTCATTTTGTTCAACACCTGCTCCATTCGCGAAAAGGCGCAGGAAAAAGTCTTCTCAGACCTGGGTCGTGCCAAGGAGCTCAAAAAGACCAAGCCCAACCTGATCATCGGCGTGGGTGGCTGCGTGGCGAGCCAAGAGGGCGAAGCCATTGTGAAACGCGCACCCTACGTGGACGTCGTCTTTGGTCCGCAGACCCTGCACCGACTGCCAGAACTCATCAAGGCTCGCCAACAAACAGGCCGCTCTCAGGTGGACATCAGCTTTCCCGAAATCGAGAAATTTGATCACCTGCCCCCGGCGCGTGTGGAGGGCCCCACAGCGTTTGTCTCGATCATGGAAGGCTGCAGCAAATACTGCAGCTTCTGCGTGGTGCCCTACACCCGCGGCACCGAGATCTCGCGTCCAGTGGTCGATGTCTTGGCCGAAATCACCGATCTGGCAGACCGAGGGATCAAAGAAGTCACCCTGCTGGGCCAAAACGTCAATGCCTTCATCGATGCCGAGGCCGGTGTGGACTTCTCAGAACTGCTGAGCCTGGTCTCCGAGATTGAGGGCATCGAGCGGATTCGATTCACGACCTCGCATCCCAAAGAATTCAACCAGCGGCTGATCGACGCCTTTGCCAACCTGCCCAAGCTGGCCAACTACGTTCACCTGCCAGTTCAGAGTGGCAGTGACCGAATCTTGGCTGCCATGAAGCGTGGCTACACCGCGTTGGAATACAAGAGCATTGTGCGCAAGCTTCGGGCCGTGCGGCCGGACATCTCCCTGTCCACTGACTTCATCGTGGGCTTTCCCGGCGAGACCCAGGCCGACTTCGAGGCCAGTCTCAAGCTGATCGAAGACTGCCAGTTCGACTGCGCCTACTCCTTTGTCTACAGCGCCAGGCCGGGCACGCCTGCTGCTGACCTACCGGACGACACACCGGCTGAGTTGAAGCTCAAACGACTGCAGACCCTGCAGGCCGTGATTGAAGCCAAAGGCGATGTCTATGCGGCCAGCATGCTCGGTCAGGTCGAGCCAGTTCTCATCGAAGGTCCTGCTCGCAAAGATCCCACAGAGCTGATGGGCCGGACCAGCAACAACCGTGTGGTGAACTTCGCAGGACCGGCCAGCCTGATCGGACAGATTCACGCCGTCCGCATCACCCAGACCAATCCCCATACCCTTCGTGGTGAGTTGGTGAACCCATAATGGCTCGACAAAAAATCCAATCCACCAAAAAGCGCATGACCCTGCTCGATGGTGACAACAATGGCCTGGCCAACCTCTGCGGTCCCATGGAGCAAAACCTGCGCGCCGTCGAGACGGGGCTGGATGTCGCCATTCGCAGACGCGGCAGTCTGTTTGAGGTCTCGGGTCAGCCAGATCCCGTGGACCTGGCCACACAGCTGCTCACCAATCTGGCCAAGAAAGCCAAAGACCCCGTGAGCCTGGACGATGTTCAACTGGCGGTGGTCGAGCGTGAGCCGGAGCCGCAAGTCGCTCCCATTGATCTGCAGACCCGCCGCAAAGACCTGCGAGGCCGCACGCCGACGCAGCGCGACTATCTAAAGGTCATCTCCGAAAACGACATTTCTTTTGGCATCGGCCCCGCCGGTACCGGCAAGACCTACCTGGCAGTCGCCTGCGCCGTGGATGCACTGGAGCGTGACCTGGTCTCTCGGATCGTGCTCACGCGACCCGCCGTGGAGGCTGGTGAACGGCTCGGCTTTCTGCCAGGCGACCTGACACAAAAGGTCGACCCCTATCTTCGCCCCCTCTATGACGCCCTCTATGACCTCATGGGCGCAGATCGCGCAGCAAAACTCTTTGAGCGGCAGGTCATAGAGGTTGCGCCACTGGCCTACATGCGTGGCCGAACACTCAACCACGCCTTTGTCATCCTAGACGAAGCCCAGAACACCACAGTCGAGCAGATGAAGATGTTCCTCACCCGCATCGGTTTTGGCAGCAAGGCCGTGGTCACTGGAGACCCCTCACAGGTCGACCTGCCCAAGCACCAGACCAGCGGCCTGCTGCATGCCGTCTCGGTGCTGTCAGACGTCCGGGGCATTGGCTTTACCCAGTTCAGCAGTGCCGATGTAGTCCGCCACCCTCTGGTGGCCCGAATCGTCGATGCCTATGAGCGCGCCCAGAACCAGTAAGCCCAAGTCGACCGCAAGGCCTGGGGCCAAACCCCAGACCATTGCACTGGGTCTGAGTCTTCAGGTGGGCACGGGCCTGACAGCCAGCTGCCCAGATGGCCAGTGGCCCATCAGCCGCGCACGCCTACGCCGACTGGTGACGGCCAGCCTGGATGCCCGCACCACGTCTGCGCAGATCACCCTGCGACTGGTGGGCCAGGCCGAAGGTCGACAACTGAATCGCGACTTTCGTGACAAGGATTACGCCACCAATGTGCTGACCTTTGACTACAGCGGACCGCCTGAATTGGCGGCCGACATCGTCATCTGCCTGCCCGTCATTCAAAAAGAGGCCAAGGCCCAGAAAAAGACCGTTGATGCCCACCTGGTGCACATGGTGGTCCATGGTCTGCTGCATGCCTGCGGCCTGGATCACGAGTCTGATGAAGAGGCCGAAGCGATGGAGGCCCTGGAGGTCCGAATACTGTCGCGGTTTCGCATCGCCAACCCGTATGGCACACTAGGGGCTTCATAACTTCCCATGCTCCCGCATGACTGACCCAGACCCTAGGCCCTCGCGCCTGAGTCAACACCTCAAAAGACTATTGGGCCGTCTCACCGGCCGCGCCGACGAAAAAGAAGAGCTGCTCGAGCAGCTCCGCGAAGCCCAAGCCCAGGAAGTCATCGATGCCGATGCCGTCTCCATGATGGAGGGCGTGCTGCAGGTGGCCGATCTGCAGGTCCGCGACCTGATGGTGCCGCGGGCCCAGATGGACCTGGTCAACATCAACGACTCGCTAGAGGACATCGTCAGCTTTGTCATCGACAAGGCCCATAGCCGCTTTCCGGTGATGGATGGCAAGCGCGACAACATCATTGGGGTGCTGCTGGCCAAAGACCTGCTGCGGGTGCTCTCCGAAGAGTCTCGTGACATTCGCGGTCTGCTGCGTCCAGCCGTGTTTGTTCCCGAGAGCAAGCGGCTCAACGTGCTGCTGCGTGACTTTCGACTCAACCGCAACCACATTGCCATGGTCGTCGACGAGTACGGCGGCGTCGCCGGTCTGATCACCATCGAAGATGTGCTCGAGCAGATCGTCGGTGACATTGAAGACGAGCATGACTTCGATGAAGACGAGGACAACATCGTGGCCCTGGCTCACGAGCCGGGTCGCTTCCGAGTCAAGGCCATTACCACCCTAGAGCAGTTCAACGAGACGTTCTCAGCCAGCCTGAGCGACGAGCAAGTCGACACCATCGGGGGCTATGTCACCGACCACCTGGGTCGCGTCCCGCACAAGGGTGAGACGGTCAACCTGGATGGCTTCGAATTCGAGATTCAGCGAGCCGATGCTCGTACGGTTCAGATGCTCTTGGTCAAACGTCTAGAAGAGACCACCGAAGCCGACCCCGGCAAGCCATCGGAAGATGCCGGCCTGGCTGCATAGCCTGCTGGTTCTGTTTTTTCTTGCCCTGCTGATTCACCTCTGGCAGCGCAAGGAGCGGCCGGCTCACTGGCTGGCCGCTGGGCTGCTCTGGTTGGCCAGCGCCTATAGCGTCCACTGGATCTACATCAGTCTGCACAACTATGGCCAGATGGCCGCACCGATTGCGGCGGTGGCCACGGGTCTGCTGGGCACCTACCTCGCGCTCTATGGCTGGTTGGCCGCCTGGGCCATGCGTCGCTGGCTGACCAGGCCAGCGCCATCCCAATCTGCCATGCTAGCCCAACCCTTCGCCATTGCGGGTCTGATCACCCTGCTGGAGTGGCTGCGAGGCACGGTCTTCACAGGCTTCCCATGGGCCAACTGGGGCTATCAACAGGTCGACAGCTGGCTGGCTGGCTTCGCGCCGGTGGTTGGTGTCTATGGGGTGGTGTTTGTCACGGCACTCTGTGCCGCCTGGCTGGCCAGCTTGCGGCCCAAGGCCCTACTGGCAGTCGTGGTGGTCCACCTGGTCGGCGGCGGCCTGGCCAGTCAGACCTGGACCCGACCACATGGTCAGCCCATCAACGCCGCCCTGTTGCAGCCAGCGGTACCTCAGCAGATGAAGTTTGACCAGGCGGCCGTGCTGGCCAACGAGAAAACCCATCTGACCCTCGCCGCCGTGGCCGCCAGTCCCTCGGCAAAGGTTGATTTGATCGTGTTGCCCGAGACCGCCTTCATTCGGCCCTGGCAAGACTTGTCAGCCCAGACCCGGGCCAGTCTCCTGGCAGTGGCTCAGCGCAGCGGTGCAACCGTCATGACCGGCATCCCCTCTCGCGACGGCCAGCAGTGGTTTAACAGCGTGGTGGCGATCAACCAGGCCGGACCGATTGGCCGCTACGACAAGCATCATCTGGTGCCGTTCGGTGAGTTCATTCCCTGGGGCTTTCGCTGGTTCGTAGACCTCATGCAGATGCCGCTGGGCGACTTCACCTCAGGACCTCAGGTGCAGAGGCCCCTGCCCATCGCAGACCAACTCATCGGCATCAACATCTGTTTTGAGGACCTGTTTGGCGAGGAGATCATTCGGGCCCTGTCGCCCAAGCAGGTGGCGGCGGCCCAGCCCACCATCTTGCTCAACGTCAGCAACCTGGCCTGGTTCGGCGACACCATCGCCCTTGCCCAACACCTGGACATTGCCCGCATGCGATCGCTTGAGACGGGGAGACCCAGCATTCGGGCGACCAACACGGGCATGACCGCTCACATTGATCACAAGGGTCGGGTCCTGGCCGCCAGCCCTGCCATGCAGCAGGACATCCTGCTGGCCCGGGTTCAGGGCATGATCGGCAGCACACCCTTCGCCACCTGGGCCAACTTACCGGCTCTGCTGCTGGCACTCATCAGTCTCGGGCTGGGTGCCTGGGCCTTGAACCGACGGCCCAATCAGGTCTGACATCCCAGCTAAAATGCGGGGATGAAGACCTTTCAAGACGTCATCCTGACCCTGCAGACCTACTGGGCCCAGCAGGGCTGCGCCATGCTGCAGCCCATCGACCTAGAGGTCGGTGCCGGCACCAGTCACACCGCCACCTTTCTGCGGGCCCTCGGCCCAGAGCCCTGGCGGGCCGCCTATGTACAGCCTTCGCGCAGACCCAAGGATGGTCGCTACGGTGAGAACCCAAACCGACTGCAGCACTACTACCAGTATCAGGTCGTGCTCAAACCCGCCCCCGAAAACATTCTGGAGCTCTATCTAGGCTCTCTGCAGGCCTTGGGCATTGACACCCAGACCCATGACATCCGCTTCGTCGAAGATGACTGGGAGAACCCCACGCTGGGTGCTTGGGGGCTGGGCTGGGAGGTCTGGTTGAACGGCATGGAGGTGACCCAGTTCACCTACTTCCAGCAGGTGGGTGGCATCGACTGCAGCCCCATCACGGGCGAGATCACCTACGGCCTGGAGCGACTGGCCATGTACCTGCAGGGCGTGGAGAACGTCTACGACCTGACCTGGACCGAGTGGCAAGAAAAAGGCCTCACCAAGCGCATCAGCTATGGCGATGTCTACCATCAGAACGAGGTGGAGCAGTCCACCTACAACTTCGAGGCCAGCAACGTTGATGTGCTGCTCAAGCGATTTGGTGAGCACGAGCACGACGCCCAAGCGCTGCTCGAAAAGACACTGCCCCTGCCAGCCTACGAACAGATCCTCAAGGCCGCTCACACCTTCAACCTGCTCGATGCGCGCGGGGCTATTTCGGTGACCGAGCGGGCCCAGTACATCGCCCGCATTCGCAACCTGTCCCGTCAGGTGGCGCAGGCCTATTACGACTCCCGTGAACGCCTGGGCTTTCCCATGTGCGACACCCCCAGACAACAGGCGGCCTAAGTCTCTCCATGTCCTCACACCTGAACACCCTGCTCATCGAACTCTTCACCGAAGAGCTCCCCCCCAAAGCCCTCAAGACCCTGGGCGAGTCCTTTGCCCAGTCGGTTACCCAGAGCCTCTCAAAGGCTGGTTTGATCACTGCGGCTGATGCCGCTGCTGCGCAGGCCTATGCCAGCCCCCGTCGGCTGGCCGTCAGCCTGCCCAACGTGGCGGCTCGCGGTCAGGACCAGCAGAAAAAAGAAAAACTGCTGCCAGTGTCCGTTGGCCTGGATGCCAACGGACAGCCTCTGCCTCCGCTGGTCAAAAAACTGCAGGGCCTGGGCCTGGAGGCCCAGCAAGCGCTCGGTCAACTCACCCGCGAGAACGATGGCAAGCAGGATGTGCTCTTTATTGAGCTCAGCGTCAAAGGGGCTGAGCTTCAACAGGCGGCCCAAGAGGCGCTGGAGACCGCGGTCGCCAAGCTGCCCATTCCCAAGGTCATGCGCTACAGCCATGTCGATGCGCAAGGCCAGGCGCAAGAGGTCAAATTTGTGCGGCCAGCCCATCGACTGGTGGCGCTCTATGGCGACCAGGTGCTGCCGCTCCAGGTGCTGGGCCTGAGCGCCGATCGCTTCACACTGGGGCATCGCTTTCACACGCAGGGGCCGATCCAGATCGACCATGCCAACGATTACGCCAAGACCATGCGCGACAAAGGCTTTGTATTGGCCAGCTTTGCTGACCGCCAGACCACCATTCGCCAAGGTTTGGAGCAGGCTGCTGGTGCAGACCAGGTCGTCATGCCGCAGGCCTTGTTGGACGAAGTCACCAGCCTGGTGGAGTGGCCCGTTGTCTTGCAGGGCAGCTTTGACGAGGCCTTCCTGGCCGTGCCGCAGGAGTGCCTGATTCTGACCATGCAACAAAACCAGAAGTACTTTGCCCTCACCGACGCCCAAGGCCGGCTGCGCAATCGTTTTCTGGTGGTGGCCAACCTGGCCTCCAAAGACCCCAGCATGGTGGTCTCTGGCAACGAGCGGGTGCTGCGGGCCCGTCTGTCAGACGCGAAGTTCTTCTTCGACCAAGACCGCAAAAAGCCGCTCATCGATCGACTCTCGGCTCTTGAACCCGTGATTTATCACAACAAGATCGGCTCTCAGCGGCAGCGCATCGCGCGCCTGGAGCAGTTGGCCAAGACCTGGGCCTCAGCAGTGGGCTGTGAGCCCGCCTTGGCTGCTCGAGCAGCCCTGCTGGCCAAGGCCGATCTGGTCACCGACATGGTCGGTGAGTTTCCGGAACTACAAGGGGTCATCGGTCAGTACTACGCCCAGCATGACCAAGAATCGCCCGAGGTCGCGCAGGCCGTTGCCGACCATTACCGCCCCCGCTTTGCGGGTGATGACCTGCCGGCCCATTCGGTTGGGGTGGCGGTCGCCTTGGCCGACAAGCTCGAGACCATTGTGGGCATCTGGGGGATTGGCCTGGTGCCCACCGGCGACAAGGACCCTTTTGCGCTGCGCCGTGCAGCCCTTGGTGTCGTCCGCATCATCATCGAGAAAAACCTAGACCTGCCACTCGATCAACTGCTGGCAGACACACAGGCCCAATTTGCCCAAGTGGCTGCAGTCGAAGACCATCGGGCCGACATCTTGGCCTTCATCCAGGACCGTGCGCGGGCCTACCTGCGGGACCAGGGTTTTGAGACCGCAGCCATCGAGGCCGTCTTGGCTGAATGCCCCAGCCGCCTCAATCAGGTGCCCGCTCGCCTAAAGGCCCTGGCTCAGTTCATGGCCACCGCAGAGGCCCAGGCCCTGTGCGCGGCCAACAAGCGCATTGGCAACATCCTGAAGAAATCGACCGAGGCCATAGTCGAACAGGGCTTCGATCAGGCCCTGTTGTCAGAACCCGCCGAGCAGGCGCTAGCCCAGGCGCTCTCTCAGGTCGGCCCACAGGCGCTGACACTCAGCGCCAAGGGGGACTATGCCAACGCCATGACCGGACTCTCGGTGCTCAAGGAGCCAGTCGATCAGTTCTTCGATCAGGTCATGGTCAACGCAGACGATCCAGCCGTGCGGGCGAACCGGCTGGCGTTGCTCAGGACCCTGCACCAGGCCATGAATCAAGTGGCCGATCTGTCTCGGTTGGCAGCATGACCCTGTCAGAGCGACCCATTGTGGTGCTCGATCGCGATGGCGTGATCAATCACGACTCCGATCACTACATCAAGTCACTCGACGAATTCATTCCGATTGCCGGCAGCCTAGAGGCCATGGGCCGGCTCAGCCACGAGGGCTGGCGAATCTTTGTCGCCACCAATCAATCCGGCCTGGCCCGCGGTCTGTTTGACCTGCAGACCCTGCATGCCATGCACAGCAAGCTTCAGGATCTGCTTGAGGAAATGGGCGGCACCATCGAGGCAGTCTTCTTCTGCCCGCATGGCCCCGAAAACGGCTGCCTCTGTCGCAAACCGGCCCCCGGCCTGCTGCAGGACATTGCCCATCGAGTGGGCGGACAGCTCACCAACGTGCCGGTCATCGGAGACTCACACCGTGACCTGGCCGCAGCCATCAGTGTCGGGGCCCGACCCATTCTGGTGAAGACCGGCAAGGGGGAGAAGACCCTGCAGGCCCATCAGTCCGGTGAAAAGCCGCTGCCCGCTCATCCCGCTGGGATTCCTGTCTTTGCAGACCTGTCCCATGCGGCCATGGGGCTGCTGGACAACGCCCCACCCCTGCTCACGGTCTAACGGAACACCTCGCAGACCATGCTGCCCCTGATTCGCTCGATGGCCTTTGTGATGTTTCAGGCCATCAGTGTCAGCATCTGGGGCACGCTGTTTATCCTCGTCGCACCGTTTCTCTCGCCCAGCAATCGGTATCGCTTTGCCATGCGCTGGCCTGCGATGAGCAGCTGGGCGGCCAAGACCATTCTGGGCATTCGGGTGCGCATTCGGGGAGAGGACAACCTGACCAAGGCCTGTGCCCAGCCCGTCATCGTCTGCGCCAAACACCAGTCAGCCTGGGAAACACTCTTTCTGCCCAGTTATCTGCCCCGTCAGCTCTGTTTTGTCTTCAAACGAGAGCTGCTGCGCATTCCGTTTTTTGGCTGGGGCATTGGCCTGCTGCCCATGATCCACGTGGATCGCAGCGATGGCCGCAGGGCCTACGCCCAGATTGCACGGCAGGCTCGGCGGCGACAGCTGGAAGACCGCTGGATCACCTTCTTTCCAGAGGGCACGCGCACCAGACCCGGTCAACGGGTGAAGTACAAATCGGGGGCCGCACGCCTGGCCATTGAGTTGGGCAGCCCCATCCTTCCCCTGGCCCACAATGCCGGCCTGCTCTGGCCCCGCAAGGCCTGGATCAAAAAATCAGGCACCATAGACTTGGTGATTGGCGATCTGATCTGGCCCAAGCCCGAGGAGACTCCCGATCAACTCATGCGTCGCGTCGAGGACTTCATCGAGGAGGCTGTGCGTGGGATTTCTTGATCAGCTGTCGTTTCTGCTACCAGGCTTCGAATCGCCCACGGCCCGCTCGCCCTCTGTTCATGACAACGGCTCCGCTGCCAACCCCAAGCTTCGCAAGATCCTGCTCGCCGGCCAACCCTATGACTGGGTGCTGACACGCTCATCTCGCAAGACCGTTGGCATGACCATTCTCAATGGGCTCATCAAGGTCACCGCACCCAAGTGGGTCTCCATTGAGGAAATCGAAACCATCCTGGCGGGCAAGTCTCGCTGGTTGATCAACCGGCACCAAGAGTGGCTGACCGCTCAGCGCAACCGTCTTGAACCGGCCCAACAGTGGGCCCATGGGGCTAGTCTGCAGTTCCTGGGACGGACCACCCGTATCGAGCTCGACCCCCTGGCGGGTGAAATCATCTGGGATGCCAGCGCACAGCTGCTTAGGCTGCCACTGCCGCCAGCCGCTGACCACGAGCAAGTACGAGATCGCGTGCATGGCTGGATGCAGCAGCAGGCCAAAGAGATTCTGGTGGAGCGTCTGGACCTGCTCGCGCAGCAGGCTGGGCTGCAATACAGCCACTTCCAAATCAGCCATGCCAAGGGCCGCTGGGGCAGTTGTACCCAGGACGGCCGCATTCGCCTGAATTGGCGACTGGTGCAGTTCAGCCTTCCCGTGATCGACTATGTGGTGGCCCATGAGCTGGCCCATCTGCGAGCCATGGATCACAGCCCCGGATTTTGGTCCGAAGTCGCCAAGATTCTGCCCAACTTCGAGCAGGGGCGATCCGTCCTAAAAGGCGTTCGGCTAGAGGATTAGCCGAGCTGGTTGGCCAGGGCGAGGTACTGCTCCACTGCGATCTCCTCAGCCCGAGCCGTCTCCTTCAAGCCCACAGCAGCCAAGTCCAGTCGGTCCAGATAGGCCGCCAGGTTGTTTCGAATCATCTTGCGCCGGGTGGCAAAGGCGGCCGTGACCAATTCAGACAGGGCGCGCCAGTTGCGCACCTGCAGCCTCTCGGCTGACTTGGGCCACATGCTGACAATGGCCGAATCGACCTTGGGGGCCGGGGTAAAAGCACCGGGCGGCACGATCAAACGCCGCTCCATGTCGTAACGAGCCTGCAGCATGACCGACAGGCGTCCATAGGTCTTGCTGCCCTCTGGTGCCACCATGCGATCGACCACTTCCTTTTGCAGCATGAAGGTCTGGTCAACGACGCGATCGGCCACAGGCAACAGATGAAACAAGATGGGACTGGAGATGTTGTAGGGCAGATTGCCCACAATCCGAATGGGCTGGCCGGCCTGCTCAGCCAACGACGCGAAGTCAACGGTGAGCACGTCCTGAGCGATCAGCCTTAAACGCTCGCCAAAGGTATCCGTCAGCGCCTGGTGTAAGTCACGGTCTATCTCGATGGCCGTCAGATGACCGGTGCCCTCGATCAGCCCAGCCGTCATGGCGCCACGCCCTGGACCAATCTCAACCATGGCATCGGTTGGCCTCGGGTCCACGATGGCCACAATCTTGGCCACCATGTTCTTGTCGTGAAGAAAGTTTTGGCCGAACCGCTTTTTGGCCTGGTCCGCCATCACCGGGGCTTTAATCCGCGTCGCGCTTGATCTCGACGTAGCTGTTGGCCCGGACCTCACGGGTCCACTCGTCCACGGCTTCGGCCAGCTTGCGGTCACGCAACGCCATACGAGCCACCAGCTTCAGGCGGTCTTCGGTCAGGGGCTCACGCTTGCGATCGATCATCTGAATCAGGTGATAGCCGAAGACCGAGCGCACGGGATCGCTCACCTGTCCGGGGCTCAAACGCAAGGCAGCCCGCTCGAATTCGGGCACCAGGTCACCGGGATACGCCCAATCAAGCTCACCACCGCGCGGGGCTGAACCCGGGTCTTGCGAGATCTCTTTGGCCAGCGTCTCGAATCGCTCGCCCAGCGACATGCGACGCTTGACCTCATCGAGTCGACGCAGGGCCACCTGCTCCGAGGTCTGGGCGTCGACACGGATCAAGATATGACGGGCTTTGAAAACATCAACGAGCTGGCTTTGCAGGGCGCTACGTCGGTCCTCTAGCTTCAGGATATGAAAGCCATTGGCACTGCGAACGGGCTCGGCCACCTGGCCCGGTGCCAGTCTGGCCACCGCATTCACAAACAAGCTGGGCAGACGGTCTGGGCTGCGCCAACCCAGGCTGCCGGCGTTGGTGGTGTTGGCTGCTGAATGCGCCGTGACCAGCGCTGCAAAATCTTCTCCCGCCTTGGCCTTGTTATAGACCTGAGCAGCAAGCTGTTGGGCCTTCTCGATGGCTTTGGCATCAGCCTTCTCAGGCAAGGGAATCAGAATTTGGGCCAGCTTGATCTCGTCAACTCGGGCCAGGCTCTGACCCTGTGCAGCCAGAAAGGCATCGACCTCGGCATCGGAGATGCGCAGGCGGTTGTCCACCTCGCGCTCGCGAAGACGGGTCAGCATGATCTCTTCGCGAATGTCCTGACGGAAACGGGCAAAGGCCACGCCCTCTTTCTCCAATTGATCGCGCAATCCCGTCACCGACAGACCGTTTTGATCGGCAATACGGGCTACGGCCCGATCCAGAGTGGGCTCATCGACCACCACGCCAGTCATCGCGGCACGCTGCAACAGGGCCAGATCGTTGATCATGCGATCCAAGACCTGCTCACGCAGCACACGTGGAGGAGGAGGCTGTTGGCCCGATCGAGCGATCGCCTGGCGGGCCTGCGCGATTCGGCGCTGCAGTTCGGTCTCGACAATCACCTCGCTGTTGACCACGGCCACCACCCGCTCAATCAGGATGGGGCGAGAGGCATTGGCCTGCGCGGTCACCTGAACAGGCCCCAACGCCATGACCAGGCCAGCTGACATCATCCAGGCGGATGCAAGGCCAATTCGGATTCGAGAAGAAATCATGGGTCTCATCACTGGAAGTTTTCAAACTGCGCGGGCAGAGGAGTCAACTGGTTAATCATGCGGTAATTCGGAATGGCCCGCTTGAGGGCCTCGAGCGGGTTGGTACCGACACGGGCGATGCCGTTGAGCTCCACCTGCAAGAAGAAGGCGTTGTTGCTCTGCTCGGCACTGGTTCGGAAGCGCTGCACGACCGCACGAGCCACCCAGCAGCCGCCGTCATATTCCACACCCGCCAGTGCCTCAATCAGACCAGGCTGCTGGGTGATGTCGGTGCTCTGACGCTTTTGCAAAGAGTAGTTGTATCGACCCACCGCATACCAGTTGGCGGCGATGGGGGTCTGGAAGGCGAAGTCCACGGTATTGATGGAATTGCGAGTAAACCGATAAGACAGGCTAAAGGTCTGGCCGGGCTTGGGTTCGTAGCTGGTCGAGGCGGTAGCGGACTGCCAACGCTTGATCTTGCGGGTGTACTGACCGAAGCTGTCCACGCGCCAGTGTCGTGTGATGCGGGCACCCGCCTCAAACAAAATGTCGGACTCTTTGTCGGTACGCGCAGTCTCACCGGGCAAGACCACCCGCTGATCATCAAAGTAAAACCGCTGGCCCAGCGAGCCACGCAGAATCTCGGTGCCGTCTTTCTTAGACAGGTAACGAGAGGTGAGCGCAGCGGTGACCTGGTTCTGGTCGCGCACTCGGTCATGGCCACTCAGGCTCCAATCCGAGAGCAACTGCGGCAGGCTGACACTGGGACTAGCGGAGTCAAAGACGGGGTAGTCGCTCTGCTCACGGTAGGGCGTGTAGACGTAAAACAGCCGCGGCTCTAAGGTCTGCATCATGGCCGTGCCGGCCCAGTCCGTGTCACGCTCCAGCACCATGGATGCGTCCAAGCTGGCGGTGGGAACAAACCGGTTGTATGAGTCGATGGCGTTGTCGACGTTGTTGGCGAAGGTGCCCAGCGAGACAGAGGAGCCGTATTTCTGCTGCGTCTGGCTCAGCGAACCATCGGTGGTCTGCGAATAGTGCGTGGCATGCACGCCGACCTTAGGCTTGAGCGTGAAATATTCGGTGGGCAGCGGCGCGCTAACACTGGCCATGGCCACCGAACGATGGCCCTCGGCCATGGTGGGGTGGCGGAAGGACGTCAACTCGCCATAGGCCTGCCAATCAAACAGAGGGCCGTTCTCCCAAGCCCGAACCTCTTGGGCCGAGCCGGCCTTGGCAGCGGTGAGTTTGGGCATCCAGGCATAGGGGCCCAGAATCGGGGCGGCAGGATCTTGCAGCAACTGATATTCCTGGGCTGCTGCAGTGGTGGTCCAGCCCTGCCAGGTGCTGTTGAGCGTCAGGGTTGCCGGCAGGGTTCGCTGCGAGGCCGCCAGCAGCGATCCACCAAAGTCCGAGAAGTACTCGTTGTCCGAGACCCGCTGAATGTTGACGCCCAGGCTCAGGTTGGGGGCCAAGCGAGTGGTGTGCACCAGAGAGCCCATGGAACGCGACTCACCTCGAACCCGATCGTTGGGCAGGATCTCAATGCCGACCTGGCCCAGGTGGTCCGAACTCAGATAACGAAACTCGGTGCCCAGTTGAACACCGCGACGGCCCACCAACTTGGGGTAAAGCGTCATGTCTCGATTGGGTGCCATGTTCCAGTAAAAGGGCGCAGTGACCTCCAGACCCAGGCGCGAGGTCGCGGCATACGACGGCGGCAGGAAGCCAGTTCGGCGGCGATCGCTGATCGCAAAGCTGATGTCGCCCATGGGCAGGATGGGCACGCCCGCCCAGGTCAAGACCGAGCCTTCGGTATCCGCCATTTCGCGAATCTGATCCACCAGCATGGTTCTGGCTTCGAGTGCCCAGGCCGGGCGGTCACGCGGGCAGGTGGTGTAGCTCGCATCCGAGAGACGGGTGGCCTGGGGCTGCAGGAACTCCACCTGCTTGGCCGAGCCCCGTCCATTGATGTTGGAGAGCTCGTAGGTGACGTCGTTGAAAAAGCCCTGCATGGTCGACAACTTGAGCGACAGCGCTGGGCCTTTGTAGAGTTCGCCCTCTTTAAAGAGTTGAACATTGCCAACCGCCTCCAAGCGGTTGGGCACCATGTCCATGGTGATTCGTTCGGCTTTGAGTGACATGCCCAGCTGCCGAAGCTCAGCACGCCCCTCCAGAATCAGAGTGTCTTCCAGCTGGCCGTCGATTTCGTCGCCGAAGAAATACATGGGCGTCTTGTCATCGGTCAGTCCAGGTCGAGGAGGTGACTGCAGGCTTAGACGTGGGTCGATTCGCAGCCCCTGGCCATTGATCGCGCCAGTGGGGATGAGACTGCTGATTTGGTTGGTGCTAGTGGTGGCGCTGGTAGTGCTGCCGGCAGTCACTTGGGCCAGCAGAATTGGTTCGGCAGATGCCCGCGCTAGGCGGGGGCATTCGGCGGCCAGGCTGGATGTGGCCACGGCCCCCAGCAAAACGACAACAAATCGCATGGCCTATTATAGGTTGTCATGGTCCCCACCCCCGATCCCCGCCTAGAGACTGCCAAAGCCTGGCTCAGCCAGTTTCCACAAGTCGACGCGGCTGCTCTTGCGCCGGCCTCCAGCGATGCCTCTTTTCGCAGATATTTTCGCGCGCCCTGCCAGGCTGGTGCCTCTTGGGCCAATGGGCAAGGCCACCACGCCAGCGTCATCCTCATGGATGCCCCTCCGGACAAGGAACCCCTGGCGGCTTTTTTACAGACCGCCGACCTGTTCGAGGCTGCAGGTGTCCACGTCCCTCAAAGACTGGCCATTAACCTGGAGCAGGGCTTCTTGCTGCTCTCCGATTTGGGTCAGACGCCCTATCTGACCGCTCTGCAGTCAGACGATCTGGCCAAGTCCGGTGGGGAGTCCCAGATCACTGTCTCCATGCTCTACCGCGAGGCCTGGCAGGCCATGGTCCGCTGGCAGGCCTGGAGTCTGGCGAAGGGCCCCGACAGCCTGGGGCTGCCCCACTACAGCGCCGACAAGCTCATGGCCGAGATGCAGCTCTTCGAGGACTGGTACGCCGGCCGACACATGGGCAGCAGCCTGACCACCGATGAAAAAAATCAGCTCAACAAGCTGATGCAGTGGCTGACCCAAAGTGCCTTGGCTCAACCGCAGGTGATGGTTCATCGGGATTATCACAGCCGCAACCTGATGCTCACCGCGGAACGCAACCCCGGCATCATTGATTTTCAAGATGCCGTGATCGGACCGATCAGTTACGACCTGGTCTCGCTGCTTCGGGATGCCTACATCTATTGGGAGGAACCCCAGCAACTGGACTGGGCGATTCGATACTGGCAAGACGCCAAATCAGCCGGTCTGCCCATCGCAGAGGACTTCGCTGACTTCTGGCGTGATTTTGAATTGATGGGTCTGCAGCGGCACCTGAAGGTCTTGGGGATTTTTGCCCGGCTCTGCCACCGTGACGGCAAACAAAATTACTTAAAAGACCTGCCCCTGGTGCTGCAGTACACCCGCTCGGTGGCCAACCGTTACATCGGCTGTGGCAGCCTGCTTCGACTGCTCGATCGCCTGGAAAACCGGGCCGTGCAAGCCGGCTACACCTTTTAGTCCAGGTCCAGCGCCATATGAACAAGGCCATGATCCTGGCAGCCGGACGCGGCGAGCGCATGCGCCCCCTGACCGATCACACCCCCAAGCCACTGCTGGCCGTTGGCGGCCAGCCCCTGATCGTCTGGCACCTGCAGGCCCTGGCGGCCGCAGGCTTTACCGAGATCACCGTCAACACTGCCCACCTGGCTGACCAGCTTCACCAAGCCCTGGGCGATGGGCAGTCTTGGGGGGTGTCGATTCGCTTTAGCGATGAGCCCGTTGGCGCACTCGAGACAGCTGGCGGCATCGCCACGGCCAAGCCTTGGGGGGACCAGACCAACGAACCCTTTCTGGTGGTCAATGGCGATGTCTTCTCTGATTGGGACTTTGCGCAGGCCCCCTCTTTGGCGCAGGCGATGGTCGATGAGCAACAGCTCGCCTGCCTGGTGCTGGTGCCCAACCCCGGCCACCACCCCAAGGGCGACTTTCAGCTGATGGGAGATCTGGCCGTTAACAGCGCCCAGGGCAAGGGTCCAGACGCTCGGGTATCGCTACAGCGATTGGCACGAGTCGAAGAGCCCACCAGTAGCCTCGAGGGCTACACCTACAGCGGCATCGGCCTGTTTCATCCTGCGCTCTTTGCCCAGACACGGGCTGGCCAACGTGCCGCGCTGGCACCCTTATTGTTCCAAGCGGCCCAGCAGCAGCAACTCTGCGGCCTGGTTCACCGGGGCCAGTGGACCGATGTCGGCACACCAGAGCGTCTCGCCGACCTTGACCAGGCCCTTCGCTCTCAACGAGACTAGCCCCATGTCCCAGCCCTCGACTCCTCAGACGCAGCCGACCGTCCAACACATCCAAGCCGCCATGCAGCCCCTGCCGGTTGCAGGGCCCGTTCATGATCTGGCCCACCGGGCTCGCCGAGACCGCCTGGCCATGGCTGTGGCACAACTCAGCCACCACGAGCCGGCCGTGGTCGTCGCTTGGGCGGGTCAAGAGATTCTGCGCAATCGTGACAACCCATACCCCTTTCGCAGTGACAGCAACTTTTTTTACCTGACCGGTTTTCCAGAGCCAGACGCCTGGCTGGTGATGGCCGTTGAGGCCGATGGCTCACACACAGACCGGCTCTTCTGCAGAGACCGAGACCCCACCAAAGAAATCTGGGATGGCATTCGGGTGGGACCAGAGAAGGCCGCCGAGCAGTTCTACATGGACCAGGCCTGCAGCCTGAACCAACTGACCGACCTGCTGCCTGGGTTACTGAAAAACCGTCGGCTCATGGTCGCCCCCTTGGGCCGGTCCTCCGCTGCCGAACAGACCCTGGCCAGCGCACTCAACCAAACGCGTGGCCATGCCAGAGGCGGGACCTTTKCCCCGGGCCAATGGGTAGACCTTGACCAGCTGGTCGGACCCCTTCGACAGATCAAAGACGCCCATGAACTGGCCACCATGCAAGAGGCCGCCAACATGGCGGCCCTGGGCCACGTCAAGGCCATGCGAGCCAGTGCGGCCGGTAAAGCGGAATACGAGATCGAGGCCGTCTTGCTGGAACAGTTCAGGCGCAGCGGTGCCCAGTCTGTGGCCTACGGCAGCATTGTGGCCAGTGGTCCTCACAGCTGCATCCTGCACCACCGAGCCGGCGATCGCGTCATGCAAAACGGCGACATGCTGCTGATCGATGCTGGCTGCGAGCTGCACAACTACGCCAGTGACATCACCCGTAGCTTCCCCGTCAATGGTCGCTTCAGCCCAGAACAGAAAGCCGTCTACGAGGTGGTCCTGGCCGCTCAAGAAGCCGCGATAGCGGCCACTGTGCCCGGTGCCGCCTTTACGGCTCCTCATCAGGCGGCTGTTCGGGTGCTCACCCAAGGCATGCTAGACCTGGGTCTGTTGCCCAAACAGTCCGTCGATGCAGCCATTGAGTCCGGTGCCTACCAACAGTTCTACATGCACCGAACCGGCCATTGGCTGGGTATGGATGTGCACGACATTGGGGACTACCAGCAACCACTCACACCCGGACAGGTCTTGACGATCGAGCCAGGGTTTTACATCCGGCCAGATGACCATATTCCGTCGGGCTTCTGGAACATTGGCATCCGCATCGAAGACGATGCGGTGGTGACGCAGGGCGGCTGCCACCTCTTGACCCGAGGGGTCCCCGTGGCGGTGGCGGCCATCGAGGACCTCATGCGAGCCGACTAGTGATTCAGCTGGGCCGTCATGTCATCGACAGCCAGGTCCTGGCCGCGCCCATGGCTGGTGTGACCGACCGGCCTTATCGACAGCTCTGTAAGCGCCTAGGCCTGGCCTATGCCGTCGGTGAAATGGCAGCCAGCAATGCCCTGCTCTGGGCCACCGAAAAGACCAGTCGACGCATCAACCACGACGGTGAGCCCTCTCCAAAGGCGGTTCAGATTGCCGGAGGAGATCCACAGATGATGGCCCAGGCCGCTCGTTTCAATGTGGAACGTGGTGCGGAGATCATCGACATCAACATGGGCTGTCCGGCTAAAAAGGTCTGCAACAAGGCCGCCGGTTCCGCCCTGATGCAACAAGAAGACTTGGTGATCCAGATCCTGTCGGCCGTGGTCCAAGCGGTCGAAGGCACTGGGGTACCCGTTACCCTCAAGATGCGAACTGGCTGGAACCGTCAGAACAAGAATGCACCGCGCATTGCCCAGATCGCTCAAGACCTGGGCATCGCCATGGTGACCATTCACGGCCGAACACGCGAAGACAAATACATGGGTGAGGCCGAATACGAGACCATCGCCCAAGTCAAACAAAAACTCAGCATTCCCGTGGTGGCCAACGGCGACATCGACAGCCCTCAAAAGGCCAAACAGGTGCTGACCATTACCGGGGCCGATGCGGTGATGATCGGTCGTGCAGCCCAGGGGCGGCCTTGGATCTTTCGCCAGGTGGACCACTATCTGAAGACAGGTGAGCAGCTGCCCGACCCCAGCGAGGCCGACATCGCCGGCTGGCTGCGTGACCACCTGATGGACCACTACGCCTTTTATGGCGAACACAAAGGCGTGCGCTCAGCTCGCAAGCACATCGGCTGGTATCTAAAGGGCCTGCCGGGTGTTAAGCAGTTTCGCGATATCCTGCATGCCGCAGAGACCGTCGAAGACCAACTTCGGTGTCTGGACGATTTTTTTCTCAAAGCCGCATGAAAAGTATTCACACCCCACACGCCAGCCCCGCCGACGCCACACCAGCCGTCGACCAGGCCCCGGTGCTCGACAAGACCCTGCTAGCCTGCCTAGACCTCTACTTCGACCACCTCGGTGACCAAAAGCCTCACCCCATTCACGAGATGGTGATCCAAGCCATCGAGCCCCCCTTGTTTCGCTACGCCCTGGACAAGTGCCAAGGCAACCTCAGCAAGACAGCCGACCTACTGGGTCTGTCCCGCAATACCCTTCGCAAAAAACTCTCGCTCTACCAAATCAAACTGGAGTCGTAATGGTTCAGCTGTCTGAAAAAGCCCTGGGCAATGCTCGCCCCAACCACATGCCCATCGGCCGTGCGCTGCTATCGGTCTCTGACAAGACTGGCCTGCTGGATCTGGCCAAGGCTCTGCATGAGCTGGGCATCGCACTGGTCTCCACCGGTGGTACCGCCAAGGCCATTGCCGAGGCCGGGCTGCCCGTCACGCCTGTGGACAGCCTGACCGGCTTTCCCGAGATGCTCGATGGCCGGGTCAAGACCTTGCATCCTGCCGTTCATGGAGGTCTGCTGGCTCGCCGTGACATGCCTGAGCACATGCAGCAGCTCAAAGACGCTGGCATCCAGACCATCGACTTGTTGGTGGTCAACCTGTATCCCTTTCGGCAGACCCTGCAAAAGCCAGGCGTGGGTTACCAAGAAGTCATCGAGAACATCGACATCGGCGGTCCGGCCATGCTGCGCGCTGCTGCCAAGAACCACGATGCCGTGACGGTGGTGGTGGATCCCAGCGACTACACCGCCCTGATCGAGGAGTTAAAAGCCCACGGCAAACAACTCTCCTTTGCCACGCGTCAGCGCATGGCTGCCAAGACATTTGCCCACACCGCGGCCTACGATGGCGCGATCGCCAACTTCTTGACCGGACTGCCCGAGCCAGACACCGCGACTGCCGACCAGCAAGCCAATACCATCGCAGGCCAGAACCCGGCGACGGCCTCGGCCCTACCGCAGGTCTACAGCCTGCAGGTGGTTCAGCGGCAAGGCATGCGCTACGGCGAGAACCCGCATCAGCAGGCTGCGTTTTATGCAGACCCCATGGCCCAGGTGGGGTGTCTAGCCGGCTACACCCAGCTCCAGGGCAAAGAACTCTCGTTTAACAACATCGCCGATGCCGATGCCGCCTGGTCCTGTGTCCGCAGCTTTGAAGGGCCGGCCTGCGTGATCGTTAAACATGCCAACCCCTGTGGCGTGGCACTCGGCGAGCATGCACTGGCCGCCTATCAACGCGCCCTTCAGACGGATCCGACCTCGGCCTTTGGCGGCATTCTGGCCTTCAACACCGAGATCGACGAGGCCTGTGCCCAGGCGATCGGCAAGCAGTTTGCAGAGGTCATCATTGCGCCGAGCTACTCAGCTGCCGCCTTGGCGGTATTTGCAGCCAAACAAAACCTGCGTCTCTTGCAATTGCCCCTGGGTGAACCCACCGCCATCAGCAGCGGCCTGGACATCAAACGCGTCAGTGGTGGGCTGTTGCTGCAGACCCCAGACCGCAACACGCTCACAGCCGATGACTTGCAGTGCGTGACCGACAAAAAACCCACTGCGGCCCAACTTCAAGACCTGCTCTTTGCCTGGAAGGTCGCCACCTGGGTCAAGAGCAATGCCATTATCTTCTGCGCCAACAACATGACCATGGGCGTCGGTGCAGGCCAGATGAGTCGACTGGATTCGGCTCGGATTGCCTCCATCAAGGCCCAGCATGCCGGCCTGTCGCTGACTGGCACGGTCGTGGCCAGCGATGCCTTCTTCCCCTTCCGTGATGGCCTGGATGTGGTGGCCGATGCTGGTGCGGTGGCGGTGGTCCAACCCGGTGGGTCCATGCGCGATGACGAGGTGATTGCAGCGGCCAACGAGCGCGGCATTGCCATGGTCTTCACGGGCATGCGTCACTTCCGACACTAATCCAGAGCAGGTAGACCCTTTGGCCACCCCACTGCGGATTCTGGGCATCGACCCCGGTCTGCGCTGCACGGGGTTTGGCTGCATCGACGTAGCGGGTCGGCATCAGGTGAGCTATGTGGGCAGCGGTGTTATCAAGCCGCCCACGACACTGTCAGAAGCCGATCGCCTCAAGTCGCTCTATGCCAGCCTGACCGAATTGCTGGCGCATTATCAGCCCCAGCTGGCGGTGGTCGAACGGGTCTTTGTGAACGTCAACCCCAAGTCCACTCTGTCCTTGGGCCAAGCCCGTGGCGTGGCGATTGCTGCGCTGGCGGCCACCGACATCGAGGTCAAAGAACTCACCCCACTCAAAATCAAGCAGTCCATTGTCGGCACCGGCCGGGCCGACAAGGCCCAGGTGGCGCACATGGTCTGTCGGTTGTTGTCCTTGCCCAAGGCCCCCAGCAGCGACGCAGCCGACGCGCTGGCATGCGCCCTGGCCTTCTGGCATGCTGGGTCTCCATGATCAGTCGAATCGCAGGCCAGTTGCTGGCCAAAACACCGCCCAGCATTCTGGTGGATGTCAACGGGGTGGGCTATGACATCGAAGTGCCCATGTCGACCTTTTATGGCCTGCCCGAAGTCGGCCAACCAGTTGTGCTGCTGACCCAACTGATTGTTCGTGAGGATGCGCACCTGCTTTACGGTTTTGCTACAGCGAGTGAGCGACAGGCTTTTAAAGAATTGATCCGCGTCTCCGGCGTCGGTCCACGCATTGGACTGGCCGTGTTGTCCGGCCTTAGCGTCGACCAACTGGTCAAGGCCATCAGCCTGCAAGATGCAGCGCCCCTCACCCGCGTGCCCGGCATTGGCAAGAAAACCGCCGAGCGGCTGGTGCTAGAACTAAAGGGTCGGCTGGCTGAGGCGCTGCCTGGTGCGCCTGGCGCGGCCAGCAGCCAGACTGATCAGCAGGCCGAGGTGCTGCACGCACTGCTCGCACTGGGTTATTCAGAAAAAGAGGCCCTGACGGCAGCCAAGGCCACCGGCGAGGCCGCCAGCGTCTCTGAGGCCATCCGAAGCGCGCTCAAATCCTTGGCCCGGTAAACTGTCGGGCATGATCGAACACGACGATCTCGTCCCCAACCCCGCCGCCAGCCCTGCCGCCAATCCTTTCGGTGACGACCGCATGGTCAGCGGCAAGTCCACCAGCCCCAACGAAGAAAACTTCGAAAGAGCCCTGCGGCCCCAGCGGCTCGATGACTACATCGGCCAGCCCAAGGTCAAAGACCAGCTGCAGATTTTTATTCAGGCGGCACGCGAGCGATCCGAGGCACTGGACCACGTCCTACTCTTTGGACCACCGGGTTTGGGCAAGACGACGCTGGCCCACATCCTGGCCAAAGAGTTGGGTGTGAACCTGCGGCAGACGTCTGGGCCGGTGCTCGAGCGTGCCGGTGACCTGGCTGCGCTGCTCACCAACCTGGAGCGCAACGATGTGCTCTTCATCGACGAGATTCATCGCCTGAGTCCTGTGGTCGAAGAAATTCTCTATCCGGCTCTCGAGGACTATCAGATCGACATCATGATTGGCGAGGGGCCAGCGGCCCGCAGCATCAAACTGGATCTGCAGCCCTTCACCCTGGTCGGCGCCACCACCCGAGCTGGCATGCTGACCAACCCGCTGCGCGATCGATTCGGGATCGTCTCTCGACTGGAGTTTTATGCGGCCAAAGACCTGCAGGTCATTCTGCAGCGCTCAGCTGGTCTCTTGAAGGTGGCGCTCAGCGAGGATGGCGCAGCCGAAATCGCCAAGCGCTCCCGTGGCACCCCACGCATCGCCAATCGACTGCTGCGTCGCGTGCGTGACTATGCGCAGGTCAAGCAGGCAGCAGTCATCAACGCCCAAATCGCCGATGCCGCACTGGCCATGCTCGAGGTCGACAGCCTGGGCTTTGACCTGATGGACCAAAAGCTTCTGTCAGCCGTGATCGACAAATTCTCAGGCGGTCCAGTGGGGCTCGACAACCTGGCCGCAGCCATCGGTGAGGCCAAAGAGACCATCGAGGATGTGCTCGAGCCCTACCTGATTCAGCAGGGCTACCTGCAGCGCACCCCGCGCGGACGCATGGCCACGGCTGCCGCCTGGCAACACCTTGGGAAACCAGTGCCCAGTGGCCTGACCCCTCCCGCAACCGACCCGCTGTTTTAATGTTGACCAACCCATCATAGACACAGGCCCTTCATGACCCCAGCCAACGCCGACCTCTCTGTCTTTAGTCTTGTTCTGCAGGCCAGCCTGCCGGTGCAGCTCGTCATGCTGCTGCTGGTGGTGATCTCGATTGCCTCCTGGGCCACCATCTTTAAAAAATTTCAGGCCCTGCGTCGTGCGGGCCAGGACACCGACGACTTCGAAAAAGCGTTCTGGTCGGGTGGCGATCTGATGCAGCTCTATGACCAGGCCCAGAAGGGTGATTACGGCGATGGACTCTCCAAGGTCTTTGAGTCCGGTATGCGAGAGTTCCTCAAACTGCGCCAGCAAGGTAGAACCGAGTCCAGTGGCCTTCTCGATGGCGCCCGCCGCGCCATGCGAGCCTCCAGCCAGCGGGAATTCGACACCCTGGAACATGGCCTGCCCTTCCTCGCAACGGCTGGATCGGTCTCGCCGTACATCGGTCTGTTTGGAACGGTCTGGGGCATCATGCATGCCTTCACCGGGCTGGCCAATATCCAGCAGGCCACACTGGCTAGCGTCGCCCCGGGCATTGCCGAGGCACTGGTCGCCACAGCCATTGGTCTGTTTGCAGCGATCCCCGCAGTGGTGGCTTACAACCGATTCGCCACCGAGGTCGATCGACTCTCCATTCGGTTTGAGACCTTCATGGAAGAGTTTTCCAACATTCTGCATCGGCAGGCCTGACCATGGCGGGTGGCTCCTCGGTTCAATTCCGCGGCAAGCGTCGCCGCATGATGAGCGAGATCAACGTCGTGCCCTACATCGACGTGACCCTGGTCTTGCTGATCATCTTCATGGTGACTGCCCCAATGATCGTTACTGGCAACATTGACCTGCCCCGGGTGGGTGCCTCATCTGCAGACCCACCCACCGCCATTGAGGTCATCATCAAAAAAGACGGCAGCCATGCAGTCCGCAAGCGGGAGCAGGGTGCCAAAGAGACTGTCGTGTCCCGATCGCAGATTGACGAGACGGTTCGGGCACTGACCACTCAACCCAATACCCCCATCATCATCCTGGCCGAGCGTGAGGTCATCTACGAACGGGTGGCGCAGGTGCTGAGCCAGTTGCAAGCGGCAGGCCTGGGTCGGGTGGGCCTCGCTGTCAGGCAGCAGTAGCTATTGCATGAGGGCAGACGCCGCATGACCAATATGGGGATGCAGCCGCAGGACTGGTTGGGTAGCCGTGATGCCCGCCAAGACAGCCTACGAGCGTTGGCGGCCTCCATCGGCGTCCACCTGGTGCTGGTGCTGGCTCTGGTGGTCTCTCTGAACTGGAACACACACCCCAGCGAACCTGTGCAGGCCGAGCTCTGGTCTAGCCTGCCGCCAGAAAAGCCAGCCCCTCGCGTCACCCCCAAGGCGGCCCTCGAGCCCGTGCCGGAGCCCAAGCCAGACCCAGCAGTGCGAGACGCGGAGATCGCGCTGGCCAAACAGAAAAAAGCAGAACAAGAAGCCCAGCAGAGAGGCCAGGCCGACAAGCAGGCCAAGCTCAAACAAGAGAAGGACAAGGCGGCCAAAGAAAAGGCTGCCCAAGAGAAGGCAGCGAAAGACAAGGCCGCCAAAGAGAAAGCTGCCAAAGAAAAGGCACAGCAAGAAAGGGCCGCCGCCAAACGCCTGGCCGAACAGCGTGAGGCTGAACTGGCCAGGCTAGGCCTGGACGCCAAGGCCAAGCCCCAGGCCAAGGGCAAGGACAGCCAGACCAAGGCCGGTGTGGCCAGTGGGGTAGATCAGGGTGCCCGCTCAGGACGCGAAGCCGAGTGGATCGACAAGGTCAAGGCCAGTATTCGTGGTCGGGTTCGCTACAACGGCGCTGATACCAGTGACATGACCCTGTCGATCAGCCTGCTGCCCACCGGCCAGATCACCAAGATTCAGAAAAAAACCGGCAGCAACTCGGCTGCTTACGATGCTGCGGTGCTTCGGGCCCTGGAATCCATCACCAAACTACCCAAACCACCAGACGGTGTCCGTGAAATCACCATAGACCTGCGTCATAGAAATTAAGCCCCACTTCCGTATACTTGGGGAACATGACGCGCACCCTTCTGAAAGGTCTTCTGGTCGCCCTCACGGGTCTCTGCCTGGCGCACGGCGCGCTGGCGCAAAGCAGCCTCCGAATCGACATCACCACCAGCGGCGACAAGCTCATTCCGATCGCCCTGCTCAACATGCCGGCCGACAATCCAGCCGACCGGGTCTTTGTCGAGACCGTCGAAACCGTGGTGGCAGCCAACCTGCGACGCACCGGTGCCTTCAGCCTGCTGCCAGTGGCACCCCAGAATCCCCCTCTGACCGAGCGCACCGAACTCAGCAACGTCTTCGCCATGCAGTGGCAGGCGTCCGGGGCCCAGGCGGTGACCTTGGGTAGCCTGACTCGGCTGCCGGACGGTCGGGTCGACCTTCGGTTTCGGCTCATCGACACCACCAAGAACGTGGACCTGGGTGGTTTGTCCCTGGTGTCGGATGCCACCAATCTCGATGCCCGACGCACGGCCCACCGCATGGCGGACTACATCTTCGAGAAGCTCACCGGAGAGCCCGGCTTTTTCTCGACCCGGCTGGCCTATGTTCGCCGTGAGGGCAAACAACAGGTCCTGCTGATTGCAGACTCCGATGGCGAGAATGCGCAGCCGGCCCTGCGCAGCAATGAATCCATTATTTCGTTGGCCTGGTCACCCGACGGCAAACGTCTGGCCTACGTCTCATTCGAGACCGGCAAGGCTGTGGTCTATGTCCACGAGCTGGCCACCGGCAAGCGCAGTGTCGTGGCCAACTACCGCGGCAGCAATTCCTCGCCGGCCTGGTCGCCAGATGGCAATCGCCTGGCTGTGGTGCTGACCAAAGACGGTGGGTCCCAGATCTACACCGCCAACC
Organism: Burkholderiales bacterium LSUCC0115; assembly: GCA_009646425.1. Lineage (GTDB taxonomy): Bacteria > Pseudomonadota > Gammaproteobacteria > Burkholderiales > Burkholderiaceae_A > Hahnella. Next base: position 509,592 of record WJBW01000002.1, read on the forward strand.
CAGACGGCTCTGGTCTGAAGCGGATCACCCGAACAGGCACCATCAACACCGAGCCCAGCTTCTCAGCCGACGGCCGGCACATCTACTTCACCTCCGATCGTGGGGGCAGCGCCCAGATTTATCGGACCACAGTCGATGGCAGTGGCCAGCCCGAGCGCATCAGTTTTCAGGGCCGCTTCAATGCCCGTCCTGTCGTGAGCCCCAACGGTCAGTTCATGTCCTTCGTGGCCCAGCGCGATGGCCGATTCGTCATCGGTGTTCGCGAGCTGGCCAGTGGGGATGAGATTTTGGTGAGCGACGGGCCCAAGGATGACTCACCCAGCTTCGCGCCCAATAGCAAGTGGATTATTTTCTCCAGCCGGATCAATGGCCGAGAGGCGCTCTCCGCCGTGTCGGTCGACGGCAAGGTCCGCACCCGCATCAGCCTGGACACCGCTGGTATTCGCAACCCCGCCTGGGGCCAGATGCCCCGCTAATCCCCGACCAAGGACACTTTCCTCATGAAAACAGCAGCGCTCTCTCTTCTGATGCTTGGACTCCTGGCCGGTTGCGCGAGCGTCAGCCTGGATGACGACCCTGCCAATAAAAAACCGGCCTCGGCTCCGGTGAGCTCGGTCGATGTGGGTGGGGCCAAATCGACGGTCGTCGATCAGCCCGTCTCGGGCATTGCCGGTCTGACCGCAGAGGAACTGAAGCTCGCGGGCTACTCCATGGCTGGTGAGACCAGCATCTTTTTTGAATTCGACAGCATGGCCATTGGCAACCAGTACCAAGTCCTGCTGGAGCAGACCACCAAGTTTATGAAGGCCAACGCCCAGCGTGGCCTTCGGGTCGAGGGCAATACCGATGAGCGTGGCACAGCCGAGTACAACCTGGCCTTGGGCCAACGCCGGGCAGAGGCAGTGCGCCAGGCCTTGGGTCTGCTGGGTGCCGACGGCAAGCGCATCGAAGCCGTGAGCAACGGCGAAGAAAAGCCCCGCAGCACCGACCGCAGCGAGACTGGTTACAGCCAGAACCGTCGTGCGGATCTCTTCCTCAAGTAAACCGAATTGTCTGTGCCTATGAAAGTCCTGCTTCGCGCACTGGTCTTGTCCAGTGGTCTCGCCCTACTCTCCGCTGCCCAGGCCCAGGGCTTGTTCTCAGATGACGAGGCGCGTCGCGCCATCTTGGATCTGCGGGGCAAGATCACTGCTCTCGAGACCGAGAACCAGTCGCTCGCCAATCGCCTCGATGGCATGGCCAAAGGTCAGCTCGATCTCTTTGGTCAGCTCGAGCGACTGCGCTCCGAGCTGGCAGCGATTCGCGGGGGAGTGGAGCAGAACTCCCAGGCCAGCACCGTGAATGCGCAACAGCAAAAAGAACTCTTTCAGAGCCTAGAAAACCAATTGGCCCAGGCCAAGGCGCGTCTGGCCAAGTTTGAACCCCAGCCAGTCGAGGTTGGCGGGGAAACCTTGATGGCCCAGCCGGCCGAGAAAAAGCTCTTTGAACAGGCACGCGAACAGATGCAAGCCAAAGACTTCAAGGCGGCGGCTAGCAGCTTTTATCGTTTCAACCAACGGTTTGAGGACTCCGCCCTGTCGCCCTACGCCCTAAACTATGAAGGCACCCTGCACTACGCCCTCAAAAACTATCCCTCTGCTCGTCGGGCCCTCGAGACCCTGGTGGACAAACATCCCAGCCACGCGATCACGGCTGATGGCATGCTGACCCTGGCTTCGGCCCAGATCGAATCTGAGCGCGTGACCCAGGCGCGACAGACGCTGACCAACCTCACCAAGCAGTTTCCCAACACGCCCCAGGCCAAAATGGCCAGTGACCGCCTGAGGTCCCTCGTCGCCAAGAAGAAATAACCGGTCGAACCACTTGATGAATCCTCAGGAACTCGTGCAGCAAGCCCAATGGGTGATCTGGGTTGGCTTGTTCATCGGCGTTGTCCTTGGCGCCATCTCTCAGGCCTCCCGATTCTGCACACTGGGGGCAGTGGCCGATTGGGTCGGTACCGGTGATCGCAGTCGCATGCGCATGTGGGTGTTGGCCATGGCCACCGCCTTGCTGTCGACGCAACTGCTCATCGCGCTCACCGGCTTTGAGTCACAACAGACGGTCTATACCAGCAACCGACTGCTCTGGCTGTCCAACATCTTGGGTGGCCTGGTCTTTGGATTTGGCATGACCCTGGCCTCCGGCTGCGGTGTGCGAACCCTGGTTCGCATCGGCGAGGGCAGCCTCAAGGCCATCGTGGTGTTTCTGGTCATGGCAGTCGCGGCCTTCATGACCATGCGGGGACTCACCGGTGTCTGGCGGGTGAACACCATCGAGAAGGTTCAGGTGACGCTGCCGACCAGCCAAGATCTGCCCAGTCTGCTGGCCCATGGCTTTGGCACAGCGGTGAATCAGATTCAGTTGCCTGTGGTGTTGTCTGTGGCCTTGCTCATGCTGCTCTTTGTGCTCAAGGGTCGACTCCACCGTCAGCCCATACGCCTGGCCGCGGGACTCGTCATCGGCGGACTGGTCACAGCAGGATGGTGGGCCACGGGCGTGCTTGGCTTCGTGTCGGAGCATCCTGAAACGCTTGAAAAGGCCTTCTTGGCCACCAACTCCAAGAGCCCTGAGAGCCTAACGTTCGTTGGGCCACTGGCCTACAGCCTGGAGTTGCTGATCTACTGGAGCGACCGAAACCAGATCTTTAGTTTTGCAGTCGCAACGGTCCTGGGGGTGATCCTTGGCTCAGCCGGTTCAGCCCTGCTGCGAGGACGTTTTAAGTGGGAGGCCTTCAAGACCACCCAGGACATGGCCAATCACCTGGTTGGCGCCTTGCTCATGGGCATTGGCGGTGTGGTGGCCATGGGTTGCACCATGGGCCACGGCCTCAGTGGGCTCTCCCTGCTCTCCCTGGGCTCACTGCTCACCACCGTCAGCATCATTGGTGGAGCGGCCCTCGGCCTTCGCTGGCTCTCGCGCTAGAGTCGTCGGCCTTGCCGCCACTCTCGCTGCCCGGCTCATCAGGGGCCTGGCCTGTGGTCGTTTGACCCAGACGCCCGCAATCTCTACAATGGCGGGCTTCAGTAAAGGGTTGTTAGCTCAGTCGGTAGAGCAGCGGACTTTTAATCCGTTGGTCGCAGGTTCGAATCCTGCACAACCCACCACTCCCCTCTCGTCTTGGATGCACTCAGCACAACCCAGCTGGTTTTGATCGGTCTGATCTTCGTCTGGAGCGGCATCGTCCGCAGTGGACTGGGATTCGGCGGCGCTGTCTTGTCCCTGCCTTTTTTCCTGCTGGTGGCCGACGACCCCCTGCTCTTTCTGCCCCCCATTGCGATTCACCTGCTCGTCTTCTCTGGTTGGATTACCTGGCAGAGCCACCGAAAAAATCAACAGGCCCGTCGAGAGCAGGCCCAGGCTCAGACCAATGCTCAGGCCAATGGTCATGCCACCGCGGCCACGCCAACCCAGACGGCCAGCAATGTGGACTGGGGCTTTCTAAAGCGAGCCCTGAAGATCATGATCGTGCCCAAAATCATCGGCGTCATTGGGTTGCTCACGATTGAGCCTCGGCTAATGACCGTCATCATCTTTGGCATCGTCTTGGTCTATGCGATTGGCTACGTGATCAATCGCCCTGTCCGCAGCCAACACCCCTGGGTCGAGCGCGGCCTGCTGATGCTCGGCGGCTACGTCAGCGGCACCTCGCTCACCGGTGCGCCGCTGATCATCAGCATCTTTGCGCGCCACGTCGCCAAGCACCAACTCCGGGACACGCTCTTTGTCTTGTGGTTCATTCTGGTGACCATCAAGATGATCTCGTTTGTGGCCGCCGGCGTAGACCTGCAGCTCAAGGCCCAGCTCTGGGCGTTCCCCTGCGCCCTGGTGGGCCACTTGATCGGCCAGCGCCTGCACCAACGCCTGGTGGCGGCAGAGACCCCACAGTTTTTTAGGCTACTGGGACTGGCCCTGATTGTGATCAGTCTGGTGGGCCTCAGTGGTACGATCTAGCCCAATGAACGCATTTCGGTCCCGCCCTTTTTTGGTTGCTGCCACCATCACGGCGGGTCTCTGCTCCTCCGTTGTAGCCATCAAGCCGGTCCAGGCGAACATCGACAAGCGTCAGGCCTATAACCAGATCGAAAATGGGCAGATTCAGTCGGTTAAAAGCCGCCTGCAAGAAGAGCTCCGCAAAAACCCCGCCAACCTGCAGGCCGCCAACGATCTGGCAGTCGTCCTGATTGCAGAGAACCAATCCGATGCAGCCCGTGGGGTCTTGGAATCCGCCTTGCTGGCCCACCCCAGCGCCTCTGATGCCTTTAAGAATCTTCGAGAATTGGCGGCCAGGCAGTATGCCGACGCCTACGCCAAGGCCATGGGCACCCAGTCCAAGCGCAAAGACGAGCCCATTCGTGGGGCCCAGCTAGAGTCTCAGCAGGTCAAACGGGCCATCGCCCTGGCCGATGCCAAAGCCCAAGAGGCTGCCCGTCAGGCCAAGTTGGCTGCTGAGCGGGCCGAGGCAGAGCGTCAAGCCAAATTGGCGGCCGAGCAGGCTCGCCTGGCTGCGGCCGAAAAGGCCAAGCGTGAGGCCGAGCAACAGGCGGCGGCTGCCGCTGCCGCCAAGGCAGCCCAAGTCGCTCAGGTCAACAAGCCAGCCGAACCCACTGCTCTCGCTGCTGCCAAGCCAGCCGCTCAGCCCGCTCCAGTCGTTGCAGCAGCTCCCAATGCAGCCCCCGCTGCTGATCAAGCAGCGCCCGCGGCTGGCGCGGCAGGTGATGAGGCGCTCAAGCAGGCTGTGCTGGCCTGGGCCGACAGCTGGGAGAAGAAGAACTTCAAGAAATACGCTGGGTTTTACAGCGAGACCTTCAAAGCCGCCAAGTTTCCTTCCAAAGCCAAATGGATCGACTACCGTCGTCCCCGTGTCCTGAACAAGGGCCGGATTTCCGTTCGCGTGGATAATATCGAGGTGAAAGCCGTTGGCGCCAACACGCGCGAGGTGAAATTCCTCCAGAGGTATGAATCCGGCACGCTGCGTGTTCGCACCACCAAAAAACAGCTATGGGTACTAGAAGGGTCGTCTTGGAGAATCCGTTCAGAAGAAAGCTAGTCTGGGTCGGTGCGCTGGTGATCAGTGCACTGGTCATCGTGGCGTCTGTAGATCAGACGCCCAGCGTGGCAGCCCCTGATCGCAAGGCCCCGATTGACCAAACCCTTCGTGCGGCCATCGAGCAGAGCCTCATGGCCAATCCCGAGCAGGCCGTGGCCAGCGCCTCCCAAGCGGCCAGCCTAGAACCCAAATCCAGGCTCGCTCACTGGCTTGCCGCGCAGTCGGTCCTCACCCTAGCCGGCGATGTCCCCAAGATTCGCAAAAAGGACCGCGACCTTCTGGCTGAGGCCGGTGTTCGCCTCTACGCGCCACCTGCGGGTCATCTGCCCGCCTCGTTGCTTCATCTGCAAGATCATCCTCAGCTGGGTCGCTACAGCCTATTGGTGGACCTGTCCGTCTCTCGCATCTTTATCTTCAAAGCAAATGCTCAGACTGGCCTTCCCGAGCTCGTGGATCAGTTCTACACCACGCTGGGTCTGTCGGGTGCCGACAAACAAAAAGAGGGTGACCGTCGAACCCCCATCGGCGTGTATCGCCTGGTCAAAGAAATCCAAAACCCGCGGGCCGATGGCTTCTTGGGCAAGCTGGCCATCACCCTGGACTACCCCAACCCCGAGGACAAACGGCAGGGCAGGACTGGCAGCGGCATCTGGATTCACGGCGTGCCAGACGATGTGCATGTCCGCCCACCAAAGGCCTCGGATGGCTGCCTGGCCATCTCCAATGACGACATGATTCGCATCAAAAAGTATGTGGACTATGGCAAGTCCTACATCATGATTGCCAAGAAGATCGACTGGCTCCCCTTAGACCAATGGCGTGGCCACAGCCAGCGCATCACCAAGGCGCTTCTTCAGGCCGCAACACCAGCCCAAGACAAAGCAGTCGGCCCTGGCAAGCAAGGTGCCTCGTCGCCCCAGTTGTTGGCTATTTTTGATCCCGGACCAGATCGTTCTGTGGTCACCTTAACTGGCCAGCCAAAGAGCGTCACGCGTCAATTCATCGAGCGTCAGGCCCTACAGCCTGATCGCCTGGCCCAGAGTCCAGCCTCGAAGTAGCGGCCCCTAGCCAGACTCGGCGTGCAGCTTCGCAACACCCTCATCTTCGGACTGTCCATCGCCGGCATTGCAGTGGCCGGTTGGCGCCTGTCTTCTGGCGATACCGTCATGCCCATGCCGCTGAATTCGCCCATCAACACGGTGGCGCTCAGCACCGCCAACGTCTTCTCACCGAGGCTCGAGACGCACAGCAATCCCAACGTCTCCGGCTACCAGCCCTCAACGGCGACTGGAGCCCAGTCGGGTTCGAGCACTGGTGGCGCATCGATCACAACCAAGTCTACTCAGCCGGTCTCAACAGTCGAAATCGAGACCCAGGGCGACCTGATCAACCTGCGAGCCGTGAGGCAGGCGGTCGAGGCGTGGCGCCTGGCCTGGGAGAAAAAGGATCATGGGGCCTACCTGGGCTTCTATCACGCCGAATTTCGTGGTCGGGCGCTCTTTAGCAGCCAAAAGCGTCGGGTCATGAGCCGTGCCAAATTCATTCAGGTCCGGCTCAAAGACTTGGAAGTCGAGGAGGAATCCATCAACCGCTTCCAGGTCTCTTTTCAGCAGACCTACAGCTCAGACAATTACGTCAGTACGGTTGAAAAGATTCAGGTCTGGGTCTTGGTCGATGGCCAACTCAGAATCGTGTCAGAGCGAAGCATCGAGAACGACTAGGCGGTGGCCCGCCGGGCCAACCAGGCCAGCAGGCGTTGCATACAGGCCGGACAGATCACCATCAAAAGCTTCACCAGCGACAAGCCCAAGACCACACCGACCAGGTCTCCAATCGTCATGCCCACCAGATTCAAAAGGCTCTGGCCCATGGCCTCTTGGCCACTCCAGACGGCACCGTGAATCAGCGCATTGAGCAGACTGCACAGGACCGACAAGACCAAGAAGGACGGCCAGGTCAGCCCATCGCCTCGGATGAAGTCCGAAGTCACCAGTCGACGCAGCAACCAGTAGGCCAACACAGGGGCGAGTGCTGAACTCAGCGCATTGGTCAGGGCCATGGTCATCGTGTCCCCCACGACTGCCATCCCAATGAAAAACGACCCCAGAAAAATTCCGAACACACCCGCGCCCCCGGCCACCACCACCGCCACCACTCGGGCGAAGGCCGGCAGAAAGACCAGAGACACCCGGTCTGGGACCACATCAAAAAACGGACCGACCAGGGTGTTGATCTGCCAGAGCAGAACAAACAGCACAGCAAACCCCAGGGCCCAGCCTAGCGGCCGCTCGGGGGCCTGCAGACAGAGGGAGGAAACTAGGCTGCTGCCTAGCCTTTGAAGGCGTTCGCCCACGAGGCTACCTGCTCGTCGAGCTTCTTGATGAGACGCATGGCCTTGTCCGTTGGCGTAACGATGCGCCGACGGGTGTCGATGGTGTCCACCTGAAAATGCAGCAACCCATGGTTCTCAAGAATCGAGAGACACTTGTGGACCGTCGCAGGCGAGGCCACATGAGACTCGGTGACGATGGTCTGCACAAACGTGGGCTCTGACGGATTGTGATGCTCCACCACCCACTCCAAGAGACGCTGACTGCGCTCGTCGAGCTGGCCCATCTCGGTGGTCTGTGCAACTGCTTCCAATAGGGTGCGCAAGTTCAGCCATGGATTCATAGGGTGTCCTTTGGTAGGTGTCGAAGACTTCGCTAAATTGTATACGTTAAAAAAAGAAAAACCCGAGCCCACGGGCTCGGGTTTTCTTGAAAACAGAGACTTACTTACGCTTGTTGACGGCGTCTTTGAAAGCCTTGCCAGCGGTGAACTTCACGGTCTTGGCTGCGGCAATCTTGATGGTCTCGCCAGTGCGGGGGTTACGGCCGGTACGAGCGGCACGCTTGCCCGAACCGAAGGTACCGAAGCCCACGAGCTGAACAGAGTCGCCCTTGGTCACGGCTTTGACGATGGTGGCGATAACAGCACCAATGACTTCGTCGGTTTTGGATTTGGAAAGGTCAGTGGCGTTGGCCACGGCTTCGATCAGATCTGCTTTGTTCATGGTCCCTCTTGATGTAAGAGTTGTAGTTGGAAAACGAAGTGTAGCAATGGTTGACGAACTTTGCGCGCACCCTGGTGTTTCCCCCATGCGATTCTGGCAAGATGCTGCCATGCCAGAAGACACGGTCAGCCCCCACCCACACATCCGCAGCTTTGTTCGACGACAGGGCAAGATCACGGCTGGCCAGCGCTTGGCTCGCGAGCGCCTGACAGATAAGTGGACACTAGCCTTCAAGGGACAGCGCTTGGATCCGCGTCAGGTCTTTGGCAACACCAACGGTGTGATCCTGGAGATCGGCTTTGGCATGGGCGAGACCACAGCCCAGATCGCCCGGCAAAACCCAGACCTGAACTTTCTTGGCGTCGAGGTCTATCCTGCGGGTGTGGGCGCCCTGTTGGCCCGTATCGAATCAACGGGGCTCACCAACATTCGCATCGTGGAGCATGACGCCGTTGAGGTCCTTCGGGACGCCATCGCCCCAGACTCACTGCAAGGGGTGCACATCTACTTTCCGGATCCTTGGCCCAAGAAGCGTCATCACAAGCGCCGGCTCATTCAGTCTGCGGTGGTGACCCTGCTGGCCAGGCGCATCATGCCCGGTGGCTATCTGCACTGCGCCACCGATTGGCCCGAATACGCGGACCAGATGCTGACGGAGTTAACGCGCTGTGAGCTGCTCAAGAACCAGCACGTAGGCTTCGCACCAAGACCAGACTGGCGCCCCCTGACCAAGTTCGAGGCACGTGGTCTGCGGCTCGGTCACCCAGTGGCGGACCTGGTCTTTCGCAGGGTCTGAGCTAGCCAGCACTCCAATCCAGCCAGCCAGCCTGCCAGGTGGCCAGCACTACCAGGCCAAAGACAATGCGATAGATGGCAAAGCCATTAAAGTTATGGCTGGCCACGAACCGGATCAGCCACCGAATCACGACCATGGCACTGACAAAGGCACTGACCATGCCCACCGCAAAAATCGGCAGGTCTTGCCAGGCCAGCAGGCCTCGATGTTTGAGCAGGCTGTAGGCCCCGGCGGCCATGAGCGTTGGGACGGCCAGGAAGAATGAGAATTCAGTGGCGGCCTTGCGAGAAAAACCAAACAACATGCCACCAATAATCGTGGCGCCCGATCGGCTGGTACCCGGAATCAAGGCAAAGGCCTGGGCCACGCCAATCTTCAGAGCATCCCATCCCGTCATCTGGTCAACCGATTCAATCCTGGCGCCGCCTTGCGAAGATGCACGCTGCTGTCGACGCTCGGCCCAGAGAATGATCAAGCCGCCCACGATGAAGGCGGCAGCCACCGGCACTGGACTAAACAGATGTGCCTTGATGGCTGATCCAAAGGCCAGGCCCAGGACCGCCGCTGGGCAAAAGGCGATGATGAGGTTGGGTATCAACCGACGGGCCGACGCAGGCGCCTGCCCCACACCAAAGGCTGCCAAAAACCGTTCGCGGTACAACCAGACAATGGCCAAGACGGCGCCCGTCTGGATGGCAATGTCAAAGACCTTTGCGCGGTCGTCATCAAAACCAATCAGCCAGCCGGTCAAAATCAGATGGCCAGTCGAGGAAATGGGCAGAAATTCGGTGAGCCCCTCGACCACCCCCATGATCAAGGCCTTCACCAATTCGGGGCTGCTGCGGGCCCACTCCAGAAATTCAGTCATATCCGCGATAATAAGGGCTAACCCTTTTATTTCACTGTCGAGTAGCCATGGCCACCCATTCCCTGACTGACCCCATCGAGATCGCCCGTCACAACATGGTCGAGCAGCAGATCCGTCCCTGGGACGTTCTAGACCCAAACGTCTTGGCTGCGCTCTATCAGGTCAAGCGCGAGGGCTTCGTCCCGGCCAGCGATCAACACCTGGCCTTTTTTGACATGGACATTCCCCTGGCCGATGGCCAGGTCATGCTCAGCCCGAAGCTGCAGGCCAGACTCGTTCAGGAACTCAACCTGCAGGCCCAGGATCAGGTCCTGGAGATCGGCACAGGCACGGGCTACACAGCTGCTCTCATGGCCCAGTTGGCCCACACCGTCACCACCATCGAGTCCAATCCCAACATTGCTGCCGCCGCCAAAGCCAACCTGGCTCGAGCTGGCATCCACAATATCGTGCTCATGGAGGGCGATGGCCTGGCCGAGAATGGCCTGTGGCATCGCCAACAGTTCGATGCCATTCTGATCACCGGCAGCCTGCCCAGCGTCCCCGACCACCTCTTTGAGATGCTCAAGCCTGACGGTCGCATGGTGGTGATCGTGGGCCAGCTGCCCATCATGCAGGCGACTTTGTTCACCAAGTGGGGAACTTCCATCTCTGAGATCAGCCTCTTCGATACCGTGGCGCCTATGCTGACTGGTGCCGCCGTGCCCAGTTCCTTCTCCTTTTAAACAAAGAACCTCATGACCTCCCAACCACCATCGATGCTGCTCACCAAGCCCCTGAGACTCGCTGCCGCAGTCGGCCTGGCCTTTGCGCCCCCCTGGTCTGTCCAGGCCTACAGCCTTTCGGAGGCAGTCGCTGCCGCCCTGGCGCAGGACCCTGCCTACCTGGCCGCCCAACAAAGCCGATTGGCCGGTCAAGAGAAAAAGCCCCAGGGCGTCGCTGGCCTGCTGCCATCGGTCTCGGGTACCGCCGCCGCGCGGGATTACGACTACACGTCCGGTACTAGCAGCGGGGAGGGCCTGGACTACCGCAGCTACAGCATCAGCCTGACCCAGTCGCTCTTTAACCTCAGCACCATTCAGGCCGCGCGACAGGGCTTTGAGCAGGTCAAATCCTCTGAGGCGGCCTTCCAGACAGCCCGGCAAGAAGCACTGTTGCGGGTGGCCGAGGCCTATTTCAAGGTGCTCACCGAACAAGACAACCTGGCCAGTGTCCAGGCCGAGAAGACTGCCATCGGCGAGCAGCTCGAACAGGCCAAACGCAGCTTTGAAGTCGGCAGCGCCACCGTGACAGACCAACAAGAGGCACAGGCCCGATTCGATCTGGCCGTGGCCAAAGAGATCGCCGCCTCCAACAGCCTGAACATCGCCAGAAATGCACTGGTCCTTCTCACCAACCGTCCCCTACCAGCCAAGCTGGCTGGCCTGGCCGGTCCGATTGCCATTGCGGCGCCCAACCCGGCCGCCTCAGAGCCCTGGGTGGAGCAGGCGCGCACCAACAGCTATCCCGTTCTGAAGGCACAGGCCGAGGCCACCAGTGCCCGTTACGAGGTCACCAAAAAATACGCAGGCCATTTGCCCAGCCTCGACCTGGTGGCCAACCGCACTTACAACAAAGACACCGCATCACCAGACACCAATTCAAGCTCCAACTATGTGGGCCTGAGCCTGACGGTGCCTTTGTTTGCCGGTGGTCTGACGCTCTCGCAGACCCGCGAGGCCAGCGCGCTCAAGGCCAAGGCCGACTTGGACCTGCAGGCCGCCAGACTTAATGCCGAGCAGGCCGCCCGCACGGCTTATCTCAATGTGGTCGCTGGCCTGTCTCAGGTCACTGCGCTCGAAGCGGCTGAAAAATCCAGCAAGCTCGCGCTGGACTCCAACAAGCTGGGTTACGAAGTGGGCGTGCGCATCAACATCGATGTGCTCAACGCCCAGCAGCAGCTCTTTGCGGCCCAGCGTGACCTGTCCAAAGCCCGCTACGACACCTTGCTGGCCAGCCTCAAGCTTCGCGCCTCTGTGGGCAGCCTGCAGACCAACGATCTGGATACGGTCAGCCGACTGATGCAGCCGACCAGCGGCGCTGCCACCAACTCAAACAACGCCAGCTCAAACGCGACTGCTGCCAAGTCCCAGTAGAGCTTGCAGGGTCCGCTGGGTGGCCCCGCGGTGCTCAATCACAAACGCGCTGGCCTGCTCACGGGCTAGCGCCAATCGCTGCCCGTCGGCTGCCAACTGACTGGCCTGCTCGACAAACGCATCATACGAACCGACACCAACCCCCGCCCCTTTCTCTTTTAGAAGGCGCGCAATCTGGTGAAAGTTAAACATGTGTGGGCCCATAAAGACCGGGCGTCCCTGGGCGCAGACCTCAATGGGGTTCTGGCCACCCAAAGGCTTGAGGCTGCCGCCCATCAGAGCCAGGTCACTGGCCGCCACATAGGCCGCCATCTCACCCAGCGAATCACCGACCCAGACCTGGGTCTCAACGGTCAAGGCCTGTGAGACCGAGCGCCGTGCCACTTGTAGCCCCAGCTGGCTGGCCAGCTGAAAGACCCGGTCAAATCGCTCTGGATGTCGGGGCACCACAATCAGCAGCGTGTTCTCGGGTAGCCGACGGGCTGCGGCAGCCCGCTGCCAGGCCGCAAACAAGTCTTGCTCCTCGTCATCGCGACTGCTGACCACCAGCCAGACCTGGGCAAAAGACCAGCCCCATCGCCACTGCCGACCCAGAGCCGATTTGCTCTCGTCAATCGACAAATCAAACTTCAGACTGCCTGTGACCACCAGCTGGCCTTTGTAGCCCACCCGCTGAAAACGCCGGGCGTCATCCTGCGTCTGCGCGCAGATGAGATCGAGCTGGGCCAACGCGGGGCGCGCCAGCCAGGCAAATCGATGCATCTGCCGAGCGGACCTGGCCGACAAGCGGGCATTGATCAAGACCATGGTGAGACCAGCCTGTTTGGCCTGAGCCAAGAGGTTAGGCCAGAGCTCGGTCTCCATCAACAAACCCAGCTGAGCACCGGTCCATTTCAGAAAGCGACGGTTGGCCCAGGGCAGGTCATAAGGCAGGTAACACTGAACCAGACGTGGGTCTGGCCCCGCCAAAAAGTCCTCGCAGAGGCTGGCGCCCGTCTGCCGACCCGTGGGCGTGGTGTGGGTCATCACCACTCGAGCCTGGGCTCCCTTGGCATCGAGCCAGGCCCGCAGCAGGGGGACAGCGGCCTGGGTCTCACCCACGGAGACCGCATGCAACCAGAGCACTGGTCCAGCCGAGTCAAAGGCACGCGACCCGGCCAACGCTGCCGGACCCCAGAAGCGCTCCAGCCAGTGGTCACGATAGGCCGTTGCGCGTCGGCCCCGAAGCCACAGGTAGGCCATTAAACAGGGCACCAGCAGGCTGCCCACCAGGGTATAGACCAGGCGACTCAGCTGCATGGCAGTGCCCCCGTGTCTTGATGGAGCAAGGCTTGCAGTTGATCAAACACCGCATCCGACTGTGCCAAGGCGCGGTCCAGGCTGATGCCCCTTGCAGCCCACTGCAGACCGAAGCGACTGATGGGTGTGCTCAGAAAGAGCCCCACCGTGGGTCGGCCCATGGCGGCTGCCCAATGCGTAAGACCGGAGTCCACGCCGACCACCACCTGGGCGCTGGCCAGCCATTCGCCCATCTCAGCCAGTGAGCGAGGCGACAAAGCGAGTCCATCGCATGACTGGGCCAGTTGCTGGGCACGACGGAATTCCTCTGAATGTCCGCTGGGAAAGACCGGGACAAAACCGGCTGCGCTGATCCTGCGTCCCAGTTGTTGCCACTGCTCGACAGGCCAGGTCTTTTCAGTGCGGCTGGAGCCATGCGCCAACAAGACCAGGCCGCGCACGCCCGACTCAGGCGCCAACCGCCTGGCGACATCTGCGTTCTCTCGCAAGAGACGTCGGGTGTTGGGGTCACTGGCAAAGACCAGACTGGGCTCGTACCCCAAGGGGGCGTCGTCTTGGGCCAGATCCAGAACAGGCTTTGAGTCCAGTGCCTGGCCAAACAGTGTCAGCAGCCGGCGCACCGCGTGATCAGCAGGGGGGCTGCTCACGCCTCGATCAACGGCCCAGGCCGCGGGTCGCTCACGCGCGCTCTGAGCATCAAAACCCCAGCGAGAACCCTGTACCTCTGCCAGACGATTGACCACGGCACTCTTGATCAGTCCCTGGGCATCAATGAGCTGATCGTAGGTCTGCGACTGCAGATCCGTGATGGCCTGACGAATCTCGCGCCAGGTTTCACCAAGACCGTTGAACCGAAACAGATGCTGACGCCAACGACGCAGGGCCAAGACATGGACATGCTCCACCAGTCCAGATCGACGCACCACATCCGCAAAGGCCTCCTCCACCACCCAATGCAGACGAAGGTCTGGCCGATGGGCGCGAACGACCGCCGCGGCCACCAGACCGTGGACCACATCCCCCATGGAGCTCGTCTTGATGACGAGGAGTCGCGTCATGCCTTAGAAGGGCAGCTGGGCAGAGGGCATTACCGACAACAGACCGGCCTTGAACTCCGCCTGTATGCGGGCCAGGGCCTGTTCGGTATCGGCTTCAAATCGCAGCACCACGACCGGGGTGGTGTTGGAGGCTCGGGCCAGACCAAAGCCGTCGGCGTATTCCACTCGAATGCCATCGATGGTGATGCGTGACTGGGCCGTGGGGAAATCCGCCTGGTCACGCAGCCGAGCGACCACCTGGTGGTTCTCACCCTCTTGGGTTTTGACCTGCAGCTCTGGTGTGGAGATGGCATCCGGCAGCGCCTCTAAAATGGCCGAGGGGTTGTCGCTTCGAGACAGGATCTCTAGCAGTCGAGCGGCCGCATACAGGCCATCGTCAAAGCCATACCAACGGTCGTTGAAAAAAACATGGCCACTCATCTCACCGGCCAATGGGGCCTTGGTCTCTTTCAGCTTGGCCTTGATCAGCGAATGGCCCGTGCGCCACATCAGTGGCTCACCCCCATGGGCCTTGATGTGCTGGGCCAACTGCCGACTGCATTTCACATCAAAAATAATCTGGGCACCTGGCTGCTGGGCCAGGACATCTGCGGCATAGAGCATGAGCTGGCGATCGGGCCAGATGATCTTGCCAGAGCGCGTCACCACCCCCAACCGATCCCCATCGCCATCAAAGGCCAGTCCCAACTCCAGGTCTTGGGCCGCAACGGCCGCGATCAGGTCCTCTAGGTTGTGTGGATCGGCTGGGTCTGGATGGTGGTTGGGGAAATGGCCATCCACCTCACAAAACAGGCTGGTGAGATCGGCACCGAGCCGCTTCATGAGCTGGGGCGCCAGTTCGCCTGCCACCCCATTGCCCGCATCAATCGCCACGCGCATCGGCCTGGCCCACTTCACATCCGAGACGATGCGATCCAGATAGGCCTGTCGAACATCGGCCTGGCTGACCTGACCCAGACGCCCGCCCGTATTCACCCGGTCGGCATGCGCCTGACTCTCGCCAGAGACGATGGATTGATACAGCGTCTGAATGGCCTCACCCGACAGGGTGGTACCAGCCACCATCATCTTCAGGCCGTTGTAATTGGGGGGGTTGTGGCTGCCGGTAATGGCCACGCCCGTGCCGGTCTGCAGCTCATGGGTTGCGAAATACACGACCGGGGTGGGCACCATGCCGATCTGAATCACATCGATGCCGGCTTGGGTGAGGCCTGCCGTGAGGGCCTCCACCAGGCGCGGCCCAGACAGCCGACCATCGCGGCCCACCACGCAACGGCCCTGTCCCTGTCCCTGCTGGTGCATGAGCAGCCCCAGGGCCTGTCCAATGGCCAGCACGCCCTCCTCGGTCAGGGTCTGGTCGACGATCCCACGAATATCGTAGGCCTTGAAGATGGCGGCGGGCAGGTTCATGGTGTCTATTCTAAGATGGGGGCTATGGCGATCTACGCAATCGGAGACGTTCAGGGCTGCGCCGACAGTTTAACGGCCCTGGTCGGTCAGCTCCCCTTTCGACGCAACCAAGACCAGCTCTGGTTTGTGGGGGACCTTGTCAATCGCGGCCCCCAGTCGGCCAAGGTCCTGCGCATGATTCGAGCCGCCGGCCCACAGGCCGTATCCGTCTTAGGTAACCACGACCTTCACCTGCTCGCAGTCTCGTGTGGCGCCAGGACACCATCGCTCTCAGACACCTTGGACGACGTCTTGGACGCACCCGATGCCCACGATCTCGTTGAATTTATTCGCCACCAACCCCTGGCCCATCACGGTCAAGGCGTGCTCATGGTGCACGCGGGCGTCTTGCCTGGCTGGACCACAGGCCAGACCCTTGCGCTGGCCAACGAGGTCTCCAAACGCCTTCGAAGCACGCACTGGCAAGACTTCATGCACGAGATGTACGGTAATGCACCCGCCCACTGGCGAGACGGTCTGCGCGGCCACACTCGGTTGCGAGCAGTGGTCAACGTGCTGACGCGGCTGCGCTATCTGCGTACCAACGGCGAGATTGAATTCAAGTGCAAGGCCAACCCCAGTGCCGCACCGGCTGGTCTGGTGCCCTGGTTCGCCGCGCCCAATCGCAAGACGGCCCGGCAGCGCATGGTCTTTGGACACTGGTCGACGCTGGGGCTGAGGGTCGGTCCCAAGCTGATGGGCCTGGATACGGGCTGTGTCTGGGGTAGTTTTTTGACAGCCGCACGACTAGACGACGGGGCCATCTTTCAGCAGGTGGCCATCGACGGTCGGGCCAGTGACTGAGGCAATCAGCCCACGAGCATGATCAGACAAAGGACCCCGAAGTTGTTTAACGGGTCCCTCAAAGTCGCGCGCGTAAAAACTGGGGTGGACATGACAGTGGGCTGACAGCCCAGGCGTTGTCAGAATCGCCACCATCGACTGCAGCAGCGTCATCTCACCGATATAAGCCGGCACGGTGCT
Organism: Burkholderiales bacterium LSUCC0115; assembly: GCA_009646425.1. GTDB lineage: Bacteria > Pseudomonadota > Gammaproteobacteria > Burkholderiales > Burkholderiaceae_A > Hahnella. The sequence continues at coordinate 526,325 of WJBW01000002.1, forward strand.
GGCATGGCCGTACTGGCCATACCGAATCGTTAAGGGGCAGATGGGCAAATCCAGATCCTGCTGGGCCAGAGAAAACAGGTTGCTGTGAAAAGGCAACAAGCCCAGACCATCGCTGGTGGTGCCTTCCGGAAAAAACAAGACCGCATGGCCCGATTGAAACCGGGCTGCCGCCTGGTGCAGAACACCGCGAAGGGCATGCCGCGAACCACGCTCGATGAAGATGGTGCCCGACAGACGGACCAGCCAGCTAATGACCGGCCAGCTGCGGATCTCCGACTTCGCAATGAAGACGACTGGGGCCTGCGCCAGCACCACGTAAATGTCGATCCATGAGATGTGATTGGAGACCAACAGGCAGGGGTTGGGCCATCCAGTGGGCTGCCCGGTTCGATACAGCCGAACCCCACAGATGGCCAGCAGGCCGCGCGCGAAGGTCTTCATGGCCAGCGCTCGCATGGCACGTCCGAGCCAGGGCATGAAGGCCACGGCCCAGACCAGGCCCAAGAGGACCAGTACCGCCAGAGCCGGCAGACGCCAACTCAGTCGGCGCCAGCCTTGCAGGGTCATACCGTCGGTGAGCGGGTGAACACGCTGCGGCCATCAATGATGGTCGCACGCACCCGCCCCAGAATCTCGCGGCCGATGTAAGGGGTGTTGCGGCCCTGGCTGTAAAGGGTGTCGTTGGTGACCAGCCAAGGCTCGTCTGGCGAGAAGACACAGAGATCGGCCTGGCCGCCAACCGACAAGGTCGCGCAGTCGCGCCTGAGAATCTTGGCGGGCCCCTGTGTCAGCAGACTGATTGCTTTTTCAATGGACTGCTTGTCCTCGCTCGCCCACTTGAGGGTGAGTGGCAACAAGAGCTCCAGGCCAATCACCCCGGGCTCGGCCTCCCCAAAGGGCAGCTGTTTGGCATCGTCATCCACCGGCGAGTGATCCGAGCAGATGGCATCAATGGTGCCGTCGATCAGACCAGCCCGCAGCGCAGAGCGGTCACGGTCGCCTCTGAAGGGTGGGTCTACTCGCAGATTGCTGTCGTAGTCACCAATGTCCACATCGATCATGTGCAGGTGGTGAACAGCCACATCGGCTGTGATGGGCAGTCCCTCCCGTTTGGCCTGACGAATCAGCTCGACGCCAGCCGCCGACGAGAGTCGACAGACGTGCAGAGCTACACCGGTCATGCGAACCAATTCAAAGAGCGTCATCAGCCGCAGGGTCTCGTTGGCCGTTGGGACGCCAGGCAGGCCGAGACGCCCCGCTACGGCCCCGCTGTGGGCCACGCCGCTGGCACCCAAGAAGGGGTCGCGGGCATAGGCCCAGACGGTGTAATCAAAGGTCTTGGCGTACTGCATTGCCCGAAACAAGACCTGCGTATCCACCAGCGGATGGGTGGCCTGCGAGAAGCCCACACAACCTGCCTCGGTCAGCTCGGCCATCTCGGTGAGTCGTTCACCGGCCAGGCCAACGGTCAGGGCTCCCAGCGGGTGCACATGGGCCTGTCCCAGGCTACGGGCACGGTGCTTGAGCATCTCGACCAGCCCCGGCTCATCGAGCGGCGGATCGGTGTCAGGCGGACAAACCAACCGGGTCACCCCACCAGCCACCGCAGCCCGCATCTCGGACTCGAGCGTGGCCTTGTATTCAAAACCGGGCTCTCGTAGACGAGCAGACAGATCCACCAGGCCCGGTGCCACCAGGCAGCCCTTGGCATCGATGACCAGGTCTGCTGTGAAGCCATCTGGCGTCTGGCCCGCGGGCAGCATGGCCTGCAGAGAGCCTTGGGCGATGAACAGGTCCGTCGGCGTCGGGGCGGACTGGCCATCCCCCAGCAGTCGTCCGCCCTGGATGGCGATGCGTGGAAAGGCCGCGGGTTGGTGTGGCAAGGCCTGGGGATGGGCTTTGGATTGCGCTGGGTTCATGACTTGGCCCTGTTCAGAATACTCATCACCGCCATGCGAATGGCAATGCCAAAGGTCACCTGCGAGAGGATGACCGACTGGGCCCCATCGGCTACAGCCGAGTCAATTTCGACGCCACGGTTCATGGGACCAGGGTGCATGACAATCGCATCGGGTTTGGCCAACCGCAGCTTTTCTTCGGTTAGACCGTAATGCTTGAAATACTCTTGTGGACTGGGCAGCATGGCGCCACGCATGCGCTCGTTTTGTAGCCGCAGCATGATGATCACATCCACATCCGCGAGGCCCTTGGCAAGACTGGTGTAGGGCGTGACGCCCATCTCACGCAGGCCAGAGGGCAGTAGGGTCTGCGGGCCAATGGCGCGAATATCCGGAACCCCCAGGGTGGTGAGCGCATGAATGTCGGAGCGGGCCACACGCGAGTGCAGCAGGTCTCCCACAATCGCCACGCGCAGCTGACTGAAGTCCCCCTTGTAGTGGGCGATGGTGAACATGTCGAGCAGGGCCTGAGTCGGGTGGGCATGTCGACCATCACCCGCATTCATGATGTGGATGTGGGGGGCCACCTGGTTCACATGCTTGGCAATCAGATAGGGCGCGCCACTCTGGTTGTGACGCACGACAAACATATCGGCCCGCATGGCCACCAGGTTGTCGATGGTGTCGAGCAGGGACTCCCCCTTGGAAGTGCTCGAAGCGTTCACGTTCAGGTTCACCACATCGGCGCTCAGCTTCTTGGCAGCGATCTCGAAGGTGGTTCTGGTGCGAGTGGAGTTCTCGAAAAAGATGTTGAAGATGCTCTTGCCCGCCAGCAGGTCGGCATTGCGAACCGTCATCTGGTCCAAGTCCAAGAAATCTTTGGCGTGCGACAGAATGTCCAACACGATGGCCCTGGGCAGGCCCTCGGTCGACAACAGGTGCGTAAGTTCGCCCCGCGAATTAAGCTGAATTGATCTTGGCATTCAGGTGACCTTGCAAAAGAATGGCTGCAGCCTGGGCATCGATGTCGCCCGCCTCTGGCGCACAGGCAGAAGTGTAGCGCTCATCTTCCAAGACAACCGGCAGGCCAAAGCGGCCATGCAGCTGGTTGGCGAATCGCTGGCAACGCTCAGCGAAAGGATGAGGCTGTCCATCGGGATAGACCGGCAGTCCAACCACCAAGGCCATGGGCTCCCACTGGGCAATCAGTTCTGAGATCCGGGCAAAGCGCGCGGCCTTGGGGTCTGTGGCAACCTGGGCCAGCGGCCTGGCGCCGCCAGTCAGGGTGTTGCCAATGGCAACGCCGATGCGCTTTTCGCCAAAATCAAAGGCCAGCAGGGTGCTGGCCTGACCGTCAGGCGTGGCCAACGGCCCCCGACAGGTTGAGCGGATCGACCCCCAGCATGGCAAAGGCGGTGTTGAGGCGATCCTCGGGCGCAACCGAGAACAAGACATCGGCATCGTGCAGCGGCACGGTCAGCCAGGCATTGGCCGCTAATTCAGCATCGAGCTGTCCTTCACCCCAGCCCGAGTAGCCCAAGGCCACCAGCAGGCGATTGGGGCCCTGGCCCTTGGCGGTGGCTTCGAGGATGTCGCGCGAAGAGGTTAGACCGATCTCGGGCAGTCCACCAGCCACACGCAGCGTGGAACTCCATTGACCAACGGGCTCGTGCAGGACAAAACCACGGTCGGTCTGAACGGGCCCGCCGATCATGACCGGAATATCGGAGCCATCGTCGGCTGCGCAGAGGTCGTTGGTCTCGGGCTTGAGGTCTATGCGGGCAAACAGACTGGCCAGCGACATGTCCGCAGGCCGGTTAACGACAATGCCCATGGCGCCCTGTGGATTGTGTTCGGCCACAAAGACCACGGTGCCGCCGAAGGTGGGATCCATGAGTGAGGGCATGGCCACGAGCAACTGGCCGGAAACACTGGGGAAATTGGTGGAATCCTTGGTCAATTGGGCCTCCTGTGTGGCCTGTTCCACGGCATGATTGTGATCGTCAGTCCAGCGTTGACCCATGGCCTGATTCTAACCCTGAACCCAGACGGATGACCAGCCTTTGACCGCCAACGCCTCCAAATCCCCTTCAGCGCCCTCGTCGCCCTGCCAACTGGTCTGGCTGCGGCGTGATCTGCGCCTGGAAGACCACGCCGCCCTGTCCGAGGCCCTGCAGCACGCCGAGCCCATCGTGCCCGTCTTCGTATTAGACCGGGACATTCTCGATGGCCTGCCCACTGCGGATCGACGGGTGGCCTTTTTGCACGAGACCCTGGGGATGCTCCAGGCCGAGTTGGTGCAGGCTGGCGGTGGGCTACTGGTGGTCCACGGACGCGCCCACCAAGCCATGCCTGCCCTGGCCAAGGCCTTGGGCGCCGTGCGGGTCATCTGCGCCGAAGACTATGAACCCCGGGCGATTGAGCGAGACCAGGCGGTGGCCCAGGCCTTGGCGGCCAATGGCATTGATCTGGTGCAGGTGCAAGACCAGTGCGTCTTTGCCAAGCAGCAGCTGCTGACCGGTGCCGGCCGTCCCTTTTCGGTCTTCACCCCCTACAAGAACGCCTGGCTCAAGGCCTTTACCGATGGGCACGCCGCCGCGCGGTCAACTGCTGGGCTCGCCTCGGCCTTGATGGACCCCGGCGTGGTCACGTCGCGGTTAAAGGCCATGCCGGCCCAACAATCCATCGAGCGTTACGGGGTCAGCCAATTGCCCAACCTGTCCGAGATGGGTTTCGCGTCAGTGGAACCAGCCGCCCCGCAGGGCAAGGCTGCACCACTGCAGGCAGGGCCCCGCGCTGCGCAGGCACTGCTTCAGGACTTCGTGGGTCGCATGGGTCAGTACAAGGATGCACGGGACTTTCCGGCCAAAAAGGGGCCGTCTTATCTGTCGGTTCACCTGCGCTTTGGCACCATCAGCACCCGAGAGTGTGTGCGCCAAGCCATGGGGCTCATCCAAACCGATCCAGCCCAATCGGTCGGCGCACAGACCTGGCTCTCTGAGCTGATCTGGCGAGAGTTTTATTTTCAGATTCTGGCCAACTTCCCGCATGTGGTGAGCCAGAGCTTCAAGCCCATCTACGATCGGATTGAATGGCTGGCCGAAGATGACCCGCGATTTGAGTCACGCTGGCAGGCCTGGTGCACAGGCCAAACAGGCTACCCACTGGTGGACGCCGGCATGCGGCAGCTCAACCAGACAGGTTATATGCACAACCGCCTGCGCATGGTGGTGGCCAGCTTCCTGACCAAAGACCTGGGCATTCACTGGCTGCGTGGTGAGCGCTACTTTGCCCTGCAGTTGAACGACTATGACCTGTCGGCCAACAACGGTGGCTGGCAGTGGGCGGCATCAACGGGCTGTGATGCCCAGCCCTACTTTCGGATCTTTAACCCGGTGTCACAGAGTGAGAAGTTTGATCCCAAGGGACAGTTCATCCGGCGGTATGTGCCGGAGCTCACGAATCTGTCCGACAAGGACATCCACGCGCCATGGCTGGCACCGGCGATCAGTTTGCAGTCAGCGGATGTGAAGCTGGGAGAGCACTACCCCCGGCCCGTGGTGGATCATGCGCAGGCCCGCGCCGAGACGCTGGCCCGCTTTGCGGTGGTCAAGCAGTCTGGCGACTGATTAGATTTCCACCATCTCAAAATCGGACTTCTGTGCGCCGCACTCGGGGCAGGTCCAGGTAATGGGCACGTCCTCCCACTTGGTGCCAGGGGCAATGCCTTCGTCTGGCACACCAGCAGCCTCGTCGTAGATCCAGCCGCAGATTAAGCACATGTATGTCTTCATAGTCTCGATCACTCTAGAATGTCCGCATTATGACCCAGCAAACCATCCAAACCAGCCAGGCCCTGTTTGATCAGGCTCAAAAAACCATCCCGGGTGGGGTTAATTCACCGGTTCGAGCCTTCGGCTCGGTCGGCGGGACGCCGCGCTTTTTTACCAAGGCCAATGGCCCCTACCTCTGGGACGCAGACGGCAATCGTTATGTCGACACCATCTGCTCTTGGGGTCCGGCGATTGTTGGGCATGCCCACCCCAAGGTGATTGAGGCGGTCAAGCAAGCTGCCGAAGGGGGCCTGTCGTTCGGTGCGCCAACCCGTGGCGAGGTGGAGTTGGCCGAGTGGGTTCGTGATCACCTGCCCAGCATGGAGATGATGCGCCTGACCTCCAGCGGCACCGAGGCCACCATGTCGGCGATTCGGCTGGCCCGTGGGTTTACTGGGCGCAACAAGGTCATCAAATTCGAAGGCTGCTACCACGGTCACGTGGACAGCCTATTGGTCAAAGCCGGCTCAGGTCTGCTGACCTTCGGTAACCCCACTTCGGCTGGCGTACCACCCAGCTTCGCCGCCGAGACCATTGTGCTGGACTACAACGACATCGCCGGTGTGCAGGCCTGCTTTGCCGAGCATGGCCAAGACATTGCAGCCGTCATCGTGGAGCCAGTCGCCGGCAACATGAACCTGGTTCGACCCGCTCCAGGTTTTCTGGAAGCCCTGCGCAGCGAGTGCACCAAGGCGGGTGCCGTCTTGATTTTTGATGAGGTCATGACCGGCTTTCGGGTGGGGGCGCGCGGCGTCCAAGGGCTCATGAACATTCAGCCAGACCTGACCACCCTGGGCAAGGTCATTGGCGGCGGCATGCCGATGGGGGCCTTTGGTGGACGCAAAGACATCATGCTCAAGGTCGCGCCGGTGGGCCCGGTCTATCAGGCGGGCACGCTCTCGGGTAACCCAGTGGCCGTGGCCGCAGGACTGGCCACGCTCAAGATCGTCTCAGAGCCTGGCTTTTTCGAGACCCTCACCCAGATGACGGCAGACCTGATGCAAGGCCTGGTTCAAAAGGCCAAGGCTGCCGGTGTGCAGGCTTTTTCAGCGGACAGTGTGGGTGGCATGTTTGGTCTGTACTTCAGCGAGCAGGTGCCGGTCAGCATGGGCGACGTCACCAACAGCAACCGCGAGCAGTTCAACCGGTTCTTCCACGCGATGCTGAACCGCGGGGTCTATCTGGCACCCTCGGCCTACGAGGCAGGGTTCCTGTCGATCCAGCACCAGGGCGAACCGATCGCTCAGATTTTCAAGGCTGCCGAAGAGGCCTTCGAAGAGATCGCCTAAATCGCCCAAGCCAACAAAGCCGCCTGAACCATTGGGCTGGCCGGACCAGACGTGAGCAACCCTAAAGGCCGGGGGCGCTTCGCCCCCTCTCCCACCGGCCCCTTACACATGGGCTCTTTGGTCACTGCGCTGGCCAGTTTTCTCGATGCCAAAAGCCGCGGGGATGACTGGCTGATTCGCCTGGAGGATCTGGATCCACCGCGCGAGCAGGCTGGTGCCTCGGCCATGATCCTCGATCAACTGCAGGCCCATGGGCTTCAGAGTGATGGGCCGGTCATGCGTCAGAGCACGCGACACCAGGCCTACCAAGAGGCCTTGCAGCGACTCATGGATCAAGGCCTGGCCTTTGGCTGCAGCTGCAGTCGCAGTCAGCTGGAACAAGACCTGGCTGCAGGCCTAACCCGTCGCAACGCCGACGGCGAAATCCTCTACAGCGGTCGGTGTCGATCCAAGCCAAGTGGCGAGCAGGCTGGGGCGCAGCCCTCTCAGCAGGCCTGGCGTTTCCGAAGTGCGGAGGGGTCAGACGACTTTGTGCTCAAACGCGCCGATGGATTCTGGGCCTATCACCTGGCCGTGGTGGTGGACGATGCCGACCAGGGCATCACTCGGATTGTGCGCGGGGACGATCTGTTACTGGCGCTACCCAGGCATCGGGCCTTGCAAGCCGCACTTGGCCTGCCCCAGCCGGAGGTCCTGCATGTCCCGGTGGTTCGAAACACAGCCGGCGAGAAACTCTCGAAACAGACCAAGGCGCAGGCAGTCTCGACCACTGCCCCTGGTGAACAGCTCCAGGCCGCCTGGGACCACCTGCGTCATCACATGACAAGCGACTGGCTGCAGGCCGTTAAGCCCAGCTTCGAGCGTTTGATCAAAGCCTGTCCTAAACCAAAAGGGCCCTGGGGGCCCCAAGGCTAAGCCTTGGGCTTGGGCAGACCGCCCAACAAGGCTGGTACACCGCCGGCCTTGCGCCGGATGATGTTGCCACTGGGCTTGGCCAAGGCCGCTGGCTCAGCGCTGGCCGCAGCCGTGTCCGTGCCGCTGGCTGCAGGCGCTGCCGGCGGGCTGTCATCGTAGGGTTGCGTGAAAAATGGGTCCAAGGCGCGCGCCTTGGTCGAGGCGACCACGCGATCCACGCCCTGGTCATCCAGCCCCCTGGTGTAGCGACCCTGGCCTCTCTCACCGCCACGCTCTGAACGGTCGGACCGATCGGAGCGCTCGGGGCGGTCAGAGCGAGCACCGGTGCCACGGCCTTCGCGACTGCCGCTGCGTGGAGCTGAGCCCTCGCCGTGGCCATGAGCACGACCCTCAATGGGTCCACCTGGCAGCACAGCGCGTTCAAACTTTCTAGACACCAGTTTCTCAATGTCGCTGACCAGTCGTTCCTCGTCTGGGGTCATCAGCATGATCGCCTGACCCGAGGCGCCAGCGCGTCCGGTGCGACCGATGCGGTGAACGTAGTCCTCTGGTGAATAGGGCACATCAAAGTTGATCACCGCGGGCAGTTCCGCGATGTCCAGGCCGCGGGCCGCAACATCGGTGGCCACCAAGACGGCCACTTCGCCCTTCTTGAATTTTTCCAGCACTGCCAACCGTTCGCCCTGGGACTTGTCCCCATGAATGGCGTCGGCCGAGATGCCCTCGCGAATCAATTCACGAGCCAGCCGACCGGCGCCAATCTTGGTGTTGGTAAAGACGATGACCGAAGAGAGTTCGAGGTTCTTGACCAGCCGGACCACGGCCGCCCGTTTCTGATCGGAGCGGTCCAATTGATAGAGCAGCTGGGTGATGTTCTCGGAAGTCGCATTGCGGCGGGCGGTCTCAACTGATATGGGGTTGTCTTTGAGGAAAGTCTTGCCCAGCTTGCGAATTTCGGTGGAGAAGGTCGCGGAGAACAACAGACTCTGTCGGTCTTTGGGTAGCAGGTTCACGATCCGCTGCAGGTCTGGCAGAAAGCCCATGTCCAGCATGCGATCGGCCTCGTCCAACACCAGGACACTGACCTGCGACAGGTTCACCGACTTCTGCTGCACATGGTCCAAGAGGCGGCCTGGCGTGGCGATGAGCACTTCCACGCCCTTCATCATCTCAGCCGTCTGGGGCTTCATGTCCACCCCGCCAAACACCACAGCGCTGCGAAGCGGAGTGTGCTTGGCGTATTGGGCCACATTTTGATAGATCTGATCGGCCAGTTCACGGGTCGGCGCGAGCATCAGTGCGCGAATCGGATGCCGGGCTGGCGAGACGCTGGTGCTGGCAAACGGCATCAGCCGGTGCAGGATGGGTAGCGTAAAGGCTGCTGTCTTACCTGTGCCAGTCTGGGCAGCGCCCATGACGTCAAGGCCCGCCATCACATGCGGAATCGCCTGTGCCTGAATCGGGGTTGGGGTCTCGTAGCCTGCCTCGGCGATGGCTTTGAGAATGTCTGGGTGTAATCCCAGTTCGTTGAATTGCATTCGGGCATTATAGGCGCCCATGCCCCAAACGCTCCGCGCCGCCTTTCCAGCCCTGTTTGTGCTCATCTGGAGCACAGGCTTCATTGTCGCCCGCTATGGCATGCCGCATGCCGAGCCCATGACCTTTTTGCTGCTGCGTTTTATCGGGGTTTTGGCCCTGTTGTTGCCCGCCGCTTGGCTCATGCGGGCCCCCTGGCCCAGTCGCAGCCAGGCCTGGAAGATCGCCCTGGCCGGTTTGCTGCTCCAGGCCGGCTACCTGGGCGGCGTCTGGGCGGCCGTGCGCCATGGCATGACGGCTGGCCTGATTGCCCTCATCGTGGGCCTTCAGCCCATCATCACCGCCTGGCTGGCCGGCGTGGTCCAGGAGCGCATCTCCAAAATCCAATGGTTGGGCCTGGTGCTAGGCCTGACGGGTGTGGGACTGGTGGTCTGGGCCAAACTAAGCCTGGCAGGCTTGAGCCTGGTCAGCCTGGGGCTTGGGGTGATCGCCCTGGCCAGCATCACCGCTGGGACCCTTTACCAAAAAGCAGCCTGCCCCCACTTTGATTTGCGCACCGGCGCCATCATTCAATACGCCGCCTCGGCCGTGGTCTGCCTGCCTTTTGTCTTTGGACTGGAGACCCGTGACATCAACTGGCACCCCGAGATGATCGGCGCCCTGCTCTGGTCGATTGTGGCCCTGTCGATTGGCGCGATCTCGCTGCTCTTCATCATGATCCGCGAGGGCGCCGCGACCAAAGTGACCAGCCTGCTCTATCTGACCCCGCCGACCACTGCGGTCATGGCCTATTTCCTGTTTGACGAACCCATGACCGGCCTGACCATGGCCGGCATCGTGATCACCATGGCTGGCGTCTGGCTGGTGACAAAAGTCAAAGACAAAGCACCGAAACTGAGTTGAAATAGTCTCAGTGCAGTATTCAAAATCTTTGGGCCCACAGCAGTCAGCCGGATCGACAATGCTGCAGGCTCTCAGTGGTCCCCTGTCTTATCCCTCAACCTCTCAGGAACGTCAGATGAAAAAAACCATCCTCTCCACGCTGGCCGCCACGACGCTGGTTGTCGCAGCCTCCGCACAAGCCGTCTCTTTCAAAAAACCCGAAGACGCCGTGAAATATCGTCAGAGCACCTTCAGCGTCATGGCCACTCACTTCGGTGACATCGGTGCCATGGTCAAGGGTGACAAGCCCTTCGACGCCAAGGTCGCCGCTGCCAATGCTGACATCGTCGCCACGCTCTCGGCCCTGCCTTGGGCAGCCTTTGGTCCCGGTACCGAGGGTGGCAAAGCCAAGCCTGCCATCTGGAAAGAAATGGACAAGGTCAAGGCCGGTGCAGATGAGTTCCAAAAAGCTGCTGCTGCCCTGAAAACGGCTGCTGCCTCAGGCAACCTGGACAACATCAAGAAAGCCTTTGCAGCAACGCAAAAGACCTGCAAGAGCTGCCACGACAGCTACAAAGACAAGTAATAAGCCGTGAGCACCAGGGCCAGGCTGATCAGATAGACCACCAGCCCCTTGATCCTCAGGCCCGCGTCATCCGATGCGGGCCTTTGTTTTTCTGTCGCCAGCAGGCGCGCCTCGTTCTCTGACCGAACCTGATCCCCATGAATCATCGCCGGCAGCAGGGCTTCTTTCTTAACGCGACCGTAGTAGACGATCGCCAGGACATGCAGGGCCACCAGTCCATAGAGCAGCGGCTCGGTGGCCAGATGAATGGAGCCAAAGACCGAGACCCACTGCTCTGATAAGTGCCTCACCAAAGGGCCGTCGAAAGCAATCTCATCGGAGGTGCCCCAGCCAGTGACCGCCTGGAGCAGCACCAGACCCAGCAGGGCTAGCACCGACCAAGCCCCCAAGGGGTTGTGCCCTAACACCAGCCAGGGGCTGCGCAGGTAGCGCAGGGTGGTCATGGGACTGACGACGAAGCTGTTAAACCGCGCGGGGCCGGAGCCCAGAAACCCCCAGAGCAGCCGCCAGATCAGCAGGGACAGGGTGAACAGGCCACAGTAACCATGGACCTCCATGTTGCCCAGTTTCACGCTGGCCACACTGCCCAGAACGCTGATCGCCAGGCTCCAATGAAAGAGCCGAATGGGCAGATCCCAGACCCGCAGACGAATCACGCCAGCGCCTTCCACAGACCCAGGCCCAACACCAGCAACACCAGCAGGGCCCAGCCCAGTCGATCCACCCACTGCTCGAGCACCGCCTCCATGCGAGCGCCACCCCACTTCATGAGCAAGGCCACCAGAAAAAACCGTCCGCCCCGCCCTACGACAGAGGCCAGTACAAACGGCAACAGCGGCATGCCCGCCACGCCTGCTGCGATGGTGAAGACTTTGTAGGGGATGGGTGAGAAGCCCGCAATCAGAACGGCCCAGAAACCCCAGGTGCCAAACCAGGCCTGTGCGGTCTGAAACGAACCCCAGTAGTGGCTGGTCTGCAGCCAGCCCGAGATCGCATCAAAAGCCCACAGGCCAATCAAATAGCCAAAAACGCCCCCCAAGACCGACATAATGGTGGTCACCCAGGCGTACCAGAGAGCGCGAGCCGGTTGCGCCAGGCTCATGGGCGCCAGCATCACGTCTGGCGGAATCGGGAAAAAAGAGGATTCAGCGAAGCTGAGGCCCCCCAAGAACCAGACCGCCTTGGGGTGCCGCGACCATTGCATGACGCGCAGATAGAGGCCAGAAAAAAGTGTTCGCATGACGCGCCATCATACAATCGCTGCATGACAACAAAAGCCGCCGACCATTTCGAGTTTGATTCGGAAAAAGCGGCTTTTCGACGCGGCCTTCGCGATGCCCTGGGCCCACCCACCGCAGTTCTCTTTGCAGGCTTTATTGGCTTTGGGGCGCTCGGCGAAAGCCTGGGGCTGTCGGTCTACATGACCGTTGCCACCAGCGTGCTGGTCTTTGCCCTGCCAGGACAGATCGTGCTCTTCGAGATGCTGGCCATGGGCTCCACGGCCATCGTCGCCGCCCTCGCCTCCACCATCACCGCCGCGCGCTTCATGCCGATGACCCTCACCGTCATGCCCCAGTTTGACCGCCGCCATCGCAACGGTCTGCTCTACGTGGTGGTGCACTTTCTGGCCATGACCAGCTGGGCGGTGGCCATGCGCGACTTCTCCAAGATCAAGCCAGCTTTTCGCCGACCCTACTTCATCGGCTTTAGCATGCTCTGCTGGTGTACCACCCTGCCGGGATCTGCCCTCGGCTATCTGATGGCAGGCTCTGTGCCCACCCCCATCAAACTGGCACTGATTTTTCTCAACCCACTCTTTTTTCTGCTGAACTTCACCGAGGTTCGTCAGAACAGCCATCGCCTGGCCATTGTCTTCGGGGGGCTCATCGGCCCACTGGTCTATCTGGTCTACCCCGATTACAGCCTGCTGGCTGCGGGACTGATTGGTGGCAGCCTGGCCTACGCGATTCACCGATGGACCCGAGCTCGCGCTGCCCGGCAGTTGGTGCAACAGGTGCCCATCGAGGCCCTGCCCGACAAGCGAGAAGAGACATGAACGAACTCATCGCCCTCACGGGGACCGTGGTCGGGACCTATCTCTGGCGGGCCCTTGGGGTGAGCTTTTCCGGTCGCATCAACACCGACAGCGAGATCTTTGTCTGGGTCACCTGCGTCACCTACGCCATGGTCGCTGGCCTGGTCTTTCGCATCATGCTGCTGCCCGTTGGCATGCTGGCCGAGTTGTCACTCGAGATTCGACTCTTCGCCTCGGCGGCCGGCATTGCTGTCATGATCTGGCCACACAAACGGCTCGGGGGATTGGTCCCGGGGTTATTGGTAGGCTGTCTGATCATATTTGTGGCAGGCTTGAGCGCATGAGATTCGCCACCACCTCCCGTCACCACTCGTCCAGAGCGCATGGCTGACATCCTCGCGCCATTCGCAGCAGCCTTTTTGCTGGCCTACTTGCTCGAGCCACTGTGCAGCCTGCTTGAGAGAATCGGTCTGCCCCGCGCCCTGGCCAGCCTGGTGGCCATTGTGGTGGGCACCGTCTCGGTCATCGGACTCGTCGCAGTGGGCCTGCCGGTGGTCGATCGAGAGTTCGCCAAGCTACAGGCCCGCCTGCCCGATCTGCTCGCCAATGCCTATGGGATGGTCTACCCCCAACTCATTGCGCTTGGCCTGCCAGTGGACGATGTCGCTGCCTTGCGCGAAAAGCTCATCGGTCTGCTCAGTGGGCATACAGTAGCGGTCTCACAAAAGCTCCTGGTCACGCTGCAGGCTGGCCTGAATGTATTGGTCACGTTAATGGGCTGGCTGGTCTTGGTGCCAGTGGTGCTCTTCTTTTTGCTGAAGGATTGGGCCAGTATTTTTTCAAAGGCCCTGCTGCTCATCCCAGCGCGCCATCAACAGGCTGTCTCAGAGGCAGGGCGGTCGATTCACCAGACACTGCAGGGCTACCTAAAAGGCCAGGCTCTGGTCATGCTCGCGCTCGCGTTCTATTACTCGACGGCTCTTTTGATGGGCGGCCTGCAGAGCTGGCTGTCGATTGGCATCCTGACCGGCTTGCTGGTCTTTATTCCGTATATCGGATTTGCCATCGGGCTGGCCATTGCGCTGGTGTCGGCCACCTTGGAGCTGGGTCTCTTTCCGGGCCTGCTGACGATCGCGGTGGTCTACGGATTGGGGCAGTTGCTCGAGAGCTTCTATCTGACGCCCAAACTAATTGGGGATCGCATCGGCCTTCACCCCTTGGCGGTGATCTTTGCCCTGATGTTTTTTGGCGGTCTGTTTGGCCTATTGGGTGTGCTGCTGGCCCTGCCGCTCGCGGCGGTTCTCGTCGTGATTGGGCAGCGACTGATTAGCAGCCGAGCTGATCCGCCAGGTCGTTGAAATCCACAGCGTGGAACTGGAAGTCGGCTTCAACCGACAGGTCCACCGAGACGCCTGCGCCGAACTCCAAGGGACGTTCCACAAAAGCCGTCTGACAGCCATGCGAGGCGGCCGCCCTTAGGTCGTCCTTGTGACAGGCCACCATCAGCATCTGCGACGGCTTGATGTCAAAGACTTCACAGACGCCCAGGTAAGTCTCGGGGTCTGGCTTGTAGTGACGAAAGACCTCTGCCGACAGAATGCAGTCCCAAGGCAGCCCAGCCGCCTTGGCCATGTTGGTCAACAGGCCCAGGTTGCCATTGGACAAGGTGGTGATGATGAAGCGTGACTTTAGTCGCGCCAATCCAGAGACAGTGTCTGGCCAGGGGCTCAGGCGATGCCAGGCCAGGTTCAGATAGGCGCGATCCGCCTCGGGCAGGTCCACCCCTATGTCAGCCAAGACACCATCCAGAATCATCCGATGCAGGTCATCGATCTTGGTCCACCCCAGCTCACCCGACCGTACGCGAGCCATGGCGGGCTTATAACCGGCTCTCAAGGCCGTCGCAAAAGCCGCTCCATCAATGGCACCCTGTCGCCCCACCAGGCCAAGGTCATTGACCTCTCTGGCAATCGAGCCGTGCCAATCCACACAGGTGCCGAAGACATCGAAGGCCAAGACCCGGATCTGTTGACTGGAGCGCATGGTCTGCTTACTCGTCTGCCTCACCAGCCAGCTTGGGCATGGGCGTGGGATGCGTCTCCGGTGCCGGCATGGTGTACACGGTGCGATGAGGGAAAGGAATCTCGATGCCATTTGCATCAAAGGCCAACTTCAGACGACGCAGAAACTCCCGGCGCACCCCAAACTGCTCTAGGGCAATGGTCTTGAGCCGACAGCGAATGATGACTGCCGAATCAGCCCACTGGTCCACGCCGGCGATATCCAGGTCTTCAATGACCTTGTCTTTAAAGTCAGCATCCAATCGCAGTTGTCCCGCGACCTCCCGCATCAGCCCATAGACCTTGTCCAGGTCTTCTTTGTAGGCCACACCAATGTCCATGACCGCATAGGCAAAGACTCGGCTGCGGTTGGTGACTGTGGCGATCGCCCCGTTCGGAACAAAGTGCACAGCGCCCTCGTAGTCTCGCAGACGTACATAACGCAGGGTGAGTTCTTCGACCACACCAGCCTTGCCCGCCACCTCGACCACATCGCCCACGCGAATCTGGTTTTCAATCAGCATCACAAATCCGGTGAAGTAATCCTTGACCAGACTCTGGGCGCCAAAACCGACCGCCAGACCGGCCACACCGGCCGTGGCCAAGATTGGCGCGATTGAAATACCGAACTCAGAGAGCACCAGCATGACGGTGATGGCAGCCACCACAACGGTGGCGATGTATTGCGTCACGCGCTCCAGGGTCTCCATACGACGACGGTCGTCAGCGGTCTCTTGGCGCCCAATCAGCCGCTCATGGGCCACGCGTACGATTCGCCTGACCAGCGCACGCAGAATCCATGCAGCCAAGAGAATCAGGACGACATTGGATATGGAGATCAGGAACTCAAGCCAGGCTGGTGGCTGGGGGATGCCCATCTGGGCCAGTAGACGGTGAATCAGTTCTTTTCCCATGACCCAAGTGTACTGTGAGACCACTGTCACAGAAATCACCGCATAATCATCGGCACATGAACACACCCCCACTGATCGCCGACAACGCCCACCTGCCCCGACCTGACTTCTCTGTCTGCGTATTCTGCGGCTCGCGCCTGGGCCACCACCACGAGTGGGCCGCTACAGCGGCAGACACGGGCAAGGCCATCGCAGATCATGGCTGGGGACTGGTCTTTGGGGCGGGCCGATGGGGTCTCATGGGAACCTTGGCCCAGGCGGCCATTGAAGAAGGCGGCTGGGTCAGCGGCATTATTCCCAGGTACCTCACCGAAATGGAGCCGGTCATCAAGGGACTGGCGGACCTTCAGGTGGTGGACACCATGGTGGAGCGTAAGGTCCGGATGGTGGACCAGTCAGATGCCTTCTTGATTCTGCCGGGCGGCATTGGCACCTACGAAGAACTCTTTGAGGTCTGGACAGGCCGCCAGACGGGCAGTCATGACAAACCCATTTTGATTGTCAATCTCAATGGCTTTTACGACAAGCTGTTGGACTTTGTGAAAGACGGTCTAGAACATGGTTTCTTGACGGACCGACACATGGTCTCCGTCGAGGTTCACACCAAGATGACTGACGTCTTTGCCTCTCTCAGGGAGTACGCTGCAGCAGCTCGGCAGACCAACGGCTCTTAGCGAGACGGTCTCTAAATCCCAAGGCTGTCGTGGAGCGCTAGATCAGCCAAGTGATCGGTTTGAGCCCAGGCCATCACCTGGAAGTTCAAACCCTGCGAGACCGACTGCGAGACCCGTAGCTGATTGATCCCCGCATTGGGAATGCCCCACTCGCGTGGTGGCGAGATGTCGATGCCCTGGGCGATCCGGTAGACCATGTCCAGCACGCCACCGTGGGTAAAGCAGATGACACGGGTCGCGCCCGAGGACAGCGCCCGCTGGGCCAGTTCACCCAAGCCTGCCTGCACGCGATCCCTCAGCATGAGCAGGCTCTCGCCTCCCACAGGACAAAAGTCAGGCGTTCTGGCCTGCCAGTGGGCAGCAGCCTCTGGATCAATACTGGCCATGTCGTCAAAAGAGCGGCCCTGCAGATCACCAAAATGTCGCTCAGCAAAGGCGGCGTCCAAGGTCACTGGCAGTGACAAGGCCTGAGCCAAGGGCAGGGCCGTCTGATGCGCTCGATCCAACGGGCTGCTCACCACCTCATCAAAATCGTGATTGGCCAGCGCCTGCGCAAGCTTCTTGGCCTGGGCCTGACCCAGGGCATTGAGCGACACATCAAGCTGCCCCTGAATACGACGAATGGCATTCCAATCGGTCTCACCGTGTCGGCACAACCAGAGTTCCACTGCCTTGCTCAACTGTCTCTCCTTTAGGCCCAGCGCATGGCAATCAGACTGGCCAGCGCAACCATCGCAAAGCCAATCATGACATTGATGGTGAGGGGCTCACCCAGAAACAGACTCCCCCAGAGCACGCCAAAGGCTGGAATCATGAAGGTCACCGTGGTGGCCTTGGTGGGGCCCACCGCTCGAATCAATCGAAAGAACAAGAGATAGGCAAAAGCCGAGCAGAGCAAGGCCACCGCACAAACCGCCAGGCTGGCCTTCAGGCTGAAGTGGGCCTGCGGGAGTTGCAGCATGCCAAAGGGCAGTAATGCAGCCGATGCAAAGGCCAGGCTGTAGAGCGCACTCTGAAAAGACGAGACGCCATCTAGCCATCGGCGCGTCAGAATGCCCGCAATCGCATAGCAGACTGTCGCCCCCACGCAGGCGAGCGCTGCCAACAAGAAGCCGGTCGTCAAATCCACTGGGCTCAGGCCCACCAACACCACGATACCGGTCATGGCCAGCGCGACCGAGAAAACCAAAGTCAGGCGAAGACGCTCCTTGAGCAAGATCACCGCCAACAACCCAGCCCACATAGGCACCAAAGCATTGAGAATCGCCATGTAGCCCGCCAGCATGGATTGCGCAGCGTAGCTGTACAAGGCAAATGGAATGGCACTGTTGAGCAGGCCAATGATCGCGAATCGCTGCCAGGGGACGTGGACCCGCAGCCGGTGCAATCGCCAGATCAGGCCCACCAGGCCCAAGGCCATAAAGGCCAGCAGCACCCGAAGCAAGGCCACCAGCCAGCTGCCCAGATCGGGGACTGAGAGTCGCAGGAACAAAAACGAAGCGCCCCAGATCGCAGAGAGCGAGACAAACAGAATCGCTGTCTGGGCGGGGGAGATGGGCAAGGACTTACTGCTTGTAGAAATTGATCAGGTCGGTACGCGTATGACGAGCCACATTGCGCTCTTCGTTGTTGCGAACCAGAGGCACTACCTTGTTGCCAATGACCACCTCGAAAACAGTCGGGTCATGCACCACGATAAAGATCGGCAGCTGATCAAACTTGACCGTCTGGCCTTGGGCCACGCCAAACTGACGGACCTGATCGCTGGCGTCTCGAACCCAGATCCAGCTCTTTTGCTTGGCCGTCAGGGTCATGGGCGTGTCGACGATGGTCTTGGTCGCCGCCTGCTCATCGTCCGTCTTGCTTGCCTCAGGGGCGGCAGTCTGAGATGGCTTTGTCTCGACTGGCTTCGCAGCACCGGATGCCGGCGCAGCATCGGCCGCTGGCGCAGCTATCTGGGCGGCTGCAGGCACTGCGGAGGATTCGGATTGACCAGGGTCCGCAGCAGGAGCAGCCGCAACATCCGCATTGGCTGGTGTCGCACTGGCCAGCGTCGGCTCAGGTGGTGTTGCGGCTGGCGCAGTCGTGACCGATGGGCTATCGGTCGATGCCGTCATTTGGAGTCCCACGGCCACACCGCCACCAACCAGCACCAGCAAGGCCAACAAGCCAACCATGCGTGAGCCGGACTTTGTTTGGGCGGGCCTGTCATCCAGAGCCGCTGAAGGGGGCCGGTCGATCGGGTCGATCGGGTCGATGGCGGGCTGGTCGACATCAGCCTGCGTCTCAGCAACTGGCGTCTGGACGGCTGCCGACGTGTCCGCTGATGACTCAATGGCCTCGCTTTTAGCCGTTGCGGCGTCATCTGCGGAGCCGGCCAGTGGGGCCGTTTGAACCTCTGGCTCAGCCGACTTCACGACCTCGATGACCGGCGGCGAGACCATCTTGGCTATCGCCGACTCCGAAAAATTCAACAAGCGGGCATAGCGCTTGAGCAGATCAATGAAGAAGCTCTGGTTGTAAAAACTCTTGGGGTTGCCCGACTCGATCCCTGCGATCTGAAGCCGCGTGACCCGCAGCTCGCGCATGACCGTGTCTACAGAGATATCCTGGGCCAGACGCGCATCTTGTAATCTCTGGCCTGCGGCCTTCAGATGCGCATTCGACGGGTCAAGGTTTTGGCTGGGCATGCCTGGCATGTTAACGGATCAACCGTTTACTTTCATAGGAATAGAAGTGATGAAAACACTTATTCGCTGGACGGGTTCGGACACCATGTCCTTTGTGGCAGAGACTGGATCGGGTCATGCCTTTGTCATGGATGGTGCCCCCGATGGTGGCGGCCGAAACCTGGGGCCACGCCCCATGGAAGTCGTCCTGTCTGGCAGTGCCGCCTGCACCGCCTATGACGTGGTGTTGATTCTGCGCAAGAGCGGCATGGACATTCACGGCTGTACCGTCAGCGCCCAGGCCGAGCGGGCCGAGACAGACCCCAAGGTCTTCACCAAGATCGTGCTGACCTTTCGCATCAGTGGTCGCAACCTGAAGGCCAACCTGGTGGAGCGGGCCATCTCGCTTTCCCACGAGAAATACTGCTCCGCCACCAAGATGCTGGGTATGACCGCCGAGATCACCACCCATTACGAACTCACCGAGTTGGCCTAACGGCTCGTCGTCGTCAACCAAAGCCAACAAAAAGCCCGCTCAAGAGCGGGCTTTTTGACGAGGCCTTAGCCTGACCAAGATTACTTGTAGATGATCAGGTCAGCACGACGGTTTTCGGCATAAGCCGCTTCCGTCTTGGCTGCGTTGCGGGGCTTCTCTTCACCGTTGCTCACGGTCTCGATGCGACCACCGTCAGCACCCAGAGCCTGCAGGCCGATGCTCACAGACTCGGCACGGCGGTTGCCCAGTGCCAGGTTGTACTCAACGGTGCCACGCTCGTCGGCATTGCCTTCGATACGAACCTTGGCGGCTTTGTCGAGCGACAGGTAGTTGCCGTAGGCGGAGACAGTGCCGTGATACTGCTTCTTGATGTCGAACTTGTCGAAATCAAAGTAGACAGCAGACTCCACACCGGCCAGACGCTTTTTGGCGAGAGCCAGTGCGTCAGAAGCGGCTTTGGCCTTTGCGCTAGCAGCGGCTTTGACCTTGTCGGCGTCAGACATAGCGGTCTGTTGGGTTGCACATCCAGCCAGAGCGAGGGCAGCGATGGCTGCAACAACGATGGATTTCATTCAAAACTCCTTCCTGAGGGCATCCTGATATGTTCTTGTTTGAGATGCAAAAGCGTCAAAAACTGCTACAAGACCGACTATACATCACCAACCCTCCGATTTGAGCCCCTTTGCGCACCAAAATCGCCCAAGTGCCCTCTAATAGCGCCCTATGAACCCAAATTCTCAAGAACCCAAGCTGACCAGCCTGTCCCATGGTGGGGGGTGTGGCTGCAAGATTGCCCCCGGCCTGCTCTCCGAAATCCTGCAGACCACCGTCGCCCTGCCCGTTCCCCCAGAGCTGCTGGTGGGCATCGACACAGCCGACGACGCGGCGGTCTATCAGCTCACGCCAGACCTGGCTCTCATCGCTACGACTGACTTTTTCATGCCCATCGTGGACGACCCGTTCGACTTCGGGCGAATTGCCGCCACAAACGCCATCTCGGACGTCTATGCCATGGGGGGCAAGCCCATCATGGCGCTGGCCATCGTCGGCATGCCCATCTCGGTGCTCTCCAAAGAGACCATTGGCGCAATCCTGGCTGGCGGCCAGTCTGTCTGCAAAGAGGCTGGCATTCCCATTGCAGGGGGCCACACCATTGACTCCGTAGAACCCATCTACGGCCTGGTGGCGCTCGGCCTGGCCCATCCCGATCACATTCACCGAAATGCCGCCGGCCGGCCCGGCGACGACATCATTCTGTCCAAGGCCTTGGGTGTGGGCGTTCTCTCTGCAGCCCTCAAAAAGGGGGTGTTGGACCAGGCGGGCTATCAGACCATGATTGACCTGACCACCAAGCTCAACAAGCCTGGCGCGGTATTGGCTCAACGCAGCGGCATTCATGCCATGACCGATGTCACGGGCTTCGGTCTGGCTGGGCATTTGCTCGAAGTCGCCAAGGGCAGCGGCCTATCGGCCAAGCTCCGCTGGGCGAGCATCCCCAGCGTCACAGGAGTGGAAGACCTGATCCATCGGGGTTGTCTGACGGGTGCCTCTGAGCGCAATTGGGCGGCCTATGGCCATGAGGTCACTTTGGCAGCAGACTTGCCGCCCACAGCCAAGACCCTTCTCACCGATCCGCAGACCAGTGGTGGGCTGCTGGTGACCTGCTCAAAAGACCAGACCACCGGCGTCCTGCGACTGCTGCACGCCGAAGGCTTCGAGCAGGCCACCGTTATTGGCGAGCTCGTCAAAGGCGGCGCAAGCCCAGTGGAGGTCCTGGCCTAGGTTGTGCCCTAGAAAAAAAGCCCGCTTCGGCTGAAGCGGGCTTTCAAAGGAGACTTCTGAACAAAAGGGATTAACGGGCCTCGGCGCCGCCGGTGATGCGAACCGCATGGGCCGCCTGGGGCTTGCCACCATGAGCCAGGCCTTCAACAAAGGCGCTCATGGGCAGTCGAACTTGGGCGGTAGACACCACAGCACCGGTCTCGTAATTCATGACGCGGGCGTTGACCATGACGTAACGGCCAGCCAGGCTGTAGGTGCCGGTGATGATGCCGGAGGCCTGAAACTGCTCTTTCAGGCGGCGATGCTCACGCGACAGACCAAACTCACCGGCGCTGTTCACAGAGACCGCATTGGCCAGACGCAGCTCCACCAGATCCCAGCCACGAACCTGTAGCTCGTGAATCAGGTTTTCGCTCAGCAACTGGCCCAGGTGGGAGCTCTCTTGAAGCCGGTTCAAATCAGAGAAGCTGGTCAGAATAAAGACCTGGCCAGCACGGCGTCCCATGTTTTGGTTGAGCTGGCCAGCCAATTCGGCAACCGCCTGTTGAAAGACCTCGGCCTCACTCAACACAGGAGCTGGGCGAACGGGCGCCGAAACTGGCGCAGTGGCCGGCGCAGACTGCTGAGCCACGGCGGCACAGCCGGCGAGGTACAGCGACGAAAAGACGAGTGCTAGTTTCTTCATAGGTCTTCTTCCTAGGCCCAAAAAATGATGTCGTGTCGTTTTTACGGCCCGACACCGTCCGAAGTTTAGGCGGGGCGCCCGCTTAATCATTTAGAAAACCGTTTCCGTAACCCTTTTGACGTGGTATACAGGAGTTGTGCTGCGCACAGAATGGCTTAAAAAACTGTAAGACACTGATTAAAAATGACATTTATCAAGACCGCCACCCCCATTGACCGCCTAATCCGCAAGGCGGCTGTTATGGGTGCGGTCATTGGCCTGACAGCCTGTACCAGCCTGCAAGAGTCCACCCAAGCATTGCTGTCCAAACCAGTCTGCAAAAACAGCTTGGAGGCCAACCTGCGGTCCGTCAGCCTTCAGCCGATCATCGATGGCATGACGCTCGAATTGATGGGCAACGCCTGCGGTGTTGGTACGCAAGGTGGCTTTGTGGTGACCGATCTGGTCAGCATGGCCGACCTCAAACCCGGGGTGGCCGGGCTCATCATGGGTGAAGTCGCTCGCTCCTCCCTCACCCGCCTCAACTGCCAACGCGTGTTTCAGGTTGAGGCAGCCAACCTGCTCACCCTGAATGACCAGGGCTTCATCGCCCTGTCACGCTCCGCCACCGAGGTTCGTCCAGAGATCGGGCCCGTGCGGGAGGCTGTGGTGGGCTCTTACCACGCTTGGCCCGACAAGATGCTGGTCGTTCTCCGTCGGATTAATACGCAAACCGGTGAACTGACCCAGTCGGTCTCCCGCGAAATTTCCTTTGGCTGTAAGGCCCGCTAATCATGCTGCTTAGTAAAAAACTCAAAATCCTGGTCACCAACCAAAAAGGTGGCGTTGGAAAAAGCTCTCTCTCGGCCAACCTGGCAGCTTATTTCGCCATCGAAAAAGATCAGCAGACCGTTCTGGTGGACTTCGATCGCCAAGCCACTTCCTCTCAGTGGGTGGTCCATGCCAAGCCGCATCCCAAGCTGCGAGCGGAGAGCGTCAGCCAAGTCATCCACGGGGGCAATCGCCTCAGCCTCTTTACCGCTCGATCCACCATCCGAGACGCAGCATCCAAGGCTGATGTTCTGATTACCGACATCACCTGGTCACCGGTCATCGGGCCGGACATTCTGGATGTCTTCGATCTGGTCCTGGTACCCACCTCACTCTCGGAACTGGAGTTGCTAAGCACGATCGGGCTTCTTCGTGACCTGCGCATGGGTCTCACCAAGTCGGGGGCACCCAAGCTGGTGCTGTGCCCCAACAAGGTTCACCCCTTCCAGCGCAAGTTCAATGCCATGGCGGCCCAGCGTTTTCCAGTGCCTTTCCTGCTGGCGCCCCCCATCACCCAGTCCAAAGAATTCGAGGTTCACTACCAAAAGGACTTCATCATTCGGGCCGGAGAACCAGAGGTGCAGACCAGGTTCCGACAGTTCTGCCAGGCCATCGAGCAAGCCGCAGCCTTTGTGCCCAACACTCTGTCCGCGAATGCCAAGCCGGCTGGCACACCGGCTACTGAGGCCATGCGTGTTCTGCACGAGCGCACCCAAAATGCGCCGGCCAACAGCCCGGTGGTCCAACCGGCGTTCGAGCAAATCCCCTCTATAATCAGGGCCAAACCGGCAAACTTCTAAACCAAAAGTTGCCTGACCACTGCTGATTAATCAGAGGATTCCCATGCTGAAAGCCCTGCTGTCAATGCTCTTTGGTGGCTCCAAGAAGAAGTCACTAGACCCTGCTGAACAACAGAAACAAAAGGCCTACCAGCTTCGCACCGACCTTGAAAAAGGCATCAAGGCCAAGCTGATCGCCCAGAAAAAAGACGCCAAGGCAGCTGGCGAGATCGCCGAGCTGGTCGTCAACTACATCTTCGACTTTGGTGAATTCGGCTTCGAAATGTCCACCGGCAAAGACATCAAAAAGGTGGTCGGTGCAGAGCTGCTCAAGGTCTGTGAATACCAGCTGGTCGACCCCATCCAACTCTGCGTGGCCCTGACCCAGCGAGCCCTGGCCAATAAGAAGACAGGCGAGGTCTTTGAGTCCCACCTGCGCGACTTGTGGATTCTCTGCCTGGTGCCCATCGGCCCCTTCACACCACCTGACTCAGCTTTCCCCACCTCTCAGCAACAACTGCTGGCCAAGCGCATCCGTGAGATCGCCATTACCCCCAAACAGGTGGAGAACTGCATCAAGGCCTGGCCTGGTCACATGCTGGTCCCTCACATGCAGAAGTGGCACGAAGCCACGCTGGCTGCGCAGGCCGAGGGTCACTGAGTACCGCCCCAGCTCCCCGTCAGCTCTGCCTGATCGCCGTCTGACCAAGACCCGCCGCCATAGCGTCGCGGGCTTTTTTCTTTGGTACCTAAGCCTTGGGGTAGACCCAGAGAACCGACTCTCGCCAGTCTTGCACCGGTAGCGTCTGGCCTGGCTTGCGGCCTGGAATCTGAAAACTGTTGGACACCAGGCGGGCCCCTTGGTCGGCCTGGTCATCGAACTGAGCGCCCAGACGGGCCATAGGATCTGGCGATAGGAAGCAGTAGACCAAGTCAAAACCTTTGAGGTCCAAATCCCAAATGCTCTGCCGCCGAATGGTCAGGTTCGGCAAACGCATGGCCCGCATACGCGCCACCCAATACGGCAGCCAGGCCGTCTCCACCCCCACAAACTCTGTATCGGGCCTGCTTCGGGCCAGGCTCACCAGCAATCCGCCCGTGGCGCAGCCCAGGTCTACAAACAACTTGGTTTGTCGCTGATCCATGATCTGTAAGAGGCCTTGGGCCACCTGGTCGCTGGACAAGAAAAACGGCACCCTGTCTTTGAGGACCGGCGAGAAAACGGCCAAGAGCAGCAGCGCTAGCAATGGGTAGACCCACAGTGGCAGTTGCCACTGCAAGGCCAGCAGGGCCAGCCAAGGCATGGCCAGGTGAAAGGCGGTCCACCAGGGTTCCCGGGTGCGCCAATGCGACAGCCCAGCAGCCACGAGGCCGTGGACCACCAGCCAAAACAGCAGTGGCATTTGGCCAGCCCAGCTGGTCTGCACCAAGAGACCCAGCCAAAGTACGGCCACGCCGACCTGCAAGGCCATGGCCAGCAGCAGTCGCTGCCAGCCCTGAGGTCTGGTCTTAGACGGTGGCGTTTTCAAGTTCTTGCAGGGTTGGCAGGCTGTCGATCTCGGGCAGGTCATCGCGGGTCTTGGTGCCCTGCTTGAGCTCATAGGCCCAGGCCAAGACCTTGGCCACAGCCTCGAAGAGCTTCTCAGGAATGGGCTCGCCAATGTCCAGTCGGGCGTATAGAAGTCGAGCCAATGGCGGGATCCGGGCGATGGGCACCGTGTTCTCCTTGGCAATCTCTTGGATGCGCAAGGCGGTGGCGTCTAGACCCTTGGCCACCACGATCGGGGCTCGCATGGACTTTTCGTCGTAGCGCAAGGCCACCGAATAGTGGTCCGGGTTGACCACTACCACGTCGGCGCGCTCCACTGCCGACATCATGCGACTGGTGGCCATCTGACGCTGCTTTTGTCGGATCTTGGCACGGACCTCTGGCGAGCCCTCGGTCTCCTTCATCTCTTGTTTGACCTCTTCAGGCGACATGCGCAGCTGGCGCACGTAGTTGTATCTCTGAAAGATGGCGTCAATAAAGCCGATGAGCACCAAGGGAAAGAGCATCAGAATGGCACCGTTGAAAATAAAGCTACCGGTGCTCTGCAGGGCCAGCTCAAAATCCTCGTTGATCAAGGCGGACACGCCGCCCAGCAGAATCCAGAGATACCCCAGACCAATGCCCAGAACAAAAAAGGCCTTGGCTACCGTCTTGAGCAACTCGACCAGGGTGGGCAGCGAGAGCAGCCTCTGAATACCCTTGATCGGATCAAGCCGGTCGCCTCGAAACTTCAAGACAAAGACAGGCCGAAAGCCCGACAAGCCCAAGGGCGCCACAATGGCCACCACAATGGCGAGCAGTGCAAAAACGCCCAGAAGACCGGCCAGTGACAACACGGGACCTGCAAACCAGGTGGCCACCTGGTCGGCCCAGCGATCCGGATTGGAAAAAGTGAGCCCCTCTTTGACCATGACGACCAGTTGGGTCATGAGCGATGGGCCAGCTACAAAAATGAAAAGCAGAAAAATGGTGATGAGGCCCAGCGTGGTCAGGTCTCTGGACTGAGCAAACTGGCCGTCCTCTCGGGCTTTTTGTAATCGCCGTTCGGTAGGCTCTAACTGTTTGTCCTCTTGCGAGGTCTCTTCTGCCATGGCGGCAGTTTAGCTTAGGCCTGTGGGTTTGACTTTAGCTGTTCAAACAGGCTCTCGGCCTGCACCCGCTCGATGGCGTCCATGAGTTTCCAGATCCGGTCGGCCGATTCAAAGGCAATGGGGTTTCCAAACTTACGCGACATGCGGTACCAGGCCCATGCACGGGGCAGGTCACGCTGAACGCCGGCGCCCCGCTCGTAGAGTCCTGCCAGCCGAAAGGCTGCAATGGGGTCTTCCAGGGCGGCCGCACGACGGTACCAGGTGAAAGACAGCAGGTAATTGCGCTCCACGTTGGCACCGGACTCAAATCGCCCACCGATCTCCACCATGGCCACCACATTGCCGTTGTTGGCCGCGGCCAACATCCAGTAGCCGCCTCTCGCAGGATCGACTCGAGTGCCGATGCCCTGCAGGTACATCAGTGCGATTTCGTACTGCGCCTTGGCATCTCCGCCCTCGGCCAGCTTTTCCAGAATCTGAAGGGCCTCGGTGAAGCGGCCCACTTCGTAAGCGCGACGGGCCCGGTGATAGTCAGAACAGCCGACCAGTCCAAGGCCCAGCGCAGCCACACCCGTCATCGCGGCCAGGCGAACCACCGCCCCCCTGCGCGCGGTGCAGACGGTCTGCGAGTGAGGGGTGTCGGTCACGCGGGGCATGGTCACTAGGTTACAGGGCTCTGCTGTTGGGTGTGGGTGGTGGCAAGGCTGGTGCAGCACCCGGAACCGCACCCGGTGCAACGCCGGGGACAACCCCAGGAGCGGCACCTGGCATCACACCAGCTGGTGAGGGCATGGTGGGCGCCATGGGCTGACCTGGCGCTGCAGGCAAGACACCGGCGGCTTGAGGCGCTGCTGGTAGGCCCGCTGCTGGGACGGGCTCTTTATAACTGGCGCCCAGGTCACCGCCCACGGCCCTGGCCAAAGAGCCCAGGTAGCGACGGCCCAGATCGGGATAGTGAGGCGCAGCAGGCAGATAGCCTTTGGAGCGAATACAGGCCGACGGATTGGCATTGCCCTCACAGGATGCAATGGCCCCTAGGCGACCCACTTCAAACTGCTCGCCTAAGAAGAACAGAAACACAAAGAATGCCGCCGGAAAGACGGCGAAGAAGAGTGTCTTTCGCAGAATGAATTTGAGCTTGTCGATCATGATGGTCTTCTTTCTCTAAGTCTGTGTCTTGCTAGTGATGACTGGTCTTGCTGGTTGTGGCCGGCTGACGGACCAGGCCACTGGGTTCAATCTTTCGCCAAGGGTTGTCGGGGCGGACATTCAGCAGTCGAGAGTGCATGTCGAGCACATAGGGATGCTGAGGGTGACCGGTTTTGAGCATGCCGGCATAGGCCTTGAGGGCCAGGTCTTTGAGTCCACGGTCTGCAAAACCACTGGCCGCACAGTAATAGGCGTTAAAGGCAGCGTCGCGGTTGTTAACCCCAGGCTGCGCGGCCATGTTCAGGTCGGCATACAGCATGCAACTCCAAGGATGCAGGTCAATGGCGCCAGCCACCAACATGTTCTTGGCAAAGTCTCGCTCGCGAACCGCACGCTCGTAAGCCAGTCCAGCCGAGCGCTTGTAGGCGGGGTCCTGAAAGCCGGTGTAGATGTCAGCCTCTTCATTGAAGCGAGCAGACTCCTCTGCTGCCACCTTGGCCCGAAAGTAAGCGGCATCTCGATCACCTGCGCTGGCTGCAGTCTCTAGGGCTCTCTTGAGAACGAGGGCCTGCTCCAGCGGCCTGAGCATGTCGGACTCATCGCTGGGGCAGTCTTTTTTTCGAATGCACTCTGACGCATCAAAGGCCTGAACCTGCAGGGCTCGAATCTGGTTGTACTTGGCCTCGGCGGCTTGGTAGCTGGCGGTGTGCTGATAGGTCGGGGCCGCGGGCTGTGCAGCTGCGGCCGCAGGGGCCGAATGAGCCGCGGCTGGAGCAGCAGCATGGCTAATGGTCGCTGACCAAGCGGTCCCAGCGAATAACGCCAGGCTCGTGATCATGAGCCCAGCGCAGCGAGCGTGCCAAACCGAGGACATTTATCGATTCCCACTGCCCGATGGTGGCCCCACCGATGGGCCCAAGCTGGGTCGGGACGGTAAGACCAGGATCGGGACTCGACCAGACGCGGTGGGCTCACCGGCCGGCACCGCCACAGAACCCTGCGGCAAGGCAGATGGTTGGTTCATGCCAGGTCCTGGCGGCGCATTGCGACGATCCAGTCCGCCCTTGGTGGCACCAGTATCTTGGTCCAAGACTGTGATCGAAATGCGTCGGTTGAGTGGGTCGTTTGGGTTATCGGGGTTGAGTCGAATGGTGTCAGCGAATCCGACGACCTGACTCACGCGCTGCTCTGGCAGACCCCCAGCAATCAACTCACGTCGAGCAGCATTAGCTCGATCGGTGGAGAGCTCCCAGTTGGAATAGCCAGCCTGGCCATTGCTGTATTTCAAGCTGTCGGTGTGGCCTTCGATGCGCACCCCATTGGGCATGTCTTTGAGGACACTGCCAATGGCCCGCAGCAGTCGGCTGGCAAAGCCCGCCATGTCTGCGCCGCCCACGCCAAACATGGCGCGATTCTGCTCGTCCACAATCTGAATCCGTAGACCCGAGGCATTGATGTCCATGAAGACCTGATTCTTGATCTTGGCAAGTTCTGGGTCCGACTTGATCTGTTGCTCAATGCCCTCTTTGGCATCCACCATCTTGCGAACGTTCTTGCGGGCGCGCTCATCAAACTCCACGGCCTCGCTCACGCGACGCTGGTCCGTGTCGGCATCGGCTCGGGCCTCCACACCGTCGGTTCGGAAAATCTGCGGACCGCCACCCTTGATGATGCTGTTGGAGTCACCCGAACCCTGACCACCCTCCAGCGTCAGGCGCAAGGGGTTCTGAAAATAGGCCGAAATACCGGCCAGGTCGCCAGAGGTGGTGGAGCCTAACACCCACATCAGCAGGAAGAAGGCCATCATCGCCGTCACGAAGTCGGCGTAGGCAATCTTCCAGACGCCGCCGCCGTGACCTCCGACGACCTTCTTGACGCGTTTGACGACTATTGGCTCTTGGTTGTCCGCCATGGGTTTCTCTTATCGCTCTATCAGCGCTTGCTCAGGGCCTACTTGCCCTTGACGTTCTTGGTCTCTTCGTCGAGCTCTTTGAAGCTGGGACGCATGTCAGAGAACAACACCTTACGACCGAACTCCACAGCACCCTGAGGTGGGAAACCGTTCAGGCTGGCCAACAGAATCGCCTTGACCGCCAGGAAGGGTTTGCCTTCGACCTCTTCGTTTTGCAGCAGTGCAATCGAAATGGGTGAGGTGACCGAGTACGACAGCAGAATACCCAGGAAGGTACCCACCAGCGCCGCACCAATCATCTTGCCCAGCTCGGCTGGTGGCAGACCGATCGATCCCATCACGTTCACCACGCCCATCACCGCCGCCACGATACCGAAGGCGGGGAAGGCGTCGGCCAGCTTGCCGATAATGTCGACGGGAACGTGGGCCTCTTGGTGGTGGACTTCGAGTTCCTGCTCCATGAGGGCCTCGATCTGAACGTTGTTCAGGGCACCAGCCAGCATCATGCGCAGGTAGTCACAGATGAACTCCACCAGGTGGTGGTCCTCTTTGATCGAGGGGTATTTTTCGAACAGGGCGCTGGCCTCTGGCTCCTCGATGTCGGCTTCCAGAGACATCAGACCGTCACGACGGATCTTCTGAAGAATCTCGAACATCAGGCAGAGTAAATCCAAGCACTTGCGCTTGTTGGACTTGGGGGACTTGAAGGCCCGTGGCAGGGCTGCCATGGTGGCCTTCAGGTTGCGGGGCGAGTTACTGGCGATGAGGTAGCCAATGCCCAAGCCGCCAATGGATAGCACCTCGGTCGGCTGCCAGAGCACCACAATGTTTCCGCCGTGCAAGGCATAGCCCAAGATCGCACAGCCGATACCCAAGACCATTCCAATAAACCACGTCATGATCGACTTCCCTTCCAGTGAATGTGTTGGCTATGCATGATTACATCAGCCTTTGAAATAAATTTGACGACTCCAGGCGGGCAAATATGGAACGCGCCGCCTCGAGCAGGGTCTGGGTTCTGACCAGGCCGGCTGATGCCTCGGCAATGTCAGTATCTAATAAACGGGAGCGATGGGCTTCGAGCTCGGTGGACTTGACCTCCAGGGCGTCCTTGGCCGCATCAACTCGGTTGCCAATCAGGCCGGCCCGAACCTGGTATTTGACCAATTGATCAGTGGAAGATTTGAGGTTTTCCACACTGGTGCCAAATCCATCGGCCAGCATACCGGTCTCGGCGGCTGACTCCAGGCGCTGGACCACGGCCAAAGCCGCAGCCAAGACATCACGCGAAGGGCTCTGGCCCTGTCCCAGCGCATCGCGAAAGCTAATGCCTTCGTCTACCCATACGCCAGGCTCGATCTCAATTTGTTTCAGGGACTCACTCACCTGAACTGAAATTCGATCGGTGGAGCGCAGATTGACTGGGTCACCAACCAGGGTGTAACCCAAGTCGTAGTAGGACGCCGGGTCTGTCGTGCTGTCACCGAAATCCAGGCTGGTGATCTTGGTGGTGCGGTCGTAGAGAATGCCACTGCCTTCAGCAATGGTGTCAACCACTACACCATCTTTGATGAGTCTGGCCTTGGTGATGTGATCGGCGGTTGACTGTGCCTGGATATCGTCCATCCAGAGGTTGGTTTCTGCCCCATTATCGTTGCCAGCCGAAATGAGTAATTCATATGTGCCAGCCTCATCGGACGCAAGAGCTGGGCTTGTTACCTTGACCCAGTCTTGGGTGCCACCCGCACTGGCAGCGGTCTCATCAAGCAGTGAGATGGTCTCGCCCGTCAGGGTGTTACGGAGCATGACTGTGGCTTGGTATTTTTCAGTTGCGCCACTGGCCTTCCAATTAAAGGAGACCGTGTCACCAGCCTGTAATGTGATGGGCTCCGTAGACACCACCGTGGGACCCGATCCGATTGCAGCGCTGGTCGTCACGAGAAGAGACAGCCCCTGGGCGGTGCTGGTGTCAGTCGACAAGGTCACATTATCGCCAGACCCAAGCGTCGCCTGCCAACCTAAAGTGGAGGCGTAACCGGCCTCGTAGGAGACCGTGTCTGAGCCCTCAAAGTCACCGTTTAGGAACTGATCGCCCTTGTCGATCTGAACTTGATATGAGCCTGGCGAGTGGATCTTGGATTCCCCATTCAGGCGCAATTCGACAGGATTGGCCTCAAAGCTGATCTCGGTATCCACATCTGGCATGCCCATTAGAGTCAAATCCAGATTGAAAAACCGTCCTTCTTGCTGGGRAAAATGAACTGTCGCACCACCGCCGCTAGCAGTCACCGAACCGATGAAGTAGCGTGTAGCGTCCGAATCAATCGAATTCAGCGTGTCAGCAGGGCCCTTACCCTCGATTTGGAGTCGGGCCTGAATATCGCCGTCGGCATTCTCAAAAAAGGTGATGTTGTAGGTGCCGCCATATTCAAAGACGGCGTCATCAGAGATCACGGCTGACGTCGTCGCGCCGACCGGGGAGTCCACCGTGGTCTTGGGCTGCGACAACCTGGCTGGCGTATCAGCCGACAGCAGAATGCGCTCGTCGTTGGCATTGGTGGCCACGGCCATCTGAGACAGGGCCTCGTAGGCGGTACGAGCCTTTGCCGCCAGGGCTGAGAAACCGGCAGGGCCTAAGCTGCCATTCACCGCCTGATCGGCAGCCTCTTTAATGACACCCATGCTGTCGATCATGCTGCCCAGTTGGGCGTCGGCCATGGCCATGCGCGTGGCCACAAAGTCTTGGTTGGCCTTGAGCATCTTGAACTTGGACTGATCAAAGGCAATCTCAACACCCCGAGCCAAGGCAACCATACCCTGAGAAGCCGCGTTGTAGCGCTTGCCACTCGAGATTTGGTCTTGCCACTTCATGGCCTCGACCGACTGGTCTTGGATGGCCCGAATACTGGCGTTTAGAAGTTGTTGGCTGCTAATGCGCATGTCGAATCACCTTATCGAGAGACCATGCTCAAAAGAGTTTGGAACATCTCATTGCCGGTCTGGATGATCTTGCTCGATGCCGCATAGAGCTGCTGAAACTTGACCATGTTGGCAGCCTCTTCGTCCAGGTTCACGCCCGAGATCTCCTCGCGGCGGGTATTCAGGATCTCCATGACCGACTTGTCGGCTGCCCGGTTGTTGCTCCAAGTGGCAATCTGAGACCCGACCGTTGCGACGATGTCAGCTACGGGATCAGCAAACGTGCTGCGCTTGGCTTCCAGAGCAAAGGCCTGGTCACCGGTAATCTGCCAGTCGTCCGCGTTCTGGGGCGCTACCGCGACAAAGTTTGCAGCGCGGAGCTGGGTGAGCCCCAGCGAGTACTCGGCATCGGTCGGATTTAGTCGGTCACGAATCTCGTAGATACCAGCGGCGCCGTTGACCGTTGGAATGTCTTTGACGTATTCGTCTACCGTCGTGTTACTAACCAGGTTGCCCGTGGCCACCCGAAATCCAAAGACCGGGTTGGGGCTGATCTCGTTGACGGTCTTGACCAAGCCAATGGCCACTGCGTCCAGCCGGCGGTTCACATCGGGCAGAAAGTCGCGAATCAGTTTGACGTAGGCACCAGCCTGACCGCCGCTGAACATATCAGTGGCAATGGTCTGGGTGGTGTGGTTGTAGATGCGATTGACTTCTCTGGCCTCGTTGATCGAGGCCTGGGTGTAGCTGGTGAAGGTGATCTTGAGATTATCGATGTTGCCTTCGGTGTTCACCACATTGAACTTGTTGGCAATGCCCCCCTCGACCAGCGGAATGCCATTCATGTAATGGGTCGCGGTCTGGTCCGTATTGATGACCGTCTGGCCACCGACCAACTTCTGGAGGCGCATCAGCAAACGATCGCGCTCGTCCAGGTATTCGGGTGCTGGGCCAATGCCAGCCTCGGCGGCGGTGCCCTCTTTGATTTTGGCGTTCACCTGAGCCAGTTGCTCGGTATAGGCGTTGGCCTCGGCCAGGGTGGTCTCCAGAGCCTTACGCGCATCGCCATCGACTCGCGAGAGCGTCTCTGACAGACCAACGATGCGTTGGCTGACCATTTCAGCCTTGTGGGTCAGGTTGGCCCGATAAGCTGGGCTGGTGGGATCACCCACCATCTGGCCAGCCGCATCAAAGAATTCGGAAATAACCGTAGCAATCGAATTGCTCTCGTCGGCCACCAACTTGTCCAGCGCCGTGGTGGTCTGCACCAATGTGTCGGAGTAGGCGTATTTGCCCTGCTGACCCAGTCGCTGGTTTTCCAGCAGCCTTGAGTAGTCACGGATAAAGCCCTCGGGCGAAAAGCCCGTGCCCGTGGCGGTCGCCGTGTGCGGCGCCAGCCGATTGATGATGGCCGAGGCGTCTCGGCGGGTGTAGCCCTCAACCGAGGCGCCAGAGATGTTTTGCGAGGTGACCAGCAGGCCAGCCTGTGCAGCCTGAAGCCCGGCGTAGGCGGTGTTGAAGATAGAAGGGCCGGCCATAGCAATTCGCCTTAGTTATTCAATCCGTTAACGGCAAAATCGGGCTTTACATTAAGCCCGCCGGGGGAGGCTGCAGATGCGGCCTGGGGGCTCTTTAGGGCCATCTGTCCGCCTCTTGCGGCCTCGATTTGGCCCATCATCTGTTTGACCAGTGCATCGGCCATGCCAAAACCGCCCATGTTTGAGACAGCAGCCGCCAGCTGGTCATCGCCCATCTTTTGGTAGCTCTTGTGCTCACCTGACTTGGGGTCCCAGCTGGATTCGCGGGCCACTTCCAGCATCTTACGAATCATCACCTGCTCAAAGCCTTTGGCGGCGTGCTCCAGCTGAGCCCGCTCGTCACCAGACTGACGCAGCCGTTCAGCAGCGGCCTGCTGGCCGCTTAAGTCCCAGACGTTCAGGTTGATCGCGTTGTTGATGCCGGCCATGATTAGATGATCTCCAGATCCGCCTTCAGGGCACCAGAGGCTTTGAGGGCCTGCAGGATAGACATCAGATCGGCTGGTTTAGCACCGAGCATGTTCAGAGCACGAATCACGCCGTCCAGGTTGGCACCCTGCGGCACCTTGACCAATCCGCCGGGGCCGGTCTCGCCCTGCTCAACCTGCACGCTGGCCTGGTTGGTAACGGTGGTCTGACCGCGGCTAAAGGGCTCGGGCTGGCTGGTCGAGGCCGCCTGTTCAATCTTGACAGTCAGATTGCCGTGGGCGACGGCAGCAGGGGTCAGCGTGACCGCCTGGTTCATCACGACAGAGCCGGTCCGCGCATTCACAATGACTTTGGCGCGCTCAGCAGGTGTGTCGATGGGCAGGTTCTCAAGGTCAGCCAGAAATTTGATTCGGGCCATGGGTTCGGAGGGAACTGCTACTTTCAAGGCGCGCGCATCCAAGGGCATCACCACACCCGCACCGAACCGCTTGGCAATGGCCTCAGCCGTTCTTTGCATGAGCGTGAAGTCGGACTGATGCAGATCCAGCTGAACAAACTGGCCCATCGGGGTCGCTGGAATGGCTCGCTCGACCAAAGCGCCCTCCGGGACCCGACCCACCGAGAGGTGATTGACCGTGGTGCTGGATCCAGCGGCGCTGGCGCCAGCACCACCCACAAAGACACCACCCTGACCAAGGGCATAAATCTGGCCATCGGCACCACGCAGAGGGGTCATCAGGAGTTGACCGCCCTTTAAGCTTTTGGCGTTACCAATCGAGGACACCGTGATGTCGAGCTTTTGGCCCGGACGGGCCAATGCTGGCAGCTCTGCCGTCACGATAACGGCTGCGGTGTTACGCATCTGAATCGACTGACCAGGCGGCAGAGCTACACCGAGCGAGGTCAACATGGAGATGACGCTCTGCAGGGTGAACGGGCTCTGGGTGGTCTGGTCACCCGAGCCATCCAGGCCCACGACCAAGCCGTAGCCGATCAGCTGGTTGGCGCGCTGACCAGAGACATTCGCAATCTCTTTGATGCGCGTTGCGTGGGCCATGTTGGGAAGAATCATCAGGACAGCCAGAATGATCACTACGAAATAGAACCCGCCCTTACCAAAAGAACGCACGAGTTTGTTCATCAATCGGTCCATGGTCATGCCCTTAGAAAGGTGAAACTTTCAATAGAATTCCGGCCAGCCAGCCTGGCGTCTGGGCATCGTCACCAGCCCCACGACCGCGATACTCCAGACGCAGGTCAGCAACCTTGGCCGAAGTAATGGAGTTGTTTACAAGGTCTGCTGGGTTTACAACACCCTTGAAACGGATGATTTCCTCCTCGGCACTGACAGCCAGCTGCTTCTCACCAGCCACGATCAGGTTCCCGTTGGCCAGCACCTCGATCACTGTGCCAGTAATGGTGCCGCTAAAGGCGTTTTGAGCACTCGAAGTCCCCTTGCCCGAGAAGTCCACTGCACCTTCGCCGGTCACGTTAAACGCCTCTCCGGCCTGCCGGATGCGGTCAATCGCACTGGTGGTCAAGCCTCGAAGTGGTGTGCCGCGCAAGGCGCCGGTGTTCAAAGTGCCGTTATTGCCAGACAGGCCGCTCAGGGCACTCAGGTCTGAGGTGATGCCAGCGGAGCTCTCTTTGCTGGCCGAAGCATTGCTCGAACGGTTTGCAACGGTTCTCTCATTCAGAACAATGGTGATGGTGTCGCCGACATGACGCGCACGACGATCCTCAAAGAGCGGCCGGTAGCCACCCGAATTGGTGGAGACTGTCGGAAACAGGCTTCCCGGATTGGATGGCGCCGCTGCCTGAGACGGGGGCGTGATAGACGTAGGCCCCTCGACCAAGGGTTTTTTATCAGCTGTCGCGCAGCCGGCCAGCAGACCAATCGCGATCGCGGGCAGAGTCCAGTTACGAAGCAGGCTCATGATTCGTCCTTAGAGTTGACCTAGACGCTGCAGCATCTCGTCGGAGGCGCTGATGGCTCGGGAATTAATTTCGTAAGCCCGCTGGGCAACAATCATGGAGACCAGTTCCTCGGCCAGATTGACGTTGGAGGCTTCCACAAAGTACTGCTTAAGGCTGCCGATGCCATTTGACCCAGGAGCACCCTGCTGAGGGGCACCCGAGGCAGCTGTCTCCAAAAACAGGTTGCCGCCGATGGAGGTCAAACCGGCCGGATTGATGAAGTTGGCCAACTGGATTTCACCAACGTTTTGAGGGGCCACCTGACCAGGCAAAGACACTGACACGGCGCCGGTTTCAGAAATGGTGATGCTGGTAGCATCCGCCGGGATGGTGACACCAGGTGCCAACACGTAGCCGGCCGACGTCACCATCTGGCCATTGGCATCACGGGTGAAGTTTCCGTCTCGGCTGTAAGCCGTGGTGCCATCTGGCAGACTGATCTGAAAAAAGCCCTTGCCGTAAATGGCCAGGTCCAGTGGGTTCTGGGTCTGGTTCAGCGCGCCCTGAATGTGCACGCGCTCTGTCGCAGCGGTGCGAACACCGGCACCCAGCTGCAGACCACTGGGGGACTGGGCCTGACCGTTGGTCGGACCACCCGCCTGACGAATAGTCTGGTAGAGCAAGTCCTCAAACATGGGCTTGACGCGCTTGTAACCGGTCGTCGTGCCGTTGGCGAGGTTGTTGGCGATGACATCCAGGTTGGTCTGCTGAGCATCCAAACCGGTTTTGGCAATCCAGAGTGAGCGAATCATGATGTGATTCCTTGGTTAGTCACTAGAAGTTAGAAAGGGTCATGATCACGTTCGCCTGACGGGCGTTCTGATCACTGGTCTGCAGCATGCGCATGTTCAGATCGAACATGCGGGTCTGGTTAATCATTTGGACCATGGCGGCGGCGGCATTGACGTTGCTGGTCTCGTAGGCGCCCTGCACCACCTTGACTGCCTCATCCAGAGGGGCTGGCGGCTGGTTGGCGGGCAGCTCAAAGAAGCCGTCTTCTGCGCGGCGCAGGTCACGGATGTTGGGGTTCACCAGCTTGAAGCGGGCGATCTGGTTGTACTGCAGCTCTCCGCCTTCGCGAACCAGCACGCCACCATCACGACCCACCTCGACTTCGGCGCCAGCGGGAATGGTGATGGGGCCGTCTTCGCCCAGAACGATGATGCCTTTGCCCAGCTTGAAGACGCCTTCTTCGTCACGGAAGAATCGGCCCGCGCGGGTGTAGGCCTCGGAGCCATCGGCACGCCGAACCGCAAAGAAACCATCGCCATCAATGGCGAAGTCATTGGGGTTATCGGTTTTTTCGATGGCACCGGGGTTGAAAATAGCTGTGGGTGTGGAGTCGACGACAAAAGCACGGGAATCCGCCTGCTCACCGTCCAGGGGAACCGCACGGAAGGAAGTGACCATTTCCCTAAAGCCAGGGGTCTGAGCATTGGCCAGGTTGTTGGATGTGCTGGCCATCTGCCCCATGGCATGTTTGGCACCGGTCATCGCAACGTAAGCCATACGGTCAATCATCTGACTCTCCTGTCTGTCCAACCCACCATTGGGTCTCGAGCATCTATAAGCAATTCATGTGCCAGGAGACAGAACCATTTAAAAACAATCACTTATGTACCGTCAAAAGGCCAGACCTAGCCCTTGGACCTAGTTGTTTAGCGGTTCGGCAGTTTTTTCCGCTTTTCGAGGTTGTGGGCGGAAAAAAACCCCGCCTGGACCACGGGCGGGGTTTGGTAAGGCTGTCAGCGCACTACTAGCGCACCAACCAGCCAGGAGAAGCTTTAGTTATTAGCCTCCAGCCATCCGGATGGTGGTCGTCAAGGTGTCGTCAAAGGCCCGGATGCTCTGGGAGTTGGCCGAGTACATGCGCTGCTGAATCAGCAGCTTGACCAGCTCGTTAGCCAAGTCGACGTTTGAGCCCTCGACCGCACCCGCTCGAATGCCACCTAAGCCCTTCTGACCCGGTTTGCCCACAATCACATTCGGGTGGACTTCATCGCCAGAGAGGTAAGACGCAGCGAACACGTTGTTGCCAGACGGCACCAGGCCATCGGTCGCTGCAAAGTTGACCAGCACCACCTGACCAGCCAGGAAGGTCCGGCCGTCACCGTAGGTACCGACCACCTCGCCGGCATCGCTGATGGTCACGCTATTCAGAAGTGCCACGGAACGACCGTCCTGGGTGCTCTGGTCGACACCAAAAGGCGTGGCGAAGTTGCGGGTTCCAGTTAGGTCCAGGGTAAAAATCAAATCGGGATCAGTATTTTCCGCAGTGTTTCCGGGGGTGGTGACCTTCCCGGTAAGGGTCACTTGAGACTCGAAGGTTGGAATGCCAGTTACAGGGTTGGTCACCAACGCGTCGATATTTTTACCCCCCCAGAACTGCATCTCGGCAATCGGTTTGTATGTGCCATCACCGATAGGCGCTGGAAACTCGACATCAGAATAAAAATTGTTGTCCAAGGCGTTGTAAAACTTATCATCTAAGGATCCGTAAATCTCATACTTGGTCGTTACTGCCGTGAAAGCCTGGGTGTGCGTCGAGTCTGCGCTCGTTAGCAGATCACCGCTCATGGAGACTTTGGCGCCATCTTGCATGGTCAATCGATAGGCTACGGGATTAAAAAATACCAGTGGATTTCCCACCGTGGTGACGGCGGGATCTGGAGTTCCAGAAAGCGTCAATGTCGCTGTGGACGCACCACTCTCTACGGTAATTGGCACCCCGTTTGCATCCTTTAGTCGGGTCAAGTCTCCCGAGGCAGTGTCCACAAAGAAAACAAACTGCCCCTCCTCGATATCAATATTGGCAGCCGGAAGAGTGACTGTGGTTCCTGTTATCGACGAGGCGGTTGCCGTCGTAGCTGGGTTAAAAAACTCGATCTTGGCATCATCATCGATTCCCCCAGCTGCAGTGCGATCCAGGGTCACCACATTTGACGTCACCGATGAAACCCCAAGAGAGGCATCTCGCCCATTTATCAAAATCCGTGCGTACTGTTCGATATCGCTGCCGTTATCGACAGTAATAGTACCGTCGCCAGCGGTCACGGCACCGTTAACATTGGTCTCCCGATGGGGAGCTGAGATTCTCTCCACACCATCTGACGTATCGTTGGTCAACACCACATTTGCTTGGCTCGCACCAAGCGGGTTTTTAGCAATTTCTGACGCCGGAAAATAAAAGTTTGTTCCATCGTAAGTGACCGACATATCTTGGTCATCCACTCGCCGATAGTAGAGAGTCATGGTGTGCGCTCCGCCATTGTCGTCCGCACTGTAGACAGTCTGTGACACTTTGTTGTTATAGGATGAAGGTACCTCTGGATCAAACGGCACGTCTCCCGCCGGAAGATAAGTATTTGTTCTGGCGTCCAAATTTACAGCCACAGTAGACAAGGTGGTCGTGCGTGGTTCGAGCTCCGTAGGCGGCATGGTGATCTTGTCGGTCCAGGCGTCACCCAGGGTAGTACCGTCCTGAGACGAATAACCCGTCAGGAACATACCGTTCTGGTTAACGATGTAGCTGCGCTTGGGGAAATTGGGGTCAACCTCTTTGCTAACCGCAAACTGGCCATTACGGGTGTAGTAAACGGTGTCTGGGTCGTTGGCATCGCTCAGTCGAAACATGCCCATGGAGCCGGTAATGGCCATGTCCAGGGTGTTTTGAGAATCCTGTACCGTGCCCATGTTCATTAGGCGCCGAATGTTCTGCTTGGCGGTGCCCTGACCGGCACGGGCTGGGTCTAGGGGGTTGATGGCCTTGTAGAACTGGTCTTGAAAAATATACTCGCCGGCCTTGTAGCCCACCGTGCTGGCGTTGGCGATGTTGTTGGAAATGGTGTCAATGGCGGCCGAGTTGGAATTCAGGCCTGACAAACCAATGCTGTAGTTGCTCATCTTCGTTTCACCCTTTTAGAAGAAATTACTGCGCCATCCACTGAACCACGCCGCTAGAGGCGATCTCGCGACCATCTGCCAGCGTTAGACGAATATCGTTGCCACTGCGGCCCACAGCCACAACAGGCGAAGCCACGTAGGTCTGGGCCACTTTGCTGGCCTCACCGTCTTTGCCCACCACTTCAACGCGGTAGTCGCCGGCGGCCACTTGCTGGCCATTTGAATCAATGCCATCCCAGTAGAAGTGCTTGATGCCAGAGGTCTGGGGACCCATCTCGGTCTTCAGAATCAGGTTGCCAGCCGAGTCGTAAATGTTGGCAATGGCATTGGTCACTGGCGATGCAAAGTTAGAGGCCATGACCATCAGGCTCTGGCCGTCATAAGACATCTCACTGCCCTCGACCAAGGCTGATTTACCCACGGTGGCGGCCTGGGACATAAAGTCGGCCGCCTGCATCTGCGAGATCAAGGAACTGAGGTTTTTGTTCATGGTGCCGATGCCATCGACCATGTTCAGCTGCGCCAGCTGAGAGGTCATTTCGGCGCTCTCCATGGGATTCATGGGGTCTTGGTTCTGCAGCTGAACCGTCAGCATGCGTAGAAAGTTGCTCTGCAAGTCTGACGTTGAGGTGGCATCAACGGCATTGCCCGACGTGCCCGTGGCATTGCCACC
This sequence comes from Burkholderiales bacterium LSUCC0115, assembly GCA_009646425.1. Taxonomy (GTDB): domain Bacteria; phylum Pseudomonadota; class Gammaproteobacteria; order Burkholderiales; family Burkholderiaceae_A; genus Hahnella. The sequence goes on from WJBW01000002.1 coordinate 567,308, forward strand.
GTAGAACGTCAGGCCGGGTAGGTTGAGTGATTCGAGTGTCGTGGCCATTTAGTCAGGTCCTAGGGCTTAGTTCTTGCCAAGGTTGAGTGTGCGAAGCATGAGGATTCGCGTGGTGTTCATCATTTCGATGTTCATCTGGTAGGAGCGCGAGGCCGAGATCATGTTGACCATCTCCTCGACAGGGTTCACGTTGGGCATTTCCACAAAACCGGCCTCGTTGGCCTTGGGGTGGCCAGGCTTGAATTCCATGCGGAATGGCGCGTCACTCTCGATGATGTTGGCGACCTGCACGCCCTGACCGGGCGCATCCCCAAACGGGATGGTCTTGAATTCGACCTGACGAGACCGGTAGGGGCGGCCATCTGGCCCCTCGGTGGTCTCGGCGTTGGCAATGTTCGAAGCGGTGGTGTTCAGACGCAGCGACTGGGCCACCAGTGCGGTCGAACCAATTTCAAAGGAGCGAACGAGACTCATGGATTACCCCGGCTGACCTGTAATGGCCGACATGCGCGACTTGATCGAGCCGCCAAAGAACTCAATGGCGGCCTGCATCATCATGGCGTTTTGGGCGAAATGGCTACGCTCGGTATCGGCATCGACGGTGTTGCCGTCGAGCGAGGGCTGCAGCGGTGTGCGGTAGAGAACGCCAGGCTGCTCTTTGCGAACGGGCATCACGATATGCCCAGCGTTGGTGGCCTCCATGGCCAGCGATGAAATCTGTTGTTCTTGACCAGACAGACGTGCTTTGAGCACCTGTCCGAAGTCAACGTCGCGGGCTTTGTAGTTGGGCGTGTCCGCATTGGCCATGTTGGAGGCCAAAATCTCTTGACGGAAAGACCGCGCCTTGAGGGCGGCTTCACCGAATGCCAGAGAATCGTATTGCGGGACTAGCTTCACTTCTGAGCTCCACACCCCACCATGGGGTTCGGCTCATGTAAAGCAAGGCCTATGCCAAATGTATAAAATCTATTAAAAACAATGACTTAAATTTTAAAATCGGCCAAGCCAGCTCAGCCCCTTGACCGAAAGTTTAGGCCCTCGGCAGTTCTTGCCGCAGTCCAAACGGGGCTGGCGGTAAAGCCTGCCCCGCCTTGTTAGCCGAGCTTACTGACCGCCGGCCCGAGGAATACGGGGCATGGACGTCATGGCTGGGGCGGGCTTGGAGGCCACACCATCTGCAGGGGCGCGGCTGGCTTTGACCAGGCGGCCGTTCATGCGCTGGGTCGGACGGGCGTTGTTGGCATACATCTTGGAGAAGACCTCAACCTGTCCAGCCGAGACTTCAACGGGCGACTGCAGGATGTACCAAGCCACACCCTCGGTACAAGGCGGCGTGGTCAGCGAGCCCATGTAGTGGAAGTAAGCCTTGTTGGCCGGCAGAAACTTGGCCAGGTCGACTTTGGCCGTGGGAGGCTCGATGGGCTTTTTCTTCTCGATGGGCATGTGGTTCCAAAGCGTCTGGATGAAGCGGTTTTCTTCGCCCAGGGTGAGCAGGACTGCGACCACCGCCAGCTGACCCTTGCTGTTCTTATGCACCAGGTGGGCCACCATGTCGTAGCGCTTGCCATTGACGACCTCCTCTGCGGGGCGATGGAAATGGAACTGAACCAGCTCGTAGCGCTGGCCCAAAATGGTCATGGCGCCGCCTTCCAGGTACTTCACCTCGACGGTATGACCGTTGTCGACGATCGAGAAACGGGAGTCGCGGTAATCAAAGTCAATGGCGGGCAAGTCCAGGTTCAGCATCGAGTCGGCCTCGACGGCGATCGGGGACTGGTTCTTGCCGTTGGAACAGGCCAGATACTGCTTGCTGAGCTTGCCCCAGTTGTGAGGGCCGCCCTCGCCCTCATAAGACCAATGCACCGTGTGCTTCTTGGGGGCTGCACGCTTTTTGGTCTGGCTGGCTGGTGCCACACCAGTGGATTTCAGGACTACCTCGCCCTTGCCAGCGATGCGCTCTGCAATGGCCTTGCGAATGGCCTCATTGGGATCGCCAGCGGGCACAGCGACTGGCCCCGCAGCAGGCGCGGGAGCGGCGGCCGGTGCAACCGGCGCGGCCTTGGGCATGGCAGGTGCTGCAACCGGGGCAATGGCACTGTGCGGCGCGGCGGGGGCGGCTGGCGGTGCGCCAGCCGATACGGCACTAGCCGAGAACAGGCCACCGGCCAGGGTCAAGGCCAGCATGGCTGCCAGGGGTCGCACGAATGGTCGTTTTGCTTGGTTTTGCATCTTGGCCCTCAGTCTTACAGTCGTCGGTACAAACTTTTATGGTGACCTTGTTACGGCCATTCGGGCCCCGCGGTTTAGTGGACTCAGGCCACCAGACCTAGTCGTTACTGGCCCAGCCCCATGCGCACCGTGCCGTAGGCTGGCTCCAATGCGCGCTGCACAAAGGCCGGCAGGTCGGGCAGGATGATCATCAGGACCACAAAGGCCAGGGGCACCGTAATGGCAAAACCCACCGCAAACAGGTTGAACTGAGGGCTGGTACGGGCCAGGATGGCTTGAATGATGTAGAACAGGGTGTAGACCACGATGGTGGGCAAGGCCAAGACCATGCCCAGCCCAAACGAAAAGCTCAGCAGGTGCACCACCTCTTGCAGGTTCCAGCCACCCGGCCAAGTGCCAAAGGGCAGGGTCTTGAAGCTGGCCATGACAAAGTCCAGCATGACCAGGTGCAGGTTCATGGCAAACATGAGCGCAATGGCGGTCAGGCCCAGAAACTCGCCCACCAGGCCCGAGGCAATGTTGGGGTCCCGGACATAGCTGGTGGCAAAGCTCAGACCCGTCTGCACCGACAGGACCTCGGCCGCCAGCTCAATGGCCATCATGCCCACTCGAATGACAAACCCAATGAACAGACCAATGAAGAGCTCCAGCGCTACCGCAAAGAAGGTGGGCGGCGCCAAGGCAAAAGACTTGGCCTGCTCGGTCAGGTTGGGAAACAGCAGCAGCGCCAGAAACAGGGTCAGTGAGACCCGAATCTGCATGGGAAAGGCACGAAAGCCAAAGAACGGGGCGGCCAGAAAGACGCCAAACAGTCGCACCGAGACCAGCATGAAGCTGGTGGCGGCAGCAAAGATCTGGGCCTCGGTCAGGCTGATCATGACCAGCCTTTACAGCGTGATGCTTGGAATGCGCAGAATCAACTCACGCAGGTAGTCGGTAAAGAGCGTGAGCATGACAGGGCCCGCCAGCAAGATGATCACCACCAAGACCAGGATCTTGGGCACAAAGGCAATGGTGGTCTCGTTGAGCTGGGTGGCGGCCTGCACAATACCGATCAGCAGGCCCACGATCAGCAAACCCAGCAAGATGGGGCCACTTAAGACCAGGGCCATGCGCAGGGCCTGAAAGACCAACTCAATGACCAGGCTGGAATCCATCATGGCTTAGCTCCCCACCGCCGCGTAGCTCTGCACCAGAGACGCCGCCAACAAGCCCCAGCCATCGGCCATGACAAAGATGAGCAGCTTGAGCGGCAGCGAGAACATCATCGGCGAGACCATCACCATACCCAGCGAGGTCAGGATGCTGGCCACTGCAAAGTCAATCGCCAGAAAGGGCAGAAAGATCATGAAGCCGACAATAAAGCCGGTCTTGATCTCGCTGATCGCAAAGGCCGGAATGAGCACTGTCATGGGCACCTGCTCACGGGTCTCAATCGGCTTGCCATGCATGCGGGCAAACAGGGCCAGATCGTCCTCACGAGTGTTGCGCAGCATGAAGGCCTTCAGGGGTTTGCTGCCAACATCCACGGCCTGCTCAAAGCTCAGCCGCTTTTGGGTGTAGGGCACATAAGCCTGGTCGTAGATCTGATCAAAGACCGGCTTCATGATGAAGAGCGTCAGAAACAACGACAGCCCCACCAGCACCAGGTTGGGCGGCATGGTGGTGAGACCCAGGGCCTGCCGCAACAGCGAGAAGACAATCAAGATCCGGGTAAAGCTGGTCATGAGCATGAGCGCAGCCGGAATAAAACTCAGCGCCGTCAGCACAATGAGCGTCTGGACCGGCACCGAGTAGGTGTTGCCCTGGACACTGACCAGAGGCAGGGTCTGAGCCACCGCAATGGCCGAACCGCCCATGAGCCCCGCCGCCAACAGACTGCCGAAGAACCACTTGGTGGACTTGCGCATGGGGCTAGCGCTTTCTGGAGAAGAGTTGGGCCAGCTGACGTCCAAAGCTGGCTGAGAATTCAATGGGGGAGGCCTGCTGGGGGATGGCGGCCAGGTCTTCGGGGTCTAGCTCAGCCACCAGGTTGACCTGAGTGGGCGTGTGGCCCACCAGAAAGCCACGGTTACCAACTCGGACGACCAAGAGTCGCTCCCGGGGCCCGACCGACTGGCTGCTCATGATGCGAATACCAGAGCTGGGGCCTGCATTGGCACCAAAGTTTTTGCGAAGCAGCCAGGCCACCAAGACCACCAGGCCAGACAACAAGGCCAGGGTCACGGCACTGAACCAGATCATGCTGCCAGCCGAGCTGCTACTGGCTACTGGCGCTGCTGCTTGAAAAGGGGCGGAACCGGCGGCAATTCCTGAGGCCTGCTGGGCCAGGGCTTGGGTCGCGAAGACGGCCTGAAGGCTCAGGCCGCTTAAAAGAGAAAGGGCCGCCTTTGCAGAGTGTTTGTGCAAGAACAGCCCCCTTTCTAGGAATTAGCGATTAATTTTGCGCAGCCGCTCCGCTGGGGTGACGATGTCGGTGAGTCGAATGCCGTAGCGGTCGTTCACAATCACGACTTCGCCTTGGGCGACCAGACAGCCATTGACCATCACTTCTAGCGGATCACCCGCAAGCATATCAAGTTCAATGACGGAACCATAGGACAGGTTGAGCAGGTTGCGAATCTGCATCTTGGCGCGACCCAGTTCTACGGTGACCTGTACCGGCACATCGACCACCAGGTCGATGTCGTTCAGGGCGGCATTGCCACCATTGGCGGTGGGGTCGTCGTCCAGGTTGGCGTAGGGCGCCGGTTTGATCTGGGTGTCGCGCTCGCGCAGGCCAGCAGCCAGCGAGCCACCCGGGGTTTCGTTCTCAGCCATGACAGGCTCCTTTCAGATTCATCACTAGCCCGCCGTCGGGCTTTCTTGTTTAAAAGCGGCCTCGAGGGTCTCACCCGCTCGAGTGTCTGCGGTGGCATACATCTCGCCACGCTCCTCGCTGCGCATCATGCTGGGCCCCAATCGGCCGTGCTGCAGCGGCATCTTCATGTATTCCACAGGGTGCTTGATACTGTCGATCTTGACCGAGTAGCGGCCATTTTTGACGCCGTACTTGCCGCGAATCATGGGCAGGCCATCGACGTAGACGGTAATCGGGTCGTTGATCTCAATCGGAATGATTTCACCGACTGACATGCTGAGCACATCACCCAGGGCCATTTCCTTGCGAGCCAAAACGGCCACCGCCTGGACATGGGCTGACTGGACCTCGTTGTGCAGCTTTTCCACCCAGGCCTCGTCGGGCTCAGAGTTGAAGCTCTGCATGTTCTCGTAGAGCAACGTCTTGAGTGGCTCGAGCACCCAGAACGGAATGCACAGGTCGACATCGCCCTCGCGACCATTGATGTCAATCGTGAACTTGGCATGCATGACCATCTCTTCGGGGCCAGTGATCTTGGCAAAGGTGAAGTTGGTCTCTTGGCGCATGAAGTCGAACTTGAGTTCGTAGACGCTCTTCCAGGCCTTTTCGTACTCGTTGAGCAGGCCGTCCATGATTCGACGCACAATGCGCAGCTCGGTGGCCGTGTACTCCTTGATGCTCGAGCGTGGCGTGATACGACCCTCGCCACCAAACATGTTGTCAATCGCCGTGTAGATCACCTGGGGGGCAATACACCAGCAGCCAATACCCCGCAGCGAGCGGATGTTGACGATGTTGATGTTGGTGCGCTCAGGAAAGCCGTTCACAAAGTCCGCATAGGTCTTGACCATGGGCATGTGCACACGGACCTCGACCGGCGAGCGGATCATGTTGAAGAGCGTCAGACGGACTGTTCGGGCGAAGCGCTCGTGGATGAGCTCCAGGGTGGGCATGCGCCGCTTGACCAGCCGAGAGAGCTTGTCAAACATGCTCTTTTGGTGCTCAACCCGTTGCTCGCGCTTGCGCAGCGGGTCAAAGCTGTCGGCAGCGGCCGCCTGAGGCTCGTTCGCCTGCTCAGCGGCCTGGCCCTGATCAGCCTCGTCGACTGCGACGCCAGAAGCCACCGAATCATCGGCGCCCTGGTTCTCGTCCATCGTCTCGTTGTTGTCGTTTTCAGCCATGACGGTCTAAGGTTCTATCTGACTTTGTCTGGAATCGATCGTTACTGCATGACGAATTTGTCGAACAGCACCTGCTGGACTGGCAGATCCATCTCACTGACCTTCCAGAACTGGGCGGCCGCCTGAACCGCCGTCTGGCTGAGTTTCTCGCCAGCGGTCGTAGACTGCGGCATGGCGCCAATGCGCTCCAGGTTCTGCATATCGGCCGTTCCCGGCTGCTGCTGCAGGATGAAGATGGCGGTGAGCTGGGGCTCGATGATCGAGTTGATCACCAGGGCGATCTCGCGGGCCATGGCGTTCTTGCCTTCGACGGTAGAGAGCTCCTGCATGGTTCTGGAGGACAGCACCAGAATCACACGGTCACGAACAATGGGCAGAAAGTCCTTGATGCGACCCTCGGTGGCGCCATCGGCCGTGCGCAGCACAATACTGGCCTGCAGGTAGTGCTCACCACCACGACCCGGTAGGTTCACCGTGAACTCGTCCATCTTGATGAATTGAGGTGGCTTGTTCTCTTTTTTGAACTTGAGCTGCTGCTGCAGTTTGTATTCAGGGGTCTGCTCGAGCGCAGCCTGGGCAGCCGCTTTTTCTGCGGCACCCTTGGAATACATCATGTAGCCCACGACGGCGCCGATCAGTACAACAGCACCAATGGCCCCAATGATGATGAGCTTCTTTTTCTTGGACTTGGCAGCAGCGGCAGCAGCGGCTGCCTCTTCGTCGACGGCCGCAGGAGCAGCTGCGGGGGCCGCAGCCGCCAGTGCCTGCTCTTGATTTTCGTTTTCGTCAGCCATGATGCGATCTACTCCTTGGGTTTATGCGTACAGATTAACGCCGTTGTCGGTTGAGGTGGATGACTGGCCGCGGCCGGCCGGTGCGGTCATGCCAGCGGTGGCCACACCCTGACCATTGTCAGCGCGTGAGGAGCCGGAGCCCCCAGATTGATTAGATCCGGAGAACTGCTGGGAGAACTGCATGGCCGCCTGGCCATCGTTGCGCTCACGCAGCTCCAGGTTTAGCGTTAGTCCCATGCCAGCCATGTCTTGGCGCAGGAAGCCGGCCGAAGACTCCAGGCGGGCCTTCATGCTGTCGGTCAAGCCATCGACCACCAGATTGGCCTTGCCATTGCCATCGAGCTGCAGGTCCAGACGAATCGGACCCTGGTTGGGCGGGGTGACCTCGATCACCGCACGACCACCACCGGCACCGGTGAGCTTGAGGACTTCCATGTTGATGGGGCCGGAACCCAGAGAGGCGCGAAGGGCCTCGACTCTGGATTCGGTGCGAGCAGCCATTTGAGTGCTGGCCGATTCGGTAGCGGTCTGAATGTCCGCCACCACGGTGCCTGCTGGCGTCTGGGCGGCATTTAGGGCCTGGGCGTTGGCCTGGCCGTTGGCAGACAACTGGCCGACCAGTTGAGCGGATTGAGTGTTGGCATTGGCGGCCATAGCGGGTGTGCCAATCTGCTTGCCATCCATGACCAGGTTAAAGCGCTCGGCGCTGTCCTTGGTGGATTCGTCGATGACGGCAGAGAGCAGGCCTGCGGTGTCACCCGCGGCGGACTGTTGTTGGTCATCGTTGGCCGCCTGTTGATTGGCAGTCTGCTGCCCATTGCCAGCCTGAGCCAGACCCACCATACCGTTCGCGTTGGCTGCAGCCTGCTGGCCATTGGCGGTGGTGACTGCGTTGGCCACGTTGGCCTGAACCGGCAGGTTGGCCAGCAAGGCGGGATCCACATCGGCGCCCTGGGACTCGTCACCCTGGGCGGCGGTCTGCTGAGCGGCTGCGGCCTGAGCCTGTGCCAGTTGCTCTGGCGTGAGCTGAACCACTGAGGCCGTCTGTTGGGCTTGGGCTGAGACCATGTTTTGCTGACCGGTGACCAGCGCTGTGTCTTGTGCGGCTGCGTTGACCAGAGCCTGCTGGTCAGCGCTGGCCTGTGTCGCCAGAACGACCTGCTGAGCAGCAGCCTGATCGGCTAGGTCGCCGGTCTGTTGGGCCAGGGCTGCATCGACGGCTTGCCCAGCGGTTTGGCTGGCCAGCTGAGCGGCCGCATCAATCGCCTGAAGTTGTGCATCGCTGGTGGGGGTGCCAGCTGCAAAATTTGCCTGCTGGCCTGGGCTCATGATCACGCCGTTCGGCAAGATCTGCCCAACTTGGCCCTGGGCAGCCAAGGCTGCGGCGTCCAGCAGCGCCTGCTGTTCTTCTTGTAGGCCCGCGCCAACGCGCGACAAGGCCACTTGCAGCGCCGCCGAGAACGGGTCGCTACCAGCGGCACCAGAAGAGTCGTTACCAGCCTCGCCAGCCAAGGCCCGGCCTGCCAGTAAGGCTTCAATGCCCGCGTCAGCGCCGTTTTGTCCGCTAGAGCCAGCGCTCGCACGAGCGCTTGGGGGTAAACCAGTCAGAATTGCCATGTCCATTTGCCTTTAAAAAAGGGATGCAGGGGACATTAAGCATCTTCTATGCCAACTCTCGCCTTTCGGTTGGCCGCCAGGGTCAGGCGAGCGCTGATGGATTCTTCGATTTCTTGGGCTTCGGATTCTTCCTGCTCGCGCAGGGCCGCCTGCTTGCGTCTGGCCACGGCATCGTCTAAGCCCTTGGACTTCATTCGGGCCGCCATGGCTAGAGCATTGGCCTGCTTGAGTTGGCGGTTAAGCTCTGCGGAAGCAAGCGCCTGCTCACTTGCGCCATCGAGCAATCGGGTCCTAAAGGCCATGGCGTCTTGCATCATGGCCACGGTGGTGCCGGATGACGACAACCCCTGCTCCATGGCCATGTTGCCGTACTCGCCGGCAAAGCCAATGACTTGGTCTTGCAGATCCTTGGCCTTGGCGACCTGGCTGGCCAGCCGTTTGGCCTTGGCCATGGCCACGTCCTGCTTGACCTTGGCCAGCCGGGCCATCGTCTGCAGGGCCTTGCTCATGCGGCCTTCCCGCCCATCAGGGTAGACAAAGCAGCCAAGGTGTCTTCCAGACCCACGCGCTCATCTGGAGACTGCTGCAGAAAATTCTTCATGGTGGGCCAGAGTTTGACGGCCTGGTCCAGCTCGGGGTCTCCACCGGGGACATATGCGCCCATGGAGATCAGCTCACGGCCCTGCATGTAGCGGCTGTAGAGCATCTTCATCTTGCGGGCCATGTCTTGGTGATCACGGCTGGTGACCCGCGGCATGACCCGACTGATGGACTTCTCGATGTCAATGGCCGGGTAATGTCCGGAGTCCGCCAGGTTGCGCGACAGAAAGATGTGGCCATCCAGAATGCCCCGGGCCGTGTCGGCCACTGGGTCGTGGATGTCATCGCCCTCTAGCAAGATCGTATAAAAGGCAGTGATCGAGGCGTCGATTCGCTCGCCGTTGCCTACTCGCTCCACCAGCTCGGGCATCTTGGCAAAGACACTGGGTGGGTAGCCGCGCGACACCGGCGCCTCACCCAGGCTCAGGCCGATCTCGCGCTGGGCCATGGCAAAACGCGTCAGCGAATCAATGATCAAGACCACATGACGGCCTTGGTCTCGGAAATAGGTCGCCACATCGGTGGCATAGGACGCCCCACGAATGCGGGCCAGCGGCGAAGCATCGGCCGGTGCAGCCACCACCACGGCGCGGCCCATGGCCTGCTCCCCAAGGGTGTCTTCGCAGAACTCACGCACCTCACGGCCACGCTCGCCGACCAGGCCAATCACAATCACGTCGGCCACACAGTTACGGGCCAGCATGCCCAGCATCACGCTCTTGCCCACGCCAGAGCCCGCAAAGATACCCACGCGTTGGCCACGGCCAACGGTCAGCGAGGCGTTCACGGCCTTGATGCCCGCATCCAGCGGTTCGTGAATGGGCGCACGTGTAAGCGGATTGAGTCGCTTGGTCGCCTGACCACTGGGGTGGGACAGGTCTACCGGCTTGCCATCGATCGGCCTGCCAAAGCCATCGACCACCCGACCCAGCAGGCTGTCGCCCATGGGCAGCGCATCTGCAGTCCGGTTGTGTTTGAAGCCTTGAACATCCCAATAGGGCGCGCCCTGCGGAAAGACCGGCGCACCGGGCGAGACGCCATCGATGGGGTCTACGGGCATTAAGTAAGAGGTCCCCGCATCAAAGCCGATGCACTCGGCCTCGATGATGGAGTGCCCCAGGTTCACCGCCGCACGATCACCAATGACCATGGGCAGGCCCTCGACCTCATAGAGCAGTCCGGAGACCTTGACGAGTTTGCCTTCGCGCACAGACCGCGGTGCGCTGTTGACTCTTTGCTGAAGGGCCTTGAGTCGGCGACGCTGGGTGTCAAACAGGCTGGCCAGATGCATGGTCTAGCCCCAGGGCCCCGCGCACAATGGCACGCCGAGCCTGTTCACCAATGTTCAAACGGGTGCCCGCGGCCTCTACAAAGGCATGACCCTCGGGCAGGTTTTCGTCCATGACGATGTCGCATTTAAAGGGCAGGCCCGATCCACCCAAGGCCTCCTCCCAGGTCTGACGATCCTCTGGGCGAATTCGGAAAAAGAGGGTCTCGCCAGGTCTTGGCAGCCGCATGAGCGCCTCTTGAATCGCTGCCACCAGAGGGCCGCGGTCGATGCCCTCTTTGCCACTCAGTCGCTCGGCCACGCTGTAGGCCAGTTCATGAAGCGGATCCGCCATCTCTTGGGGCAGCGCCTCAATGGCCTCTAAGATCGCCTGCAGGTTCTCGGTCAAGGCATCGATACGGGCCTTGGCGACCTCAAAGGCCTCTGCATGGCCAGCCGCCCTGCCCTCTTCCAGGCCTTTTTCGTGACCCACTTCGTAACCCTTGTTCAGGCCCTCGTCACGACCCTCGTTAAAGCCTTGTTCATACCCGAGTCGATGGGCCTCAGCACGAATGGCCTCCACCTCGTCGACCGTGGGCAACGGCACCCGAACGACCTTCTGCTTGGGCGTGGGATCAAATGATGGAGGCTGCCAGACTTTGACGGGCGCCGAGTCGCTGAGCTTGGCGTCCTCTTCCTCGGCGCGACGCTGGGCCTCGAGCTCTTGGGCAACGCGGTAGACGGTCTCGAGCGAATAGGTCAAGGCAGTCCCTTTGTCTTAGCTCGGCAAACGCTGAGTTACAGGAAGGCGTCGGCCTGCTTGCCGCGCTCGAGGTTGATTCGGCCTTCTTCCTGAAGACGACGGGCAATGGTGAGGAAGGCTTTTTGTTGCTCTTCCACATCCTGCACCTTGGTGGGACCGCGTGTCTCCAGATCTTCTTTGGTGGCCTCGGCCGCACGGCGGGCCATGTTCTTGAACAGCTTCTCGCGAAGCTTGGGCGAGGCGCCTTTGAGCGAGATGACCAACATGTCGGCAGGGATCTCGAGCAGCAAGGTCTGCAGCGAGCGGTCGTCGATCTCGATGAGGTCTTCGAAGGTGAACATCTGCTCCAAGATGAGCTGGGCCAACTCGGCGTCGTATTCCTTGATCTTGTTCAGGGCCGACTGGTCCATGCCACCCGACAGGTAGTTCAGGATCTCGGCCGTTGGGGTCACACCACCCACGTTGCTGCGGCGGGTATCGCCGCCCGACTCGGCGTTTCTGGACATGACCTCGTTCAATTCCTTCAGAGCGGCTGGCTGGACTTTTTGCAGCAAGGCCACCCGCAGCATCAGTTCGTCGCGAAGCTCGTCCGGGAAGAGCTTGGTGACCAAAGCAGCCTGCTGAGGATCCAAGAAGACCATAACGGTGGCCACAATCTGTGGGTGCTCGTTCTTGATCATCTCGTAGAGCACATCGGGTTCCATGCGCTTGAGGCTTTCGACACCCGACATGTCGATGGCGCTTTCGAGCTTGCCCAGCAGATCGCTGGCGCCCTCGGTGCCCAGCGCCTTGTGGAGCATGTTCTGCATGAAGCTGTCGGTGTCGAAGGCCACCTGCGAGCCATCGGCCGTGGCCTCGCGGAACTCACGCAAGACCTGAACCACAATCTCGCGCGACAGCGCACGCACAGTGGACATCTTGCCGGAGATCTTTTGCACTTCGAAAGGTGAGACGTTGCGCAGCACATCAGCAGCGGCGTCCGGGCCAACGGCCAACAAGACCACGGCTGCCTTGGAGGCGCCATCGATGTCGTCTACCGAGACAACCGAGGTGCTGCCACCACCCGCGGTCTTGACGCCCTCTTTTAGGGCCTCGGCAATCGATTGTGGGCGTTCTTCTGTGGCCTGGTCATCATCGGGCATGGGTCACCTCGCTCACTAAGCCGGTGGTGCAACGTCTTGTTGCATCCAGTTCTTGAACACAGCCGCGGCCACCTTGGGATCGCTGGCCACAAAGTCTTTGGCGTACTGCACCAGCTCTTCGTATTCCTTCTGGGCCTCTTCGGCACGCTTCTTGCGAGTCTCTTCCTCCATGCGCCTTTCCTCTTCGGCTTGGCGGCGGCGCTCTTCTTCTTCCAGGCGCTGCTTCTCGCGACGCAGCTCCATCTCCATGCGCTTGCGCTCTCTAGCCTCAGGCGACACGGCAGCCAGCTCGGCCTTCATCTTCTCGTCGAATTCTTCTTCCAGGCGCTGCTCAGCTGGTACCTCTTCCACAATGACCGGGAACAGGATTGGCTTAACCACGACAAAGAATATGATGCCCAACGCACCCAGCAGCAGGATCATCATGGTGATGTCTTTGGTCATGGCCAAGACACCAGGCTGCTGATAGAACGGAATGGACTCAACCGGCTCCGGGGTAAACGGAATGTTGGCCACGCTCACTGAGTCGCCGCGCTCGGCCCGGAATCCCACAGCATCACGGGCCAGGGCGGTCATCTGGGCGAGCTCCTGAGCACTGAAGGCCACGGTGGTGACCTTGCCCTTGTCATCGGTGTTGGACTTGTAGTTCACCACCACGGCTGCCGAAACCCGACGAACCTCACCCTTGGCCCGCTTGAGGTACTCAATGGTGCGGTCGACTTCGTAGTTGGTGGTCAGCTCGTTTCGGGCATTGGCAGACCCACCAGCTGAGCCGGGTGCGTTCAGTACGCGAGGATCATTGCCACCGGTGTTGGGGGCCGTCTGAATGGGGGCCTGGGCATTCGGAGGCGGCTGGTTGGTGAGCGAACCAGGAATGCCGCCGACTGGGCCAGAGGAGCCCTGGGTCTGCACGCTCTGCTGACTGCGAATGGCACCGGCGTTGGGCGGCGTGTTCTTGCCAAAGGCTTCTTGGGTGCGGGCCAGCTCGTTGAAGTCCATGTCGAGCGTGACCTGGGCCTTGACATTGCCCTTGCCGGCGACCGGCTCCAAGATGCCGGTGACCCGCTTGGACAGGGCCGATTCGATCTCTTGAACGTACTTCAGCTGCGAGGCGTCCAGTCCAGAGGCACTGCGGTCTGGGTTGGGCGCCAGCAGGTTGCCCTCGGCATCCAGAATGGTCACATCCTGGGCGCTCATGTTGGGGATGGAGGCGCCAATCAGGTGGGCAATGCCAGTGGCCTGTTGCTGGGTCAGGTAGCGGCCACCATGCAGGTTCACCACCACCGAGGCGGTGGGCCGTTGACGCTCACGTACGAAGGCAGATTGTTTGGGTACGGCCAGGTGAACACGGGCGGTCTTGACCGATGCAATGGACGAGATGCTGCGGGCCAGTTCGCCTTCCAGGCCTCGCTGGTAGTTCACCTGCTCCACAAACTGGCTGGTGCCCAGTTTCTGGTTCTCGAGGAGCTCCAGGCCAATCGAGCCCGACTTGGGCAGGCCTTGGCTGGCGAGCTTGAGACGCGTCTCATAGACCACGTTGTCCGGCACCATGATGGCGCCACCACCTTCGGTGAACTTATAGGGCAGCTTGGCTTGTTCTAGAGCAGCAACAACTGCGGCCGCGTCTTTTTCTTCGAGGCCCGCAAAGAGCACCTTGTAGTCTTGGCGAGTGCTGGAGGTGCCGGTGTAGATCAGGATGAGCGCCACAAAGAAGAGCGCTGCGCCCAGAATCAGCTTCTGGCCCAAGGGCAATGACTTCACGCGCGAGGCCAGGTCTTGTGCGACCTTGGATCGGCCCGTGGCCGGTGCCCGCGCAGCGGCAGTGGGTGCGGCCGCTGCAGGAGCAGCCGTTGCGCCAGCAGGTGCAGCCCCGTTTGAGACGTTCAAGACGGTGGCGTTTGCATCAGCTGCGTTTATGTTTGGTGTTGCGGCGTCGGCCAATTTTTTCGTTCCAAGTGGTCTGACGTGTGTTTGAACAGCAAAAAATTCTTTAAACTGAAGGCGTTATGACACTTTTTTCGACCTGCGTCAAGGAAAAGCGGCTTGGCTGAGCACCCGAGTTCATCCGTCGGTGGTGGTGCCAGCAAAGAGCAGCTAGAAGAGGCCTTTGCCCTTTTTATCGAGGCTTCTAAGGCCATCGAGGCCCAGCAGACGCAGCTCCAGTCAGAAATTCAGCGCCTGTCCAACGACTTGGCCCAGGCCAACCAGCGGCTGACCGACCTGCTGCAGGCCCTGCCCACCGGGGTGATTCTGGTAGAAAACGGCGTGATCGCCGACCAGAACCTGGCGGCCCAGACCCTGGTGGGACTGGCCATTGGCCAGGCCTGGCAGACCCCGGCCTCCTGGCTGCCCACGCCCATGCCGGGCGAATACCAGACCAGCACCGACTCCACGGCCCGCACCGTTAAGGTGACCCAGCTGTCTTTGGCCGAGCGGCAGATCGTGCAGATTCAGGACATCACCGACAGCCTGCGGCTGCACATCGAAAGCCAGCGCCAGTCCAAGCTGGCCAGCATGGGCCAGATGGCCGCCAGCATTGCCCATCAGCTGCGCACCCCCTTGGCCACGGCCACCCTGTATGCCGGCAATCTGGGCATGCCCAACCTCAGCCCCGACAAACAAAAAGAAGCCCTGGATCGGCTGCGCAAGCAGCTGGCCTCGCTGGAGACCCTGACCACCCAGATGCTGCAGTTTGTTCGTCAGCGCCCCCAGAAGACCGAGATGGTCAGCGGCCAGGCCCTGCTCGACGAGGCCCTGGCGGCCATTGGTCCCATGTGCGAAAAACGCAACATTGGCCTGCGGGTGCAGGCCACTGGGCTGCAGGCCCTGGTGAACGTGGAGCGGCCGACCATGGTCGCGGCCATGGTGGCGATTCTGGAAAACGCCCTGCAGGTTAGCCAGGACGCGGGCGAGATCGTCTTAACGGGTCAGTCCGATGGGGCCCGGCTTCAGTTTGTGGTGGATGATGCGGGACCAGGCATTCCAAATGAGATGATGGCCAGCCTGTTTGAGCCCTTTGCCACCAGCCGCATCAATGGCACCGGCCTGGGCCTGTCGATTGCCCGCAATGCGGTCGAGGCCCATCGGGGTGAGATTCTGGCCAGCAACCGGGTCGAAGGCGGTGCCCGGTTTTCTATCAGCATTCCTTGTATTGCTGAGTTCTCGTGATCTTTCTTTTCCGGAGTTAAGCAATTCATGGCCTACAGCGACGCACCCGTGATGATTGTGGAAGACGATGCCGACCTGCGTGAGGCCTTGTGTGCCACGTTGGATCTGCAGGACGTGGAGTACCGCGCCTTTGACTCGGCTGAGTCCGCCCTGGCTGCAATCGACCAAGAGGTCTACAGCATGGTGCTCACCGACTTTCGTCTGCCGGGCATGGACGGCATGACCCTGCTGCGCTCGGTCCACAAGA
Organism: Burkholderiales bacterium LSUCC0115; assembly: GCA_009646425.1. Taxonomy (GTDB): domain Bacteria; phylum Pseudomonadota; class Gammaproteobacteria; order Burkholderiales; family Burkholderiaceae_A; genus Hahnella. The sequence continues at coordinate 583,176 of WJBW01000002.1, forward strand.
AGTTGCCCGAACTGCCCATGGTCATGATGACGGCCTTTGCGGAGGCCCAGCTCGCAGTCGAGGCCCTGAAGGCCGGCGCACGCGACTTCTTGATCAAGCCCTGCCAGCCCGAGCACCTGGTCGAGGTGATTGGCCGGTATCGGCAGGCTGGTGGCGCAGGTGTTGGCTCTGCTGGAGCCGTGGCCGGAGGCAACGGTGGCGCAGGTGTCACCGGTGGGGGCAAGAACGGCGGTCAGCTGATTGCAGAGTCCCCTGCCATTCAGACCATTCTGTCGCGATGCACGCGGGTGGCCAGCACCGACGCCACAGTGTTGCTCACCGGTGAGTCTGGTGTGGGTAAGGATGTCTTTGCCCGCGAGGTGCACAAGCGCTCACCCCGCGCAGCCAAGCCCTACGTGGCCATTAACTGCGCGGCGATTCCAGAGACCCTGCTTGAGTCCATTCTGTTCGGCTACGAGCGTGGGGCCTTTACCGGCGCGGTCAAGCAGCAAGAGGGCAAGTTCGAGCAGGCTAATGGCGGCACGATTTTCTTGGACGAGATCGGCGAGATGCCGCTGGAATTGCAGGCCAAGCTGCTGCGCGTGCTGCAAGACAAGGTGGTCGAGCGCATCGGCGCCAACAAGTCGGTTGAAATCGACCTGCGGATTATTGCGGCCACCAACCGAGACCTACCCGCCCGTGTGGCGTCCGGTCAATTCCGAGAGGACCTGTATTACCGGCTGGCGGTCTTTCCCATTGCCATTCCGCCGCTGCGCGAGCGGGTAGAGGATCTGCTGCCCCTGGCCCGATACTTTGTCACCAAGTACGGCGCCACCATGGGCCATGCGAAGGCCAGCCTGTCACAGGCTGCTGCCGAGCGGATTGTCAGCTACAGCTGGCCAGGCAATGTGAGGGAGTTGGAGAACGCCATTCAGCGGGCCCTGCTGCTGAGCGACAGCGGGGTGATTGGACCTGCGGAATTGGAGCTGGGAGAGATTGGGGCGGCTAGCATGCCCGCAAGTGCTCCCGCGGCCGTCGCTCCGGGAGCCGCTGCGTCGACCCAGGCTCCGGGGCTTGCTCCCCCGGCCGCATCGAACACTCCAGCCACCGCAATTGCCGAATCTGGCCCAGATCTTGCTTCTTTATCCAACAAGAATCTGGCTGAAGTAGAGCGAGACCACATTCTGAAGGTGCTTCAACAGACCGATGGCAATCGCCGTAGAGCCATTGAGATCCTGGGCATCTCGGAGCGGGCCCTGCGCTACAAGCTAAAGGAATACAAGGAACAGGGCTTCCTGTCCGAGTGAATTTGAACTAGAGTTTGGACTTATGAGCATTGACAACAACATGAACGCCGCGATGGCCCGTATGCAAGCGCTTGCCGCGCTGGCCCAGGGTCAGGCAAAACCTGCCGACGACAATCTTGCCGGTGGGGCTGCTGCTGGCGGTTCGGCGGGCAATGGCGTGGACTTTGGCCAGGTGCTCCGCCAGGCCGTCCAGGATGTCAGCGATGCTCAGAACAGTGCCCAGGCCAAGGCTCAGGCCTTCCAGATGGGCGACAAAGACATGTCTTTGGAGGAAGTGATGGTCTCGCTGCAGAAAGCCAACCTGGCTTTCCAGGGCATGATCGCCGTGCGGAACCGCCTGGTCGAGGCCTACAAAGAAGTCACCAACCTGCAGGTTTAAGCCTCCCGAAGATCATCGGCCGTTCGGCCATCCACCTCGAAGGCCCAGGCCAGCACCTCGGCCACCGCCGCATAGAGCTCGGGCGGCACCAGGCTGTTCAGATCCAACTGCACCAGTAGCTCTACCAACTCTGGCTCAATGGCCACCGGAATGTCGTGCTCCTTGGCCCGCTGCTCAATGACCTGGGCCATAAAGCCGGCCCCCTTGGCCACCACCCTTGGGGCAGTGGAGTTCTGGGCGTACATTAGGGCGACGGCTCGTTTGTCTTTCATGATCGCAGGCCCCTACTCGTCCACCGCCAGCCGCACGCGCACCTCGTGCAGGCCTGCTTTTTCGAGTCGGCCATCCAGATCGCCCAAATTGTTTTTCAAGACGGTCTGGGCTTTTTTCTCGGGCATGACCAGCAGGCCCACACTGTCTTTGACCTGCAACCCCCGAATGGTCACCTGGCCCAGGGTGGGCAGCTGCGCCTCGAGAGAAATCTGACTGCCCTTGACCAGCTGACCGCCTGGCGTGTCGGGGTCTTCGGCATAGGCGTCCTCTCGAAAGAGCCTGGCCTGCACACCAGGGATGAGTTCGCCTGCCCACAAGAGCTGGCCATGCAGCAGCAGATTCAGACCGTCTTGCATCTGTTGGCTGCCGGCTTGCGGCATTTGGCGAGACAGGTCCTCCAAGCTGGTGTCGTGGGCCAGGTCGGCATCGGAGGCGCGCAGCCGATCCAGCAGTGACTCGGGCCGGCCATTGGCCGATTTGTTCGCTAGGGCTCGCCCTGGCGCAGCGGTCTCTTTGAGGACATCCGGTGCCAGCTTATGAGCCAGCTGCGAAACCGCCAGCATGGGTGAGCTGGCCAGGGCATCGCGCAGGGCGACGAGCGCCTGCTGAGGATTTTGGGCGACGGCCTGCCCCTGTGGTAAGGGCTGCCCGTTGGGCATCGCGGGCTGGGGCCACTTCAGGGTGTGAGGGCCAGATTCTGCGCGGCCCAGCTGTGCGGCGAGCTTGAGGGTGCGGGCCAACTCTGGATCATCGATCGCCTGCTCGGGCGAGACATAGAGCTGACCGGGGTGCTGGGTGGATGGCTTGACCGGCTGGGCCTGGTTGGGCACCTGGCCCACCGGTACGGGCACCTTCAGGATGACGCTGGGGTCCATGAACTTGGACGCCACATCGGAGAAGACCACCGGCATGACGCGCACCACGGGCTCAGTCTTGGCCCGGGTGACTGGTACTTCTAACTGCGGTAACTGCGGGGGGATCTGCATGCCGTCTCCTTCCCCCTTTTATACGGCTATTAGGTGCTGGTGTGTAGCCCTTTGAAATCTTTTGGCTCAACCGACTCCATTGGTGCCACAGCAGAGTTGCCGTGCTCACGCATGGTGTAGATCTCGGCCCAGGCGGACTCTAGGTCTTTGAAGACCTCAATCACGCCAGACAACAGCAAGGGGTTGTTCTTGAGCCGGGCCTGCAGGATCTCGCGCAGCGACCAGTCGTAGAGAGCCGCCAGGTTCTGGGCAATCTCGCCACCCTTCTCGTGATCCAGCGCAGCAGCCAGGCCTTTTTGAATCAGGTCCAGTGCGCGGCTGATGTACTCGGCGTTCTCTTTGCCCTCTTCCATGGCCTTTTGGGCCATGCGCAGGTTGTCAAGCAGGCGCTTGTAGACCAGCACGATGAGTTCAACGGGCGAGGCCTCGGAGACTGCGGTCTGGGCCGCAATATTTTTGTAGGCTTTCATGGCTCTGGCATTCATGTTGGGTTCCTCTGGGTTCTAGGTTTGTTCAGTTGTCTTATGGGTATGGAAAAGGGGAGCGGTTAGTTCTTCTGGCTGTTGACGAGGCTGTCGATGGCCGAGGCCAAGGCGTTACTGGTGGTCTGGAGACGGAACAGCAGGGCATCGAGTGCGGCGTACTGACGGTAGTAGCGGTCCTGGATGCGTGAGAGCTTGTCCTCCCAGTCCGAGATGCGCTCCTCGAGTTGAGCCTGCTGGGCCTCGACGTCACTCAGGTGGGTCGAGATGAGGCCAGTGGTTCGCAGCGAGGCCGTAAGGAAGCTGGTGAAGTTGCTGGTGCTGCTCTCGTAGCCCAGGGTGACACCTGCGGCCAGTTTGTCTTGCAGGCCATTGCTGACCGCCGTGTTCAAGGCGCCGGTGTCCAGGTAAAGGGTGCCGTCGCGCTGAAACTCCACGCCAATGGAGCCAAAGCTAATGTTGCTGCCGTCAGCCAACCGAATGCCCTGGGAGTAGAGCCCGCGCAGACGATCCATGAACGACCGAACATTGGAGTCACCGTTTAGGACGCCACGGGAATTGGGGTCTGTTGAGGCAACGGTCTCGGTCTTGTAGAAGCTGATCAGGTCGTTGTAGGCGGTGACGAAGTCAGTGACCGCCTCGGCGGACAGGTCTTGAGCGCCGGCGGTGACGTTGATGGTGGCGTCGGTCGTGCCAGAGGCAAAGGTCGTCGAAGAGAGCGCGGTGATAGCCCCACCAGAGGGCACCGTTGGCGTATTGAGATTGAAGGTGACACCCGAGACCACATCGTCGATGGAATTGGATGAGCGCTGCAGCGCCTGCCCGTTGATGGAAACAAAGGCGTCTCGGGCTGACTGGAGCTCAATGGAGGCGTGTTCGGTCAGGGTGGCGGCAACGGTTGTTCCGGTTCCCGAGACCAACATGGTGATTCTGTCACCCGCCTTTGCTGACCCAACCACGTCAGCGATGCTGATGATGTCGTTTACGCCATCGTTAACGCTAAACGTTCCGGAGGACAGCGTGGCGCTGTAATTAACGTCATCGGGGCCAGAAACAATCCAAGACACGCCGTCATAAGTGGCCACATAGCTACCATCCGCCGGAGCGCTGGAGACAGATTCCGCACCCCACTCCGTTATCCCAAAGTTCTCAACATTTGCGACCAAGTTGGCTGCTGCGATACCTGCAGAGCTGGTCGCAGCGACTGTTTTAGCTGCGCTAAACCCGAAAGGCTCATTTGCTGTCAAGGCGGTGAAATCAACCGCATTCCCACTTGACGTCGCAACGGCGGTCGAACCAGTGCCGTACGCAGCAGCCAGCGCCGTCGCAATATTGGTGTGAGTCGCAGCAGTCGCACCGTCTCCATCGATATCCGCTGCCAGAACGGTGTAATTAAATGGGACACCTTCAATCGTCACTGATATGACGTCACCAGCGGTAAACTGACCCTTCAACTCAAGTCGAGCGACCTGTTCCACGCCATCACTAGCAGCCGTCTCCTCATAGATGACGGCGGCGGCCGCCCCCGATGAGACAGAAATGGTGTGCGAGACACCCCCGGTCACAGCCGAGAAGTCGATGACACCGTCTGTTGCATCCGCCTCAACATCGGCGTGCCCATCAAAAAGCGCTGCTATGTTGGTGGCAATGTTTGCGTAGGCGGTGTCGGAGTTGCCGAGAACTGCGGCACCACCAGCGCCATCTGCAGTCAGATCGTCAGACGTGACCTGGTAAATAAAGGGGTCACCATTAACCGTTATGGTGACGACGTCTCCTGCAGCGTACGTTCCGGATAACGTCACTCGATCTAATTGCTGGTCCGGAGAAGAAATGCCACCAATTGCAATCGCGTTATCCGCACCGGTAATGGTCGAACTAATACTTAACGAGTACTGGCCCGCGCCACTTTGAATGACAGCGGCCTGCAGACTTGCTCCCAACGAGTTGATAGAGGACGCCAAATTAGCCAGGGTGAACGTCTCGCTTACCACGCCAGTTCCCTCGGGATCCCCGTCAGCAGAAGTCTGTGAGGTTGGAGTGCCCGTCACCACAGGGGAAACGCCCTGGTCGAGCGAGGCTATGAGGCCTTTGCTTGGATCGATCGACGCAATCCGGAGATCGTCAGAGACCACCGTTGCGTAGACACCGGATAGCGTCCCTGCGGTCACGGCAGCATTGATGGCGCTTGCCACCGTTCTTGCGGAGTCTTGCGTAGTCAGGGTGAAGGATTGGGGCGTACCGTCCGACAGCGTAAAAGTGATGACATCTCCCGATGCAAAGGTCGGTGAGCTGTCGAAGGTGACATACCCCGGAGTGTCCAAGGATGCCGACACCCCCTGAATGGCGTTGACCGAGTCGATCTGAAGTTCATCATCTGCGCTGACCGAAGCAAATACACCAGTCAGAGTGCCAGCAGTAACGGCGGCATTGATGGCGTTGGCCACCTCAGAGGCTGTGGTTTGTGTCGTCACCGAAAAGGTCTGCGCATCTTGACCATTCAGGGTCATGGTGATGCGCTCATTGCGGGTAAAGGTTGTCTTGTCGGTCAGCGTAGCGAACTGGGGCGAGTAAGTTACGGCATCATCACCCGTCCCGACCGTTAGAGAAAACTCGTCGAGGTCAATGACCTGGGACGCACTCTGGAATCCGCCCAACACTTCGGCCTCGGCCTGGGCTGTTTGGGCCACTTTGACGGCATATGTTGCCGCGGCAGCGGAATTACTTGCCGTGGCGGAGACCTTGGTCGCATCACTGGAAGTGGTGTCCCGCAGCGCGTAGATACCGGGGGTGGTCAGGGCCTTAGCAGCAGACTCCAGGGCGGAGACCTTGCTCTGAAAGACACCCAGGGTGCTAATAACAAGGGTCTTTTGATCAACCTGCGTTTGCAGCTTGGTGACGGGCACGCGCTCAACGTCCATGAGACCCGATACGATCTCTGGAACGTTAATTCCTGTGCTGGTCGTGCTGGAAACCGCCATTCAAAAGCCCTCTGTCGACAAACGATTTACGGCCCAAAAGCCGTATTGGTTTAATCAGACAGAAGCAAGAGGCGTGCCAGCGAGAGAGTTAGGCCGGCTGAGCCTGCAAGAGCGAGAGAATGACCTGGGGTAGAAGGTTGGCTTGGGCGGCCATTGCTGTCGCGGCCTGTTGCCCTATTTGAATTTTCGTGAGGCGCGCCATCTCGGCACCATAGTCGGCCTCTACGAGATCAGAATTCACTTTCGTCAAACCCTGAAAGACATACCCATTGCTCGAGATGGCGTGCTCCAAACGGTTCTGCTGAACGCCCAAACCTGTTCGAGAACGAGACACCTCGGTGATAACGGAATCTATGGTGTTTGCAAGTCCAGCGTAAAAATCATTGCTTTCAGCAGCAGGGACCCCATCCTGAAGCAATTCAAATCTAGCGGCCAGTTGATCAAACGCGAGCTTGCTGGAACCGGTGTTCCGACTAGCCCCATTTAACCTGAAGTCCGACAATCCAGTAATCGAATAATCGCCGCTACGTGTATTTGCCCCGACCTGGAATAGAGCATCCGACCCCACCGACGACACTTGCAGATCTGCGGCGAGCCCAGTCAATCTGGAGAATTCGTCCGAAGCCAAATCAGTCAGGCCGGAATTCTCAAGAGACAACGAAACTCCAAGCGCCTCAAAATCTAGTTGTCTATTTCCTGAGGCGGGAACCTTCGACAGGCTAAGCGTTTCAGAGGTCAGCACTTCCCCAGAACCCCCCAGTTTAGTCAACGTGACCGAATCCGCGGAACCGATGGTTCTAACTTGTATGTCAATGTCGTCATTGCCAGTGAGCATCGGATAGTGCAGGGTGATCTGATTCGCACTGGCGGAGACGCGAGCAGCCACCGGGAAGTCTGGAGTTTGGGTGGCGCTGGTCGTATTCGGAAAATCGTCGTCAATCAGACCGGCCAATTTCTCAGCAATCGAACTTGCATCATCAGTAGACTCGACCAGTGCCACATAGTCTTTACCGGCAAAAGACAAGCTGACAGTATTTCCAACCGCCAGATCGGAGTCGCTGATGGTTACAACACGATCAGATCGGTCTCGAAAATTCGAGGAAACCGAATCCTCACGTCCACCCAGATATGAGCCATTGACATAGCGATTTGTAATGACGTTACCAGCTGTTAGGGTGAAATAAACCTTGTCGCCGACCTGGGGGGTGCCAGCCAGGTCTAACTCAACACGGTCGTCCGCAGAGCTTCCACCCGACGGATCCAAAATCAGCCAGTTCACGCCATTTTCAGTGGTGTACTGCGCAGTCAGCACAGTGTCGCCAAACGCATTCTTAATTGAGTAATCCGAACCGTTATATTCAAGGATGTAGTCGCCTTCGTCCAAGATTCCGGCCACCGCAAATCTAACGCCCGTGGTTCCAACCCTGAGGTAGGAGGGCGTGTTGTTATCCACCGTCATCTGATCGCCGGTGATTGGCGTCCTCAGATTCGCACTTGCAGTTGAAGCATCCAAAGTCTCTGCACGGCGAATCTCGAAGCTTTGAGTAACGCGGGCACTCGTCCCTCCCGACCCATTTTGAACTATCGATCCGTTATAAACCGCATTTACAGGGCCCCCAGTGGTTGTCCATGATGAACCGTTGTAGGAAAATCCATAGGTTCCCTCGACAAGTGGGTTCTCGGTTCCGAGACTTGTTACGTCTCCATTAAAGTCATTGTATCGACCAGACAAATAAGACTGGTAGCGTGTTTCCCATACCGGATTCAGTGCCGTACCAATATTTGCAGTGTAGGCATAGGTGCCAACTGTTATTACGTCTCCCTCTTTGCCGCTAGACAATGATCCAACGTTTCGGCCACTGACATATACAGTCGAGCCGGAAACAGAGGAACTGCCCCCCGTGGTGGCAACCCAAGACGAACCGTTATAGCGAAAATCCCAGTACCCTGAGGCTACAAAATTCGTGGTGTAACTCTGAGCAGAATATGTGCCACTAACGGACCGCGAGAGAGTTGCGATCCCAGACTGTCCTGTAGCGCCTACCGAAAAGCTTATGGAGTCGCCAGACCTATAGCCTGCGGTGAGCCCAAAGTTGCTGGAAGTCAACGAGCGGTAGGGGTTGTCGATCACAGTGACCGTGGAGGCACCATCGTACGTCGCCGTGTAGGTCGTTCCACTTGGCGTCCAGTAATTGAGAGATGCGTTGTACGTCAGCACATGCGACCCACTGGAAATAGTCCCTGTCCCGCCACTAACCGCAACCAGCTTCGTATCGTTCCAGATACCGGGTACCACCGTATCATCCGTTGTGCCCATCGCAGCGTCTGCACCGTTGGCCGCAGTTGCTGTAATCGTCCGAGAAAGTGTCCTATCCGGGTCGCCATTTTGAATTTCAAAGAAATAGCGATCGCCGTAGCGCGGTGTTCCGGTCAGCGCCACGTTCACCTGATTTCCCGTACTGGTGGTCAAGACGGAGCCGTCGAACGTACTGACACTACCAGGCAACGGATCCCGAACAACAGACCACCCAGACTCGGAATACAGAATTTCGTAAACGCCATCATCGAGTCGGCCACCAACACCCCAGGTGGCATCGGTAATACCCTGTGCTGGGCCGACACGCGTATTTAAGTCCCCACGCACAGTCTCGGTGGCTGCAATCGTGATTGCAGCCATTCCAAGACCTAAGCTACTAGAGAAAGTAATCTGATTGTTACTTACCGAAACAGCTGACGCTCCGGAACCAAAATTCTGCTGAATGAGCCCGCCAAGTTTGGAAGCAACCGTGTTTTTATCGTCATCCGTACCTGCGATCACTGAGAACTGTGTGGACGTCTCGGGGTTGCCAACGCTGATGGTGAAGCGCCGCCCCTCGATCACATCAAAGTCCGCGATGGAGACAACCCGATCGGCAGTCGCCGAGCCAGTGGGATCAGAAACAGTTGATGCAAGATTCTCAATCTGGCTGGCGCTGGCTGCCTGATAGACCTGGTAGGTCATAGCCGCGTTCGTTAGCCCGGACCCACTCTCAATCGTCAGAATGGACCCCGCTCTTATCGCCGTATCGGGATGGTCTGCTAGGACAGCCTGGCGGAGGCCCTCTGCCACGTCCTCCCTGCTTGAGTCACTCGCCACGATGTATTCATAAGACTTACCGTTAATTGAAAGAGCGACTCGATTTCCTTCGGCTAGATCGCCGTCAGTGACGATGACTTCACGGGACTGATCGACCCTGTTGATCGCTTCGGCAGCGACGGATATTGAGGTCAAGCCGGCCCCTTGGAAGGTAACGACCGCTCCGTCTGCTGTTGCGTCTGGCTTGGAAATATTGCTTGCGTTATACAGGGCCGCCATCCCAGCAGCAATGTTCGACAAGGCGGTGTCGCTTCCGCCACTCACCACTCCGCCAAATCCGTTGTTGTCCCTGGTCAGGTTCTCAGAGGTGACCGTATAGGTCTTGACTGTGGTCTGGTCGGGGCTATCCCCCTTGACTGTGTAGCGAATGGTATCCCCAGCCTCGAAGACGCCAGACAGGGTGATGGTGCGAGCACTTGCTGAACCACCGACGGTCGCCAGCTGAGTAAGGTCGGCACCCTCTAGCGGAGTGAGGGGGGACGACACCCTAGACATCTGGTTGGCCAACAGGCTAGAACTGCCAAAACTCAAACGATAATTGCCGGGATCCGCCTGGGTGGCGTCCAAAGCCTTGACTGATAAACGCGGTTCAACAGCCGAGATGGTAGAGGCGAAAGCGGGAGCATTGGGGCCCAGCGTGGAGATGAGAGATTTCTTGAGAAGAGAGTTTTCGTTGTAGCGGGTTCTCTCCGCGACTGCATTGATCTCGTCCCGAAGTTGCAATAGCTCCGCCGCGATGGATTTCCGTTGGTCGGCCGAGAGGTTGTCATTTCGACCCTGTACAGCCAACCCCTTCATTCGGTCCAGAATGTCGGAAACGGAGCTGAGAGCTCCCTCGGAAGTCTGAATGACCGAGATAGCCTCGGAGGCATTCTTTGTTCCTTGGGCCGACGCCACAATCTGGCTCTGAATCTTCTGCGAGATGGCAAGGCTGGAGGCATTGTCCGAGGCACGGTTAATCCGTAGGCCAGAGGACAAACGTTCAACGACAGACACATCACCAACCATGCCCATACTCGAGCTCTTATATGTGTAAGTCTCTGAAAAATAATCGTTAAGTCTCACTGCCATGGTCTGGACACTGTCGAATAGGGGCTCCAATTTGGGGGCCCTCGGACGAAAGCCCCCCTCATCGATCATTACGGTCAAACCATGTCAAATGTTTAGCCGAAAGGTGCAAAAAAAATGGCCCTAAACAGGGCCATTTGAAGAAAAAAGTGAGGGTCTACAACAGCAACTCCAAAACCACGCTGGGAAGCTGATTCGCCTGCGCCAGCATGGCCCCAGCCGCGTTGTAGCCAATTTGCATGCGGGCCAATCTCGCAGACTCAAAGCCAAAGTCAGCATCTTGGATTACCCCTAGAGCGTTTGTTAGGCCTGCGTTCTGATCGAATAGGTTCTGTGAAGAGCTCTCCAAACGCCTTTGAAGGTTGCCAAAGTCGGTACGCCGACGGGTCACAGCCTCCAGCACCCGATCCAAATCACCTTGCAGCCCCTGAAACTCCACGCCACTCATGGCTACAGATACTCCAAGATCGGAAATGCTTGCGTCGAGCTGATTGAAAAGCGCCCCCTCCGAAGTGTCGGAGTTTTCCCCAATTCGGATGTCCCTAAAAACGCCTGCCGCCAAATCGGCTCTGGTGCCCTCTCCCAGCTGGAAAACCGGGCCCCGTTCGCTGACGGCGGACACCATTCGACTGGAGGCAAGCCGATGCTCAGCAGTTAGTCCAGCTTGAACTCCCCAAATGGTAATGGATTCATCAGAACTGTTGGATAAGGTGACCGATACACCAAGGGAATCAAACGATAGCTGTCTTGTTTGTCCAGAGGAGATCGAGCCTTTATCTCCTAAGTAAATGGTCTGATCACCCAGCAAAGTTGTTCCATCAACATCGTAGTGGGTCAGGGTTACATTCTGATTCGAGGCGTTGGTAGAAAGTTTAAATACGCCGTCTCTGGCACCGGCCGTATCCAACCGCGAAATACTCAGAGCAGTACCCACCTTCAGACTCCCCGGTGTTCCCAAGAGAATGGACTTGGAGGTAGAACCATAGACACCCTTGTAGCCACCGTACTCGATGACGTAATAGTCAACGTTATTGTTCCCGATCGAGAAGTCATTCCAGGTCGCGCCTCCAATGGCGTAAGCGAAATGCTCTCCGCTGGCATTTACATTACCGGGATAGGTGTACACGGTGGCATCCGCGTTATTCGGCTCGCCGATACCTTGGTTCACACCCGATCTAATTGCAACGGTTGGATCAGCCCTGGCCCAGTCCGCATACGCCGTCTGGACTTGCCCAATTCCCCCGGATACCAGGTTCACTGCGCCGCCGCTGACGTTGCCGTTTTGAAACTGCAGCCCAGCCTCCGGTCCATCAATCCAATACCACTTTCCCTCGGCTGCCGCTTGATCAGCATACGTCAGGGTATTTTGCCTAAAGGCGTTTCCTTCTCCAACTAATTGACCAGACGTTAACCAGGAGTTGCGATTGCCAATCGCCTCGTTGATTAGGTAATACCAGTCACTGGCACCGATCCAACCATTATTATTCAGCTTTTCCGCCAAGAAGGCGCTCTCTTCAGCGCTGGTGATATTGGCCAAGTATCCGTTATCGTAATCAGTAGGTAGGCCCAATTCACTTATGACGCTACTAAGAGCCGCACTTCGAGCGGTATCCCAGTTGATGTCATCACTACGAACAACTTGGTAATAAGACGTTGCGCCAGTCGATGAATTGGTAAAAACCGATATGTCATCAGGCACGATATCAATCGAAATATCACCGAGTCCTGTTTTGTTGTCGACTTCTAAGGTCGCTAAGACTGAATTGAGTGCCGCGGCACTGCCCGTAAATGCCATCTCGTATCGCCCGGCATTTAGAGCGGACGAGCCAAGGGTGGCGTAACCACTTACTGCCGCAATGCCAAGTGTGGTCATCTGGGCTGCGGTCAGGGTGGTTCTTATCTCCCCGCCGGAGGAGGTTACAACCGCCTTCAGAGTCCCCGAGCCGGAAGCCCAGTCAGCCCCCTCGACTTTGGTCCATCCCGCGTTCTTGATTTGCTCGTTGACAGTCGTTCCTATCCCGACAATCTTCGTTGCGATCTCTGCAGCGGTATGGTCAGATCCGACTGCGGTATTTTTTACATCTAAAGTCACACCAAGTTGGAAAAAGTTTAGGGTTGTTGAGCCCCCAACGTTCTGAGATAACGACACCTCGCTCAAAGACTTCGGAGTAGACGTTGTCAAAGTGAGGGACTGAGAGGTGACGACCCCGTTGGCATCCGTTTTTTGAAGGGTTAATTGGGCCCCGTTGTTGGTAAGCGTATAGGTTCCGCTACCAGCATCATCGACAGACACATAGCTAAACTGAACCGAAGACTTGCCGGCCACGGTGGCCGATGAGTCCCCCTCGCGGATGGTCGAACCAATCAGAGAGGCTCTGGCAGAAGGATTCAAGTTTGTATTCAGATTAAACTGGCCTGACTGGGCCTCAGTAAAATCTCCCGTCAACACCTTCATACCGTTAAAGCTGGTACGTGTGGCAATCGCATTAATCTCGTCCCGTAGCTGGGTAATTTCACCAGACAACTGCCTCTTTTGATCCATAGACAGCCCATCCTGGGCACCCTGCACCGAAAGTTGACGCATGCGCTGCAGCAAGTCAGAGACATTTGACAGGGATGATTCTGCAGTCTGAACCATCGATATCGCCGATAACGCATTGCGCTTGGCCATCTCGGTAGACCGGACCTGACGCTGAAGCTCCTGCGAAATCCCCAATCCGGCTGAATCGTCTCTCGCATGGTTAATCCTGAGGCCCGAGCTGAGTCTCTGGACGGACACACTCAGCGAATCTGAGGCGCGCTCAACTCCTCGGCTGCTAATAAGTCCTATTAGGTTTGTCTTTGCAGAAATCATTTGTACTCTGTCTATGAGATGAGACTGAGGATGACATTAGGCAATTGATTAGCCTGAGCAAGCATGGCCGCGGCACTGCTTTGCCCAATTTGCTGACGCACCATGCGCGACATCTCCGCAGCATAATCAGCGTCAGCTATGTTCGATTGGGCAGCCTGCAATTCAATTACCGAATTACCGAGCCCGGATATGCCGAACTGGAGCGAATTGATATACGCACCCATCTGAGAGCGAAGTCGAGCGACCTCCGTAGAAACCTCGTCAATGGCGACTTCAAGCTTCTCATCAATATCTGAGTCTGTCGGTCCAATCGAATCAAGACCAACAGCTGTGATGGCCTCATACAACTTGTCGAATGCTGGGGCATAGGAGAGTCCGCTCGAATTTCGGCCGGTTATCCGAATATCGCCAAGTGCCGGCAACCCTGTTGAGTCTCTGACATTTGAGCCAATTTGGAATATTCCAGCGTCCGAGAAGTTTTTAACTTCCATGGCTGCACTTAACTTTGTCGAAGAAAACGCGGCGGATGCGTCAAAAACAGATTGGTCAATATTCTGCAGCTTCAGTGAGACTCCATAATCGCTAAAAAAAGCTTCAGCAGTATCGCCAGCTGCAACACCACCGTCGATTGCTATCGTCTGACTAGAAACTCGATTCCCGTAGTCATCCAGCATCGACAGAGTGAGTGCATTTGCATTCTCTGGCTTAACGACCGCTAACCCAATATCATCAAGCCCCAGCAAAGCGGTCCCCGTGAAGCTTATTCGATTGGCGTCTAGAGCTATCCGAGTCCCAGTATCGTCATTCGGATAATCAACCTGCAGCAAAGAGACCAGGCGCTTCGCCACCGTATCGGCAGTGTCAGATGAATCGATCTGGACAGCGTACTCTTTCTCGCCGATAGATACCGAGAAAATCGCTCCATCAATCACATCTGCCTGACTAATCGTCAATGTTCTCGCGGTATCGTCACGCGCTCTTGGGCTCACCTGGGATGTTGTACCGGATGCCTGATAGTCAACAACCTCTCTCAAACCCAACGAAATGTTGGACATTCCGAAGCCGGTTGCCGCATTGATCGTAATGACATTAGAGACGACTGTAGATCCTGAAGAGGGCCCAATGGCTGAACCCATATTGTCATCGATGAGTGCTTCTAGTCTTTCGGCGACTGTCGAACTGGTATCGCCTGTTCCAACACGGACTCTGTATGTGGTCGCTGTTCCGGGCGACCCAATGCTTACAGCAAGCTCACGACCAGGAATAAGATCTCGATCATTGATGACAATTCGCCTATCGGCTTGAGCAACATCGGAAGGATTGTCTACGTATGAAGCAAATGACGCGGCGGCCTGAAACTGTGACGGCGTCTGAACCGTCAGAGAAATCTCTGCGTCTGACGTCTGTGACCCTGGTTGAAAAGTAAGCGTCTCGTCAGAGACCGATATGGAGCCTGGGTAGTCCTTCGAGAGCTTCTCTTCGAAAATGCCGGCGACGCTGCTGGCCGTCATTCCCTGGCTTGTGATAACCGAGTAGTCCCGCCCCCCCACTGAGAGGGTTAGCTTGTTTCCCGCTGCCAAATCGGCTTGTGAGAAGGTGACGTCTCTTTGAAGCAGTGGCCGGTTGAGTTGCTCCGCTGTGATTGTGACGGAAGCCCCTGCAAATGTGACAATTCCCGAGGCAGCAGAGGATGTAGGGCTAGAGGTGGTTAAGTCGCCATACTGATCTGCAATGCTTTGTGCGATGTTTTGTCTTGCAAGGTCACTATCTGGGTCTATTGCGCCACCACTACCATCATTATTCTTTGTAAAGTTCTCTGCGGTTACGACATAGGTCAGCGTCGTAACGGTTGAGGTGTCCCCCTTAACCGAGTAGAGGATTTCGTCTCCGGCCTCCCACTCACCGGAAACCGTGAGTTTCGCGGCGGTAGTCGTGCCCCCCGTATAGACCTGGGTTTCACCTGCGCGGGCAGCAAAAGTGACATTTACATCATCGATCACCATCTGTGCCCCAGCCCCTCTGAATCCACTTTTGTCATAGGTACCAGAGACAAAGACAAATTTGTAATTGCCTTCCTGTCCAGCTAGAACGGTAACGGGATCGGCTGTGGCGAATGTGCCGTTTACTGTACCGGGTACAACGTCACTCGTACGAGTGCCAGTTGCCTTTAACAGCTCAATTGTCGACCCGTCTGATGTGTTTAGAAGGTAGCCGTACACATCAAAGTCATCGCTAACGTAATTCGCTCGCCACTTAAACGAAATTTCATCGCCAGCCTGTAGATCAACAGTGCCAGTGGATATGAGATAGGGGCCATGCACAACGTCGTATCCAACCGCTGTGGTCATGTTGGAATTTAAAACCGCAGACACCCCCTCCGCAGCAGCTGTCACCGTGCTAGCGAAACCTGCACTGTAAGTGGCACTCCCGGGGGTGTTTTCGTCGCCGTTAGGCGGGATTGTCCCAGGATTATTTGTGACACTTGGAGATACAAAACCACCGATCTCTGTAGTCCCCAATTTCACCTGTTGGAGATAAACATCCCAACCGGGAATCGACTGAACGGTCACTGTTGTCGTAGCTCCCGCTGGGCCGTTTACCTGCACTAACGCGGTAGACGTCGTAACAGAGCCACTGTTCTCAAAGTCATTGTTCGTGAACTGCGGCGGAGCGGGATTCGGTATGCGTCCCTCGGTAGGGTCTGACTTGGCCGTCACATGGCTGGATACAGAGATCGGAGTACCCGGAGAGCCCACGGTCAACTCATACCGGCCTATTTCGGCTGTATCGACCCCAACCTCGGTCACCTTGAGTCCATTGGCCAACACACTCCCAGGCCTCAGACTGTCAACACCATTAGCAACTCCCACCACTTCATCGGATAGACGAGGCGGACCGATCGCATTTTTGAGCAAAGACAGATGATTAAAGGTGGTGCGGTCGGCAATGGCATTGATTTCTGATTTTAGGCTCACGAGCTCATCAGATATAGCCTTCCTCTGCTTGGTGGAGAGGGAGTCGTTTCGGTTTTGAACCGATAACTCCTTCATGCGCTGAAGAATCGTGGACACCTCAGACAGGGAGCCCTCAGCCGTCTGAACCATCGAAATCGCATCATTGGCATTGCGAATACCCTGGTTCAAGGCCGTTACCTGGCTCTTGATCTTCTCAGAGATCCCTAGACCAGCCGCATCGTCCTTGGCTCGGTTAATCCGCAAACCCGAAGACAAACGCTCAACGGAAGTGGCTAATCCCTGGCTGTTACTGGCCAAGGAGCGCGCCCCAAACATAGAGAGCAGATTTGTACCGGCTCTTATCGCCATGGCTTAGCTCACAAACCTAAGCTTTTTGATTGACGAGCATGCCGCGCATTTGGTCGATGCTTCTAGCGATGCGTAGGGTCTCCTCTGAGGGTAGGCTGCGGACTACCTCACCGGTCTCTGGGTTGACGACTCGTGCAACGTAATAGCCCGTAGACTCATCTACCGAGACATTCAGGTTGCGACCAGACTCTTTCAGGTAGCCCTGGATCTGCTGGGCTGCCACCTGCATAACCTCTTTGGTCGCCTGTGCATACTGCTGCACATT
>WJBW01000011.1 GCA_009646425.1 Burkholderiales bacterium LSUCC0115
GTCATTGTCAATCAAAGATCCCAAGCGATAGGCGATGTCATCTGCATCGTCGGTCGCACCAACCTGAACCGCATACTCCTTGCCCAGAATCGAGACAGACACTACATTGCCAGCGGCCATGTCGTTCTGATTGATCGTAATGGTTCGGGCAGTCTCAGCTCGGGTCTTGGACTCAACAGTCGACATCGGCGTCAAAGCCTCAGACTCCACCATGTCACTCACCGACAAACCAATCGTAGACATGCCAAGTGCAGTGGATGCGCCGATGTTGATAGTTGCAGTGGCAGTCGTCACCGACGTTCCGTTGGTGCCGACGGATTGGTCACCCAAATTATCGTCCATCAGGGCTTCTAGCTTGGTGGCAATCCTTGCTGCCGTATCATCGTGATCGGCCACCACCGAGTAAGACGTCGAGGTCTCCGGGTTGCCAATGGTCACCGTAAACTTGCGACCCTCAACCACGTCATTGTCATTAATCACGATGCTGCGAGCCGTGATGGGATCAGAAATATCTGCGTCTGACACATAAGAGGCGATGTTCGACAGAGTCGCGCCTTGGGTCGTACGGCTCACCGACATCGAGACCTCAGCAGTCGACAGGCCATCCCAGTCCAGGTGAATCACACCAGAGGCTGCAGTAACAGAGCTACCCGCTCCACTGGCATAGTCATGCGAGATCATGCCCTGCAAGGCAGTCGCAATCGAGCCCACCGATGACTCAGAGCCAGCCACCACCGTGTAATCCTTGCCAGCAATCGACAA
>WJBW01000012.1 GCA_009646425.1 Burkholderiales bacterium LSUCC0115
GTCATTGTCAATCAAAGATCCCAAGCGATAGGCGATGTCATCTGCATCGTCGGTCGCACCAACCTGAACCGCATACTCCTTGCCCAGAATCGAGACAGACACTACATTGCCAGCGGCCATGTCGTTCTGATTGATCGTAATGGTTCGGGCAGTCTCAGCTCGGGTCTTGGACTCAACAGTCGACATCGGCGTCAAAGCCTCAGACTCCACCATGTCACTCACCGACAAACCAATCGTAGACATGCCAAGGTTTGTACCTGATCCGATGGTGATGGTACTTGCAGCCACGGTTGTACCAGCCACGGTAGCCGAACCTGCCCCGAGGTTGTCATCCATCAGGGCTTCCAACTTCTCAGCAATCCGTGCTGCCGTGTCATCGTGATCGGCCACCACAGAGTATGACGTTGAGGTCTCCGGGTTGCCAATGGTCACCGTGAACTTGCGGCCCTCAACCACGTCATTGTCATTAATGACGATGCTGCGAGACACAGCGGGATCAGAGATGTTTGCGTCTGACACATAAGAGGCGATGTTCGACAGAGTCGCGCCTTGGGTCGTACGGCTCACCGACATCGAGACCTCAGCAGTCGACAGGCCATCCCAGTCCAGGTGAATCACACCAGAGGCTGCAGTAACAGAGCTACCCGCTCCACTGGCATAGTCATGCGAGATCATGCCCTGCAAGGCAGTCGCAATCGAGCCCACCGATGACTCAGAGCCAGCCACCACCGTGTAATCCTTGCCAGCAATCGACAA
>WJBW01000013.1 GCA_009646425.1 Burkholderiales bacterium LSUCC0115
ATCAGCGCCGACGGTGCCGAAGTACTTGGAGCTGGCCCGCGAGAGCTGGCCAGTAATGTCCTCAACCGTACCAGTCGTAAACGAATAAGTACCAGCGTTGGCGTTCTTAAGCGATACGCCAGAGACCGAGATGTCGTCCAAGACGGTCGCGCCATTTTGAAGCTTGTTGGCAGCAGTCGATGACACAACATCCGTGCGAAGCGCATTTTTCAAAAGAGACAGATCGTTAAACGTGGTCCGCTCGGCAATCGAGTTGATCTCGTTCTTTAGAGCGACCAGCTCATCCGAAATATAAGAGCGCTGAACCGTCGACAGAGACTCATTACGAGCCTGAACCGACAGCTCCTTCATGCGCTGCAGAATCGTGGACACTTCAGACAAGGAGCCCTCAGCCGTCTGAACCATCGAAATCGCATCATTGGCATTGCGAATACCCTGGTTCAAGGCCGTTACCTGGCTCTTGATCTTCTCAGAGATCCCTAGACCAGCCGCATCGTCCTTGGCTCGGTTAATCCGCAGCCCCGAAGACAAACGCTCAACCGAAGTCGACAGCGCGTTCTGGGCCCCAGACAAATTCTTCTGCGCATAAAGCGATGCCAGGTTGGTGTTGATCACTGATGCCATTTCATGGACTCCTT
>WJBW01000014.1 GCA_009646425.1 Burkholderiales bacterium LSUCC0115
CAGCCGTCTGAACCATCGAAATCGCATCATTGGCATTGCGAATACCCTGGTTCAAGGCCGTTACCTGGCTCTTGATCTTCTCAGAGATCCCTAGACCAGCCGCATCGTCCTTGGCTCGGTTAATCCGCAGCCCCGAAGACAAACGCTCAACCGAAGTCGACAGCGCGTTCTGGGCCCCAGACAAATTCTTCTGCGCATAAAGCGATGCCAGGTTGGTGTTGATCACTGATGCCATTTCATGGACTCCTTGGTGAGTTAACTATTGAGGCGCTTAAAAACAAGCCCTTCGTTGTGTCTTATTACGGATGAAATGGATTCGCCGTTTAGAAACAAAAAGCCCGCCAAGTGGCGGGCTGACCGAATAGAAACTTAAGCTACTAAGCTTTTTGATTGACGAGCATGCCGCGCATTTGGTCGATGCTTCTAGCGATGCGTAGGGTCTCCTCTGAGGGTAGGCTGCGGACTACCTCACCGGTCTCTGGGTTGACGACTCGTGCAACGTAATAGCCCGTAGACTCATCTACCGAGACATTCAGGTTGCGACCAGACTCTTTCAGGTAGCCCTGGAT
This sequence comes from Burkholderiales bacterium LSUCC0115, assembly GCA_009646425.1. Lineage (GTDB taxonomy): Bacteria > Pseudomonadota > Gammaproteobacteria > Burkholderiales > Burkholderiaceae_A > Hahnella. Next base: position 570 of record WJBW01000014.1, read on the forward strand.
CTGCTGGGCTGCCACCTGCATAACCTCTTTGGTCGCCTGTGCATACTGCTGCACATT
>WJBW01000015.1:0-287 GCA_009646425.1 Burkholderiales bacterium LSUCC0115
CTTTCGGTTCCGTGAAAGTCGGTAAGTTCGACCTGACAGCAGCTGAGGGCATCGACAGCTCCGTCAGCCAATTTGCCAACGTTGGTCTGGCCTCTGGCATTGACATCACCAGCGACAAGAACGATTCCATCCAGTATCAACTGCCTGCCATGGGCGGCTTCACCGTTCAAATCGGCCACAGCCTCGGTGACGGCAACGGCACCAGCTACGACATGAACTCTGCCTCGGTTGCCGGCAAAGTGGGTCCCGCAGACGTATACCTTGGCTACCAGGCTGTTGACGTCGCT
>WJBW01000015.1:302-577 GCA_009646425.1 Burkholderiales bacterium LSUCC0115
GCAATGACCTACGGTGTCAAGCTGCCCGTTGGTCCCGCTACGGTTGGCGTTTATTACGGTGACCTCGACAACCATTCCGGCGCTGACAAGACCAACACCATCGTGTCGGCTTCCATGCCCATTGGTAATGGCCTGAAGGCTCACGCCCTGATCGGTACCTACACCGAGACCGGTGCAAACGACGCCGACAAGTGGGCCGTGGGTGTCACCAAGGCTCTGAGCAAGCGTTCCACCGTTTATGCCGCTTACCAGAGCAGCACTTCCAGTGCCGACGT
>WJBW01000016.1:0-243 GCA_009646425.1 Burkholderiales bacterium LSUCC0115
TGAGAGCAATGCGAACGATGGTTCGATCAGTACGACCATTACGATAACGCTGACGGGGGATACTTTTGCTGCTGGGGTTGTGAGCGGCAGCAAGGTCAGTGCTTCTAACGTTCCGGCTGGGTTGACTGCGAGTTTTACGAGGGTTAGCAACACTGAGGTTAGCGTCACGCTGACGGGCAATGCTGCTGCCCACGCCAATGCGCAAGACATTAGCAATCTGACGGTGACGTTTGCTGACGGGGC
>WJBW01000016.1:297-566 GCA_009646425.1 Burkholderiales bacterium LSUCC0115
GGTGGTCGACTTTGCGGACCCTGCCTCGTTGTCATATTCGGCGGGGACGTTTACTGAGAGCAATGCGAACGATGGTTCGATCAGTACGACCATTACGATAACGCTGACGGGGGATACTTTTGCTGCTGGGGTTGTGAGCGGCAGCAAGGTCAGTGCTTCTAACGTTCCGGCTGGGTTGACTGCGAGTTTTACGAGGGTTAGCAACACTGAGGTTAGCGTCACGCTGACGGGCAATGCTGCTGCCCACGCCAATGCGCAAGACATTAGCA
>WJBW01000003.1 GCA_009646425.1 Burkholderiales bacterium LSUCC0115
CGGGCAGTCCACGTGCGCATAGTGACGCGTAGCCGTCTCATACTCCACGTGCGCCGTGTTAATCGTAATACCACGGGCCTTCTCTTCAGGCGCCGCATCAATCTGGTCATAGGCCTTGGCCTCACCACCAAACTTCGCCGACAAAATCGTCGTAATCGCAGCCGTCAACGTCGTCTTACCATGGTCCACGTGACCAATCGTCCCTACGTTCACATGCGGCTTCGTACGCTCAAACTTACCCTTGGCCATCGCTGACTCCTGACTCTAAACGCGTTAAAAAATGTCGAAAATGAGAAAACCGAACCTACAAAACTGGTGCCCATGACGCGGATCGAACGCGTGACCTCTCCCTTACCAAGGGAGTGCTCTACCACTGAGCCACATGGGCGGGTGCTGCAATTCCACCAAAACTGGAGCGGGTGAAGGGAATCGAACCCTCGTCGTAAGCTTGGAAGGCTTCTGCTCTACCATTGAGCTACACCCGCACGGTTCCACCATAAAACCCACTCTGTTGGTGGAGGAGGTTGGATTCGAACCAACGTAGGCGTAAGCCAACAGATTTACAGTCTGCCCCCTTTAGCCACTCGGGCACCCCTCCACGCTGAACCCGTAACTATCCATCTTTCTGCCGAAGGTGTCAAATTACTGCGGCGCACGAATGGCCAGAAAGTCCAAGGCGCGTCCGTCTGGCTCGGTGTAGAGGATGCGGGCGGGCATGTGTCGATCCGCCTGGTCAAGCCAGATTTGGATTTGGCCGACTCGCCGGAATTGAAAGGGGTCGCTGATAATTTTGATTGTTGGCAGCAGCAACCCTCCGGGAAAGACCAGCTCCTCACGGTCACTGGCATGAAAAGTCAGCATCCGAACCTCACTCAGCGTGGCCAACGGAAGGTCAAATCGTTGGCCAGGTCTGAGCCCACCGGGCTGAGACTCGCCCAGCCAGGCCAGCTGAAAAACCACGCTCAACCTGTCTTGCGTACCCAAGGGGGTCGGAATCGGGTCCTGGTTTGGGCGCAACACAGCCGAGCGAGCGGCGGGATCGAACCGGCTCTCCACTCGCCCCCGACGGGGGGTCACCTGCTCAAAACGCATTGGTGACAGGCCAGATGGAGTAAGTATTCCCTCACTTTTTATTCCCACCTCGCCAGACACCAGCAGCGACAGCCAGCCCAATGCGCGGGCCGTCAAGGCCACCTGGTACTGGGCCGGCGTCGGATAGCTCATGACAATTTCACCCTGACCCAACAGCTGCCCACCCTGGTCGTACCGTCCCAAATAGGCCTGCATGGGGATGGCCCCCTGGTCGGGCATGAGATCAGCGGGACGAGACAGCCGCAGACCCTCGGCCTTTTCCAGGGACCCCAAGTCAACATCCGCTATCGATGACGGCTGGGGGGGTGCCTGCGCCAAGGGCTGAACGGTGGGCGTCTGTGGAGAGGCCGCAGTGACCACATCAGCAGGGCGCTTGGTCGGTGGTTGGGGTCTGGCTACCGGCTTCGGTACCGTCGGTTGAGCCGGTGGTGGCCTGATCAGCCGAGCAGAGACCAGTTGCTCGGGAGACGCTTGGAACGACCAATTGATCAAGAGCCCATTGGCCAGCCAAGCCAACAGCAAATGGGCCAACAGAACCAGCCCGAGGACCAGCAGCAACCCTGGCGGGCCGGCCGGGTGCGGTTTAGACTGTCGCCATGCAAAATCCAAATGACCCATTTGCGTTTCTAAAAGCCCAATGGCCTGACTTAGGCAGCAGTTTTCAAATGCCCCAGGCTGCCATGAGCAGCCTGGACCCGCAAGTCATCGACAAGCGTATCGAAGACTTGAAGACCGTTGAGCAGTGGCTGAGTTTCAACCTCAACCTGGTCAAGTCAACCATTCAAGGGCTGGAGATTCAAAAAGGCACGCTAGCAGCCATTCAATCCTTTCAGCAGTCCATGCAGGACTTCGCTCAGCCATCGGAATCAGCTAGCGAACAAGCCAGCGAGCAAACCAATGAAGCCCGACCGGAGCAGAGTCCTCATCTGAACCAGGCGGCCATGGCCCAAGCCTCTGATTGGTGGAATGGCATGCAGCAACAATTCCAACACTTCGTTCAGGCGGCTCAAAAGGCCACTCAGCAAACCGCGGACCAGCCTGAAGGCAAGGCCCCGACCGCCACCAAGTCGGCATCGACCAAGAAAAAGACCGCGCCAGGCTCCAGGTCGAGGACCGCCAAGCCCGCGTCGAGAAGGACGGCCAGCCGCTAGCTGCCCCGCCGTCGACAGGCCTCGGAGCAATATTTAACGGCTGCCCAATTTTTTGCCCATGCTTTTCGCCAGGTCATAGAACGCTGACAGCGTTCACAAACCTTGGTCGGCAGAAAAGACTTATTGCCCCGATGACCGGAACCGGTTTGTCCCAAAAGCGGTGCTCCAGAGTGGTCTAGCGGCTGGTCGAGGCTGATCCGTGCCGCTGCCGCCATTGGTGGACGGCGTCGCTCAACTCCTCGAGTTCGCTCAGGACCAAAACCCCAGTCGGCGCCCGCCGCCGCAGAGAGGGGCAATGGCCGCCGGCCCATATTTCGACTGACTCCGGCAGCTTGGCGCGAAGCTCGGCAAGCCCCTCAGCCATCAGGTTGGGGTTCATGATCGATGAGAAGGACAACACCACAATGTCGACCGACTGAGAGTCAACTGCCATGGAAATGTCAAAGACCGGGGTCTGAACCCCCAGAGAGAAGCATCGGCAGCCCTCCAAGGCCAGCAAAGCCTCCACCATGAGCAGTCCCATGCCATGGGCCTCGGTCGGAAAGGTGGTGAGCAAGACACGAGGCTGATGACCAGGCTGGGGGATGGTACTGATGGCACTGCGCAGAACCACCTGGAGCGACTCGGTATAGAGGTGCTCCTCGAAGACCTCCAGCTGGCCCCTGGCCCAGGCGTCCCCGACCATGTCGGTGAGCGGCGCCACAACATCGGTCACAAACCGGGCCAATCCCATTCGCAAGACTCGCTGGCTCAGTCCTCGACGCAGGTCCTCGACTTGATGGGCCCGAATCAGTTGCATGAATTGCTCCAGGTCGGCCGCCTGAGGGGAGAGCTGCGTCGCCTGGCTGCTGGGCAATCGATCTGCCAGAGCGGCCAACTCAGCATCGGTCAGGCCGATGATCTTGCCCGGTCGGTGGCCAGCATCCATGAGGCGCCGGATCGCCCGCAGACGGTCTACCTGCTCAAGCGGATAAATTCGCTCACCGTATTGGTCCCGCTGAGGGGCCGGGAACCCATAGCGCCTCTCCCAGACCCTTAGCGTGTCCTTGGACAGACCCGTATCGCGCTCGACAGCCGCGATGCTGAGGTAGATGGGTTTGGAAACGGCTTGATCCATGGGAGTTCTACAAAAACCCTTTTTGTCGTAGACAAATGTTTGACCGAAAGATTTAATGCAGCCTATTATAGGTTTCGCCCGGTGTTTTGCCTAGAACAAACCCATACAAGGAGAAGGTCTCTTATGCCACTCGTGGCCCCGATCTCTCGTCTGTCCACTGTCAACCAGGCTCCGGTCCGTCGGTCTCCCACTGGCCTGTCTGGCCTGGCGGGCCTATTGGCCTTTGCCATCCTGGTGGTGCTCACATCGGTGAATTGGTCCGTTCCAGACCATGCGACGCTCGAAGGAGTGGTCAAGCCCGCCGCTACGTCACCCAACGGCCTGAACGCTGACGCCACCCGCCTGCTGGTGGCTCATCAAAACCTGACCGGCTGGGGCCTGCTCCACAGCTCGTCAGTCCAGGACTAGACCTCCACATGAACCGGGGAACCATGACCTGCATCGCTACAAGCCGCCTGACAGTCGGTGGGGACTTGCTGGCCAGGGTTATGTTGGTGATGGCGTTGATCATCTCTGGCCTGTTGGGCTCAAGCGCCCAGGCCGCCCCCGCCTGTCCCAGTTTGCTCAACACAACACTGACCAGGCTCCAAGATGACGCCCCCGTCCAGCTCTGCCAGTTCACGGGCAAGACCCTGTTGGTGGTTAACACGGCCAGCTATTGCGGCTTCACCGACCAGTACAAAGAGCTAGAGGCGCTCTACCAACGTTACAAGGACAAAGGATTGGTGGTGTTGGGCTTTCCGTCCAACGACTTTAGCCAAGAGCCGGGCTCCAACCAGTCTGTAGCCGAGTTCTGCTCCAACACCTACTCGGTCAAATTCCCCATGTTTGCCAAAAGCCATGTCAAGGGACCGAAAGCAAATCCTCTTTTCAGGCAGCTCTCCCAACAGGCCGAAGCGCCAGGTTGGAATTTCCACAAATACCTCATCGGCCCAGATGGACGACTCGTCAGAAGTTACGCCAGCGTGGTCAGCCCCCTGTCTCGGACGGTTCGCACCGACATCGAGGCACTCCTCAACAAGCCGCCAACGTCCGCCTCTCAGAAAGGTTGAGCATGAACGCACCTGAAAAAATCCTCTCTTCTTCGACGCTGCCCGATGTGCAATCAAACGTTGACACCCGACAGCTTCCCATTCAGCGGGTCGGTATCAAAGGGTTCCGCCACCCTGTTGTAGTGGCAACCGCGATTGGTCCTCAGCCCTCCGTGGCCACCGTTGACATGGGCGTAGGCCTGCCTCATCACGTCAAGGGCACACACATGTCGCGGTTTATTGAAGTCTTCCAGAACCACGACAAACCGTTGGAGTTGTCGAGCCTTCATGAGCTGCTCCAAGCCATGCTCGACCGCCTGGAGGCAACCGACGGTTACATCATGGTGGAGTTGCCTTACTTCGTCCGAAAATCAGCGCCGGTCTCCGGTGTCAGCTCTCTCATGGACTACCAGGTTCGTTGGGAAGCTCAACGCAAGGAAGGCAAGGACCGCCTGTCCCTCCAAGTGGTGGTGCCCGTCACCAGCCTGTGCCCCTGCTCGAAGAACATTTCCGAATACGGCGCCCACAACCAGCGTTCACACGTCACGATCACCGTCGATACGACCCAGCCTCTGGCGCCGGAGCAGCTGATCAAAGTGGCCGAGTCAGCAGCCTCCTGCGAGCTATGGGGTCTGCTCAAACGGCCAGACGAGAAGTTCGTCACAGAACGGGCCTATGACAACCCCAAGTTTGTGGAAGACCTGGTGCGAGACATGGCGCTGATGCTGGCCAGCAATCCCATGGTTCGAGGCTTTACGGTCGAAAGTGAAAACTTCGAGTCCATCCACAACCATTCCGCATACGCCCGCATCGATCACGGCTCACGGCTACAGTAAGCGCGTGCGGCCTACTCCTTCACCAGCAAACCATCCGGAACACCGACCCCACGTCGTGGTGGTCGGCAGCGGTATTTCCGGTCTGTCAGCCTGCTGGCACCTGCTGGCTGGCGCCCGGGTGACCCTGCTGGAGTCCGAGCATCGCTTGGGTGGGCACACCCACACCCACCAGATCGAAGTCAACGGGCGAACGGGTCCTGTGGACACGGGCTTTATTGTTTTCAACCATCGGACATACCCAGGCCTGACCCGGTGGTTTGACCAGCTGGGCGTGGCGATTCACAAAGCAGACATGTCGTTTGCCGTGTCGGCTCAGCAAGGCGCATTTGAATGGTGCGGCTCAACCCTGAACACCATCTTTGCTCAACGCAGTAATCTGTTGTCTGGTCGGTTCTGGAAGATGCTCTACGACATCCTCCGTTTCAACGCAAAAGCGCCTCGCGACGCCGAGAAAAAACGTGAACCGGACGACCCCGGACCCAGCCTGGGGGACTACTTAGACGATAACGGCTATGGCCAGACCTTCCAGCATGGCTACCTCTTGCCCATGGCCGGTGCGATTTGGTCTTGCCCCGCAGAACAGATGCGGGCCTTTCCGCTGCGCAGCTTTGTTCGATTCTGCTCCAACCACGGGCTGCTCTCCGTCTTCAACCGCCCTCAATGGCTAAGCCTCGAAGGTGGCAGCCATCGCTATATCCAGGCCTTTCTCAAAAAGGTACATCAAGACGGCCTGCCTCTCACCATCCACACAGGTGTCAAAGTCGAGTCCGTTCAGAGCCTACCCACAGGCCAGGGAGAGGCTCGTTCCGTCCGTGTGATGGGACGCCAAACGCAAGCGTCCGTTGAGTCCACCGAGCCAGGTCTTGCCTTTGAAGTGCAGGCAGATGCAGTCGTGTTGGCCTGCCACTCCGACCAGTCGCTTCGCCTGCTTAAGGCAACAGATCACCCGGCGTGCCGTTGGCTGGCAGACATTGGCTACCAGCCCAACACCGCCTACCTGCACACCGACCTGGCCCTCATGCCGAAACGTCGGGGGGCTTGGGCGGCCTGGAATTACCTCTCTGAAGACGTTGGAGAGAATGCCCAGGCGCAGACCGCTGTATCCGTGACCTACTGGATGAACCAGCTCCAAGACCTCGTTCAGCAGGAGCCCATTTTGGTCAGCCTAAACCCACCTCAACCGCCCAAGCCGGCCTCCACCATCAAAACCCTGTCCTACGCTCACCCCATTTTCGACGGCCCAGCCATCCAGGCCCAGGCCATGCTTCAGGCGGTGCAAGGCGAGCAGAGCATCTGGCTCGCGGGTGCTTGGCTGGGCAATGGGTTCCATGAGGACGGCTACCAATCAGGACGCCGAGCAGCCATGGACATTCTCTCGACTGTGGCCAGCCATCCGCCGTTGACACCACCAGTGGTTGACCAACCGAGTCTGGCTGGATCTGCTGTCTGATGGTGTCGGTTGATGCCGATGTCGGCATCCCTTTGAGGTCCAGTCCTCGGCTCGTTCGCGGGGAGGTGGGCCACATCAGACTGGCGCCCAAGCGCCACCAATTTGTAACGCCCGCCTTTTACCTCCAGTTGCCTCTAAGAAGCTTGGCCGCCGCCAGCTCTGGGGGCAAGACGGTTGTGGCCGGTAACTGGGTCTGGGGCGTCAATCGCAAGGCCCTTATCCAGGTGTCGGACCGAGACCATGGCGATGGCCGAGGCCTGCTGCTCTGGATTGAGCAAATCTTACGCGACCACCAGTTGGCTCAAGAGGCAGACGGTGAGATCTGGCTGTCTTGTTTTCCGAGCATGTGGGGCTACACCTTCAAGCCCGTCAGCTTTTGGTTCTGCGAAAACCGCAGCGGTCAGACTCGCGTCATCGTAGCCGAGGTGAACAACACGTTTGGCGACCGGCACATTTATGTGCTGAACTGCGCATCGGGTCAAGGCTATCGAAATGGGCAGACCCTCGGCTGCGAAAAAGCCTTTTATGTCTCGCCCTTTTTCCCAGTCAGTGGTCGATACAGCTTCCGCTTTCATCGCGATGATCTGGGTGGAAGAGACCTCGCCCGCATCGAATACGACGATCCCCTGCCAATGCTCAGAACCCACATGAGCGGTCGGGTTTTACCTCTCACAGCGACGACAGGCCTGCGCAGCGTCCTGCTTGCGCCGTTTTTTAGCATCGGGGTCATCCTGAAAATCCACTGGCATGCCCTGTTGCTGTGGATCAAAGGCATTAGACTGTCCCCCCGGCCAAGGCCCCTGTCATGACCATGGTGCTTGAGAACCCCCCCAGTCTTCGTCTGCCACTGTCAGCTCGTCTTGCCTTGCGGCTATTGGGCAGCATCCATCACGGCCAATTGATCCTGTTCGGTCCAAACGGTTTTCGTCAGGTGTTTGGTCAGCGGTCCGAGCCCTGGCCCGGAGACCCTTGCGAGCCCGTCGAGCTGCATCTGTCGGACTGGTCCGTCTTGGGACAGGCACTGGCCAAGGGAGACATTGGGTTTGCTGAAGCCTACCTGCAAGGTCGCTGGACCACCAACCATCTGCCGGGCCTGCTGCGGCTTTTGGTTCGCAATCGACACGCCGTTGAATCCGCCATTCAGGGCCGGGTCTGGGCTCTATTGATTGATCGACTGCAGCACATGCTGCGCGGAAACACCAAACGGCAGGCCCGAAAGAACATCGAGGCCCACTATGACTTGGGCAATGCCTTCTACGCCCAATGGCTTGACCCCACGATGACCTACTCCAGCGCCCTCTTTGATCAGAAAGGCGCTTGGGAGAACCCGGTCAACCTGCAAGAGGGCCAGCATCGGAAAATGGACCGCGCCATCGCGGAACTGGGTGATCTGCATGATCAGACCACCACGCTTGAAATCGGCTGTGGCTGGGGTGGCCTGGCCATTCGTCGTTTGCAGCAACAAGCGGGCCGTCACGTTGGGATTACCTTGTCCCCCAGCCAACGGTCCTGGGCGCTCGAAGCGCTCTCAGACCAAGGGCTCTCATCACGCTGTGATATTCGGCTGCAGGACTATCGAGATGTTCACGAGTGTTTTGATGCGGTTGTCTCCATTGAAATGATCGAGGCCGTTGGCCAGGCCTACTGGCCCAGTTATTTCGAGATGATCGATCGATGCCTGCGACCGGGTGGTCGGGCCGTGATTCAGGCCATCATCATTCAGGATCACTTGTTCGACCGATATCGCAAGGGAACCGATTTCATTCAGAAATACATCTTCCCGGGGGGCATGCTCATCAGCCCATCTGCTTTTGACCTTCAGGTTGGGGCCACCAGCTTGAAGAAAGTTCAGCAATTTAACTTTGGGCCGGACTACGCCCGAACGCTCAGAATCTGGCTCGAGAACTTCGATCAGCACTGGGCTGTCATGCAGGCACAAGGGTTTGATGAACGATTTGCCCGCATGTGGCGGTTTTACCTGGCTTACTGCGAAGCGGGTTTTCAGTCCGGAGACATCGATGTGGTTCAGTACACGCTTCAAAAACCGAACTAATCCTTGGGTACGGGGGCTCATGGCTGCCACGGTGCTATGGTGTGTCATGTCGGGGCCTGCCATGGCCAATCAAGTCAGCCAAGCCAATGGTCCTGATTCGTCTGACTGGTTGTCTTCCCGATACCAGACGCTCAAGCCTCTTGGGCAGGGAGAGCTCCGGTTCCTCGGGCTCAAGGTCTACAACGCCAGGCTCTTTGCTGAGCGGCCGGCTGGTTCGCAGCCTTCCGAGACCCTCTATGGTCAACCGTTTGCGCTACGGCTCATCTACGCGCGAAACATCAAAGGCCAAGACATCGCCAAACGGTCCGAAAAAGAAATGGTGCGCCTCATGGGTCGCGACCTGCCACAGGGCTGGCGCAATGCCCTGCAACGCCTCTTTCCCGATGTGGCAGTCGGCGACGACATCACCGGTGTTTACCTGCCACAGCAAGGCGCCAGGTTCTACCTCAATGGCCGTCCCATCGGCATGCTTGAAGACCTCGAGTTGGCGCAGGGCTTCTTCGACATTTGGCTGTCTGAACGAACCCGGGAGCCCAGTCTGCGAGCCTCTCTGTTGGGCCTCTGACAGCCATGCTGCCCGAGCCAGCGCGAGAGCAGCCTCTCTCGTCTCTCTCCGCCGAGCAGCCTCTGACCCAGACTCAAATCTGGCGGTACGCCAGCGTCGGGGTGGTCACAGCGTCAGCCAGTCTTCCCCTTTACCTGCTGGTCCCCCACCTTTACGCCCAGACATTCGGGGCGTCCTTGGCGGCTGTTGGCCTCATCCTAATGGCAGTTCGCCTCCTAGACGCCTGGACAGACCCTTGGTTTGGACGGCTGATTGACCGGACCGAGGGGGCTCGTTTTCAGGTCTGGATCAGGCCGGCCTTGGTAGTCTTGGTCATCGGGTTTGTCGCGCTCTTCCTGCCGCCTGCTGGCCTGCTCAGCGATACCGCCTTGCTGATCTACCTTGCCATTTCGGCCAGTCTCATCTCCTTGGCCAACGGGATCGTCACCGTAGCGCACCAGTCCTGGCCTGTGCGGTGGAAGCCAGCGGCCCACCAACTGCCCGACCAAGTCCGACTGGTCAGTGCTCGAGAATGGCTAACGCTGGTCGGTGTCATCGTCTCAGCAGCCCTGGCAGCGGGCAACCAGCGAGTGGCGTTGAGCATCATCCTGATCGCTGCTGCCGGACTCTCCTTCTGGCTGGTCGGAGGACTACCAGGCCAGGGCTCGGACGGCCATCCGGCGAGTGTTGGCCAAGCCCCTGCGCGCCCCGCATCCCCGGCATCCCCCGAACGCCTCGCTTCTCTCAATCAAGCAAACCCCATGAATCCCCACATGGTTCGTTTGCTGACCATGCTCACTGTGAACGCTCTGGCCAGTGCCATTCCAGCCACTTTGTTTTTATTTTTTGTCTCGGATTATTTTTTAGCCAGTCGGACCACTGCCTCGGTACTGCTGCTCACTTATTTTGTGAGCGCCTTGGTTGGTATTGCGCTCTGGCAGAGACCTCTGGCCCGCCTGGGGCCCCATCGCATCATGACCACGGCCATGGTGATGGGCTGCCTGAGCTTTGTCTGGGTCTTGCTGTTGGCCCATGACGGCCTGATTGGTTTTGCGATCGTCTGTGTGCTGACTGGGCTGGCATTGGGAGCGGAATTGATCTGCCCGGCACTCCTCATCGGCCAGCAGCTGCAGGCCACGCCGCAGAGTCTCGGGCCCAGCCAATCAGCAACGATTTTTGGTCGGTGGCAGCTCTTGGCCAAATGCAGCCTGGCAGCGGCAGCTGGGCTTTGTCTGCCCGGTCTGGCGCTTCTCGGTTATGAGCCAGGAACCTCCGAAGGACTTGAGGGCTTGCTCTGGGTCTATGCTGGTCTGCCGTGTCTGCTCAAGCTTGTGGCCATCGGCCTGCAGTCGAAGATCCCCACCACCCCCTTACCTTAAACCGCAGAGGAGCCCTTGCAATGATGCTGTCCTGGATCCGTTGTACCTTGTTCAAATGGATTGTGCTGTTAACCCCCTTGGCCCTATCGGGCTGCGCGAGCTCCGACATGAATCAATATGCCAACGAAAAACCACAACTGGACTTGGCCCAGTACTTTGGTGGCCAGACCACCGGCTGGGGCATGGTGCAAGACCGGTTTGGAAACGTCACGCGCCGATTTGTCGTCCAAATCGAAGGACGGTTCGAAGGGGACCAGGGCATACTGGATGAAAAATTCGAGTGGTCAGATGGCGAAAAACAACAGCGCATCTGGCGCCTGAAAAAAGTAGGGAGCCACCAGTGGTCCGGGCAGGCCGATGATGTCATCGGACAGGCCACGGGGGACATCAGCGGCAACGTCCTGCGCTGGCGATACACCCTGGCGGTTCCGATCAAAGGGACGACCTTGCACATGCAATTTGACGACGTGATGGTGCTGATCGACGACCAGGTCATGCTCAATCGAGCGGTTTTTAGCAAGTGGGGCATTCGCCTCGGTGAGGTCAGTCTGTCCTTCCGTAAGCCTGGTCAGAACCCCTGAGATGTTGTCGAGTAACACGCCCATTGTGGATTGGTCCGACCGAACCGTCTGGCTGATCGGCGCCTCCGACGGGATTGGCTTGGCCCTGGGCCAACTCCTGCAGACCCGGGGGGCAACCCTGGTCGTGTCAGCCCGGCGGGCAGAGGCCCTCGCACAACACTTCCCCGACCCGGCCGTGCTCAAACTGCCACTCGATGTCAACGATTCGGACGCCATGAGACTTGCCGTAGAGCAGCTGCAAGCCAAGCACCACCTACCGGATGTGGTGGTCTGGATGGTTGGCCAATACGAGCCAACTGCCCTGCTAGACCTGTCCCCGCAGGCCGCCAAGGCCGTTTTGCAGACCAATCTATTGTCAGCCTACGACGCGTTGGCCGCAGTGCTGCCAGCCTGGCGGCATCAACTGGCGAGTGCCCATCAGGTCGGTCAAGGGGCGGGCAAGCGTTGGCCACGCCCTCACTGGGTGTTTGTCTCCAGTGTGGCCGGCTACCGTGGCCTGCCAAGGGCCGCCGACTACGGCGCCTCCAAGGCAGGGCTTAGTCACCTGGCCCAAGTGGCTCATATTGAACTCAAGCCCATAGGCATGGACGTCTCGCTGGTGTCTCCGGGCTTTGTATCAACGCGACTCACGGCGAAGAATTCATTCAAGATGCCTGCGGTCATCACACCAGAGCAGGCGGCCCACTCCATCCTAAAAGGTCTGGCCAAGGGTCAATTCGAAATTCACTTTCCCAAACGGCTCAGCCTGCTGCTCAAGCTGCTCGGACTGCTGCCCATCGGGCTCTATCTGCGACTTATCCAGGCCATTAACCCTCGCCAATCCTAAGCGATCCGTCATGAACACCCCCCCAGACACGGCGCCCCCAACCGCACCGACTGCATCAAACCCAGTCCAGTGGGTGGAGGCCTTTCAGGACGCGTTCTCTTTGGCCGCGGGCTCACTCAGCACCAGCAGCCTCGAGGCCTTTGTGGGGTTTTACGCGAAGGACGCAACCTTCATAGACCCATTTGCGACGCTCTGCGGACGCGACCAGATCCAAGCCAGCTACCTCAGCATGCTGACCAACCTCCACCAAGCCCGATTCAGCTGCGGAGATTGGGCCATGGCCCCCAAGCGTCAAGATGGCGCTGCCCGAATGATTCTCACCTGGGATTTCCATTTTCGAGTACGGCCGACCGGCCCCGAAGTCTGCATCCCCGGCGCCAGCTGGCTGGAGCTAGACCCCACCAGTCACTTGATTACCCATCACAGGGATTACTGGGATGCCAGCGAGCTCTTGGCCGCCCTCCCGGGGCTGGGCTGGCTGATTCGGGGTGTCAAAAAACGAGTGGCGGCAGCCGGTCACGTCATGGAAAAGTCTTAAAAGATGCCTAGAATCCTATTATTTGACCTAGGGATTCCACCATGAAGACCGTTCCCGCCGACCAAATGCTCTACCCAGACCTGTTCCGTGCCTTTGAGCGCGTTCGTTGGGATCTAGAAAAAGACATCCCCTGGGATCAGTTTGACCCGAACAAGCTGACCGATGAGCAGGCCATGACGATCAAGATGAATGCCATCACCGAATGGGCTGCTCTGCCGGCTACGGAGATGTTTCTGCGCGACAACCGAGACGACAGTGACTTCTCTGCCTTCATGTCGGTCTGGTTCTACGAGGAGCAGAAACACAGCCTGGTCCTCATGGAGTATCTGCGTCGTTTCAAACCAGAGATGCTACCCACCGAGGCTGAGCTGCATGCCGTTCGATTTGATTTTGATCCCGCGCCAGCACTCGAAACCCTGATGCTCCACTTCTGCGGCGAGATTCGACTCAACCACTGGTACCGCTGTGCTGCAGAGTGGCATACGGAGCCTGTCATCAAGGCCATCTACGAAACGATTGCCAAAGACGAAGCTCGTCATGGGGGTGCTTACCTTCGCTACATGAAGAAGGCCCTCGCGCAGACAGGCGACTTGGCCAGGGCTGCTTTTGCCAAAATTGGCGTGCTCATGGCCTCGGCCAGCCGAACCAGCAAGGCGCTCCACCCTACCAACTTACACGTCAACCAAGCTTTGTTCCCCAATGACACCGTCCAGAGTCGAATGCCAGAACCTGGCTGGCTCGAGCGCTGGTTGGATCAGCAGATTGTGTTTGACAGTGGCTGGGAAAAGAAAGTCGCTGAGAGAATCCTGCACAACCTCAGCCTGCTGTTTGAGCAACCCTTTCAGACGGTTCAAGAGCTCAACCGGTTTCGCAAACAAGCCCTGGCAAAACTAGAGGCCTCGAGCGCACAGCCCGCGGCCGCATGACCCCCAGCTTCGAAACCAAGGTGTTCGCGGGGCTGCAGACATCCGGGCTGCCCAACGCCGCCTTGCGAGAAGCCCTCGATCGACTGCCCAGGCCACTGGTCTTTACCAACGGGGTGTTTGACCTGCTACACCGAGGACATGTCACTTATCTGGCACAGGCTCGGGCAGCCGGCGCGAGCCTCGTGGTGGCCCTTAACAGCGACGAGTCCGTGCGCCGCCTGGGCAAAGGCGATGATCGGCCGATCAATCGGCTAGAGGACAGACAAGCTGTGTTGGCAGCGCTGGAGTCCGTGAGTCTCGTCACCAGTTTCCAGGAGGACACCCCTCTCGACCTCATCCTGGCCGTGATGCCAGACGTCTTGGTCAAGGGTGGGGACTGGTCGGTGGATCAGATCGTTGGGGCCCAAGAGGTCCGCGCCCATGGTGGCCGCGTGCTGTCCATCGCCTTTGAGCATCAGCGATCTACGACTGCCACTCTCCAGAAAATTCGGCAAGCAGGCTAAGGCCTGTTAAGACCAGGTCCGAGGCCTCGCCGGCCTGGGCAAGGGGCAGCGTCATGCCCTGGGTGGCAGCTGCCCTCACCGCACAAGCCCTCACCGAATAGGCCTCGAGCCAGTCTTTTGCGTGGCCCCCATGAACTGCCACCCCATGCACGGGGCCCAGCCAATCAATCGCCCCCACCTGAGCGGCTGCGATGCCAGCGCCAATCGCAGCGATTGAGCTGGTCGGCATCTCTGGTCCCACCACATGATCACGCGCCGCGTTGACGTAATCGGCCAGGTCAGCCGTCTGTGTAGCGAGACCCGATCGCATCAATTCGAAGCCTGGGTAGATCAGGCCACCGGACATGTCACCTTTGATCTCCGACCCCTGTTGACGCAAGACCAGACCATCGACCACCGTCGCCGTCCCTGCGGAGATCAATGCCAAACGACGGCCATCAAGCCCAGAGCCAAGCCATGACGGCCACGGCTTTGGCCACTGCTGCCTGGCCAACAAACCCAATAGGCCCAATGCGGCCAACCATCGGTCTACCCCCATGCGCTCCGGCTCTGCATATGGTTGCCGAAGGCTAATCAGAGACTCGTGCATCGCCAGGTCGAGGCTGGCCAACGAACGAACCCATGTCACGGAGAGTTGGTGTCGCTCTTCAAGCCAATCCGTCAACCAGGCCTTGACCGCCGGGGCTCCCACTGCACCCCCAAAAACGCGCGTCACGGGCACTGAGCCCGCGCCGAGTTGGACACCGGTCAACGCTTGGTTCAACTGGTCCACAAGAGAATCCCCCCGCAAGTCCTCAACGCAACGAGCGGGGCCATGGCCCTGTGCCAGGACTTGAGAATCCTGAGTCAGCCACCATTTCAATCGCGTGTTGCCCAGGTCGAGCAACAAAGTGGTCTCGGTTCGCATCACGCCATCTCCCGGCCAGCCGACTGGCTCAAGCTCACAATCCGGGCCTCGCCCACATGAAAACGCTGCGAGCCGGTCTCCGTGCGAAGGCAAAAAGCCCCGTCCTCTGCCAGGCCCTCTGCCCGGCCCGATACCCGCTGCCCATCAGCCAGACAGACTTCCACGACATGGTCCTTCAGGCCATCTCGCTGACGACAAAAAGCCATGGACTGCCGCAAGCAAGCATCTCTATGCTCGACTGTCTGACAGCCTTCTAGGTCAGCCAGCCAGCTCATGATCTGGCTCGCAATGGGACGCGCCAGATCCCGTGCGCGATGGCCATCAAATGCCGAGCCCATGGCATCAAACAGGCCGGTCGCCGACAGATGAGCGGGGCAACGACCAGCCCAGCGGCCGTTGAGTCCGACGCCAATGAGCCACCACCAACGGCCGACCAGACGGCGACGCTCCACCAAGAGTCCAGCCACCTTATGTCGATCGAGCCAAAGATCATTGGGCCACTTGATCTGCAACCCATCGTTGACACCCAGCTCCGATTCAATGGCCCGAAGCACCACCCCTATGAGATGCGCGGGCCATGGTGTACGACCCCTCAGGGCCAAATCGGCCAACCCGTCAGTCAGCGGCCAGGCACAGGTCAAAGCAAGGCTGTCAGCGGCCAACTCCCAAAGCCGCCCGTGACTACCCCGGCCTGCAGACTGACAGCCGCTAAACAAGGCCAGTGGCTGCGGCTCATGAGAGGGGCCTCTCTCAATGAGACGAGCTGCAACTTGGTCTTGCGTCGAATCTGGAAGGTGGGTCTCGTCCAACGTCCACATGCTTGGCATCATACGGCTATGGGCTTCAATGACCTGTCTTTTCGATCCGGTGGCAGACCGCCACCCTCCCAGACCATCGGTCTCTGGCTGGTCTGGCTCACGCTGATCGCCGCGATTGTGAGTCTCAGCCTTTACCCGTTCTCCGGATGGAAGGCCTCCGCAGACTTACCTTGGGCTTTTCTGACCAAGCCCCTGCCGAAATACAGGACCAGCTTTGATCTCTGGACCAACCTTCTGGCCTACTTGCCGTTGGGGTGGGTAACCCTGCGTCTGTTTGCACCAAATGACTCAAGCGGGGCTGACTGCACAGCGTTTTTTGGCGGACGGCTGCTTGCCGCGATGCTGGCAACCTTGGTCTGTTGTGCGGGGTTGTCCTTTCTAATGGAGGCGCTGCAAACCTACCTGCCACATCGCCGGGCCCAGTGGCTGGACCTACTCGCCAACTGTCTAGGCGCCTGTCTTGGTATGGCCATTTACCTGGTGAGTCGAAGACGTTACAAAGCACTCAGCCAGGCGGCAGAGGAGGCCTCGACGCCCCTTTATGTGCCAGTTCCAGCCAACCATCTCTGGTTCCCAGTGCTGCTCATCATCCTGTGGTGCCTGGCGCAGGCTGCACCCATGAGCCTGTGGCCAGGTCTGGGAGATCTGCTGCCTGCGAATTGGGCCATCCGACCATTTGCCTGGGCCTCTGGTGCAGACCACATCTTTGGGCTGAGCACAGCCGAGAGAATTCTGACCGAGGCCCTGATGGTGGTGGCCGCCCTCATCGGCTGGTCCTTTACCCTGCTCCAGGCCAAGCGGATTCTGGGCCAATATTGGCCCGCCCTGCGAGGCATCGGCTGGCCATCTGTGCTGGTCTTTGGCATTGCCAGCGCCTGCCTCATCAGAGTCCTCTGGATGAGCCTGCTGGTGCCGGCCGTTCAATACCCGGCCGGCCTGACCCAGGCCATCGAAGCCTGGTTAACAGCAGGGGTTCAGACCGGTCTGGTCGTGGCTGCGCTGCTGGGTGCGGCCATGGCTGGGCTGTCCGCGCGCGGTCAGCTGAGTCTGGTGGTGGCCCTGCTGGTCCTGTTGGTCGGTGTGTCCAGCGGACAGCCAGAATCGGGTTACGACAATTTTTTGGCCCAGACCTGGTCCCAGGGGCGTTGGTTGAACCTGCGCGGACTGGCCTCTTGGAGTGCGGCCCTGTGGCCTGTCGCGGCGCTGCTGTGGCTGATGGCCTTGGCGTCAACCCGAACCCGTATCAACCACTAGCAGCAGATCAGGGGCTCTTTCTACGAGAGGGGGCCTAAAATAGCAGCATGAGTCATTACGACAAGCACGTTTTTTTCTGCGTCAACCAGCGTGAAGCTGGGGCTGACTGCTGTCACCACGCAGGTGCCTCAGAGCTCCAGGCCTACGCCAAAGACAAGCTCAAGTCCATGAAACCCTCACAGGCTGGACGCATCCGTATCAATCGAGCCGGCTGTCTGGGTCGATGCGACGACGGTCCCGTCGTCGTGGTCTATCCCGAGGCCATTTGGTATCAGGTCTTTGATCGCGCTGACATCGACGAGATCATCGAGAAACATCTCATCGGCCAAGTGCCGGTTGACCGGCTGCGCATCTAGGCCTCGTTTGAACGCACAGACCCAGCGCATGACTGTGGACGGCCCTGCCGGTCCATTAGAGTTGGCCGTTGATCACCCAACGGACGGTCGTGCAGAAGGGCTCGCCTTGATTGCCCATCCTCATCCACTCTTTGGTGGCACGTTGGACAACAAGGTTGTTCAGACCCTGGCTCGAGGCATGCTGGCCCGACGGATGATTTGTATTCGTCCGAACTTCAGGGGGGTTGGCTTTAGCCAAGGTCAACACGATGACGGTCGCGGAGAGCAGGACGATCTCTGGGCAGCCTGGCGCTGGGCCGAGCAGACCTACGGGTCCGCCGTCGGCGAGGCCAGGTGGATGGCTGGCTTTTCTTTTGGTGCGGTGATGGTCACACACGTCTACCGCGACTGGCCGGCCAAGCGACAGGCCGCGGGGCTCTGCGCCAAGCCTTGCCAAGTCAACCTACTGGTTGGCTTGGCAGCGGAACGCTTTGCTCCCTCTCCCATTGATGAAACCGCCCGGCTCATTCATGGTGAACTCGATGATGTGGTGAGCCTGAGCAGCGTCCTGCGATTTGCCCAAGAACACAACCAGCCGGTCGCCGTGATGCCGGGGGCGGGTCATTTTTTTCACGGGTCTCTACCAGCGCTCCGAAGGATGATTGACCATGCCCTGGCCGATCTCTAAGTCCCGACCTCAGGCTGCATGCCTCCCGACACCCCACGCTAAAACCAAATCGGAAGCGGGGGTCTCGGGCGTCTTGGTCAGGCTGCGAAGAATCATGCTGCTGTTGGCCATTTGGCCATGGGCCTTCCCACCGGTCCTGGCCCAAACCAGCCTCACCAGTGCCGGATGGCCAGAGCCGCCCAGCATATCCGCCAGGTCCTATGCCTTGATCGACCTGAGCACCGGGCAGTCATTGGCCTCTAAGGACGATCAGAAAATCGTGCCCCCCATGGGCTTGTCCGGTTTGATGACCGCCTACGTGGCCCTACAGGCTGTCCGAGATCGCAAGATTCGACTCAACCAGACCATCGCTGCGCCGTCCGAAGCGGAGATCCCACCCGGCCCCAAAATGTTTTTATCGCCTGAAGGGGCGGCGGTCAACAAACTACTTGAAGGCCTCTTCATCATCGGGGCCCACGATGCGGCACTGGCCCTGGCCAACGCCATATCAGGCAGCGAGCAGGCCTTTGTCGCCACCATGAATGCCACCGCCACCCGGATCGGAATGACCAATACACAGTTCGTCTCATCCACGGGTGGCGCAGAACTGGCAGTGGAACTGAAGGGTACGACCACCGCTCGAGACATGGCCTTGTTGGCCAACCAGATGTTCTTCGATTTTCCAGATGCCTTTGCAGTCAGCCGGCAGAGGGCCTTGGTCTTTAACTCCATCAGCCAGAACAACAAAAACCGGCTGCTCTGGCTCGACCGGACGGTTGATGGGCTCTACGCCACAGACTTCTCCAGGGTCTCCTCCAGCCTGGTGACCGCGCAACGCCCTCAACCCATCGGTCCAAAGGACCAGGTTCAAAGGCGCCTGCTGGTGGTCTTGCTGGATGTGCCCAGCCCTGAGCAGCGCTCGGCCGACGCGCTCAAACTGCTGAACTTTGGCTACCAGAAGTTTGACCTGATTCGATTGTTTCGACAGGATGAGCGGCCCACCATGCTGCAGGTCTTCAAAGGCATCCAAGACCAAGTCCGGGTTGAGTTTCGCCGGGACGTCAACGTCGCCGTGCCACGGGGTGCGACACAGAATCTCCGCGCCGAACTGAGTCATCCCCGCGGACTCTTGGCCCCCATCCTAGCTGGCCAGCCAGTTGGTCAATTGCGCATCTGGCTAGGGGCCATTGAAATCCATCGGGTTGACCTGGTTGCGGCTGAGTCCGTGCGATCCGCGGGTCTGCTGGGTCGAGCCATCGACAGCCTGAGACTCTGGCTGACCAGTCTCACCACCCCTTCGGCTGGCGGACCAGACAGGGTAACGCCATGATTCCACCAGACCAGAGCTTGATTCAATACCCCTGCGACTTTCCCATCAAGATCATGGGGGAACGCCGTGACGACTTTGCTCAGACCATCATCAAGGCAGTGGAGCCCCACACGGGGCCTTTGCAAGCCCATCAGGTGGACATGCGTGCGAGTAAGCAAGGCCGGTACCTGAGTCTGACGCTGACCCCCTGCGTCACCAGTCGCGAACAACTCGA
This sequence comes from Burkholderiales bacterium LSUCC0115, assembly GCA_009646425.1. Classification (GTDB taxonomy): domain Bacteria; phylum Pseudomonadota; class Gammaproteobacteria; order Burkholderiales; family Burkholderiaceae_A; genus Hahnella. The sequence continues at coordinate 19,553 of WJBW01000003.1, forward strand.
CAACATTTACCGCTGCCTGACATCACACCCATGGGTCAAGCTGGTTCTCTGAACACCCGAATCTGGCGGGATGCGCCGTACGAGGCCTGTTTTCAGGAGATGCGGCAGTTCACCGTGGATCGTGGACCGGAGACCCCAGATGAACTCTGGCTGGTCGAACACCCGCCCGTCTTCACCCTTGGGCTCGCGGCGGATCAGCGTCACGTCTTGCAAGCTGGCCGAACACCCGTCGTTCAGACAGACCGTGGCGGAGAGGTCACTTTTCATGGTCCGGGCCAGCTCGTCGTCTACCCCTTGATCAATCTTCGACGCCGGGGGCTTTATGTCAAAGAGCTGGTCGCCCAGATCGAACAGAGCATCATTGATCTGCTTGGCCGCTATGGACTTGCCTCAGCCCACAGGGTCGCAGGAGCCCCTGGCATTTATCTTCAGGAACCGTCAACGGTTAGCAACGGTCAGACCCAAGACTCTCCAATGGCCGGCAAATCCAAGATTGCTGCGCTGGGTCTTAAAATTAAAAATGGCTGTTCGTATCACGGCTACGCCATCAACATCGACATGGATCTGCGGCCCTTCTCACAGATCAATCCCTGTGGCTATCCGGGTCTCAGTACCACCGACCTGGCTACAATGGGAATCCACAAGACCTGGGCCGAAGTGGCCACTGATGCCGCCCAAAGCCTAGAACTGGCTTTGACGAAAACACCATGAACCAGCCCATCGACCCCTCTCGCAAGCAAAAAGGCGCTGCCAAGACCTCGCGAATTCCCATCAAGGTGATTCCGGCCGAACCCATTCCAAAGCCAGACTGGATCCGGGTTAAGGCAGCCTCACCAAGTTCTCGGTTTGTAGAGATCAAATCGATCCTGCGTGAACACAGGCTTCACACCGTCTGTGAGGAAGCCTCCTGCCCGAATATTGGTGAGTGTTTTGGCAAGGGAACGGCCACCTTCATGATCATGGGCGACAAGTGCACGCGCCGCTGTCCTTTCTGTGACGTGGGCCATGGTCGACCAGACCCGCTAGACCCCGATGAGCCGGCCAACCTCGCCAAGACCATTGCCGCACTTCGTCTGCGATATGTCGTCATCACGAGCGTGGACCGCGATGACCTGCTCGACGGTGGGGCCCAGCACTTTGTAGACTGCATTGCCGCCGTTCGGCAGGCCAGCCCCCAAACCCAGATTGAAGTCCTGGTCCCCGACTTTCGCGGGCGTTTGGACAGGGCTCTGGACATTCTGCGGGCCGCGCCCCCGGATGTCATGAACCACAACCTAGAGACGGTTCCCCGCCTCTACAAACAGGCCCGTCCCGGGTCGGACTACCAACACTCGCTCAGGCTGTTATCGGCCTTTAAAGAGCAGGTGCCCAATGTGCCAACCAAGAGTGGACTGATGGTCGGTCTTGGCGAGACCGACGAGGAAATCTTGGCGGTGATGCAAGACCTGCGATCACACCAGGTCGACATGCTGACCATTGGCCAGTACCTCGCTCCCTCCAATGCCCACCTGCCCGTTCTGAGATACGTGACGCCGGATCAGTTTGCGCGTTTTGAGCGCGAGGCCAAGGCCATGGGGTTTGATCATGCCGCTGTGGGTCCCATGGTTCGGTCGTCCTATCATGCAGACCTACAGGCTCATGCGGCGGGCCTGACTACAGCAGCTTCTGAATAAGTCCAGAGAGCTGTTTGAAGTCAGGCTGTCCAACGTAACGCTTGATCATCTGACCATCGGCATCGACTAGAAAGGTGGTCGGCGTGACGGCCACGTCCCCAAAGGCCCGAGCCCATCGGCCATCTTGGTCATGCAAAAACACGAAGGGCAGCTCTCGTTCCTGGGCGAAGCGTTCGATAAATTCCGGCTTGTCATAGGCCATGGCGACCGCCAAGACCGAAAAACCCTGCGAGGCAAACTGCTGTTGAAGGGCTTTCAGGTCCGGCATTTCCTTCACGCAGGTCACGCAGCTCGTCGCCCAAAAATTGACCAAATAAGGCTTGCCTTTTAGGGCCTGGGTATCGACCAGCTGTCCCGTCAGGCTAGGGCCCTTTACGGCCGGGGCCGGCGTATCCTGGTTGACCAAGAAGAAAACGCCAGCCACCAACAAGATGGTCACGACAATCGTGACGAGAAAACGCTTGGACATAACACTCTCTTTTTGATTGGGCAGTGACTGCAACAAAGGGTGGTACCGTCAGGTCTCTGACGTTTGCAACCACATTTGGTTTCCATCATGGCATCAAATCAAACGGGCTTCCTGCTCAACATCCATGGCATGACCTGTGCCGGTTGTGTAGCGCGAGTAGAAAAAGCAATTGCTCGGATTCCCAATGCAAGCATCGCGGTTGACCTGCTGCAACATCAGGCCCAGGTCAGTGGACTCACGGTGGACGCCGCGATTGCTGCCATCAGAGCTGCCGGCTACGAGGCCAGCCTCTTGTCATCCGAGCCCAACCAGCCCTCACCCACCGTCAGCCCGCTTAACCGTCGCCTGGCCCTTCTGCTCATCGCAGGGCTGGCCCTGGCTGTCTCCACGGTCGACATGGTGGCCATGCTGGCTGGTCACCACTGGTTACCCATGGGCGTCGCAATGGGATTGGCCAGCCTGACCCTGGTGCTGTTTGGCTCGCCCTTGCTCCCAAAGGCCTTGGGCGCAGCCCGCCAAGCCAGTGCCAACATGCAGACCTTGCTGCTACTGGGCAGCGGGTCGGCTTATGCATGGTCCACCGGCGTATGGCTGGGCGCTTGGTCAGGCCCGGTCTATTTCGAGGCCACCACGGTCGTGTTAGCCATGCACCACCTGGGTCAATGGTTAGAGACCAGGGCCCGCCGTCGAGCGATCGAGGCGTTGGAGCCCTATCTCCAACCGGACGTGGGGCCAGGGCAAGCCATACACCCTGGTGATCAGATCCGCGTGCGAGCGGGCGAGAAGCTGCTGGCCGATGGCCTGGTGGTGAGAGGGCATGGTTATCTGGACGAAAGCCTACTGACTGGCGAAAGCATGCCCGTGCAACGGGCCCAGGGTCAGCTGGTTTATGCAGGCACTCAACTCTTGTCAGGGGACCTCACACTGCAAGTCCAGCTGCCGCGAGAGCAGTGGCGTCGGGAGGTCATTAGCCGCCAGCTCCAGCAAGCCCTGCTCAGCAAAGCGCCCATTGCAGCCATGGCCGATCGACTGGCCGCTCGGTTTGTGCCGGCCGTGGTGGTATTGGCTACGATCAACGGCCTGGCTCAATGGTGGTTTGGGATTGCACCCCCGGTCATCATCGAACGAACCATCGCCATCCTGGTGGTCGCCTGCCCCTGCGCGCTGGGGCTTGCGACACCAACCGCCATAGCGGCCGGCCTGGCCGTCGCTGCGCGACACGGGTGGCTGTTCCGAAACGCTGGTGCAATCGAGTCGCTGGCGAAAGTCACCCACCTGGCCCTCGACAAAACAGGAACGCTGACCATGGGCCGACCTAAACTACTGGCCCTTCAGTCCGCCAATGAGCCCGCCCGACCGGTGACGCCAGAGGACTTTCCGGACTGGCTCGCCCTGGCCTGTCGCGGCGAGCAGGGCAGCCATCACCCCCTGGCAGGCGCACTCCTCAGCCATGTCGCCGGCCGGCCCATGCCCGGCCTACAGTCTGTGGAGGAGCTGGCTGGTCAAGGCCTGCGGATCAAAGCAGACAACGGCCGCGTCTACTGCGTTGGCGCCTCCCATTGGGTCTCAACGATGGCAGCCAGCCAACGGCCCTCCAACGAGCCTGCGCAGTGGGGCCATGCCAGTTGTGTAGAGGTGACAGAAGAGTCGGGTGCCTGGCTGGGACGCGTCTGGATTGGGGATGCCCTTCGCCCAGGCGCCAAAACCCTCGTCTCTCGGCTGGGGGACATGGGCATCCACGTCGCCTTGATTAGCGGGGACCGCCGCGCAGCCGTTGAGGCAGCTGCCCAGGCCGTCGGCATTCGGCCAGAGATGGTTTTCGCACAGGTCTCTCCCGAGAGAAAGGCGAGCTCATTTTCGGGCTGGCGGGCAGCGGGGGGTACGGTGGCCATGGTGGGCGATGGCCTGAACGACAGCCTGGCCTTGTCCGAGGCCGATGTTGGCATTGCAATGGCCGCAGGCGCGAGCGCTGCGCTGCAGGCAGCAGATGTCACGCTGACCGACACCCAGGACATCTCCCAGCTGCAGGGTGTTTTACAGCTGGCCCGTGACACTCTAAAGCGGGTCCGTCAGAACTTGTTTTTTGCGTTTGTCTTCAATGTCTGCGCCCTACCGGCTGCAGCCTTCGGCTGGCTGTCGCCGGCCTTGGCTGGCGGCGCCATGGCACTCAGCGCCACCCTGGTGGTAGGACACGCTGTGGGACTGCTGCGTTGGAAACGCAGCCTGTTTAGCAAACCAGCTAGCGAACTGGCGTGACCTGAGCACCACCAGCCGGCGCAGCCGGCTGTCCGCCAGTGGTCTGCCCCTTGACCTCGGGTAGGGTCTGGCCGCCTTTGACGGCCGCCTCCAGCGCCTTGGCCTGCGCCTCGGTGATTAACTCAAAGGCACGAACCACGCGGCGCACACCGGGCACACGGGCCGCAAGGTCAGAGGCGCGGTCAGCCTCTCTTGGAATGACCATGCCCATGAGGTAAACGGTGCCAGATTCAGAGACCACCTTGATGAGATTGCCATTCAGATCCTTGGCATCCAGCATGGCTGTCTTGACTCGCGTGGTCAGCACCACGTCCTTGCCGTAGGTGGCCAGACTGGCCGGTACACCAACAAACGCCTCGTTGATGACCTGCCGAACGTTTTCAATCTGCCCAACCATTCGGCCCAATTCGGCCTTGGTCTGCTGGTCGGGCACAAAGCCTGTAATCAAAGCAATTCGGTTAAAACTGGTAACGCTTGGCGTGACTGCTGCATCACCTTTGAAGCGCTCGCGAAAACGATTGAACGCCTTGATCTCGATGGCCTGGTCATCGGCCTGCGCGCCCGTGGTGCGCCGATCGGAGATCGACAGGGCACCCACCACCATTCCAGTGGCGGCCAACGGGAAACAGCCCGACAGACCGCTGACCATTCCACCAGCAGCCAAAGCAGTCAACAGCAAGCGTCGAGTCATCATGTCAGGGGCCCTTTCAGCCATTCAGCAAGGAAAGCTCATTATAAGGACCGAACGCCCAGGGCATCATGATCCAAGCCAAAAGCATTTGGAACCCAGACCAGGCCCTCCGGTTCCACACCAACGACATCAAATCGAGCCGCGACCAGCCCAGCCATCCGATCCCGGCCCAGATGGGTAGCAGCCAGATAACACTGGGCCGCCCGAATCAATCGTTGACGCTTGCTGCGAGTCACCGACGCCAGGGCGCCGCCAAACCGACTACTGAGTCGCCAGCGAACCTCAACAAACACCAGACCGTCGCCATCCGCCATAATCAAATCTAATTCACCACAGCGGTAGCCCACGTTTTCAGCGATGAATCGCAGGCCTTGCGAGACCAGGTGGTCCTTGGCGCGCTGCTGTGCCCACAGCCCTCGAAGTTGTTGACGACTTGGCATGAGGAGCCCCTTGCATGCAAAAGCTTCAGCCTGGCCTATACGTCGTGGCCACGCCTATTGGCCAGTTGGCTGATCTCAGTGCACGTGCCAGGCAGGTCCTGAGCGAGGTAGACCTGATCTGTGCAGAGGACACTCGCAAGACGACTGCCCTGCTCAACGCCTTGCAGATCAGCAAGCCATCGCTCGGGTTGCTGGCGCTCCACGCATACAACGAGAGACAACAGATCTCGCAGGTTCTCGAACACCTGCAGTCCGGTCGGTCGGTCGCATTGGTGAGCGATGCTGGCACGCCTGGGGTTTCAGACCCAGGGGCCAGACTGGTGGATCAAGCCTGGCAAACCCAGCTGGCGGTGTTTCCAATTCCGGGCGCCAGTGCATTGACTGCCGCGTTGAGTGTCTGTGGTTTCTGGTCGAGTGAGGACCAGCCGGTGACCTTCTGGGGATTCCTGCCCAGCAAGGCTGCGGCCCGTCGAGCCCAGTTCGACCAGATCGGTCAGCGTGCTGGCGTCTCGATTGTCTTTGAGGCGCCCCATCGGATCCAGGCCAGCCTGCAGGAGGCAGCTGAGGTGCTGGGCGCTGACTGCCCAATGCTGCTGTGCCGAGAGATGACCAAACCTTTTGAGACTTTCCTGCGTGGCAGCATCTCAGAGGTGCTGGGCAAACGAGAAGCGGGGCTGGGCCAAGACTCGCACAGCGGCCAGGGTGAGCATGTCCTGGTGTTCGATGTCAGGCCCTCAAAAGGACGGCTCGAACAGTCAGGCCTGTCACTGCACGAATGGGCCGGCCTGCTAAGAGAGTCCTGTCCACCCACCGTCTCAGCCAAACTCCTGGCCAAAGCTTTTGGGCTAGACCGGCAGGAGGCTTACGACTTTTTGGAAGCCTTGGGGCCTGCGCCCCGAGATAAGTCAACTAGGTGATTGATCACAGCAAAGGTCTTGCTGTGACTGCCTGCATTCATGGCTGGTGCAGTCACATAACGGCCTGCCACGGTAAAACGCGGCACACTATCCACCTCATGGGCCTGCATCATGTCGGTGGCGCGACGCATCGCTGAAGCCACTCGGCTGGAGGCCCAGTGAGATTCAAACTCTTTCATGGCAACGCCCTCGTCTTTGGCCCAGGCCATGATCGCCTGGGGCGTATTCAAAGGGTTGCGCTCAACGTGAATGACCTCAAAGACTCGCGGCCCCAGGCGCTCATCGAGACCCATGGCGGCCAGGGTGAAGTAAAGCTGCTGCTGGACCGTGCCACGAAAGGCAACATGCGAGCGACGAAAGTAGACATGGGGAGCCAGAGACTTTTTCCACTCGAGCAAAGCCGGTTCAAGGTTGTAGCAATGTCCACAGGAGTACCAGAAGAACTCCAAGACTTCGACCTTGCCCGCAGGCGCTGCCGTTGGCTGAGACTTGGCCAACTGACGATATTCGATGCCCTCGTCAAAGGGAGCGGCAGCGAGCAGCATCGAGGGGCAAACGGCTGAGGCCAACACAAGGCCGGACAACTCACGACGAGAGCGAGAAAAGGACGACATGGTCAACCTCTGAGACTTATTGTGGTTTGTTAGAAGGAGGCAGAACGCGAACCACGGTTGCCTCTAATCCGTTGTCAGACAGCGAGGTTTTGAATCGGTTCAATTCATCGAAACTCACGAAAGGGCCAAGCCGAACGCGGTAGAAAACGGTGCCCTCTCTTCTGATTTCAGAAATGGTCGCCTCGTAGCCCAGGATCGCCAGTCGTGCACGCATCTGATCTGCCTCGGCCGACGACTTGAAAGCCGCCACCTGAAGAAAGTAGTTCGTACCAGCGGGCTCAAGACCTTCGCCCTCGGTCAAGCCAGGCGAGGACTCATCGACACCGAGCAATTCCTTGGCTGCCGCCAAGGCCTTCTCGGCCTCTGAGCCAGATTTGTTGGCCGCCTTGTTGGCCGCCTTGTTGGCCGGCAACGGATTGGCCTTGCGCAGGCCCTTGTCAACAAAGGGCAGCGGCGACTGCGTGATGTAGAGCGCCACTGCGCCCGCCAACAGAAGGCCAGCAGCCATGCCAGCGGCAAACGTCATAAAGCCACCCGTGCCTTGCCGGCCACCAGAGGAACGCGCTCGAGTCCGTGTCATGACCGTAGTGTAAGGCTCTACATCCGTTCCGGCGCACTCACGCCCAGAATATTCAACCCGGATCGCATCACCCCCGCCGTGGCCAGCAGGAGCAGCAATCGAGCCTCTCGAATCAGTGGCTCGTCTACCAGAATGCGTTGGGCGTTATAAAAACCATGCAAGTCGGCAGCCAAATCCCGCAGGTAATAGGCCAGCCCATGAGGTGCCAAATCCTGTGCGAGCTGGCCGAGCAAGGCGGGATAATCGGAGAGCCTCGCCATCAGGTCCCCCGCTGGCCGCTCGGTCAAGGTCGACAGGCGCTGCGCCAGGTCTTGCTCATTCAGCGACTGCGCCCAGGTCATGGCCTGCGCCATGGTCATGCCGGCCTGAGAGAGCACGCTGCAGATTCGAGCGTGCGCATACTGGATGTAATAAACCGGGTTCTCGTCTGACCTGGAAAGCGCCAGGTCTATATCGAAGACAAACTCGGAGTCAGCCTTTCGAGAAATCAAAAAGAACCGAACAGCATCGCGTCCGCGTTGCTCATCAACGCCTTGCGTTTGGCCGGCTTCATCACGAACTTCACCGGACCATTGAATCAGGTCCCGCAAGGTGACATAGCTGCCAGCGCGTTTGGAAATCTTAACCTCTTGGCCCGCGCGCATCACGGTCACCATCTTGTGAAGGACGTAGTCCGGGAAACCCTTGGGGATGCCAATGTCCAGCGCCTGCAGACCCGCCCGCACCCGGGCAATGGTGCCGTGATGGTCCGAGCCTTGAATGTTGATGGCCTTGTGAAATCCGCGCGAGAACTTCTGCTCGTGATAGGCCACATCGGGCACGAAATAGGTGTAGCCGCCGTCGGTCTTACGCATGACACGGTCTTTGTCATCACCGTAGTCCGTCGTTCGCAGCCACAGAGCGCCGTCCTGTTCGTAGGCGCTCTGATTGGCAATCAGGCGATCCACAACAGACTGCACATGGCCTTGGGTATAGAGCGCTGACTCTAAGCTAAATTGATCAAACTTCACGCCGAAAGCCCGAAGGTCTAAGTCTTGTTCGTGTCGCAGGCTCATCACCGCAAACTGACGAATGGCCTCCAGGTCATCGGGGTCACCCTTGGCGGCCACCGGCTCCCCGTCATCCGCTCGAACCGTTTCCTGTCGCAGATAGGCCTGGGCAATGTCCTCAATGTACTGGCCACGATAACCATCTGCCGGGAAGCTGGGGTCTTCGGGTCCCAACCCTCTGACCCTGGCCTGAACCGACAGCGCCAAATTCTGAATCTGCGCACCGGCATCGTTGTAGTAGAACTCTCGATGAACACGCCAGCCCTGACTGGCCAGCAGGTTGGCCAGCGCATCGCCCAGAGCAGCTTGGCGGCCATGGCCAACATGCAAGGGGCCGGTCGGATTGGCCGAGACAAACTCTAACAAGGCCGACAGGTCAGGCTGTGTCGGCTTAAGTCCAAAAACGCCAGGGTCGCGCAAGACCTCCGCTACGACGGCTGTTCGTGCGCTCTGGGTCAATCGAAAATTAATGAATCCTGGCCCGGCGACCTCGGCGCTGGCCAACAGGGTCTGCTGATCCGCCTGGCAGATGGCCGTGGCCAGCTCTTGGGCCAAGGCTGGTGGTGAGCTTCCAAAGGGCTTGGCCAGGCGCATGACAAGACCAGTCGCCATGTCCCCGTGATCAGCCTGCTTGGGGCGTTGAAGGCTGTTGTCAACGTCTTCAAGGCAAATGGGCAAAGACACCGACCGACTCTTGGCCATGTCGGAGACCACATCAAACAGGAGGCGGGCGAGGGTCTGGCGCTGAGAGACGAGCATGGGAGGTCAACGATCCGGCAAAAACCATTTGATTTGAACTGGCAACACTTACGCAACTGGCGCGTCTGGCAGGAATCGAACCTGCGACCCTTGGCTTCGGAGGCCAATACTCTATCCACTGAGCTACAGACGCGGGCAAAGGCAAGCCCTCTATAATACGCGCAACCACACCATTCTTATCGACAGAGGCCCTTATGAGCGGACACGAAAGCCCCATCAAAACCCCCAAGCAACTGATCATTGCCGTCGTACTCGGCTTTTTGGTGCCCATCGTGGTCATCGTCCTGTTGGTGAAGTACGTTGGCGCAGGCACCAAGCCGGGTGCTGGCAGCTCCGCCTTCACACCCGAGGCAACCGCTGAGCGCATCATGCCGGTCGGCAAGGTCGCGACAGAGCCATCGGCGGGGGCAGTCGTCGCAGCAGCGAGCAGTGCCGGGCCCAAAAAGCCTGCGACGGCCGAGGCTGTCTACAAGGCCCAGTGCGCTGCCTGTCACGCAGCCGGCGTACTAGGGGCCCCCAAGTTCGGTGACAAAGCTGCATGGGCGCCCCGTATCTCCAAGGGCTACCAAGCGCTGCTCACTGCCGTCCTCAAAGGCAAAGGCGCCATGCCGGCCCAGGGTGGCGGCCAATTCTCAAACGAAGAAATCGGTTCGGCCGTCAAGCACCTGACCAAGAGCGCCGGCGCATCCTTCTAAGCCTATGCTGTCTTGGTCTTTGAGCGACCGGCTGCTCGCGGCAGTCGACAATGCCCTGAAGACCTTGACGGTCAAGCCGCTGGGTACCGGTCGCCCAACGCCGGGAGCAGATCTCCCAGAACCAGATCTAGACGACCAGGCCACCCAAGCGGTCATCGGCCTGATGCGTGTCAACCACGCAGGGGAAATCGCGGCCCAGGCTCTTTATCAAGGACAGGCGCTGGTGGCGCAACGACCAGCCCTTTATGACTTTCTGACCGAGGCCGGTCGACAAGAGGCTGATCACCTGCGTTGGACTCAAGAGCGGTTGGCCAGCCTCGGGGCCAAGCCCAGCCTACTGGCACCACTCTGGTACGCCGGTGCTTTCTGCCTGGGCCTTGGCGCTGCACGGTTGGGTGACAAGGTCTCTCTGGGGTTTTTATCAGAGACCGAAAAGCAGGTAGAGGCTCACCTGAAATCCCACCTCCAACGGCTGCCCTCAAACGACCACAAGTCCATGGCCATCGTTGCCCAGATGATGGCCGACGAAGCCGAACACGGCCAAGCCGCCAGAGCCAACGGTGGTGAGGCGCTGCCCGAATGGGCTCAAGGCGCCATGCGGCAGAGTGCCAAGCTGATGACCTCGACGGCTTACTACCTCTAGCGGCAAAAGGGTGTAAGGCCCTCCACTTCAGTCAGCCACGGCTAGCTGAAGTTCAATGGATCCACCTCTACCTGAGACTCCAGCCCCCTGTGGTGGGCCAGCCAGTCCTCGGCCGTGTCCAGAGCTGCATGCAAATCAGCCCGCCGCGACGCCTCCAAGAAGACCTGCCAGCGGCTCCGACCTGCCTGATGGTCTGGGTACCTCGGGGTTGGTGGGAAGACGCTCACATCGGAAGAGCCACTTGCAAGCAGCGCGCTTCGAATGTACGCAACCAGTTCGACACCCTTGGACTGAGCAACTGTCGCATCTCGGTGGCTAAAACGAATGGCCGCCAGGTGCCCAAAGGGCGGCAGACCAGCCGCCCGACGGTCCTCCAGCAAGCCATGCCAGGCCGCCTCACGTGCCGACGGATCCGGTGTCGCGATAGCCTGCAGCAAGGGGTGGGTTGGGTAGCGAGTCTGCACCAACACCAAGCCCGGCTGTTTTTTGTCGGCGTGACGCCCGGCACGCCCGGACACCTGCACCAGGTTGGCCAACAGCCACTCAGGCGCCCGGAAGTCTGGGTTGTAGAGCTGTTGGTCCGCATCCACCACCACCACCAAGGCGAGCATGGGAAAGTCGTGCCCCTTGGCTACCATCTGGGTGCCAATGATCAGGTCAACCTCTCCCTGGGCCACCTGGTCCAAAGCCTTGGCCAAAGTAGCGGCCGTGGTCATGGCATCTCGGTCTAGGCGCAAGAGCCTGGCCTCGGGCAGCCGTTCGGCCAGTGCCGCCTCCAAGCGTTGTGAGCCACGGCCAATCGGCTCCAACTCAGGTGCACCGCAGTCGGGACAAGCTCTTGGAATCGGGCTGATCCCCGCGCAGTGATGACAGACGGATCGCCAGCGACCATCGGTTTTGTGCAAGACCGAGGCCACATGACACGCCTGACAGGTCTGTTGCCAGCCACAGGCCGTACACGCCAAAACAGGTGCCCAGCCCCGTCGATTGGCATAGACCAAGACTTGCTGGCCGGCTGACAGGGTCTGCTCAATGGCGGTCCAGACCGCAGGGGCCAAGCCATCGATGGGCTTTTCGCGAATCAAGTCCACCAGCTGTACCGTTGCTGGCGATGCGCCGGTGGCCCGCTCGGTCAACTGAATCAAGCCATACCGCCCCCGTTCCACCTGGGCTCTGGATTCCAGGCTGGGGGTAGCACTGCCCAGAATCAGGCGAAGGCCTCTTTGGTCCGCGAGCCAAACGGCCAAGTCCCGGGCCGAGTACCGCAGCCCTTCCTGCTGTTTATAGGAGTGGTCATGCTCCTCGTCGACCACGACCAATGCCAAGCGGGGCAGGGGGCAGAGAATGGCCGTGCGCGTGCCCACCACGAGCCGGGCTCTTCCTGTTGCAGCATTGAGCCAGTGGTGGGCTCTGGCCTGATCGGCCAGGCCACTGTGCAAGACAGCCGCTGTCTGCTCCGGAAAGGCGCTGGCCAACCGTTGAATCAAGGCCTGTGTCAGACCGATCTCTGGGACCAACAAGAGGATCTGGCTGTCTGCCGTCTCGTTCAAGATCTGGCTCATCACAGACAGGTAGACCTGGGTTTTGCCCGAACCAGTGATGCCGTACAACAGAGTCGGCCTATCCTGATGGATCAATAGGTTCACTGCCGCCTGCTGCTGGCTCGTCAGTTGCACAGGGCCCTGTGGCAAGACTTCTTTGGCAGCCTGGTTGGCCTGCGCAGCCTGCGGTGCCATAACCAACTCCCGAAAGGTGGGGACTGATTTGGCCAGTAGGCGTTGCAATCGACTGGGCGCTAGTCCTTTTTTGGTCGCGCGCTGCTCAAAGATCGCTGGCTGACGAAGCCAGGCTGGGATCATGGTACCCACTACTTGGCCTGGGTGACGTCGATAGTAAGTGGATACAAACTTTATATAGTCAAGGTCTCGGGGGCGGCAAGACGGCAGGTCAGCGCAACGGGCTATCGCATGCTTGAGTGCCACACCTGCCGGCGGCGGACCCAGGCCCACCACCAACCCAACCAGCTTGCGACTGCTCACCGGCACGATGACCCAGTCTCCGATGCTCGCTGCCTCTTCTTCATCTGGTTGGCGATAGCTCAATAGCCCAAGGCCGGGGCTGTCCACCGCCACCAATAGGCAGTCGTGGCAGTCGTCCTCAGCAGGATTGCGGTCGTCGCCAGGCGGATGGGTGAGGGGTCGGGTGGGCGGTTCCAAGGCTGTGTATAACTCTGTGAGCAACTAGGGGCGACTGGGCGGCAGTGGGCTGTCGTATTTTCGCACCGCAAAAGGCCGAGGACCGGTTTATAAAAATAAAAGAATTTAAATCAATAGCTTAGGTTTTTCTTTTGACATCGGGCTTTAGTCTGATGCGACAAGCCCTTCGTTTAGCCAACTGTGAATAATGCGCCCCCGGATGGTGCGCTGACCGGCTACTAGGCTAGGCGTCTGCTGGCCTTGGCAACGGTCTCCACCAAGACCGAGACGTTGTCCAAAGGCGTGAACTGGGAGATGCCATGGCCCAGGTTGAAGACGTGGCCGACACCAGGGCCTCGCTGACCAAAGCTCTCGATGACCCGGGCCACCTCGACTGCGACATGCTCGGGACTGCCCAACAAGACGGCCGGATCCAGGTTGCCCTGCAAGGCGACCCGGTCGCCGACCCGGGCACGGGCTTGGGCCAAGTTCACCGTCCAGTCACAGCCGACGGCATCACACCCTGTTGCAGCGATCGACTCCAGCCACTGGCCACCGCCTTTGACAAACACGATGGTAGGCGTGTCGGGGTGTCGTTGACGCAGGCTGTCCACGATGGTCTGCAAAGAGCGGCGAGAGAACTTTTCGAAATGCGAATCAGCCAGCAGCCCACCCCAGCTGTCGAACAGCATGATGGCCTGAGCACCACTTTGCACCTGCATGTCGCAATAATCGATCACCAGCTGAGTCAGACGATCGATGACCGAGTGGACCAAGTCCGGGCGACTGTAGAGCCATTTGCGAACACTGAGAAAATCGTCACCACTGCTGCCACCGGAGATCATGTAGCAGGCCAAGGTCCAGGGGCTGCCAGAAAATCCGATCAGGGGCACTCGGCCATTGAGTTCGCGACGGATCAGCGAGACCGCATCGGCTACATACCCGAGCGAATCTGCCACATCCACCGCTGGCAAATCCGCGACATCTTGTTCGCAGGTGATCTTTTTATGAAACCGCGGACCCTCACCCTCAACAAAGTGCAAGCCAAGGCCCAGGGCATCTGGGATGGTCAGGATGTCAGAAAACAAGATGGCCGCATCGAACCCATACCGATCGATGGGCTGCAGAGTCACCTCGCAGGCCAGCTCAGGCGTCTTGCAGAGGTTGAGAAAATTGCCCGCCTGTTTGCGGGTGGCGTTGTACTCCGGAAGGTACCGACCAGCCTGGCGCATCAGCCAGACTGGGGTACGCTCAACCGGCTGGCGCTTGAGCGCCCGCAGGAAGAGGTCGTTTTGAAGGGCTTGAGTTATTTCTTGCCCCGCAGTTTGCGAAGCGCTGCCAGCTGAGCCATGGCCTCTGACAACTCTGCCTGTGCTGCAGCGTAATTGATGTCGGTCGAGCGATTGACCAGAGCCTCTTCAGCCTTGCGACGGGCCTCCTCGGCCTTGGCCTCGTCCAGGTCGTCACCGCGAATCGCCGTGTCGGCCAACACCGTCACCGCCTTGGGCTGTACTTCCAAGATGCCACCAGCGACGAAGATGAGCTCTTCCTTGCCATTGGACTGGATGCGAACCGCACCCGGACGAATACGGGTAATCAGCGGGGTGTGGCCCGGCAGAATCCCGAGCTCACCCTGGTCGCCAGGCAAGGCCACAAAATCGGCCTCACCCGAAAAGACGCTCTCTTCAGCGCTTACAACGTCGACCATGATAGTCGCCATAACTAGGGTCCTTTACGGGATTTACTGAAGGGTCTTGGCCTTTTCAAACGCCTCGTCAATGCCGCCAACCATGTAGAAGGCCTGCTCAGGCAGGGCATCACACTCGCCATCCACGATCATCTTGAAGCCACGGATGGTTTCTTTCAGGGTGACGTACTTGCCAGGCGAGCCGGTGAAGACCTCGGCAACGTGGAAGGGCTGAGACAGGAAACGCTGAATCTTACGGGCACGAGCCACGATCAGCTTGTCCTCGGGTGAGAGTTCGTCCATGCCCAGAATCGCGATGATGTCGCGGAGTTCTTTGTAGCGCTGCAGAGTCGCCTGTACACGACGGGTGACGGTGTAGTGCTCGTCGCCAACCACGTTGGGGTCAATCTGACGGGAGGTCGAGTCCAGAGGGTCTACGGCGGGGTAGATACCCAGAGAGGCGATGTCTCGTGAAAGCACGACGGTCGCATCCAAGTGGGCGAAGGTGGTGGCCGGGGATGGGTCGGTCAAGTCGTCAGCAGGCACGTAAACCGCCTGAATGGAGGTAATCGAGCCAACCTTGGTCGACACGATGCGCTCCTGCAGTCGGCCCATTTCTTCAGCCAGGGTGGGCTGGTAGCCCACAGCTGACGGCATACGACCCAGCAGAGCGGACACCTCGGTACCAGCCAGGGTGTAACGGTAAATGTTGTCTACGAAGAACAGAATGTCACGACCCTCATCACGGAAACGCTCGGCCATGGTCAGACCGGTCAGCGCCACACGCAGACGGTTACCCGGGGGCTCGTTCATCTGACCGAACACCATGGCAACTTTGTCCAACACGTTGGAGTCTTTCATCTCGTGGTAGAAGTCGTTGCCCTCACGGGTACGCTCACCCACGCCAGCGAACACGGACAGACCCGAGTGCTGCTTGGCGATGTTGTTAATCAGCTCCATCATGTTGACGGTCTTGCCCACACCGGCACCACCGAATAGACCGACCTTGCCGCCCTTGGCAAACGGGCAGATCAAGTCGATCACCTTGATGCCGGTCTCCAGGAGCTCAACCGAGGGAGACAGGTCTGCGAATTTGGGGGCGGTCTGGTGAATTTCACGCAGCTCGTCGGCTTTGACTGGGCCGGCTTCGTCGATGGGGCGGCCTAGCACGTCCATGATGCGACCCAGGGTGCCTTCACCGACCGGCACCGAGATGCCTTTGCCAGTGCCGTTAACCAGCATGCCACGACGGATGCCGTCAGAAGAACCCAGCGCAATCGTTCGCACAACACCGTCGCCGAGCTGCTGCTGCACCTCGAATGTCAGGCCTTTTTCGACCAGGGGGTGCTCGGCGCTGGCGTCTAGGGTCAATGCGTCATAGACCTTTGGCAGCGATTCGGCGGGGAATTGAATGTCGACCACAGCGCCAATACACTGAACGATCTTGCCTTGTGCAGTACTCATCTTCGGTTCCTCAGTTTGGTATCCGGTTGAATAAATCCTGGAAGCGCAACGGCTTAGACCGCAGCAGCTCCCCCAACAATTTCTGACAACTCTTTGGTAATAGCGGCCTGACGGGCCTTGTTGTACGACAGTTGCAATTCGTCGATCAGCTTTTTGGCGTTGTCTGAGGCAGACTTCATGGCCACCATACGAGCACTCTGCTCACAGGCCATGTTCTCAGCCACAGACTGGTAGATGAGCGACTCAACGTAACGCACCAGGAGCTCATCCAAAACAGCCTGGGCATCGGGCTCATACAGATAATCCCAGGTGTTCGCCGGCACAAACCCGTCTTCGACCTCGTCGGTCAGCGGCAGAACCTGGCGAAGGTTGGGCTCTTGCTTCATCGTGTTGATGAAATCGCTCGAGGCCAGATAAAGGGCGTCGATGGTGCCGGCTGCGAAGTCATCGAGCTGAACCTTCATGGGGCCCAACAAGGTCTCGAGACGCGGCGCATCGCCCAACTGGACAGCATGGGAGACCACGTTGCCACCGATACGGTTGAAAAAGCCATTGCCCTTGTTGCCAAAGACCGTGACGCGGACCTTGACGCCAGCAGCATCCCATTCTTTGAGCTTGATCATGACCGCCCGAAGAATGTTGGTATTCAAGCCGCCACACAGTCCCTTGTCAGTGGTCACCACAATCAGGCCAACGGTACGGATCTCTTGGCGGGCCTGCATAAAGGGGTGCACGTACTCGGGAGTTGCATGGCTGAGGTGCGCACAAATCGCCTTGACCTTTGACAGGTAAGGCCGGCCTGCACGCATACGCTCCTGGGCCCGCCGCATTTTAGATGCGGCCACCATCTCCATGGCCTTGGTGATCTTGCGCGTGTTTTGCACGCTCTTGATCTGGTTTCGAATCTCTTTTGAGCCGGGCATGCCAGTTCCTTAGTAGGCGCCTGTCTTCACGAACGCTTCAATGGCCGCACGCAAAGCAGTCTCGTTTTCCTTGGACAGGTCCTTGGCCGATTCAATGGCCTCGACCAATGCGGCATGCTTGGAGCGAATGAAGTCGCGCAGGGCGCGCTCGAAGGCGCCAGCCTTAGAGACATCGACACCATCCATGTAGTCGTTGTTGACGGCAAACAGCGTCAACGCCATCTCCCAGACACGCATCGGCTGATACTGGGCCTGCTTCATCAGCTCGGTGACCAGTTTGCCGCGCTCAAGCTGTTTGCGGGTCGCCTCGTCCAGGTCAGAGGCGAACTGGGCAAAAGCTGCCAGTTCGCGGTACTGGGCCAGAGCCAGACGCACACCAGCGCCGGTGTCTTTACGCTTCATGATCTTGGTCTGGGCAGCACCACCGACTCGAGAGACCGAGATACCAGCGTTGATCGCTGGGCGGATACCGGAGTTGAACAGGTCGGTTTCCAGAAAGATCTGTCCGTCGGTAATCGAAATCACGTTGGTCGGCACGAAGGCAGACACGTCGCCGGCCTGGGTCTCAATGATGGGCAGAGCCGTTAGAGAACCAGTCTTGCCCTTCACGGCACCGTTGGTGAACTTCTCAACATAGTCGGCGCTAACGCGGGCGGAACGCTCGAGCAGGCGAGAGTGGAGATAGAACACGTCGCCAGGGAAGGCTTCACGGCCGGGGGGGCGGCGCAACAGCAGCGAGACTTGACGGTAAGCCACGGCCTGCTTGGACAGGTCGTCGTAGACGATCAGGGCGTCTTCACCACGATCGCGGAAATACTCACCCATGGTGCAACCAGCGTAGGCCGACAGGTACTGCATGGCGGCCGACTCGGAGGCAGAGGCGGCCACCACGATGGTGTAAGCCATAGCACCGGTCTCTTCGAGCTTGCGAACCACGTTGGCAATGGTGGAGGCCTTCTGACCAATGGCCACGTAGACGCAGATCACACCAGTGTCTTTCTGGTTGATGATGGCATCGACTGCCACGGCGGTCTTACCCGTCTGGCGGTCGCCAATGATCAGCTCACGCTGTCCGCGGCCAATCGGCACCATGGAGTCAATCGCCTTCAGACCAGTCTGGAGAGGCTGAGAAACCGACTGGCGGTGAATCACGCCTGGGGCCACTTTCTCAATCACGTCCGTCATCTTGGCGTTGACCGGACCTTTGCCGTCGATGGGCTGACCCAAGGCGTTGACCACGCGACCAATCAGCTCGGGGCCTACGGGCACATCCAGAATGCGGCCGGTGGCCTTGACCACGTCGCCCTCGGACACGCCGGTGTACTCACCGAGAACCACCGCACCGACCGAGTCGCGCTCCAGGTTCAGGGCCAGGCCGAGAGTGTTGTTGGGGAATTCAAGCATTTCGCCCTGCATCACGTCAGACAGACCATGGATTCGGCAAATGCCATCGGTCACAGAGACCACTGTGCCCTGGTTGCGGACATCCGCAGACAGGCTTAGGCCCTGGATTTTACTTTTCAGCAGTTCGCTGATTTCAGACGGGTTGAGTTGCATCATTACTCCTAGTTCATCAGGGCAGAAGCCATCTTGGAGAGCTTGCCGCTCACAGAGGCATCAATCACTTCATCACCAATCGCTACGCTCACGCCACCAATCAAGTCCTTGTCAATCACGACATGGGCCTTGATCGGGCGACCAAATTTCTTCGACAACAGATCCACAATTTCACCAAGCTGAGCTTCAGACAGCGGCAGCGCAGAGCGAACCTCTGCTGCACTCACCTTCTCGAGTTGATTGCGCAAGGCCTCAAAGTGGGTCGCCACCTCGGGCATGGCCGCCAACCGGCTGTTCTCCGCCATGACACGGACCAGACTCAACTGCTGCTCGGACAAGCCGCCCGAGACATCGGCCACCAGCTTAGCCAGATCATCGGCCCCCACCTTGGGGTCCGACATCAGGCGGCTGGCCTCGGGCGTCTGCAAAACAGTCGACAGGCGTCCTAGGGCGTCCGACCAGCCCTGCAGGGCTTTGGCCTGGTCCTGCGCGGATTTGGCGATGCCAAAGGCAGCCTCCGCATAGGGTCGTGCAATGGTGAGCATTTCGGCCATATCAGAGCTCGTTCTTCAGGTTGGCCAACAGGTCTGCGTGCGCTTTGGCATCCACTTCACGACGCAGAATTTGCTCAGCACCCTTCACAGCCAGTGCGGCCACTTGATCCCGCAGACTGTCGCGGGCAGTCTGCATGGCAGCAGAGGCCTCTTTTTCAGCCGACTCCCGAGCCTGGGCAATGATTCGGGCCGCTTCGGCACGAGCCTGCTCCAACGAGAGGTTGGCCTGTTGCTCGGCGGTGGCTCGCACCTCAGAAGCCACAGACTTGGCCTTGTTCATTTCTTCTGCAACCCGTCGTTCAGCGGCGACCAGATCGGTCTTGGCTTTGTCCGCGGCTGCCAGGCCGTCGGCGATCTTCTGAGCCCGTTCGTCCAGGGCCTTCATGATGGGCGGCCAGACAAACTTCATCGTGAACCAGGCCAAGATGAAAAAGACCACCAGCTGCGCAATAAGCGTGGCGTTCAGATTCACAGTGCAATCCTTTTCTGTACTAGATCCTAGGCTGCCAGATGCCCAGTGACATCAACATCTGGCTCATTCGTCGAAGGTTTTAGCCAGCAAATGGGTTTGCAAATGCAAACATCATGGCAATACCAACGCCGATCAGGAAGGCCGCGTCGATCAGGCCAGCCAGCAGGAACATTTTGGTTTGCAGGGCGTTCATCAACTCGGGCTGGCGAGCGGAAGCTTCAATGAAGCGGCCACCCATGATGCCGATACCAATACAGGCACCGATGGCACCAAGACCAATGATCAGACCGCAAGCCAGGGCAACAAATGCAACGTTCGTCATGACAACTCACTCCTCAAGGGATAGAAAAAAATTACTACGACCAAAAAACAAACCGACCTACAAAAATCAATGGCCCTCGTGTGCCTGGCCGATATACACCAGCGTCAGCATCATGAAAATAAAGGCCTGCAACAGAACAATCAAAATGTGGAAGATGGCCCAAACAGAGCCGGCAATGATGTGGCCAATAAAGCCAAACGTCGTGGCTGTCGCACCCAGCAGGGCGATCAGCATAAAGACCAGCTCACCGGCATACATGTTGCCGAAGAGTCGCATGCCAAGCGAGACGGTCTTGGCGACAAACTCAATGATGTTCAGACCCAGGTTGGGGAGCCAGAGGGCTGGGTGGCTGCCAAAAGGCGCGCAGAACAGTTCGTGCACAAAGCCGCCAATGCCTTTGATCTTGATGTTGTAGTAGAGCATGAGCGCCAGTACGCCCAATGCCATGCCCATCGCGCCGTTCAGATCAGCGGTGGCCACAACCCGCATGTAGGCATCGTGGGAGTCATTCACCAACCCAAGGGCGAGCGCCAACTGTCCCCACCCCATCGGAATCAGGTCGACTGGAATCAAATCCATGGCGTTCATGAAGACGATCCAGACGAACACGGTCAGGGCCAGAGGGGCAATGAAAGTCCTGTTGCCATGAACAATGCCCTTGCTCTGGTCTTCGACAAGTTCCACCACCATTTCGACAAGGCCCTGAAACCGTCCGGGCACCCCGGAAGTGGCCTTGCGGGCAGCGAGCCAGAGCACAAAAATGGTCAACAGACCAAGGGAAACAGACCAGAACAGGGTGTCCAGGTTGATGACGGAAAAATCAATGATGGCCGACTGGGGCTTGCCGGTATTGGTCAGATGGCCCAGGTGGTGAACAATGTATTCACCAGCGGTGGGTGCGCTTCCTGCCATTCATCTTCTCCCTGATTCAATTAACAACAGACTCAGACCTTCGGGCCGCGCTGTTCAGTCTGACTCAACAACGCATCAATTCTTTTGCTGTGGGCGCGCTTCTCAGCGCGATTGGTCATCCAAGGCCCCACAAACACCGACAACCCTGTCACCGCCAATCCAACCAGTAGTCCGGGCCAAGACACCGCAGGCCAGAATTTGGCGACAAACAGTAACAACATCACTGCCAAACCGAGTTTGGCCAACTGCCCCACCAGCCAGACCGCCGCGGCTTGCTCTCGCGAGGCGGAGAGCCGAAGGGCAAAAACCAGGTTCGGACCCCAGACCACCGCCGAGCCCAGCAACACGGAGCCAGCTGCATCAAGACCCCAGAAACCCAGCACCGCCAAGGCCAACACCAAGCCGATGGCTGCCTGAAGGCCTACGAACCAAACCATGGCAGTAAGGGAAAACCCCTTTCGACTGTCGGTAAAGCCCGGCAAGTGTAGTGCCTTTGGCCGATGCCTGTCAAAAAGAACGGGCCCTTCAATGACCCATCCGATCGGGCATCAGGCGGTCCAACAGGCCCTGAAACTCCTCAGAGCTGGAAAATTGGACTTTGAGCTCACCGCCACCCGCCTTGCCCTTGGGCGTTAGCCGAACAGTGAGCCCCAAAGCGTCCGCCAAATCCTCTTGCATGCGGTCCCAGTCGGCCTGGCCTGCCCTCGCCCGATCTTGTCCAGCCTTACTCGCCTTCCCGGCTAACTTGGGGTCCGACAAAGCCAAGCGCCTGGCCCTGGCCTCCACCTCACGAACCGACAGTTTTTGCGCCACGGCGATCTGGGCCAAGGCCTTGGCCGCAGCAGCAGGCAAACCAAGCAACACCCGGGCATGGCCCGCCTCTAAGAGGCCATCTCGCAAATGCTGCTGAATGGCCTCAGGCAGGCTCAAAAGGCGCAGCAAGTTGGTCGTGGCGCTGCGAGAGCGTCCGACCGCCTGGGCCGCCTGCTCATGCGTCAGACCGAATTCATTGATCAGACGAGCGATGCCCTGGGCTTCCTCCAGCGCCGACAAATCCTGGCGCTGCAGATTTTCGATCAAGGCCATGGCCAGAGCCGACTGATCGTCTGCTGACTTGATCACCACCGGCACCTGAGCAAGCCCTGCGAGCTGAGCCGCCCGAAAACGGCGCTCACCGGCAATGATCTCGTAGGCTGGGCCACCGGTTCGGCCCAGGCGTCGAACCACGATCGGCTGGATGACGCCCTGCGCCCGAATGCTATCCGCCAGCTCCTGCAAGGCCTGGTTGTCCATGGACTGACGGGGCTGATACTGCCCGGCTTGGATCTGTGACAAGGGCAGCTGGTCCACCTCGGTGGTCAGGGGGTTGGCCCCACCGGTGCCGAGCAATGCCTCAAGGCCTCGGCCCAATCCTTTTTTCTTCATGACATCGCCTTCTTTGGTAATAAACCCAATCGATCGATCAGCTCTTGGGCAAAGGCCAGGTAAGCCTGAGAGCCCCGACTGCTGGGGTCATAGAGTACGCCGGGCAACCCATGGCTGGGGGCCTCAGCCAGTCGCACGTTTCGCGGGATGACCGTCTGGAACACCTGCTGTCCAAAGTGACGCTCAAGCTGCTCGCTGACCTGTTGAGACAAGGTCATGCGAGGATCAAACATCACCCGCAAAAGCCCAATGATCTGCAAGCGTTTGTTAAGCCCCGCATGGACCCGCTTAATAGAGTTAACAAGATCCGACAGGCCCTCCAACGCAAAGTACTCGCACTGCATGGGAATAATCACGCCATTGGCGGCGCACAGCCCATTGAGGGTGAGCATCGATAGCGACGGTGGGCAGTCCACCAACACCATCTGATAACCAGCACCCAGAGCCTGTAGGCTCGATGCCAGGCGATGTTCCCTGGACTCCAAGTCCACCAACTCCACCTCCGCCCCGGCCAAGTCTCGGTTGGCTGGCAGAACGTCGTAGCCAGCGGAGCCCGGCACGATCGCCGTCGAGGCGCTGGCCAGACCCAGCAAAACGTCGTAAACGGAACACTGAAGGGTGGCTTTGTCCACGCCACTGCCCATGGTTGCGTTGCCCTGGGGATCGAGGTCGACGAGCAGGGTTCTCACACCCTGCCTGGCCAGGGCCGCGGCCAGGTTGACGGTGGTGGTCGTCTTGCCAACGCCCCCCTTTTGGTTGGCGACCACAAAGACCTGTGTCTGGGGGGTTGAGGGGGTCAAGACAATCTCCGTATCCAAATCAAATGACGTTCCGGCCCAGAGCCACCGACTGCCTCTACCGACAGTTCGCCCAACCGGCCTGCCAGCCTGGGGTGCTGATACCGATCACCTTCTAGGTGCTTGATTTCATTAAGTTTTCCTGCCATATAGAGCCAGGTGGTCCCGGGGCCCGACAGGTGAAACGTCCACTCTAAAAAGTTCTCCAGCGGCGCAAAGGCCCGAGAGACAATCATCTCATAGGGACGAGACGGACTGAGCCGCGTCACGTCTTGCTGATGGACTCCAACGCGAGAGGCCAGGCCCAGGCGCGCAGCCGCATGCCTTAAAAAGGCTGCTTTGCGTGCAACCCGCTCAACCAAATCCATCTGCAAGCCGGGCATCACCAGCGCCAGTGGCAGGCCCGGGACGCCAGTCCCGCTGCCAACATCACAGCACCGTGGCTCGGCCTGATCGGCGAGGCGACGAGCCAGGCCAGGCCAGGCTCTCAAGGCATCGATCAAATGCCGCTGAAGGGTGTCGGCCAAGCCCTCCACAGCCGTCAGGCTGTGCACCCGGTTCCAATGCTGCAACAGCTCCGCGAATTCAATGAGTTGTCTCGACTGTTCCAGAGACAAACTGGGGCCGCTGGGGCTGCAAGCCTGCCAATGCGCACAGAGCAACGCGCTCAAATCGTCGGCACGGCGCCCGTCCGCAGATGACTGGTTCAAGCCACTCGCCCAAGATCCTGGGGATCCGAAGCACGCTTCGCCCTGTGTCGTTTCAGATGAATCCACAACAGAGAGATCGCCGCTGGCGTCACCCCCGAGACCCTAGACGCCTGACCCAAGGTCTGAGGACGGGCCTTGGAGAGCTTTTGTCGAACCTCAAAAGACAGGCCAGCAACCGCCTGAAAATCCAAGTCTTCTGGAATGGATGCAGACTCATGCGCCTCATGCCGGGCGACTTCGTCGGCCTGCCGAGCAATGTAGCCCGCGTATTTCACTTGAATCTCCACCTGCTGGCGAACTGCCTCATCTTGTGGCGCCTCACCCGGCAGGAGCTTGATCAGGTCTTGGTAGCCGACTTCAGGTCGCTTGAGAAGGTCGACAGCCAAGGCCTCCCTCTCAAGCCCCACCCCAGGCAGTGCTTCAGCAAGCCGCTGCGGATCGAGCAGCTTGGGATTGATCATGGTGGCGCGCAAGCGGCCCAGCTCGGTCTCAATGGCGGACTGTTTGGCTTCAAAGGCTGCCCACTGGGCATCGTCAACCAAACCCATCTCCCGGGCCACCGGAGTCAGCCTCAGGTCGGCGTTGTCTTCCCTTAGGCTCAGGCGATACTCAGCCCGACTCGTAAACATCCGATAGGGTTCGGTCACACCGCGAGTGACCAGGTCATCGGCCAAGACGCCCAAATAAGCCTGGTGCCGCGCGGGCACCCAGGCCGGCAAGTCTTGGGTTTGCCGAGCGGCATTCAAGCCAGCCAAAAGCCCTTGGGCAGCAGCCTCCTCATAACCGGTGGTGCCGTTGATCTGACCAGCAAAAAACAAGCCTTCGATCGCCTGGGTTTCCAGGCTGGCCTTCAGGCCCCGGGGGTCAAAGTAGTCGTACTCAATGGCATAGCCCGGCCGCAAAATGTGCGCATTTTCAAGGCCCTTCATCGACCGAACAATGGCCAGCTGGACATCAAAGGGCAGGCTGGTCGAGATGCCATTCGGATAGACCTCGTGGGTCTGCAAGCCCTCGGGTTCTAGGTAAATCTGATGGCTGTCCTTGTCCGCAAACCGGTGAACCTTGTCCTCAATGGAGGGGCAGTAGCGTGGCCCAACCCCCTCGATCACCCCGGTGAACATGGGCGAGCGGTCTAGGCCGGCTCGAATCACATCGTGGGTCTGGGCGTTGGTATGGGTAATCCAACATGGAATTTGCCTGGGGTGCATCTGGGCCGAACCCCGGAAGGAAAACACCGGAACGGGATCGAGGTCCCCGGGCTGCTCTTCCAGGACTGACCAATCGATGCTCCGACCATCCAGGCGCGGTGGCGTGCCGGTCTTGAGCCGACCCTGGGGCAGGCTCAATGCCCGCAGACGCTCCGATAGGGCAATGGCCGGCGGGTCCCCCGCCCGGCCAGCCGAATAATTCTCCAGGCCCACGTGAATACGGCCATTTAGAAAAGTGCCCGCCGTCAAAACAACTGTCTTGGCCTGAAAAACAAGCCCCGTCTGGGTTCGGACTCCCGACACCCGATCGCCAGACAACAGCAAATCATCGACCGCCTGGGCAAACATCCAGAGATTGGCTTGGTTTTCTAAAAGCGTTCGAATCGCCTGTCGATACAAGACGCGATCCGCCTGGGCCCGGGTGGCGCGCACAGCAGGCCCCTTAGAACCATTCAGAATTCGAAATTGAATGCCCGCCTGGTCTGTCGCCAGGGCCATGGCGCCGCCCATCGCATCCACCTCTTTGACCAGGTGGCCCTTGCCAACGCCACCAATCGAGGGGTTGCAGGACATCTGCCCGAGGGTCTCCAGGCTGTGCGTCAGCAGCAGGGTCTGGGCGCCCGTCCGAGCAGCAGCGAGCGCGGCCTCGGTGCCGGCATGCCCACCGCCCACAACAATCACATCAAAAGCCTGAGGAAAGACCACCGAAACGCACCCTGTAAATCACGAAGGAGGGCGCATTATAGGAACGATTGTTCGATAAAGCCATGGCTGAATAGAACACCCGGCCGGGGATGTTTCACGTGAAACATGGTTCCACGTGAAACATCGACCCCCCAAGAGGGCCTTAAGCCACTAGAACAGCACCACCTGCCGGAGAGCCTGGCCCTGGTCCAGGGCATCAAGCGCCTGGTGCAAGTCCTCTAGGGCCATGGTTCGACCCAGCAGCAGATCCACCGGAAGCTGACCGGCTCGATAAAGCTCGATGTACCGGGGAATGTCGCGAATGGGGACCGCGGAGCCCATGTAACTGCCCTTCACCGTTTTTTCGTCCGCAATCAAGGTGACGGCCTGAATCGACCACTGAGCTGCCGGGTTGGGCAGGCCGGCGGAGACCATCATGCCGCCCTTCTTGGCTGCCTTATAGGCAAAATCAAGCGCAGGCACTGCGCCCGCCATTTCAAAAGCCACATCCACACCGCCAATCGCCCCGCCTCCAGTAATGGCCCGAATCTGCTCCAACGCATCTGGGGCCCCGGCATTCACCACGTGGGTGGCCCCCAAGGTCTTGGCCATCTCGAGCTTCTCTGGTACCCGATCCACCGCTATTCGAATCGAGGCGCCGGCCGCCCTCGCAGCCAGAAGACTAGAGCAGCCCACCCCGCCGAGACCCACCACGGCGACGGACTGGCCTGGGCGAACCATGGCCGTGTTGAAAACCGCCCCAGCACCGGTGAGGACTGCACACCCAAAGAGGGCAGCAATCTCCCAAGGCAGGCCAGGCCCAATTTTGACGGCTGAATGCTGAGAAATGGTGACCAACTCCGAGAAGGCCGCCACACCCATGTGATGGTG
Organism: Burkholderiales bacterium LSUCC0115; assembly: GCA_009646425.1. Lineage (GTDB taxonomy): Bacteria > Pseudomonadota > Gammaproteobacteria > Burkholderiales > Burkholderiaceae_A > Hahnella. The sequence goes on from WJBW01000003.1 coordinate 46,140, forward strand.
AAGCGCCTGCCCATGAAGTCGCAGTCTCTGATAGCCCCCCAACAGGCTGGCTGTGGCATTCGAAGCGCCACCCGGCTCGCACAACACCCCTCGGCCACTCAGGCAAGGCAGGCACTGGCCACAAAACGGCTTGAACACCATGGCAACAGGGTCACCAATGGCAAACCGAGTCACGCCCTCCCCCAGGCCCACCACCTCGCCGGCCGCCTCGTGGCCAATCACCAGGGGAACCGGCCAAGGGCGATCGCCGTTGATGGCGGACAAATCCGAATGGCAAAGGCTGGCCGCCCGAATACGAACCTGAATCTCCCCGAATCCAGGTGGCTCCACGGTGACCTGTTCAAAGCTCAGCGGTCGGGTCTCCACATAGGGTCCCCGGACACCGGACTGCCGCAGAACGGCAGCCTTGGCCACCTGGGCCTGCGCCACCCCACTCATCGATCAAGCCCTGCCAGTGTCAGGTACTTCATTTCCAGGTACTCCTCGATGCCATGCCGAGAGCCCTCCCGACCGAGACCAGACTGCTTGACCCCACCAAACGGGGCCACCTCGTTGGAGAAAATGCCACTGTTGACACAGACCATGCCGGTCTCCAGCTGGCGAGCCACCCTAAAAATCCGGCCGATGTCGCGCGAATAAAAATAAGATGCCAGCCCAAAGTCCGTGTCGTTGGCCCGAGCCACCACCTCCTCCTCGGTCTCAAACTTGAACAACGGGGCCACCGGACCAAAGGTCTCCTCAGAAGCCAGGCGCATGCCCTCGTGGACGTTCGTCAAGACAGTCGGCTCAAAAAACAACCCGCCCAGCGCATGAGGCTTCCCCCCCACCAGGACCTGACCTCCGCCCGCAAGGGCATCTGCCACATGCTCTTTCACCTTTTCAATCGCGGCGGGCTCAATGAGCGGTCCAATCTGCACCCCAGCCGCTAGCCCGTTGCCGACCTTGAACTCAGCCACCCGTTTGGCCAAGCGCTCTGAGAAGGCCTGATAAACACCCGCCTGAACATAAATTCGATTGGCGCAGACGCAGGTCTGACCGGCGTTCCTAAACTTCGAGGCCAAGGCGCCCTCCACGGCTGCATCTAGGTCTGCGTCGTCGAATACGATGAACGGCGCATTGCCCCCCAGTTCCAGAGAGAGCTTCTTAATGGTCTGGGCTGACTGGCGAAACAAGATTCGCCCCACCTCGGTCGAGCCGGTAAATGACAGCTTACGAACCCGCGAGTCGGCACACAGCACCTGGCCAATGGCAGGGGCCGCCTGAGCGTCACCGACCACCACGTTGAAGACCCCGGCCGGTATCCCCGCACGGTGACCCAGCTCAGCCAGAGCCAAGGCCGTCAAAGGCGTCGCCTCGGCTGGCTTAACAACAACAGTGCAGCCCGCGGCAAGAGCGGGCGCACACTTACGAGTAATCATGGCCAGCGGAAAATTCCAGGGCGTGATCGCGGCGCAGACACCGATGGGCTCTTTGAGCACCACCAGCTCTCGGTCCGTGGTGGGGGCGGAAATCACTTCGCCATAGATGCGCTTGGCCTCTTCGGCGAACCACTCCACAAAGCTCGCCCCATAGACCACCTCACCCTTGGCCTCCGCCAAAGGCTTACCCTGCTCTCGGGTCATCAGCATGGCCAAGTCATCTGCATGAGCCAGAATCAAGTGAAACCAAGCCTTCAGAATGGCGGCCCGGTCTTTGGCCGGTCGCCTCTTCCAATCCCCAAGGGCCGCCTGTGCAGCATCAATCGCGGAGGTGGCCTCTGTTGCGCCCATGTTGGCAACACGAACCAGCATCTCGCCGGTTGCAGGATCCTGCACCTCAAACGTCCGGCCATCGATCGCATCAACCCAATGCCCACCGACAAACCCCTGAGACCGCAACAACGCAGCCTCTCTCAGCTCCAAAGACGCGCCCATGACCTGCTCCTATCCAATGATTAGCGAAACATCTCCACAGTCGTCAGCCCCATCCGAACAATCATGACAGCCAACAACCCAATGAAAAACACCCGCACAAACTGACTGCCCTTGCGAACCGCCGTGCGTGCACCGACCACCGACCCCATGACGTTGCAACAAGCCATCACCAGCCCTACCTTCAGCAACACCTCACCGGTGGGGACAAAAAACACCAGAGCCCCAAAGTTGGTCATCAAGTTAATCAACTTGCTGTGGGCCGAGGCATGCAGAAAATCGTAGCCAAAGACACGGACAAAAATAAAGATGAGGAATGCCCCAGTGCCGGGACCGAAAAACCCGTCATAAAACCCAAGAACAGCCCCCAGCGCCAGGGCAAACCAAAACTCTTGCCGCACCGATAGAGTCGGCTGGTGGACCAGCCCCAACGTTCGTTGTCGCAGCGTCACCACAGCCACCGCAACCAACAACACCAAGACCAAGGGCTGGGCCCAAGCCCGGGGCAACAAACTCACGGCCCCAGCCCCAAGCCACGAGAACAGACCCGCGGCGATGACCGATGGCCACAAGACGTGACGAATGAGGCGAACGCTGCGCATGTAGCGACGCGCGGCAAAAAAAGTGCCCGCAATCGATGACATCTTGTTAGTACCAAATAGGCTCGCGGCGCTAGCCTGAGGAAGACTACTAAACAAGGCTGGCAGTTGAACCAGTCCGCCACCGCCCACCACGGCATCAACAAAACCGGCGGCAAACGCTGCAAACGCCAGAAAAACGACCACCTCATCCAAGCCGCTCATCGCCACCGCCTTCAATTAACACCCACACCGAGGTCTGCAGCAGCACTCAACCAATCACGAGCGTTCCCGCGTCAGGGCAGATATCCGTCATGATTCAACCATGACAAACCGTCTGCAGAAAAAGACCGGCCATTCTATCGCCATCACCATGGGGGACCCCTCCGGCATTGGCCCAGAGATTGTGGTCAAAGCCTGGCGAGCCCTTCGCCACAAAACGCCCCAGCTCGAGCTCCGTATTGTCGGAGACCAAGCCCTTTTGCTCAGCCTGGCGGACCCATCCGAGCAAGCCCAGCTAGCGGCCTGCCTTGTCGACACTGGCAGCCGTGGTCCCTATCCTCTTGGCCAAATCAGTCCCGCAAGCGGACAAGCCAGCTTTGAGGCGGTGACCCAAGCCACGCAATTGGTCATGCAAGGTCATGCCAAGGCCTTGGTAACGGCTCCCATCCACAAAACAGCCTGGGCGATGGCCGGACATGACTGGCCCGGACACACCGAACTCCTGGCTCACCTGGCCAACCCAGTTCAACCGCCAGCTGTCCGAATGATGCTGTCCACCCCAGACCTTCGCGTCGTGCTCGACAGCATTCACCTACCCCTGAGCGCCGCGATCTCTCAACTCAATACAACACAGCTCCTGGAGACCATCTCGATCAGTCAGACGGCTGGACCATGGCTTGGTATCCCAAAACCCCGGATTGCCGTTGCGGCCTTGAATCCACATGCCTCAGAAAACGGCCGATTTGGCCAGGAAGAGGCCAGGGTCATTGAGCCCGCGATCGCAAAGGCCCGGGCCGCCGGCATCCTGGCCTCCGGCCCGTGGCCGGCGGATACGGTTTTTATGAAAGCCTTTGGCAAAACGCCCGACTGTCGCGACTTCGACCTTGTCGTCTGCCTCTATCACGACCAAGGACTCATTCCGATCAAGCTGGGTGGCATCGAGCAGGGCGTGAACAGCACCCTGGGGCTGCCGTTCATCCGAACCAGCGTTGACCATGGCACCGCTTTTGACATCGCCGGGAAAGACCTGGCAAGCCCCGACTCACTGATCGAGGCCATCCGTCTGGCCGATCAGTTCAGTCAAGCAAAACGACAGGAGCAGAGCAAGCCATGAGCCGTCTGATCAGCATCAATACAGGACAGGCCCAACTGCTGCTCGTCCGTAACACCAACGAGCCGGTCCATGGCGTTCAAACCGCGATTCGCAAGACCAGCGCCTCCAGCCTAGAGCACCCGGCGCCCATCGAACTTCAAAAACTGGGGCTTGAGGGCGACGAACAAGTGGACCTCAGCGTTCACGGAGGCCTTGACAAGGCGGTCTACGCTTTCTGCTCGGAGCACTATGCCCAGTGGAAAACCTGGTTGGTTTCAGTATCGGGCGCCGCCGATCGTCTAGACCACTACGGCGCCTTTGGCGAAAATCTGACCGTCGAGGGATTTGATGAGGAGACGGTGTTCGTGGGTGATGTCTGGCGAATCGGACAGACCATCTTGCGGGTGACAGAACCCCGAAGCCCGTGTTTCAAGTTCACAGCCTTGATGAAAGCCCCACTGGCCGCTCGCCACATGTTTGAAACCCACCAATCTGGCTGGTATCTACAAGTCGTTCAACCCGGACCGGTTCAAGCGGGTAGCCCCATTACGGTGGAGCCGGGACCAAGAGAAATGAGCGTCGCTAAGGCGCTGAATTTAAAAAAACGCCCACAAGATCTGTAGGTCACCAAAGATCATGTGGGCATAAAGTCCGGCCGCCAAAGGGTGGGCCGGACAAGCATGGGCAAATGCTTAGGCTGCCAGCCTGTCCTGAAGCTGTTGGTGCAGCTTGGTCTTGATCTCACGCAGGACCGGCGGCAAACCGTTGGCCAGACGACCAAACAACTCCTCGTGCAGATCGAACTCTTGCTGCCAGGCAGACAGATCAATCGCACTGATGGTCTCGAACTGCTCCGCAGAGAAAGTCAGGCCGCTCCAGTCCAGATCGGCATAGCTTGGGGAGACACCAAAGACATGCTCTTGGCCGCTGGCCTGACCCTCAATTCGCTGCAACATCCATTTCAGGACGCGGGCGTTCTCACCAAAACCGGGCCATACAAACTTGCCATTGGCATCTGTTCGGAACCAATTGACACAGTAAATCTTGGGCAGCACCGCCCCACTGGCTGCCAGCTTGTCTCCAAGGGACAGCCAATGACCAAAGTAGTCGGCCATGTTGTAACCACAGAAGGGCAACATGGCAAAAGGGTCTCGACGAACGACACCCTGCTGACCCGCCGCGGCCGCAGTGGTCTCTGAACCCATGGTTGCAGCCATGTACACGCCCTCTTGCCAATTGCGAGCTTCGGTCACCAATGGCACCGTGGTCGAGCGACGACCACCGAAGATAAAGGCATCAATCGCAACACCGGCAGGATCGTCCCAGGCCGAATCAATCACTGGGTTCTGCGTGGCCGCTACGGTAAAACGGGCATTGGGATGAGCGGCCTTGCGACCTTCGGACTTTGCCACCTCGGGCGTCCAGTCACGCCCCTGCCAATCCATGCAATGAGCAGGCGGCGTATCGGTCATGCCCTCCCACCAGACATCACCATCATCCGTTAAGGCCACGTTGGTGAAGATCACGTTTTCACGCAAAGAAGCCATGCAGTTGTAGTTGGTCTTTTCGTTGGTGCCAGGCGCCACACCAAAGTAGCCCGCCTCTGGGTTGATCGCTCGCAGGCGACCTTGGGCATCAGGCTTGATCCAAGCGATGTCATCACCGATGGTGGTGATCTTCCAGCCGTTGTCATCCAGGCCCTTGGGCGGAATCAGCATGGCGAAATTGGTCTTGCCGCAGGCCGACGGAAAGGCCGCAGCCACGTGGTACTTCTTACCCCAGGGGGCCTGAACCCCAAGAATCAGCATGTGCTCCGCCAGCCAGCCAGTCGCACCGGCCATGGCCTCTCGACGACCCATGGTGGAGGCAATGCGCAAGGCAAAACATTTTTTGCCCAACAAGGCATTGCCACCGTAGCCCGAGCCGTAAGACCAGATCTCGCGGGTCTCGGGAAAGTGAACAATGTACTTGGTGGCATTACAAGGCCAAGACACGTCTTCCTGACCGGCAGCCAACGGCGCGCCAACGGTGTGAACGCACGGCACAAAAGCGCCGTCTTGTCCCAGCAGGTCAATGACCGCCTTGCCCATGCGAGTCATCATGCGCATGTTCACCACGACATAGGGGGAGTCGGAGAGCTCTACGCCGATCTGAGAGATGGGCGAACCCAGGGGACCCATCGAAAAAGGCACCACATACAGGGTGCGGCCCTGCATACAGCCCTCAAACAGACCATCGAGCGTCGAGCGCATCTCCGCCGGCGCGATCCAATTGTTATTGGGGCCCGCATCTTCTTGCCGCGCGCTACACACAAAAGTACGGTCTTCGACGCGAGCCACATCCGAGGGATCCGACCAGGCCAGATAGGAGTTGGGGCGCTTGGCTGCATTCAAGCGCTTCAAGGTGCCCGCCTGCACCATTTGCTTGCACAGCCGGTCGTACTCGGCCTGCGAACCGTCACACCAAACAATCTCTTTGGGCTTGGTCTTGGCTGCAATCTGATCTACCCACTTCAGCAGATCGGCATGGTTCACGGCGTAGGGACGGGTGACGGGGATAGAGGTGCTCATGGCGCTTTATTTCCACAAATATGACAGGATGATGGCAGTCTAGCACCGGGGATTTGTGGTCCAAAATCGCACAATCCCTAAGGCCCAATAACCACACAAAGCCGTCAAATATGCAGCGCAACAACCCCACCGCCTCACTGGCCATTCTCACCACCGGCGGTACTTTTGAGAAGCAATACTGCCCCGACCAAAATGGGCTGGGGTTCACACAAAGCGGGCTTGCCGCCTGGGCCACGCAATGCCGACTGCCTACGAACACACGACTCGAGACCGTGATGCTGGTTGACAGCCTCGACATGACAGAGGATCAAAGACAGACACTGGCCCTTGCCGTGGCCGAGAGCCCAGAAGATCGTCTGATCATCATTCATGGAACCGACACAATGGTGCGGTCGGCCGACCTCATTGCCCTGCACAAGCGAGCCGAACAAACCGTGGTGTTCACAGGCGCCATGATTCCGGCGAGCCAGCCAAACAGCGATGCCCTTTTTAATTTAGGGCTGGCTGTGGCCGCCGCCCAACTCTGTCCGGCGGGGTGCTACATCGCCATGTCTGGATCTATATGGCTTGCCAAAGACGCCTCCAAGAACCACCTGCAAGGCCGATTTGAAGGAACGCCGGTCTACTTGCCAATACAAAACTGACCAAAGATAGCGCCCAGTAAATCATCGGCCAGATACGCGCCGGTAATCTCAGACAAGTGCTGCTGGGCCAGGCGAAGCTGCTCGGCCAACAACTCCAACGCCTGCAGTTGTAAATGCCCCGCCGCAAAACCCAAGGCCTGATCAGCCCTCGACAAGGCCTCCAACTGCCGAGACCGGGCACTGAAAACGCCCTCTTGCGCGCCAGACTGAGACCAGCCGGCCGCATGGGCAAAAGCCGCTCGCAGCTGGTCCAGCCCCTGCCCTGTTTTGGCCGACACCAGCAAAGCCTTGGCACCACCAGGTGTCTGTGTTGTGTCAGGCACCGTGACACACTGATCGACCTTGTTGAAGACCACCAAGACATCGGCGGTCCTTTGTGACAAACCAGTCTGAACATCTCGGCTGCCCACCCGATCACAGACCGCTTTTTCCATAGCACTGTCCGATGGGTATTGACCGCTGGCATCTCGAAGCAACACCACCAAATCCGCCTGCTCAATGGCCTGCCAACTGCGCTCAATGCCTATTCGCTCAACCTCGTCCTCGGTCTGCCGAAGCCCTGCCGTATCAATCACACGAATGGGCAGGCCCTCGATCACCAAGTCCTGTACCAAGCGATCTCGCGTCGTGCCCGGGACAGCGGTCACAATGGCAACCTCCTCCTCGGCCAAGGCGTTGAGCAGCGATGATTTGCCCACATTGGGTGGGCCCACCAGGACCACCCTCAGCCCCTCCCTGAGCGCCTGACCTCGTTGGGCTGACTGAAAAATGGCTTTCAACCTGTCTCGACAGGCCTGTAGTCGTTGCGCCACATGCTCACGACCAATGAACTCGATGTCTTCTTCCGGAAAATCCAAACAAGCTTCCACACGAAGGCGGAGGTCTATCAGCTGAGCTTGCAAGGCCTGAATTTCCCGTGAAAAAGCACCTGTCAAAGAAGCCAAGGCGGCCTGAGCCGCTCGGCTGGTCTGCGCCGCAATCAAATCCGACACAGCCTGCGCCTGCGCCAAATCCATTTTGTCGTTGAGAAAAGCTCTCTGCGTGAATTCGCCCGGCTGCGCCGGCCGAATCGGGCTGTCAGCTCGATGACATGCCAGACAGGCCCTTAAAACCAGCTGCAAAACCGCCAACCCACCATGCCCCTGGAGCTCCAGGACATCTTCACCGGTATAGGAGTGAGGGGCTTTGAAAAAAATGGCCAGCCCTTGATCAATCGGCTGACCATCTTCATTCAGAAAAGAAACCAGTGTGGCCTGTCTGGGCTTTAAGTCCTGCCCACAAAGGGCCTTGGCCACACGATGGCTGGCGGGGCCTGAGACCCGAACGATCCCGATGGCCCCAGCGGCAGCGGCCGTCGCAACGGCCGCAATCGTTTCAACCGATTGGCTAGGCCCCGGCATTCACCCGCTTCATGATGGTCCACTGCTGGGCAATCGAAACCACGTTGTTGACCAACCAATACAAGACGAGGCCCGCAGGGAAGAAGAAGAAAAACACCGAGAAGACCAACGGCATGATCATCATGACTTTGGCCTGCATGGGGTCTGGTGGTGGTGGGTTCAGCTTGGTCTGCAGATACATGGTGGCAGCCATCAACAGCGGCAGCGGACCCAAAGGCATGTTGAGGCCTGGAATGACACCAAACAAGGCGTCCGGCGCAGCCAAATCTTGAATCCAGAGAATCCAAGGGGCGTTGCGCATCTCGACACTGCCCAGCAGCACCCAATACAGCGCCAAGAAAACGGGAATCTGGATCACGACCGGCAGACAACCACCGAGCGGATTGATTTTCTCCGTCTTGTAGATCTCCATCATGGCCTGATTGAGTTTGGCCCGATCATTCGGGTAGCGCTCTCGAATGGCCGCAATTCGAGGAGCAACGGCCTTCATCTTGGCCATCGACCGATAGCTGGCAGCCGACAGCGGATAAAAGAGGCCCTTGATGACGATGGTCAGGACCACGATGGACCAGCCCCAGTTGTTCACGAGGCGATTGATCTGCTCCAGCAGCCAATAAATGGGTTTGGCAATAAACGTCAGCCAGCTGTAATCCACCACCAACTCAAGACCCGGCGCCAACTGCTCGAGGGTGCGCTGAATCTGGGGACCAACATACAGCGTGGACTCATGGGTTTGCTGACCACCAGGGGCGACCGAGGCAATCGCCTGGATCATGCCAGCCGCGTATAGGTTCTGATCCACCTTCCGAGTGAAGAACTCTCGGGGTTGGTTGTTATCCAGCACATAGGCCGAGACAAAATAATGCTGCACCATGCCCAACCACCCATCAGAGGCCTGTCGGATGTGGCTGGTTTTGTTTTTCTCAATGTCTGACCAATCGATCTTTTGAAACTTGGCCTGGTCTGTAAACAGCGCAGGGCCAGTAAAGGTGTAGTAGAAAGAGTTCTCGCCCGGCGGTGGGTTATCCGTGCGCAGGAATTGCAGGTAGAGGCTTGGGGCAACCGTATCGGCGCCGGTATTCACAATGGTGTGCGTCAGCTTGACCTGGTGGCCTGTTGCGGCCAACTCAATTTTTTTGATCAACTTAAGCCCGCCCGACTCCGCCACCAACACCACCGAGCGACTTGGGTCTTGTCCCCCGGCCAGCGGCTGCCTTACAAACGGCAGTGTGTGATTGGGGAAGGCCTTGCCTGCGGCCGCCTGACCAATCAAGCCCGTCTGGGCCTCGTACTGAGCGCCTGCAGACTGATCAAAGAGCAACACCTTGCCCCCCGGATAGTTGTCAGACGGCTGGTCCAGTAGCGTTGCCTTGACGAAGCGTGCACCAAGGGTGTCCACCTCCAAGGCCAGACTATTGTTTTGTAAAACCACGCGCTCTGAACTGGGCGCAGGCGATTGGGCCACGATATTGGCAGCCTGTTTAGCCGGGGCGGCCGTCGGCGCAAGGGCCTGACTGGCAGAGGGAATGGCGCTGGTGGCAGAGGCAGGACCGGGGGTTTGGGCGGCCTGACCTACCGACGGGGATGTGGCAGCAGCAGTCTGCTCAACACCTGGTGGACGCGAGGCCCGCATCCAAGACTCCCACAGGAGGAAAAGAGATGCTGCAAAAACCAAAGCCAACACTGTCCGACGGGTATCCATATCAAAACCGTTTCAAAAAGAACACTCTAAAAACACAACTCATGAGCCAGAAGGCGGCGGCTCTTGACCAGAAGAAACTGGATCATAGCCCGAGCCACCCCCAGGACGACATCGACAAAGTCGGTGGATGGTCATGCGACCCCCATTCCACAGCCCGTGCAATTCAATAGCCTCGTGCGCGTAGTCAGAACAGGTGGGCAGAAATCGACAGCGCGGCCCCAGCACAATCCGGATGCTCAATTGGTAACCACGGATCATCAATTGAGCACACCAGATCAGAACCCGGTGAAAGGCCCCAAACGACTTCATACGTGGCTACCTAGCCTCTCAGCCACTTTGGCAAAAGTGAGCACAAGCTCTTCTTTATGTTTTTGCCTTGTCAGGGGGTCTTTTAGGTTCAGGGGTCCGCGGACCCTTACCAACAGATCTACCGAATGCCCCTCTAGTACCCGCAGGGCCAAAGGTCGAACCCATCGTTTGATCTGATTGCGAGCCACCGCTCGTCGAATCATGCGTTTGGGCAAGACCATCCCCAGGCGGGGCCCGGGGGCCACAAAAGTTGATTCGGTGAGCCTGGGTTTTAGATGTAAAACAAACGGCCCGACAGAGGCGACGGGCCGTTGATTTAACAAGGCGGTGAAATCTTTGGGCTGATTAAGACTCGTCAGACAGCGCATGCTGGCAGCCGACCCTGGCAGCCGACATCCGAGGCTATTTAGACAGCCAGACGCTTGCGGCCCTTGGCACGGCGCGCACGAATAACAGCCCGACCACCGCGGGTCTTCATCCGAACCAGAAAGCCGTGGGTACGCTTGCGGCGAACCACCGATGGTTGATAGGTGCGTTTCATCTCATGAACTCCTTAGAGGGAACCCGAGATTCTACCCATAAATCGGCCTTTTTGTAAGGCTGGGCTTGAAGGTCTGCCGAAAAAGCGCCGCCTGTGGATAACTATCAGTCTCGGGTAGAATGGACACATGAGTGCAAGCCCGATTTTTTCGACCCCAGACGAGCTACCCGCACTCGATCAGCTGTGGCAGGACTGCCTCGATCACCTGGAAAAAAGCCTGCCCAGCCAACAGTTCAAAACCTGGGTGGCCCCGCTGTCGCTTGGGGGTTGGAGGCCTTCTCAATCCCCTATCCAGATTGACATTTTGGCTCCCAACCGCTTCAAGCAGACCTGGGCCAGGGAACAATTGGTTGAGCCACTGACCAACTGGTGGCAGGCCAGGCTTCAGCAGGCAGTCGATCTCCAAATCCTGGTAACGCCCGAAGCACAAACAGAATCGGGAACCACCGCAGAAAAATCGACCACCGTCGCATCCGATGAACCGGGCGCAATGGAGGCTTCATTCGATAGCAACGTCTCATCTCAACCAGTTGGACAAGAAACGGCTCGTCTGAATCCTGATTGGACTTTTGATTTGTTTGTACCCGGGAAAGCGAACCAACTGGCCAGAGCCGCCGCCCTGCAGGTCGCTGACAACCCTGGCTCTGGATACAACCCTCTGTTCTTGTATGGCGGGGTCGGTCTGGGCAAAAGCCACCTCATCCATTCCGTTGGCAACAAAATGCTCGAAGAGAACCCCGCTGCCAAAATCCGCTACATCCACGCGGAAGCCTATGTCAGTGATGTGGTCAGGGCCTACCAACGCAAGTCTTTTGACGACCTCAAGCGTTATTACCACTCCCTTGACCTGCTGCTCATCGACGACATTCAATTTTTTGCAGGCAAATCTCGTACTCAAGAAGAGTTCTTTTATACCTTCGAAGCGTTGGTGGCCGCCAAAAAGCAAATCATCATTACCAGCGATACCTATCCATCAGAGCTGGACGGCATCGATTCTCGCTTGGTCAGTCGGTTTGGCTCAGGCCTAACCGTCGCCATTGAGCCACCAGAATTAGAGATGCGTGTGGCCATCTTGTTGCGCAAAGCGGAGCACGAAAATCTGGCCTTGGGCGAAGAGGAAGCTTTCTTTATCGCAAGACAGCTGCGTTCCAATGTGAGAGAGCTAGAAGGCGCATTGCGCAAAGTCATCGCCTACTGCCATTTCCATCAAAAAACACCCTCTATCGAGGTGGTTCGAGAGGCATTGAAAGACCTGCTATCCCTTCAAAAAACCTCTATTTCAGTGGAAAACATCCAAAAGACCGTGGCCGACTTCTACAAGATCAAAGTCGCAGACATGTACAGCAAGCGCCGTCCGGCCAACATCGCTCTGCCACGTCAAATTGCCATGTATCTGGCAAAAGAATTAACTCAAAAGAGCCTGCCAGACATCGGCGATCTTTTTGGTGGACGAGATCACACCACTGTGTTGCATGCGGTCCGAAAAATTTCCGAATCCCGTCAGCTCAATGCTGATCTCAATCGAGAGCTTCACCTTTTGGAGCAGCAGCTTCGTGGATAAGCCCTTGCACAACCCTGTGAACAACCGCCGAAGAACTTGGGGACAAATTGTGCACAAGTCCCTTGCTCACGCCATGGAGACTGGCTTATCCACAACCCCCAGAAACGATTCAAATGATGTCCACAAGATAGAAGAACCGTTATTTTCAATCAATTGATGGACTTAACTCGCTTATCCACAGAACACGCCCACTCTAACTACTACGACTAAGAAAGAAAAAGATGATTCTGATTAAAGCCCAAAGAGAAGCCTTGCTGCGGCCCCTTCAGATGGTCAGTGGCATTGTTGAACGTCGTCACACCTTGCCCATTCTTTCCAACATTTTGATTAAAAAGGCAGGACCTTCCGTCTCTCTCATTTCAACTGATATTGAAATGCAGATCACCAGTACCGTTGAGATGGGCAGTGGTTCGGAAGACAGTTCAACCACCGTTAGTGCCCGTAAGTTTCTAGACATTCTTAGAGCGCTTCCAAACGACAATGAAGTCGTGGTTTCCATGGCCGGTCGAAAAATGTCGATTGCCCAGGGAAAATCACGCTTTCAGCTGCAGACCCTCGCCGCCGAAGAGTTTCCAACGGTCACACCCGCACAAGCCTATCCAGCTAGCGTCTCGTTGGGTCAAAAAGACTTTAAACAACTCTTGCATTTAGTCCATTTTTCAATGGCCCAGCAGGACATTCGGTATTACCTCAATGGTCTCTTGTTGGTGATCGAGGCTGGTCAACTGAGGGCAGTTGCCACCGATGGCCATCGACTCGCTTATGCAGCCATGACGGCATCAGAGAACATGAAGATCACCTCAGATACGGAGCGGCTAGAAGTCATCGTTCCCCGAAAAGCCATCATGGAGCTTCAGAAATTGTTGGCCGATGATGATCAGACCCTTCAAATTGAACTGGCCAATAACCAGGTTCGGTTTCAGTTGGCCAATATTGAGTTGATTTCAAAACTCATCGAAGGAAAGTTCCCTGACTATCAACGTGTCATCCCCAGGGGGCATACCAAGCACATCTTGATGAGTCGAGAGGTGCTGCTGGGCGCGTTGACCCGAGCGGCCATCTTGACGACAGACAAGTTCAAAGGGGTTCGTCTATCGCTGTCGTCGGGTGTTCTAAAGATTTCAGCCACCAATGCAGAGCAAGAAGAAGCCCAGGAAGAAGTCGAAGTGGATTACACCGGCGAATCCATCGACATTGGTTTCAATGTTCAGTATCTGATGGACGTATTGGCCAATTTAAAAACAGATCAGATTCAACTCTCTTTGCAGGATCCCAATGCCAGCGCTCTGATCACCACGCCCAGTGATGCTGAGTTTCGTTATGTCGTTATGCCCATGAGAATCTAAGGTTTCTATATGTTTTTAAAACAGCGTTGTATCGTGCAGTCCGAGGAAAAAGCTGAAACAGCCCAAGGCTATGGTGCTTCCTCTATCAAGATGCTCAAGGGCCTGGAGGCCGTTCGCAAGCGGCCGGGAATGTACATCGGCGACACTAGCGATGGCACGGGTCTGCATCACATGGTGTTTGAAGTGGTGGACAACGCCATTGATGAGGCGTTGGCGGGGCATTGTGATGACATCGTCATCACCATTCATACCGACAATTCCATTTCGGTAACTGACAATGGTCGCGGCATACCGACCGATATTCACAAAGACGACGAACTCGGCCGGTCTGCAGCCGAGATCGTGATGACCGAGTTGCACGCCGGTGGCAAATTTGACCAAAACAGCTACAAGGTGTCTGGCGGATTACACGGTGTCGGCGTCTCAGTGGTTAACGCTTTGTCTGATTGGCTCAGGCTAACCGTGCGGCGAAACGGTCAGGTTCACAGCATGGAGTTCCGTCAGGGTGAGCGTGTTGCGCCATTGGCTGTCACTGGCACAACCGATCGCAGGGGAACGGAGGTTCATTTCCTGCCGAGTATTGAAACCTTCGGCAAGGTGGAGTTTCATTATGAGATTCTGGCCAAACGTCTGCGTGAACTGAGTTTTCTGAACAACGGCGTTCGGATTCGCTTGGTCGATCAGAGAGAGGGCAAAGAAGAAGACTTTGCCTTTGCTGGTGGTGTCAGTGGCTTTGTTCAATTTATCAACAAAAACAAAAACACACTGCATCCCAAAATCTTCCATGCCTTGGGAGACAAGGACGGTATTTCTGTCGAAGTGGCCATGCAATGGAACGATGGTTACAACGAACAAGTCCTGTGTTTTACTAACAACATTCCCCAACGTGATGGCGGTACCCATTTAACCGGGTTGCGAGCAGCCATGACGCGGGTCATGAACAAATACATTGTTGATGAAGAACTCAGCAAGAAAGCCAAGGTGGAGACCACCGGCGATGACATGCGCGAAGGCTTGACCTGTGTGCTGTCGGTCAAGGTACCCGAGCCAAAATTCTCTTCTCAGACAAAAGACAAACTGGTGTCTAGCGAAGTACGCCAACCAGTGGAAGACGTGGTGAGCAAGATGCTTGAGAGTTTCTTGCTCGAAAACCCAAGCGATGCAAAGGCGATCTGCTCCAAGATTGTGGAGGCTGCTCGCGCTAGAGAGGCTGCTCGCAAGGCGCGTGAGATGACCCGTCGTAAAGGAGTGTTGGACTCATTTGGTCTGTCGGGAAAATTGGCTGACTGCCAAGAGCGGGACCCAGCCAAAGCCGAACTCTATCTCGTAGAGGGTGACTCAGCAGGTGGGTCTGCCAAACAAGGTCGAGACCGAAAATTCCAAGCCATCCTGCCCCTGAAAGGCAAGATTCTGAACGTTGAAAAGGCCAGGTTTGACAAGCTGCTGGCCTCACAAGAAATTGTGACGCTGATTCAGACGTTGGGCACGGGGATTGGCAAAGAAGACTACGACCCAAACAAGCTGCGCTATCACCGCATCATCATCATGACCGACGCGGATGTGGACGGCTCACACATTCGTACGCTCTTGTTGACATTCTTCTATCGACAAATGCCGGAATTGATTGAGCGAGGGCATGTCTACATTGCGCAGCCGCCGCTCTACAAGATCAAACATGGCAAAGAAGAGCGTTACATTAAAAACGACGAAGACATGCAACGGGTTTTGTTGGATCTGGCGCTCAAAGACGCTGTTTTGGTGGGGCCCGATCAACAGACCAATGGCGATCTTCGAGCCTTGGCCGACGCCTATCTTAAGGCCAAGACCGTTATCGACCGGGTGTCTAGGGTGATCGATGACAACATTCTGATGGCGATCATGAATGGGGTTGGCTTGGATCTGTCCAGCAACCAAGCGGCCATAGACTCTGCCCAACGGCTGACGGATTACATCGAAAACCAACAGAAAAAATTGGGTGGCAAGTCTCTGGACATTCGGGTTCTAGCGGAATTCGACAGTCAGGCAGAGGTCTGGCGTCTAAGAATTGAACGGCTTCATCACGGCAACCTCAAGCTATCGACCATTGATCCAGATTTCATTGCTGGTGAGGACTATCGAGCCCTTACTTATGCTAGTGAGCAGCTCAACCAGGCCGTGACACCAGGCACGACGGTTCGCAGGGGCAACGGTGAGCAGGCTCGTTCTGCCCAGGTTCACGACTTTGCTGCTGCGATGACCTGGCTCTTGGCTGACGCCGAACGGGGTCTGTCTAAGCAACGTTATAAGGGCCTTGGTGAAATGAATCCCGAGCAGCTTTGGGAGACCACCATGAACGTCGAATCTCGAACCCTGCTTCAGGTCAAGATTGAAGACGCGATCTCAGCCGATGGCATTTTCACAACCCTCATGGGAGAAGAGGTCGAGCCCCGCAGGATTTTCATCGAGACCAATGCCCTGCGAGTGGCCAACCTAGACGTCTAAGCCTTGGCAACGACCCTCGACAACCAGCTGGTCGTTGCCATTTCGTCGCGGGCCCTGTTCGACTTCGAGGAAGAAAATCGTGTCTTTGAACAGGCTAATGACCAGGCGTACATGGCTTTGCAATGGGAGCGGCTCGCCAAGCCAGCGAACCCGGGCGTGGCTTTTGGGCTGGTTCAAAAACTGCTGGCCTTTAACCTGCCATCCGATCCATGTGTTGAAGTGGTGGTGCTCTCTCGAAATGATCCTGTCAGTGGGCTGCGGGTTTATCACTCTGCGCAGTCACATGGCTTGAGCATTCAGAGGGGTGTTTTTACGAGAGGCCAGTCTCCCTATCGATACCTACGTCCTCTCTCGGCGCATTTGTTTTTATCGGCCAATGCCCAGGATGTGGATCAAGCCTTGGAGGCTGGCTTTCCTGCTGCTCATGTCTATCCTCATTCGGCCAAGGCAGGTGATCAGCATCCGCATGAACTGCGCATCGCCTTTGACGGGGATGCTGTGTTGTTTTCAGATGAGGCTGAGCAGGTTTTTCAGGCCGAAGGACTCGATGCCTTTGTGAGTCATGAAAAACGACAGGCCCAGAACCCTCTGCCACCGGGACCTTTCAAACCGCTTCTGGAGGCCCTGCACGGTCTTCGTCAAAAGTCCGGCGCGACGGGCATGAAGATTCGAACGGCTTTGGTGACGGCCCGATCAGCACCGGCGCATGAACGTGCCATTCGAACCCTGATGAATTGGCAAATTGAGATCGACGAGGCGTTTTTTCTCGGGGGTTTAGACAAGGGCGGATTCTTAAAAGAGTTTGAGCCTGACTTCTTTTTCGATGATCAGACCCGACATTGTGATTCGGCGGCCTCTGCCGGCCCCACTGGGCATGTTCGTAGTGGCGTGGCCAACCGACCAAACCCACCCAAATCCACCTAAGTGACCTCAGCGACCTGGCGGTCCTAAAGAGCCCTAGCCGACCCGCCAGTCGACCGGAGCGCCATTTAGTCCTGTTCTGTTTTCGGCTTGGCCACGGCCTTTGATTTGCTTGTGGTCTTGCCGGTTGTTTTACCGGAGGCCTTAGAGCTCGCGGCCTTGGGGGCGCGCTGCTCAAACTCAAAGCCAATCTTGCCTTCGGGTGTCTTGACCAGGTAGGCCTTGAATTTGCGTTTGGTTCTAGCGGAGACGAACCCATCGAGCAGATCTGTCTTGCCGCTGGCCAATAACTTCTGCATTTGTTCGGGCGAGACCGTCTGAGACAAGATCATCAGGCCGCTTCTGAAATCACAGGTTTTCTGGGGGCCAACACTTTTTTCGCAGACGTAAGAGGTGCCGTGGGGATAGACGGCGCTGCTGCATTTAGGGCAAGCGCCCAGGCTGGTTTGTCCCGAGAAATCGACGGGTGTCTCGTTATCTTCTTGGCTCTCGCCAAAATCAAAAGCCAGCTTGAAGTCCTCGGTGATCTGCAGACTGGCCGCAAAGGGTCGTCCCATTTTGCTTCTAAAACCATCCACCGGTCCAAAGTGACGCTCCTTGAGGAGGCTTTCCACTTCCGGCACCTCAAAGGTACGGCCGCCAGGTGTCTTGCCAATCGAGAAGTCACAGCTGGTGCAGGCAAAACGACGGTAATTTTCTTTGACCACTCCGCCGCATTTGGGACAAGGGACCGACAACGTCGCGTAGTCACCTGGGATGGTGTCCTCGGAATAGTTTTTCGCCTGGGCGACCATCCCATCGGTCATCGCGGCGATTTCTTGCATAAAGGCCTGACGTGACAGGACACCTTGTTCAATTTGTCGAAGCTTGAACTCCCACTCGCCTGTCAGCTCTGGGCGAGACAGAGATTGGATGTCCAGGCCCCGCAAAAGCGTCATGAGTTGGAAGGCCTTGGCGGTGGGGACCATCTCGCGGCCGTCACGGTAGAGGTACTTCTCTGTTAGCAGGCCCTCGATGATCGCGGCCCGAGTGGCGGGTGTACCAAGACCTTTGCCGGCCATCGCATCTCGCAGATCGTCGTCATCGACCAGCTTGCCGGCTCCCTCCATGGCCGATAGCAGGGTTGCTTCGGAGTAACGGGCCGGTGGCTTGGTCTGCAGAGCCTCGATCTGGATGTTGGCCAGCAGTGGGGTCTCTCCTGTTTCGACGGCCACCAAGCCATCGTCTTCTTGGGCGGCCTCTTTGCCATAGACCGATAGCCAGCCCGGGTGAACGAGGACCTTGCCTTCGGATTTGAACCGATCTTCACCGATGATCGACCAACGGGTGGTGTTGAGATACTGTGCAGCCGGGAAAAAGATCGCCATAAAACGACGACAGACCAACTCATAGAGCTTGTGCTCAGGCTCCGAAAGAGATTTGGGCAGTTGGCCGGTTGGAATAATGGCAAAGTGGTCCGAGACCTTGCTGTTATCAAAGATGCGTTTGTTGGGTTTGACCCAGCCTTCTTTGAGAATGGTCTGAGCAGCCGAGGCGAAAGCCTGAATCCCGGTTAGATTTTCGAGTGTGGTCTTAACGGTTGGGATGTAATCCTCAGGCAAGGCCTTGGAGTCTGTTCGGGGATAGGTGAGGACCTTGTGTTTTTCATAGAGCGCCTGAGCCAGACCCAGGGTGTTTTTGGCGGAAAAACCAAAACGAGCATTGGCCTCCCGCTGCAGACTCGTTAGATCAAAAAGAGCGGGTGCAGCCTGAGAGCTGGGCTTGCTCTCTTCATCAATGACCGCAGTCTTGCCTT
The DNA here is from genome assembly GCA_009646425.1 of Burkholderiales bacterium LSUCC0115. GTDB lineage: Bacteria > Pseudomonadota > Gammaproteobacteria > Burkholderiales > Burkholderiaceae_A > Hahnella. Next base: position 65,213 of record WJBW01000003.1, read on the forward strand.
GGCATCGGGCCACAATGGCTTTTGCTTGTTCCTCTGACCACAGGCGCTCCGCACGGGCGTCGGGGTTGGCCTCGGATTTTTCAAAGCCTGGATCGACCCAACGGGCCCCGTACGGACCTGCGTTGGCATCGAAGGTTGCATGGACTTCAAAATAAGACTTGGCCACGAACTTTCGGATTTGCTCTTCTCGAGACACCACTATCGACAGCGTTGGGGTTTGGACTCGGCCGACGGTGGTCAGAAAAAATCCGCCCTCCTTCGAGTTAAAGGCGGTCATGGCTCGAGTGCCATTGATGCCAACGAGCCAGTCGGCCTCTGATCGGCAGCGAGCAGCATCCGCCAAGGGGGCCATGTCTTCGTCGGTTCGCAGGTGTTCAAAGGCGTCTCGAATAGCTGCCGGTGTCATGGACTGCAGCCACAGTCGGGAGATCGGTTGCTTGGCCTTGGTGTACTGGGTGATGGTTCGAAAGATCAGCTCACCCTCTCGCCCCGCATCACAGGCATTGATGATTCGATCAACGTCTTTTCTTTTAATGAGCCGGGCCAGGGTTTTGAGTTTCTGTTCTGACTTGGGCAGTGGACTTAGGTCAAAGTGTGGGGGGATGACCGGGAGGTGGTTAAAAGTCCATTTCCCGCGTTTCACCTCAAACTCTTCGGGCGCCTTGATCTCAAGCAGGTGACCCACCGCAGAACCGACCACCATGTCCTCGCGTTCGAAGAAGTCGTCTTTTTTCTCAAAACCGCCCAGGGCGCGTGCGATGTCAGCAGCGACGGATGGCTTTTCAGCAATGACCAATGACTTGCTCAAAAAAAGACCCCTTTTGATGGTTACGGGCTATGAACGGTGGGCGCCCCTCTTTTTTAGAATAACCACAAGGACCAAGCCAAGGTCAAATCGGTCTCATTTGAACCCACAAGCCATTGGGCTGCCGGCGAGCCAGGCCTGCCAGCTCCAGCATGAGCAGTCCTGCCATGGCATTGGCCTCTGACAGGCCGCTGCGATGGGCCAAGACGCTCACGGCCTGCCCATCCATCTGTAACAAAGGCCAGAGTTGATGGTCAAGCCATGGCCGACCAGGGTTTTGGCGAACCATTGGGCATCTGCCAGGCCCTGTTGGCTGGCTCGCCGGGACCCCACCAACCCGATGGCTGGTTTGTGCAAAAGGTCTGCATTGCCTAGGAGATAGAGTCGCTCAACGGGTGGCGAGGCCTCTTGGGCGAAGCGTGGCAGCTCGTTTTTGTCGATCGTGACAACCTGGAGGGGCTTTGGGGAGGAAAGACTTGGCATGGCCGGGGCAAGCAGAGACAATAGATCCTTGGACGTGCAACCCAACGGGGCAGCCGGCAGTCTAGGGGTCTCCCCAGCCTTGCGGCCCCAGACAGACGACTGACAGTTATGGCCAAACTCAACATCCTTCACTACCCAGATGCCCGTTTACGAACGGTGGCTCGGCCCATCGCGGTCGTGGATGACCGAATTCGGCAACTGGCCAAGGACATGGCTGAGACCATGTATGACGCCCCCGGCATTGGGCTGGCGGCCACTCAGGTGAATGTCCACGAGCGAATCATCGTGGTGGACGTTTCCGACGACCAATCTGACTTGCGTGTCTTGATCAACCCCAGTGTCATCAAGTTGGACGACCACACGAAGGTCTATCAGGAGGGCTGTCTGTCGGTTCCGGGTGTTTACGACGAGGTCGAACGACCAGATCGGGTTTTGGTGCAGGCCCTCAATCTGCAAGGCGAACCCATCCAATTTGAGGCCGATGGGCTGTTGTCGGTCTGCATCCAGCATGAGATTGATCATCTAGATGGCAAGGTTTTTGTCGATTACCTCTCCAGGTTGAAACAAGGCCGTATTCAGACCAAGCTTCAAAAAGAAGCTCGCCAAAAGGCCGTTCTCTAATCTTGATGCGAATTGCGTTTGCTGGGACGCCGGACTTCGCGGCGGGGCATCTCTCTGCTCTGATTCGGGCGGTCCAAGACCGTCCCGAGTGTCAGCTGACCATCGCCGGTGTGCTCACACAGCCGGACCGGGCTGCTGGCCGTGGACTTGCTTTGACGCCGTCACCAGTAAAGTCGCTGGCACAGGCAGCAGACATCCCTGTGTGGACACCTCAGAGCTTGCGAGCCGATCGCCCAGATGGCCCTGAGGCTCAGCAATGGCTGGCAAGCCTGGATCTCGATTGGCTGGTGGTGGTGGCCTATGGCCAGCTGCTGCCAAAGGCCGTGTTGGATATGCCTCGCTATGGGTGCCTGAATGTGCATGCCTCGGATTTGCCACGTTGGCGTGGCGCGGCCCCTATTCAGCGAGCGATAGAGGCAGGCGACCAGCAGACGGCCATTTGTCTGATGCAGATGGAGGAGGGCTTGGACACGGGTCCCGTCTGGCAGCGAGCGATGGTGGATATTCTGCCAACCGACACGGGTCAGAGCCTCCATGATCGTTTGAGGGCGGTCGGAGCAGAGCAACTGACCGATTTTTTCTGTCGACCCGACCGCCGTTTGGCCCAGCCCCAACCCCAGCCTGAACAGGGGGTGACCTATGCCAAAAAAATTCTGGCGGCAGACCGTCAGATCGATCTGTCCAGACCGGCCCAAGACCTGGTTAACCAGATCAGGGCGCTAGAGCCCGTGCCCGCTGCGCAGCTGCCTTTTGAGGGGCAGCTGGTGAAGTGTGGTCAGGCCATCCTCATGCAGGCCGCGGGTCAGTGGGGTGAGCCTGGCACGGTGGTTCATTGGCCCTCATCGGACAGTCCTTACCTGGGCTTGGCCTGTGGCCAGGGGGTGCTGGGTCTGGGCTGGCTTAATCGGCCGGGGGGTAAAAGACTCTCGGCAACCGAGTTTGCCAAAGCCTGTGGACAGAGAGCTGGGGGAACCCCGATGCCCTCTCCGCGGTCATAGCGACGGATCTTTGAAAGGGACCGAAGACATGTTTAATTGGGTGAAGACCTCTCTCTTGATGGCAGCGATTGTGGCCTTGTTTGGCCTGGTGGGCGCCTGGTTGGGCGGCTCATCTGGAATGCTTTTGGCCTTGATGTTCGCGCTTCTCATGAATGTGGGCGCTTACTGGTTTTCAGACAAGCTGGTGCTCAAGATGTACAACGCCGTCGAAGTGGACGATGCGACGGCACCGGAGTTTTACGGCATGGTTCGGGAACTGGCCCAACGAGCGGAGCTTCCCATGCCCAGGGTCTACATCATTCAAGAAGACGCACCCAATGCCTTCGCCACCGGCCGCAACCCTGAAAACGCGGCTGTGGCTGCCACCACGGGTCTGTTGCAATTGTTGAGCGCCCGCGAGACTCGCGGGGTGATGGCCCATGAGCTGGCCCATGTCAAACACCGAGACATTCTGATTTCCACCATTTCAGCCACCATGGCGGGCGCCATCTCCGCATTGGCCAACTTTGCGATGTTTTTTGGTGGTCGTGACAGCGAGGGCCGACCGGTCAACCCGGTGGTCTCGATCCTGGTGATGATTCTGGCGCCCTTGGCTGCCAGCCTGATTCAAATGGCGATTTCTCGCGCGCGAGAATTTGAGGCAGACCGGGGTGGCGCCGAGATTGCTGGAGACGCTGAGTCCCTGGCCATGGCCCTTCAAAAAATTGACCACTATGCACGAGGCATTCCGTTTGCTGCGGCCGAGGCCCACCCAGAGACCGCGCAGATGATGATTATGAATCCGCTGTCTGGCAGGGGCGTTGCCGGTCTTTTCTCCACCCACCCCTCGACAGAGGAACGGGTGAACCGGCTGCGGCATCTGGCTGCTCAGATGCGTGCCTAACCAAGCGGTCGGGCCAGAGCCACATCGTCAACCCCCGCTCTGGCGACAGCTTCGCCAGGCAGCGACGGCTCTGGAGCAAAGACTCCTGGCCTTGGGTCAGAGCCGTGCCGATTTGGCTGCGCCGGTGGAGGACCTCCTGTATGCCGGTATGCGGGCCTGGGGCCTGACGCGGGTTCGTCTCAAGCGCCTGGTTCGCCGTCAGCCCAGTGATCCAGTGGTCTGTCTCTTGTCGGTCGCCTTTGGGGCCCTGCGGCGGGGGTATCGAGAAAATGCCGTAGTGGTGGACCAGACCGTCCGGGCTGCCCGCGACCTCGGTGGTGAGCCCACCGCCCGGTTTGTCAACGGTCTGCTGAGGGCTGTTCTTCGAGACCCATCGACTGCTGCCTTAGATGAGCAGCAAGACATGGCGCGTTTTAATGCACCGGACTGGTGGACCGCCCACCTTCGTCGGCAGTTTGATGAAACGACCTTGGTACAGCTGGCCCATGCGATGCAGTCCCCCCCGCCGTTTTGTCTGCGCTACCTAGACGGACGCGAGCCAGCCATGGTGTTCAGCAAGCCCATGAGTGACCTGCTGAGTCATCCAGATTGGCAAGCGGGTCGGGTGCGGGTACAGGATCAGTCTGCCCAGGCCTTAGATGGCCTTTTGCCACTGAAGACCGGTCAGACGGTTCTCGATGCCTGCGCCGCACCGGGTGGCAAGAGCATCCTGATGGCGGCAAAACAGGCCGTGAGCATTTGGGCCATCGACGCTTCGGCTTACCGGCTAGAACGCATGCGTCGAGAAGTCGATCGAGTCGCAGGTCATCTAAAGGGCTCGATCAAGGTCTGCCAGGCCGACTTGACCCTGCCGTGGGAGGAACAAATGCTGCCCCCTGATCTACCCCAATCATTTGATCACATCGTTCTGGACGCCCCTTGCTCAGCCTCCGGCGTGGCCCGCCGTCACCCAGATGGCCCTTGGCGCAGAGACCCGCAGCAACTAGAGCAGACCCTGGTTCTGCAGGCCAGGCTGTTAGACGCCTTGTGGCCTCGATTAAGACCGGGCGGTCAAATGGTCTATGTGACTTGTTCCATTTTTGAATCCGAAAACCAGCAGCAGGTGGACGCCTTCATGAGGCGACATACAGATGCTCAAAGCTGTCCCGCGCCGGGCCTAATGCTACCCTTTGCCAAACAAGAGGAAGATGGCATTTGGGTTGGACAAGATGGTTTTTTCTATGCGCGGTTTGAAAAAAAACTTACTCACTGAAAACTGCTGGGCTCCATGCGCCAATACCTTTTCCAAAGGCTGATACAAGCTGGTTGGATGCTGGCCATGCTCTGGCCTGCTGTGGCGTGGTCCCAGGGTACCGAACCCGGCAGCCCGCCACCCCCCGTGGCCACCATGACCGTTCAGCAGCCCAGTCTGACCGGTCAGCCCGGTGGTGCCCAGGTTCTGGCTGGTCAGGTCAGCGTGTCGTTGAGTCCAGTGTTGGTCCAGGCCATTGAGCGAGGGGTCACCCTGACGTTTTTATCTGAATTCAAAATCTACAAACCCCGTTGGTGGTGGTTTGTCGATGAGGAACTGGAGCTGGTGGTCCGTCATGCTCGGCTCACGTTTCACCCCCTCACCCGTCAGTTTAGGGTGAGTGTGGATGGCGCCAAGCCGCAGGCCTTTACCGACCTCACCGAGGCCCTAAAGGCCTGTCTGGCAGTCAATGGTTGGACCGTCTTGCAAGCGTCGATGGCTCCCGGCCACTACGCCCAAATTCGCTTGTCTCTGGACACCAGTGCGCTTCCAAAGGCGCTGCACGTGACCGCCCTGACCAACGAGAGCTGGGCGTTGTCAACGGGCTGGGTTGGGGTGACCACACCTTGAGCTTTACCCTTCGACTCTCCCTGGCCTTGGTCTTTGCCTTGGGCGGGGTCATTCTGGCGCTGCTCTCCATGGCCTCTGGGGCCGAGAGTCGTCTGGACCGTTACTATCCCTACCTGCTGGGCGCGAACTTTGTCCTGGCGGTGGCCATGGCTACGCTGACCTTGCTGATTGTTCTCAGGACGTACAAGCGGTATCGGCAGCGTGTGTTTGGCTCGCGCTTGATGGTTCGTCTGGCCTTGGCCTTTACCCTGATGGGCATTGTCCCGGTGACCTTGGTCTCACTGGTCTCGGTACAGTTTTTGTCCCGCTCGATTGACAGCTGGTTCTCGCAGAGCGTGGATGGAGCCCTGGAGTCTGGCGCTGCTTTGGGCCGAGCCACACTGGAGGCCATCCAAATCGAATCGGTGACCCAGGCACGGCGGCTGGCGTTGGCGTTGGAGTCTGTGCCAGACCAGAGCCTGACAGAGGCCATTGAGACCTTGACCGAGGGGCGCGATGGCCTGGAGGTTCTCATTCTGAACGCCAAGGGCAGGGTCTTGGCGATCCGAAGTGCCTCTCTCTTTCGGCTGGTGCCCGACATGCCATCGGCCGAGGCGCTTAACCGTGCCCGTGCGACGCGCCAGTTTGTGATTGTCGAGCCCAGGCCAGATGGGCAGCAATGGGCCTTGCAGGCTCGGGCGTTGGTGATGTCCGTGCGATCTGGCCCATCAGCCGACCAGGTTCGTTTTGTTCAGTGGCTCGAGCCCGTGCCGGACGCATTGGCTCGAAACATCGATGCCCTGAACTTGGGTTACAGCGACTACCGACAGCTGGTTCTGGGCAAGCAGGGCATTCGAAAGATCTATGGGGTCACGCTGAGCCTGGCTTTGCTGCTGGCCGTCTTTGGTGCCCTGTCGGCTGCTGTCTTGTTAAGTGCTTGGCTGGCGGGGCCGTTGCGATCATTGGAGCGAGCCACCAAAGCCGTGGCGGTTGGCGACTACCCCCAGCTCAAAGAAGACGCCGCCGATCACGAGCTCAATGACCTTTTGAAGTCCTTCAATGACATGACGCGTCAGCTCCAAGAGGCCAAGCAGCTGGCTTTTGAAAGCCAACAAAAGCGAGAGGCCTCTATGCAGTTCCTGGAGCAGGTGCTCTCGCACTTGTCTGCGGGCGTGATGGTGTTTGATCAGCATTGGCAGTTGCGTCAATTCAACCCGGGTGCCAGCCGCATCCTTGGCGAAGACCTGCGAAGCCGAATTGGACAGCCTTTGGGGCAGATCCCCCTGTTCGCCGGCGTTGCTGCTGAGATTGAACAGGCTCTGCTCAACGAGGCGGAAGATCAACGGCAGATCGAGGCCGAGCAAACTTCGGGTCAGCTGGTCTCTCTGGTGGCCAACACCTCTCGACTGCCAACCCTGGTCCAGGGCCAGCCGTCCTCTCATGTGCTGGTCTTCGATGACATCAGTGCCTTGTTGTCGGCCCAGCGTGCCAAGACCTGGTCTGATATGGCCCGCCGACTGGCCCATGAGATCAAGAACCCGCTGACGCCCATCCAGCTCTCGGCCGAGCGCCTTCAACGGCGCTTAACGGGCAAGTTGGAGACCACCGATCAGGAGCTCTTGGAAAAGTCTTGCAACACCATTGTTGACCAGGTGGCTGGCCTGAAGGCCATGGTTGATGAGTTTCGAAATTACGCTCGACTGCCCATGGCCAAACCAGAGGCCTTGGAGCTGGGGAGTCTGGTCGCTGAGATCATGACACTCTATGCGACCGATGCGCGAGTACAGGCCCAGTTATCGGATGCGGCCTGCTGGGTCTGGGCGGATCGCGGTCAGCTGATTCAGGTCATTCACAATCTGGTTCAAAACGCACAGGATGCGGTGGTCGATCAGACCTATGGCTTGGTGACCCTGACGACGCTGATCCGGTCGACCGAGACCGGTGGGTCAGAGGTGGTGCTCAGAGTCGATGACAATGGGCCAGGCATCCCACCGGACATGATGGGACGAATCTTCGAGCCCTATGTCACCAGCAAGGCCAAAGGCAGCGGCCTTGGTCTTGCCATTGTTAAGAAAATCGCCGAGGAGAACCGGGCATGCATCAGCCTAGAAACCCGGCGTGACGCTGACCAGAACGCCCTGGGCGCCCGCGCAGAGCTCTCATTTGCGCAATGGCTTCCGAAGGCAGAAAATCTAACCCATGGCTGATATTTTGATTGTTGACGACGAGCTCGGTATTCGGGAGCTCTTGTCGGAGGTGCTCGAGGATGAGGGGCACAGCATTACCCTTGCAGAGAATGCAAACCAAGCCCGCGCGGCGAGAGCGGATGGGCAACACGACCTGATCCTCCTTGACATCTGGATGCCCGATACCGACGGCGTCACCCTCCTCAAAGAATGGAATGCCGCAGGAAGCCTGACCATGCCTGTGGTCATGATGTCCGGTCATGCAACGATTGATACGGCGGTTGAGGCCACCCGAATTGGCGCGTTTGATTTTCTGGAAAAACCGATCGCCCTGGCCAAGTTGTTGAAGACCGTGCAGGCGGCGCTGGCACGCGCGCAGGCCCAGAAGGCTTGGCGGGCTGCGGTCGCTCAGGCTCAGGCCCAGACAGCACCAGCGGTTGTGGAGGCGCCACCAGCACCTGACCCTCTCGAGCTGGCTCGAGAGGCCCTCGCACAGGTCGACTTAGACCAGCCTCTGCGAGAGGCCCGCGAGGCCTTTGAGCGGATTTATCTGGAGTACCAGCTCGAAAAAGAAGGTGGCAGCATGACCAAGCTGGCCGAACGCTCGGGGCTCGAGCGCACCCACCTCTATCGCAAGATTCGGCAGTTGGGCATGGAGCCACACAAGCAGAGCTCTCGCAAGGCGGTGGCGTGAGAATCTTGATCCTAGGTGCTGGCCGTGTTGGCGCGGGCCTGGCGGAGATGCTGGTCCTGGAGCGAAACGACATTACCGTTGTCGACACCGATGCCAGTCTTTTGGCGGACCTTCAAGAGCGTTTTGATCTGAGAACAGTGGTGGGCTCTGCCACCAGCATGACCACCCTAGAGGCGGCCGGTATCGAGGATGCAGACATCTTGATCGCCGTGACCGCCAGCGATGAAATCAATCTGGTGGCCTGTCAGCTGGGGCATCGTCGCTACAACGTTCCTCAGCGAATCGCCCGAGTGCGTTCCTCCCAATGGACTCAGCATCCAGACATTTTGGGTGACGAGGGGTTTGGGGTGAGTGTGGCGATCAGCCCAGAGGGCACCATCACCGAGTACCTCACCAAGATCATCGAAATCCCAGAGGCCCTGCAGGTCTTGGAATTCGCCAAGGGACGGGTGAGTCTGCTGGCAGTCCGGGCCAATGCGGGCAGCCCACTGGTCTCGCATCCCATCAAGGACCTCAAGCAACACCTGCCAGCGGTTGACTCGAGAGTGGTGGCCATCTTCCGAGACGGTCGAGCCATTCTGCCCACGGGTGAGACCCTTATCGAGCCGGATGACGAAGTCTTTTTCCTGGCGGCCTCTGAGCACATTCGGATCGTGACCCAAGAGCTCCGAGAGATGGACCGTCCTGTTCGCCGAGTCATGATTGTTGGGGGTGGCAACATTGGGCTTCGCCTGGCACATGCCGTTGGTGATGACATCACACCCAAGATCATTGAAGGCAATCGTCAGCGATGTGAGCGACTGGCTCAGGAGCTCAATGGCAAGGCTCTGGTGCTGCACGGCGACGCAACCGATGAAGACCTGCTGGTCGAAGAGAACGTGGCCAACATGGACCTCTTCCTGGCGCTGACCAATGACGATGAGAACAACATCATGTCGGCTTTGTTGGCCAAGCGACTCGGGGCCCGTCGTGTTCTGGCTCTGATCAATCGCAAGGCCTACGCTGAGCTCATGGAGGGCAGCCGAATTGACATTGCGGTCACCCCTTCTCACATCACGCTGGGCGAGTTGCTGAAGTTCGTTCGCAGGGGCGATGTGGCCGCGGTCCACAGCCTCAGACGTGGCGCGGCGGAGGCGCTTGAGATCATCGCCCATGGGGATGCGAAAACCTCCAAGGTGGTGGGTCGAACCATCGAAGACCTCAAATTGCCCGACGGCGCCATGGTGGGGGCCCTGTTGCGCGGAGAGGGCGAGCAGGCCGAGGTGCTCATGGCCCACCACGATATCGTGATTGAGTCAGAGGACCATCTGATTGTCTTTGTGACCAACCGCAAAATCATTCCAAAGGTGGAAAAACTCTTCCAGGTCTCCGCCGGATTCTTTTAGACGGCTAGGCGTTGACCATGGTTGCACCCATCGTTTACCCAGGCTCCTCGTTTGGCGCCGTTTTTCACATCCTCAGCATGCTGGTCATGCTGTTTAGCCTCACCTTCTCGGTTCCGCTGGCTTTCGGATTTTTTGATCAGGATGCAGCCAAAGATGCATTTGTTCTGGGCGGTTGGATCACGTTTTCAACGGGGTTGGTGGGGTTCTTTCTGACCAAGCGCCACAAGCGAGAACTGCAGCCACGAGATGGCTTTCTGCTGGTGGGTCTGGTCTGGGTGACCTTGGCTTTTTTTGCGGCCTTGCCGATCTGGTTTTTCCTGCATGAGTTGGATTTCACCCATGCTTTTTTTGAGACCATCTCGGCCCTGACCACCACGGGGGCTACCGCCCTGTCAGGCCTGGATCAGATGCCCCGATCCATTTTGATTTGGCGAAGCCTGCTGCAATGGTTTGGTGGCATGGGTATTCTGGTCTTGGCTGTGGCCATCTTGCCGCTATTGGGTGTGGGTGGCATGCAGATTTATCGGGCAGAAACACCTGGGCCCATGAAGGAAAGCAAGCTCACGCCGCGGATCGCTGAGACGGCCAAAGGCTTTTGGGGCCTTTATCTGCTCTTTACCACCGCTTGTGTGCTGTCCTATTGGGCTGCTGGCATGAACTGGTTTGATGCGGTGGTGCACGCAGGAACGACCATGAGCATCGGTGGTTTGTCCAGCTATGACGCTAGCATTGGCCACTTTCAAAACCCCATGATCGAGTTGGTGGCGATCGTCTTCATGATGATCGCAGGCGTGAATTTTGCAGTTCATTTCTCTGCGATTCGTCGCATGACCTGGGTGCCTTATCGACACTGCCCAGAGGCCCGCTACTTTGTCTTGGCCATTGGCGTCTCTGTTCTGGTGGTCGCGGCCCTGCTCTGGGCTCGGGGCGTCTATGAGGATCCTCTTCAGGCCCTCCGGCACGCCGCTTTCAATGTGGTGTCCATTGGAACGACCACGGGCTATGCCACCCAGGACTATGCCAGCTGGCCTGCCTTTGCGCCCTGGCTGATGGTCTTGCTCAGCGCCTTTGCCACCAGCTCAAACTCGACTGGTGGCGGCATCAAGATGATTCGCCTGGTGATCATGGCCAAACTGGCCAAGCAAGAGCTTCAGCGAATCATTCACCCGCGGTCCGTCAACCCTGTTCAACTCGATCAGGCTACTGTCAGCCAGACGGTGATTTTCTCGATTCTGGCGTTCATGTTGTTTTATGGGGCGACGGTCATGGTGGCGACATTCTTCCTGCTGCTCTCGGGCATGCACGATGTCACGGCGATCAGCGCTGTGTTGGCTTGTATCAACAACTTGGGCCCAGGGTTGGGTGAGGTAGGCCCTGCTGCCAACTATGGTGCCCTGACCAATTTCCAGCTCTGGGTTCTGTCGGCCACCATGCTATTGGGCCGACTCGAACTGCTGACCCTGATTGTGGTGGTGGCGCCGGCCTTCTGGCGCAAGTAAATCAGTCGATCTGGGTCTCGGGATCCAGGGCCCGGTGGGGGTGGCGTTTGGGCTCGTGCACCAAGGACTGAAACACCAGAGTCATGGCGATCCAGCCGCCTAAAAAGGCAAAGGCCCAGCTGTAGGCCTCAGCTGGATACTGACGAACCCCCGCCTCCATCTGCCCCGTCCAGAAGGCATCCAGAATGGCGCCAAAGACCGGAGGAAGTCCAATGCTCCCCACCATCACTGACAGATTGACCAGGGCGACGATGGTGCCTGTCCTCTGGCCGTGTACCAAGTCTTTGGCAAAGACAAACGACAACACCATAGAGCCGGCAGCGAAACTCAGCAGCCACAAGACCGCCACAGTGGCATAGAGAGAGGACTGAAACAGGCCGGTGGCCAGGATGGCGAAACCCAGTGCACTGAGCGTAGAACCAATCAGCAGGGGCTGCTTGCGTCGTTCAATGCGATCCGAGTACTGACCAAAAAACACGCCGCCTGCTGAGAAGCCCACGATCATCAGCGAGCTGTAGATGGTGGCCGTCGCTGGGGGCAGGCTGAACTGGCTGGTGAGATAGGGCACGCTCCACAGCCAGGCCATGGCCGCCATGCTGCCGGTCACACCAACTTGTCCCAGGCAGAGCAAGCTGAGGTCACGCCAGGGTCGTTTGAGAGGCTGATCGGTCTGGGGAATGGGGTGAGCATAGTTGGCGTAGCCCATCTGCTCGGGTTCATCTCGCAGCCACCAATACAGGGCCAACGCCAGAATCAGGGCTACCACGGCGCTGCCCAAGATGACCTCTCGCCAGCCAAAGGCGTCTGACAACAGCCGAAGGGGCAGACCAGAGAGGACACCACCCAAGCCACCCACCGCCAGTGACAGCCCCGTGATGCCGGCGAACCGTTTGGGTGAGAACCAATGGGAGGCCAGCTTGAGCATGCCAACCCAGGCCACCGCACCGGCGGCACCGATGATCAGCCGACCGATGGCAGCGGACCCCGCTGTGTGCGCCTGTGAAAAGACCAGCGCCCCTGTCATGCCCAACAGGGCTGCACCAGCCAAAACCCGTCGCGAGCCATATCGATCTATGAGAAGGCCGCCCGGCAATTGGCAGCCTGCATAGGTGATGAAATAAGCCGAGGACAAAGACCCAAGGGCGACGGCCGAGTTGGCGATTTCACGCGACAAATCCAGGGCCAAGGCGGCGGGAGAGACGCGCTGGAAAAAGTCCAACAGGTAAAAGCAGGCGGCCAGGCCCCACATGGCAAATGACAGGCGCACCGGGGGTGCGAGCATGGGCTCAGTCCGTGGGTTCACAGTGGGTGCGCTTAGACAGGGGGGATCAAGACCTTAGGACTGGTAGTCGTAAAAGCCCCGGCCCGACTTACGACCAAGCAAGCCAGCGTCCACCATTTCCTTGAGCAAAGGCGCTGGCCGATATTTGGGATCTTCAAAATGGTCTGACAAGACATTCATCACGGCCAGCAGCACATCCAGTCCGATCAGGTCTGCCAGCGCCAGAGGACCAATCGGATGGTTACAGCCTAACTTCATGCCATCGTCGATCTCTTGGGCGCTCGCCAATCCTTCTGCATAGACAAAGATGGCCTCGTTGATCATGGGGCAGAGCAGACGATTGACCACAAAGCCCGCGCTGTTCTTGACCACGATGGGTGCCTTGCCGATGGCCTTGGACAGCTCAACAATTGCCTCGACTGCTGCATCGGGGGTTTGCAGCCCCCGAATGACTTCGACGAGCGGCATCATCGGTACAGGGTTGAAGAAATGCATGCCAACAAAGCGTTTGGGCTGCTGGAGCTGGGCTGCCAGTCGCGTGACCGATAACGAAGATGTGTTGGTGGCGATCAGGACATCATGGCCGACAACAGCCTCGACGGCCTGCAGGATTTTCACCTTGATGGCCTCGTTCTCTGTCGCCGCTTCCACGACCAGGTCGCAGCCCTTCAAGCCTGTGACGTCGGTGGTGGTCTGGATCAGGGCCATGGCAGCAGACTTGTCTGACTCGGTCATTGCCCCCTTTTTGATCACGCGATCCAGGGATCCGGCAATGGTTTTGATCGCCTTGTCGAGCGCCGGCTGAGAGATGTCTTGCAGGACAACGGCATAACCCTTGGTGGCAAAGGCCTGGGCAATGCCATTGCCCATGGTGCCGGCTCCGATCACGCCAATTTGCTTAAACGCCATGAGACTTCATCCTTATTGTTTAAAACGATAGAGCGCCAGCGTGGCCCGCAGTTTCGCTGCAAACGAAATGGCTCTCGCATGACCATCCGCTGATTCGGCCAGGTAGCCTCGGTCGACGATCTGCAGCCTGAGCCGACCCAACAAATCCTCAAAATCTTGGGTGGTGGCAAAGTGCAGATTAGGGGTGTCATACCATTGGTAGGGCAGTCGTTGGTTGACGGGCATATGACCGCGTAGCAAAGACCAGACATGGCTGATGTGGCCAAAGTTGGGGATGCTGACAATGGCCTCTTGGCCAAGTCCTGCAATGTCTTTCAAGACACGCTCGGTCTGGTGCGTCGCCTGCAGAGCCTGCGACAAAACCACCACATCGAACCGTGTACCCGAGAACAGACTGAGGCCTTCGTCGATATTGGCCTGGATGACGTTGACGCCATGACGCACACAGGCCTCAACCGCCTGGTGATTGATTTCCACGCCGTATCCTGAGCAGCCTTTTTCCTGGGCCAGCCAGCGAAGCAATTCGCCATTGCCGCAGCCCAGGTCCAGCACATGGGCCCCTTTGGGCACCCAGGCGGCAATCATCGCCAGATCAGCCCTCAGAATCAAGCTGCCACCTGTGGGCTGAGTGTTTTGGCGATGCGATCAAAGTACTCACGAACAAAGCCGTGATACTTGGGGTCGGTCATCAGAAAGGCATCGTGGCCGTGTGGCGCATCGATCTCGGCGTAGGCCAGTTCGGCCTTGTTTTTCATCAGGGCCGAGACGATCTCTCGGGTCCTCTCCGGCGGAAAGCGCCAGTCGGTCGTGAATGACACCAGGCAGAACTTGGATGTCACTTGGGCCAGCGCAGCGGCCAAATCGCCACCCGTTCGTCTGGCCGGATCAAAGTAGTCCAGTGCCCGCGTGATCAGTAGATAGGTGTTGGCATCAAAGTAGGTCGAGAACTTTTCGCCCTGGTACCGAAGGTAGGACTCGATCTCAAACTCCACATCAAAACCGTAGCGATAGTCATCTGAACCTCTGAGGGCCCTGCCAAACTTCTGGGCCATGTCGTCATCAGACAGATAGGTGATGTGCCCGACCATTCGAGCCACCGACAGCCCGCGCTTGGGGACGGTCTGGTGAGCATAGTAGTCGCCGCCATGAAACTCGGGGTCGGTCACAATCGCACGCCGTGCCACTTCGTTAAAGGCAATGTTCTGGGCAGACAGCCTGGGCGTAGAGGCAATGACCACGGCATGAGCCACGCGATCGGGATAGGCGATGGCCCATTGCAAGGCCTGCATGCCACCCAAGCTTCCGCCCATGACGGCCGCAAATCGCTGAATGTTCAAGGCATCTGCTAAGCGGGCCTGGGCCTGGACCCAGTCTTCTACCGTGACCATGGGGAAACTGCTCCCATAGGGACGCCCCGTGGCTGAATTGATGCTCGCAGGTCCGGTGGAACCAAAGCAAGAGCCCAGGTTGTTCACGCCAATGACAAAGAAACGATTGGTGTCAACCGGTTTGCCCGGCCCCACCATGTTGTCCCACCAGCCGATGTCTTTTGGATAGTCGGCTCGGTAACCGGCGACATGGTGCGAGGCATTCAGGGCATGACAAATGAGCACCGCGTTGCTGCGATCGGCGTTAAGCTGTCCGTAGGTCTCGTAGCAAAGGCTGTAGTCAGCGATCGACTGACCGCTGGCCAGTGGCAGTGGCTCTGCAAAAGACAGGGTGGCGGCAGAGACGGGCCCGACGCTGCTGATGGAAGTGTTCACAGCCGTTAATTTGACACACTTTTTAACATTTACAGGGGGTCAGTCGATCCAGACTTTGCCATTCCAACCATTCGATCTACGACCTTCGAGGAGAGACTGACATGCCCAACCCTCTGACCACCCTCTTAGAAGCCCATCATGCAGACCAACCTGTTGATGTGGCTCGATCAGCCCGACCCATCAGCCTGCCCAACCCCCTCAAGGGTACCAGCCTGTCGCCCGGCAATCGCCGATGCTTAAAGCCCGGCACCGATGCGGTGATTCGCATCGAAGTACGAGAGCCCCAACCCGAAGACGCTCCCTGGGCCGCCCTCACGCCTCGTCAATTCGAAGTCCTGCAGTGCCTGGTGGAAGGCCAGCCCACCAAGCTGATCTGTCGCACCCTGGACATGAGTGAGGGCACCGCCAAGATTCACATCAGTGCGATTCTTCGAACCTTTAATGTTCGCAATCGGGCAGAGGCGGTGATCGCGGCCCTTCGTGCAGGCTGGATTCAGCCGGTGGGACAGGCGCCCGTTTCTTCGGACTAGGTCCGAGCAAACCCAGGGACAAGACCGCCAGAGACTGCTCGGTGACCGGACCTAGACATTGAGCTTTTGAAGCTCTGCCCGAATTTTTTTGCCTTCGGGCAGACGCAGCAAGCGTCCAACTGGGCGGCTGAGGTCGCCAAGAGTAGACCGCAAGACCACCTGTTTGACCCGCAGAATCTCAATGGGATGCATCGAAAACTCTCTCAGTCCCAGGCCCAGCAGCAGACGCGTCAGGCTGGTCTCGCCGGCCATCTCACCACACAGCGAAATCGGGGTATTGGCCCGGTCACAAGCCTTGATCACATCACGAATGAGTCGCAGGACTGCGGGGTGCAAGGGCTCATACAGATGAGCGACCTCACTGTCGGTTCGGTCAATCGCCAGGGTGTACTGAATCAAGTCATTGGTACCCAATGAGGCAAAGTCAATGTGGGCGACCAGACTGTCGATGGCAATCGCTGCCGAGGGCACCTCGATCATGGCGCCGACTTGTATGGCCTGATCGAAGGCCAGGCCTTGGCTGCGCAGGCTGTCCATGGCGGCCTGAATCATGCGTCGTGCGGCGATGATTTCCTGGGGGCCACTGACCAGCGGAATCATCAGCCGAATGGGTCCAAAGGCAGAGGCTCTCAGAATGGCCCGCAGCTGTGTCATGAAGAGTTCGGGCTCAGCCAGACAGAGGCGAATGGCTCTTAGTGCCAACGCCGGGTTTGTGGGATGACCACGACCAGCGGAGATGGCGGGCACATCTTTGTCGGCACCAGAGTCCAAGGTTCGGATGGTCACAGGCCTGCCGGCCATGACCAGAATGACCTGTCGGTAGGCCTCAAACTGCTCCTCTTCGGTGGGGGGTTCCTGTCGGTTCATGAACAGGAATTCACTCCTGAAGAGCCCCACGCCATCGCAACCAGCCTCGAGCGCTGCCCTGGCGTCATCGGGTAGGTCTAGATTGGCCAGCAGTCGAATCGCTTGGCCATCGAGAGTCTTGGCTGCAACCGTCTTGAGACGCTTGAGCTTTTCTTGCTCCAAGGCCTGCTCGGCCTGCTGCGAGGCGTAGTGATCTCGCAGGGCGTCATCCAGGCTGCCGACCACCACACCGGCGCGAGCGTCCAGGACGACTTCCTCGCCCTGGCTGACCATGCCATGCAGGGTCTGAAGGCCCACCACGGCTGGCAGGCCAAGGCTTCTGGCCAGAATCGCGGTGTGGGCGGTGGGGCTACCCGAGTCGGTGGCAAAGCCTACAAACTGATGCTCACGAATCAACAGCATGTCTGCCGGGGCGATGTCCCTGGCCACCAGAATCCAAGGCAAGTCATCTGGTTGCCGAGATTGTTGGGCCAGCACGGTGGACAGGTTCTCGGTGCCCTGCAAGGCCTTGAGCACTCGTTCTACCAGCTGCTCCACATCGGCCTTGCGCTCTTTGAGATAGGCATCTTCAATGGCATCAAACTGGGCGGCGACAGCCTGAAACTGCTGCACCAGCGCCCATTCGGCATTGCAGGATTCCTTGCGAATGCGGTCAACCGTGGCCTCCACTAGCAAGGGGTCTTGAAGCACCACGGCCTGGAGGTCGATGAAGGCGCGAACCTCTGCCGCAGGCTCTTGGCCCAGAGCAGCGCGCAGCACCTCAAATTCTTCTTCGATCTGGGCAATGGCCGCCTGAAAGCGCTGAATCTCGGGCTCAATGTCCAGCGCAGCAATCTCACGGCGGGGCAGGTCAAATGAGGCTGGGGCCAGCACCCAGGCACGGCCCAGGGCCAGTCCTTCACCCACGCCAATGCCGGTGACGGACCAGGCCACGGCTATTCGCCCTCGCCAAACTTGTCGTTGATGAGATGTCGCACGGCCGCCATGGCCTCCTCCTCGCGATCGCCATGGCATTCGATCTCGATCTCGGTACCCGGGCCAGCGGCCAGCATGGTCACGCCCAAGACACTCTTGGCATTGATGCGCTTGGTGCCACGGGTAAGCCAGACCTCGCAGGGAAATTGCGTGGCGGTCTGAGAGAGTTTGCTCGAGGCCCGAAGGTGCAGGCCCAGTTTGTTGATGATGGTGATGGTCGACTTGATCATGCAGGGACGTCCTCGTCTTGCATCAGGCTACAGCAACCCTGGCCTGGGTCTTGCAGCAGCTTATCGACCAGCTCGCGGGCGGGCAGCTCTCGATAGGTCAGCGCCCTCAGCAGGCCGGGCAGACTGACTCCCGCCAAGCCCAGACCATGGACTTCAGCCAAGGTTTTTAGTTGTTTGAGCCAGAGCTGTGCACCGTTGGCTGGTGTGGCACCCAGCAGGTCGGTGATGACCAACACCTCGGAGGGCTTGCGGTGTTCTTGCCAGAGCTGCGCCAGGGCGTCGGCCACTTGCTGGGGTGTCTGGCTGCTCAGGACATCGACCACGATGACATCGGAGAGCTTTTGCCCAAAGCCATGACAGGCCACGGCATGCAGGGCCGAGCCCAGTGGCGCATGACAGACTAAAAAGAGTTGGGTCGAGTGGGCCATCTGAACGCCATTCTAGGCGAGCCGGGCCTCAATCGCCTGGATAAACGCCTGGGCCACATCAAAGCCAGTCTGGGTGGTGATCTCTCGAAACCCCGTTGGGCTGGTGACATTGACCTCGGTCAGGTGGTCGCCGATCACATCCAAACCGACCAGAAACAAACCCCTCTGGGCCAGAATGGGGCCCAAGGTGTTGGCGATCTCCAAGTCTCGGTCTGTCAGTGGCCTGGCCTCCCCTCGACCGCCCGTAGCCAGGTTGCCGCGTGACGCACCGGCAGGCGGAATCCGGGCCAAAGCGTAGGGCACTGGCTTGCCATTAATCAGCAAGATGCGTTTATCGCCATCGACGATCTGAGGCAGCCACTGCTGACCCATGATGGCTCGGCGCCCGTGGTCGGTCAGGGTCTCTAGGATCACTGGCAGGTTGGGGTCGGTGGCCTGGGTGACAAAAATGCCACTGCCGCCCATGGCATCGAGTGGCTTGAAGACCACCTTGTCATGATCTTTTGCAAACTGACTGAGCTGGCTCATGCAGGCGCTCACCACCGTGGTCGGCGTGAACTGACTGAATTCCAGTGCGGCCAATTTCTCGCCGTGATCACGCAAGGCGGCCGGCTGATTCATCACCCAGACACCCGTGCGTGCCATCACATCCAACAACTGGGTCGCCACCAGAAAATCCACGTCAAAGGGTGGGTCCTTGCGCATGAGTACGACATCGAAGTCCTGGGCCTGGTAAGTCTGTTCAGACACGACCTGACACCAGGGGTCCGCATCCTGCGGCTGGTCTGCCATTCGCAGGCCACGGGCCTTGATGGCCACCTGGGTCTGTCCATTGCGCGTCTGAGCCGAGAGGTCTGTGGGCTCACAGGCAAAGACTTCGTGACCCCGAGACTGCGCAGCCGCCATCATGGCAACCGTGGAGTCTTTGTAGGCCTTGAAGGTCTCGATTGGGTCCGCAACAAAAAGCAGTCTGGCCATGGGTGTCAGACCTTCTGAGCAGCAGGGTGCGTAGCCTCTAGCTCTCGGGATGCGGCCAAAAGGGCCAGCCGCGAGATAACCCCGTAGAGGTAGAGACGATTTGGCGCAGCATCGGGATCGCCATTGACGACGGGCTGTTGGCAGCCCTCTTCAAAAGGCAGTGGTACGAACCGAGCACCCGGTGCGTTCAGGTTCTCGTCTGGTCCACGCTCGGAGTGCACCCGGTAAAAGCCACCGACCACAAACCGGTCGACCATGTAGACCACGGGCTCGGCCACGGACTCGCCCTCTGGCTGCAAGACGGTCTCGAAAGAGTGCACACCCTCTTGAATCAAAACGTCCGAAACCGACTGGCCCTCTTTGATGACAGACATCTTGTTGCGTTGTTTGCGATTGAGGTTTCTGACCTCGCTGGCATCTTTGACGGTCATGATGCCCATGCCATAGGTCCCCGCATCGGCCTTGACCACCACGAAGGGCGTCTGGGAGATGCCGTGCTCGGCGTACTTCTGACGAATGCGGGCCAACATGGCGTCGACTTTTTCCGCCACGCACTCCTCACCCACCCGGGCCTGAAAGTCCACGCCTTGGCACTGGTCAAAAAAGCTGTCGATCAGCCATGGGTCGATCTGCAGACGTTCAGCAAATTCGCTGGCGACCTCTTGATAGGCCGCGAAATGTGCACTCTTGCGGCGAGTGGCCCAGCCTGCATGCAAGGGTGGAAAGAGCCGCTGCCCGGACAGGCCTTGCAGAATCTCGGGCACCCCAGCAGACAGATCGTTGTTCAAAAGAATCAGGCAAGGATCGAAGTCTTTGACCATCAGCCGACTGCCCGCGCGAACCAAAGGCTCTAGAGTCAGGTTCACAGGCTGGCCGTCAGGCAAGGCCAGAGATAGCTCTGTTGTCTGCGTGATCTCGGGCATCAGGCTGCCTACCCGCACCTGCAGGCCGGCCTGCTGCAGCATGCCAGCCAGTCTAACCACGTTGGCCAGATAAAACGCATTGCGGGTGTGGTTCTCTGGGATCAAGACCACCCGACGAATGTCTGGGCAATGGGTCTCAATGGACGCCATCAGGGCCTGCACCGTGACGGGCAGGGCTGTCTCGCTCAGGTTGTTAAAACCACCTGGAAACAGGTTGGTGTCGACGGGGGCCAATTTGAAGCAGGCGTTGCGAAGATCAACCGATCCATAAAAGGGGGGGCGATGGTTGCGCCACTGGGCTCTGAACCAGTGCTCAATGTCGGCGCTGTGATCCAGAACGCTTCTCTCCAGGTCCCGCAGGCGACCACAGAGGCTGGTTTGTAGTTGGGGAATCATGATCTCCCGCATTGTAGTCTTCGCCACAAAAAAACCCGCGATCCCTTTTGAGGGAGACCGCGGGTCCAGGAGCGACCGGGAGGAGAGGCCGGTCTTAGGAGAACTTCAACTTCAATTACATGTAGTAGGCCTTCTCACCGTGTGAGGTGATGTCCAGACCCTCACGCTCTTCTTCTTCGGTGACACGCAGACCCACCACCATGTCAACGATCTTGTAGGCGATCAGAGCGACCACTGCAGAGACCACCATGGTGATGATCACGCCTTCGGCCTGAATAGCGACCTGGCTGGCAATGGAGAAGTCGGGCTTGCCGGTACCGCCCAGACCAGGCGCAGTGAACACGCCGGTCAACAGGGCACCCAGGATGCCGCCGATGCCGTGGACACCGAAGACGTCCAGAGAGTCATCAGCGCCCAAGATTTTCTTCAGGCTGGAGACGGCCCACAGGCAGACCAGACCAGAGATGCCGCCGATGACGATGGCACCCATGATGCCGACCGAGCCACAGGCTGGGGTGATGGCCACCAGACCAGCCACGGCGCCTGAGGCTGCACCCAGCATCGAGGCTTTGCCACGGAACAGGGCTTCACCAGCAGACCAAGTCAGCACAGCAGCAGCGGTTGCGAACAGGGTGTTGGCAAAGGCCAGGGTTGCACCAGATGTGGCTTCCAGGTTGGATCCGGCGTTAAAGCCGAACCAGCCCACCCACAGCATCGAAGCACCGATCATGGTCATGGTCAGGGAGTGCGGAGGCATGGGCTCTTTGCCGAAGCCAACGCGCTTGCCCAGCATGTAGGCGCCGACCAGGCCAGCCACACCAGCGTTGATGTGAACCACTGTGCCGCCAGCGAAGTCCAGAGCGCCTTTGCCCAGCAGGTAGCCACCAGGACCCCAGACCATGTGTGCAATGGGCAGGTAGCAGAAGGTGAACCAGAGCACCGAGAAGAGCAGAACGGCTGAGAACTTCACACGCTCAGCAAACGATCCCACGATCAGCGCACAGGTGATGCCTGCGAAGGTGCACTGGAAGGCGACAAAGATCATCTCGGGAATCTTGACCGTCGCCGTGAAGGTGTCGGCCAGTGAATCAGCGGTCACGCCAGCCAAGAAGAGCTTGGAGAAGCCACCAATGATCGGGCCACCTTCGGTGAAGGCCACGCTGTAGCCATAGACGGCCCACAGCACGCTGATGAGCGAGAAGACCACCATGACCTGCATCAGAACGGACAACATGTTCTTGGTACGAACCAGGCCACCGTAGAACAGGGCCAGACCAGGAATGGCCATAAAGGTCACCAACAGGGTGGAGACCATCATCCAGGCCACGTCGCCTTTAACGACTTCGACCTTTGGAGCTGCTGCTGCGGCCGTGGTTGCAACGGCTGCTGCTGCGTCGGGTGCTGCCTGGGCGAGGACAGGCAATGCGATGCCTGCTGCTGCCAGACCGAGTAGCCCTTTGAGGCCACTCGAGAGAAGAGAAGTGTGTTTCATGATTGTCCTCACTGAATGGATTGGGCTTAGAGCGCTTCTTTACCGGTCTCGCCGGTGCGGATGCGGATCACAGACTCCAGGGGGGCGACAAAGATCTTGCCGTCACCAATCTTGCCGGTGCGGGCTGCGGTCTCAATGGCCTCGACGGCCTGGTCGGCCATCTCTGCGCTGACAGCGATCTCGAGCTTGACCTTGGGCAGAAAGTCGACGACATACTCTGCGCCACGGTAGAGCTCGGTATGGCCTTTTTGACGACCAAAGCCTTTGACCTCGGTCACGGTAATCCCTTGCACGCCGATGGCTGAGAGCGCCTCACGCACCTCATCGAGCTTGAAGGGCTTGATCACTGCGGTAATCAGTTTCATACGCATCCCTTTCGAATTGAACCCCCCGCCATAGGGCCGGGGGGAGGTATGGATTAGAAGGTTTTGGTGATGGAGGCTACGATCGCAGAGCCACCGAGCTTTTTGCCATCAGACGACACATACCAAGCCTCAGCATCAGTCGTGGTGGCAAATTTGACTCTCGAGGCGACTAAAGCAACGCCGAGGTCCTCCGCAATGCTGTAAGCAACTTTGAGGGAGTAATCCTTAAAGCCGAGGTCTTGTCCCGCCATCGAACCCTCTTCCGAAATGGTTTGTTTTCCCATGTGGGCAGAAAACGCGAATTTGTCAGATAGGCCTAGAGAGCCGAGAGAGTAGCTGAGGTCATGATAGGTTGCGCTGCTTGCCTCAACGCCAAACCAATTGCCATTGGTTTTTGACATCTTGTAACTGAGGGGCCCGTATGTGAGCCCAACGTAGTATTCAAAAGTGTTGTTTGAGGGGGACCCTTCGGAAGACCACTTGTTTCTTGGATACCAATAGGCGATTCCGCCGACAGAGATGCCAACCCCAGCCAGTTCCGTTGAGTAACCACCGTAGAGATCTACTTCTTGGCTCCCACCGTAATTCGCCCATTGGCTAACGTTAGATGTCCAAGTGCCAAAAGACAGACCATTTTTCAGGGCAAGGTCTAACCCACCTTGAACAGCAGGCTTTTTGTTGGTTTGGGATACACCTCTAAATCGGTAATCTGTGACGGCACCCAAGTTACCGCTTAACGAGAAGCTGGGTTCAGCAGATTTGTCAGCAGCAAATGCACCGACGGTGCTCAAGGATGATGCGAAGGCAACTGCGAGAAGGGTTTTTTTCATTTGTTTAACTCCTGTAGAAGGTTGGGCTCCACACTAGTAGCGAAAGCCGTGCCAACTGTTTTGTGGGCAAAAACCCTGGTTTTCTGGGGTTGGCGAGCTTTTTGGTGCGCTGAATTGGTGATCTCTGCACCGCTATGGGGCGTGATCTGCCCGACTTCACACATGGCACCAAGTCGGTGCGATGGTGGGGTTGATCCAAGCAGCCCCTTGAGATGACATCAGCCCGTGCTAAATTTCAGACATGCCCAAGTTCTCTATGCCCGAACTCCCCCCCGTCTTTGCGGACCTGCAAAAGAAGGTCGCTGACGTCATGGCGAGTGGCCCTGCCGCCGATGTGGAAAAGCACATGAAGCAGGCGCTCTCGGTGGCTCTGTCCAAACTGGACCTCGTCTCACGCGAGGAGTTTGAGCAGCAACAGCTGGCCTTGGCCCGCGCCCAGGCTCAGCTCAAGACGCTCGAGGCCCGCCTGGCAGAGCTTCAGTCGGCTGAACCTTCTAAGACCTAAACCAAATAGCGGCCGCAGGCAGCAGAGACCCTGCCGTTAGATCCATTGGTGGATAGCCTCGTGGAGAGGGCCTACGCAGACTGCTGCGCATGCCCATTGCCCTTGCCTACTCCAAAAGTCTGACGGGACTTCAGACCGTCGATGTCCGCGTCGAGGCCGACCTGGCCAACGGACTGCCTAACTTCGCGATTGTGGGTCTGCCCAGCACTGCCGTTCGTGAGGCCCGCGACCGTGTTCGAGCCGCGATTCAGAATGCCGGCTTTGAATTCCCCGCCCGTCGCGTCACCGTTAACCTGGCACCGGCCGACCTGCCCAAAGACTCCGGCCGATTCGATTTGGCCATTGCACTGGCCATTCTGGCGGCGGCCGGCCAGCTACCGATTCGGGCTTTGGAGAGGACCGTGTTCGCTGCAGAGCTCTCGTTGACGGGGGAGCTGCTGGCCATTCGCGCAGGCTTTGCCTGGGGGCTGTCTGCTCTGCAAGACGACCAGGCCCAACGCTTTATCCTGCCTAGTGCGAATGCTCCAGAGCTGGCCCTCTTGGGGGACCAGCCCCGTTTGTTGTGCGCGCCCAATCTGCAAAGTGTCTGTCGCTATTTAAAAAGCTTTAAGGATCCAACGACCGCGCTACCCACGGTGTCTCAGCAGGTCCAATCATCCGTTGGGAGCACCACACAGGCTGCGATCAGGCCGGTCGATTCTGCTTCTCACCAAGACCTCGCCTGGGAGGATGTCATCGGTCAGACCCAGGCCAAGTGGGCTGCCAAGTGGGCTGCCAAGGTGGCGGCGGCTGGTGGTCACAGCCTGTTGCTTTTTGGCCCACCCGGTGTCGGCAAATCCATGATTGCCAGCCGCATGGCAGGCCTGCTGCCCGCGCTGAGCCAGCAACAGGCTGCAGAGTTGGCGGCGATTCAGAGCTTAGATGGCCAGGCCATTGATCAGGCCTGGCGAGTACCACCCTATCGAGCCCCTCACCACAGTACCCCATCACGTGCGCTGGTTGGAGGTGGTCTGCCGATTCGCCCCGGGGAGCTGTCGCTGGCCCACCATGGCGTGCTGTTCTTGGATGAGTTACCCGAGTTCTCGCGTGATGCCCTGGAGTCTTTGCGCGAGCCAATGGAGACTGGCGAGGTGCGCATTGCTCGAGTACGGGAACGCCTGGTGCTGCCGGCCAAGCCGATGCTGGTGGCTGCGATGAACCCATGCCCTTGTGGCTATTACGGGGTGTTGCGCTCCAAACGACACTGCCGTTGCAGCCCAGAACAGGTTCAGCGCTATCGCAACCGCTTGTCAGGACCCCTGTTCGATCGGTTTGATTTGGTGGTCTGCATGGAATTGCCGGATGTTGAGCAGGCCAGCCTGGCGCCCGAGCACGACTACTACACCGATGCCATGCGGGAGTCTGTCGCGCAGGCTCGCGAGCGAGCCCTGGCTCGGCAGCAGAGGCGAAATGCCCAGCTTTCTCGCTCGACCATGGAAGACCTATCCCTGGTGACAGCGACGGCCCACAACATGCTGATGCAAGTGGCCAAGCGTCATCAATGGAGTCGTCGAGTGCTAGACCGTCTGCTGCGGGTGGCTCATACCGTGGCCGATCTGCAGGCGGCTTCAACGGTGACCGACGAGCACATGGCCATGGCCATTGGCCTCAGACGGGCTTTGGACCCGCCGGATGCTTTGGCGCTCGAATAAGCCAATACAGGGCGAGCACCTGCGCCACTACCCAGACGCCCACCGCTAGACGGATGGCCATGGGCTTGTCGAAAGACAGCGCTACAAAGGCATCGATCAACAGCCCTATGCCCCACTGAACGGCGAAGGCGCCGATGAAGATGACAAAGTTAAAGCCCGTGGTCGCCCGACCAGACAAGGCCAACGGAAAGACCGCTGCAAAGCGGGTGTAGCCAATGGTGGTGACGCCGGCGCTGACAAACGCCAGACTCCAGCCCAGCCAGGGGTGAGGCCAGACATCGAGTACCGCCAGTCCACTGAAGACCGCCATGAAGGCCAGTCCCCAATGCATGGCGTGGTTTAAAGAGATGTTCTTCTTGTGCAGATGATTGGCCAGATAGGCCATGCCCAGGTGCGCCATCATGATCACGGCCGTCAGGATCAAGAGACCCGTAGCCGCCTGCCCAGGAGTCTGCCCCTCTACCTCGGTGAACCACGGCCCCAGCCACAGCCCGTGCATGGCTAGAAAACCACCGTATGTGACAAACGCAAATGGAAACATGCGAGCAAACTCTGGGTGCCGAAAAATGGTTCGAAAGCCCTGCGCAGCCTGTGACCAGAGCTGACCGGGGGCTGAGTGTTCAGCAGAGGGCTGCGGCAGTGGTGGTAGACCGAATGCAATGCCCATCCAGACACCAACAAAGAGCAAGGTGAGCACCACAAAGACACCGCGCCAATCCGTGATGGCCAGCAGCCATTCCACGGGGCTGGTGGCTGCCAGCGCCCCGATGGAGCCGATGACCAGCATGGTGGAGGCCAATGGGGCCTGGAGTCGCTCTTCGAAGACCATGCGATAGGCCTTATAAGAAGCCATCAGGCAGGCGGACACGCCAAGGCCAATCAAGGCCCGTCCAATCCAGAGCGTCCAAAAGCCTTGTGCCATGGCGCTGATCAGACAGCCGGCAATGGCAGCGACCAAGAGGCTCGCCTCCACGCGCCTGGGACCGAAACGATCTAGCAGCACGCCCAGAGGCAATTGCATGCTGGCAAACGCCAGAAAGTAGGCGCTGGCCAGCAGACCCAGCTCGGCAGCAGACAGGCCAATCCCCGCCACCAGCTCGGGGGCCAGCACCGCGTTGATGGTGCGTAGCGCATAGGACATGGCGTAGGCCAGGCCAAAGGGCAGCACCAGACGCCAGGTGGGATGGGCGAAGCCCCCTTCAGAAACCAATTCGCAGGCTCTCTAAAAACTGCTGGGCGGCTTCTTGGTGGTAGCTGGCCTCCGGACCCACCACCAGGGCTTCGATGACCTGCCCCTGGTGAATGCGGGAGAGGGTCTGCAGCCTGGCCGCTACCGGCGTGGCATTAGGTTTGAGTTGTATCTGGCCTTTGGCAACCACCAAACCCGCGGGTTGATCAGCAGGCCCGGCTTTGGGCTGCATCACCAATTCACCACGAATGTTTTGAACACGGCTCTCGCGCAAAACATCAGCCAAGGCTTGAAGTGGTGGATGAGTTGGATTCACAAACCGAGCGACGCCCACCGAGAAGGTCTGCTCTTCAATGCGAACAGCGCGCAGCATCAGTTGAACTGGTTGCGCCCCATCGCCAACCTGAAGGGTGATGGTTCGCTCAACCACGGCGGGCTTGCCGGGGAACAGGGCCTGCCATCCCTGTGACTCATCGGAGACCGATCGCCAGTCATAGGTGGGCGAACAGGCCGACAGCAGGCCTGTGCACAGAAGAATCAGGCCGAAGATCCAAAAGGGATGAGAGCGAACAGACTTCATGAAGGGACTGCTTGCATAATGGGGAAAAGTCCAAGGAGTGTATCGCGATGATTCGTTTTATGACCAAGGCGGCGGCCTCATTCGTCATGCTGGATGCAACGGCCAAAGACGTTCTAAAAGCCGCCGGATTCGACTGGGCGAATCAAGGCATCTGGCGTGTCGAACGGCTCGATGAAGTCATCGCCAAACTACAGCAGGCCCACGACTTGGCAGCCACGCAGTCACAGCGGCAAGAGCAGGCGCAGGCTCTGGCCGATGCTGGTGCCGATGGATCAGAGGGTGGTGCTCAGCCGCTGCCAGTGGGGTTTCACAAACGGCTCTACCCTGTTCTGGAGATGTTGCGCGCAGCCAAGGCGGCCAATGAACCGGTTGTCTGGGAGCACGAGGGCTAGACAGCCGACTCAGAGAACTAGAGCAGGCTGGCCAGTCGACTACTGGCCTGGTCTTTGGACAGGCCCGTGCGAGCCATGTAGTCGTGTAATTGATCTTGACCAATGGGCCCCAGGTTGAAGTACTGAGACTCGGGTCGCCAGAAATAAAAGCCACTGACGGCCGAGGCCGGCAGCATGGCCAGGTTCTCGGTGAGAGACATGCCAATCTCTTTGGCATTTATCACCTCGAACAAAGGTGCCTTGACGCTGTGGTCAGGACAAGCGGGGTAGCCAGGTGCTGGCCGAACGCCCTGATAGTTCTCCGCGATCAAGTCGGCATTGCTGAGCGACTCATTCGGGGCATAGCCCCAGAACTCGGTGCGCACGCGCTGGTGCAGCCTTTCTGCAAAAGACTCTGCCAGGCGATCGGCCAGAGCCTTGACCATGATGGCGTTGTAGTCGTCACCCTTGGCCTCGTAAGACTTGGCCAGAGCCTCGGCCCCGTCAACGCCGACCGCAAAGCAGCCCAGGTAGTCCGGTACATCAGCCTCCTTGGGAGCCACGTAATCAGCCAGAGACTTGTTGGCTTCCCCGCTGGGCTTCTCGGTCTGTTGCCTCAGTCCATGCCAGGTCAACACTGGCGTGTTGAGCGATTCGTCTGAGTACAGGGTGATGTCCTCGGAGGCTGTCCGACGGGCGGGCAACAGAACCACCACACCATTGGCCGTCAGCTTGCGCTCTTTGATGAGCTTGGCCAGCATGGCCTTGCCATCGGCATAGACCTGTTGAGCCTGTTGGCCGACGACCTCATCCTCTAGGATGGCTGGGTAAGGACCTGCCAGGTCCCAGGTCTGGAAGAAGGGGGTCCAATCAATGGTGTCGACCAACTCTTCTAGCGGATAAGACTTGAGCACTCGCCTGCCAATGGCCTTGGGTGTGGGGGCGGGGGTCAGATCGACCTTGGGCGCATTGGCACGGGCCTGGTCCAGGCTGATGATCTTGGCAGCCTGCTTGGCGGCATGCCGCTCGCGCAGCTTGGCATAGTCCTGCAGCACTTCACCCAGGTATTTGGTCTTCTGGTCTGCATCGCTGGTCAGTGACTGGGCGACTGGGACCGAGCGGGAGGCATCCGGCACCCAGATGACGGGGCCCGAATAATGCGGCGCAATCTTCACGGCGGTGTGCACACGAGAAGTGGTTGCCCCACCAATGAGCAAGGGAATCTGCTTGCAGCGACACCAGTCGTCTCGCTCCATCTCACGGGCTACCGTGGCCATCTCTTCGAGGGATGGGGTGATCAGGCCAGACAGGCCAATGATGTCGACATTGTGTTCTTTGGCGGCGGCCAAGATTTGAGCGGCGGGGACCATGACGCCCAGGTTGACCACTTCAAAGTTGTTGCACTGAAGGACTACCGAGACGATGTTCTTGCCAATGTCATGCACATCGCCTTTGACGGTAGCCAGAATCATCTTGCCCTTGGCCTGGGTCTGGCCGCTGGCGGCCTGTTCCGCCTCGATAAACGGCACCAGGTGGGCCACAGCGGCCTTCATGACGCGAGCGGACTTCACCACCTGTGGCAGGAACATCTTGCCCTCGGCAAACAGGTCTCCCACCACGTTCATCCCGGTCATCAAAGGACCTTCGATCACCTCGATGGGCCGGCCCGATCGATCGGCAATCGCCTGCCGGGCTTCTTCGGTGTCTTCGACAATGAACTCGGTCAGGCCATGCACCAGGGCATGCTCCAAGCGTTTCTCAACCGGGAGCGCCCGCCAGGCCAGTTTCTCTTCGTCTTTTTTATCGCCGGCCTTTAGGGTCGCGGCGAAGTCGATCATGCGCTCGGTCGCATCTGGACGACGGTCAAAGACAATGTCTTCGACATGCTCGCGCAGCTCAGGATCCAGGTCCTCGTAGACCCCCAGCTGACCAGCATTGACGATGCCCATGGTCATACCAGCCTTGACCGCGTGATACAGGAATACGGTGTGAATGGCCTCTCGCGCAGGGTCGTTGCCCCGGAACGAAAAGCTCACATTACTGACACCACCGGACACCTTGGCATGTGGCAGGTGCTCTCGAATCCAGGCCGTGGCTTCGATGAAGTCAATCGCATAGCGATTGTGTTCCTCGATGCCGGTCGCGATGGCAAAGATGTTGGGGTCAAAGATGATGTCTTCGGGCGGGAAGTCCACCGCCTGGCGCAGCAGATCATAGGCCCGCTGGCAGATGGCCTTGCGTCGCTCGAGCGTGTCGGCCTGACCCTTTTCATCAAAGGCCATGACCACGGCGGCCGCACCATATTGTTTGCAGAGTCGAGCCTGGCGCAGAAACTCGGCCTCTCCCTCTTTGAGCGAGATGGAATTGACGATGGCCTTGCCCTGAACACACTTCAGGCCAGCCTCGATCACCTCCCACTTCGAGGAGTCGATCATCACGGGCACCCGAGAGATGTCGGGCTCAGAGGCGATCAGGTTCAGGAATCGAACCATGGCGGCCTTGGAGTCCAGCATGGCCTCATCCATGTTGACGTCGATCACCTGTGCACCGTTTTCAACCTGCTGTCGGGCGACTTCGACCGCCTTCTCGTACTCGCCATTCAGAACCAAACGGGCAAACATCTTGGAGCCGGTGACGTTGGTTCGTTCGCCGACATTCACAAAGAAGGAGGTCTCGTCGATGTTGAAAGGCTCGAGTCCGGACAAACGCGTTTTGACTGCCGGACTTGGGATGGGCCTGGGGGCATAGGCTTTGACGGCCTGCGCAATGGCGGCAATGTGATCTGGTGTCGTGCCACAGCAGCCACCGACCACGTTGACCCAGCCCGATTCAGCAAATTCTTTGAGAAAGCCAGAGGTAATCGGCGGGGTCTCGTCAAAGCCGGTTGGCGCCATGGGGTTGGGCAGGCCGGCGTTCGGATAAATACAAATGGCGGTGTCGGCTAGCTTTGAGATTTCTTCGACATAGGGCCGCATCAGGGCGGCGCCTAGAGCGCAGTTCAGGCCCACCGTGATGGGCTGGGCATGGCGGATGCTGTTCCAGAAGGCCTCGACGGTCTGACCAGACAGAATGCGGCCAGAGGCATCGGTGACAGTGCCTGAGATCATGACGGGCCAGCGCTGACCCCGTTGTTCAAAGACCTGTTCCAGCGCAAAGACGGCGGCCTTGGCATTCAGGGTGTCAAAAATCGTCTCAATGAGCAGCAGGTCGACACCACCATCGAGCAAGGCCTCGGTCTGATCTCGGTAGGCCTCTACCAGCTCATCAAAGCTGATGTTGCGCGCACCCGGGTCGTTCACATCTGGTGAGATCGACGCGGTGCGCGGCGTGGGGCCCAGGGCACCGGCCACGAAACGAGGATGGTCGGCTGTCTGGATGGCATCGCGGGCCTCGCAGGCCAGGCGTGCGGAGGCCAGGTTCATCTCCCGCACCAGGGGAGCGAGTTTGTAGTCCTCCTGGGCGATCCAGGTGGCACCAAAGGTGTTGGTCTCAATGATGTCGGCCCCAGCCGACAGATACTGGCGATGGATCTCGGCGATGACCTCTGGCTGGGTCAGCGACAAGAGTTCGTTGTTGCCTTTGACATCGATGCCCTGGCCAATGGCGGCCTGCAGGGCTTCCAGGGCAGCACCTGAGAGCGCCTTGGCATGAGGCCCAGACTCGCCACGGTAATCGGTCTCGCTCAGCTTGTACTGCTGAATCATGGTGCCCATGGCGCCGTCGATGATCAGAATGCGTCGAGCCAAGGCCTGGTCCAGTGCTGCAAAAGCAGGCGCTGTCTTCAGGTCGGAGGGATTGGCAGAGGGGTCCGACAACGCGGATGGCTGGTTCGAGGTCAAGCCCTCGATTATAGAGAAGCCCCGCGGGGCATGGCCTACTGGGCTGTAAGGCTGTCGAGCCAGCAGACCAGGCCATCCGCATTGAGCCGCAGGTCCAGGTCCAAGACCTGGCGCAGCTGCTGGTCGCTCATCTGGACCCCCATGGCCCGGGCCTCGGCAAACATCATGGCCTGAAGGTCTGCCTCAATGGCTTTGGCCCGGTCTGCGCCCAGGTGACCATGCCGTTGGGCAATGGCGGCATACCGGTCAATCTGGCCCAGCATGAATTCACCTGCCTGTCGCACGTTGCGAATCTGTGAATAGTGGGTCAGGTAGACCGCTGGGGCATCGCTGTTCATGACCCGGCGCACCGAGGCCTGGTGAGTTGGAGGGTCAAATTGGCTGGGGGAAGAAGTCACAAAGACATAGGGACCCTGGGCCGTATCGAGCTCTCGGTACGAGATTCCATAGGTGTCCCCTGTGAAGATGCCCCCGGTCTTGGTGTCTCGGATGAAGACGTGATGACGGGCATGACCCGGCGCGTCCCAGAACTCCAAGACCCGGCCCGCCAGGTTGACGGTTGCCCCCTCTGGGGTCTCGATGATGCGATCCGCGGCAATGGGTTCTAGGCTGCCGTACTCACGCACAGCCATCTCTTCACCGTAGACCTGCAGAACAGCCGCCCACAGCTTGCTGGGGTCGATCATGTGACGGGCCCCGCGCGGGTGTACCGTCAACTGGGCATTGGGACAACGTTTCATGAGCTCCCCCGCGCCACCAGCATGGTCCAGGTGAACGTGGGTCAAGACGACGTAATCAACAGCCTCGGGCCCAAGACCCAGGGTCTTCAGGGCGGCGAGGGTTCGATCGGTGGCGTATTTGGTCGAGGTGTCAATGATGGCCACACGGCCGTTCTCAACGATGAAGTGAACCGCATCAAATTCATCTCGAACATAGCCCGAGTCGATTGCAAAGAGTCCGTCTTGGAAATCTCTCAGGCCGATGGCTGGCTGGGTAAAGCCTTGATGGTGATGGTGGGTCATGACTCAGTGATCTCCTTGCAGCATGGCTCTGGCGGTTCGTTCGGCAATCAGCATAACGGGGGCGTTGGTGTTGCCGGAGGTAATCGTCGGCATCGCCGAGGCATCGACGACTCGAAGACCAGCAACGCCTCGCACGCGGCAGTCGGTGTCCAGTACCGTCGCCTCAGAATGGGCATGACCTTGGGCATCAAAGGCGCCCATGGCGCAGGTACCCACTGGGTGAAAGATGGTGGTACCCAGGTCGCCGGCTGCCTTGGCCAGGTCGTCTTCACTGACCAGCTGGGGTCCCGGCAAGACCTCCTCAGGTCGATATCGAGCCAACGCGGCTGAGGCCATGATGGCCCGGGTCATCTGCAAGCCCTTGATGGCGGCCTGTCGATCGTCTTCGGTGGAGAGGTAGTTGCAAAAGATTCTGGGGCTGGCCAGGGCATCTGCATGGGCGATGCGAACGTGACCACGTGAACTCGGCCGCAAGTTGCAGACCGAGGGCGTGATGGCGCCGAACGGGTGCAGGGGCTCGCCAAACTTTGGCAAGGACAGAGGCTGCACATGCCACTCCAGGTTGGCACTCGCCAGTCTAGGGTCGCTCTTGGCGAAAGCGCCCAGTGTGGACGGTGGCATGGTCATGGGGCCCGTCTTAAAGAGCAGGTACTGAAGGGCCATGCCGGCCCGGGTAATCCAGTTTTTATACAGGGTGTTGACCGTTGGGGCACCACTCACCTTGTAGACCGTTCGAATCTGAAGGTGGTCTTGCAGATTTTCTCCAACACCTGGCAGTTCAACCCGCACCGGTATTTGGTGGGCTGACAGCAGATCTGCCGGACCAACACCGGAGACCTGCAAAAGCTGCGGTGAGCCAATCGCACCGGCACTCAACACCACCTCCTTAGCAGCCTTGAGCTCGCGAACCTGGTTGTCTTGAAGCACCTGCAGACCTACGGCCCTCTGGCTGGCCTGGCTCCAGGCCCCATGACGTTGATGCTCACCGACCTGGTGATCGAACAGAATCTTCAGGGCGTGGGTGTTCTTGAAGATCGTGAGGTTGGGCCGGTGGGCAATGGGATGTAGAAAGGCATCGGCCATGGACCAGCGACGGCCGGTCTTCTGGGTGACATGAAAATAGGCGCTGCCCGCGTTGTCGCCTCGGTTAAATTCATTGATGGGAGCGATGCCGGCCTGGGCAGCGGCTGCCTGCCAGGCATCCAGAATCTCCCACCGAACCCGGGGACGCTCCACCCGCATTTCGCCGCCGGCCCCGTGCCACGCGTTTGCACCGTCAAAGTAGTCTTCCAGGGATTTATAGATGGACAGGGTCTGACCCGATTGGCTGCCTCTCGATGATCCATCTCCCCACCGCCAGCGCTCATCACCGGTGGCCTGGGCCCAGAGGTCGTAGTCGGAGGCCTGACCCCGCATGTAAATCATCGCGTTGATCGACGAACAGCCCCCGAGCACACGGCCGCGGGCGTAGTGAATGCTGCGGCCATTCAAGCCAGGATCGGGTTCTGTCTTAAAGCACCAGTCGGTTCGAGGGTTGGCGATCGTGTAGAGGTAGCCCACCGGGATCTTGATCCAGAACCAGTCGTCTGCTCCGCCGGCCTCAATCAGGGCGACCCGGTGGTTGGGGTTGGCACTGAGCCGATTGGCCAGCAGGCAGCCGGCGCTGCCCGCACCGACAACGATGTAATCAAAGTCAGACCAGGAGTTCATGTCGATTCCGGAAGCGCAGTTCTTCGGGATAAGGGAAGACATCGTCTAACAAGCCGCTCTGAATGCGCTGCTGTTGAGCGGACCAGTAGTCGGCCTGCAGCAGCTCAGCGTGGTATTTCATAAAGGGCTTGCGAAGCTTGGGCTGGCCCAGGAGAAACAGCTCGAACTCCTCTGGAAAGACATCATTGGGACCCACGGTGTACCAAGGCTCACTGGCCATCTCGTCCTCAGGCGTCCGTGGTGGTGGGATACGCCTAAAGTTGCACTCCGTCAGATACTGGATCTCGTCGTAGTCGTAGAACACCACGCGACGGTGTCGGGTCATGCCAAAGTTTTTGTAGAGCATGTCACCTGGAAAAATATTCGCAGCCACCAACTGTCGAATGGCGTCCCCATATTCCTTGACCGCATGGTCCACCTCCTGCTCGGTCGCATGCTCCAGATACAGGTTCAAAGGAATCATGCGACGTTCAATGTAGACATGCTTGATGATGACTCGCCCGTCGACAATCTCGAGCATGCTGGGTGCAAACGCCCTGAGCTTTTCAATGAGGCTGGATTCGAATCGATCAGCGGGAAAGTCCACATTGGAGTATTCCCAGGTGTCGGCCATGCGTCCGGCCCGGTCATGCAATTTGACTAGCTGATATTTCGAGGCAATGAATTCTCGGCTGACATCCTTGGACCGTTTGTCTTTGATGATCTTGAAGACATAGGGGAACGAGGGCAGTGTGAAGACCAGCATAACCAGGCCCTCAATGCCCGCGGCCAGACAGAATCGATCGGTCGAGTGTTTCAGGTGATGCAGGAAGTCTCGGTAAAAGAGCGTCTTGCCCTGCTTCTGCAGGCCCAGCATGGTGTAGAGCTCGCTCTTGGGTTTGTTGGGCATCATGGAGCGCAGAAACTGCACATAAGCCGATGGCACTTCCATGTCGACCATGAAGTAGGCGCGGGCGAAAGAGAAGAGTACCGAGATCTGCTCGGGATCAAAGATCACTGTATCCAGATAGAGCTGGCCGGCGGCATTTCGCAAAATGGGGGCCGCAAAGCCAATGGGCTCGCCATCATTCATGATGCGGCCGATCACGTAGGCACCTTTGTTTCGAAAGAAAAGCCCGCGGAGCACGTGAATCTGTAGATCACCTTCAGCCCAGAAGGGCCTCTCCAGGTCATGACAGGCCGCCTTGAGCACCAGTCGCAGGTCTCGGTCAATGTCCTCCCAAGGACAGGCCATGCCCAGGTCCACGGCCATGTCGATCAGGGTTTTGCGAATGCCCCGTTTCTTGGGGTAATAGATTCGATAAGACGGTGGATCAGAGTCTAGGTAGTCCGTTGAGACGGCCGGGCGAACAAACAGGTATTCATTTCGGAAATACTCCTTGGCCAGCAGCTTGGTGGTGACAGAGTTAAAGAAGGTCTCGGCCAACTCTGGCTGACGATGGTCGGTCAGCAGCATGATGTAGGCCTTCTTCACATCCGGCCAGACCCCTTCATTGAGCATCTCGTCGCCAAAGGTAGAGGACAGGCGGTCACAGGCCTCGGTCACACGCTGATCGTAGAAGGTGATCCGATCACTGGCCAGGCGTCGAATGGCTTGGTAGTGTCCAGATTCAAAACGATTCTTGGCCTGTTGGGCGTTGTAACGAAACAGACCATAGTGTCGGTCAAAGCCCTCGAGCATGACCTGCGCAATGGCTACAGCAGACATCTAGCCCCCCTGTCTTTTGATGACAGTTTAGCCCTGTAGAGAGAATCCTTGCGTGACCTGGGAGCGATCTCGCGCCACGCTAAAGACAATGCCCAGGCCGACGCCCAGGGTCACCATGGCGGTGCCGCCGTAGGACATAAAGGGCAGTGGCACACCGACCACAGGCAGAATGCCCGAGACCATGCCCAGGTTGACAAAGGCATACGTGAAGAGCGTCAGCGAGACACTGCCGGCAAGCAGGCGGGCAAAGGCTGTGGGCGCGCCCAGGGCAATCCAGAGTCCTCGACCCACAATGCCCAGGTACAGACCAATCAGAACGGCCGACCCCACGAATCCAAACTCTTCGGCGAAGCCCGCGAAGATAAAGTCGGTGGCCCGCTCCGGAATAAAGTCCAGCTGGGTCTGGGTGCCTTGCAGCCACCCCTTGCCCACCAGGCCGCCTGATCCAATCGCGATCATCGACTGTAGGGTGTGAAAGCCTTTGCCCAGCGGGTCTCGCATGGGGTCCAGCAGGGTACAGACCCGCTGGCGCTGGTATTCACGCAGTCCGGGCCAGTCGAGGCCCGGCTGGCAGGCATAGTCGCCGAAGATCAGCAGCAAGACAATCAAGAGCGCAAGCAGCCCAAAGCCAATGCTCAGCAGACGCCAGGGTAGGCCGGCCAGATACAGGACAAAAAAGCCGGAGGCCGCCACCAGGATGGCGGTACCAAGATCGGGTTGTTTGAGAATCAGGGCCACTGGAATGGCCAGCAGACCACAGGCCAGCAGCCAGTCGCTGGCCGTGTTCATGCGCTCCCTCCGATGGACCAGCCAGGCCAGCATCAAGGGCATGGCAATTTTCATCATCTCGGAGGGCTGGATGCGGGTGATGCCCAGATTGAGCCAGCGGGTTGCACCTTTGGAGGTCTCACCGGCTACCTCGACGGCTAGCAAGAGCAAGACCCCCAATGAGAACAGTGGAATGGCCAGTCGCTGCATTTGACTGGAGGGAATTTGCGAGAGCAGCAGCATGAGCACCGCTGACATGGCCAGGTTGCGCAGATGCGCATAGAAGCGTGCCGGGTCATCGTGGCTCGCACTGTAGATCGCCACCAGACTCACCAGAAACAAGCCCGAGATCAGCCAAAACAGGGGCTGATCCAGTGTCTGGAATCGCTCGTGAATCAACTGGGTGACCGCCCGCCAGCCGGTGGCGACCCGCTTGTTTTTGGGATGCAGCTGGCTCATGGCAGCGTTCGGCCTTTGGCCGCCTGTTCAACCAACAGAAAATCCAAGACTTTTCGGGCGATCGGTGCGGCCGCAGCAGCACCAAAGCCGCCATTCTCAACCACGATCGCCATGGCCACCTTGGGATCCTCGATGGGGGCAAAGGCAATGAACAACGAGTGATCACGAAGCCGTTCAGGGATTTTGTTGGCCTGATACTTTTCGTTCTGGCCTATGGTGAAGACCTGAGCGGTTCCCGTTTTACCAGCGGCTGCGTACTTGGCCCCCCGAAAGACATTGGCGCCTGTGCCGCTGATGTTCACTTCGCGCATGGCCTCGTGAACCAGTTTGATCCAGTCTTCTTCTAGTGCCAAGGTTCTCTCGGCCGGTGGGTCTAGTAGCAATTTGTTTTTGTTGGAAGGCTCTTCAATTTGCCTCACCAAATGTGGCGTGACCAGTCGACCGCCGTTGGCAATGGCGGCAGTGCCGCGGGCCAGCTGCAGCATGGTGAAGGCGTTGTAGCCTTGACCAATACCAATCGATGGGGTCTCACCAGGAAACCAGTCCTTGCCGAAGCGTTTTTTCTTCCAGCTGGTAGAGGGCAGAATGCCAGCCACCTCACCGTCGATGTCGATACCCGTCAGCGCACCAAAACCAAACGGCGAGATGTGCTTGAAAATTTTATCGACGCCCATGTCGAAGGCCAGCTTGTAGTAATAGGTGTCGCTGGACACCACGATCGACTTTTTCATGTCGACCGTTCCGTGGCCTTCGGGCTTGCTGTCCCGAAAGCGATGGTTGTCTAACAGGAAATAGCCTGGGTCGGAGATGGTGTCCGACGGCCGCCGCTCGCCCGAGGCGAGAGCAGCAAACGCCATGAAGGGCTTGTAGGTCGATCCAGGGGGATAGATGCCGCGGATGGCTCGGTTCAGCAGAGGTTTGTTGGGCGAATTGTTCAGGCCATTCCAGAGCTCAGGGTCAATGCCATCGATGAAGAGATTAGGATCAAAAGTGGGCATGGAGACCAGGGCCAGAATCTCGCCGGTCTTGGGCGAGAGCACCACAGCAGCGCCTTTGCGCTGACCGTAAAGGTTCTCGACCAACTGTTGAAGCTCAAAGTCGATGGATAGGCTGATGTTCTGGCCTGGTTCGGCGGGACGAATGTCGAGCTCCCGGACGATACGGCCACTGGCCGTGACCTCCATGCGTTGAAAGCCAATCTCGCCTTTGAGGGCCGACTCGTAACTTTTTTCGAGGCCCAATTTGCCAATGTGGGTGACGCCGAAATAAGTATCCGACAGGTCATCACGCTCCAGCCGTTCTTGGTCGCGCTTGGAGATTCGTCCGATATGACCGAGCAGGTGTGCGCCATGAAGACCAAAGGGATAACTGCGAATGGCTCGACGTTCTAGTTTGACGCCGGGCAGCTGGGTCAACCGGGCAGCGAGTTTGGCCACCTCCTCGTCCGTTAACCGAGTTTTGATGGGCACGCTGTCAAATTTTCGGGCGTCGGCTACGGCGCGTTTGAAGCGACGGATATCCCCTTCAGAGAGTTTGAGCAGGTCTCGTAGTGAGGCGATAAGGCCCTCTTTGTCCTCGACTTTGAACGGCTCGATCTCTGCAGAAAAGCCCGCGTCATTTCGGGCCAGCACTAGGCCGTAGCGATCCAGAATCAGGCCCCTTGGCGCCTGAATGGGCAGCAGGGCCACTCGGTTGTTTTCAGCCTTGGTGGCAAAGTTGTCGAACTGCCAGATTTGCAGGGTGCCCAGCCTGAGTAGGATCAGGCCAAACAAAAAGGCGACAAACAACACAGCCACGGTGGCACGTCTGCGAAAGTCAGACTGGCTGATGGCGTTGATCACGGCAAGCCTAACCCTGACGTGAGGGCTTGTTGGGTTTGTTGTTCACAATTCGGCGTGGACTGGCTTTGCGACTCAGCAGACTGAGGATGAGGCCGTCTGCGGCTAGCCAGACCAGTGTCTGGATGAGGGGTGAGACCATCACCTGCCAGTTGGGCGTCACGGATTCCGCTGAGAGACGCACGATGGTCACCACGAGGGTCGAGATGACAAAAAGCCCCAACACATGAACCGCCTGGCCTTTGCGGTCAAACCCTTCCAAACGACGATGCAGGCTGATGGCCCCGTAGCTCAGCACACTGTAGGCCAGCGCGTGCTGACCGAGCAGCACACCCTGATGGACGTCCATCACAATGCCCAGCAGCCACGCGACCCCCAGTCCAATGCGAGAGGGGGTGCGGATGTTCCAGACCACCAAGAGGGCGGCGACCACATCGGGCGCGGGCAGGCTGGCCGGCCATGGCGCCAGGTTGAGTAGCAACCCGATCACCAGGCTGTAAGTCAGCATCTTGGTGGTGGGCGCACGAGCCAGCGTCTTGGGTGTGATGATCATGGGTTTTGGTTGGCCGACCGAATCACCAGCAGCTGATTGGTGGTGCCGATCTTGGCGCTGGATTTGGCAATGACGCGTGGGAATTGACCCTCACGCCCTGGTGTGACCGAGATGACCTCCCCCACCGGTAGGCCAGCCGGAAACAGTCCATCGAGGCCAGAAGTCACAATCTGCATGCCTGGCGTGACAGGCGCGGCCAGGTTGACGTATTTCAGCTCGAAACCATCTTGATTACCCAGACCCTGGGTAATCGCACGAATGTCCAAGTCTTTGATCACAACTGGCACGGCCAGACCCTCATCACTGATGAGTTGAACCTCGGCAGATAGGGGAAAGACGCGTCGGACCTGACCGACAATGCCACTGCTAGAAATCACGGGGTCTCCGTTGCGGATTCCGTGATCCTGGCCGCGGTCGATGATCACTCGCATGGCCAATGGGTCGCGCTGGGCTGACCGAATGCTGGTGGCCACAGTGGGGAATTGAATGGATTTGCGCAGTTCCAGCAGACCGGTGAGGTTGGCATTCTCTGCGCGCAGCTGCTCGAGCAGCAAAAGGGCCTGGGCGTTCTGAGCCTCGACCTTGCGCAACTCTGTGATCTCGGACTCTAGCCGCAGACTGTCTTCAATGAGCAGACCAGCCTGTTCAACGAGTTCGGCCGGCCACTCCAGAGCAACCGTAACAGGGTGCAGAACAAGGGTGATGCCCTGCCGCAAGGGTTTGGTGAAGTTCATCGCATGATCCAACTGCATCACCGCGACAGCGGCGACAGCGGCGACGATCAGGCGAAGCTTTGCTGAAAAGCCTTGATGAAAGAAGGGGGGCGGCGGCGAGAGGGCCAAAATCTCGCGTTGGGCTTATTCGGTCGACAAGACGCTGGCCAGCTCATCGATGCGCTCGATGGCTTCGCCACAACCTCGCACCACGCAAGACAGGGGGTCTTCAGCGACAAAGACCGGCAGTCCAGTCTCTTCGGCGAACAGGCGATCCAGGTCTCGAAGCAATGCACCGCCACCGGTGATCACGATGCCGCGCTCGGCAATGTCTGCGGCCAGTTCGGGCGGCGTGTTTTCTAGGGCGTTCTTGATCGCCACCACAATCTGGCCAATTGGATCGGTCAGGGCTTCCAGGATCTCGTTGCTGGAGACGGTGAAGGTACGCGGGATGCCCTCAGACAGGTTGCGGCCGCGGACTTCCATTTCGGTGACGGAGCTGCCAGGGAAGGCTGAGCCGATTTCTTTCTTGATGTTCTCTGCAGTCTGATCGCCGATCAGCATGCCGTAGTTGCGGCGAATGTAATTGACAATGGCTTCGTCAAACTTGTCTCCACCAACGCGGATGGAACTGGAGTAGACCAGGCCGCCGAGCGACACCACGCCGATTTCACTGGTGCCCCCACCAATGTCTACCACCATGGAGCCACAGGGCTCGGAGATGGGCAGCTTGGCCCCGATGGCAGCGGCCATCGGCTCTTCAATGAGGAAGACCTGGCTGGCACCTGCTGACAAAGCCGATTCCCGAATCGCCCGACGCTCGACCTGTGTAGAGCCACAGGGCACGCAAATGATGACGCGAGGGCTGGGCGAGAACAGACGCTTCTCATGAACCATCTTGATAAAGGTCTTGAGCATCTGCTCGGTGATTGTGAAGTCGGCGATCACGCCA
Source organism: Burkholderiales bacterium LSUCC0115 (assembly GCA_009646425.1). GTDB lineage: Bacteria > Pseudomonadota > Gammaproteobacteria > Burkholderiales > Burkholderiaceae_A > Hahnella. The sequence continues at coordinate 106,473 of WJBW01000003.1, forward strand.
TCTTTCATGGGGCGCACGGCTTCGATGCTGCCGGGCACCTTGCCCAGCATCTGTTTGGCTTTTTGACCAACGGCCTCGATGGTCTTCTTACCACCAGGGCCGCCCTCGTATCGAATGGCTACGACAGACGGTTCATCGAGCACGATGCCCTTGCCCCGGGCGTAAATCAGGGTGTTGGCGGTGCCGAGGTCGATGGCAATGTCTTGGGCGAAGTAACTGCGAAGAAGACCAAACATGAGAAATCCAAGCGACGAAAGAGGGTTGAAACAAGGTCTTAAGCGATAATTGTCAACATTATCCACGTTCTTGCCCAACAAAGTTCCAGTGAATCTCTCTATCTCCGATATCCAAAAGCTCGCCCGTCTGGCCAAGCTTGAACTCAGCGACGAGCAGGCCGGTCAGCTCGAGCCCTCTCTGTCGTCGATCGTGACCTGGGTGGGCAGCCTGAACCAGGCCCCCACCGCCGATGTTCTGCCCATGGCTCACCCCCATGACGTCGCCCTCAGGCTTCGGGCCGACGAGCCCCAGGCGCTGCCCACGCGGGAGGCCCTCTTGGCCAATGCCCCAGAGCAGGCCGAGGGACTGTTCCTAGTGCCGCGGGTAGTGGAGTAGACCCATGGACCTTCGTTTTAGCGATTTGGCGGGCCTGAGAAAGGCCTTGGATAGCGGCATGGTGAGTGCCGTTGAACTGGCCCAGGATTACCTGGAGGCGATTGCCAAAGACCAGCATGGGGTTGTGCTCGCGGTCAATCCCGAGGCCAGCTTGGCCCAGGCGCGAGCCGCTCAGACTCAGATCGATGCCCATCAGGCCGGCCCCCTGACGGGCCTGCCCCTGCTGCACAAGGATATTTTTGTCACCAAGGGATGGGCGACCACGGCCGGCTCCAAAATGCTGGAGAACTACCAGAGTCCTTTTGATGCTGAGGTGGTGGAGCGCCTGTCCAAGGCCGGTATGGTGACCCTGGGCAAGGCCTCTTGTGACGAGTTCGCGATGGGATCGGCCAACCAACATTGCGCCTATGGCCCTTGCACCAACCCCTGGGATGAGAGTCGAATCCCCGGTGGGTCCTCCGGTGGGTCTGCGGCAGCTGTCGCAGCAGGCCTGGCACCGGCGGCCACCGGCACCGATACCGGTGGGTCGGTACGTCAGCCAGCAGCCATGTGCGGGATCACCGGCATCAAGCCCACCTACGGACGGGTCTCGCGGTGGGGCATGGTGGCTTACGCCTCCAGTCTGGACCAGGCGGGCGCCATGGCGCGCACGGCACAAGACTGCGCCTGGCTGCTCAACGCCATGGCGGGGTTTGACCCCAAGGACTCGACGAGCCTGGAGAGGCCCTCGGAAGACTTCTCCCGTTTGTTTGGCCAGCCCATGAAAGAGGCCACCGACAGCCAGCCCCTGAAGGGTCTGAAGATCGGTCTGCCCAAGCAGTTTTTCGGCCCTGGTCTGTCTTCAGAGGTGCGTACGGTCGTCGATTCGGCGACTGCACAACTCCAGGCCCTGGGGGCTGTCGTCCTAGAGGTGGACCTGCCCAGGACAGAGCTCAGCATCCCGGCCTATTACGTCATTGCGCCGGCAGAGGCCTCCAGCAACCTCTCACGCTTTGATGGTGTTCGGTATGGCCATCGAACCCAAGAGGCCTCGGATCTGGAAACGCTCTATCGCAGAAGCCGCACCGAAGGCTTTGGCCTGGAAGTTCAGCGTCGGATTCTGATCGGCGCCTTTGTCCTGTCTCATGGTTACTACGACGCCTATTACCTGCAGGCCCAGAAGGTCCGCCGGCTGATTGCCCAGGATTTTCAGGTGGCCTTTCAGGGCTGCGATCTCATTCTGGGACCAGTCGCGCCAACCGTCGCCTGGCCCATTGCCCAGATGGACAGCCAAGATCCGATGACCGAATACCTGGCTGACATCTACACCTTGGGGGCTAGCCTGGCGGGTCTACCGGCCATGTCTGTGCCTTGTGGCTTTGTAGCGGCCGATGCACCGTCCGCTCGTCGATTGCCAGTCGGCCTGCAGTTGATTGGCCCGCAGTTCCAGGAGGCGCAGTTGCTGGCCGTGGCCCATGCCTATCAGCAGGCGACTGACTGGCACTACCAAACCCCCGAGAAGGAGTCCTGAGATGGCGTGGGAAGTAGTCATTGGTCTGGAAACACACGTTCAGCTCCAGACGCGTTCAAAGATTTTTTCACCCGCCTCCACCGACTTTGGTGCAGCCCCTAACACCCAAGCCCACATGGTGGACTTGGCTTTGCCAGGCGTACTGCCTGTCATGAACCGGGCGGCGGTAGAGGCCGCCATTCGCTTTGGTCTGTCGGTTGGTGCGACCATCGCGCCCCGATCGGTTTTTGCGCGCAAGAATTATTTCTACCCTGACCTGCCCAAGGGTTATCAGATCAGCCAGTTCGAGATCCCCGTGGTCCAGGGTGGCCATGTCGACATTGTCCTGCCCGATGGCAGCTGCCGGCAGATTGAATTGACCCGGGCCCACCTGGAAGAAGACGCGGGCAAATCCATCCATGAGGGACTCGAGGGCCTGCCCACTGGAAAGTCCGGCATTGACCTGAACCGTGCGGGAACACCGCTGCTGGAGATCGTGACCGAGCCCGTCATGCGTTCGGCTGCTGAGGCGGTGGCCTATGCCAAGGCACTGCACACCCTGGTGACCTGGATTGGGATTTGCGATGGCAACCTGCAAGAGGGGTCTTTCCGGGTCGATGCCAACGTCTCGGTGCGCCCGCAAGGTCAGACCAGTTTTGGCACCCGCTGCGAGATCAAAAACCTCAATTCGTTTCGGTTTCTGGAGAAGGCCATTCAGGTTGAGGCGGCCCGTCAGGTCGCCCTGATTGAAGATGGTGGCCAGGTGGTTCAAGAGACCCGACTGTTTGATCCCGACCGAGAAGAGACGCGGGCCATGCGCAGCAAGGAAGATGCGCAGGACTATCGATATTTTCCAGACCCCGACCTGCCGCCCCTGGTGATCGATTCGGACTGGGTGACCACCGTTAAAACCAGCATGCCGGCCCTGCCTCAAGAGCTTCGGGCCGACCTGCGAGACCGGTATGGCTTGTCGGACTATGACGCCGCCACGGTGACCCAGAGTAAGGCAGCAGCCGATTATTTTCTGGCCGGCCTGTCAGCCTTTGGCGCGCAGGGCGCGACCAGTCAGCAGGCCAAGCTTCTGGCCAACTGGGTCATGGGCGAGCTGGCCAGCCATCTGAACCGTGAGGACTTGGCCATTGAGGCCTCGCCCGTCTCGGCCCAGCAGCTCGCCGGCCTGGTCTGCCGAATCGAGGATGGCACCCTGTCTAACAAGATTGCCCGGGAGGTCTTTGCGTCGCTCTGGCAAGGGGAGGGCCAGACCGCTGACCAGATCATTTCAGCCAAGGGCCTGGAACAGATTCAGGACACCGGTCTGATCGATGGCCTGGTGGCCGAGGTGATCGCAGCCAACCCCAAGATGGTGGAGGAGTTTATGTCTGGCAAGGACAAGGCCTTGAACGCCATGGTCGGCCAGGTCATGAAGAAGTCCGCTGGCAAGGCCAACCCTCAGACGGTGACCGATCTTTTGAGAAAAGCCCTCAACCGGCCTGACTAGACCCTCGGGCCTCGGCCCGCTCGATCACAGGCCTGAGCCAGATGAGCAGGGCCAGGCCTGGCAGGCTGGCCACAAACGTTCCCAGGAAAAAGGGGGCCCAGCCCCATTCGCTGGCAGCATGACCCGCTGCAGGCCCCACCCAGACGCGCCCCACCGAGGCCAAGGCCGAGAGCAGGGCGAACTGGGTTGCGGTGTAGCGAACGTCACACAACGCCATGAGCAGAGCCACAAAGGCAGCGGTGCCCATGCCCCCGGCCAGGTTCTCGGCCAGGATGACAGTGGTCATGGCCATGAGCCCAGGCTGAATACTCGCCAGCCACCAAAAGCCCAGGTTGGTCAGGGCTTGCATCACGCCAAACACCATCAGGCAACGCCACAGGCCCAGCCGTGTCATCAACCAGCCACCGGCCAAGCCACCGACCAGAGTGGCCAGTAGGCCGACTCCCTTGTTCACCGCCCCGACCTCTGCCGGACTGAATCCCGCACCACGAATCAGAAAGGCGGTCGACAGACTGCCGGCAAAGGCGTCTCCCAGCTTGTAGAGCACGATGCCGGCCAGCAGCCACCAGGCCCAGTGACTCGAGAAGAAGGCTTTAAAGGGCTCTACCACGGCCGCCTTGATCGATTTGGGCGGGCGGACCTCGGTGGGCTCGGGTGCAAAGAGCGCTGCAATCGCCAGGATGACGCAGAGTCCGGCCATGACCTGATAACTGCCTGAAAAGCCCAGGTAGAGATCTGCCAGCATCAGCGCCAGGCCGCCGGAGACCAGCATGGCCAGTCGATAGCCGATCACAGACCAGGCGGCCCCAAGCCCCCGCTGAGAGGGCGACAAAGACTCCGCTCGCCAGGCATCAAAGACAATGTCAAAACTCGCCGACATCACCACCAGTGCAAAGGCCAAGGCAGCCAGACGTCCCAGTCCGGCCTGGGCCACATCGAGCGTCCACGACATGCCCAACAAGATGGCTGCCATGGCGAGCAAGAGTCCCACCATCCAGCCTTTGCGTCGCCCGCCCCATTTGCCCCCAAGGGTGAAGCGGTCGAGCAAGGGGGCCCAGGCGAACTTGTAGGTGTAGGGCAGACCCAGCATGGTGAGCCAGCCCAGTGTTTTGAGATCCAATCCCTCGACGGTCAGCCAGGCCTGGAGGGTGCCCGAGGACAAGGCCAACGGCAGCCCGCTGGCAAAGCCCAGCACCAGTGTCATGATCAGCAGCCCCTGGTTTGGACGTTGATTCGAGGCCAGCTGCTCCTGTGGCGATGGCGGTGAAGGATTCGTCATCGAACGGAGCGACTGCGGGAGTGAGGGTGTCTGGAGCGGACCATGGGCTTGAGGTATTGTCCTCGATATGACTGGCCTACGGTTTTTTCCAATTGTCTTGTCAGGGCTCTTGGCGCTGACCCTGTCGGCCTGTGCAACGCACTCTCCCACACTTGCGGGGCCTGGTGACGGCGTGGTGGTCGTCGAGGGCTCTGAGATTCGCAAGCTCGTTCCCGCTCGCCAACTGGAGCAGTCAGCTGCGCGACAGTTCGAGGCCCTCAAGAAACAGGCCGGCCAGAAAAAGGCCCTCCTGCCCGCGGATGACCCTCAGGTCAGACGCCTTCAGAAGATTGCCGCCGATCTCAAGCCATACGCGCAGTCTTGGAACCCGGATGCCGGCCGATGGCAGTGGGAGGTGATTGTCTTAAAGAGCGACCAGATCAATGCCTTTTGCATGCCGGGCGGCAAGATTGCCTTTTACACAGGGATTCTCGATAAGCTCAAGCTCACCGACCATGAGGTGGCGGTGGTCATGGGACACGAGATGGCACATGCGCTGCGCGAGCACGCCCGCGATCGCATGGCCAAGAACCAACTCACCGACCTGGGGGCCACCATCTTGTCGAATGTCCTGGGTTTTGGCGACGCCGGCCGACAGGCCCTGGGCTACGGCACTCAGCTGCTGACGCTCAAGTTTTCGAGGGATGACGAGACCGAGGCGGACCTGGTGGGCATGGACATTGCTGCCCGTGCGGGCTATGACCCAAGGGCTGGCATCAGCCTCTGGCGAAAGATGCAGGCGGCCAGCAAGAACGCTCCCCCGGAGTGGTTCTCTACCCACCCTGCGGGGAGCACCCGGATTGATGAGATCTCTCGAAACCTGCCTCGGGTCTTACCGCTCTATGCCAAGGCCATTGGGGTGACCATGCAGACCCTGCCGCCTGACCCCAGTCGCCAATAGAACTCGCCGGGGCGATGCAGGTTAGAGGGCGTAATCGATGATCAAAGGCGCGTGGTCGGAGAAGCGACTGGCCTTGTGAATCTGAGCGGACTGGGCACAAGCGGCCAGTCCGGGGGTGGCAATCTGGTAGTCAATCCGCCAGCCCACATTCTTGGCCCAGGCCTGGCCTCGGTTCGACCACCAGGTGTACCCCTCCTCGGTGGCATTTGGATGGAGTTGCCGATAGACATCAACCCAGCCCAGCTCACTTAACATCCTACCAAACCAGGCCCGCTCCTCCGGCAGGAAGCCGGAGTTTTTCAGATTGCCTCTCCAGTTCTTCAGGTCTTTTTCCGTGTGGGCAATGTTCCAGTCACCGCAGATCACAAACTCACGGCCAGTCTGCTGATGCTCCTGCATCCAGGCCTGGAGCACGGGATAGAAGACATCCAGAAATCGAAACTTGGAGGCCTGACGTTCGTCAGATGCCGAACCAGAGGGGGCATAGAGACTGACGACTGACAGGGGCTTCACACCGGCCCCCCATTGGTCTGCTTCAAAGTCGGCTCGCAGGATCCTGCCTTCAAGATCAAATTCAGAGACCCCGATACCAGCTTTGACCTCTGCGGGTGCTTGATGCGAAAAAACGGCGACACCGCTATAGCCCTTTTTCTCGGCCCAGTGTATGTGAGCAAACAGGTCGCCCCGGGCGCTACCGTTGATTCGCGTGTGTGCCTCGGTCAGGTCGGGGCCTTGGGCCTTGAGCTCTTGCACGCAGACCAGGTCGGCAGACTGATCGGCCAGCCAGTCAAAGACGCCCTTGTTGGCGGCGGAACGGATGCCATTGGCATTTAAGCTGATGATTCGCATGGCGTATATTGTGGACCACCATGACCAGCCAGCCCACTTCTTTCCAGCGTGATTTTCTTGAGTTCGCCATTGCGAGCGGCGTTCTGACATTTGGCAGCTTCAAAACCAAGGCGGGCCGCCAATCCCCATACTTTTTTAATGCAGGCCTGTTCTATCGCGGCGGCCTGCTGGGTCGGCTAGCCGACTTCTATGCCCAGGCTCTGTTGGCGGCCCAAGCAAAGGGTCAGTTGCAGGCAGACCTGTTGTTTGGCCCAGCCTACAAGGGTATTACCTTGGCCAGCGCAACAGCGGTCGCCATGGCAGCCCGGGGCCATGACATTGACTTTGCCTACAACCGCAAAGAAGCCAAAGACCATGGCGAGGGCGGCCTTCTGGTCGGCGCGCCCATGAAGGGCCGGGTGGTGATTGTGGATGACGTGATCTCGGCGGGCACCTCTGTCCGAGAGTCGGTTGAGATCATTCGGGCCAATGGCGCCACGCCTGTTGGTGTCTTGATTGCACTGGATCGAATGGAAAAAGGCGGCACTGCTGACCATCCCACCCAGAACTCCGCCACCCAAGAAGTCCAGGCCCGATACGGCATGCCAGTGGTCTCGATTGCCAACTTGGCTGACCTGTTGAGTCTGCTGGAGCAGACCAGTGATCAGAGCCTGACGACCTATCGTCAGGCGGTAGCGGATTATCGAGCTCGCTGGGGCGTTATTTAACGATCAGCACCGGAACTGGTGAGGTCTCGGCCAGGCGACCCGCCACCGAACCCAGTAACAGATCGACCAGTGAGCCGCGGCCTTTGCCACCGACCACCATCAGGTCGACCTTCTGGTCTTTGATGAATTTGAGCAGCTCGGGAACGATCTCGCCGTGTGCCTTGACCACTGCAGCGCTGAGACCAGCTTCGGCCACCCGCGCCTTTGCGCTGGCCAACTCCTTGTCAGCGATCTCGTCCATATAGGCTTCGACGAGCTTCTGATCGATGCCTCGGGCCACCGGAGAAACAAGAGCATTGAGATGGACGTTGACCAGGCTGAGCGAAGGCGTGGTCTTGAGGTCCTTGGCCATGCCAATGGCCCGGTCGAGTGCTTTTAGAGCGTGGTCAGAGCCGTCAATGGCGATGGCAATGTGCATGGGAGTCCCTCAAGAAAAAATGTCGATGCCCCATCTTATGGGAGATTTCACTCGACTGTGACGCTCTTGGCCAGATTGCGTGGCTTGTCGACGTCGTTACCTCGCGCCAAGGCCACGTGATAGGCCAGCAGCTGAAGCGGCACCACATGCAAGATTGGGGAGAGCAGTCCTGCATGGTCACCCAGCGCGATCACATGGACACCGTCTCCGGCCGTGAAATCTGTCCCCTGGTCGGCAATGACGTAGAGCTCGCCGCCTCGGGCTCGAACCTCTTCTAGGTTGCTGCGCAATTTCTCCAGCAACTGGTCGTTGGGTGCGACAGCCACCACGGGCATGTCCGCATCGACCAGTGCCAGCGGCCCATGCTTGAGCTCGCCAGCCGCATAGGCCTCCGCATGGATGTAACTGATCTCTTTGAGCTTGAGCGCGCCCTCCAGGGCGATGGGGTAATGAATGCCCCGTCCCAGAAAGAGCGCATGCGATTTGTTGACGAAGCGTTTGGCCCAGTCGGCAAAGGCGGGCTCGGCAGCCAGGACCGCGGTCAGTGCAGCAGGCAAATGGCGAAGCGCGTTTAAATGGGCCTGCTCCTCCGCTTGGCTCAGCCGTTGTCGGGTCTTGGCCAATGTCAGGCTGAGCAGAAAGAGAGCGGCCAACTGGGTGGTAAAGGCCTTGGTCGAGGCCACCCCGATCTCTGGACCTGCGCGCGTGAGAAAGCGAAGCGTAGACGCCCTGATCAAGGAGGACTCTGGCACATTGCAAATGGCCAGCGTCTGATTCAGACCCTGGGATTTGGCATGCTCCAGGGCTGCGAGGGTATCGGCGGTTTCACCGGACTGAGAGATCGTGATGACCAGCGTCTTGGGCAGGGGCACACTCTTCCGGTAGCGGTATTCACTAGCAATCTCCACGGTGCAGGGAATCTCTGCAACCGACTCCAACCAATACCGAGCCACCAGACCCGCATGAAAGCTGGTTCCACAGGCCAGAATCAACACATGCTCAGTCTGTTCAAAAACAGATGCAGCGCCGTGACCGAATAGACCAGCCGACAGGCTGCTGGCACCGACCACCATTTCCAGGGTGTTGGCGAGCGCACCGGGCTGCTCGGCCATTTCCTTTTGCATGTAATGCGCATAAGGCCCGAGTGCGACATCGTCTGATGACAGGCTGGTGCGACTGACTGTCCTTTGAACCGGCTGACCAGAGCGGTCGACCAGTGTCTGCCGGATGACTGCGCCGGGGGTCTCCCGCTCCAAGAGGACCAGATCCCCATCCTCGAGATAAATCAGGTCTTGGGTCTGGCTCACCAGGGCGGAGGCATCGGAAGCCAGGAAAACATCACTCGGCTTTTGTCCAACGCCCAGAATCAGAGGCGCACCGAGTCGAGTGGCGACCAGGCTTTGAGGGTCTTGGCTGCTGATGGCGGCGATGGCGTAGGCGCCTTGAAGCTGGCCCTGCACCTTTTGAAGGGCTTCTAACAGGCTGTTGGTTTGAAGCCTGGTCTGGTGAAGCAGATGGGCCACCACCTCCGTGTCCGTCTGCGAGCAGAAGACATAACCAGCCTGCTTGAGCGACTGCCGAAGGCTGGCATGGTTCTCGATGATGCCATTGTGGACCAGGCAGATCTCCAGCCCCTGCCCCATCGACAAATGCGGGTGGGCGTTGTCCTCGGTCACAGCCCCATGAGTAGCCCAGCGGGTATGGGCGATGCCCAGATTGGCGTGGCAATCCTTAACCTGTTTGGCGAGCTCGGCCACTCGTCCCACCGCCCTGAATCGCTTGACCTGCCCTGCTGATGGGGACTTGGCCGGTGCCATGACGGCCAATCCCGCGGAGTCATAGCCTCGGTATTCCAGTCGACGAAGTCCGTCGACCAAGAAGGGCGTGATGTCCTGATCGGCCAGGGCCGCAACAATGCCGCACATGTGGAAGGTCTGTGATCTGAAGGGTTAGTGGGACTGTTTCTTGGGCCGCTTCCAGCGCGCCACCGAAGTTTGGCGGGTTCGAGAGAGTGTCAACTGATGGGCGGGGGCGTCGGCGGTGAGGGTCGTTCCCGCGCCCAGCGTCGCACCCTCATGCACCACCACTGGCGCCACCAATTGGGTGTCGGACCCAATAAAGACATCATCCTCGATGACCGTGCGGTGTTTCTCGGCGCCGTCGTAGTTACAGGTGATGGTGCCGGCTCCAACGTTCACGCGCGCGCCGATTTGGGCATCGCCCAGGTAAGACAGATGGTTGGCCTTGCTGTAGGGGCCTAGTCGTGTGTTCTTGAGTTCTGTGAAGTTGCCCACGTGGCTGCCTTCGGCCAACACACTGCCCGGACGAATACGGGCAAACGGTCCGATGGTGGCCCGGGGTCCAACCGAGCAGTCTTCTAGGTGGCTCATGGCCTCGATACGGGCCCCAGCCTCGATGCGTACATTTTTCAGGACCACATTGGGCCCGATCTGAACGTGGTCACCGAGTTCCACCTGTCCCTCAAAGACACAGCCCACGTCGATCCGAACCTCGGATCCGGCCGTGAGGCGGCCGCGGATGTCGATCCGGTTAGGGTCCGCCACTTGAACGCCGGCCGCCATGAGCTCGGATGCTAGCCTGCGTTGATAGAGACGCTCGACCTCTGCCCGCTGCTCCTGGCTGTTGACCCCTTGCACCAGGTCTGACTCGATGTCGGCGCTGACCACGGCAACCCCGTCACGGGCAGCCAGGCCCAGCAGATCGGTCAGGTAGTACTCGCCTTGGGCGTTGTCATTCTTGAGCTGGCCCACCCAGCGATGAAGCTGGGCCGTTGGAACGGCCATGATCCCGGTGTTGACCTCTTGAATATGACGCTGCTCATCTGAGGCGTCTTTTTCTTCTACGCAGCCAACAATGGCCTGCTGGGCATTGCGAAGAATGCGTCCGTAACCGGTGGGATTGTTGAGCCGGGTCGTCAAGACCGCAATGCCATTGTGCTGCTCGCTACAGGCCACCAGGGTCTTGAGCGCATGAGGCGGGATCAGTGGCACGTCACCATAGAGAATCAGCGTGGTGGCCGCTGCCCCAAGACTGGGCAAGGCACAGGCCACTGCATGGCCGGTGCCATGGGCGGGACTCTGAAGCACCAGGCTCATCTCGTGGTCAGCCCCGTAATGCAGGCCCAACGCCGTTTGAACTTGATGGGCCTCGTGGCCAATGACACAGCTGATTTGCTTGGCCTGAAGAGTCTTGGCCGCATCAATCACATGAAACAGCATGGGCAGACCGCCCACGGGCTGCAACACTTTGGGCAGCGCAGATCGCATGCGCGTGCCTTTGCCAGCGGCTAGGATGACAACATTCATGCGTGCATGCTACCAATCCCTCGAGCATGTGACCGATGGGGGTTGGGCGAGACCCAGGAACCCACCAGCATGCCGACCAGACTGGAGGCCAAGCCGACCAACTGTGGCTCGACCAGCAGCTCCGCACCAGAGACTTCCAGCATGAGCCAGGTCGACAGCCCAAAGAAGACAGCCAAGGCGGCGCCGAGATTGCTGGCCCGCGACCAGAACAGACCAGCGGCCAGTGGCACAAACGCACCGGCCAGCGTGATTCGGTAGGCATTCTCAACCATGCCGTGAATGCTCTCATCGGTGAGCGTGGCGTAGGCGGTCACCATGATGGCAAAGACAAAGACGGTGATTCGGGTGGTAAGTAGGAGCTTTCTGTCGCTCATGTGGGGCACGGCCCCTTTGACCACGTTCTCGGCAAAGGTGACTGCGGGAGCGAGCAGCGTCCCGGAGGCCGTGCTCATGATCACCGAGAGCAAGGCGCCAAAGAACACTACCTGAACCCAGAAAGGCATGTAGCTGGCTACCAGTGTTGGCAGAACCAGCTGCGAGTCACTCTTCATGAGTTCTGCGGTCATCTTGGGATCGATCATGCTGGCGGCATAGGCCAAGAAGAGCGGAACCGCTGCAAAGAAGAAATACGACACACCGCCCAGTGTGGTCGCCCAGACTGCAATCGTTTCGTTCTTGGAGGAGTTCACCCGCTGGAAGACGTCTTGCTGCGGAATGGAGCCCAAGGCCATGGTCAGCAGGGCAGCCACCCAGCCCAGCATGTCCAGTGCATCCAGGCTGGGCAGCCAGTCGAACTTACCCTCTGCTGATGCCTTGGCGATCACAGCGGGAACGCCGCCTGCCATCTCACCAGCCATGCTCGCTACAATCAGCAGACCAATCACGATCACAATCATCTGAATAAAGGTGGTGGCGGCCACCGACCACATGCCACCAAACAAGGTGTAGAGCAGCACAACAGAGGCTCCGATGACCATGCCCAGGTTCATCGAAATCAGGTCTTGCGACAAGACGTTGAAGACCAGGCCCAGGGCCGTGATCTGGGCTGACACCCAGCCCAGATAGGACACCATGATGCAGATGGAGATGACCAGCTCAGTCTGGCGGTTGTAACGAATGCGGAAAAAGTCCCCCAGCGTGATGAGCTTCATCCGGTAGAGCGGCAAGGCAAAGACCAGCCCAAACAAGATCAAACAGATGGAGGCCCCCAAGGGGTCGGAGATCAGGCCGCGAAAGCCCTCTTCTAGAAAAGTGGCTGAAATCCCGAGTACGGTCTCGGCGCCAAACCAGGTGGCAAACACCATGGCCAGCACCACAGGCATGGGCAGGTTGCGGCCAGCTGTGATGTAGTCACTGGCCGTGTGAACCTGGCGCGCAGCGACCAGACCGATTGCAATGGAGACAAAAAGATAAAGACCCACCAAGGCCAGTAGCATGATCTAAAACCTTTCGAACAAGATAGACAGGCTTTCGGACGAAGACGGCAAAACAAATACAACCAACAACAAGAGGAGGCAGACCACCAGGGCAGCCAGCACCACCAGGCTGCGCCGCAGGCTCCGAAGCTCCTGGGCCTGTTGGGCCAATACCAGTGCCATGGCCTGGTCTGGCGGCTGGGCGGCACGGGTCAATGCTGAGTGGACCAGCCGAGGCAGCTGCGGCAATAGTTTGGCCCATCGCTCGCCTTCACGGCTGGCCTGCTCCTTCAGAGCGCGCCAGCCAATCTGTTCTTGCATCCAGTTCTCTAAAAAGGGTTTGGCGGTAACCCAGAGATCCAGGTCTGGATCCAATTGCCGCCCAAGCCCCTCAATGTTCAACAAGGTCTTCTGAAGCAAGACGAGCTGGGGTTGAATGACCACATTGAAACGACGAGAAGCCTGAAACAGACGCAGAAGAACCTGCCCCAGGGAGATGTCTTTCAGAGGCCGGTCAAAGAAGGGCTCACAGACGCCGCGGACAGCCGCCTCCAGAGCATCGACGCGGGTGTCGGCCGGGGCCCACCCAGATTCGATGTGCAGCTCGGCCACCCGGCGATAGTCGCGGCGGAAGAAGGCGAGAAAGTTCTGGGCCAGGTAATTCTTGTCGTACTCCGACAGTGTGCCCATGATCCCGAAGTCCAGCGCAATGTAATGGCCGAAATGAGGCCCTCGGTCACAGACCAGAATATTGCCCGGGTGCATATCGGCATGGAAGTAGCCATCTCGGAAGACCTGGGTGAAGAAGATCTCCACGCCCTCTCTGGAGAGCTGCTTGAGGTCCATCTTGGCGTCTCGGAGTTGTTGCATCCGACCGATGGGAATGCCGTAGACGCGCTCCATCACGATCACGTTGATGCGGCAGTAATCCCAGACCATCTCCGGCACCTGCAGCAGTCCCGAGCCTTCGAAGTTGCGTCTCAGCTGGGCGGCATTGGCCGCCTCCCGAACCAGGTCGAGCTCGTCGTGCAGGTGATTGTCGAATTCGGCCACCACTTCTCTGGGCTTGAGTCGACGGCCATCCACCGAGAGCCGCTCGACCAACTGGGCAAACAATCTGAGCAGGGCCAGGTCTTTGTTGATCGCCGCGAGCATGCCTGGGCGCAAGACCTTGACCGCGACTTCTCGGCCATCGTGCAAACGTGCGAAATGAACCTGGGCAATCGAGGCACTGGCAACGGGCTGGTCATCAAACTCCGAAAAAATCTGCTCGATGGGCTGGCCCAGCTCGGCTTCGATGGTTCTTCTGGCAATGCGGGAGTCAAAAGGCGGTACGCGATCCTGGAGCAACGTCAATTCGTCGGCGATGTCTTGGGGCATGAGGTCGCGCCGAGTCGAGAGCACCTGACCGAATTTAACGAAGATGGGGCCCAGGCTCTCCAGGGCTTCTCGGATTCGTTGGCCACGCGGCGCGGTAAAACGACGGCCCAAGCGCAGGACCCACAACAGGCCCCCTAGCAGACGGGAGTTCAGACCCCGCCTGGCACCATCGATGGCCAGCTGGTCCAGGCCGAATCGCCAGACCACCCAGGCAATGGTGAGAAGACGGGTGAGCGAGGTCATGAGAACTGTTGCCGATCGAAGGCCAGGTCACCGTCTGGCTGTGGCTGACCATCGGGCCGCAGGCTCGCAAAGTCAAAGAGCGCTCGGTCCAGCAGGTGGGAGGGTTTGACGTTGGTCAGGGCTTTGAACATGGATTCGATGCGACCGGGATGCTGCCGCTCCCAGGATTTAAGCATGGCCTTGACCTGTTGACGCTGCAGGTTTTCCTGAGATCCGCAGAGGTCGCAGGGAATGATGGGAAAAGCCTTGTGAACAGCCCAGGCCTGTAGGTCTTCTTCTTCGACGTAAGCCAGGGGTCGGATGACCGTGTGCCGGCCATCGTCTGAGACCAACTTCGGCGGCATGGACTTCAGGGCACCCCCAAAAAACAGATTCAGGAAAAAGGTCTGCAGGATGTCGTCGCGATGATGGCCCAGGGCAATCTTGGTGGCTTTGAGTTCGCTGGCCACTCGGTAGAGTGTTCCGCGTCGGAGCCGAGAGCACAGTGAGCACATGGTCTGCCCCTCTGGAATGACGCGTTTGACGATGCTGTAGGTGTCCTGCTCCTCGATGTGGAAGTCCACCCCCAAGTCTCGTAGGTAGTTGGGCAGCGTGTCTTTTGGAAAGCCGGGGTGGCCCTGGTCCAGGTTGACGGCCACCAGCTCAAAGGCCACCGGTGCCCTGCTCTGCAAAGAGAGCAGCAGGTCGAGCAGCCCATAGCTATCTTTGCCGCCTGACAGACAGACCATGACCCGATCACCCGCTTCGATCATGTTGAAGTCGGCAATGGCCTCACCAACCTGCCGGTGCAATCGCTTGGAGAGCTTGTTGACCTCGGTCGGATTGCGCAGGGCACGAGGCCGCGAGGACAGATGGTCGATGGAGACTAGCTGGGTCGCCATTCAAATACCTCAATGCCAACCGTCTGGCAGTCTGGATAGACATCCGGCTTTTGGGTGGTCACCCGCACGGCTCGAACCCCCTGAGGCTCAAAACACAGCCGAACAATGTCGTCGATTAAGGTCTCTTGCAGGTTGTAGTGGCGGCTGTGGGTGAGCTTGTGAACACCCATGCGAATGAAGTCATAGTCCACAACGTCTTGGACGTCGTCTCTGGTTGAGCTCGACACCTGTTTGGGGACAAAAAGCTCGACACTTACCAGGATGCGTTGGCGGGCTTCTTTCTCGAAATCATGAAAACCGATCGAGGCCTCCAAGGAGAATTCTTGTAGAAAAATACGGCGACAATCGGAGAGTCTGGGGTCTAGGAGTGCAGTCATCGGATTTGGAACATCACATCACGGTCAGAGGGAATCAGGTGCTGGCCACCGTCGACCAGTAGGTTAACCCCTGTGATCGCTTTGGCACTGGCCAGCCAGGCGATGGCCTGGGCAATGTCCTGGGGCGTGCTCGAGGCCCCCAAGGGCGTCATTCGGTGAGCCCGCTCAAATTCCGCCAATGTCTGATCAGCCGACGGCAGGGTGATGCCGGGCGAGACGCCGACGATCCGCAACACCGGGGCAAAAGATTTGGCCATCAGGGTGGTCGCGGTGAGCAGAGCGGCCTTGGACAGGGTGTAGGAAAAGAAGTCTGGGTTCAGATTCTCGAGCTTCTGGTCTAGCAGGTTTACAACGCAGGCCGACGGCCTGCTCGTCGGCTGCAGATCTTTGGCCTTTTCGCCACCCCGCATTGCAAAGAGGGCCTGGGTGAGCAGCATGGGCGCGACCAGGTTGGTCTGGTAATGCGCCAACAAACCGACCCCGCTGGCATCTGTTGGGCTATCGACCTCAAAGCGGCTGGCATTGTTCACCAAAAGTCGGATTGGCTGATGCAGATCCGACTCGATGCTGGCGAGCCAGTCTCGGGCCGTCGTAGATGGCAGACCATCTGATTGTTTTGCCAAGTCATCGAGACTGGCGGGGTAAACGCCTGCCAAGCCACCGTCGCGGTTGATGCTGGCCGCCACCTCATCGGCTTCATGCCGCGACCGATGACAGTGCAGCGCCACGGCCCAGCCTTGTTTTGCCAACTCCCGAGCGATGTCCGCGCCAAGACGCCGACCAGCGCCGGTGATCAAGGCCAAGCCTTTGGATGGATCGAATGCCATGGCGCAAGTGTAGCTTTGATACCCTGCCAGCATGCATACAAGCCTCATCGATGAACTGATGGCGCTGGCCGCGACTGAGGGCGGTTGGCTTGGCTTTGATCAATTCATGGCCCTGGCCCTGACGCACCCACTCGAGGGCTACTACAGCCGGTCTCGATCCGCCGACCAGCCAGAGGGCCCTTTCGGTAGCCGAGGGGACTTTGTCACAGCACCCATGCTGGGCCCTTGGCTCGGCCTGGTCATGGCCCAGAAGTTTCGTGGCCTGCGGTCCCGGGCCCTTGCACTTGGCCAAGACCCAGGTGGCTTGTCGATCACCGAATTTGGGGCTGGCACCGGACAGCTCGCTGCCGACTGCTTGCTGGCCTTGGCCCAGTCCGAGGCTCTGCCCAGCCGTTATGAGCTCATCGAGGTGAGCCCGGCCCTGGCAGACCTTCAGAGGCAGACCATCGCGAGGCATCTGGGTCGTTCGCTGGGTTCGCAGCAGGCTGAGCCGATCCTTGAACGGCTCGTCTGGTCGAGTTATCAGGGCACCCGCTCTGGACTGGTGGTCGCCAATGAGGTGGCCGATGCCCTGCCGGTTAAGCGCTTTGAATGGCAAGGGCTGTCCCAGCCGGTTTTAGAATGGGGTCTGGCCTTCGAGCAGGGACGATTGGTCTGGCAGAGCCGTCCGGCAACCGAGGCGATGGAAAGAGCCGTTCGCGAGCGACATCAGATGTACCGACAGGACCGGCCTGATCTGCCCGACTGGGGCATGGGCCATCAAGGGGAGTGGTCACCGTGGCTTGAGCCTTGGGCGAAGTCTTTGATGGAAGGCTTGCGTTGGGGTGAATGTCTGGTCCTGGATTATGGGTATGAGCGTGTCGAGCTGGACCATGCCGACCGATCTAGGGGCACCCTGGTTGGCCATCTTCAGCACAGACGAGTGGACGACTTTCAGGCGATGCTGGACCAGCCTGGTCAGATGGATCTGACCGCACACGTGGATTTCACAGCCCTCCACAAAGCCTGGTCACAGCACGCCGACTGGCAGATCAGTCTTCAGACGCAGGCCGACTGGCTTCTGGAGCATGGTGTTCTGGAAATGGCGCAGGACCACTTGTTTAGTGGCGGGCAGCAGCTGGGTCAGGTACCCGATGAGCCGGCGAAGCTTCGGCAACTCGCCGGCCTGCAGACCCTACTCTCGGATGCCGCCATGGGGCAGTCCTTTATGGTGATGACTGCCGCAAGGCTTGAGTCAACCAGGCGGTCCTCGCCTGTAGCACCGCCGTCTTGATGTCTTCCCCAGCCGTTGCGGCTGCCTGTGCAGCCTCGCCCATTGGCGCTCTGGCGGCTGCCCCCAGTCGTTTGGCCAGCGAATGGACAGCGGTTGATGAGACCAACCCCAGAGTGATGGCCAGAGTGACCATCTGCTCGAGGGGCTCTGGCTTTCGAAAGAGATCGTAACGAGCAAGCCATTGGACGCCACGTTTGGCCAGGTCCTCGATGAGCGGGTCCTGGTCTGTTGGCGTCATGACCGAGAGCGCCGTCTCATATTGACTCGATAGTGCAGCCAGGGTTTGCGGGCCTTGGCTCGCAAAAAAAGCCTGCCAATGCTGAACGGATTTTGGCAGGGCTTTGGCCAGCTGGCCGCCGCCGCTTGAGAAAAGCCAGCCAGCCAAAACATGACCATCGGTTCGCGCACTGGCCATTGCATCGAGTGTGAGCCATCGATCAGAAGCCAGCGGTGGTTCACCAACGATTCGCTCCCAGGCACCGGTCTCCACCAGAAAAGCCACCATGGCAGAGGGCTTCTGAGCCTGCAGACCCTTGAGCAATTCCTGCCAGACCCGCTCGGCTACCAGGCTGTCCGCCTCTCCTTTTGAGACGATGGTCTCGCATAGCTGTCGGGTCTCCGGGGCCACTTCGAAATCAGGCCACCGGGACAGGAAACGGGCCAGACGAATCAGTCGGACCGGGTCTTCCTCGAAGGCCGGGCTGACGTGCCGCAGTGTTCTGTCTCGCAGATCTCTGAGTCCACCGTAGGGGTCGTGCAACTGGCCTTGTTCATCGACGGCCAAGGCGTTGATCGTCAGATCACGCCGGGCCAGGTCGTCCTCGAGCGTCACCGATTCGTCGGCCTGAAAGACAAACCCCTGATAGCCCCGACCGGTTTTGCGCTCGGTTCGGGCCAGTGCGTATTCGGCATGGTGGACGGGGTGCAGAAACACTGGAAAGTCTTTGCCGACTGGCACAAAACCAGCGGTCAGCAGATGCTCCGGTCGGCAACCCACCACCAGGTAGTCCCGGTCTGCACTGGACTCACCCAGCAAGGCGTCTCTAACCGCTCCGCCGACACAGAAGAGTCGCGCACTGCTCGGCAACTTCGCCATGCGAGGGTCGGATCGATCCGGGGCCAGCGCCTGAAGCGCAGGCGAGAGCGGATCAAGCACCATCTGTCTTGGCCTATCGATCAACCTGCTGGCGCGCGACATGATGGCTGCGTCGATGCAGCAGCCGATTGGCGTGTACCTGGCCCAAGAAATGGGGCGCCACTGCGTGAAGACCAACGGGATGAGAGATCCCGAGCAGGGGATCCATCGGCCCGCTGGCCACATTGGGCTGGCTGGCGGAGGCCAGGTTGTCTCGGCTCAGCAGAGGTCTGCCAGGCATCCTCTCCATGATCACGGCCTGAAGCCAAGCCAGACTGTCTGGCAGCGCCAGAATGGGCCGACGACAATTGGCATAGTGCCCTGCCCAGTAGGCGATCTCATACAGGCTTAATACATCTGGTCCAGCACATTCATAGATTTTTCCGGCCGTTTCGGGTCGATCAATGCAGCTGGTTACGGCCGTGATCAGATCGCCAATGTAGATGGGCTGAAAGCGAGCGTGTGGCGTGACCAGGGGCAAAACGGGCAGAACAGACTGCATGCTTGCGAAGAGATTCAGAAACGCGTCTCCCGGTCCAAACACCACCGAGGGTCGAAGAATCGTGAGGTCAAGGTGACCCGCTCGGCGCAAGGCCAGCTCACCCGCAGCCTTGGAGCGCAGGTACATGGATGGCGCTGTCTCCGAGGCCCCCAAGGCACTGACATGAATCAGCCGGGTCATGCCACCACGTTGCATCACGCGTGCAATTCGAGCTGGCAGCTTGACGTGAGCCTCATCAAAATCAGGACCCCAGGGCTTGCCAGCTCTGGACTGCAGGATGCCCACCAGGTTGATCACAACCTGACTGTCTTGAAGTGCATCTGCGATCTCACCCTCTTGGCTCAAAGGGCTTTGGATGATCTCGATACCAGGCAGGACTCGCAAGGGATTTGTTTTGGCTGGGCCGCGTGACACCACACGAATGCCCTTGCCGCTGCCTTGTCGCAGTTTGACCAGGCGGGCGGCGAGGGCCTGCCCAATAAAGCCAGAGCCACCGATAATGATGATGAGGGTGTTGGGATCGTTTGTCAGCATGATGCGTTGAGTTGGTGTTTATGGCGTGATGGTACCCAGCAGATCGACCAGCCGCTCTGGTGCCTGTTGCAGAGAGACCTTGATGAGCCCTCGGTCCATGAGTCGTTGATAGACCGCCGTGTTGGCCGTCACTGCCTTGACGTAATCGCGTGTCTCGGTGAATGGAATCGACTCGGCAAAAGCAGCCCCCTCGATTGCACCACCAAGGCTGGCTCGCCAGAGTTTGCTGCGAGAGGGTCCGGCGTTGTAGGCCGCTGTGGCCAGGACGATGGAACCACCAAATTGATCTCGCAACTGGGCCATGTAATGCGTCCCCAGGCGAATGTTGGAGGCCGGATCCGACAACTCGCCCAGCTTGAAGCGGCGGTCGCCGGTCTCTTTGGCGAGCATCTTGGCCGTGTTCGGCATGATCTGCATCAGACCAGTGGCGCCCACCGGGGACTTGATGTCAGTGATGAACCGAGACTCTTGGCGAATCAGTCCAATGACCCAAGGCCCAGACACCCCTTTTTGTTGACTGCTTTGCACGATCTCTTGGACAAAGAGATTGGGATAACGCAATTCAAGGGCGTGGAGCTGCTTGGTGCGAATGGCTGCTGCGATGGCGCGGTCGGGCACATTGGCTTTGTAGGCAATCTGAGCCAGCGCGATCAGCTCTGGGTCCCGAAGCGTGAGCATCAAATGGTTCCACTCAATGACTGCCTCTGCGCGAAGACCCGCCTTGGCCAGGCTCAGGGCACGACGGGTGCTCGGATGATGGGACAGCCCCTGATGGGCTGCCCTCACAGCCTCTGTCTTGGGGCCCTCTAGATAGGGCTCGAGCCAATCACGGCCCAAAGCCTCTGCTGCCAGCAGACTGTAAAAACCAAGCCCTGGCTCCACCTGCCGCAAGAGATCCTTTGCGGTATCGGGGTGGCCCAACACTTCAAGAGACCTGGCACGCCAAAACAGCCAGACGTCCTTTTGACGGACGTTGTCGGGCATGTGGTCGGTTGCCGCCAGAACCGCCTGCCAGTTCCCCTGCCGCAGCGCCTGTCGGGCGATCAGCTCCTGAATGGTGGCTGGCTGCTGAGCGACGGAAGACAGGCCTGATTGGGTGATGGTCCAGGCCTTGGGGTGCGAGCGCACCCAGAGCCAGGCACCCATGCTGAGCTGAGCAAAGCCGCGCTGGTCAGCCGACCATTGACCAGAAAGTTTTTGAAACTTGTCGAGAGCCTGGGTCGGTCGAATGCGAGTGGCCGAGAGCAGCTTGAGCAGTCCGTCTTCGTGCGAGGGGGGTGTTACCCCGACTGTTTTGGCGGTCTGCCAGAGGCGCTCTGCGTGGCCAAGTTCACCGGCCAGCGCAGCCCAACGTGCCCTTTTGGCAATCTCGGCCCGATCCATGAGTCGGGCCTCGATCAGGCTTTGTGCCAGGCTAATACAGGTCTTGCTGGACTCTTGGCCGACCACCAGCGCTGCATGGGCAGCAATGGGCTGACTGGCCAATCGGGCTCGGGCACAGGCAATGGCAGGATGGTCCACGCTCCCGGGCAGGCTGCGGATGATGGCGGCTGACTGCGCCCACGGGCCCTGCTCCAGACTGGCAATGGCCCAGTCCTTCAGGATGGCCTGAGCCAGAACATGGCCGTTGTATTTGGCCTGAAAGGCCTCGATGTCTGCCATCACCTTCTTGTCGAAGGGCTTTTGCTGAGCGCTCAGTTTGACCAGCCAATAGTCGGCCCAGACGGACAAGGGGTCTTTGGAGAGACGGCCAGCAGCCTGTTTCAGGCCTCGGCTGTCTTTGGCGTCAAAAGCCTTTTTGGCGGCGACGATGGCGACCTGCTCGGACGGTCGGGGTTGGGGCTTTGCCTGAGCCCCAAAACTTAGACAAGTCAGCACAATCAGAGCTGTGATGGAGTTCAACAGAACCTTGCCCCCGGCTTGCGAACCGGGGATTGAGAATAAGGGTCGAATCATGGGCAACATGACCCTACGATATAACGGAGAGACAACAAATGAGTAATGAGCCTCTGATGGCTGAACCACCTCCAGATTCTCCGGACAAATCGCTCTGGCGCAAATGGCTTTTGCGCAGCCGTCTCTCGCTGCTGCCCGAGGAGCGTCAAAAGTTTGAAAAGCAGATGGCCGATGCCCTGTCTGCCCGGGCTGTGACCGAGGGCTGGCAAAGGGTCTTGGTCTTTCTGCCTTGGAAGGGAGAGCCCGACCTGGTCATGGTCTGGCGAGCTTGGCACAAGCGTGGCATCGCCCTGGGCCTGCCGGTTGTGCAGGCTCACGACGCACCCTTGCAGCTGACCGACTGGACACCCGGCAGCCCCATGCTCAAGGACCTCATGGGCCTGCCAGCCCCGTTTGTTGAAGACCTGTCGACCAGCAACGCGCAGTTCGACACCTGGGTGGTGCCCTGTGTCGGTGTTGATCAACTGGGCTATCGGCTCGGTGCCGGCAAGGGGTTCTACGACCGAACCATCGCCCACCGTGAGGCCAGGGGCCTGGCCAGGCCTCGTATCTACGGGGTCACGTTTAGCAGCAGCCTGATGCCCATGCCCATCGCCGAGCCGCATGACCTGCGGCTGGACGCCGTTCTGACGGAGCGCGGCTGGCGAGATTTCTAAACCAAGACCAAGGCCGGGCGCTTAGCCCGGCTGGCCCTTCAAGCCCAGGGCATCGACGATGGCCAATGTGGGCTCTGCGCGGTTCATGGTGTAGAAGTGCAACCCGGGTACGCCCGCTGTGACCAGCTGGTCAACCAGGTCTGTGATCACCTCCTGACCAAAGGCGCGGATCGAGGCCACGTCATCGCCAAACCCAGCGAGCCTCTGCCGAATCCAACGGGGGATGTCGGCACCGCAGGCATCTGAAAAGCGAGCCAGCTGGCTGTAGTTGGTGATCGGCATGATGCCTGGGGTGATCGGGATGTCGATTCCTTGCTGGTAGGCCTCATCGACAAACCGAAAATAAGCATCACTGTTGAAGAAGTACTGGGTGATGGCACCGTTGGCGCCGGCCTTGACCTTGTTGACGAAGTGACGCAGGTCATCCTGGGCCGTTTTGGCTTGAGGGTGAATCTCCGGGTAGGCAGCGACTTCGATCTCGAAGGCCTGACCAAAAGACTGGCGAATAAAGCAAACCAAGTCCTCGGCATGGGCGAAGGCACCGCCCTGCCCATACCCACTGGGCAGGTCACCGCGCAGAGCGACCAGCCTGGAAATGCCCTTGCTCTGATAGTCCGTCAGCAGGCTGGTCATCTCCTCGGTGCTCGCACCAATACAGGAGACGTGCGGTGCCACTTTTTGGAAGATGCCCTGCATCTGGGTGACCGTCGACAGGGTCCCCTCTCGGGTGGACCCGCCGGCGCCATAAGTCACCGAGACATATTGGGGGTGAAGTCGCGCAAGCGTCCTGGCGGTGTCGGCCAGAGACGCCTGGGCGCTTTCCGTTTTGGGCGGAAAGAACTCCAGGCTAATCTGCATAAGAACCCTTAGTAGCGGTAAGTCTCTGGCTTGTAGGGACCTTCGACGGGCACGCCGATGTATCGGGCCTGATCACCGCTGAGCTCGGTCAGCATGGCACCGATCTTCGTCAGGTGCAGTCGTGCCACCTTCTCGTCGAGGTGTTTGGGCAGCACGTAAACCTTGCCCTTCTCGTAGTAGTCGCTGTGGCAGAACAGCTCGATCTGGGCGATGGTCTGGTTGGCGAACGAGGAGCTCATAACAAAGCTCGGGTGACCGGTGCCGCAGCCCAGGTTCACCAGGCGCCCCTGGGCCAGCAAGATGATGCGCTTGCCGTCGGGGAAGATCACATGATCCACCTGGGGCTTGATCTCTTCCCATTTGCACTTGGCCAAAGAGGCCACGTCGATCTCGTTGTCGAAGTGTCCGATGTTGCAGACGATGGCCTGGTCCCTCATGGCAGCCATGTGGGCATAGGTGATGACGTCTTTGTTACCAGTGGCCGTTACAAAGATGTCGGCCTTGTCGGCCGCGTACTCCATGGTGACCACTTTGTAGCCCTCCATGGCGGCCTGAAGGGCGCAGATGGGGTCCACTTCGGTGACCCAGACCTGAGCAGACAGCGCGCGAAGCGCCTGAGCTGAGCCTTTGCCCACGTCGCCATAACCGGCGACCACAGCGATCTTGCCGGCGATCATGACGTCGGTGGCACGCTTGATGCCATCGACCAGTGACTCACGGCAGCCATAGAGGTTGTCGAACTTGCTCTTGGTCACCGAGTCGTTCACATTGATCGCACGGAAGGCGAGCGTGCCCTTGGCGCTCATCTCCTTTAGGCGATGGACACCGGTGGTGGTCTCTTCGGTCACACCGATCACGGCGTCGAGGTGACGCTGATAGAAACCAGGATCTTTGGCGAGCTGCTTTTTGATGGCAGCAAACAGGCAGGTCTCTTCTTCACTCTTGGGGGTACCCAACACGCCGATATCTCGAGCGGCCTCAGCTCCGAGGTGCAGCAGCAGGGTGGCATCGCCACCATCGTCCAGGATCATGTTGGTGGGCTGGCCATCCGTCCACTCAAAAATGCGGTGGGTGTAGTCCCAGTACTCCTCCAGGCTCTCCCCCTTCTTGGCGAAGACCGGCACGCCGGCCGCAGCGATGGCGGCAGCGGCATGGTCTTGGGTGGAGAAGATATTGCAAGAGGCCCAACGAACCTGGGCACCCAGCGCCGTGAGGGTCTCGATGAGTACAGCCGTCTGGATGGTCATGTGCAGCGAGCCGGTAATGCGCGCGCCCTTGAGGGGCTGCTTGGCGGCGAACTCTTCACGAATGGCCATCAGGCCAGGCATTTCGGTCTCGGCAATGCGAATTTCTTTGCGACCCCAGTCGGCGAGCGACAGGTCGGCTACAACATAGTCTGGCTGGTTTGCGGGTTTGAGTACGGCACTCATCTCGCGGTCCTTTCTGAATGGATTCGCGAGCGCCGTTGAAGAGCCCGGGGAACGGGCCACCCGAGCCTGGGAGGATGAGACCTCTCGCAACGCTCCTCGAGTGAGCCCCAATTCTCTCCCAGGCCAGACGCTTGGTCAAGGCTGAATGTCTGCAGAGGCCGGCGTCTGCCCCGGCCCCTTTTGCACTGCGGCTGGCTACAGGCAGCGGGCCTTGAGCGCCTCGGCCTTGTCGGTAGCTTCCCAGGTGAACTCTGGCTCTTCGCGCCCGAAGTGGCCATAGGCCGCCGTCTTTTTGTAGATGGGGCGCAGCAGATCCAGCATCTGGACGATGCCACGTGGACGCAGATCAAAGACTTCACGCACAGCGGCCGCAATCTTCTCGTCAGCGACCACCCCGGTGCCCTCGGTGGTGACCCAGACCGAGGTGGGCTCTGCCACGCCGATGGCGTAGCTCACCTGCACCAGGGCCTTTTTGGCCAGCCCAGCGGCGACGATGTTCTTGGCCACATAACGGCCTGCGTAGGCCGCGGAGCGGTCCACCTTGGAGGGATCCTTGCCCGAAAAGGCGCCGCCGCCGTGAGGCGCCGCGCCACCGTAGGTATCGACCACAATCTTGCGACCGGTCAGGCCGCAATCGCCCTGTGGGCCGCCAATGACAAAGCGGCCGGTGGGATTGACCAGATATTTGATGTCGCCCTTGATCAGCTCTTTGGGCAGGATGGGTTTGATGATCTCCTCGATCACGGCCTCGCGGAGCTGCTCCAGCGAGACATCGGGTGCATGCTGCGTTGAGAGCACCACCGTGTCGATGCTGTCGGGCCGACCATCGACGTAACGCAGGGTGACCTGGGATTTGGCATCGGGACGCAGCCATGAGAGACGGCCATCTCGACGGACCATGGACTGACGCTCGACCAGTCGGTGTGACAGGTGGATGGCGGCTGGCATCAGCACCGGGGTCTCGTCGCAGGCATAGCCAAACATCAGGCCCTGGTCACCAGCACCCTGATCCAGACCATCGTCGTAGGCTTTGTTTACGCCCTGGGCAATGTCTGGACTCTGCTTGTCATAGGCCACCAGAACCGCACAGCCTTTGTAGTCGATGCCGAATTCGGTGTTGTCGTAGCCAATGCCCTTGATGGTCTCGCGGGCCACCTGGATGTAGTCCACGTTGGCCCTTGTGGTGATCTCGCCGGCCAGCACGACCAGGCCGGTGTTGCACAGGGTCTCGGCGGCGACGCGGGAGGTGGGATCCTGGGCGATGATGGCATCCAGGATGGCATCAGAGATCTGATCTGAGACTTTGTCGGGGTGACCTTCGGAAACCGATTCCGAGGTAAAGAAGTAGTCTTGAGCCATTCGCAATTCCTTTGAAAGACAGACAGCCTGCGGTTGTCTCTAAAGGATGCGAGCAGGATTGGCCTGATGCGCACGCGCTTTAGCGGTATTTAGAAGACAATCGCCCCGCAAGTTGTCGATTAAATCGGCGATAGGAATCACTATAGACCTTATGACCGCTTTATTTCAAATTGCTGCCCACCTGCCTCTGTGGTTATTGCGCCTATTCGGCTCCGCCCTGGGGCTCGCCACCTGGCTGCTCTCACCCGCCTATCGCAGGATGTTTGCCCAGAACTGGACCCTGGCCATGGGCTCGAACAATGGCTCGCTCTCGGTCGTGGCCAAATGGCGTGCGGCGGCCCAGGCGGGGCAATTGGTGACGGAGTTACCGAAAATCTGGTGTGACCCGGCTTCGGTACAACGCATGCAGATTGAGGGTTTGGAGAACCTTCACCAAAGTGTGGCCGCTGGTCGTGGCGTGATCATCCTGACCCCGCACCTTGGCGCCTTTGAACTCGCCCCCCGGGCCATTGGTCAACACCACCCCATCACAGTGCTCTATCGGCCGTCACGCCAGCCGGTGGTCGAGCGACTGCTGCAGCGACTCAGGCCCACCCCCACCGTGGCAACAGCCCCTGCCAACGCCGCAGGCGTTCGCCAATTGCTTCGAACCTTAAAAAAGGGACAGGCCATTGGCATGCTGCCGGACCAGGTGCCATCCAAGGGCGATGGTCAGTGGGCCCTATTTTTTGGTCGACCGGCTTACACCATGGTCTTGCCGATGCGACTGGCCCAGGCCACCGGCGCCGCCCTGGTCTGGGCCTTGGCCCTCAGGACATCCGGTGGCTGGCGATTGGTACTGGAGACTTGGGAGCCGGTGCCGGAGACCGACTCTGCGATGACTTTGGAACAGATGGTGCTCCAGATGAATCGCAAGACCGAGGAGATGATTCTCCGTAAGCCCGAGCAGTACCTTTGGGCCTACAACCGTTACAAGACGCCGCCCCAAGCTGGTTCGGCCTCGGCGCAGAACCAAGCCGCCGAGGGGCTGCCTTCATGAGGCTGTTAACCGAGTGGCTGATCACCCTCGGTCTGTGGCTAGGACGAGCACTCTCGCGCTTGCCACGGGCCCTTCGTCGCCCTCTGGCCTGGGGCTTGGGCCGGTTGTTGTTCTACCTGGCTGGCACCCGTCGTCGCGTTGCCATGACCAATCTCAGTCTGTGCTGTCCGAGTTGGAGCGCGGACCAGCGCCGCCAGGTGACCAAAGACCACTTTGTTTGTTATGCCCGGGCTTTTTTCGATCGCTTTGAGGTCTGGCGGGCGGACGAACAGACCGTGCGCAGACTGGTCTCGGTTCGACATGCGCATTATTTTGAGGCGGTCAAAGACCGACCCACCATCGTTCTGGCGCCGCATTTTCTCGGGCTTGATGCCGGTGGTATCCGCCTGCAGCTCGATTGCCGCATGGTCTCGATGTACTCCAATCAAAGCAGCGATGTGCTCAACAACTTTGTGCTGGCAGGACGGTCTCGGTTTAACGAGCCGGTGCTCCTGTCCAGACAAGACGGCATTGGTCGACTGGTGCGGCTGCTCAAAAAGGGCCACACGGCTTACTTTCTGCCGGACATGGATTTTGGGTCCCGGGATGCCGTTTTTGCGACGTTTTTTAATCAACCGGCCGCCACGGTCACCAGCGTGGTTCGCCTGGCCCAGCTAACAGGTGCCGCCGTCTGTCCGATGGTCACGCGCATGACCGATGACGGCTATGAGGCCCAGTTCTACCCCGCCTGGTTCCATTCGCCTGACCAAGACCTTCAGGCTGCAGTTCAACAGATGAACGATTTCATCGAGCAGCGCGTCTTGGAGATGCCCAGTCAGTATCTCTGGACCCATCGACGCTTTAAAACCAGACCAGACGGCCAGGCCTCCGTCTATGCATAATTCGAAGATGACCACACGCATCCCCTTTACCAAGATGCAAGGCGCGGGCAACGACTTTATTGTCTTTGACGCCCGCGGTGGCCTGCCCGACGGCCTGCTGCGGCCTGAACGGATTCGGCGACTGTCGGATCGACGGTTTGGCATCGGGGCCGATCAAATTCTGCTGGTGGAAAACAGTCCCAGCGACCAAGCAGATTTCGTCTATCGAATTTTCAATGCAGACGGTCAAGAGGTCGAACAGTGCGGCAATGGCGCCAGGTGCTTTGCTCGTTATGTGGTGGACCAGGGCCTGATCAAAGGGCCCGCGATACGGGTGCTGACCAAGGCCGGCCTGATCCGACCGGTGGTGGAAGCCAACGGGGAGGTGACTGTCGACATGGGCCCGCCCCAACTGACCGCCCAGAGCCTGCCTTTTGAGACACAGGGTCTGCGAAGCCAATCCGTTGGCAGTCAGCCCCTGTATGAACTAGGCGCACCCCAGGACCAGCCTCGTTGGTTTGGACCCGTGTCCATGGGCAATCCACACTTGGTGACCTGGGTGCAGGACACGCAGACCGCACCGGTCGCCGATGTCGGCCAATGGCTGCAGAGTCACGATCGACTGCCCAACCGGGTCAACGTTGGCTTCGGACAGATTCAGAGTCCCACGGCCATGCGTCTGCGTGTTTTTGAGCGTGGCGCGGGAGAGACCCTGGCCTGTGGCACTGGCGCGTGCGCAGCCGTGGTGAGCGGGGTGGCCCAGGGCCTGTTGGCCGCCGGCCAGCCAGTAGCCGTCCAGACCGCTGGGGGCCAACTCACCATCCGCTGGTCTGGTGATCCAAACGACTCGGTCTGGATGACAGGTCCAGCGACCACTGTTTTCGAGGGGGAGATTCAGCTATGACCACGCCGCAGGAACCAACGCTGGGCCAGCTGCCCAATGCCCAGCCTCACTCGGGGCCTGCGGATGGGCTGACCGACGCAACGGTG
Organism: Burkholderiales bacterium LSUCC0115; assembly: GCA_009646425.1. Classification (GTDB taxonomy): domain Bacteria; phylum Pseudomonadota; class Gammaproteobacteria; order Burkholderiales; family Burkholderiaceae_A; genus Hahnella. The sequence continues at coordinate 135,306 of WJBW01000003.1, forward strand.
GCCGCTTACCTCAGAGCTCATCCCGATTTTTTTGTGCGGCACCCGACGGTCTTGGCTGAGCTCCAGGTTCCTCATGTGGCGGCCGGTGCCGCGAGCTCCTTGCTGGAGCGTCAACTCCTGGTGCTGCGAGAAAAGATCAAGGTCTTGGAGCAGAGAACCATGGAGATGGTTCACCATGCCCAAGAGAACGACGCCATCGCCGATCGGCTCATGACCTGGCTCCGGAATTTGCTGCTCCAGGCCTCACCCGTGGCGCGTGCCGATCAATTGCCCTCAGCGCTGGCGACTGCCTTCAGCATTCCATCGGTGGGTCTGGGTCTCTGGCAGGGCCCTGCCGCCAAGGCGACCGATACCGCCCACCCACCACCCAACTGGTGGCTGGCCACCGATGATGAGATCGCCCACATGGCGCAAGACCTCAGCCGACCGCTGTGCCTCTCGGTGAACACGCATCAGGCCGGTCTCGCGGCCCGTCTGTTGACCGAAGACGTGCAATCCGTGGCCCTGCTGCCCTTGCGACAGGGTGCGGCCCCAGAGGTCTTTGGCCTATTGGTGTTGGGGTCGCCCGATCCAAGCCGATTCACACAGGACCATGGCACCGCTTTTCTGGAACGCATTGCGGAGCTCTCGAGTGCGGCCTTGTTGGGCCTGACGGCGGCCCCCTCCAATCAACCGATAGGCTAAGGGCCACCGAGGACTCGGGGCATGCAGACCGTCGAGGCCTTCCTAGCCGTGCTGGCGAGTCGCCGATACTCGGAGCAGACGCTGTTGGCCTATGGGCGAGACCTTCAAGCGTTGGCGGAGGGACTCCAGGGCAAGCCGTGGGATCAGGTGACCGCCATCGACCTTCGGGCCTTGATGGCCAAGGACCATCAGCGCGGGCTGGCCGCCCGTTCCATTCGCAGACGGCTGGCTGCCTGGCGAGGGTTTTTTAACTGGCTGGGGATGAGCGGTGTGACCGAACCCTTGCAGGCCAACCCGGCCCAGACCCTGCGCGCGCCCAAGGCGGGTCGGCCCTTACCCAAAGCCTTGTCTGTCGATGCGGCCATTGCCTATGTGTCCAGCCCAACCAGTCTGCGGGACCGGGCCATGACCGAGTTGGTGTACTCCTGTGGGCTGCGGCTCTCTGAACTGGTGGGTCTGAATGTGTCTGCCTTGCAGGCCAAAGATGACCAAGGCTATCTGGATCTGCAGTCCGCTGAGGTCGTGGTGGTGGGCAAGGGCCGGAAGACCCGCAAGTGCCCCATTGGGCAGCCCGCACTGGAGGCGCTGAAAGCCTGGCTACCCGAGAGAGCCAGTATTTTGGCCGGTCAGCCAACCCAGTCTGACCAGGCGGCTCTCTTCATCAACCGGCGCGGTCAGCGTATGTCGGGTCGGTCGGTTCAGCGTCAGTTCGCCAAACAGGCCCAGGCCGCCGGCCTTGGCCTCCAGGTCCACCCGCATATGCTTCGACACTCGTTTGCCAGCCATTTGCTGCAGAGCTGCGGTGACCTGCGGGCCGTGCAGGAGCTCCTGGGCCATGCCCAGATCTCGACAACCCAGGTCTACACCCACCTGGACTTCCAGCGCCTGGCCTCGGTTTATGACCAGTCGCATCCGCGAGCCAAGCGGTCGTCGGATGCACCACAGGATGATCCGGCAAAATAGCGGGATGATTCCAGTCACCATCCTCACCGGCTTCCTAGGCGCCGGCAAAACCACCCTCCTCAAGCGCATTCTGTCCGAGGAACACGGCGAGCGCATCGCAGTGATCGAAAACGAATTCGGCCAAGAGAGCATCGATAACGAGCTGCTTTTCGAAGACCAGCAAGAACGCATCATTGAGATGAACAATGGCTGCCTGTGCTGCACCGTTCGAGGCGATCTGGTCGACATGCTGGGCAAGCTCCAGTCTCGTCGGGCCGAGGGCGAGATCCAATTCGATCGGGTCATCATCGAGACCACCGGCCTGGCCGAGCCCGGCCCCGTAGCCCAGACCTTTTTTGTGGATGACGCGATTGCGGAGCATTACCTGCTGGACGCCATCATTACCCTGGTCGATGCCTGTCATGGCCAGCAGCAGCTGGATGCCAACCCTGAGGCGCAGGCCCAGGTGGGCTTTGCCGACCGTCTCTTGGTCTCGAAGTCCGACCTGGTCACCGTCGAGCAGCGAGATGATTTGGTGGCTCGGATTCGTCGAATGAACCCCAGGGCTGCCATCGACTTTGTTCACTTCGGTGAGGCAGACCTGAAGACCGTTTTAGACATTCGCGGGTTTAACCTCAATGCCGTCCTCGAGGTCGATCCGGACTTTCTGGATGCCGATCGGCATGACCATCACCATGCAGACGATGTGGCAGCCTTTATTTTTAAGGCCGACCGCCCCTTTGATGCGGATCGATTTGAAGGCTTCATGGGAGCCGTCTCTCAGGCCTACGGCCCCCAGCTCCTGCGCTACAAGGGCGTCTTGTGGGTCAAAGGCAGCGAGCACCAGATGGTGTTCCAGGGGGTCCACATGCTGATGGGCGGCGACAAAGGCCGGCTCTGGTCGGCAGACGAGAAACGGGAGACCAAGATGGTCTTCATTGGCCGTAAACTTCCGCGCGATACAATCATCAAAGGCCTCAACCAGTGCCTGGTCTGACCAGGCGCGGATGACTCGTTGGCATCACCAGTTGTTTAGAAGGGTTGTTCCATGAAAGAAGTCGCATTCAAACCAATCAAAACCGAAGCGGACTTGCTGGCTCAGCCAGAAGACGAGTACATGAGCCCGGCGCAACTGGATTTCTTCCGCCGCAAGCTCCAAGCCCTAGAGGCTGAGCTTCGTGCCAATGCGGGTGAGACCACCGAGCACCTGCGTGAAACCACTCTGGTGCCTGACCCGGCCGATCGGGCCACCATCGAAGAAGAACACGCCCTCGAATTGCGGACCCGCGACCGCGAGCGCAAGCTGATCAAGAAGGTCCAGCAAGCACTGGCCAACATTGAAGCCGGTGAGTACGGCTACTGCGAGGAGACGGGTGAGCCCATCGGATTGGCCAGGCTGTTGGCGCGTCCCACGGCCACGCTCTCCATCGAGGCCCAGCAGCGCAGGGAACTGCGCCAGCGGCAATACGGTGACTGATCACCCGTTACGCCCATGACCGATCTCTCCAAGGCCCGCCAGAAGGCGGCCATCCTGGCCGAGGCCCTGCCTTATATTCGCCGCTTTCACGGCAAGACGGTTGTTGTTAAATACGGCGGCAACGCGATGACCGACGAAGCCCTCAAACGCGGCTTTGCTCATGACGTGGTGCTCTTGCGTCTCGTTGGCATCAATGTCGTGGTGGTGCACGGCGGCGGGCCTCAGATCGAGGAGCTGCTCTCTCGAGTGGGCAAGAAGGGCGAGTTTATTCAGGGCATGCGCGTCACCGATGCCGAGACCATGGACATTGTGGAAATGGTGCTCGCCGGCAAGGTCAACAAAGAAATCGTCGAACTGGTCAACCACGCAGGCGGCAAGGCCGTCGGCCTGACCGGCCAGGATGGCGGCTTGATTCGCGCCAGAAAACTCATGCTGCCCTCGACCGAGCAACCCGATCAGGCCCTGGACATTGGGCATGTGGGCGAGATCGCTTCGGTTGATCCAGAGATCATCCGTTCTCTTCTCAAAGAGGGCTTTACGCCCGTGATTGCCCCGATTGGCTCTGGCGAAGAGGGTGAGACGTACAACATCAATGCGGACCTGGTGGCTGGCAAGATCGCCGAGATTCTCAAGGCAGAGAAGCTGGTGCTGATGACCAATACGCCCGGCGTGTTGGACAAGTCGGGCAATCTGTTAACTGGCCTCACCGCCAAGGAGATCGACGGTCTGTTTGCCGACGGCACTCTGTCTGGCGGCATGCTGCCCAAGATCAGCTCTGCTCTGGATGCCGCCAAGAGTGGCGTCCAATCGGTTCACATCATCGATGGCCGTGTACCCAACAGCCTGCTGCTGGAGATTCTGACCAGCGAGGGAGTGGGCACCATGATTCGCTCCCACTAAAGAGCCCTGCGACGCTTGCGACGTCCGGCTGCTGAATCCCGCGCCCGCCATCAGGCGTCGCGTCTCTGGCTGATCGATCTGGACAACACCCTTCACGACGCCAGCTTTCGGATCATGGCCGAGATCAACCAACGCATGACGCATTACGTGGCTGAGCACCTGGGGGTGGATCTGGCTGCGGCCAGTGCGGTGCGAGAGCAATACTGGCGGCGGTACGGCGCCACTTTGTTGGGCCTGGTTCGTCATCACGGGGTAGACCCAGAGGACTTCCTGGCCAAGACCCATCCGGCCGACCATGAATTACCGACCATGGTGTCCCACCGCCCAGGCCTGGCCCAGAAGCTCCGGCGGTTAAGGGGTCGACGCTGGCTGCTGACGAACGCGCCACGGCGTTACACCCTGGCCTTGCTCGATCGCCTTGGCATTCGGCGAAGCTTTGATCGACTCATCTGCATCGAAGACATGCAAGCCTTGGGGCGGCTGCAGCCCAAGCCGGCCCGTTGGCTCTGGACGCATCTGATTCGGCAGGCTGCGCTGCCAGCCTCTCGGTTGACCCTGGTAGACGACAGCTGTGACAATCTTCGGGCTGCTCACCGGATGGGCCTGGCCACAGCACGGGTCTGGGCCTCACCGAGCTTTGTCGCCAGGACCCGCCTACAGGGTCGTCCTGCGGTGATTCGTCGCCCCGGGTACGTTCGGCATCAAGTAAACTCTTTGGCATCTCTGGCCCGTTGGGCCTAATTTGTCGGAGAAGTCATGACCGAAGCGAACCAGGCTGAGCAGCCGCCGAGCGAACCGACTCGCAAGCGCCCCAAACCAGGCGAGCGTCGGCTTCAGATTCTGCAGACCATGGCAGAGATGCTCGAAGAGGGATCAGCCGAGCGCATCACCACGGCCGCACTGGCGGCAAAATTGCAGGTCTCCGAGGCGGCCCTGTATCGCCATTTTGCGAGCAAGGCCCAGATGTTCGAGGGCCTGCTGGAATTCATCGAACAGACCATCTTTGGGCTGATCAATCAGATCGACGCTGGCTCAGACCGACCCGGTGCCAAGGCCCGGGCCATGGTCATGATGCTGTTGAACTTTGCAGAGAAGAACCCCGGCATGACGCGGGTCTTGGTGGGTGATGCCATCGTCTTTGAGCATGTCCGGCTTCAGCAGCGCGTCAATCAGTTGATCGACCGGGCCCAGGCCTCGATTCGTCAGTCTCTGAAACTGGCCCAGGCCAGTGGCCAGACCACCATGGAGCCCTCGCTGCTCGCCAGCCTGGCCATGGGGTTTGTATTGGGTCGTTGGCTTCAGTTCGCCAAGAGCAACTTCACTGAAAAACCCACGCAGTCGGCAGCCGAGATAGTGGCCGCCATGCTGCCGGCTTAATGCCCGTTCGTCACCCTCGTGTCGTGACCCTCATGACCGGCTGGGCGTGGGGACTGAAGGCTAGCAGTCTCCACCACAGACGGAGCAGCCCGGGTTTTTGGGTACAACAATGCTGTCGAACTGTAAGCTCTTGGTGTCTACCAGGTGCAGCCGACCGGTCTTGACTGTAAACCCCGTCAACCATTTCAGCGCCTCGTGGGCCTGCATCAGGCCGAGCAGGCCGGCTGCTGTAGAAAACACCCCGTAGGCACCGCAGGCCGCATCGGTCTGAGGGGTCTGGGGGTCGAACACGCAGGCATAGCAGGGCGCCTGATGATCCGAAGGGTCGACCATTAACAACTGCCCGGCCCATTGAATCACCGAGGCAATCACCAGTCGTTTGCCGAAGCGGACGCAGCAACGGTTGATCAGTTGACGGGTTGCGAATCGGTCGGTGCAGTCGACCACCAGGTCGGCTTGCTCGATCCAGCCAGGCAGGTTGGTCTCATCGACATAGGCGACGGTGGTCTGGAGCTCGCAGTGGGGAGCGAGCGTTCGGAGACGCCCGGCCCCGACCTCGACCTTGGGCTGACCTTGGTCTGCAGGGCCATAGAGCGTCTGACGCGGCAGGTTGCTCAGGTCAACGGTGTCGCCGTCGACCCAGTGCAGCTGCCCGACACCACCACAGGCTAGATACTGAGCAACCGGGCAGCCCAGACCACCCGCACCAATCACCAACACCCGAGAGCGGCGCAGTTGTTGGAGGGCAGCTTCGTCAAAGTCCTCCAACAGCAGGCTGCGGCTAAAGAGCAGTTCCTCGGTGGCGTTCAACAAGCGTCCCAGACCCGGGTTATTTTTTGGCAGCGGTTGGCTCGGGCGCAGGGCTGGTCTTGACTGGTTTGCCCTGGAGTAAGGCAATCGCCTGACTCAACTGATAGTCCTCTTTGGAGCCAAAGGCTATGGGTTTCCGATCAGCGGCTGGCGGCTGCCCAGCAGCGCGTTGCTCTTGGTGTCCACCGCCCTGCTCGGCCTTGTTTTCCAGGTGACGATTGAGATCGGCCTCGCGAAGTCGGAAGCGATCGGAGACATCCCCGTCTGGGGTCTCCTCAACCCAATAGTCCGGGCGAATGCCTGTGGCCTGAATCGAGCGACCCTTGGGCGTGAAGTAACGCGCAGTGGTGAGCTTGATGGCGGTGCTGCTGGTCAGCGGCAGAATGGTCTGAACAGACCCTTTGCCAAAGGTCTGGGTCCCCAAGACTTTGGCGCGTCCGTGATCCTGCAAGGCACCCGCTACGATCTCGGAAGCCGAGGCAGAGCCGGCGTTGACCAAGACCACCAGAGGCAGTTGACGGGCCTTGGGACTGAGGCCGGCCAGGGGGTCGCTGCCGCCACGAATGTAGTCTTCGGGCAGCGCCTTGTAGACCCGCTTGGCATCGTCTTGCCGCCCGTCGGTGCTGACCACAGGCAGGCCCTCTTTCACGAAAGCTGCTGTGACCCCAACGGCTGCATGCAGCAGACCACCTGGGTCATTGCGCAGATCCAGCACGATGCCCTTAACGGGCTTGGACTTGTCCTTGCTGGCTTGCTCAAGCAGCTTGTTCAGGTTGGTGGTGAGTGAGGCCACTGTGTGCTCTTGGAACTGGGTGATGCGAATGAAGGCATAGCCAGGCTCCAGCCAACTGGCCTTGACACTCTGAACCCGAATGACATCTCGCACAATGGTGAGCACAACAGGCTGAGTGGTCCCCTTGCGGGAGATCGTCAGTTCAATCTTGGTCTTGGGCTTGCCGCGCATGAGCTTGACGGCATCTTGAAGCGTCATCCCCTTGGTGGCCTTGTCGTCGATTTTGATGATCAGGTCACCAGCCATCACACCAGCGCGGGCTGCTGGGGTGTCTTCAATGGGTGATACGACTTTGACAAAGCCATCTTCCATGCCCACTTCGATGCCCAGGCCACCGAACTCGCCCTGCGTGCCAACCTGGAGTTCCTTGAAGGCCTCTGCGTCTAGGTAAGCCGAGTGGGGGTCCAAGCCCGTGAGCATGCCGCTGATGGCCTCTGTGATGAGTTTCTTGTCCTCGACGGGCTCGACGTAATTGCCCTTGATGGCGCCATAGACCTCGGCAAACTGACGCAGCTCATCGATGGGCAGGGCCAGCCTGCTCTCGCGTTGTGCGAGCGCTGACAGACCGGTGCTGATCAGCAGGCCACTGATCAGACCTGTGCTGACCCAACCAGCGATTTTCCAGCGCGAGGTCTTTGGGCTCATCGGTTGGTTCATTTAGGCCGCCTTGCCTTGATTGGCCACCGCCGCGGTGGCTGCTGCGATCTCACTGGGGTCGGCCAGATAGTCGCGCGAGCGCAGGCTGAGATCGTCGTTGAAGGTCACCAGCATGGGCTGGGCGGTTGGGATGTTGAGGTTGATGACGTCAGCTTCGGACATGTTTTCCAGCACCTTGATCAGGGCGCGCAGTGAATTGCCGTGCGCAGCGATCAGAATACGCCGACCTTGTCTGAGCAGGGGCACAATCTGCTCCTCCCAAAAGGGCTTCACCCGCTCGACCGTGTCGGCCAGACACTCGGTCAAGGGCAGTTGGTCGGGGTTGACCTGACTGTAGCGTGGGTCGCGACCGGCCCAGCTGGGATCTTCTCGGCTGATCGCATTCGGCCGGACGTCATAGGACCGACGCCAGATCAGCACCTGCTCCTCACCATATTTGGCAGCGGTCTCCGACTTGTTCAGACCTGCCAACGCACCGTAGTGGCGCTCATTGAGGCGCCAGTCACGGTGGACGGGAACCCAGAGCTGATCCAGGCTGTCCAGGGTGATCCAGCAGGTTCGGATGGCTCGCTTGAGGACCGAGGTAAAGGCCACGTCAAACTGGTAGCCCTTGGACTTGAGCAGTTCACCGGCGCGCTCCGCCTCTTGCCGGCCGGCTTCGGTGAGGTCAATGTCCACCCAGCCGGTGAAACGGTTTTCAAGGTTCCACTGACTCTGGCCATGACGCAGCAGGACAACAGAGGGCGTAGGGACTGACTTCGACATATCAAACCTTTGCTAGAAATGTGGGCCCCGTCCATGTCTGAGGGGCGTTTGGGGCCCGTAAATCCCTCCATTCTATAATCCTGGCTTTGACCAGTCGCCCTTAAGGAGCCAGGCTTGCAGTTTCTTCTAGACAATATTTTTTTGGTGCTGGCCGCTGTCATCAGTGGGGGCATGTTGATTGCGCCAGCCTTGGCCAGGGGTGGTGCAGTCAAATCCATCAACACCTTGGCTGCGACCCAACTGCTCAACGGTCGTCACGCGATCCTGGTGGACCTTCGCGAGACCAACGAACTGGCCAAGGGCACCGTACCCCAGGCCCGTCACATGCCGAATTCCGGTTTTGCCGCACAGGCCGATGCCCTGGCCAAGGAGGCCATGGCCGGCAAAGAGCCCAAGCCCGTCATCCTCATGTGTGCAGCGGGTTGGCGCAGCCTGCAATCTGGCAAGCGGCTCCGCAAGGCCGGTCTCCAAGAGGTGTACAGCCTGGATGGTGGCTTTGACGCCTGGAAGCAGGCCGGACTTCCCATCAAAAAAGCTTAAACAACAGGAGCCAGTCTCATGCAGAAAGTCACCATGTACAGCACCGCCGTCTGCCCCTATTGCCAGAGGGCGGAGATGCTCCTCAAGCAGCGTGGCGTGACCGAGATCGACAAAATTCGGATTGACCTGGATCCTGCCCAACGCGATGAGATGATGGCCAAGACGGGGCGCCGCACGGTGCCACAGATTTTCATCGGTCAGACCCACGTGGGCGGTTTTGATGACCTGGCTGCGCTAGACCGTGAAGGCGGCCTGGCCTCTCTTTTGCAACAGTCGTAATTCTTAGAAAGCCATCCATGACGGATTCAACTTCAGCAGTCGATCAAGATCAGTCTTCGCAACAGGCTGTTTTCAACCTGCAGCGGGTCTATCTCAAAGACTGCTCCCTGGAAATCCCAGAGGCACCGGCCATCTTTATCGACGGGGCCGAGCCCAAGTTGCAATTCGAGCTCGACACCGCGGACCTAGAGCTTGGACAAGACCTCTGTGAAGTCAGCATTCGGTGCACGGTGACCTGTCACATGGGCGACAAGGTTGGGTTTCTCATCGAGGCGACCCAGTCCGCCATCTTTGAAATCAAGGGGGTGTCTGATGAGCAACGCATGATGCTCAAAGGCATTTCCTGCCCCAACATTATTTACCCCTATCTGCGCGCCAACATGGCCGATGTGGTTCAGCGTTCCAGTTTCCCGCCGGTTCATCTGGCGGAGATCAACTGGGAGGCCTTCTTCCAGCAGAAGATGGCCCGCATGGCCGCGCAGCAAGCCGATCAGCCGGGCGCCTCCGAGAGCGGCATTATCCTGCCGCAATAAGGCCGCCTTTTTGACCCAGGATCAGCCTTCCGCCTCAGTCTCGGTCAGTTCGGTGCCGATGTTGGTTCTGGGTGCTGGTGCCTGGGGTACCGCCATGGCCATTCACCTGGCCAGACGAACCCAGCCCGGCTTGGTTGGGCTGTGGGCGCGATCGACGCAACAGGCTAAGGGACTCAGTGAAGACCGCGAGAACCAGCGCTACCTCCCCGGTCACGCCTTCCCTGCTGGGCTGACCATCTGTTCTGACCTGGCGGTTGCCCTGAAAGACTGGCGACAGCAGGTAGCTCATCAGGGCCGCGGTCTGCTGGTCTTGGCCAGCCCCATCTCTGGCTTGGCCGACCTCTGCGCCTCGGTCTATGGGGTGCTTGGCCCGGCCCAGCCGGGCGAGGGCCTGGTCTGGCTCTGCAAAGGACTGGTCTTGCAGGCAGAAGGCGACCGGGCTCTGTCTTGGCCCTCTGACCTGGTCTCCCGGGGCTGTCCTGGCTGGGTTGCTGGAGCGCTGTCCGGACCCAGTTTTGCCCAGGAAGTGGCCAAAGGACTGCCCGTGGCACTCACGCTTGCCAGCCAAGACCTGACTTGGGCCAGGCAGGCCGCACAGGATTTGCATGGGCAGGGCATGCGGGTCTACGCCAGCGATGACCTCGTTGGGGTTCAGGTGGGTGGCGCCATCAAGAACGTATTGGCCATCGCGGCAGGCGTGGCCGACACCATGGCCCTGGGGGCCAATGCCAGAGCTGCTTTGATCACCAGGGGGCTGGCCGAGGCCGCTCGCCTGGGACAGGCCATGGGGGCCAACCCAGAGACTTTTCTGGGCCTGGCCACTCTGGGAGACTTGGTGCTGACTGCGACTGGGGATCTGTCCCGCAACCGTCGCGTGGGCATGGGCCTGGCCGCGGGCAAGACGCTGGACCAAGTGCTGGCCGAGCTGGGGCATGTCGCTGAAGGAGTGGCCACGGCGCCTGCGATTGCGGCGCTGGGCGAGCGTCTTAAGGTTGAACTGCCCATTACCCAAGCGGTCTGCCGTCTTCTGGCCGGGCAGACCACAGCCCGTCAGGCCATGGCGGAATTGTTGACCAGGGACCCGACCGACGAGGTTCGGCCCTAGCCCGCGAACCCCTGCTGCCGCCAGGCTTCATAGACTGCAACGGCCACTGTATTCGAGAGATTCAAGGACCGGTTGCCCGGTCGCATGGGCATTCTCAGCAGCTGACCGTTTCCAAACCACGCCCGCTGTTGCTCGGACAGGCCCCGGGTCTCCGACCCGAAGAAAAGCCAGTCACCAGCGCAGAAAGTGACCTCGAAAAATCCCCTCTGGCCTTTGGTGGACAAACCAAAGCATCGGCTCGGGTCTGGCTGGGCTGCCTGCAGAAAGTCCGACCAACCACTGTAGGCCGTCACTCGACTGATCTCGTGATAATCCAACCCGGCCCGGCGCATCTTGGCATCATCCAATGGAAATCCCATGGGACCCACCAGGTGAAGACTGGCCCCGGTGTTGGCTGCCAGACGAATCACGTTGCCGGTGTTGGGTGGAATCTCTGGCTCAACCAGAACGATGTGAAGCCAGTCGACTTCCCCGGATCGGTCGGATACCGTCCGGCTGCTGTTATCTGGGATGGGCTGACTCGGGATCATGATCAGTGGTTTGGTGGACGTTGAGCTTGGGGCGAGGCTTTGGCCTTTTCTGGCGTGGCTTGTGGGCCCGGCCAGAACCTTCTTGCCCCGCGACGCCCTTGATCATAGAGGAGTCCGGCCGGGCATCGGCCAGCACCAGGCCTGCGATAACCTGCGCACCCACGGCCAGTAAAGCCTGCTGGGCTGCCGTCAGACTCGCCCCCGTCGTCATGACATCATCGACCAAGACCACCAGCTGCCCGCTCAAGCGCGCAGCGGCCTGAAAGTGATTGGACAGGTTTGCCAGTCGTTTCTGCCGGCCCAGGCTGGCCTGCTCCGGGCTGTGTTGGCGTTTGATCAGCGCGGTTCGATCCAGGGGGCAGGCTGTGAGCTTGGCCAGGTGTTTGGCCATTTCTACGGGCAGGTGAAACCCCCTTTCGCAAAGTCTTGGGGGGTCGGATGGCATGGGAATCAGCACTGGCCGCATCGCCCAAAGACCGGATTGCTGACTGTCGATCAGTCGGGCCCTCAGCGCGAGGACGCTGGGCCAGTGCCGGGCGTATTTTGCCAACCGAATCTGACGTGCCACCTCGTCGGTGTAGGGCCCACCGGAATAAAGCCAAATGGCCTCCTGAGACGGGGCTGGCAGGCGACGGGCCGACCACCGGCCGCGGAGAGATTGTGGGATTGAAGGGGGGCGCCGCAAGGGTCGCCAAAGTTCAAACAGCCAGCCGGTCATGGCGAACTTATACTTTCAGCCCACCCTTCGGACTTCCAGTCGATCGACCGACACCATGCCCCCCTCGCCACCAACTGACGCCCCCCACCCTGGGATTGCGCCAACCGACCACCCCGTTTGGGCGTGGATGTCTCAGGCCTTGGTAGATCGTCGTGCGGTGATGCGCTGGCCCAATGGTCAGACGTTGCAGGGTTACGCAGATGGACTGCTGGCGGAGCTGAACACGTGCGCCCCGGGTTCGCTCGGACTGGTCTCGTGGGTTCGACTAACGGAAAAGCCACTAGGGCCGAAGGACCTGTTGGCTCGGCTCCAGTGCTGTGCCCAGGCCATGACCGACGGCGGCTTGCTGATGGCCGCGGATTTGGGCCCAACCAGCCTGACTGACTTGGTCAACGGCCTGGACGCGCAGTCTCCCGAAGCGCGGGCGCTAGCGGCTTGGCGGGCGACCAGACTGGACTTACACGACCTGGGAGACGCCCTGTCTGCGGCCGGCCTGGCCGAGCCTGTGATGGAGTCCGAGAGCCTGACCCTGACCTACCAGTCTGAGCAGACGGCCCTTCATGACCTGCAGGCCCTGGGCCTTTTCTTGGACCAACCGGCGCAAGGCTGGTCTCGGGCCCTCAGCGGGGTTCGGAAACCGGACGGCCTCATCAGGCTGACCCTGGAGGTGGTCATTGGCCACGCCTGGCGCATGCCCAGCCGCAAACCCAAGTTAGACCCCCATGAGCCAACGCCCATTCGGTTTGCCAGGCGAAACTGACATTTATCTGTCAATCGACATATAATCAGTTGACTTTCGTCAATAAAAGGCTAGGTCCTAAGGCGGGCTGTCGTGCAGGTCATCCACACCCCCCAAGCGGCGCAAATCGTGCCGAATGATTGGCTGCTCAAGAAAAATTGCAGCCTGTCGCCTTACCAGTTATTGGCGATTTTTGGCTCTCTGGCCCTGGTATCACTGGCAGTTGCCGGCTACTGGGCTTACCGGGGGGCTTGGGTTGTCGTGCCGTTTGCAGTAGTGGAGTGTCTGGCGTTGGGAGTCGCGTTTTTGGTCTACGCCCGACACGCGAACGACTTCGAGCGGGTGAGTCTGGCGACGGACGAGGTGTTGGTGGAGCAAACCCATGGGCCCAAGAGGCTCAGGACTGCTTTACCCCGGCATCGGGTGCGGGCCGAGCTCGAAGACGACCGAGGGTTGGTGTTGCTGAGGGCTGGATCGCAGCAGCTGGTGGTGGGCCGGTTTGTGGACCACGACGCCAGGCAGAGGTTTTTAAAGGAATTCAAGGGTGCGTTGGCCCTGGCTCCGTTGGCTTAGACAAGCGGCAGAGCCCACCAGCGGTGAATTTAAAAAGTGTATTGACCATACGGGGAACAACCACGATGCGCATTAACAAAGTTCTGCAGTCACTGTCACTCTCTGTCGCCGGTCTCGCCATGCCTGTGCTGGCCCTGGCCAATGACATCACGACCAAGTACAACCTGCGGACTCCCGCATCGGGCATGGCCGAGAGCCTCTACAGCCTGCACAACTGGCTGATGATCGTCTGTGTGGTGATTTTCGTGGTGGTCTTCGGGGTCATGTTCTATTCCATCTACGCCCATCGCAAATCAAAGGGCCATCAGCCCGCCACTTTCCACGAGAGCACCACCATGGAAATTGCATGGACGGTCGTGCCCTTCCTGATCGTGGTGGTCATTGGTGTCTACGCCACCCCCATCGTGATGGCCCAGAAAGACACCACCAACGCCGACATCACCATCAAGGCCACTGGCTACCAGTGGAAGTGGGGCTATGACTACCTCAAGGGCGAGGGACAAGGCATCTCTTTCTTGTCGACGCTGTCGACCCCCTACGAGCAGCGGATCAACCAGCAGCCCAAGACCCTTAATTACCTGTCTGAGGTCGACAATCCTGTCGTGGTGCCAGTTGGCAAAAAGATTCGGGTGGTGACCACCGCCAATGACGTGATTCACGCCTGGATGGTCCCCGCCTTCGGCGTTAAGCAAGACGCGATCCCTGGTTTTGTCCGTGACACCTGGTTCAAGGCAGATCGCATTGGCACCTTCAATGGCCACTGCGCCGAACTCTGTGGCAAGGACCACGCCTTCATGCCCATCGTGGTCAAGGTGGTCTCTGCCGAGGACTACACCAAGTGGGTGGCTGAGCAGAAGAAAAAGCTTGCCGCCAACGCTGCGCCAGCCCAGCTGGCCCAGGCCAAGTAACCGATTCGTTGTAACGCGTTAAACCCAAGTCTCATAGTTTAGGAGAGCGACATGAGCGCAGTACTGGAACCCACCGGCCACGGCCACGCTGACGACCACGCCCACGACCATCCGCACGGCTGGCGTCGTTGGCTGTATGCAACCAACCACAAAGACATCGGCACGCTCTACCTCTGGTTCAGCTTCACCATGCTTATGATTGGTGGCGTCCTGGCCCTTGGCATCCGTGCAGAACTCTTCCGCCCCGGCCTCCAACTCATTCAGCCCGAGCTCTTCAACCAGCTCACCACCATGCACGGTCTCATCATGGTGTTCGGCGCCATCATGCCCGCCTTCGTGGGCTTCGCGAACTGGATGATTCCGCTGCAGATCGGCGCCTCGGACATGGCCTTCGCACGCATGAACAACTTCAGCTTCTGGCTGATGGTGCCTGCGGCCATGTTGCTGGTGGCGTCTTTCTTCGTCCCCGGCGGCGCCATTGCGGCTGGCTGGACGCTGTACGCACCGCTGACGACTCAGATGGGCATCGGCATGGACATGGGTATTTTTGCCATGCACATCCTGGGCGCCTCCTCCATCATGGGTTCGATCAACATCATCACCACCATCTTGAACATGCGCGCTCCCGGCATGACCCTGATGAAAATGCCCATGTTTGTCTGGACCTGGCTGATCACGGCCTACCTGCTGATCGCTGTGATGCCGGTTTTGGCGGGTGCCATCACCATGACCCTGACCGATCGTCACTTCGGCACCAACTTCTTTAACGCAGCGGCCGGTGGCGACCCCGTCATGTACCAGCACATTTTCTGGTTCTTTGGTCACCCCGAGGTCTACATCATGATTCTGCCGGCCTTCGGCATCGTCTCAGAGATCATTCCGACCTTCTCCCGCAAGCGTCTGTTTGGCTACAGCTCCATGGTCTATGCCACGGCCTCGATCGCGATCCTGTCCTTCGTGGTCTGGGCTCACCACATGTTCACCACTGGCATGCCCCTGACGGGACAGCTCTTCTTCATGTACGCCACCATGCTGATCGCAGTGCCAACTGGCGTGAAGATCTTCAACTGGCTGGCCACCATGTGGAAGGGTTCGATGACCTTCGAGACCCCCATGCTGTTTGCCATTGGCTTTATCGTGGTCTTCACCATCGGCGGCCTGACCGGCATCATTCTCTCCGTCGCTCCGGTCGACATCCAGCTGCATGACACCTACTACGTTGTGGCCCACTTCCACTATGTGCTGGTCGCCGGCTCTCTCTTTGCCCTGTTTGCTGGCGTGTACTACTGGCTGCCCAAGTGGACCGGTCACATGTACGACGAAAAGCTGGGCAAGCTGCACTTCTGGCTGTCCATGATTACCTTCAACATCACCTTCTTCCCCATGCACTTCCTGGGTCTGGCCGGCATGCCACGTCGTTATGCCGACTACCCCATGCAGTTCGCCGACTTCAACGCGGTGGCCTCGGTTGGTGCCTTTGGCTTTGGTCTGACCCAGCTGCTGCTCCTCTACATCGTGATCAAGTGCATCAAGGGTGGCCCCAAGGCAGCAGACAATCCTTGGGAGGCTCCCGAGGGGCTGGAGTGGAGCGTGCCGTCGCCCGCGCCTTTCCACACCTTCGAGACCCCACCTGTTGTGAAGTAATCGTTCACGCATGAGCGAACAACGCAAAGCAACCAACCTACGGCTCGCCCTGATCTTGGTATCAGTGGCGGCCGTATTTTTTGTTGGTGTGATCGTCAATCACCTCATGTTCCCCGCGGCTTAACACTGTTCACCATCCAAGCGATCTCATGAGCCAAGCCCTTCAGACTGCCGGTCAAAACAAGACTATGTTTGGCAAGCTGTTGATGATTGCCATTTTGATGTTCAGTTTTGGCTATGCGCTGGTGCCGCTTTACAACGCTATCTGCGAGGCCACGGGTATCAATGTCCTGACCTCCCGCGAAAAGCTCGACTATGCTGAGGCTCGTCGTTTTGCCAAGAACACTCAGGTCGATGTGACTCGCAACTTGTCGATTGAGTTTGATGCGAATTCGCATGGCCCCTGGACCTTCAAGCCCAAGAACAATGTCCTCGAAGGGCATCCGGGCGAGATCATGACCATCCTCTACGAGATCACCAACAATCTTGACCGTGAGGTTCAAGGTCAGGCCATCCCCAGTTACGCGCCCAAGCAGTCAGCCACCTATTTCAAAAAACTCGAGTGCTTCTGCTTCGAGCAGCAGACCCTCAAGCCAGGGGAGACCAAAGAATTTCCAGTGGTCTTTGTCATAGACCCCAAGCTTCCCGATGGCATTCGCAACATCACCCTCAGTTACACCTTCTTTGAGGTCGGCACCAACACAGCCCTGGGTGGGGCTCCTTCTGTCGGTCAACCAGCCAAGGGCGCGCAGCGATAGTTACATGGCCTCGATCGAAGAACTCAAAAAAGCAACCCAGCGCAAAGGCAGTTTTCGTCAGACCGTCGGTGCGGTGCTCTGGTCGTTCTTTGGTGTGCGTCGTGGAGCGGCTCACGATGCCGACATGGCCCAACTGAATCCAGTGCATGTGGTGATCGTAGGGGTCGCGGCAGGTATTTTGTTTGTAACCGGTTTGGTATTTCTGGTGAGGTCCATCGTCGCCTAAGCGCAAGGGGCGCTCGATGACCATGATCAATCTATTTTCAAGAACTGTTCGATAGGGAGACCAGTATGAGTTCAGCAACCCACGGCACCGCACCGTATTACTACGTGCCGGCGCCAAGCAAGTGGCCCATGGTAGGCGCCATTGCCATGTTCTTCTTCATGGTTGGCATGGCCGGCATGGTGAACGAGGCCGCCTATGGCGTCTACGCCTTCGGCATCAGCATGGCCATCCTGGTCTACATGTTCTTTGGCTGGTTCGGCACGGTCATTGGCGAGTCCGAGGGTGGCGTCTACAGCGGTCGCGTGGACGCGAGCTTCCGCTGGAGCATGGGCTGGTTCATCTTCTCGGAAGTCATGTTCTTTGCGGCCTTCTTCGGCGCATTGTTCTACGCCCGGGTCATCACCATGCCTTGGCTGGGTGACCTGGATCACAAAGCCGTGCTCTGGCCCGACTTTCAAGCCAGCTGGCCCAACGCCGGTCCTGGCGGCTACATCGAGACCTTCCAGACCATGGGACCCTTCTGGATTCCCACCATTAACACCGCTCTGCTGCTGACTTCTGGTGTCACACTGACCCTGTCCCACCACGCACTGCGTGAGAACCACCGTGACAAGGCCGTCTTCTGGCTGGGCCTCACCGTCCTGCTGGGTATCATCTTCTTGGGCTGCCAGGCCTATGAGTACGCCCATGCCTACAAAGACCTGAACCTCAAATTAACATCCGGCATTTTTGGCTCGACCTTTTACATGCTGACGGGCTTCCATGGTTTTCACGTCTGCGTGGGCGCCATCATGCTGGCCGTGATCTGGTTCCGCCTGCGGGCTGGCCATTTCAAGCCGGAGAGTCACTTTGGCTTCGAGGCAGCCGCCTGGTACTGGCACTTCGTGGACGTGGTCTGGCTGGGCCTCTACGTGGTGGTCTACTGGTTGTAAGCGATTGGCGCAGCTGATCAGCGCCTCTTAGACAAAGGGCCGCGAAAAGCGGCCCTTGGTGTTTTGGACAACCTGAAGAAGGTGGACGCCCGTCAGGCCGAACGAAAGACAGCGGGCGCCGTCCTAATAACGAATCCCGGTCGATTCGATCAGGCCGTATCGATGAGCCACCAGCAGGGACAGGAACAGCAGGATCGACAGTCCCACCCGGATGGCCAAGGCCTTGACCGTGTTGTTGCTGCGTCCTTTGTCCCGCATCAGGTAGAAGAAGGCAGACCCCAGGCTCACCAGGATCCCAATAAACGCGATTCCAATTAACAGTTTCGACACAGCGCCACCCACCTCATTCATCAAAACCTCAGACAAGAGACCCATGGTACAGCCGAATCCCAGACCTGCCCGACCCATGCGCCTGAACCTGGCCAGTGGTGTGGCCTTGCTGCTGGCCCTGCTGACCCTAAGCCTGGGCTTTTGGCAGTGGAACCGATCTCTGGAGAAGCAGGCGATTTTCGAGGCCATTGAACGTCAGGCAGCCCAGCGCAAGGGCTCGGAGACTCCGAGCCTTGGCGCGTCACTGCCTTGGCAGTTAGGCCGACCAGCCCAAGACCTCGACCGCAAAGAGGTGGCGATACGGGGCCGGTGGCTGCCGGATAGCACCTTCTATCTGGACAATCGGCTGCTCAACGGCAAGCCCGGTGTCAATGTCTTAACGGCCGTCGCCTTACCTGACCAGAGTCTGGTCTGGGTGAACCGCGGCTGGGCGCCCAAGCCACCGGGCCTGGACAATCCGCGTGCCCGCAGCCTGATGTCGGGTGGACAACACCTGCCCGAACAGGCCGCCGCCGACATCCGCGCAGTCGGATTGGCCAGCCTGCTGCAGCGACTAGAGCTCTCCAGTGATCCTCAAAGTCTCAGACAAGGCGCACTCTGGCAGAACGTCGATTGGGCGGCCGCGACCCAACGCGTGGCGACCAGTGGGGGGCTGAAAACCACTCAGGCCGATCGGATCTGGCCTCTCATCTTCTGGCAGACTTCTAACTCGCCCGACGGGCTGCTGCGTCAGGTTCCAGCGCCACCATCTGATGCAGTCGACAAGCACCGAGGCTATGCCTTTCAGTGGTGGATGATGTCGCTGGCCGCCTTGGTATTTGCCTGGCGTTTGTCTCTTGAAAGGCGCCATCCCTCGTCAGCCTCAACCCAAAATAAATAACCGCCCTATGAATACGCAACAGTCGACACCACCTGCAGCCAGCACCAAGTCAAAGTCCAGTCGTACGACTCTTTATCTGGTGATTGCGGTCTGTCTGGCCCCGGTGGCGCTGTCTTATTTCATGTACTACGGTGTCAGACCGGAGGGCCGCACCAACCACGGCGAATTACTCTCGCCGCAGAAGGCGGTCTCTGATGTCAAGACCGAGTTGTTGGCAAAGCCCGACCAGGAGTCAGGCCTGCTGGACGTCATCAAGACCTGGCCAAAAAACGACACACGACAGTCATTCTCAAAGCTGGGCGATTTCCGCGGTCGCTGGTTGATGGTTTGGGTTGGCCCCGCCGCATGCGATGCGGACTGCCGTGAGCAGCTCTGGCAGATGCGCCAAGTCCGCCTGACCACTGGCCGTGAGCGTGACCGGGTGGAACGGCTCTGGTTGGTGACCGATGGTGGGCAACCGATCCTTCGGGACGAAGAGCAGGGCCTCTGGGTGGTCCGCATGCCACCGGATCAGTCAGGCACTTGGCTGGCCAATCAGGTCCATCTGGTCGATCCTCTGGGTAACCTGATGATGCGCTTCCCACTCAAGGCTGATCCTCAGGGCATGAAAAAAGACTTGATGAAGCTGCTGAAGGCCTCACGAATTGGATAGCCAGGACCTCACCCTGGGTTCCGACGGATAATAGACAGATGACCACTGCCGTTCTACCTGCAGACAGTAACCTGGCTCGCCAGTACCTGGCCCTGACCAAGCCTCGGGTCAACCTGCTAATTGTCTTCTGCGCGGTGATTGGCATGTTCATGTCGGTTCCCGGCATGGTGCCGGTGGTGCCCCTGGTGGCCGGAACGTTGGGCATTACCTTTGTGGCTGGGGCCGCCGCTGCGATTAACTGTTTGGTCGAAAGCCACATCGATGCCAAGATGGCCCGAACCGCCTGGCGGCCATTGCCCTCGGGAACGCTCACGGTCCGGCAGACCATTGCCTTCTCGGTGGTCTTGGGCGGGCTGGGCATGGCCATCCTGTTTCTCTTTGTCAATGCACTGACCGCCTGGCTCACCTTTGCCACCTTTGTCGGCTATGCAGTCATTTACACCCTGGTTCTCAAACCCCTGACGCCTCAGAACATTGTCATTGGGGGAGCCTCTGGTGCCATGCCACCAGTGCTGGGATGGGCAGCCGTGACCAACACGGCCCCACCTGAAGCCTGGGTTCTTTTTCTGATCATTTTTGTCTGGACGCCGCCGCACTTCTGGGCGCTGGCCCTTTACCGGACAGACGACTATGCTCGCTCGGGCCTGCCCATGCTGCCGGTGACACACGGGCCCCAGTTCACGCGCCTGCACATCCTGCTCTACACCTTTTTGCTGGTAGCCACCACGGTGCTACCAACTGCCATTGGTCTGAGCGGCATTTGGTATCTGATAGCCGCTCTGTTGTTGGGTGGCCGCTTTCTGCAGCTGGCCTGGCAGCTCTATCGTGAGTACAGCGAACCCCTGGCCAGAAAGACCTTTAAGTATTCGATTTGGTATCTGGCCTATTTGTTTGCGGCCCTGCTGATCGACCACTACCTGCCGCACTAGCCCCCGAGAGCCGCCTGACACCAGGCGTCTAGAGCCAAGCCAACAAAGCCAAGCCCATCAGGCTGTGAGGGCGACCTTGATCTTCTTCAGGGCGTTGGCCTCGATCTGACGAACCCGCTCCGCTGAAATCCCATAGCGGGCCGCGAGGTCATGCAAGGTGGGCGTCTGACCATCTTCATCTTGAAGCCAGCGGGCCATCAGGATGTCTCTACTGCGTTCATCCAAACTCGCCAAGGCGGCAGCCATGCGCTGCTGGTTGACCCGAGTCTCTTGGGCCTGGGCAACGATCTCGGCGGGGTCGGCATCCTCTGCGGCCAGGCTTGCAATGGGACCGGCTACTTCCTCGCCATCCTCGGTTCGACCTTCCAGCGGGGTGTCGCCACCAGACAATCGTCGATCCATCTCCATGACTTCGTCAGCGGAGACATTGAGCTCTTTGGCAATCGCCTGGGCCTGTGAGGCGTTGACGCCCTTGTCGGCACCGAGCGCTCGCTTGAGGCTTCGAAGATTGAAAAAGAGTTTGCGTTGAGCCTTGGTCGTCGCGACTTTGACCATCTGCCAGTTACGCAGAATGTATTCGTGGATTTCAGCCTTGATCCAATGCATGGCGTAGGACACCAGCCGCACGCCCTGGGTCGGGTCGTAGCGTTTGACGGCTTTCATCAGGCCCACGTTGCCTTCTTGGATCAGGTCGGCCTGGGGCAGACCATAGCCCATGTATTGCCGGGAAACTGCCACCACCAAACGCAAGTGAGAGAGTACTAACTCTCTTGCAGCATCCAAATCTTCAAGGGTTCGGAAGCGCAGAGCCAAGGCCTGCTCACGCTCGGCTGTGAGCAGGGGGTACTGCTGGACAGCGCGCAGGTAGCCCTCCAGGTTGGCCCCTGGCGAGAGATGATTCAAGGCTAAGGCTGTACTGGTCATGCAACGGCCCTCCATTGGTTCATTTTAGCACTCAGATACTTAGAGTGCTAAATCCGAAAAAGTGCCACAAATATGACCTAACATGGCGCCCTTACGCTGCCAAAAGCAGCCAACCTCTGTTGAAAGGCTGGGCCCATGAAGTTTCGATTCCCCATCGTCATCATTGACGAAGACTTCCGCTCCGAGAACACCTCGGGCTTGGGCATCCGCGCCTTGGCCGAGGCTCTTGAAAAAGAGGGGATGGAGGTCTTGGGCGTGACCAGTTACGGAGACCTGGCCCAGTTTGCCCAGCAGCAGTCCAGGGCCTCTGCCTTCATTCTCTCGATCGACGATGAAGAGTTTGGAGCCGGCAGCAAGGAAGAGGTCACCCATGCCTTGCGCAACCTGCGAGCCTTTGTCACCGAGATCCGCTTTCGCAATGCCGAGATTCCCATCTACCTCTATGGTGAAACACGGACCTCGCGCCACATCCCAAACGATGTCCTTCGGGAGCTGCACGGCTTTATTCACATGTTTGAGGACACGCCGGACTTTGTCGCCCGCCACATCATCCGCGAGGCCAAGTCCTATTTAGACTCTCTGGCACCCCCGTTTTTCAGGGCCATGCTGCACTACGCTCAAGACGGGTCTTACTCCTGGCACTGTCCAGGCCACTCCGGCGGTGTGGCTTTTCTCAAGTCGCCCGTGGGCCAGATGTTTCACCAGTTCTTCGGCGAGAACATGCTGCGCGCAGACGTCTGCAATGCCGTCGATGAACTGGGCCAGCTGCTCGACCACACCGGCCCAGTGGCCGATTCTGAGCGCAATGCCGCGCGTATTTTTAATGCAGACCATTGCTTCTTTGTGACCAATGGCACTTCGACGAGTAACAAGGTGGTCTGGCATGCCTCGGTAGCGCCAGGCGACATTGTTGTGGTCGATCGCAACTGTCACAAGAGCGTGCTGCATGCCATCACCATGACGGGCGCCATCCCGGTTTTTCTCATGCCCACCCGCAACCACCTGGGCATCATCGGTCCGATTCCCCTGAGCGAGTTCGACCCCCAGACCATTGAGGCCAAGATCCAGGCCAATCCTTTTGCCAAAGCAGCCTGGGAGGCGGCCAAGAAGGCCGGCCAGCCCACCAAGCCGCGGATCCTGACTATCACCCAGAGCACCTACGACGGCGTGCTCTACAACGTCGAGATGATCAAAGACCAGCTGGGCGATTACATCGACACCCTGCATTTTGATGAGGCTTGGCTACCCCACGCGGCCTTTCATGATTTCTACAAAAACATGCATGCCATCGGCAAAGACCGTCCGCGTCCAACTGATCCCATCGTGTTCTCGACTCAGTCCACACACAAACTATTGGCTGGCCTGTCGCAGGCCTCGCAGATCTTGGTGCAAGAGAGTCAGACACGACAGTTGGACCGAGACCTCTTCAACGAGGCCTATCTGATGCACACCTCCACCAGTCCGCAGTACGCCATCATCGCCTCACTGGATGTGGCGGCGGCCATGATGGAGCCACCTGGTGGCACCGCTTTGGTCGAGGAGAGCATCGTCGAGGCACTCGACTTTCGTCGCGCCATGCGCAAGGTCGAGGAAGAGTTCGGCAGCAACGACTGGTGGTTCCAGGTCTGGGGCCCGGAGGATGTTCAGGCCGACTCCGATGGCATGGCTCAGCGTGAACAGTGGGAGCTCGACCCCAACGACGAGTGGCACGGCTTTGACCAGCTGGTCCCGGGCTTCAACATGCTCGATCCCATCAAATCAACCGTTGTTACACCTGGCCTGAACATCAAGGGTGAATTTGCCGAGCGCGGCATCCCAGCGTCGGTGGTGGCCAAGTACCTGGCCGAGCATGGCGTGATCATTGAGAAGACCGGTTTGTACTCCTTCTTCATCATGTTCACCATTGGCATCACCAAGGGTCGTTGGAACACGCTGCTGACCGCCCTTCAGCAGTTTAAAGATGACTATGACAAGAACCAGCCCATGTGGCGGGTGATCCCAGAGTTTTGCGCCAAGCAGCCTCGTTACGAGCGGGTGGGTCTGCGCGACCTCTGTCAGCAGCTTCACGACACCTACAAGGCCTTTGACATTGCTCGGCTGACCACCGAGATGTACACCTCGAACATGGAGCCGGCCATGAAGCCGGCCGAGGCCTTCGCCTGCGTGGCCCATCGCAAGACCCAGCGCGTTCCGATTGATGAGCTCGAAGGCCGCATCACCACCAGTCTGCTCACACCCTATCCGCCGGGCATTCCGCTGCTGATTCCCGGTGAGCGGTTTAACAAAACCATCGTGGGTTACCTGCAGTTTGCCCGTGAGTTCAACGCCAAGTTCCCGGGCTTTGAAGCCGATATCCACGGCTTGGTGGAGCAAGAGGTGGATGGCCAGTTGGCCTATTTTGTCGACTGCGTTCCAGACGACCGTTAAAGCGGCTCGCTATCGGATCAGCCGTTGCATCACCAGACGGTTGGTGGTCCGAACCTAGTCGACCAGCGCACTTGCAAAAGCGTTGGGGTTGAAGACCTGAAGGTCTTCGATCCCTTCGCCAACCCCTATGTACTGAACCGCAATCGGTTTTTGTGCAGCCAGGGCCAGCAGGACGCCACCCTTGGCTGTGCCGTCGAGTTTGGTCACCACGAGACCGGTGAGGCCAAGTGCCTCATCGAAGGCCTTGGCCTGAACCAGCGCATTCTGACCAGTGCCGCCATCCACCACCAGCCAGATCTCGTGAGGGGCATCGGTCATGGCTTTGGCAACCACGCGTTTGACCTTTTTGAGCTCCTCCATCAGGTGGAGCTGGGTGGGTAGCCGGCCAGCCGTATCCACAATGACCACATCAGCCCCCCGGGATTGGCCTGCTTTGACCGCATCAAAGGCCACGGCAGCAGGGTCTCCCTCGGTCTGGGAGATGACATCGACCCTGTTGCGTTCTCCCCAGGTCATCAGCTGTTCGCGAGCGGCAGCTCGAAAGGTGTCGCCGGCGGCCAGCACCACCTTCTGGCCCTCGGCCTTGAATTGGTGGGCCAGCTTGCCAATGCTGGTGGTCTTGCCAGCACCGTTGACCCCTACGACCATGATGACCCTGGGGCTTGGCGGCTGATCGCTGACAGGCAGGGGGGGCGCAACGCCGCGAAGGCGATCGGCCAGGAGGCTGGCCAGCCGCTGGCGAAGACCATCGGGCCCGGCCTGTTGATCGACCGGCTGTTGTTTGAGCGAAGCCCGCAACTCGGCCACAATCTGAGCGCTGTTTTGGGCCCCTGCATCGGCCATGATCAGAGCGGATTCGACCTCTTCGAACCAGTCCTCATCGACCACGGGTCGACCCATCAGGCGACTGAGCTGATCTCGGGTTTTGGTCAGGCCAGACTTTAGCCGGGACAGCCCTGGTATGTTCAGGAAACCAATCATGAGAGACTCAGTCTTCTAGGTATGCAAAACACAATGATTCGACTCCCCGCCATTTTAGGCCTTGTGGCCGCTAGCCTGCTGACACTGGCCAGCACCAGCTGGGCTGCTGCGACCACTGCCTCACCCACACTGGACAAGACCCTGCCCAACGGCCTTCGTGTGATTGTCTACGAAGACAACCGCGCCCCCACGGCGCTTCACATGGTCTGGCTGCGGGCAGGCTCCATGGATGAGTCAACCGGCAAGACT
Source organism: Burkholderiales bacterium LSUCC0115 (assembly GCA_009646425.1). Taxonomy (GTDB): domain Bacteria; phylum Pseudomonadota; class Gammaproteobacteria; order Burkholderiales; family Burkholderiaceae_A; genus Hahnella. The sequence goes on from WJBW01000003.1 coordinate 160,568, forward strand.
GGGCTGGCGCACGTCCTGGAGCACATGATGTTCAAGGGTACCAAGACCCTGGGCCCTGGCGAGTTCAGCAGAAGAGTCGCTGCGCTGGGTGGGCGTGAGAACGCCTTCACCTCCAAGGAATACACCGCCTACTTTCAGCAGATTCACAAAGATGCCTTGTTCGAGGTCATGACGCTCGAGGCTGACCGCATGCAAAACCTGGTGATCAGCGACGAGGAGTTCGCCAAAGAAATCAAAGTGGTCATGGAGGAGCGCCGCCTGCGCACCGATGACAGCCCGTCGGGTTTGGCCTACGAGGCCCTGATGGCTCACGCCTTTGTCGCCTCGCCGGTTCGGGCCCCCATCATTGGCTGGATGAGCGACCTCGAGTCGCTGACCGCTCAAGACGCCCGAGACTGGTATGCCAGTTGGTACGCACCAAACAATGCCACCGTGATTGTGGCTGGCGATGTTAAGGCCCAGCAGGTCTATGACAAGGTGGTGTCGCTGTATGCCGACTGGCAGCGCAAGCCCTTGCCGCTGGCCCGTCCACAGCAGGAGCCGGCCCAGATCGGCTCACGTCACGTCAAGGTATCGGCGCCAGCTGAAAACCCTTTTTTCATCAAGGCCTGGAAGGCGCCCACCTGGACGGCAGCCGATGGCCCCATGAACCCGTCCAATGAAAAGGCCCGGGACATCGTGGCCTTGTCGGTGCTGTCCACACTCTTTGACAATGCTGACTTTGGTCGACTGACCAAGCGACTGGTACGTGACTCTCGCAGGGCTCTGTCAGTTGGGCTAGAGGCCGATGGGGTATCCCGAGGTCCAGGCTTGGTCATGCTACAGGCCACCCCCTCACCTGGTGTTCCGATAGCGGATATTGAGCGGGACTTTGTTGCGGAGTTGGCTATGCTGGTCTCACAGGGCATCTCAAACGATGAAGTCGACATCATTCGACGGCAGGCCAAGGCGGCAGAGGTCTACCGACTGGATTCCTTGTTTTCCAGGGCCATGGAGGCAGGCCGTTTGGTGACGGCTGGACGCCCTTTGCAGGACTCGGCCGACTGGCTCACGATGCTTGATGCCGTGACCGCAGAGGACTTGCAGCGTGTCGCCCTCAAATACTTCGTGGAAAACCAGGCCACGGTCGTCGAACTGAAACCTCTGCCGGTGAACTTGGCCAGTCAGCCCAGACGAGGCTTTGGCGCCAACCTTCTTCGGCACTGATCCAAGGGCAACTAAGCGATGAAACAGTTTCGAGTGTTGGTTTCCAAATGGTCCGCAATGGCCCTGGCCTGTCTTGTCCTGGGTCAGGCGGCCCAGGCTGAGCAACAGCGCATTCAGCAATTCACCACGGCCCAGGGCATTCCTGTCTGGTTTGTCCAGGCCAACAACATTCCCATGGTGGACCTGGCCATTGACATCGATGCTGGCAGCCGATGGGACCCTCAGGGCCTAGAGGGGCTCTCTTCGCTCACTACGGACATCGCCTCTCGGGCCGTCACCGAGATCGGTGATCGACCGGCACTGAACGAAGAGGCTTTGGGCAAAGCCATGGCCAGGCTGGCCATTCAACGCAGCGAGTCCACCACTTCGGATCGCGTCACGCTCAAGTTTCGATTTCTCTCCGACCCCTCTGTGGTGGCCCCGGCCAGCCTGCTGATTGCCCAGCAACTGGCCAGACCGGCCTTCGAGACTAGCACCTTTGAGCGGGAGCGTGATCGCAGCCTGGCAGCCCTCAAGGATCAGCTCACCCAGCCGCAGTCTTTGGCGACGCGGGCACTTTGGCATTCGATTTATCGAGGCCACCCCTACGGTCGAAATCCGACCATCGCCTCTCTTCGGGGTATTCAGGCGCAAGCCCTTCGGGGCTTTTATGAGCGGTTCTGGCTGCCCTCACGCATGACGGTCTCCATGGTGGGCGACCTGTCCTTGGACCAGGCCCGCAGCCTGTTAGACCAGATCTTCAACCCTCTGGCGGCATCCCTGGCCCAGCGTGAGAACGCGGCCTCCGGCTCGGTGAGCGCCTCGCCGACAGTGAAAGCCAGCACTCGCAACCGAGTGGAGCCCCGCTGGCCCAGAGCCCTGCCGGCCGTGCCTTGGACGGAGGGTCGTCGGCTGAACATCAACCATCCCGCCAGCCAGGCCCACATCTGGCTGGGCCTGCCGCTGATGGCGCGCGGCGAGCATGCCGATTACTTCCCGATGTTGGTGGCCAATCACATCCTCGGTGGTGGTGGCTTTACCTCTCGGTTGACCCATGAGGTGAGGGAGAAAAGAGGCCTGTCTTACAGCGTCTTCTCGGCCTTTCAACCTCAGGCTCAGACCGGACCCTTCTTCATCGGGCTGCAGACCTCACGAGACAATGCGGAGCAGGCTCTGGTCATCGTTCGGCAGACCCTGATGGAATTCATTGAAAATGGCCCCACCCGCGAGGAGCTCGAGGCCGCCAAAAAGAATCTGGCCGGCGGGTTTGCACTCCGTCTGGACACCAACCGCAAGCTGCTGGACAACCTCTCTCAGATGGCCTTCTACAAACTGTCTCCGGACTATTTGGATAACTGGACCAAATCCATTCAGTCGGTGACGTCTGCTCAGGTGAGAGATGTCTTGCACCGTCGACTCCGCATGGATCGCCTCAACACCGTGGTGGTCGCTGGCGGTGCTCAGCCAGAGGCGGCGGATGCCAGTGCAGCGACAGCCGAGACCGCTCCGCCTGCGGCGGACAACGGCACCGTCCAGCAGTAGCATTCGCATGGGGCAGGTCCGCATCATCGGGGGTCTCTGGAAGCGATCCGTGCTCCGCGTCGTCGACCGGCCAGGTCTTCGGCCTACACCCGACCGAGTTCGCGAGACCCTGTTTAACTGGATCGAGTCCTGGGCCCAGACGCCGCTCATACAGAGTCGAGTCTGTGATGTCTTTGCGGGGACCGGTGCGCTGGCCTTTGAGGCTGCCTCGCGCGGCGCTGCTTCAGTGATCGCCCTCGAGTCTGACGCCCTTGCTGCCAAGGAGATCACCCAGGCGGTAGACCGACTGGGGGCCAACAACCTGAAAGTGCTCAAGACCGATGCCCTGTCGTTTCTGGCTCGTCAGCCAGCCAATAGCTTTGACCTGGTTTTTCTAGACCCACCCTTCGGCCAGGGCCTTTTGGCGAAAGGATTGGCTGCCGCCAAGGCAGTTCTCAGCGCCCAAGGGATGGTCCACGTCGAGGGAGAGAGGCCCTGGCGCGAGCTGCTCACCCCGGAGCAGCAGGCCGGCTGGCTAGAGCAGCGCAGTGCCAAAGCGGGCGCAGTTCACCATGCCTTGCTATCCTTAGAGCCCAATTAAAAACAACAAGGGGGGAGGCAAGCCCCATGACGATTGCTGTATATCCCGGGACATTCGATCCGCTGACCAGGGGGCATGAGGATCTGGTTCGGCGTGCGGCCAAGCTCTTTGACAAGCTGGTGGTGGGCGTAGCCGACAGCCGCTCCAAGAAGCCTTTTTTCACCCTGGTGGAGCGAGTCGAGATCGCCAAAGAAATTCTGAGCCACTACCCCAACGTTGAGGTCAAAGGCTTTCAAGGCCTGCTCAAGGACTTTGTTCGTGAACAAGATGCCCGCGTGATCATTCGCGGCCTGCGGGCTGTCTCCGATTTTGAGTATGAATTTCAGATGGCCGGCATGAACCGCTATCTGATGCCCGATGTCGAGACCATGTTTCTGACGCCGTCGGATCAGTACCAATTCATCTCTGGATCGATTGTTCGCGAGATTGCCACTCTGGGCGGCGATGTCAGCAAGTTTGTATTCCCCTCGGTCGAGGAGTGGCTCCTTCGCAAGCTCAAACAGCAGGGCTTACAGTAAGCGCATGTCCCTGCTGATCACGGCTGAATGCATCAACTGCGATGTCTGCGAACCGGCCTGTCCCAATCAGGCCATTGTCATGGGACCGGACATTTACGAGATCAAGCCGGAGCGTTGCACCCAGTGCGTGGGGCACTTCGACACACCGCAGTGTCAGGCGGTCTGCCCCATTGATGACTGCATCATCCTGGACCCCACTCACCCCGAGACCGTGGATGAACTTCAGGCCAAGTACGAACGGCTCACAGCGGGCACTTAGCACCAGGCCAGATTTTGGCGAACAGGGCTTGGCGAAGTTGGCGATGGCCGATGAACTTTGAGCTTTGCGCCGCAAAGCGAGAGTGAAGAGGTCACGCCAACGAGCCCAAGTCCCAGGAATCAGAGGAGGCGCTGGCCACGAGCCGTGGCCCGGCCGGCTCAAAAGAGACGGCCTAGACGTTAAACCGGAAGTGCATCACGTCTCCATCCTTCACGATGTACTCCTTGCCCTCCAGCCGCATCTTGCCCGCCTCTTTCGCGCCCTGCTCACCCTTGCAGGCGATGAAGTCATCGAAGGCGATGACCTCTGCCCGAATAAAGCCTTTTTCAAAATCGGTGTGAATCACGCCAGCGGCCTGTGGGGCAGTGGCGCCGACTCGAACGGTCCAGGCCCGGACCTCTTTCACACCGGCGGTGAAATAGGTCTGTAGACCCAGCAGACCAAAGGCGGCACGGATCAACCGGTTCAGTCCTGGTTCTGCCATGCCCATGTCTGACAGAAACACGGCCTTGTCTTCGTCTGGCATATCGGCGATCTCCGCCTCGATGGCTGCGCAGATGGCGACGACAGGGGCCTTCTGAGCGGCAGCATAGTCGCGCAGCCGATTCAGGTGAGCGTTGTTCTCAAAGCCCCCTTCGGAGACGTTGGCGACAAACATCGCCGGCTTGGCAGTGATAAAGAAAAAGGGGCGAATCAGAGCGAGCTCTTCCGGCTCGAGTCCAAGGCCGCGGACAGGTTTGGCCTGGTTGAGCTGCGCCTGGCATTTCTCTAAAACGGTCAAGAGCTTGGCAGCTTCTTTGTCACCTGAGCGAGCGAGCTTCTGGACCTTCACGATCTGTTTGTCGACACCCGCCAGATCGGCCAACGCCAATTCGGTCTCGATGGTTTCAATGTCGGCCAGGGGATCCACTTTGCCGTTCACGTGGATGACGTTGTCGTCCTCAAAGCAGCGAACCACATTCACGATGGCATCGGTCTCGCGGATGTTGGCCAGGAATTGGTTGCCCAGGCCCTCACCTTTTGAGGCGCCTGCGACCAGTCCGGCAATGTCGACGAACTCTACGGTGGCCGGCAGGATGCGCTCGGGCGAGACAATCTGCGCCAGCTGGGCCAGCCGAGGATCGGGTAATTCAACGATGCCGGTATTGGGTTCGATGGTGCAGAAGGGGTAGTTCTCGGCCGCAATGCCTGCCTTGGTCAGTGCATTAAACAGGGTGCTCTTGCCTACATTGGGCAGGCCAACGATTCCGCATTGAAGTGACACGTTAGTTCCTTGTGATGGGTTTTGTCATGGGTTGGGTGCGTGCAAGACGCGTTGGGCTGCCGCAAAGTCGCCTCGGACCAGTGTGGCCAACTCCTTCAGGCAACGATCCAGGGCTCTCTCAATCTCAATCGTCTCATCGACGCCAGGTCGGTGCAGTACAAAGTCAGCGACCTCCTGCCGTAGGTGCAGGGTACGGGGGTGTCCGATGCCCAGTCGTAGGCGCCAAAAATCGGGGCTACCAAGGCTGGTTGCAATGTCTCGAACGCCGTTGTGACCGCCGTGACCACCACCCTGTTTGAGTCGAATTTCGCCCGGCGCAATGTCCAACTCGTCGTGGACCACCAATAGTTCTTCTGGCGCGAGCCGATAGAAATGAGCCAGGGCTGCAGTCGCCAGACCAGAGCGGTTCATGAAGGTCTGCGGCTTGACCAGCCAGCAGCCAGCTGCAGGCCCCGCAGTCGGTTTGGTCACCTCGGCCTGAAATTTCTGCTCGCGCTGCCAGCTGCAGGCCTGTTGGCGTGCAAGGGCGTCGACCAGCCAAAAGCCCACGTTGTGACGGGTGGCTTCGTACTGAGGACCGGGATTTCCCAGGCCAATGATCGCGCGAATGGACATGGTCTATTGTGGCCGAGGCACCTTAAAAAATTTGGGCCCACGAGACAAACATGTTGGACATGTCTGCATCATGAGCCCAGTCAGGTGCCTGAAGCGATGGAGCCCGTCGACATCAACGGGCCCAGTCAGGCGACCCGGGTTTAGGCTGCCGGGGCCGCAGGGGCACCAGCTGCCGGAGCAGCGTCGTCAGCAGCCGAGCCACCCACCTTGGCGGCGGTGGCCACCACGGGGTTGTCCTGACCGTGCAGCACGATGGTCACGCCGGCTGGCAGCTTGATGTCATTGATGTGAATGGAATGACCGATGGTCAGGCCAGACAAATCAACTTCGATGAAGCTGGGCAGGTCTTTGGGCAGGCAGCTGACCTCGACTTCGTTGAGCACGTGGTTGATCACGGCGCCATCAAGCTTGACGGCGGGGCAAGACTCTTGGCCAACAAAGTGCAGGGGCACTTTGGTGTGCAGGGCCGTATTGGCGTCAACGCGCTGAAAATCAATGTGCAGAACCAGGGGCTTGTAGGCGTGCATCTGGAAGTCACGCAGCAGAACCTGTTCGGATTTGCCGTCGAGTTCCAGATCCAGAATGGATGAGTGGAAAGACTCAACCTTCAGGGCCAGCAGAATTGGGTTGTGGTCCATCTCGATGGACACGGCCTCACCTTTACCGCCATAGACAATGCCTGGCAGTTTGCCATTACGACGCAGGAAGCGGCTCGCACTCGAACCCTGGGTCGAACGGCGGGTGGCGACCACTTTGGTGGTGGAAAACTTCATAGCGCACTCCGCAAAAAATAGATGAATGGGCCTCTAAGCCGCGACCAGCCTAGAGGTTAGCCCGCTACTTTAGCATGAAAGAGACGGCTGACTGGCCCGGCAGGGCCAGGGCTGGACGGGGTGCTACTCCAGAAAGAGCGAGCTGACCGAGTCCGACTTGGCGATCCGGATGATGGTCTCGCCAATCAGGCCGGCACAGGTGATGGCCCGAATACGGCCACAAGCGACGGCCTCGGCTGACAGGGGAATGGTGTCGGTCACCACCAGCTCGTCTAGGGCACTGTTGGCGACCCGGTGAATGGCATCCCCTGACAAGACTGGGTGGGTACAGTAGGCGATGACCCTGGAGGCGCCGTGCGCTTTGAGGGCTGCCGCGGCCTTGGTCAGGGTGCCGGCGGTGTCGACCATGTCATCCATGATCAGGCAGGTTCGTCCCGACACGTCACCAATGATGTTCATGACCTCTGAGACGTTGGCCTTGGGCCGACGTTTGTCGATGATGGCCAGTTCGGCATCGAGCTCCTTGGCAAAGGCCCGGGCACGAACCACGCCGCCGACGTCCGGCGAGACCACCATCAGGTTCTTGTAATCGTGCTTCCAGACATCGCCCAGAATGATCGGAGCGGCGTAGATGTTGTCCACCGGAATATCAAAGAAGCCCTGGATCTGGTCCGAATGCAGGTCCATGGTCAGCACCCGATCCACGCCAACCGCCTGCAGCATGTTGGCGATGACTTTGGCGCTGATGGGCACACGAGCAGAGCGCACGCGACGGTCCTGGCGGGCGTAGCCGAAATAAGGAATGGCCGCGGTAATGCGGGCAGCCGAGGCCCGACGCAGGGCATCGGCCATGAGCATCACTTCCATCAGATGATCGTTGGCCGGTGCGCAGGTGGACTGCAGGATGAACACGTCTCGGCCCCGAACATGCTCCAGGATCTCGACAGTGGCTTCGCCGTCACTAAACCGAGCCACCTTGGCACGACCAATGTGGATCGACAGGTTTTTTGCGACATCTGCAGCCAACTTGGGGTTAGCGTTTCCCGTGAACAGCATGATGCTGTCAGTTGAACCGTTACCTACGGGGAGACGTTCTGCCATGGCCTGTTCTAAGTGTCTGCAAGTGACGCACTGCAAAGCCTTACGCGTCTGAGGATTAGGGGCTGGGGAGGAAGGATTCGAACCCTCGTATGCCGGAATCAAAATCCGGTGCCTTAACCAACTTGGCGACTCCCCAACGAATCACTACAGGTGCATATCGTAACCGCTAATGCGCTGGATGCCGAATCAGCCGCCTGCACACACGAATCTGCTGGCCTTCAGCCAAAGCCTGCGCAGCGAGTCTGGACGCCAGTTTGTCGGCTTGGTCACGGTCTGCACAACTGGCAAACACCGCCCCACCGCTGCCACTCATGCGCATGGCCTGCAAAGGCAGATCCAGCGCCTGACCGCAGGTCTGCAGGGTCTGCAGGGCCTTGCGAACGGCTGAAAACTGTCGGCAGGCCACAGGCTCGAGGTCGTTGTGGCCGAACGTCCAAACTGGCGCTGAGGCCGCGTCTGAAAGATCCGAGATTCTCAAGGCTTTGGAATCGCGTGTCAATTCCGCATCACGAAAGATCTGAGCGGTGGGCACGCCCACGGCCGGTACCAGCACCACGAACCACTCACAGGCAGGCTCTAGGCTTTGCATGCGTTCGCCGATGCCCTCGACAAAGGCGGCCTGGCCATGAATAAAAAAGGGCACATCGGCGCCAAGCTGCAAACCCAGGGTGGCCAGCGCCTCGCGAGAGAACTGCAGACCCCAGAGCTGGTTGAGACCCATCAAAACGGCCGCAGCATCGGAACTCCCGCCGCCCAGCCCAGCCCCGCTGGGAATGTGCTTCTCGATCAGCAGGTCTGCGCCGAGCGTATCTGCGCCTTGCTCGCCTTTGGCCTTCGCAGCGTCTCGCAACAGGTGGGCTGCACGCAGCCCAAGATCGGTCTCTGCTGGCCAGCCCAGGTCTCCGAGCCGTTGAAGGTTTCCATCGTTGCGCCTGGTGATCTGAATGCGGTCGGTCCAGTCGATGAGGCAAAACAAACTCTGCAGCTGGTGGTACGCATCAGGCTGTCGCCCCACGACATGCAAAAACAAGTTGAGCTTGGCTGGCGCGAGCAGGCTGCAGGAGGTGGTGGATGTGTCAGGCACGGTCTTGGAGCGCTCAGCGACCCGATGGCTGCTTGGGTTCAATAAACAGACGAAGGGCCAGTGAGCCCCGAGGCGTGGTAATCACCCTTTGCAGACGCTGGGGCTGGGCCACCACCAACATCTGGTCGCCCAACTCTGTCAGAAGCTGACCCAGGGGTTGCAGGCTGTCCTCTTGCAGGCCCAGGGTCTGTTGTGCCCACTGCAGGGCCTGGTCTTGACCCACTGTCTGGTCATTTGGTCCCAGTGGCTGCCAGCCGGCCCAGGGCCCGGAGCCGTCGGCCATCAGCATCAGGCTGCCCTGGGGTTGTGACCATGGGTCGCTGAGCCAGAGTCTTTGACGCACCGGCCCACTGGCCTCCCGCCATTCAAACTGCCCAACCAAGGGCTCGGGCATACCGGGGCCGGACAAGGAAAAGCGTCCGGCGCGAGCTTGGCCATACTGAATGGGTTTATTCGGCAGGCTGCTGCAGCCAGCCATGGATCCCAGCAGGCCCAAGGCACCGATCATCCCAAGTGCAGCTCGTCTGTTCATGGGTCTACGGAAAGCTCACGCCAAATCGCTTGAGCGTGTCTTGCAGCAACTGGTTGTTGGGGTCTGTCTGGCGGCCGTGGCGCCAGATGGTAAAGGCCTCTGTCGCACGGTTGGCCTTCCACAAGACCTCGCCCAGGTGTGCGGCGACCTCGGCATCGGGCATGCGCACAAAGGCCTTTTGCAGCCAATCAATCGCCTGATCAAATTGTCCCAGTCGGTAGTAGACCCAGCCGACGCTGTCCAGAATATGCGCGTCATCTGGCCTGAGCTGATGGGCTTTTTCCAAAAGCGTCTTGGCCTCTTGTAACGATTGGCTGCGGTCCGCCAGGCTGTAGCCCAGGGCATTCAGGGCATGAGCATCTGCTGGGGTTCGACTGATCAGGGTTCGCAGGGCCTGCTCGGCCTGGGCGTGCTCTTTTAATTTTTCATGAAGCATGGCCTTGGTGTAGAGCAGCTTGGTGTGGTCAGGCTCTTGCACCGACACGCGGCTCAGAATCGTCAAGGCTCGTCTGGGGTCTTGACTTCGAATCAGCAGATTGGACAGTCGCTCATAAAAGGCATCGAGCGCCTCTGGACTCGTGATGGCCTGCCGTCGTTTCAGCAGACTGTCACTCAGGTCGTGATCGAATCCGAGCAACAAGGACAGGGCATCCACGGTCTCTTGTGCGTTGGGTTCGTTGGGCTTGGCCTCAAGCCAGATCCTTGCCGCGGCCAAGGCCTGTGTGGGAGCCCGCAGGGCCAAAGCCAGCTGTGTCGCCCGTTCGGCAGCCGCAGCGTCTCGGGTCTGCTCGGCCACACCAAGGTAGGTAGCTGCTGCGATGGCCACATTGCCCTGCTGCAGCGCCAGTTCACTGGCCAGAATCTGAAAAATCAGCTGTGGTTCAGCATCGCTCTGAGCCTGCGGTGCAGCCCGACCTGACTGCGGTGGCAGCAGGCCAATCATCAGGCCAATCGTGAACAGACCTAGTTTTAGGGGCATCATCACGCTCAACAGTAACTCAGTTTTTTTGTTCTATCTCATCTATGCCCGAACTCCCCGAAGTCGAGGTCACCAGGCTGGGTCTCATGCCAGTCCTACCCGGACTGGTCTTGCAGTCTGTTCGCACCAGCGGCAAGACCTTGCGTTCATTCTCGGGGTCCGCGGCCGACCTCAAGCCTCTGACTCACCAGCGGTTGCAAACGATTGCCAGGCGGGCCAAGCAGCTCATCTTTGTTTTCGAGCGGCACCTCATGTCGGTCCACCTGGGCATGTCAGGGGTCTTGCAATGGCGGGGCGCCGGGCAAGACCAGCCCATGTCCGGTCATGACCACGTCGCCTGGCGTTTTCAGTCGGGTGAACTGGTGCTCAACGACCCTAGGCGATTTGGCGATGTGCGGCTTTTGGTCAGGCCAAGTGACTTTGAGGCCAACCCGACGGCGGGTCTGGCTCAATTACCTGCCGACTGGTTGGGCCAAGCAGCCAGCGGCCTGGAGCCCCTGTCCACCGATTTTCATGGCGGCGCCCTGTTCCAAGCGGCCCGTGGGGTTCGGCAGGCCATTAAGGTCTGGCTGATGCGCGGCGATGTGGTGGTGGGCGTGGGCAATATCTACGCCAGTGAGGCCCTCTATCGCGCGGGCATTTCGCCGCGTCGTGCGGCCGGACGCCTCAACCGCCAGAAGATGGATCGGCTGGCCCAGACGATTGCCCAGGTTTTGCAAGAGGCGATTGATCAGGGTGGCAGCACCCTAAGAGATTTCTATGGTGCCGATGGCCAGCCTGGGCGGTATGGCCAGGCCCACCAGGTCTACGGTCGCGAGGGCCTGCCCTGCCTGGTCTGTGGCCAGGCGATTCGGCGTCTGGTGCAAGCCCAGCGGGCGACTTTCTTCTGTCCCAACTGTCAACGTGGCTAGATCCTTCGCACAGCGCCTACTGGCCTGGGCCCGGGTTCACGGTCGACAGGGGCTGCCTTGGCAGCCTGGCCAAGGTCAGTCGGCCGATCCCTATGCGGTCTGGCTCTCGGAGATCATGCTGCAGCAGACCCAGCTCATCAATGTGCTCGGTTACTACCAGCGGTTTGTCGCCAAATTCCCAACGGTGCAGGCCCTGGCAGCGGCAGACCTCGATCAGGTACTGGCTGTCTGGAGCGGCCTGGGCTACTACGCGCGGGCTCGCAACCTGCATGCGGCTGCTCGGCAGCTGGTGGCGTCAGGTGGTTTTCCGCAGACCGCTCAGCAATGGTCTGAACTCCCTGGTGTAGGCCCCTCCACGGCGGCAGCGATTGCCTCGGTGGTCTATCGCGAGCGGGTTGCGATTCTGGATGGCAATGTCAAACGTGTGTTGGCTCGACATGGCCTGCGTCCCGAGCCCTGGAACAGTCCTGCCTTGACCAAGGCCTTGTGGCCGGTGGCCCAGTCCTTGGTCCCCAAGCAATCCGCCGACATGCCAGCCTATACCCAGGCCATTATGGACCTGGGGGCCACTGTGTGCACACCCCGGCAGCCCAACTGCCAGTCCTGTCCGGTTCAGGCCGATTGCCAGGCTTACCAGCAGCAGCGGGTCGAGGCTTATCCAAAGCCCGCTGTCCGAAGGGCTCGTCCCGTGCGAGCCAGTCTGTGGACCTTGGCCCAGCATGAGCAGTCCATCGCCCTGGTTCAGAACCCAGGCCGGGGGCTCTGGGGTGGGCTCTGGGTCTTGCCTGCTGTCGCCTTAGACCCCGCGGATCTGCACAAACGGCTGCCCGACTGTGGACAGCAGATCACGCATGACTTCACCCATTACCGACTTCAGATTGGCGTGGTCTTGAAGCGTTGCCGTGGACATCGGCCCAGACAGATCCAAGGCCAGCCCGTCGAGTGGGTTGACTGGCGAGCCGCCCTCGAGATGGGCCTGCCCAAGCCGGTCCGTCAGGCAATTGTTCAGGCCATGCAAGACGCGAGTCGCTAGGGACAAGCGCCTAGCTCAGGCCACGTTGGATCAGCGATCGATGGCGGACCATCACAGGCCAGCTGCCAGCAAATCGTTTAGCCAGTTGTTCAGCCCCATAGACCGATCGATGCTGTCCACCGGTGCAACCCAAGGCCACCGTGAGGTAACTGCGTTGCTCCTGTACGTAGCAGGGCAGCCACTTGTCCAGGTAGTCGCCAATGTCTGTCACCATCGCGCCCACCTGCTCATGTCCGGATAAGTAGGCTTCCACTGGGGGATCTTTGCCGGTGAGAGCCTTGAGTTCAGCCACGTAATGGGGGTTGGGCAGGCACCGAAGGTCAAAGACCAGGTCTGCATCCAGCGGAATACCGGCCTTGAAGGCAAACGACTGAAAGAGCAGGACCAGGCCAGAGGTATCTAGTTTGAGAAAGGCCCGAAGCCAGGTTCTCAGGGCGGAGGATCGCAAGTCGCTGGTGTCCACCGGGATGCCCAGGTGTTGCAGCGGCGCCAGAATTTCGCGCTCATGCTCGATGCATTCCATCAGCGTCATCGACTCACCGGTGTCGTCCCGGTTCTCTTCCGAGAGCAGCGACAGAGGATGGCGGCGGCGCGTCTCCGAGTAGCGCTGCAGCAGGATGTCGGACCGGGCATTCAGAAAGAGCACCGTCAGGCCAATGCCTTCCGCTCGCAATTCCGACAGTGCTTTTTCCAGATGGGCCAGGTCAGCCCCTACTCGGACATCCGCCGCCAGCGCCATCTGGCGGGTGCCACGGGCCTGCTGACTCTTCACCAGTGGGCTAATCAGGGCGACGGGAAGGTTGTCCACGCAATAAAAGCCTTGGTCCTCTAAAACAGCCAATGCCACTGACTTGCCAGAGCCGGACATGCCGGTGACGACCACCAGAGAAATGGGGTCTGCTGCGCTAGGTCCGTTCGATGACGTCAAAAAAGATCCTCGTTGTTCATGGCACGTTGTTGACGTTCCGTGAACTCGCGCATGGTGTCAATCCCTCTGAGCTGAAGCACTGTATTGCGCACGGCGGCTTCGACCAGCACAGCCAGGTTTCGACCAGCAGCCACTGGGATCACCACTTTGCGAATGGGCAGGCCCAGAACATCCTCGTTGAGAGCCTCTAGTGGCAGTCGCTCGTATTCATCAATCGCAGATCGGCGCACCAGTTGAACGATGAGTCGCAGCCGCATTTTCCGTCTGACACTGGTCTCGCCGAAGATCGCCTTGATGTCCAGCAGCCCCAGGCCTCGGACTTCCAGCAGATCCTTGAGTAGGGGCGGGCAGCGCCCTTCGATGGCATCCGGCGCGATGCGCGAGAACTCCACCACATCGTCGGCCACCAGGCCGTGCCCTCGTGTGATCAACTCCAGGGCCAGCTCACTCTTGCCCAAGCCCGATTCGCCGGAGATCAGCACACCCAAGCCCAGTACGTCCATGAAGACGCCGTGCAGAGAAGCCGATGGGGCCAGTCGCTTGGAGAGCTGGATGCGCAGCAGTTCGATCACCCGGGCAGCTGTGTGACTGCTTCGCATCAGGGGCAGGTCGTCTCGGTCACAGGCCTCAAAGAGCTGGGCCGGCGGAACCAGGCCGTCTGCCACCACGATAGCGGGGGGCTTGCCCGCGACCAGCTCGGCCGTCAGGTAGTTGCGTCGCTGGGGGTCGAGACGGTTGTAATAGTCCACCTCGGCCTGGCCAAAGACCTGAATTCGGTTCAGATGAATCAGATTGAAGTGGCCCACCAGATCAGCACTCTCAAAAGACGGGCCCGAGATGTGGCGGTCACCACCGGTCTGGCCGGTGACCCAGGTTAGCCGAAGCTGCTCTTGGTAGGCCTCAAAGAGTTGTTGAACGTTGAGCATGGCGTCTGCTTGCTCGACGGGCCTTTCAGGCCGGTCTTAGGCGCCGGCAGGCTGCCAATCGCACAGGCTTTGAAAGAGAGCCTGCGGGTCGGAGGCTGCGCCAAGAGACTCGCGCAGGGTTTTGTCGGAGAGCATCTCGGCGACCTCCGAGAGGATCTCCAGGTGCTGCTGGGTGGCCTGCTCAGGCACCAGCAGAAAAATCAGGACTGAGACGGGCTTGCCGTCCGGGGCATCGAAGGCCACCGGCTCGGCCAGTCGGACCACCGCGGCCATGGCTTCTTTGAGACCCTTGATCCGGCCGTGGGGGATGGCGATGCCCTCACCCAGGCCGGTCGACCCCAGCCGCTCGCGGGCAAACAGAGAGTCAAAGACCTTGCTTCGGGCGATGCCCTTCTTCTCTTCAAAGAGAAGTCCGGCCAGCTCGAAGGCCCGTTTCTTACTGGAGGCCTCCACGCCCAACAGGACGTGGTCAGCCGTTAACAGTTCACAAATGCGGTTCATGGGAACACCCGCTTGAAGGCAACAAAGTTCGTGGAGTATAGACCTTTTGACGGATTTGTTGCGCTGCGAAATTGCGCTGCAGGATGACCGCCCAGAGCCGTTCTCAGACCTCGATAGCCCCGCGTCCTGAGTGGACATTAGTCTGGTGCTGCTCTTTGTAACGGACCACTTGGCGATCGAGTTTGTCGGCCAACAGATCAATGGCGGCATACATATCTGTATGCTTGGCCTCAGCGTGCAGGTCCTTACCTTGAAAGTGAACTGTCACTTCGGCTTTCTGATCGAGCTTCTCGACGGAGAGCACCACCTGGGCCTGAATCCCATGGTCAAAGTGTCGCCAGGCCTTGGAAAACTTTTGGTTTACATAATCCCGAATCGCGTCGGTGATCGTGAGGTGATGACCAGTGATCGTGACTTGCATAGATGGGTCTCCTTTATTGTCGTTTTCTAAGACTAGCACTTGGGATTCTGAGGGCTTCTCGATACTTTGCAACCGTTCTTCTGGCCACCACAACCCCCTGCTCCTGAAACCGATCAGACAGGGCTTGATCGGACAATGGTTTGGCACTGTCCTCAGCCTTGATCCAGGCCTCGATCTGAGCCTTGAGGGCCGTAGCCGATGCGGCTCCGCCATCGTCGGTGCCCACGTGGCTGCTAAAGAAAAACTTCAGCTCAAAACAGCCCAGCGGTGTGAGCATGAACTTCTGGTTGGTCACTCGAGAGACGGTCGATTCGTGCAGTTCACAGGCCTCGGCAATATCCCGAAGCACCATCGGGCGCATGGCCTTAGGCCCCTGGCTAAAAAAAGCCTGCTGGGCTGCGACAATCGCCTGGGAGACTTTGAGAATCGTCTCAGAGCGCTGAGCGATGTTCTTCAGCATCCAGCGAGCCTCCTGCAGTTTTTGCGATAGCACCGAGTCAGACTCACCATCCCGAATCAGCCGAGCGTATTCACTGTTGATCGACAGCCTGGGCAGGGACTGCTTGGAGAGCCGAGCCACCCATTTGCCATTACGACCCAGGCTCACCATGACATCCGGGGTCAGGCTCGCATCTCGCTGGGCCTGAAAACGCTCAGCAGGTCGAGGCTCCAGGCCTCGAATCAAATCGAGGGCGGCGTTGACCAGGTCACGGTCCAGTCCGCAGGCTCGACAGAGGCTGGCCAGTGGCATCTGGCCAACCTGATCCAGATGGCTTCCCACCAGCAGCTGAGCAGCCTGCAAGGCATCGGCATCCAAACTGATCTTGCTGAGCCCACCGAGCTGAATCTGCAGGCATTGCTGCAGGCTCTGAGCGCCGATACCCGGGGGATCCAGGGCCTGTAGCAGTCGCAGCCCCACCATCATTTCGTCTTCGTCCAGGGCACCGCCGAGGTCGGACTCAAAGACCTCAGCATAGCCTTCGGCCAGTTCGGTCAGCGGGTCTCGAACGTAACCGTCTTCATCTAGGGCCTCGATCAGAATCTCCAGCCAGACCCGGTCCCGAGGGCTCAGGTGAAGGCCGGCCACCTGCTCCCGCAGATGGGCCTGCAGGCTGATAAAGCCAATCTCGCCGCCATCCTCCCGGCCGGCCCGGTCTTCTCCGCTGCCTTCACCCCGCCAGTCGGTCAGGCCATCGCCAATCGCATCTTCCCAGTCATCCGAGGACTCTGTCGGGGACTCGGCCTCCTGGCTGCTGGTCTCAAGCGACTCCCCTGACATCGAGTCTTCGATTTCCAGAAGGGGGTTGTCGGCGCTGAAGGCCTCGAGTTCTTGACGGAGTTCTAAGTTCGAGAGCTGCAACAGGCGAATGGCCTGCTGCAGCTGGGGAGTGAGCGTCAGCTGCTGACTGGTCTTGGTGGTCAGCGAAATCTTCATGACTACATTCGGAAGTGTTCGCCCAGATAGACCTTTCGTACGCCGGGGTCGTCGACAATCTGGCTGGGTTCGCCGCTGGCCAATACGACACCGTCGTTCATGATGGTCGCGTGATCGCAGATGCCCAGGGTCTCTCGCACGTTGTGGTCGGTGATCAAGACACCAATGTCACGATCCTTTAAGAAGCGAATGATGCGTTGGATCTCAATCACCGCAATCGGATCCACACCAGCGAATGGCTCATCCAACAAGATGAATTGTGGAGAAGTAGCCAAGGCTCGCGCAATCTCCACCCGTCGGCGTTCACCGCCTGAGAGCGACTGGCCCAGGTTGTCTCGAATGTGGCCGATCTGCAACTCTTCCAACAATCCTTCGAGTCTTCTCTCGATCTCGCTGGCCAACAGCTTTTGACCACTGGTGTCGAGCTGAAGCTCCAAGACGGCTCTAATGTTGTCAGCGACGGACAGTCGTCGAAAGACCGAAGCTTCCTGTGGCAGGTAGGACAGCCCTTGCTGTGCACGCACGTGAATAGGCTCCTGGGTCAGGTCCTGCCCATTCAGACTGATCTGTCCGCCATCGGCTGGCACCAGACCTACGATCATGTAAAAACACGTGGTCTTGCCAGCGCCGTTAGGACCCAGCAAACCCGCCACCTCACCGCGACGAACATTCAGCGATACGTCTTTGACGACAATTCGACCCTGATAGCCTTTGCGCAGGTTTTGGACGATCAGCTCGCTCATGGCTGGGCTTCGCGTGGCATCAGGGTCATGCGGGCCCGAGGCTGACCAGGCTTGATCTCGACCTCATAGAACTCGGTGATGTTGTTGTAGCGCAGACGATCACCGGACACCCGATCAAGCTCGTGGGCAGGCCCGACACGACGCATCACGGCATTTCCCGTCAGAACGGCAATTTCGGTCTGGTCGTTATACGTGATCAGAGCACCCTCGCCTTCCATCCATTCGGCAACCGCTTCTCGCTTCTGCCGAAACCGAGCCGGTTTGCCTGTGACCACCGCTTGCGCTCGGCCGTCTGGCAATTGTTGGAGTTCTAGTCGATCTCCCCGAAGAATCAGGCTACCTTTGGTGAGCACCACGTTACCGGTAAAGATGCTGCGCTTGGTCTTGTCGTCGTGGTCTAGCTTGTCGGAGTCAATGTTTGTCGGTGCTTGACGGTCTGCCTTTTCCGCCTGGGCCGGTGGTGACAGGGAGCACAGGGCCATACACAGGCCGACAACGAGTAGCCCTCGAACGGTGCGATAGGGCTGGTGACAATGTGCCTCTGTCACGGTCTCTTCTCCTTGGGCTTGGACTCGGGCAGCATCATGCGGGTATTAGCGAGAATCTGTAGGCGATTTGCTTTTTCGTCTAGGCGCATGCCCACACCATACAACGTCGAGCCGCCACGATGGACGGTTACCGGGTCCTGGGTCTGGGCGATTTCCTCTCTGGAGAGAAACGTCAGTGTCTCGGTCTCGACTCGCAGGGCGGGATCGTCTGCAGAGGCGTCGCGTCTAATGATCACGGACCCCCTGAGTAGGACCTCATTTTGATCGGCACTGACTTGGGCTTCGCGCGCCGTTGCGAAAACCGGGGGGCCCTCCTCAAGAAAGGAGGTCAGATTTGGCTTCACCAGCAGGGCTCTACCATCCTCGAACTGTCGGACTGTCGGTGAGACCACAATTTGACGAGGATGACCGTCAGACCCCGTGTTGACAATGGTTGCCTCTGTCACCACAGCTGTCGGACCAGTTTGTTGCTGGCTGGCCCTCACCCAGTCAGGTACTTGGGTGAGGGTGGAAAAAACCCAGGAGCTGAGGCCCAGCGCGGCCAGCAAACCCAGTGACAACAGACTCCCAATGCGGTCGGACCAGGCAGGCCGCATCAATGGGTCCCGTTCTGTGCATGGGACTTGCACTTCAGAATGAAGTCGCAGACCTCGCGAACCGCCCCTGCGCCGGCAGGCCATTGGGCTGTCCACATGGCCTGCCGGCGGACCTCTGAAATAGCGGTGGGCACTGAAGCTGAAAACCCAACGGCCTGCATCACAGGCAGGTCGGGCAGGTCGTCGCCCATGTGCCCACAGGCCTGCAGTGCCAGCGACCGTCGCTGACAGATGTCCTGTAGCTGGCTCAGTTTGTCTTGAAGGCCGAGGTGTACTTCAGTCAGGCCCAGCTCTTTGCCGCGGGCGACCACCGCCGGGTGGTTTCGTCCGCTCAGGATGCCAACCAAGACGCCGGCTTCTTGGAGCATCTTCAGTCCATGACCGTCGAGCACATGAAAGCGTTTCAGGGCCTCGCCGTTGCCGTCGTAGAACAGACCGCCATCGGTCATCACACCATCGACATCGAAGAACATGGCCTTTAGCCCTGCTGCGCGGCTTCGCGTTAAAGAATCTCTCTGCAAGACTGTGAGATCAGTGGGCGTGGTGTCTGTCGCCATGGCTTGGGTGACGGGCGGGGTCGACATCAGAGAATCTTGGCTTCCAGCAGGTCGTGAAGGCCAATCGCCCCAATGAGCACCCGCTGGTCATCGACGATCAGCAGGTGGTTGATACGGGTCGCATCCATCTGGTGGGCGGCCTCGGTGGCCAGCGCCTCGGCCGAAATGGTCTGGGCCGATCGGGTCATCACCTGGTCAACGGTCAAGTCAGGTGTGAGTTGGTTTTGTCCCAACAGGCGTCGCAGGTCGCCATCGGTAAAAATGCCCTGCGCACGCCCCTGTGCATCGACGACACAGGTCATGCCCATGCGTTTAGCGCCCATCTCTGCCAGCGCATCCGTGAGCAGGGTGCCGGCGGCAACGCGCGGTATCTGATCGCCCGTTCGCATCACATCGGCCACCCGCACCAGCAGTCTGCGACCCAGGCTGCCACCGGGGTGCGACTTGGCAAAGTCTTCGGCCCGAAAGCCGCGCATTTCCAGGACGGCTACCGCCAGGGCATCACCCAGGGCCAGAGCAGCTGTCGTGCTGGCGGTGGGCGCCAGGTTAAGGGGACAGGCTTCCTCTTTGACCGCGGCATTCAGGTGGATATCCGCGAGCCGAGCCAGTGTGGATTGGGCATGACCGGTCACGGCAATCAGCTTGGCACCCATGCGCTTGATGTGGGGAGCAATCAAACGCAGCTCGTCGGTCTCACCCGAGTAGGAAAACGCCAAGACCAGGTCGTTGGCCTGGATCATGCCCAGGTCCCCGTGCTGGGCTTCGGCCGGGTGAACAAACAGGGCTGGGGTGCCAGTTGAGGCAAAGGTGGCGGCGATCTTACGGGCCACATGACCACTCTTGCCCATGCCGGTGACCACCAGCCGACCGGTGAGGTCATAGATCGCACGAACGGCCTGGGCGGTTGCAGCATCGAGCTGATCGATCAGTCCAGCAACAGCCTGCGCCTCAATCTGAAGGACCCGGCGGCAGCGCGCCACCATCGATACGTCGTCGGCGGCTTCACCGGTCTTGGAGGGGCTTGGATGGACGGATGGTCTGGGGTTCATAAAACAAAGTTTCGGTTGCTACACTGGCCATAGTAATGGAATCAATCCTGAGTCTCATCGTGGCCCTCTTGGCCGTTTCCGTTGGGGTGGTCATGGCAGCACGGGCTGCCAAGCTGCCACCCCTGATTGGCTATTTGGTGGTGGGCGTGGCCTTTGGTCCGCACGCCCTTGGGGTGGCGCCAGACACCGATGTGACGCTCTGGCTGGCAGAGATTGGGGTGGTCTTTCTCATGTTCTCCATCGGCGTGGAGTTCAGCCTGGCCAGACTTCGGGCCATGAAGACGCTGGTCTTGGGCCTGGGCTCAGCCCAAGTCTTGCTGACCATTGCCGCAGTCTCGGGCCTGTCGCTGGCCCTGACGCCTTTTCATGGCATGCCCTGGCAGGCCTCGGTGGTGTTGGGCTGCGCGCTGTCCATGTCATCGACCGCCATGGTCATGCGCATGGCCTCTGATCGGGGTGAGCTCGAGACAGCCCATGGCCGCCCGGTGGTGGGCGTGCTGCTTTTTCAAGATTTGGCGGTGGTGCCACTCATGATCATCGTCCCGGCCTTGGCCGGCGTGGCGGCAGTCTCGTCTGGCGGTTCGGCAGACGTGGAGATGGCCCAGACGCTGGCCCTGGCCTTGGCCAAGGCGGTCTTGGTCTTGGTGATCATGGTGGTGGTCGGTCAGCGCCTGGTGGGCCCTTGGCTGACTCTGGTGGCTCGTCGCAAATCCCAAGAACTCTTCTCGCTCAACCTGCTGCTGATGACGCTGGGTCTGGCCTGGGTGACGGAGCACCTGGGCCTGTCCTTGGCCTTGGGCGCCTTCATGGCTGGCATGCTCATTTCAGAGACCGAGTTTCGCTATCAGGTGGAGGCCGACATCCGGCCCTATCGCGATGTCCTCATGGGCCTTTTCTTCATCACCGTCGGCATGCGTCTGAACTTGTCAGTCGTGATGGAGCAGGGCTGGATTCTGTTGGCCGTGTTGCTGGCTTATGTCGCCATCAAGCTCGCAGTCATCGCTGGCCTGGCCCGTCTGTTCAGCATCCCGCCAGGGCCCTCGCTCAAGGCTGGACTCTGGCTCTTTCAAGCCGGTGAATTTGGGTTTGTCTTGCTGGACCCCTCTCTCATCGGCGGGTTGCTGCCGGATCAGGTCTTACAGCTGGTCTTGGCCGGCATGGTCATCTCCATGCTCATCACGCCTTTTGTGGTCGACCGAAGCGATGGATTGGTCATGCGCTTGGCCAGGTCTGAATTTCTTCGCCGCAGCCTGGAGATTCACCGTATCGCCAGCCAGGCCGTCAGTGCGGACAAGCATCTGATCATCTGCGGCTATGGCCGTTGTGGCCAGAACCTGGCCCAGCTCTTGGATCAAGAGCACATCGACTATGTGGCGCTGGACCTCGACCCGCAGAGAACCCGTGAAGCGGCGGCAGCGGGACACTCGGTGGTCTTTGGCGATGCCGCCCGCCGCGAGACCCTCATGGCCGCCGGTATTCACCGAGCCACTTCTTTGGTCATCACCTACGCCGATCGCGCCTCGGCCACTCGGGTCATCTTGGCGGTTCGGCAGTTGGCACCTCAACTCCCGATCATCGTTCGAGCCCGAGATGACAGCGACCTCACACCACTGCGGGATGCTGGTGCGACGGAGGTCGTGCCCGAGGTCATCGAGGGCAGCCTGATGCTGGCCTCTCATGCACTGGCCTTGGCCGGGGTTCCCTTGCATCGAGTGGTCAGGCGAGTGCGTGAGGTGCGCGACACACGTTATGGCCTGTTTCGTGGGGTCTTCCGTGGCAGTGATGACGACTACCTGGAGCGGGTCGAGGATGCCATCATGCTCCGAACCTTGGTGGTCCCCAAGGCATCGATCATGGCCGGTCGGCCGATCACTGATTTGGGGCTGACAGGATTGGGCGTAGACATTGCAACCCTCAAGCGCGCAGGCAAGCGACACCCAGTCGCTGAGGACACCTTGCTGCTGGCCGATGATGCCCTGGTCTTGCGCGGCACGGCCGAGGCCTTGGCCGAGGCCGAGAGCTTGATCAACGCTGGGTAGAATGGCCTCATGAGTCTGACCACAGGCACGGCCGGTAACGCGCCTTCCAGCCAATCCATTTCGCAACCAGAGCAGGCCTGTATGGTCTTTGACGGCGTTCGATTTGGGTATGGCCCCAGAACCATCATTGCGGACCTGACCCTATCGGTGCGCCCCAGAGAAGTCTTGGCCATCATGGGTGGTTCGGGCGTGGGCAAGACCACCTTGTTGCGCCTGATTGCGGGCCTGGTGAAACCCCAGGCTGGAGGTGTCTCGGTCTTTGGTGAGTCCCTGGCCGGCTATCGCGCCGACCGCCTCTACGCCATGCGCCGCCGAATGGGTCTGCTGTTTCAGTTTGGCGCCCTGTTCACCGACTTGTCTTGTTTTGAGAACGTGGCCTTCCCCCTTCGCGAACATGCCAACCTGCCTGAGTCCATGCTTCGCGATGTGGTGTTGCTCAAACTCGAGGCCGTCGGTCTGCGCGGTGCAGCGGATCTGATGCCCAGTGAGATCTCGGGTGGCATGGCCCGCCGAGTCGCGCTGGCCCGCGCCATCGCCCTGGACCCAGAACTCATTTTGTACGACGAGCCTTTTGCGGGCCTTGACCCCATCTCACTTGGTGTGACCGCTCGCTTGATTCGCAGACTCAATGATGCATTGGGGGCCTCCTCGGTCATCGTGACCCACGACGTAGAGGAAACCTTCGAGATCGCCGATCGCATCGCCGTCTTGGCCCCTTCGTCCGACGGCGCCCGGCTGGTGGCTCTGGGGACACCACAAGACTTGTTGGCCTCGACCGACCCCTACGTCCAACAGTTCCTGGAGGGCCGTGAGAACGGCCCGGTCCAGTTCCACTACCCAGCCCCAAGTCTGAGCGAGACTTTTCTGTGAGACCCCTCGACCAACTCTCTCGCCTGGGGGGCGCCAGCCTGACCTTCCTAGAAGGCTTGGGTGGTTTTGCCAGGCTCACGGCCAGTCTGCTGGGGCGACTCACGGGCATTCTCAGGCGGCCGAACCTCATCGCCAGCCAAGTGCACTTTCTGGGCAACCATTCGCTGGCCATCATCTTGGTCTCGGGCCTGTTTGTGGGTCTGGTGCTGGGCCTACAGGGCTATTACACCCTGCGTCGGTATGGCTCCGAGGAGGCCTTGGGCCTGCTGGTCGCCCTGTCTCTGGTGCGCGAGTTGGGTCCAGTGGTCACAGCACTGCTCTTTGCGGGCCGCGCTGGCACCGCCCTGACGGCCGAGATTGGACTGATGAAGGCCGGCGAGCAACTGGCCGCCTTAGAGGCCATGGCCGTCGACCCGGTGACTCGGATCCTCGGGCCTCGGTTTATGGGGGGCCTCATCACCATGCCGCTGTTGGCAGCCTTGTTTTCGGCCGTTGGTGTCGTGGGTGGCTGGCTGATCGGGGTTGGGCTGATTGGGGTGGACGCGGGCGCCTTCTGGTCTCAGATGACCGAGGGGGTCGATTTCTATGACGACATCGTCAACGGGGTCATCAAGAGCGTTGTCTTTGGCTTTGCCGTCACCATGGTCGCCCTCTACATGGGCTACCAGGCCAGGCCCACGCCAGAAGGTGTGGCCCGTGCCACGACCATGACGGTGGTGGCCGGCTCTTTGGCGGTGCTGGGGCTGGATTTTATTCTGACGGCCTTCATGTTCGGCGCGCTCTAACCCAGCGCTGCTGGCTCTGATAGGCTATTGATATGCAACGCACCATTAACCTGTTGGTTGGCCTTTTTGTCCTGTTGGGACTGGTCGCCTTGGTCTTTCTGTCGCTCAAGGTCAGCAACCTGACGACGATTGGCTCAGGCCCCAGTTACACCATTCTGGCCAACTTCGATGACATCGGCGGGCTCAAGCCCCGGGCGGCTGTTCGCAGTGCCGGTGTGGTCGTGGGCCGCGTGCGAGAGATTGGGTTCGATGACAAGCGTTACCAGGCGGTGGTGACCCTGGACATTCAAGAGGGCGTGGCCTTTCCCAAGGACAGCTCGGCCCAGATTCTGACTGCCGGATTACTGGGCGAAAAATACATCGGCATCCTGCCCGGGGCCGAGACAGAGTCTCTCAAGAACAACGATCGAATCAAGCTCACCCAATCAGCAGTGGTGCTCGAGAACATCATTTCCCAGTTCCTCTATAACCGGGACAGCGGCGGTGGTAACCAGGCGGCCGACGGGGGCATCAAATAATGTCCGGCGCACGGCACTGGTTCGCCACGGCTCGCATGACCTGCGCGCTGGTGTGCTTGGCCGTGCTGTCTGGTTGTGCCAGCCTGCCGGCAGGACACCAGACCGACGCCCGCGACCCTTGGGAGCGTTACAACCGCGCCATGTTCGAATTCAACACCCAGGTCGACGATGCGGTGATCAAGCCGGTGGCCGAGGGCTACAAGGAATACGTACCAGAACCCATTCGCACGGCTTTCGGTCACTTTTTTAGCAACCTGGGCGATATCGTCAACACCCTGCACCACTTGTTACAGGGTGAGCCGTCCAAGGCCGGCAATGCCGCCAGCAGAGTGGTCATCAACACGACGGTTGGTGTTTTGGGCCTTGGTGATCCGGCCGGCTCCATGGGCTATGCCAAGACCAACGAGGATTTTGGTCAGACCTTTGGCCGCTGGGGCTCAGAGCCCGGCCCCTATTTTGTGATTCCTCTCTTGGGCCCAAGCACGGTCAGGGACACGGTGGGCCGCGTGGCCGATTTTGCAGTGGATCCCTTTGATCAGATTTTTTCGGTAGGAACCTCTACCGAATGGACCGTACGGGGCACCCGCATCGTCGATGCTCGAGCGGGCTTCTTAGACATGGAGTCCACGCTCGATGCTCTGTCTTTTGATCGCTACCTCAGCGTTCGAGATGCCTACTTGGCGCGTCGGGCTCAGCAGGTCAACGACGGCAGAACGCCCGCCCCTCATCAGCCAGCACCCAAGGCCTCGGTCGATGGCGCAGCAGGGGACCCTGCGGCACTTCAGTTTTCCAAACGGTGGTAACCAACATGTTCAGCCTTTCGCATTCGGTGATCCAAAGGTCTGCTTTAACGATTAGAACAATTGATAGGCGGGGTCTGGCCCGTCGCGCAGCATGGTCGCGACGGCTGGCATTGGCCTTGTTATCGATCAGTCTCACGTGTGTGGGCCTCGGCGCGGCTCAGGCCCAAGGCCTGCCAACAGCCCAGTCGCCCGACACACTCATCAAGATGGTGACCCAGGACATCCTGGACACGGTTCGCAATGATCGCAGCCTGCAGTCGGGCGACCTGACGCGGCTCAATGCCCTGGTTGATCAGCGGGTGATGCCGGTGGTGAACTTTTCTCGGATGACGGCTCTGACGGTGGGCATCCATTGGCGTCGAGCCTCTCCCGAGCAGCAGGAAAAACTCATGGCAGCCTTTCGCGAACTGCTGTTGCTGACTTATTCCGATGCCCTCAAGCAGGTTCAAGACACCACCGTTCAGGTCCGCCCCGCGCGTTATGCGCCGGAGGACTTGGATGTCATCGTCCGAACCTTCGTGGTTCGTACGGGTAAGGAACCCATCCAGCTGGACTATCGCCTGGAAAAAACGCCGACTGGCTGGAAGATCTATGACTTCAACATTCTGGGCCTGTGGCTGGTAGACCACTACCGTAGTCAGTTTGGCCAGCTCGCCAGTGCCCGTGGCATCGATGGACTGATTGCAGCGCTGAACAGCAAGAACCAGTCCCTTCGAAAACTGGCTGCAAAGTCCGGCAGCTAGAAGCTCTGGCCCGCATGTCGACGATTCAGGTTCCCTCATTGTCAGGTCCATTGACTCGCCTGCAGGCCGTCTCCGTGATGGCTCAGGCCCAAGACTGGTTGGCCCAGGCCGCCCAAAAATCCCAAGACGAACCCCTGGTAGTCGATCTCTCATCGCTCACTCAGGTGGACACCACCGCCTTGGCTGTTTTGCTGGGCCTTAAACGAATGGCCAGTCGCCTTCACTGTCAGTTGACCTATGCCGGTGCGCCGCGGCCCTTGCTGGCGTTGGCCCGACTCTCCTCCGTAGACCAGTTGCTCGAACTCGCATGACTCCCGCCGTCTCGTTTCAGGCGGTCGGCAAAGTCTACGGGTCAG
This sequence comes from Burkholderiales bacterium LSUCC0115, assembly GCA_009646425.1. Taxonomy (GTDB): domain Bacteria; phylum Pseudomonadota; class Gammaproteobacteria; order Burkholderiales; family Burkholderiaceae_A; genus Hahnella. The sequence continues at coordinate 186,762 of WJBW01000003.1, forward strand.
GCGCCAAGACCTTGTCGGCGCTGACCGATGTCAGCCTGACCATTGAGCAAGGTGAGTTCTTTGCCTTGCTGGGCCCCAACGGGGCCGGCAAGACCACTATGATTGGCATCATGTCTGGCCTGGTGCGTCCTACCCAGGGCAGCGTCCAGGTCATGGGGTTTGATGTTCAGTCCCAGGGCCCAGAGGCCCGCCGGGCCTTGGGTGTGGTGCCGCAGGAATTGGTCTTTGATCCTTTTTTCACGGTGCGCGAGACCCTGAGGATCCAGTCTGGTTTTTTTGGCCTGTCCAAGAACGACGACTGGATTGACGAATGCCTGACAGCGCTGGGCTTGTTGGACAAGGCCAATGCCAACATGCGCGCCCTGTCGGGTGGCATGAAGCGCCGGGTGTTGGTCGCCCAGGCCCTGGTTCACCGTCCACCGGTGATCGTGCTCGATGAACCGACGGCCGGTGTTGACATTGATCTGCGAGAGAGCCTCTGGCGTTTTATTCAAAAACTCAATGGCCAGGGCCACACCATCCTCCTGACCACCCACTACCTCGAAGAGGCCGAGCAGCTCTGCAATCGGGTGGGTTTTCTCAAAAAAGGTCGGTTGGTCTCGGTCCAAGACACCAGCTCACTGCTGGCCAGTTCCAGCTTGGAGCAGGCCTTTCGACGCATTCTGGCCGAGGCCGCCTAAAATAGCGGCATGGTGACTCCACAAGACATAAAAGGCTACATCCAGGCGGGGCTGACTTGCGACCACATCGAAGTCGATGGCGATGGCCATCATTTCGAGGCGGTCATTGTCAGCCCGCTCTTCGAGGGCAAGCGACTCATTGCCCGCCACCAGTTGGTCTATGCCGCTCTGGGCGATCGGATGAAGGCCGAGATTCATGCGCTGTCCATGAAGACCCTCACACCGGCCGAGTGGGCCGAGCAGTCAGGCCGGTAGTCAGGACAAACATGGACCGTTTTCAAATTCAGGGTGGCCTGCCGCTACAAGGCCAGGTTCGGATATCCGGCGCCAAAAATGCAGCCCTGCCGATTCTCTGCGCGTCGCTGCTGACGGCTGAGCCCCTGGTCATTCACAACGTGCCGCCCCTTCGAGACGTCGGCACCATGCGCAAACTGTTGGCCGGCATGGGCCTACAGATCGAAGTGGATGCCCAGGCCATTGATGGTCAAGACAGCCTGACCCTTCGGGCCGACGCGGTCAACAAACTCGAGGCACCTTATGAGCTGGTGAAGACCATGCGCGCCTCGGTCCTGGTGCTCGGACCCATGCTCGCTCGTTTTGGTGAGGCACTGGTTAGCCTGCCCGGGGGCTGTGCCATTGGCCAACGTCCGGTCGATCAGCACATTCGTGGCCTGCAGGCCATGGGCGCTCAAATCGACATCGACCATGGCTTTATCAAAGCCAAGGCCTCCCGCCTCAAGGGGGCTCGCATCACCACCGACATGGTGACGGTCACGGGCACCGAGAACCTGATGATGGCCGCCTGTCTGGCAGACGGCACCACGGTGATCGACAACGCGGCCTGTGAGCCCGAGGTGGTCGACTTGGCCAACTGCCTGATCGCCATGGGAGCCAAGATCACCGGCGCTGGTACTGATCGCATCACTGTTGTGGGTGTTGAAAAACTGCACGGCGCTGATTACACCGTCATGCCGGACCGCATCGAGGCTGGTACCTTTTTGTGTGCCGTCATGGCCACTGGCGGACAGATCTTTGCCCAGGGTGCGCGTGCCGATCAGATGGGTGCAACGCTAGACAAACTTCGCGAGTCTGGTTTGCAGATGGAAGAGCAGGCCGATGGCATTCTGGCGAGCGCTAGCAGCAGACCCAAGTCGGTTAACGTTCGCACCGCACCCTACCCAGGCTTTGCCACCGACATGCAGGCCCAGATCATGGCTGTCAATGCGATTGCGCAAGGCACCGGCCTGGTGGTGGAGACCATCTTTGAGAACCGTTTCATGCACGTACAAGAGATGCGCAGGCTGGGGGCTCAGATTGACATCGATGGCCACACAGCTGTGGTCAAGGGCGTCGAGAAACTCACAGGTGCCCGTGTCATGGCCACCGACTTGCGCGCATCGGCCGGCCTGGTGATCGCCGGCCTGGTGGCCGATGGGGTGACCGACATCGATCGCATCTACCATTTGGATCGTGGCTATGACCGCATGGAAGAAAAACTTCGCTCACTCGGCGCACGAGTGAGCCGTGTAAAGGACGGCACATGATTACCCTGGCGCTCTCGAAGGGCCGCATCTTTGATGAGACGACCCCCATGCTGGCGGCCATGGGCATCGAGCCCTTGGAGCACCCAGAAAAATCGCGCAAGCTGATTCTGGGTACCAATCGACCGGATCTTCGCCTGCTGATTGTTCGTGCAAGTGACGTGCCGACCTATGTCCAATACGGCGCCGCAGACCTGGGCATCGCCGGCTCGGATGTCTTGGTGGAACACGGCGGCGACGGCCTGTATCAACCCGTCGACCTCGGTATTGCCAAGTGCCGCATGAGCCTGTGTGCCGCACAGGACCTAGACGTGGAGACCATGATTCGCCGCGGGGCTCGTCTGCGGGTGGCCACCAAATACCTGCAGACCACGCGTCGTTATTTTGCGGACCGTGGCATTCATGCAGACCTCATCAAACTCTATGGCTCCATGGAACTGGCCCCCTTGGTCGGTCTCGCCGACGTCATCGTGGACCTGGTCTCGACCGGGGCCACCCTCAAGGCCAACGGCCTACGCGAGGTCGAAGTCATTGGTCCGGTCTCCTCGCGGTTGATCGTCAACCAAGCCTCTCTCAAGCTGCGCTACGATCAGCTGGAACCTTTGGTCCAAGCGTTTGCCCAACATACAAAGTAAAACTGTTCATGTCTCAGACTCTCCCGATCACTCGACTCAACACGGCCCAGGCTGATTTTCAGGACCGGCTGCGCAGCATGCTGGCCTTCGATGCCGAGCAGGATGAGTCGATCACGGCCACCGTCAAAGCCATCCTGGCGGATGTCCGTCAGCAGGGCGATGAGGCGGTGCTGCGATACACCGAGCGATTTGACCGGGTGGCGGCGCAGTCCGTCGCCGAACTAGAGATTTCCCAGACCGAACTCAAGGCGGCCTTCGATGGCCTGCCTGCCGAGCACCGTCAGGCTCTGCAGGCCGCAGCACAGCGCATCCGAAGCTTTCACGACAAACAACGCCAAGAGTCTTGGACCATTCAAGATGAACACGGCTCCACGCTTGGGCAACGGGTCTCGCCACTCGATCGCGCAGGGTTGTATGTCCCCGGCGGCAAGGCGGCCTATCCGTCGTCGGTCCTGATGAATGCTCTGCCGGCCAAGGTCGCGGGCGTTCCTGAAGTCATCATGGTGGTGCCCACCCCGGGTGGCGAGCGTAACCAGTTGGTGCTGGCCGCTGCCCATTTGGCTGGTGTGGATCGTGTCTTCACCATTGGCGGCGCCCAGGCTGTGGCTGCTCTGGCCTATGGCACCAAGACCATTCTCGCGGTCGACAAGATTGTTGGCCCCGGCAACGCCTATGTGGCCGAGGCCAAACGCCAGGTCTTTGGCAAGGTGGGCATCGACATGATCGCCGGCCCATCCGAGATCCTGGTCATCTGTGATGGCAAGACCGATCCCGACTGGATTGCCATGGATTTGTTCTCGCAGGCCGAGCACGACGAATTGGCTCAGAGCATTCTGCTCACGCCCGATGCAGCCTATATCGACGCTGTGCAGGCCGCCATCGATCGACTCCTGCCGGACATGCCCCGCAAGGCCGTGATCCAGACCTCGCTCACCAATCGGGGCCTGTTGATTCAGACCCGTGATCTGGATGAGGCCTGTCAGATTGCTTCACAGATTGCCCCTGAGCACCTTGAGGTCTCCACCGATAACCCGGAGCAGTGGGTGCCCAAGATTCGCCACGCTGGGGCGATTTTCATGGGCCGCTACGCCTCTGAGTCCATCGGTGACTACTGTGCGGGACCCAACCATGTGCTGCCGACCATGCAGACGGCACGCTTTTCATCGCCGCTTGGGGTCTACGACTTCCAAAAGCGCACCTCGCTCATCAATGTTTCCGAAGCCGGGGCGCAGGTGCTGGGCCGGGTGGCCTCGACACTGGCCTGGGGGGAGCACCTGCCGGCCCACGCCCGCGCCGCTGAACTTCGCCTCAAGGATTAGCCCAAACGGGTCTGCCACCCCTCGTTGGCGCACCCTCTTCACTCTCGCTTTGCGGGGCAAAGCTCAAAGGTCATCGGCTATCGCCAACTTCGCGCCGGCCGGGCCCAGGTACAGATTAGGTCTTCGTCAGCGCCTCGACGGCGTCGGCCAGGGCCTCGCACTGCGCCCGCGTCCCCACCGTAATCCTTAACCAGTCCGAGATCCCGGGCTTGTCAAAGTGCCGCACCAGAATCTTGCGCTCTCGCAGGCCGGCGGCCAGTTTGGCCGCATCAAAGTTGCGATGCCGGGCAAAGACGAAGTTGGCCAGAGAGGGCAGCACCTGAAAGCCGTAATACTGCAGTGCGCCCGTCAGCCAGTCGCGGTCTTCGATAATCTGCTGACTGTTCCGGGCCAGCCAGTCCGTGTCTTCCAGCGCCGCGACGGCCGCCGCGCTGGCCAGCCGATCGATGGGGTAGGAGTTAAAGCTGTCCTTGATACGCACCAGGGCCTCGATCAAGCTGGGTTGCCCAAAGGCCAGGCCCACCCGCATACCGGCTAGGGCTCGCGATTTGGAGAGCGACTGGGTCACCAGCAGGTTCGGGTAAGTCGGCACCAAGGGCACACAGGAATCCGCCCCAAAGTCCACATACGCCTCGTCGACCACCACCACTGTGTTGGGGCGCTCCTTCAGAAATCGCTCAATCCACTCTCGCCGCACAGCCTTGCCGGTCGGGGCGTTGGGGTTGGGGAAGATCACCGCACTGGCATGGGCTGGCACCGAGGGCAGGTCGATTTCGTAGGCATCGGTCAGGGGCAGTAGCTCGTAGCGAATGCCGTATAGACGGCAGTAGCTGGGATAAAAGCTGTAGGTAATGTCTGGAAAGACCAGTGGCTGACTGTGGTTGAGCAGGCCTTGAAAGACAAAGGCCAGCACCTCGTCAGACCCATTGCCCACGAAGACCTGGTCCGCACTGAGCCCATAGACCCGCGCCGCCGCCTCTCGGACCGTCGTACAGGCGGGATCCGGGTACAGCCGCAGAGCCTGGCCATCCGAGCCCAACACTTGGGCAATCGCCTGGGCCACTCGGGGAGAGGGCGGGTAGGGGTTCTCGTTGGTGTTGAGCTTGATCAGGTCTTCGACCTTGGGCTGTTCGCCCGGTACATAGGGGGCCAATTGGCCAACAACGGGGCTCCAGAAGGGGTTCATGGCCTTGAATGTTTTAACAGGATCATCGGGCGAATGTATCATCTGGTCTATGTCTACCGTTAATCGCACAGCAGAGATTCAGCGCAACACCGCAGAGACCCAGATCAAGGTCTCGATCGGACTCGATGGCACCGGCGAGCGCACGCTCAGCTCTGGCATTGCCTTTCTGGACCACATGCTCGACCAGATTGCACGCCACGGTCTGATCGACCTGGTGGTGCAGGCCAAGGGTGACCTCGAGATTGACGATCACCACACGGTTGAAGACATCGGCATTACCCTGGGCCAGGCTTTTGCCAAAGCGATTGGCGACAAGAAGGGCGTGCGTCGTTATGGCCACAGCTATGTTCCGCTGGACGAGGCGCTGTCTCGGGTGGTCATTGACTTGTCCGGCCGACCCGGTCTGGAGTTCCGCTGCACCTGGAAGCGCCAGATGGTGGGACAGTTTGACCTCGACCTGATTCACGAATTCTTCCAAGGCTTCGTCAACCATGCCATGGTGACGCTGCACATCGACAACCTGCAGGGCGAGAATGCGCACCACCAGTGCGAGACCATCTTCAAGGCCTTTGGCCGCGCCCTTCGCATGGCCGTTGAGCTTGATCCACGCCTGGACCCCCAGTCGATTCCCTCGACCAAAGGAAGTCTCTAGCCGCCACTGACGCCCCCCGGGGCATGCGGGGACGTGTTCAGACACCCCCAGCCTCACAAGACGTTCCAACCATGATTGCAATTGTTGACTACGGCGCAGGAAACATCCGCAGTGTGGAGCGCGCGGTCCATGCGGCCTGCCTGGCCGTTGGTCAGTCGCCGGATCGGGTTCGGTTTGTCAGCCAACCCGACGAACTCCGATCGGCCGAACGCGTGCTGTTTCCGGGGCAGGGCGCTATGCACGACTGCATGGCCAGCCTCAAGTCCTCGGGCCTAGAGGCTGCGCTGCGCGAAGCCATGCAGACCAAACCCTTCTTCGGGATCTGTGTGGGCCAGCAGATGCTCTTTGATCGCAGTGAAGAGGGCGACACGCCGGGCCTGGGTATTTTTTCTGGTCAGGTCGTCAAGTTCACCGCCGCGCGTGGCGTGGTGGATCAACAAGGTCAGCCGCTCAAGGTGCCGCACATGGGCTGGAATCAGGTTCAGTTCACCAGACCCCATCCGATCACCCAGGGCCTGGAGGACAAGACCCAGGGCCACTGGTTTTATTTTGTGCACAGCTTTCATGCGGAACCCAGCGATGGGTCCGATGTCTTGGGTCAGAGTGATTACGGCATTCGCTTTACCTGTGCGGTGGCCAGGGATAACATCGTTGCAACCCAGTTTCACCCGGAGAAGAGCGCAGGCAGTGGCCTCAAGCTGCTTGAGAACTTCCTGACCTGGAACCCTTAATTTCTGATCACACCATGTCTCTACTTCTCATTCCAGCCATTGATCTCAAAGACGGACAGTGTGTTCGCCTGCGTCAGGGGGACCTCAACGATGCGACCATTTTCTCGGGCAACCCGGGGGAGCAGGCAGCCCATTGGGTGGCCCAAGGTGCTCGCCGCATTCACATCGTCGACCTCAATGGCGCAGTCGCGGGCAAACCCAAAAACGAGTCCGCCATCAAGGCCATCATCCAGTCAGCAGGCCCCGATGTACCGGTTCAGGTGGGGGGTGGCATTCGTGACCTCGACACCATTGAGCGCTTCCTGGATGACGGGGCTAGTTTTGTGGTCATTGGCACGGCAGCGGTGAAGAACCCAGGTCTGCTCAAAGACGCCTGCGCCGCATTTCCAGGCCAGATCATCGTCTCGATCGACGCCAAAGACGGCAAGGTCGCCACGGACGGCTGGAGCAAGCTCTCTGGCCACGAGGTCATCGACCTGGCCCAGAAATTTGAAGACGACGGTGTGAGCGCCGTGCTCTACACCGACATTGGACGAGACGGCATGATGACCGGCGTGAATCTGGATGCGACGGTACGCCTGGCCCAGTCGGTCAGCATTCCCATCATTGCCTCTGGTGGTATCGCCGGCATGCAAGACATCAAAGACCTGGCGGCAGTGGAATCTGAGGGCATTATGGGCGCCATCCTGGGACGTGCGCTCTACGAGGGCAAGCTCAACCTGGAGCAAGCCCAGGCCTACGCGGATGCGGCCGGTGCCGCTGACGCCGACTAAACGGCCATGCTGGCCAAGCGCATCATTCCCTGTCTGGATGTCGATGCTGGTCGAGTCGTCAAAGGCACAAATTTTGTCTCTCTGAGAGATGCTGGAGACCCCGTCGAGGTGGCCCGGCGATACGATGACCAGGGCGCCGACGAGATCACCTTCCTAGACATCACTGCCTCTAGCGATGCCAGGGGGCTGATCCTGCCCATGATCGAGGCGGTGGCCAATCAGGTCTTCATTCCCCTGACGGTCGGTGGCGGTGTTCGGGCGGTAGACGATGTTCGCCGGCTTCTCAATGCGGGCGCAGACAAGGTCAGCATCAACACGGCTGCGGTTCAGAACCCCGAACTGGTTCGAGCAGCCAGTGACAAATTCGGGTCCCAGGCGATCGTTGTGGCCATCGATGCCAAACGCCATACGCCGGGTCCTGATGGTCAGCCGCGTTGGCAGGTCTACACCCACGGTGGCCGCAACGCCACTGGGCTCGACGCTGTCCAATGGGCCCAGACCATGCAAGACATGGGGGCGGGCGAAATTCTGCTCACCAGCATGGACCGTGATGGCACCAAGCAGGGCTTTGACCTGGGCCTCACCAAAGCCGTCTCTCAGTCGGTTCACATTCCGGTGATCGCCTCCGGTGGTGTTGGATCTTTGCAAGACCTCGTCGATGGCGTGACCCAAGGTCAGGCCGATGCGGTGCTGGCTGCCAGCATTTTTCACTTTGGCCAGCACACCGTTCAAGAGGCCAAGCAGTTCATGCAAGACAGGGGGGTCTGTGTCCGACTGGCTTGATCAGGTCAAATTCGACGCCCAAGGCCTGGTGACCGCAGTCGCTCAGGACGCCAGCTCTCATCGCGTGCTCATGGTGGCCTTCATGAACCGACAGGCACTCGAAGAGACGGCGCAGACGGGCTGGGCCACTTATTTCTCGCGTTCACGCCAAAAGCTCTGGCGTAAAGGCGAGGAATCTGGTCACCGCCAACGCGTTCTTGAACTTCGCCTCGACTGCGATGGCGATGTGGTGCTGCTGCAGATCGACCAGGCCGGTGGCATCGCCTGTCACACGGGTCGTGCATCCTGTTTTTACTCGGTACTCAAGGATGGCCAGTGGCAGCCTGTTGATCCTGTGCTGAAAGACCCGGAGGCCATTTATGGCAAATGACGCAAACAACCGTGACGTACTCGCCCGGCTGGCAGATGTCGTGGCGGCTCGCCAGGCCGGCGATCCTGACAAAAGCTATGTGGCTCGTCTGCTGGCCAAGTCGCCAGACGCAGCCCTCAAGAAGATTGGGGAAGAAGCCACCGAGGTGGTGATGGCGGCCAAAGATTTGGCCGCCCTAGACGCCTCAAATCCCGCCGTCACCATCGCTCAAAACAAGCTGGTGGGTGAAATGGCTGATTTGTGGTTCCATAGCCTCGTCGCCCTTCATCAGGCGGGTATCAGGCCTGAGCAGGTCTTGGCGGAACTCGAGCGACGCGAGGGCCTCTCAGGATTAGACGAGAAAGCTGCACGCAAGGCACAGGAGCGCGGCGCATGAACTGTATTTTCTGCAAGATTGCCAAAGGCGAGATTCCCTCCAAAAAGGTCTACGAGGACGAGGATTTGTTTGTTTTTCATGACATCTCGCCCAAGGCCCCCCTGCACCTCTTGGTGATCCCCAAAGAGCACATCGAATCCATGGCCCAACTGGAGCCGCAGCACCAGGCCGTCATGGGTCGCATGATGCTGCTGGCACGGCAGTTGGCAGCCGATCATGGCTCGCCAGAAGGCTTTCGTACTGTGGTTAACACCGGTAAGGTGGGCAGGCAGGAGGTGTATCATCTCCACATGCATTTGTTGGGTGGTCCCGCGCCACTCGGGGCTTCGGCCTCTTTCTAAACCCCTTTTTCATACGGAGCACGGCACATGGGTTCGTTCAGCGTTTGGCACTGGTTGATCGTCCTACTCATCATTCTGTTGGTCTTTGGCACCAAGAAACTTCGCAACCTGGGCTCTGACCTCGGTGGTGCAGTCAAGGGCTTCAAAGACGGCATGAAAGAAGGCTCCGCAGAAGACAAACCCGAGACCACCACGGCCAAGGTCGACACCAAGACCATCGACGTCGAGGCCAAAGACAAGACGGGCGCTGGCCACTAAGCCAGCCCTTCGCTAGACCAAGAGCAACGGGTTCGCCGTCGTGCTGGACATTGGTTTTTCTGAACTCGTTCTGGTCGCTGGTGTGGGGTTGGTTGTCCTCGGCCCCAAGCGTCTGCCAGTCGTCACCCGTACCGTTGGTACCCTGTTGGGTCGCGCCCAGCGCTACGTGGCCGATGTCAAAAACGACATCCAGCGCCAGATGGACGTCGAAGAACTCCGAAAAATGCAGAAGTCGGTCAACGACCTGGGCCAGGAGATCGAGTCTGGCGTGAACAGCATGGCCAAAGAGGTCGAAGGCGTGACCGGCAGCATCGGCCAGGGCATCTCCGACTTCGAGGGCAGTGACGCGGACTTTGCCTCGGTCTACGACAAAAAGGCGGGCTACTTCCTGGGTGCGCCTGACCGAAGCTGGACCCGAGAGCAAGATGATGAGCGTCTGCGTGACCGCGTTCGCAATCGCATGCGCAAGCGTTATCTGACCAAACGACCACGGTACGACTGATCATGAGCACCAACGACAACGGCGGCATCGTCGAAGAAGGCTTTATGACCCACCTGTTTGAGCTGCGGGATCGCCTGATTCGGGCAGCCATTGCGGTATTGGCGGTCTTCCTGGCACTGGTCTACTGGGCCCCTCAGATCTACACCGTCTTCGCAGAGCCCCTGATCCGAACCCTGCCGCAGGGCTCCAGCATGATCGCGACCGATGTCACCGCGCCCTTCTTTGTCCCCATGAAGGTGACCATGCTGGTGGCCTTTGTCATTGCCTTGCCTTATGTGCTCTATCAGGCCTGGGCCTTCATTGCGCCGGGTCTTTACACCCACGAAAAGAAGCTCGCCCTGCCCATCGTAGCTTCCAGCTTCATCCTCTTCTTGGTCGGCATGGCCTTTGCTTACTTCTTTGTTTTCCCAGCGGTCTTCGGTTTTGTGGCCTCTTACACGCCAGCCGGTGTTCAGATGGCAACCGACATCGACAAATACCTCAGCTTTGCCTTAAGTCTCTTCCTGGTCTTTGGACTGTCTTTCGAGACGCCGGTGGTGCAGATGGTGCTGGTCCGCATGGGTGTGGTGACCCTCAAGCGCATGGTGGATTTTCGGCCTTATTTCATTGTGGCCGCATTCGTTGTCGCTGCCATCGTCACGCCACCGGATGTCATCAGCCAGCTCATGCTGGCCATTCCGCTGTGCCTGCTCTATCAGCTGGGCCTGTTCATGGCCAAGTGGGTGACGCCCCAAGAAAAGCTGGCCGAGCAAGAGGCCCAAGCCGCCGCAGACGCGGATTAGGCGACGCGCCTCAAAGCAGCAGCCAAGTCAGTCACGCCATGTGCCGCCACAAAAGCGGGTGATCGGTTCGCTTGGTCGACTAGCGTCGAGGGATTTTGGGGGCCGGACGTTCGGCCACGGTGACCGCCACCTGAGCGGTTCGCCCATCTCGAATCAATGACAGCGTGGCCTTGTTGCCAGGACTGAGAGCGGCCACATTTGACAGCAGCTCAGCCGTGTTGCGAATCGGACGAGTGTTGATGGCCACCACCACATCGCCCACCTGAAGCCCCGCACGATCCGCTGGTCCGCCGCGCTGCAGCCCCGCAATGATGCTGCCGTTGGTGTCCGGGAGTTTAAAGGTCTGGGCGATCTCTTCGTTCAGATCCTGAGGCTCAACGCCGATAAAGCCCCGACTGACACGGCCATTTTTCACCAAGCCTTCCATGACCAGGCGAGCCATGTCAGCCGAGATGGCAAAGCCAATGCCCATGCTGCCGCCGCTTCGGGAATAGATGGCGGTGTTGATGCCGACCAGGTTGCCGTAGGCGTCGACCAGTGCACCCCCGGAGTTGCCGGGATTGATCGCTGCGTCGGTCTGGATGAAGTTCTCAAAGGTGTTGATGTTGAGCTGGGTGCGGCCCAGGGCACTGACAATGCCGCGGGTGACCGTCAGGCCTACGCCAAATGGGTTGCCAATGGCCAAGACGGTGTCGCCCACTTGGAGTTCGCTGGGCCGACCAAACTGAATGGCCGGCAATTTGTCCAGTCGAATCCGAAGCAATGCGAGGTCCGTCTCGGGATCCGTCCCGACGACACGGGCCTGCGCCCGGCGGCCGTCGGCCAGCGCCACCTCAATCTGATCTGCCCCCTCGATGACATGGTGGTTGGTCAGAATCAGGCCTTGTGGACTCACGATGACGCCCGAGCCCAGGCCGTTGGTCTCTTGGCCATCCTCACCCCGTGGGGCTGGGAATTGGTCGCCAAAAAACCGACGGAACAAGGGGTCGTTTAAAAAAGGATGAACGGGCTTTTTCTGCTTCTGGCTGGTGAAGATGTAAACCACCGAGGGCATGGCACGGGCCGCGGCCTCCCGCAGGCTGCTCGCGGGCGGTGCAACAGGGCTCTGCAGCAGGCTGGCCTGACCATTTTCGGCCTGCTCAATCACCAGTGGCTGGGGGTGAGTGAGCCCTGACAAGCCCGCTACGCCGCCTAGCCAGTGAGGCTTGAGGGTGGCCACTACAAAGATGCCGGCCAGCAGCACGGTGGTGATTTGGGCAAAAAGGAGCCATAACCGCTTGATCATGAACGGGATTATGGCAGTTTGCTGGCGATAAGAGGGTCTAAACGTCTACAATATCGGGCTATCCCATAACCTCGACGCGAAGGAGCGGACCGAATGTCCGAGCAAGCAACCTCTGGCAAGCCTCTGGGACTTGCCTCTGAAATCACCTCCGGAGAGTCTTTCTCCATGCCCAAGGGCCCCGAGGCCAACCGGCGCAACTGGATGATTGCATGTGGCGGCGCAGCGACTGTGGCTGGTGCTGCAGTGGCAGTTCCCTTCCTGGGATCCATGGCCCCCTCAGACCGCGCCAAGTCCGCAGGGGCTCCGGTCGAAGTGGACATCAGCGACATCCCATTGGGTGGCGTCAAGATTGTCGAGTGGCGCGGCAAGCCCGTCTGGATTGTTCGCCGCACACCAGAGCAGCTCGAGAGCCTCAAGGCCGTCGAAAGCCAACTGGCCGACCCAGGTTCAAACCGCAAAGACATTCCCATTCCTGACTACGCCAAGAACCAGACTCGCTCCATCAAACCCGAGGTCTTGGTGACGGTCGGCATCTGTACCCACCTGGGCTGTTCGCCCGTCAGCAAGTTTGAAAAAGGCGCTGCATCGGGGATTGCCAACGACTGGCAGGGAGGCTTTTTCTGCCCTTGTCACGGCTCCAGCTTTGACATGGCGGGCCGCGTGTTTGCCAACAAACCGGCACCCGATAACCTCGAAGTGCCCCGTCACATGTATCTCTCCGACACCCGCTTGGTCATTGGTAAAGACCAAAAGGGTGAGGCTTAATTTTCTAAAGAGGCACTAGTCAATGGCAGCTGAAAAAGTCGTGCAAGCAACGGGCCTGTTGGGCTGGGTCGACCGTCGATTCCCGCTGATCTCGCTCTACAAAGCGCATCTCTCCGAGTACTACGCTCCCAAGAACTTCAACTGGCTCTACTTCTTCGGAAGCCTGGCCATGCTGGTCCTGGTCATCCAGATCGTTACCGGCATCTTTCTGGTCATGCACTACAAGCCAGATGCATCGTTGAACGCCGCTGGTATTCCAGTGGCCTTTGCCAGCGTGGAATACATCATGCGCGAGGTGCCCATGGGTTGGGTCATTCGTTACATGCACTCCACCGGCGCCTCGGCCTTCTTCGTGGTGGTCTTCCTCCACATGTTCCGCGGTCTGATCTATGGCTCCTATCGCGAGCCGCGTGAGCTGATCTGGATCTTCGGCTGCCTGATCTTCCTGTGCCTGATGGCAGAGGCCTTCATGGGCTACCTGCTTCCCTGGGGTCAGATGTCTTACTGGGGCGCTCAGGTGATCGTGAACCTGTTCGCAGCGGTACCGGTCATTGGTCCCGACCTCTCGGTCTGGATTCGTGGTGACTTTGTGGTGGGCGACGCAACCCTCAACCGCTTCTTCGCCTTCCACGTGATTGCCCTGCCCCTGGTCTTGATTGGCCTGGTGGCGGCTCACATCATTGCCCTGCACGAGGTGGGTTCCAACAACCCAGACGGCGTGGAAATCAAGGCCAAGAAGGACGCCAACGGCATTCCACTGGATGGCATTCCCTTCCACCCCTACTACTCGGTTCATGACATTGTGGGTGTGACGGGTTTTGCTCTGATCTTCTTTGCGGTGGTCTTCTTTGCACCGGAGTTCGGCGGCTACTTCTTGGAGTACAACAACTTCATTCCGGCTGACCCCTTGGTCACTCCGCCCCACATTGCACCGGTTTGGTACTTCACCCCTTACTACTCCATGCTGCGTGCGACCACCGATGTCTTCACCTGGGTTCTGGTGGCTTCGGCTGGTCTGGGTGCACTGGCCTTCCTGCGCAACACCCAGGGCCTGCTCAAGATCGCTGGGGTGGTGGCCATGGTGGTCCTGGCCGTCATGTTCCGTCTGATCGACGCCAAGTTCTGGGGCGTTGTCGTCATGGGCGGCGCGGTCATCATCATGTTCTTCCTGCCATGGCTGGACAAATCACCGGTCAAGTCCATTCGTCAGCGTCCGACTTGGCAGAAGTGGCTGTATGCCGTCTTCGTGGTGAACTTCTTCGTGCTGGGTTATCTGGGCGTGTTGCCCCCGTTCCCAGTGGGGACGGTGGTCTCGCAGATCGGTACCGTTTTCTACTTCGGCTTTTTCATCCTCATGCCCATCTGGACCCGCATGGGAGATTACAAGCCGGTGCCTGAGCGCGTCTCGTTCAAGCCTCACTAAACGTCACTCAAAAGCGAGCAAGCAAATGACCTCCATTTCTCTGATTCGACGTTGGGCTGCAGCGCTGGCCGCCAGTCTCGTGGTGAGCCTGCCAGCCATCGCCGCTGGCCCAGCAGTTCAACTCGACACCTTTCCGGTCAACAAGCTGACCGACAAGGCTGCCCTGCAGCATGGCGCCAAGATTTTCGCCAACTACTGCCTGGGCTGTCACAACCTGTCGGCTGTTCGTTACAACCGACTGACCGATCTGGGTCTGACCGAAGATCAAATCAAGGCCAATCTCATCCTGACCGAGGCCAAGGCCGGCGACTACATCAAGACCACCATGAACGCCAAAGATGCGGCCGCCTGGTTTGGCAAGGCCCCGCCTGACTTGTCGCTCACCGCTCGAGCCCGGTCCAGCCACAGCGCCACCGGTGCGGACTGGATCTACAGCTACCTGCGGACTTACTACCCCGACGAGAAGCGACCCACGGGCTGGAATAACAAGGTCTTTCCCGGTGTGGGCATGCCCCACGTGCTCTGGGAGCAGCAGAAATCCATGTCCAAGGTTGACTACGACAACTACGTCGGGGACCTCACTGCGTTTCTGTCATGGGCAGCCGAGCCGGTGGCCCAGAAGCGCAAGCAGATCGGTGTCTGGGTGCTGTTGTTCCTGGGCATCTTCTTTGTCCTGGCCTGGCGTCTGAATGCGGCCTACTGGAAAGACGTCAAGTAAAACAACAATGCCCGCGGCTGGCCAGACGGCCGGCCCAACGGGATGAGCACCACGAGCCAATCGACGGGCGGGCCCATTCGGCCCGCCTGCGTTTTTGAGGAGAAAAAACCATCATGATGGTTCTGTATTCGGGTACCACCTGCCCTTTTAGCCAACGCTGCCGACTGGTCTTGTTTGAAAAAGGCATGGACTTTGAGATTCGGGACGTTGACCTGTTCAACAAGCCCGAGGACATCTCGGTCATGAACCCCTACGGTCAGGTGCCGGTTCTGGTTGAACGCGACCTGATTCTCTATGAGTCCAACATCATCAACGAATACATTGATGAGCGTTTTCCTCACCCGCAGCTCATGCCTGCAGATCCCGTCCAGCGGGCTCGCGCCAGACTCCTGCTGCTCAACTTCGAGCGTGAAGTCTTCATTCACATCGATGCGCTCGAGAAGCAAGACCCTAAAAAAGTCGACAAGGCCCGTGCAGTGGTGCGTGACCAGCTGTCTCAATTGGCGCCTGTGGTGGTCAAGTCCAAGTACATGATGGGCGAAGACTTCACCATGATCGACGTCGCCTTGGCCCCGCTGCTCTGGCGCCTGGATCATTACGGCATCGAGATGCCCAAGGCTGCAGCCCCAGTGCTCAAGTACGCAGAGCGGATATTCGCCCGCCCCGCCTTCTTCGAGGCGCTCACGCCCTCCGAAAAGGTCATGCGTCGATAGACGGACCATTGCACTGACATGTCTGGCAACGATCCCATTTCGACCAAGCCTTATCTGGTCCGCGCCATTTACGAGTGGTGTACCGACAATGGCTACACGCCTTATGTGGCCGTCTCGGTGAGCGATCAGACGCGTGTACCCAGGGCGCATGTTCGTAACGGCGAGATCGTGCTCAACATCAGCGCTCTGGCGACCCATCGCCTTCAGATCACGAACCAGGATCTGAGCTTCACTGCACGGTTCTCGGGTGTGGCCGAAGACATCCATGTGCCAATTGCTCAGATCGCAGCCATCTATGCCAAAGAGACTGGTCATGGCATGGCCTTTGATGTGCCCAGGGCACCCGCTGAAGACCCAGCGCCGGGTCAGATCAAGCCCTTTGGGCTGACCGAAGTCCCTGCGGGCCCTCCGTCTGATCCGGTAGACCAGTCGGCCGGTCCCGATGATGAGCCGCCCGCCCCCCCTGCGGGCTCCGGAGGTGCTCCTGGCCGGCCTACGCTGCGTCGTGTGAAATAGGCCATAATTTCGAAGTTTGCCGACTTAGCTCAGTTGGTAGAGCAACCGCCTTGTAAGCGGTAGGTCATCTGTTCGAGTCAGATAGTCGGCACCATCTCCCCCCATGACCATCTCCCCCTTCAAATTCCTCCTCACCATTGCGGTGGCGGCAGGAGGGGGGGCTTTGTTCTGGCGCCTGGGGACACCCCTGCCGTGGCTCTTGGGCAGTCTGGCCGCCACGGGTTGTCTAGGGCTCATCAGCGGGGCCCACAAATGCCCGACCTCCGCGGTTCATGCGGGCCAGATCACCATCGGACTGGCCTTGGGGCTCTATTTCACCCCGACCATGTTGGCGATTCTTGGCAACATGTTTGGCTGGATTGTGGTGTCGGCCCTCATGACCTGCCTGATGAGCATGATGGGTGCCTTTGTCTTTCAGCGACTGACGCGGCTCGATGCCTGTTCCAGTTTCTTCGCCTCGGCGATTGGTGCAGCGACCGACATGTCGATTCAGGCGAGCAAATTGGGCGGACGTGGCGATCTGGTGGCCTTGTCTCATAGCGTTCGCGTCACCCTGGTCGTCAGCGTGATGCCGGTGGTCGCCGCCATTCTGGTCGGTAGTTCGGCTGGATTGGCGCCAACCGTCGAGATCCCGGGCTTGCCTTTTCAAACCACTGTTGCGCTTGGCGCAGCCGCTTTAGTGGCTGCATTGGTCGGTGCCAAGATTCGTCTGCCCAATGCCTGGGTGATGGCCCCTTTGCTGACGTCTCTGGCCCTGGCCCAGTTCATACCTGAGCATCGCCTTCGTTACGAGTGGGTGGCCGTGGGCCAGGTGCTCTTGGGCTGGAACCTGGGCCAACGCTTTACCCGCACGATTTTCAAGGAGTCCCCCAAGCTGATTGCGACCTCCGCACTCATGACGGCCGGCTTCGGCATTCTGGGTCTGGGCATTGCAGCCTTCGTCCATTACGGCACGGGCGTGCCGTGGGTCAGCAGCATGATCGCCACGGCTCCGGGGGGCGTGGCGGAGATGGCCATTACCGCCAAGGTCCTTCACCTGGACCCCCCAACCGTGACGGCCTTTCACGCCATGCGCTTGGTCTTCATGGTGGTGGGGGCCGGCCTCATGCTCAAGCTCTGCCAACGCTGGGGCTGGCTGAAATAAAAAAGCCACGGCGGTCTACCGTGGCTTTTCCTCTTGTGTTTCGTCGCGGGCGATCAGTGCGAGCGAAGGCGCTCGGTGTCTTAGGCCTTTATAACGCCGGCATCCACCAGCAGCTGTTTCAGTTCGCCGGACTCGTGCATCTCGCCCATGATGTCCGAGCCACCGACGAATTCACCCTTGACGTAGAGCTGGGGAATGGTGGGCCAGTTGGCGTAGTCTTTGACCGCCTGGCGGACTGACTCGTCTTCCAGCACGTTGACGGTGGCCACCTGGGTCACACCGTTGGCTTTGAGCAATTGAATGGCGCGGCCAGAAAAGCCACACTGGGGGAATTGGGCAGAGCCCTTCATAAACAACACGACTGGGTTATCGGTCACGGTCTGGTGGACAAAGTCTTTGGCGTCCATGGGTCTTCCTTTGATAGCGGTTTGTTTCGAAGAGGGGTTTGGTCTAACTTCGACTGGATCACATCATAGTTGACCCATGACCAGTCGTGGTGTTCCCGACCAATCGGATCGACCGGTCACCTGGTCAAATCCCGCCTCTCGCATCAGTTGGATCACGGCGGCCTGCTGGTCGTAACCGTGCTCCACCATGAGCCAACCGCCCCTTCGCAGGTGGGCCGAAGCGCCCTCAATGATCTGGCGCAGATCGTCCAGACCATCGGCATTGGGGCTGCAGCCGGCCAAGGCCGACGGGGGCTCAAAAGGCAAATCCCCTTGGTCCAAGTGTGGGTCCTGGGTTGCGATGTAGGGCGGGTTGCTGACCACCAGATCGAAGCGGGTCCTGGCCTCGCCTAGGGCCTCGTACCAGTCGCCTTGGCAAAAAGTCACTGGAGCACCCAGCCAGTGGGCGTTGTTGCGGGCGACTTGTAAGGCGCTGGCTGATTGGTCCGTGGCGGTCACCTCGACAACCCAGCCTTTGGCCTTGGCCTCTAGCATCAGGCTGATGGCCAGGCAGCCCGAGCCCGTCCCCAGGTCCAACACCTGCAAGCCGGTGTCGGCCCGGTTCGATGCATCACGCTTGGGGGCGGTCGCAGGATGCTGGTGTTGGTCGGCCAGACAGTCCAAGGCGGCCTCGAGCAGGCATTCGGTGTCAGACCGCGGAATCAGCACCGATGGGCCCACCATGAACCGACGGCCGAAGAACTCTCGAAAGCCCAGCAGGTAAGCCAAGGGTTCTCCGGCCAGGCGTCGTCGGCTCAAGAGATCGATCAGCGCCCGTTCACCGGGCAACAAGGTGGCTGCGACCTCATCGGGCCGACGGGCCGCAAACCAGCTTCGGTCTCGACCCGTGACCCAGCAGGCAATGGCCATGGCCTCATGCCGTGGCAGAGACTTGGCCAGGCTCTCTGCCTTGGCCGTTTCAGCCGCCTTGGTCTCAGGCGTCTTGTTCACCCAGGGCCGCCAGCAGCTCTGCCTGATGCTCTGCAATCAGGGCATCGGTCATCTCGGTCAGGTCACCGTCCATGATCTGCTCGATCTTGTAGAGCGTCAGGTTGATGCGATGGTCCGTGATACGGCCCTGTGGAAAGTTGTAGGTGCGAATCCGTTCGCTGCGATCACCAGAGCCGATCATGAGCTTGCGAGTCGAGGCCTCTTTGGCCTGCTGCTCGGCCAACTGCTTGTCGCGTACACGAGCTGCCAACACCTTCATGGCTCGCTCCTTGTTTTTGTGCTGGCTGCGATCGTCCTGGCATTCGGCCACCGTACCGGTTGGCAGGTGGGTGATGCGAACCGCGGATTCGGTCTTGTTCACGTGCTGGCCGCCCGCTCCGGAGGCCCGAAAGACGTCGATGCGAAGCTCGTCGGGGCTAAAGACGACCTCGCCCACCTCATCGGCCTCGGGCAGCACGGCCACCGTACAGGCCGAGGTGTGAATTCGCCCTTGGGTCTCGGTAGCAGGGACCCGCTGCACGCGATGGCCACCGGATTCAAACTTCAGTCGTGAGTAGACCTTGTCACCAGCCAGGCGAACAATCACCTCTCGATAGCCGCCCAGGTCACTCTCGTTGGCTGACATGAGCTCGGTCTGCCATCGGTTTCTCTCCGCGTAGCGCATGTACATGCGCAGCAGGTCGCCTGCGAACAGGGCGGATTCATCACCGCCGGTACCCGCCCGGATCTCCAGGATGACGTTGCGGTCGTCGTTGGGGTCCTTGGGCAGCAGCAACTTCTGCAGGGCGGCCTCTTGCTCTTCGAGCAAATCCTTCAGGCGGCCCATCTCGTCCTGGGCAAAGTCCTTCAGGTCGGCATCGTTCAGCCAGCCTTGGACCTCTTTGAGGTCGTGCTCGGCTTTCTGGTGCGCCTCAAAGACTTCCACAATCTCGGCCAGGTCCGCACGCTCCTTGGTCAGCCGACGGTAGTCGTTCATCCGCGAGGCAATCTCGGGGTCAGAGAGTTCTTGCTCCACGGCGACAAAACGCTGTTGGAGCTGCTGCAGTTTCGTCAGCAGACTGGGCTTCATACGGCAGACCTTCTAAAGGGAGTCCGGCAGGTTAAAGAGTCGGCGAACCTGGGTGGCCGCTTCTTGCCGAATATCGGGATCGGGGCTCGTCAGGCTGGCATAAGCCCCGTGGAGCATTTTCTGACTCAGGCCATGGGCCAAGGCCCGCAGCACAGCCTCTGGCTCATCGCCTCGGGCCAGCAGTTTCAGGGCGTGATCCACTTCTTGCTGCTGAAGTTGTTCAGCATGCTGGCCCAGGGCCTTGATCAAGGGCACGTGGGCCCGGGCCTGTTTCCATTGCAAGAAGGTCTGCACCCCGTGGTCGATGATGGCCTCGGCATGCACCACCGCATCCTGGCGGGCTGCGGCCCCCTCGGCCACCAGATCGCCCAGGTCGTCGACGGTGTACAAGAAGGCGTCGTCCAGCTTGGCCACCTCGGCCTCGATGTCGCGAGGCACGGCCAGGTCGGTGAGGAACATGGGCTTGTGCCGGCGCTTTTTCAGGGCACTCTCAATCAGGCCCAGACCCAGAATGGGCAGACTGCTGGCGGTGCAGCTCACCACAATGTCGAACTCGTGCAGAACCTCTGGCAGCTGGGCCAGGGCGATCGCCTTGCCGCCGTACTCGGCCGCCAGGGCCTCGCCACGCGAGACGGTTCTATTGGCCACCACCAAAGCCGCTGGCTTTTGAGCGGCAAAGTGAGACAGGCACAGGGCAATCATTTCGCCGGCGCCGATGAACAGCATCTTGGTCTGGGACAGGTCACCAAAAATGCGTTGAGCCAGCTTAACGGCTGCGGCGGCCATGGACACCGAATGAGCACCGATCTCAGTGCTGGTGCGGACTTCCTTGGCCACCGAGAAAGCCCTCTGAAACAGGTGATGCAGGTGGGTCCCCATGGAGCCGAACTCTTGGGCTTCGCGAGCGGCTTGTTTCAGCTGACCCAGAATCTGGGGCTCACCGAGCACCATGGAGTCCAGGCCACTGGCCACTCGAAAGACGTGACGAACCGCCTGGGGCTCGTCATGCAGATAAAGGTGTTGGTTCAGGTCAACGGCCCGAACCTGTGAACGATGGGCCAGCCAGTCCAGGGCCTGGGCCCGAGCATCCTCTGGCTGGTGGGCAGCAAAGTAGAGCTCGGTTCGGTTACAGGTGGACAGCAGGGCCTGCTCGGGCGCAACGCTGCCGACGGCCGAACGCAGCTCGGCCAGACCATTGCGAAGGGCATCGCCGGGAAAGGCCAGACGCTCGCGCATCGCCAGCGGTGCTGAGGTGTGGTTGAGGCCAAATGCTAATAACTGCATAAGGCCTTGATTCTACGAGAATCGGCTCCTTTTTACGCGAGTTTCTGCAGCCGATAGCCCACGCCATAGACCGATGCCAGCTCAAAACCAGCGCTTGGCACCAGGCCCAGCTTGGTTCGGACCCGAGAGACATGGGTGTCGATGGTGCGACTGGTCACCGCCTGATACCCGCGCCAGACCCTTTGCCGCAGCTCCTCTCGGCTGACCGTCTGGCCCAGGCGGTCAAGCTAATTTATTGACAGCCCAGAAACAGCCGGTAGGCGGGATGCTCGGATTCGTTCCAGTAGGGGTAGCCCAGCCCTTCTAAAAAGGCTGAGAATTCCGCCTCGTCCTGCTCTGGCACCTGCAGACCGACCAGAATCCGACCGTAGTCGGCCCCGTGGTTGCGGTAGTGAAAGAGCGAGATGTTCCAGCTGGGGTTCATGTTGGTCAGGAAACGCATCAGCGCACCGGGCCGCTCCGGAAACTCAAACCGATAGAGCCGCTCGTTGCGGGCCAGGGCCGATCGACCGCCCACCATATGCCGCAGGTGGGACTTGGCCACCTCGTCATCGGACAAATCGATGGTGGCAAACCCAGCCTTGCGCAGGTGATCTGCAAACTGAGTGGCCTGGTCGCGATTGGCCACCGAGACCCCTAGAAAAATGTGGGCCTGGTTGGCATCTGCAATTCGGTAGTTGAACTCGGTGACGTTGCGCTCGCCCAGCAGGCTGCAGAAGGTCTTGAAGCTGCCACGCTCTTCGGGAATGGTGACGGCGTAGACCGCCTCACGCTGCTCACCAATCTCGCTGCGCTCGCTGACAAACCGCAGTCGATCAAAGTTCATGTTGGCGCCACAGGCAATCGCTACCAGGGTTCTTGGCCGGCTCTGGCCGTTTTCCATCACGGTGCTGCCGTGTTGGGCCACCCAGGCCTTCAGGCCCGCAATGGCCAGCGCACCAGCCGGCTCCTCAATGGCTCGGGTGTCTTCGTAGACATCTTTAATCGCAGCGCAGACCGCATCGGTGTCCACACGCACAAAGCCATCGACGTATTTCTGCACCAGCCGAAAGGTCTCTTCGCCAACCTGCTTGACGGCGGTGCCGTCGGAAAACAGACCCACGTCTTTGAGCACCACCCGTTTGCCTTGCTCGACCGACTGGGCCATGGCGTCGGAGTCGAGGGTCTGCACCCCGTAGACCTTGGTCTCGGGCCGCAACTGCTTGATAAAAGCGGCCACGCCTGCAATCAAGCCACCACCGCCCACCGCCACAAAAATGGCATCAATCGGGTCGGCATGCTGGCGCAGAATCTCCATGGCCACCGTGCCCTGGCCCGCAATCACATCTGGGTCATCAAAGGGGTGGACAAAGGTCAGGCCCTCGGCCTTTTGCAGCTCCAGCGCATGCCCATAGGCATCCGAATAAGAATCCCCCGACAGCACCACCTCGGCCCCTCGGTTGCGCACCGCCTCGATCTTGACGCTCGGGGTGGTCACAGGCATCACGATCACAGCCCGGCATTTGAGCTGCTGGGCGGCCAGGGCGACGCCCTGGGCATGGTTGCCGGCCGAAGCTGCAATCACCCCTCGAGCCAGCTGCTCCGGGTTTAGATGGGCCATCTTGTTGTAGGCCCCCCGCAGCTTGAAGGAGAAGACCGGCTGCATGTCCTCGCGCTTGAGCAGCACCTGGCAGCCCAGGCGGCGACTGAGGGAGGGCGCCTTTTCCAAAGGGCTCTCCAGCGCCACGTCATAGACGCGGGCATTGAGTATTTTTCGTAGGTAATCTGCTCCCATGGCGCAAGTGTAAGGCTTTGGCCACAAACTGCAGCCCATCGTAGGGCTATGCGGGCATCTGCCTGAGCCAGCAGCCTTCTTGGCCCCTGCAAGCGTCTAGAATAAGGGGTTCTATGAACGCCCCCCTTCACCCAGCCCTGCTGAATCCTCTGGCCCAGACCGGTGGTCCTGCCGAGTCTCGCCTGCGTGAGATTCCCTACAACTACACCTCGTTCTCTGACCGCGAGATCGTCTTGAGGGTCTTGGGGGAGCGCGGTTGGCAGGTGATCTCCGAGCTCCGTCAGGAGCGTCGCACCGGTCGTTCGGCCAAGATGCTCTACGAGGTCCTGGGCGACATCTGGGTAGTGGCACGCAACCCCTACCTGCAGGATGACCTGCTGCAGAACCCCAAGCGGCGGGCGCAGCTGATCGATGCCCTGCATCACCGACTCAACGAGGTAGACCGCCGCCGAGACCCTTCAGCCCAATCGGCTGAAGACCAGCAGCGCAGTGCCCATGTGGTCGAGCTGCTGGGCCTGGCCCGCGCTGCGGTGACCCGGTTTGCCAAGGACTTTGACGAGACCGCTGCCTTGCGCAAGCGCGTCGAGAAAAAACTGCTGCGTCACACCCACAAGGACAACATTAAGTTCGACGGCCTGTCCCGTGTTTCGCATGTCACCGACGCCACCGACTGGCGAGTCGAGTATCCCTTTGTCGTGCTCACCCCCGATACCGAGGGCGAGATGGCCCATTTGGTGCGCGCTTGTATCGAACTAGGCCTCACCATCATTCCACGTGGAGGTGGCACGGGCTACACCGGTGGCGCCATTCCGCTCACGCCCCGCTCGGTGGTCATCAACACCGAGAAGCTGGATCAGTTGGGTCTGGTCGAGCATCTCACCCTGCCAGGCCTTGACCGGGCAGTCGGCACAGTCTTTGCCGGCGCCGGCGTGGTCACGCGTCGTGTCGCTGATGCAGCCGATGCCGCGGGCCTGGTCTTCGCCGTCGACCCCACCTCGGCCGATGCCTCCTGTGTGGGCGGCAACATCGCCATGAACGCCGGCGGCAAAAAAGCGGTGCTCTGGGGCACCGCTATCGACAACCTGGCGTCCTGGCGCATGGTCGACCCCGACGGCAACTGGCTCGAGGTCACACGGCTCAACCACAACATGGGCAAGATCCACGACACCGAGTGGGCCGAGTTCGAGCTCACCCGCTACAAGCCCAATCAGTATGTCGCCCAGGGCGCTTACGGCGCATTCCGGGGCGAGCCCATTAGCCGGGAGCTGCTCAAGATCGAGGGCTACAAATTCCGTCGCGTGGGTCTGGGCAAAGACGTGACCGACAAGGTCTTGGCGGGTCTGCCGGGCATCCAAAAAGAAGGTTGCGACGGACTGATCACCAGCTGTCGGTGGGTCTTGCATCGCATGCCCAAACACATTCGCACCGTCTGCCTTGAGTTCTTTGGCAATGCCCAAGACGCCGTGCCTTCCATTGTTGAGATCAAAGACTTCCTCGACACCAAGCCGGGCGGCGCCTTGCTCGCTGGCCTCGAGCACCTCGATGAGCGCTACCTGCGCGCGGTGGGCTACTCGACCAAGAGCAAGCGTGGGGTCATGCCCAAGATGGTGCTCATTGGTGACATCGTTGGTGACGATGACGATGCGGTGGCCCGTGCGGGCTCCGAGGTGATTCGCCTGGCCAATGGCCGCGCTGGTGAGGGCTTTATTGCCATCTCGCCCGAGGCCCGCAAGGCCTTCTGGGCAGACCGGGCTCGTACCGCTGCCATCGCTCGACACACCAATGCCTTCAAGATCAACGAAGACGTGGTCATTCCGTTGCCGCGCATGGGTGAGTACACCAATGCCATCGAGCGCATCAACATCGAGCTGTCCATTTCCAATAAGCTCAAGCTCACCCGGGCCCTGCGTCAGACCCTCAATGACGCCCAGGTGCGTGGTGTGCTGCTGCTCAACAAGACCGAAGACGGCGAGACGCAGCAAGACCGTCAAGCTGAGCTCGATCGTCGCCTCGACGAGGCGGGTAGCCTGCTCAAACAGGTGGAGTCCCGCTGGGCCTATCTGTTCGCCAACCTAGACCAGACGCTCAGCCAGGCCTCGGCCGAGCTCACCCAGCTGGGGCAGGATCTGTCGGCTATTGCGACCGACAAGCAGGGGCAGACCCTGGCGGCTTTGTTACAAGACCACACCCTTCGCGTGAGTTGGAAGCGTGAGCTGCGCGCCGGCTTCCGGGCTCTGTTCCCAGGCACCGCCTATGCGCCGGTGCTCGAGATGCTCGAGGCCACCCACAAAAAGCTGCTGCGTTCACGCGTCTTCGTCGCCCTGCACATGCATGCGGGTGATGGCAACGTGCACACCAATATTCCGGTCAACTCCGATGACTACGACATGCTCCAAGAGGCCCACGTGGCCGTGGCCCGCATCATGCAGGTGGCCAAAGACTTGGACGGGGTTATTTCGGGTGAGCACGGCATTGGCATCACCAAGCTCGAGTTCCTAAGCCCAGGCGAGATGCAGGCCTTTGCCGACTACAAGCAAAAGGTCGATCCCAACCAGCACTTCAACGCCGGCAAGCTGCTGGCCGGTGCCGACCTGCGCAACGCCTACACGCCGTCCTTTGGTCTCATGGAGGGCGAGAGCCTCATCCTCCAGCAGAGCGACATTGGTTCGATTGCCGACTCCTTTGCCAATTGCCTGCGCTGTGGCAAGTGCAAACCAGTCTGCGCAACCCATTCGCCCCGCGCCAACCTGCTCTATTCACCTCGCAACAAAATTCTGGCGACTTCGTTGCTGATCGAGGCCTTCTTGTACGAAGAGCAGACCCGTCGTGGCGTCAGCCTGGCCCATTGGGACGAATTTGGTGATGTGGCCGACCATTGCACGGTCTGTCACAAGTGCCTCACACCCTGTCCAGTCGACATCGACTTTGGCGAGGTCTCCATGAACATGCGCGACCTGTTGCGTCGCATGGGCAAGAAGAAGTTCAACCCGGGTACAGCCGCCTCCATGCTGTTCCTCAACGCTACCAATCCCGAGACCATCAACCTGACGCGCAAGGTCATGATCGACTGGGGCTACAAGGCCCAGCGCATCGCTGCTGATTTGTTCAAGTCGTTTGCCAAAAAGCAGACAGCCAAGCCTCCGGCGACGGTGGGTCGTGCCCCGCTCAAAGAGCAGGTTATTCACTTTGTGAACAAGAAGATGCCAGGCAACCTGCCCAAGAAGACCGCGCGGGCTCTGCTGGACATCGAAGACTCTCGCTACGTGCCCATTATTCGCAATCCCAAGGCCACGACCAGCGAATCGGAGGCCGTCTTCTATTTCCCCGGCTGCGGTTCCGAGCGCCTCTTCTCCCAGGTGGGCCTGGCGACCCAGGCCATGCTCTGGCAGGTCGGCGTGCAGACGGTGTTGCCACCAGGCTACCTGTGTTGTGGCTACCCCCAGCGTGGGGCGGGTCAGTTCGACAAGGCCGACCAGATCATCACCGACAACCGAGTGCTCTTTCATCGCGTGGCCAATACGCTCAACTACCTGGACATCAAGACGGTCGTGGTCTCGTGCGGTACCTGCTACGACCAGCTCGCAGGCTATGAATTCGACAAGATCTTCCCGGGCTGCCGCATCCTGGACATCCATGAGTACCTCATGGAAAAAGGCGTCAAGCTCGAGGGGGTGACCGGCACCAAGTACATGTATCACGACCCTTGTCACAGTCCCATGAAACAGCACAACCCCATCAAGGTGGTTAATGCCCTCATGAACAGTGACCAGAACGGCACCGTCGAAAAGAACGACCGTTGTTGTGGTGAGTCCGGCACGCTGGCCATTGCCCGGCCCGACATCTCCACCCAGGTGCGGTTCCGTAAAGAACAAGAGATGCGCAAAGGCGCTGACAAGCTGCGAGCCCAAGACGCTTCTCAGGACGTCAAGATCCTCACGGCCTGCCCATCTTGTATGCAGGGCTTGAACCGTTACACCGGCGACACGGGCGTGCAGGCCGACTACATCGTGGTCGAGATGGCCCGTCACCTCATGGGTGAGCAGTGGTTGGAGCAGTACGTTCAGAACGCCAACCAGGGCGGCATCGAGCGAGTCCTGGTCTAGGGCCATGACTCGGCCTCACCTGGTTTCCTAAGCCACCAGGTCTCTGACATGGCCGGTCTCTGGATTCGCGTCAGCATCACGGCCCTGGCCATCTTGCTGTTTGCCTTGCTCATCAAGAGCCTGGCTGGAGGCTATGCCGCCTTTGTCGTGGCCTTTGGCTGCCTGGTGATCTGGGTGGTCTTTCAGCTCTGGCACCTGCAAAAACTCAACAGCTGGCTGCGCGACTTTCGGCTGGCCAAGACCCCTAGAGGCCTGGGCACTTGGGACATTCTCTATTCCGCCATTTATCGACTGGCCAAGTCGTATGAGCGCCAGCAGACCCAGCTCAAGACATCCCTCGAGAGCTTCCGAAGCGCCACCGAGGCCATGCCAGATGGGGTGATTGCCCTGGACTCTCACAATCAGGTCACCTATGCCAGTGATCGCGCCTGCCGACACGTGGGCATTCGGGTCCCCGCGGATTACGGTCGTAGCCTGCTGAACATTCTGCGCCACCCAGACTTTGGGCTGTACCTGGAGGGCAAGGCCTGGGACCAGCCGGTGGTCTTGCGCAACGTGCCCACCATTGGCCGGGTGCTGCAGGTTCAAGTCGTGCCCTATGGCCAGAGTGACCGCCTGGCTCTGACCCGAGACATCACCCAGATCGACAAGCTCGAGACCATGCGCCAGGACTTTGTGGCGAACGTCTCTCACGAGTTGCGGACCCCCCTGACGGTGGTGGCCGGCTACGTCGAGACCCTGCAGACCATTCCCATGACCGATGAGCAGCGCGAAGGTGTTCTGCAGACCATGGGGCAGCAGACCTCTCGCATGCAGGCCCTTATCGAAGACCTGCTGGCCTTGTCCAAACTCGAATCCGAGCAAAAGCCCAATTCAGAATTGGCCATCAGCATGACCGACATGCTGAGCCGCCTCTCCCACGATGCCGAGCAGCTCTCGCGTGGCAGCCATCGCATCGTTGTGGACAATCAAGCCCCCGAGGTCCAGCTGATTGGCGACACACAGGAGCTCGCCAGCGCATTTGGCAACCTGGTCTCAAATGCCATTCGTTACACGCCAGCTGGCGGGAGCATCACCCTGTCCTGGGCTCTAGAAGAAGCTGGGCAGGCTACTTTTGCGGTGACCGACACTGGCCCCGGCATTGAGTCGCAGCACATTGGCCGGCTCACCGAGCGCTTTTATCGGGTCGACAAAGACCGCTCGCGGGTCACGGGTGGAACGGGTCTGGGTCTGGCGATCGTCAAGCACGTGGCCGCAAGACACGAGGCCAAACTAGACATCCAGAGCACCGTGGGCCAAGGCAGTCGGTTCTCCCTGACTTTCCCGCAGCAGCGGGTGACCTTGATTTAGCTGTTGGATTCGGTGGGCAGGGCGGTAAAGCGATAGCCACTGCCGCGAACGGTCTCCACATGACGGTCGTGGCCGGTGGGGGTCAGGGCCTGGCGCAGACGTCGGATGTGAACATCCACGGTCCGTTCTTCCACAAAGACATGATCGCCCCAGACGTGGTCCAGCAACTGGCTGCGGCTGTGGACGCGTTCTGGATGGGTCATGAAGAAATGCAGCAGTCGGAACTCGGTCGGACCCAGTTCCAAGGCCTGACCACCACCAGAGACCCTGTGAGTCTGAGGGTCAAGCTTCAGCCCGGCTATCTCAACGGTGTCGTCCGTCAACTGCGGGGCCCGGCGGCGCATCACGGCCTTGATACGGGCGATCAGCTCACGCGGTGAAAAGGGCTTGGTCATGTAGTCGTCGGCGCCACTCTCCAGGCCCTCGACCTTGTCGCCCTCTTGAGAACGCGCGGTCAGCATGATGATGGGCACGTCTCGGGTCCGCTCATCGGTGCGCAGCTTTTTGGCGTAATTCACGCCGCTCATACCCGGCAGCATCCA
This sequence comes from Burkholderiales bacterium LSUCC0115, assembly GCA_009646425.1. Taxonomy (GTDB): domain Bacteria; phylum Pseudomonadota; class Gammaproteobacteria; order Burkholderiales; family Burkholderiaceae_A; genus Hahnella. The sequence continues at coordinate 215,774 of WJBW01000003.1, forward strand.
ATCCAACAAAATAAGGTCGGGTAATTCCGCTCGTATCAGGGTGTCGGCTTGAATAGAATCAGCGGCACGCAATACCTTGTGGCCTGCGAAGCTCAGGTTGACGGCGACCAGCTCAGCAATGGCTGGCTCGTCTTCTACGACCAATATTGTGCTTGCCATATGGGTTAGTACTGTATGCGGACAACATGACAGTTCCATGACACTTTAACCAGTTTGAAAAATTTCCTTCACCAAGGCCCAGACATGTCAGCCCAGACCCACATCCCCGAGTACAACAGCAACACTCCAGCACAGCCGCCCAGCAGCATCGTGGTCCATAGCCAGTCCCAAGTCTTGGAGCTCGGCTATGACGCTGGTGCCGCTCGCCTGCCATTCGAGTTCTTGCGGGTCTACAGCCCCTCAGCCGAGGTGGTTGGTCATGGTCCAGGCCAAGAAGTGCTCCAGGTCGGCAAGCGTGGCGTGACCATCACCGGTCTGGAGCCGGTGGGCCTGTATGCGGTCAAGCCAACTTTCAGCGACGGCCACGCATCCGGCATCTTTTCCTGGGGTTATCTTCGCTGGCTGGCCGATCACCAGGCCGCCCTCTGGCAGGATTACCTGGATCGACTCGCGGCTGCGGGCGCCTCCAGAGACCCAGATCCCAAGGCGGCCCCCACGCCATCTGCCTCCGGCTGCGCCAGCCACGGCAAGTCTGCCTCACCCGCTGCTCAAGCCCCCGCATCCGCCTCCGGCAGCACCGGTAACGGCAAGACCTTTACTGCCAAGATCGAATCCATCTAGGGGGGAGCTGCTGCGCTCTCACCTCTGTGCCATGCCGGTACACTGACGGCATGGCACAGACACACTTCGGATTTCAGCAGGTCGCAGAGCAAGAAAAGGCTCGGCATGTTCGCCGGGTCTTTGATTCGGTCGCCCACAACTACGACGTCATGAACGACGTCATGTCGGCAGGCCTGCACCGATTCTGGAAGTCTTTCACCATCGCCCAGGCCCACCTGCGCGAGGGGCATCAGGTCTTGGATGTCGCCAGTGGAACCGGCGACCTGGCTTTGGCCATGGCTCCCAAGGTCGGCCCAACTGGTCGAGTCATCATGAGCGACATCAACGCCGAGATGCTGAGTCGAGGCCGAGACCGCATGCTGGACCACGGCAAGAACCTGACCGCGATGGTCTGTGACTGTGAGGCCCTGCCCTTTGCCGACCAGACTTTTGATCGAGTGACGCTGGCTTTTGGTCTTCGCAACATGACCCACAAAGACCGGGCCCTGGCTGAGTTGCATCGGGTCCTCAAGCCGGGTGGCAAGCTATTGGTGCTGGAATTTTCAAAAGTCGCCAAGCCGCTCGAGAAGCTCTATGACTTCTATTCCTTCAAGGTCTTGCCTTGGCTGGGCGACAAGATTGCCAAGGATGCGGACAGCTATCGCTACCTGGCCGAATCCATTCGCATGCACCCGGGCCCAGAGGAACTGGCCCAGATGATGCGCGATGCAGGCTTTGGTGTCGTGCGTTTCACCACCATGACCGCGGGAGTGGTCGCCCTGCACCAGGCCACCCGGGTCTAGACAAACCTCAGCAGCCTTATCCCTCTGAGAGCTGCAGGCGAGACGGGTTGGCCTGCTCTCGGTTGTGCCACCACAAGGCCAGCCCACGGTAAAGCCCGTGAACAAACTTGCAGTAGGGCATCAGCAGGAAAAAGCTCAGTACCGACGACAGGTGAATCAGGTGCAGCAGGGGCATGGCCGCGGTGGTCCTCAGCCACATCGAGGCAAGGCCCGTCGCGGCGATCACCAACAACAGGCTGACAAAGCCCACGTCCATGGTCTGTTGTGTCGGATCTTGCAAGGCCTGATGTCGGGTGGGTCTTTGAGCCAGAAGCCAGGCGCAGCCCACGACCATCAGCAGACCACCGGAGATGCCCAGCAGTTTGGGCAGGCTGGTCATGGGGTAGGGCGCTGGATCGTTCAGCAGGTAGTGATAGAGCGTGGCCACGCTGGTCGAGGCCAGGCAGAGCATGAAGCCCAGAAACACCATCTGATGTGAAACGCGACGCTGTTTCGTGGGTTTGTCGCTCTCCGCGGCGCAGCCTTGTCCGCCACCATCCAGATAACGCAGCTGGACAATGTCACTGACCGTCTGGCTGGCTTCTTTGGACAGAAAGGCCTGTTCGGGTGCCAAGCCTTTGAGCATCTGCCAATAGCTCTTGCCGCTCAGGGTCATGGCCAATACGGCCCATAGAAAGACGGGTCCAAAAATCGCCACCAGGGTGTTGTGGGGCGTGATCTCGTAAAATAGTTCTTTGGTGCTGGCGGCCTGCCAGAGTCTGGCCGTCTCGCCACCCGCCAGCAGGTAGGCCAAGACAAAGATCACCACGAATCCCACCAGGCTGCCCAGACTCAGGGCCAGACCTTGTTGTTGATACAAACGACCGAGCCAATTCGGTGTGGCGAAGTGGGCGTAACTCTCTTTACGAACCCTGGCCATGGCCTTGGGCAACTCCAAGGCAAAGGCATGAGGAGGCGCGTACTGACAGGCGTGGTAACAGGCCCCACAGTTGTGGCACAGGTTGGCCAGAAAATGAATGCTTTCGGCCGTGAAGTTCAGCCGCCTTTCCATGGCCGGGAACACCGCACAAAAGCCCTCGCAATACCGACAAGAGTTGCAGATGCCCATGACCCTCGCTGCCTCTTGGGTGGCTGGGGTCTCGAGGGAAAGAGGAATGACCTTGCTCATGCGGCAGCCTTCGATGATTCAGAGTGTTTCAAGTTGACGGTGATCGTTGCAGCGGCTTTGGCAGCCTGCTCGCCGGCCAGTCGGCCAAACACGGTACCAATGGTCATGCCCACGCCTGCGACATAGCCCTGTCCCAGCACATTGCCAGCCATGATCTCGCCAGCGGCGAAACAGTTGGGTGAGTAGTCATCAAACAAGACCTGAGCCTGGTCGTTTACTCGAACGCCCAGGTAAGTAAAGGTAATGCCGGGTCGCAGCGGGTAGGCCGTGAATGGGGGCGTATCCAGTCGCTGAGCCCAGTGGGTCTTGGCAGGTGTCAGGCCCTCGGTGTGGCAGTTGTCTAGAACCGCATGGTCAAACTGCCCTGGCACCACTGCAGCGTTGTAGTCTGCCACGGTCTTTTCCAACGCCTTGGCATCCAGTCCGATCTTCTCGGCCAACTCCGCAATGGTGTTGGCGGTCTCGCCCGGGAATACGGGGGGCATAAAACGCCCCTGGGCTTTGGCATCGATGATGGAGTAGCCCACCTGGTCTGGTTGTTGGGCCACCAGGCGACCCCAGATGGCGTAGCGCTTGGGCCAGAAGTCCTCGCCTTCGTCATAAAACCGTTGCGCATGTTTGTTGACCACAATGCCCAGCGAGACGCAGTCGATCCGGGTCACAATGCCGCCGTCATACATGGGGGCACGTGCATCGATGGCCACGCAGTGGCCCTGGGTCGCATCGCCAATCGACTGAGCACCCTTGGCGATCAAGTCTTTGAGCAAGACCCCCATGTTGAATCGACAGCCACGGATTAAAAACTGATCAGCAGCCGGCCCCCAGGCTTCACGCAGCCAGTCCCGATTCGACTCAAACCCGCCAGACGCAATCACCACGGTTTTGGCCGTTACCCGCTCACGCGGCCCATTGGGCTTGGCGATCCAGGCGGCCTTGAACTCGCCGTCATTGACCTCGATCTCATCGACTGGGCTGTCATACCGAACTTCGATGCCGAGTTGCTCGGCCGATCGATAGTAGGCATTGACCAAGGCCTTGCCACCACCCAAGAAAAAGTTGTTGGTGCGTGACAGATGGAGCGTGCCACCCAGGCAGGCCTGAAACTGAACGCCGTGTTTCTGCATCCATGGGGGACAGTCCTGCGAGGCCCGAATGACCTGTCGGGCCAGCGACTCGGTGGTTTTGCCGCCGGTCACCCGCAGCAGGTCTTCAAAGAATTCTTCCTCTGGGTAGGCGTCGGTTAGATGACCCATTGGGGCATCGTGCTTGACTCGAATGTTACGGGTGTGAATGCTGTTGCCACCCCGCTCATTGCGTGGCGCGGATTCCAGCAGCAGCACCCGCTGGGCACCATGCTCGCGGGCCGACAAGGCGGCACACAGGGCCGCATTGCCACCGCCGATCACCAAGACATCAAACATTTCTACTCCTGAGCGTTTTAGGACATCAAATTGGACACCACTGTATACAAATCGATACTTTGCGGTCAAGTAGACGTTAAAATCGGGTCATGACTTACGCCGACCAAGCCTACGATCGACTGCTTCAGAGCATTCGCAAGGGGGAGTTGCGTCAAGGCGACCGCCTGACCGAGGACAAAGTGGCCGGGCTTCTGGGGATGAGTCGCACGCCTGTGCGTGAGGCCCTGGGCCGACTGGTGAGTAGAGGTTTGGCTGAAGTCTCTATCGGACGTACCCTGGCCATTCGCCGACTTGAGCGCGCTCAGGTCATCGAGCTCTATGAAATGCGTCAAATCCTGGAAGGGGCCGCAGCCAGACTGGCAGCTAAGCACGCCTCCAAGGCCGAGATCTTCTCCTTGGAGCAAATCCTCGAGACCACCAAACCAGTCAAGGGTCAGGTCAAGCACAAAGCCAGTGAAATGGCGCAGATCAACAATGATTTTCACGAAGCGATTCTGCAGGCCACCCATAATCGCTACCTTCAGCATCAGGCCGCTCAACTCAGTGAGTCTCTGTGGCTGCTAAACGGCACCACCTTCTCACAAAAGGGTCGGTCTGAACAGGCCTTCGATGAGCATCAGGCCATCGTCAAGGCGATTGCCAAGGGCGACGAGGACGGTGCAGAGCAGGCGGCCAGGCTGCACATCGAGAAATCCCTCCAGGCCCGTTTGACGATGGGCGTCTGAGTCAGGGATTTAGAAAACCGAATGCGCCGATGGCTGCACCGACTGCGATCAGGTAAATCGGCGCTAGCCGAGTGAAATAGGCAACCGAGATCGATGCAATGGTGAGCAGCCAGACCCGCCACTCGGTGATCCAGGGCTTGAGCAGGACCACCGCCGTGGCAAACGTCAAGCCAATGGCAATGGGGGCTAGGCCCTCACGCAGGCCTCTCATCCAGAAAGAGTTGGGGTTCGAGACGATCTTGCGACCGGCGTAAACCGCCAACACTGCCGAGGGAATCAGGCAGCCAACGGTCATGGCCAGGGCACCCCAGAAGCCCGCGGCCTGCCAGCCCAGAACAGTGACAAACAAGACGTTTGGACCAGGTGCAGACTGGGCCAATGCAATCGATCCGATGAACTGCGTGTCGGTGATGAGGCCCTTTTGTACCACCAGGTATTTGTGCATGGCTGGTGCCAAGGACAACGCGCCGCCGGTGGCCAGCAGCGACAGCAGCAGAAACCGCAGAAAGATCTCTAGGATCAGGCCCCAGCCAAGATCGGGCGACAGCCCGGTGATGAACTCGGTCAAGACGGATCTCGATTCTGAACCGGTTTCGCGGTGTCCTCGTCCTCTACCGAGACGATGCTGCCGGGCTGAATGGGTGTCTGGGCCAGGCGCAGGTGACGTATCTGCCAGAGCCGAATGGCAATGGTGGGAAGGCCAAAGACCAAGATCGTCATGGGCAGTGACAGACCACCGACCCCCACAGCCAGCACCGTCCCGATCAAGGCCAACCAGCCGACCTTAAAGTCCCTTTGGGTGCTGAGCAGCCGAATGCCCATGGCCACCACCAGCCCGATCGAAACGGCACCCATGCCGAGCAGAGCGCCTTTGGTAATCGGGTGGTCAGAGATCGCTTGAAAGACCAGGGTCAGCACAGAGACCAGCACAATGGGAATCGACAGGCAGCCCATGGCTGCGGCAAACCCGCCGCGCCACCCTTGAAAGCGATCACCCAGCATCAGAGCCAGGTTCACGATGTTGGGACCCGGAATGGCCTGAGATACCGCCAGCATCTCGACAAACTCCTTTTTGGTCAGCCACTTTTTGTCGATCACGATGGCCCGTTCGGCCAGGGGCAGCACACCACCAAAGGCTTGAACGGCCATTTTGGTGAAGGTCCAGTAGAGTTCAGCGGTGCTGGGGACGTTGGGGATCATCAAAGGGGATGGGTAGATATATAATTCTGATATATCAAGCAGTTATAAAAATTTTTGGATATCAGGCTTCGGTATTCTCCCTAAGGTACAAACCTTCCGCAAGGAGTATTGTGATGTAGTTGCAAATTTCGTATACACCACCGGCCTTCAAGCAGAGTCAATGTCTTGGTGTCGATGGTGTCCGACGTATCGCGCGACTGACATTTATTCATAAAAGGAGATCAGCATGAGACAAGCCCAGAAGAGACAGACCCTGGCGCGCCTCGCAGTAGCAGCCGGTGTCGCACTCACTGGTTTGACCACCGCCACGGTCAGCATGGCCCAGGCCTTCCCCAGCAAGCCCGTCACCATCTTGGTGCCGTTCGCACCAGGTGGTTTCAACGACCGCATCGCCCGAGCCTTTGCGCCTTATCTCCAAAAGCAGCTCGGCCAACCCGTGACCGTCGTCAACAAAGGTGGATCCGGTGCGCTGCTGGGTCACACCTATCTGCTGCAGCAACCAGCCGACGGCTACACCATCGCCATGTCCTCGGTGAACTACATCTCCACCAACATCGGTGTGGCGAACGCCAAGTTCAAGGTCGAGGATTTTGACGTCCTCAACCTGCCCTCCAGTGACTACTCGCTGCTGGCCACTTCATTCGACTCCAAGTGGAAGAACATGAAGCAGGTCATCGACGCCCTCAAAAAGGATCCCAAGAGCGTGTCGATTGGCGTTCAGCCAGGCTCCAACGACCTGATCAACATCATGCTGCTGCTCAAGGGCGCTGGCGTTGACACCAGCAAGGTCCGTGTCGTGACCTTCAAAGGCGGCGGTCCAACCCGTAACGCTGTTCTGGGTGGCACGGTCGACATTGGCCTGGTCGGTGCAGAGGGCTGGATTGCCCTCAAGTCTCGTATTGACGCTCTCATGGTCTTCAATGACGAGCGACTGCCCGACTGGAAAGACGTCCCCCATGTCGAGGAATTCGCCAAAGCCAACAAGTTTGATGTCGAGTGGGTGCCTGGTTCTCAGCGCGGCTGGACCTTGGCTTCAGCGGTCGGCAAGCAAAACCCAGCCGTTCGCGCCAAGTGGATCGAAGTGATCCAAAAGGCGATGAACGATCCTCAGTGGATCGCCACGGCCAATGAGCTCAAGTATCCCAACCCCTGGCTCGGACCCGAGAAATCGCAGGCCGCCTACTTGAAGGGCTCCAAGACGCTCTTCAAGCACATGGACATGATCAAGAAGAACTAATCGAGTCCAGCAAAGGGCCCACCGATTCACCGTCGGCTGGGCCCTTTCTCCATCTAAAGCGATTCATTCTCACCAATTCAAGCTGGAACCGACATGACTTCCATACCCGTTCGTCGTCTTGCGCGACCCCTGAGCATTGACTGGGGACACCTGCTCACCGTGATGGCCATGGCGGCCTGGGTGCTTTGGTATCTGGCCGATGTCCGCGCAGCCTCTCTTGACCTGGAAAACACCCTGCTGGTGCAGCCGCTGTGCATTGTTTTGCTGGTGATGCTGCTGGCTGTGCTGCCTCAGTGTGTTCGAAAGGAAGAGCTCCCTGACGGTCTCAAGCCCGATCCCCTGGACCGCACCAGTTTTCTGAAAGTCCTGGGTCTCATGGTCTCCTTCGGCGCTTTCGTCTGGGGCATGTTCCACGTTGGGTTCGACCTCGCGGTCTTTGTTTTTAGCCTGGTGGCCCTGGCCATCTGTGGCGAACGGCGCTGGTGGTTCATGCTCATCTTTGCAGCCCTCTCAGCCGTCATCCTCGTCAAGGGCTATCAGCTCTTGGTGCCCTTCCAAATGCCAAACGTCCTGCTGAGGTAATTGACATGATTCTTGACGTTGATGCTTTTAGCTCAGCTGTCTCCCTGCTGACCGGCAACCTGGACGCCTGGATCTGGGTGATCCCGGGTCTGATCATTGGCCTGGTCTTTGGTGCCCTGCCCGGCATCTCCATCACCATGGCCATGGCGCTCTTTCTGCCCATGACCCTCTACATGGAGTTTCTGCCGGCCATCATTTTTCTCACCTCGATCTTCACCGGTGCGGGCTTTGGTGGATCTGTACCAGCCATTCTGATGAACATCCCTGGTACGTCCTCGGCGGTGGCGACCACCTTCGATGGCTACCCCATGGCCCGAAACGGCATGCACAACGAGGCTCTGGGCGCTGCCCTGGGTGCTTCGGTCACCGGTGCCTTGATCTCCTACGCCGTGCTGTTGTTCCTGATCGTGCCGCTGTCCAACATCGTCATCAAGATGGGCCCACTCGAGATGTTGGGTGTGGCGGTCTGGGGTCTGATGATGCTGGGCTCGCTCACCGGCGTGAGCCTGCTGCGCGGCATGATTGCAGGCTGCTTCGGTGTGCTGATCGGCACCGTGGGCATGAACACGGCGGGATACCTGCGTGGTGCTATGGACATTCCAGAGCTACTCGATGGCGTACCCAAGGTGCCGGCACTGATGGGTCTTCTGGCGGCCAGTGCGCTCTTTAGTCTGGTCAATGCCAAGTTCATCATCGAATCCGACAGTGGCCGTGAACTGAGCGCCAAGAAGATGCTCAGCGGCTTCTTCAGCATCCTGAATCACAAGTTCTGTCAGATTCGCGGTACTGTCATTGGTATTCTGATTGGGGCCACTCCCGGGGTGGGCTCGTCGGTTTCTAACCTGCTGTCTTATTCAGAGGCCAAGCGCACGTCCAAAGATCCGGATTCGTTCGGTAAGGGCAATGTCGAGGGCGTGATCGCTGCTGAGTCGGCTAATAGCAGCTCCGAAGGCGGCTCCATGGCCACCATGTTGGCCCTGGGTATTCCTGGCGGCGGGGCCACGGCGGTCTTGCTTGCAGCCTTTGCCATGCATGACGTGGTGGGTGGTCCCAACTTCATCGACAAGAGCAAGGACGTGGTCTACACCATCATCCTGAGCAACGTGGGGCAATGTCTGCTGTTGTTCCCCGTTGGTTTCTTGTTCATCTATCTGGCCAGTTCCCTGGTCAAGGTACCACTGCGCTATCTGATTCCAGTGGTGCTGGTGGCGGCCGCCTTTGGTGCCTATGCCATCGATGGCTCTGCCGCAGGTCCAGTGGCTTTGGTGATCTTTGCTGTGATGGGCTGGGTGCTCTCACGCTACAAGTACCCGCCTGCAGCAGTGGTGGTGGGTATGCTTTTGGGCGAGCTGGTGGAGAACGAGGCGCTCAAGACCATGCAGATCAGTGATGGTCGTCCGGACTACATCCTTGAGCGGCCCGCTGCCATTGTTATCTTCCTGCTGATCGTCCTCTCGGTCTTCTTTACCGCCAGGGCTAAGATCAAAAAAGCCAAGGCGTTGGGTAGTGCTTAATAGAGCCTGAGACCCCAAACAAAGCCCCGGTCGTCGCAAGACGCCGGGGCTTTTTGCTGGGGCCGCTAACTCCGTTCTAGGCGGACAAGACTTGCTCAAAGAATTTAAAGCGCTCGAGTTTGGCCTCATCTAAGTCGACCCCAATGCCGGGTCCGTGTGGAATCTCGAGATGACCCTTGGTCAGGTCAAGCTTGTGGGTCACGATGTCATCAGTGGTCTTGATGGGGCCCACGCATTCGTAGCCAGGCAGGACCGCTCGGCTGGTACTGGCTAAAAGCATCTCCGCCATGGTGTTGATCCCCAGACCAAAGCCATGACCAATCACCACCCCCAGGCCGGCCGCCTCTGCACAGGCCATCATCCGTGAGGTTCGCAAGAAACCCCCCTGCTTCATGACCTTCAGCTTCACGATGTCGGCCGCCTGCATCCGAATGATTCGAATCAGGCTGTCAAAGTCGGTGATCGCCTCGTCGGCCATGATGGGGATCTTCACCGCCTGGCGCACGGCCTTCAGACCCTCGAAGTCCTCGGCCGCCACGGGCTGTTCCATCAGCTCCAGGCCATAGGGCTCCAGCATTTTACCGAGCTCAATGGCCTGCTCAACCGAATAGCCCGCGTTGGCATCGACCCGGATCTTGAACTCGGGCGAGGTCGCCTTGCGAACCGCAGCGACGCGATCACGGTCTGCATGAATGTCACCGCCGATCTTGATCTTGGTGGAGCGCCAGCCGGCGTCGAACCATCGCTTGGCTTCCGCGGCAGCTTCCTCAGGCGAGACAATGCCGATCCAGGCGTTGAACTGCGCATGGTTCACCACCGAGCCGCCCAACAAGTCGCTGACGCACAGGCCATGGCGCCGGCCAATCAAGTCGGTGGCTGCCATTTCGATCGCAGCCTTGGCATCCAGGAACTGTTCCACCTGGCCGTCCAGGTGCGAGGTCAGCAGATGGATGTTGCTGAAGTCTTGACCAACAGCAGCTGGTCCAAGTTTTTCGGCCAAGACATCCAGCGACTGCTCAATGGTCTCGACTGAGTAGCCAGGCGAAGGGTCGATGTTGCCGAGCCCCACCTGGCCGTCCTGATCAGTGATTCGAACCACGGCACTGCGCTGCTTGGTCTTCGTGATGTAGGCGTTTTTAAAGCCAGCACCGACCAAGGGCACTTCGACACCATAGACCTCGACCTTGACAATTCGATTGGTCATTTAGGCCGCCATCGCTTCGACAGGGGTAAAGCCTTTGATCTGAGCTCGGTGCATCAGTCGACGGGCATTGGGGTCAAAGGAATCTCGGCGATGCAAGGTGGCAAAGTTGTCCCACATCAGGGTGTCGCCGGCTTGCCACTCCTGCACCATGGTGAATTCTGGCTGGGTGGCATGGGCCCAGAGCTCGTCCAGCAGAGCCTCGCTCTCATCAACCGGCAGCCCAATGATGTAGCTGTTGCGGCGACGGCCAAGGAACAACAAATGCTTGCCGTTGCGGGGGTGCTGAATGATCAACGGATGGTGGGCACCGGGCGCCTTGGTCACATCAGTGACTGGCTGCATGCCAATGCGCATGATCCCCGCGCTGTTGTAAGTGGAGTCATGAATGGCCTTGCGTCCCGTAATCGCCTTTTTGAGGTGAGCGGGTAGCGTGTCATGGGCCATATACAGATTTGACCAATAGGTGTTGCCACCACTGGGGGGCACTTCAATGCCGTGCAGGACGGCACCAAATGGCACCGAGGCGGCATAGGTCATATCAGAGTGCCAAATCGCTTCGCCGTCACCCAGGCCACCAATGGCCTGTCCGCCTTGCTTGATATTCGAGATCACATTGAGCTCTGGAAAATCTGGCAGATAGGGCTTGCCCTGCGGGTTTGGTCCCGGGGGCTCTAGCTCGCCCAGGTTTTTGGAAAAGGCGAGTAGTTCGGGGTCGCTCAGGGGCTGCCCACGGAATCTCAGCACCATGAACTCGGCCCAGGCTGCCATCACGGCTTGTTGCATCTCGGGCGTTAGAGGCTGGCGAATATCAATGTTCAGAACATCTGCACCGATGTTGGGTGAGATTTTTTTGGTCTCAATCTTGAACATGCTGGGATCTCCTTTTGGATCGTGTTGGGTGTCTCTGAGCCGAACTCTACGCGGTTTGCTGTGATATGAAAACGTTATTTTTAAATATCCGGTAATATACAAAAAATATTAAAAGGAGCCCTTCTTGTTGCCCTATTGGCCTTCAGAACGTCCGGCCCCAGTGGATGCACCGGCTGCGGATCACGATCTGCTCGGCCGGCGCCAAGGCGGCCCTCGTCTCTCGCGAGGGCATCTCGAAGCGATCGTCTGGGTCTCGGAGGCACGCTCGATTCACAGCGCCGCTCAGCGCTTCAACGAGCACCAGCCCCTGCTCTCCAAGCGGCTCGCCGAGGCGGAGCAGATCCTCGGCATGGAATTGTTTGTCCGTTCACGGGCAGGCTGCACCCCTCGACCAGAGGCCAAGAACATCATTGGTCGTGCCGCCCGAATTCTTCGTGAGCTGCAGGGCCTGGAAATGCCAGATGATTCCGGTCCCAAGCGAATCCGACTTGGCTGCATTCCCAGGGTCATGCACACCCTCTTTCCCACCTTCATTCAGACAGCGGCCCAGGCCAAAGACCCCATACACCTTCAGGCGATTGAGCTCTCTTCGAGCGAGCTCTTTGAAGACCTACTGCGAGGCAAGCTCGATGTGGTCATTGGACAGTTGACCGACTTTGCCAATCAAGAAGGGCTGGTGAGTCTGCACCTCTACGAAGAGGTCACGGTCTTCGTGGTGGACGCCAACAATCAAAACATCAAGTCCTCTGTGGACCTGGTGGATCTCCTCGAGCAGCCCTTCATCCTGCCCGCTTACACGACCTCCACCAGACGGGCCTTCGAGCGGCTGGTGCTCAACGAGCAGCTGGTTCCACCGATTCCGGTGATCGAGACCAAGTCGTTCGAGTCGAGCCTGGCGCTGCTGCCTGGCTCGCCCTGTGTCACCTTGGTGCCTGAACCGGTCGCCTTGCGTTACGAGGCCATGGGGCAGATTCGTCGCGTCAAGACCAGTCGCCAGCTGGAACCGGTGGGGATCTGTCTGTTTTATCGCTTTGACCAGACCCTCGACCCAGTGATGCGCCAGTTGGAGCAACTGGTCCGCCAGCACATGGGCCTGCCGATTGAGCGCGGCCTGCGAAGCAAAAAATCCTCTCGTCGTTAATTCTCTGTCACTTTATTCAAGGAGCGTTCCATGTCTGAAGCAACCAATCGCAGCCTGACCGATTACGTCGCTGGCTTTGTCTGTGAAACCAGTCTCAAGGATGTCCCAGCCGATGTCATGGAACTGGGAAAGAAATCCATGCTTGACGGCATTGGCCTGGCCATCTCTGGCTCGGTTGCCAAATCAGGTGAGTTGGTCCGCCAGCACCTGAACTCATTGGGCATTCCCACGGGTGCAGCGACGGTCTTTGGCTCCAACATCAAAACGGCCCCACGCTTTGCCGCCTTTGCCAACGGCGTTGGCATTCACGCAGACGACTACGACGACACCCAGCTCGCTGTCGCCAAAGATCGGGTCTATGGCCTCTTGACACACCCCACCGCGCCCGCTCTGCCATCGGCCATTGCCAAGGGCGAGGCCCTCAATGCTTCTGGTGCCGATGTCTTTCTGGCCTATCAGCTGGGCGTCGAAGTCGAGTGCAAGATCTCCGAGGCCATCAATCCTCGCCACTATCAGACTGGCTTTCACTCCACGGCTACCTGTGGCACTTTCGCCAGCGCCAGTGCGGCCGGCAAACTCATGGGCCTGAACAAAGAGACCATGCTTCGCGCCCTGTCCATCGCGGGCAGTCAGTCTGCCGGTCTGCGCGAAAACTTCGGCACCATGACCAAACCCTTCCACGCCGGTCGCTCATCAGAGAGCGGCATCGTGGCCGCTGAGTTCGCTCAGATTGGCTGGACGGCAGCCCCCACCATTCTGGAAGCCCCTCGCGGCTTTTTCAGTGCGGCTGGCGGTGGTTATGACCCCAAGGCCATTGATGGCGTGCTGGGCAAGCCCTGGACTTTTGCCTCACCCGGTGTCTCCATCAAGCCCCATCCATCGGGCTCTTTGACCCACCCCGGCATGACCGAAATGCTGCGCCTGATCAAAGAGCATGGCATCAAGGCCGACCAGGTGGTCAGCGTCAAGGTGGGCACCAACCACAACATGCCCAATGCGCTCATCCACCATCGTCCGACCAACGAGCTGCAGGCCAAGTTCTCGATGGAGTTCTGCATGGCGATTCTGCTGCTCGAGGGCCGTGCTGGTCTGTCCGAGTTCACGGACGAGGTGGTGATGCGTCCCGACGTGCAGGCCATGATCAAGAAGGTGGACTTCGGTGTCGACCCCGAGGCCGAGGCAGCCGGTTTCCACAAGATGACCACCATCATCACCATCACGCTAACCGACGGCAAAGTGATTCGTGGCAGCGCTGACTTTGGCCGTGGCAGCCCTGCCATGCCCATGACCTACGACGAGGTGGCCGATAAGTTCCGCGAGAACTGCGAGTTTGCCAAGTTCAGCAGCCAGAAGGCCAACCAGGTGGTGGAGATGATCCGTGGCATTGAGAAGGTTGGCAGCATTCGTGAGCTGACCACACTCTTGGCGATCTAAGGGCGTCAGCGATCAAGGGGGCGGTTGCCCCCTTGGCGCACGACATCCCAAGAATGGCAGAACCCCTGCGAACGGCGTCCGCAGGGGTTTTTGGTTTAAGACAGCTGAAAGCTCGCCCGTTCCTGCTCATCGAGCTGGGCAATCAGGCCTGTCTCCCATTCCAGGTAGCGTCGGGCCGACTCTAGATTCCCATCGTGTCGGTCGTGGACGAAGAATAGAAAATCAATGCAGTCTTGATCGGCCGGAACGAGAGGCGTGGACTCGGTCGGCAGACCCGCCGACTGCCAGGCCTTCAGTCCACCGGCCACCAGGCCCAGAGCCGTCAGACCGATCGACTTCGCATCCTCGGCAAAATACTCGGCGGCAACGGGGTCATCGGCAAGCAGCACCAACGGTTTGTCAGGATTGCTCTGCGACAGCTGCGATAGCCTGGCTCGTGTGGCCCAGTGGGCGCCGGCCGCATGTCGCTTGCGGTAATCCTGTGAGCCGCGGATGTCGACCAGAGTGGCCTGGCCAGCGGTCAGCATGGATTCAACGTCTTTTGGTGCGAGGGCCGCAAGCGAATCGACTGCTGGCATGGCCGGCGCCTGAACGCGCCAGTCTGTCGGCAGAGCGTTTGGCGAGGTCTCTCGAAGGACATAGACCTCGTAGCCCAGAGCCTTGAGCCATACGCCAGCCATGGCAGCCCGAAGCCCGGTGTCGTCAGTCAGGACGGCTCGTGCACGCCGCACACCCATGGTCAGATCGGCGGCCTGCGCCGCCTGTCCACTCCAGGCATGAACGGCCCCAGGCAGGTGACCCTGCTTGTATTCCGTGATGCTTCTGACATCGATCAGGTAAAGGGTTCTGGAACCATCTTGGGCCAGCCGCAGGAACTCTGCGTGATCAATACAGGACAGACCTTCTTGCTTCATCAGTCGATCGGCCCGCTCCCGACTGATGCGAAGCGCCTGTTCAGACATGGCGGGCATGTCGGGTTGACCATTTCCCCGCTTGAGCGCAAAGTCAGCCAAGGCCCACCCCTGAGTGCCGTTTTCAACGGCGAAGATCGGATTGGGCAGACCCAGTCTTTCGAGCCCGGCTGCCCCGATCAGGCCACGGGTCCGGCCCGCACAGGTCACCACAATTGGGGTGGTCTCATCGGGCACGACAGCCGCCAGTCGATGGGCCAACTCGCCATTGGGCACGCAGGCGGCGCCGGGAATGGTCATCTTGTCGTACTCATTGGGCGGCCGGCAGTCAAAGAAATGCATCGGCTTGCCCTCGGTCTGCCAGTCATGCAGTTGCTGGGCGGTGATGACCTTGGGGTGGTCGTGATGCTCAATGATCTCGCCCAGGGTCTTGCTGGGCAGATTCACACCCTTGTAGAGCGTGTAGCCTGCTGCTGACCAGGCTGGTGCACCGCCACCGAGGATCTCAACTCTGGCGTAACCCATGGTTGCCGCAGTTGCGGCAGCACGCTCACTGACGCCATCGCCGTCGTCCATCAGAATGATGGGGGTCTGGGTGTTGGGTACAAGGCGCGCCAGATTCTGCTCAAAGTCCGAGTAAGGACAGTGGACCGACAGAAAGGGGTGACCCTCTCCGTATTGTCCGTGTTCTCGAATGTCCAAGAGCGCACATTCGGTAGTGCCGTGAATGGCCTGTTTGGCCTGTTGGGGGGTGATGGTTGTCATCGGTGAGTGTCCAGGTTTAGCGATTTAAAAAAGACCACAGGGCCTTGTAGACCAGTTGTGGATTTTGTTCGGCCGGGTAGTGGCCAGTGGGAATGTCGCAGCCCTCCAGTCGGTCAGTCCAGTCACCCCAGGCCTGCAGGGGTTTGAAGTGTCGGCCGCAATGGCTGTTGCTACCCCAGAGCACCATGACCGGGCACTGGATTTTTTTGTTACCGAAGTCCTCGGTGTCCATTGCCAGGTCTACTGAGACGGTGGCTCGGTAATCCTCACAGACCGCATGAATCTGCTCAGGCGTGGTGCACCGAACATATTCCGCCATGGCCTGCGGTGAAAAGATCTCTAGCCCCACACCTTTTTTGTTGAGCTTGTATTGGATGTAGTAGTTCAGGTCTGCGCAGAGCAGCTTCTCTGGAAAAGGATACTTCTGGGCCATAAAGAACCAGTGGTAGGCCTCAAGTCCCCAGCCCAAGCTGACATTGGTCAACACATGATGGGTGGGTGCAATGTCCAGGGGCACCAGATGGCTGACCAAGTCTGGATGATCCAGGCTCATTCGAAACCCAACCCGCCCGCCGCGATCATGTCCCACAACCGCCATGCGTTCAATGCCAAAGGAACGCGCAACAGCGACTAGGTCTTCTGACATAGAGCGGAAGGAGTAGCCCGAGTGATCCGCACCACCCTCGGGTTTGTCGCTGTCTCCATACCCACGAAGATCGGGCGCGATGACGGTGAAGTGCCGCGCCAGTGATGGGGCGATCTTGTGCCAGCTGGCATGGGTCAGTGGATTGCCATGAATCAGCATGAGCGCTGGTCCTTGGCCACCCTTGACGCCTCGGATGGTGGCGCCAACCCCCTGTCGTTCAAACCGCTCGAAGCCTGGAAAGAGTTCGTCTGACCAGTCCACAAACTCGGGCGCCGATACAGTTTCAATATCTGCCAATGATCGAATGGGATGATGGTTTTCCATGCGTGGGCTCGCGGTTCTAGAGTGAAAGATTGGCTATGCTTAGACGCAAAGCTGCAAATGCCAATAGAGAAAAACCAGACACCAATTCAGTAAAGAGTGCTTCATGGCCCAGACCATTGTTGAAAAAATATTGGCCGCCCATGCCGGCCTAAACAGCTGCAAGCCAGGCGACTTTGTGGTGGCCGACATTGACTTCGCCATGCTGACCGACGCACGCGCACCGGGCGCCATGAAGGCCGTGGCCCGCATGAACGAGGTCCCGCTTCAGTTCGCTCCCAAGACCGCGTTTGTGCTGGATCACTATTCACCCCCACCGCACAAAGAAGCGGCCCAGATCCATGGTCGCCTTCGCGAGTTTTCTCATCAGACCGGTGCCCAGCTCTATGACATTGGGGAAGGCATCTGCCATCAGCTGCTGCCGGAAAAAGGCCATGTCACTTGCGGCGATCTGATTGTGGGCACCGACAGCCACTCGGTTACCCAGGGCGCCTTCAATGCCCTGGGCATGGGCGTGGAGGGTACCGACCTGACTGCCGTCATGGCCTACGGCAAGCTCTGGTTTCAGGTGCCACCGACCATCTTGGTTGAACTGCAAGGCCAACTGCAGCCAGGCGTCTGGGCCAAAGACGTCACGCTGCACATGCTGGGCAAGCTGGGCGCTGATGGCGCCAATTACCAGGCCATCGAGTATGTCGGCTCGGCAGTCGCTGCCATGTCCATCGACGATCGCATGACGCTTTGTAACCATGCTGCCGAGCTTGGTGCAAAGGCAGCCTTATTAGAGGCCGATGAAAAAACGTTCGCCTGGCTCAAAGCCCACGGTGCAAGAGAGCCCAAGCCAGTCCAGGCTGATTCCGATGCCCATTACAGTCAGAGGCACCAGATCCATGTCAGTGCCCTGGCACCTCAGGTGGCCCGTCGTCACGAAGTCGATGACATTGTCGACGTGGGCGAGGCCAAGGGGCAAAAGATTCACGCAGCCCTGGTGGGGACCTGCACCAATGGTCGGTTGTCCGACATTCGTCAGGTGGCGGCAGTCCTCAAGGGCCATCGTCTTGCGCCGGGTGTGCGTATGATCGTGACGCCAGCCTCTCGAGACATTTATCTGCAAGCGGCCCGCGAGGGTCTGATCGAGACCATTATTTCTGCAGGCGGATCTTTTGAATCAGCCGGCTGCGGCACCTGTATCAGTGTGACTGGCCACTTCACCCCGGGTGATGGGGAGACCGTGATCTCCTCGGCCAATCGCAATTTCAAAGGTCGGCTGGGCAATGGTGCAGCAGACATCTGGCTGGGTTCAGCAGCCACCGTTGCGGCTTCTGCGCTGCGCGGCATGATTACCGATCCGCGCGAGATCGACCATGTGAATTGGAGTGCTGTATGAAGACCAGTCCATCGGTGATTCAGGGTGTGACCATGGTCCTGGGAGACCGCGTCAACACCGACATTCACTGCTCCACCAAATACCTGCCCGGCAAGGACAACCAATTCGTTGTGGGCTGTGCCTTTCAGGAACTGTCGCCGGGATTTGCCGAGCAGGCGGCCCAGTATCGACAGGCGGGTCAGCCCATTGTCTTGCTGGCCGGTGCCGACTTCGGCATCAATTCGTCTCGCGAGCAGGCCGCACAAATCCTTAAAGAAATGGGTGTGTCGGTGGTGGTGGCCAAGTCGTTTGCCAGGGCTTTTTTTAGAAATGCCATGAACAATGGCCTGGCTTTGATCACGGCCCCCGTTGACGGGCCAGTACCCGGTCAGTCGGTGACGGTCGATCTGCTGGCCGGTCGCGTCACCCAGGGCGATCGTGTGGTGGCCCAAGGCGCCGGGCTCTCGCCAGTCCTCATGCAGATTATTTCTGCTGGCGGTTTGTTGCCGCTCTTGCAGCAGAACAAGGGTTGGCCGGACTTGGCTGCGGGTTGACGTTATGCCAGCACTCAACCCCCCATCGATTCAAGACAAGCGGCGTGCCTTTCGCAGGGCTTTGGCTGCGAGTCAGCCTATCTTCGCCCCTGGGGTCTATGACGGCTTTGGCCTCCGCCTGGTGGAGCGATTTCCGGTGGACGCAGCCTATGTCTCCGGTAACGCCGTCTCGGCCTGCCTGCTGGGTGAGCCCGATGTGGGCCTGGTGGACCTGACCTTGCTGGCCGACCACCTTGCTCGCATCAATCAGTGCACGCGCCTGCCCATCATCTGTGATGCGGATACAGGCTACGGCAGTGTGGTCAACATCCAGAGAACCGTTCGCTCGCTCGAGCTAGCCGGTGTGGCAGCGATTCACCTCGAAGACCAGGTCACGCCCAAGCGATGTGCCCAGCTGCCGGGTGCTCGGTCTGTCATTGACCAAGACCAGGCGGTCGCTCGGATTGCGGCAGCCTGCGCGGCGCGAGTGCAGACCGAAGACCCCATGGTGATCATCGGACGAACCGATGCCGCTGCCAGCCTGGGACTTGCGGCAGCGATTGAGCGGGCCCAGGCTTTTGTTCAGGCGGGGGCCGAGGCGGTCTTCGTAGAACTCAAGACCAGCCCAGATTTGCTAGAGCAGATTCAAGCAGTCAGCCGGGCCGTTCCTGCCCCGTGTCTGATCAACATGAGCATCGACGCTCGCCTGATGGCCCTGCCAAGAGAACAGTGGGCTGCTGCCGGTATTTCGGTAGGCATCTTCCCCGCCTTGGCCAGAAGCAGCTTTGGCCATGCCGTCACCACCAACCTGCAGCGCCTGCTTCAGGGTGATGTGGCGGGACTGCAGTCAGCCAGCATGTCGCCGGCTGACTATGCTGCAGCGCTGGGCATCAGTGAGGTTGAGGGCTGGGAGCAGCGCTTCTCCGCTGGTTTGCTAGGTTAACCGCCACTTCAAAGGCCTTGATCATGGCCCCAGGGTGCGCCTTGTTTTGCCCCACGATGTCGTAAGCGGTGCCGTGGGCAGGCGTGGTGTAGATGGTCTTCAAGCCGCCAGTCAGCGTGACCCCTTCGCTAAAGCCCAAGAGCTTGGTCGCGATCTGACCCTGGTCGTGGTACATGATGACCACCGCATCCAAGGCGCCCGCCTTGGCTTTCAGAAAGACGGTGTCAGACGGGTAGGGCCCTTCGGTCTCCAATCCTGCTGCAGCCAGCTTTTCCAGCGTCGGCCGAATAATGGTGATTTCTTCGTCACCAAACAGACCGCTCTCGCCGCCATGCGGGTTTAATGCCGCCACACCGATCTTGGGCTTTTGATGGCCCAAGCCCTTCATCACGGTGTGGGCCAGCTGAACGGCCCCGTGGATTCGTTCCGGGACCACCAGGTCAACCGCCTTGCGCAGGCTGACATGAGAGGTGACGCGGAAGGTGCAGAACTGGGGAATGATGTTGACCTCACCGTAATACCCTTGGTGAGCATTCCAGTCAGCAAACATGGCGTGCTCGTCCAGGTACTGCCACCCGCCGCGGTTGATGGCAGCCTTGTTGAGCGGCGCAAAACAAACGGCATCAATCACCTTCTCCAAGGCCAAGTCAGTCATCACTTTCAAAGTTTCACCGACCAGCCAGCCGATCTTGTGGTCCACCGCCCCTTGGGTGACTTGAGCGGGATCCATATTGGCCAGATCCACCATGACCACCTCGGGGTCGCTGGGCTGCGGCCACTCAAAGCTCTGGCTGGGTTCGACCACGCGGGCCTTGAGCGCCAGCCCCAGAGTTAGTGCGGTCTGGTCAAAGATTCGGCGGTCGCCAACCACCAGGATCCGAGCCTGCTGGTGGGTCTCGGGTCTGGCCAAAAGCTTCAAGGCCACTTCGGGCCCAATCCCAGTGGGATCTCCCAACATCAACCCTACTCGGGGTCGGTTATCAGTTGCGCTCATTTATGGAACACTAGCCTTATTCTGGTGTCATAACTCTTGGCCCAGTGGTGTTTTCCAACAGCTTTAGAGCGTTGCCCACAGGGTCAGAAGTTCAAAACAATTTACGGGATAGAGGAACACGACATGTTCAATTACAAAAAGAGTCTAGCGAGCAAATCATTGGCCGTCGCGCTAGGTCTTGTACTGGTATTCACAGCCGTTGGCTTTGCCCCTACAGCAGAAGCCAAGCGCATGGGCGGCGGCAGTTCGTTTGGCCGTCAAATGCCCATTCAGCGTCAGGCTACGCCGCCGCGGCCCGCTCAGCCGGCTGCGGCTCCTGCACAGGCGCCCACTCAGCAGCCCGCTGCAGCTCGCCAGGCTGCTGGGCAGCAAGCTGCTGCAGCCCCCACCCGTAGCTGGATGGGGCCGTTGGCTGGCATCGCCGCTGGCCTTGGTCTGGCGGCTCTGGCCTCTTACCTGGGCATTGGTGCTGAGCTCATGAGCTTCATGCTGATGCTGCTCGCTGGCCTCGCCATTTTTGCGATTGTTCGCATGGTCATGAACCGCAACCGCTTGCAGCCTGCAGGTGTTCCCTCGGGTCATGGTTCCAACGGTGGATTCAACTCGAACAGCTACCGCACCAGCTCGACTGACCACTCGACCACTCACTACGGATCGACAGGCGCGGCCCACGCACCCGCATCCACGGCCTCTGAGGCGGCACCTATTCAGCCCAACCAGGCTGAGATTGATCAGTTTCTGCAGGTGGCTCGCAAGCAGTTCACCGAACTTCAAAGAGTCTGGGACAACGGCGACATGACGGCTATCCGTGGTTTCGTCACCGAGTCCATGGCTTACGGGCTGGAAAAGCAACTGGCCGAACGCGGCTCAGCTGCCAACCACACCGCTGTCGTGAGCCTGCACGTCGAATGGCTGGGCATGGATGACGCCACCGACGAAGACGGCCGCACAGTTGACGAGGCCTATGTCCGCTTCTATGGCCTGATTCGTGAGGCCCTTGATGGTGCCGCTCAGCCGTTTGACGAAGTCTGGACGCTTCAAAAGCCAAAAGATGGCTCCGGTGGTTGGCTGCTCGCAGGCATCCTGCAGCAGCAAGCCTCTTAAGCAGACTGTCGTTTCCGATACCGGCCTCGCATGCTGACTTTTTACCAAGCGGTCACGCAGCGAGGTCAGTCGGCGGCTGTGCAGGCGATTAACTTCGCCATCGAACGAGACGAGGACCTGCACGACCATCTCAAGCCTCTGGCCGGCAAGACCATCGAGTTGGTGTTTGATCTCCAGGGGCCACTTCAGGGCAAACGGCTTCGTCTACAGATTGAGGCAGACGGCCTGCTGCGCGAGCCTTCTGCCAGCGCCCAGTCTCCCCAGGTTACTGTCTCGTCGGCGCAGC
Source organism: Burkholderiales bacterium LSUCC0115 (assembly GCA_009646425.1). Classification (GTDB taxonomy): domain Bacteria; phylum Pseudomonadota; class Gammaproteobacteria; order Burkholderiales; family Burkholderiaceae_A; genus Hahnella. The sequence goes on from WJBW01000003.1 coordinate 237,701, forward strand.
TTGCTGCCCAGGCCAACCAGTCGTCAGAGGCCAAGCAAGAGGCCGACGTTACCCTTCAAGTGGGCAGTGAGTTCTTTGTTGGCGCCCTTGAGCAGGCGGTTTCCGGTGGACTCGGTGCGACTGCTGGTCCTGGAATGAAGGGCATCCGCATTCAGGGCGATGCAGCGGTAGCCGAAAAGCTGGGCCCGCTGATATCGGTGATTCGCGCCAAGACCTCACCTGTGTTCGATGCGATCAGCAGCCACCCGCTGGCTTTTATGGCCAAGCGGCTGGTGGATTACGCCATTCACGACGCCAAGCTGGTGGTGACCAAGCAAGACTTTCAGGACCATACCCAGCAGCTGCGCAGCCTGCGAGATGCTGCAGACCGGCTCGAGAAGAAGATTCAGGCGCTGGAACACTCCCGCGCCGAGACCAGCGGCAGCGCTTAAACCACCAACGCCTTGTAGGCCCGCCAGGTGGCATGCCCAACCCATGGCGCTGTGAGCACCAGGATTGGTATAAAGATGGCCAGGCTCAGGCCAATGATCACGACAATGCTCAGCCCCCAGACCAGGCAGACACCTGGGTTGGCCCACAGTGCTCGGGCACTGGCAAAGACGGCCTCCAGGGTATCGGTCCCACGGTCCAAGAGCAGCGGCACTGAGACCACTGAGATCGCAAAGACCAGGCTGGCAAAGACAAATCCCACGCCCATCCAGACAAACAGAAACTCAAAGTTTTTGACCGAGATGATCTGGGCGAGCATGCTCTGAAGGGTGGGGTAGTCATGACTGGCGAACAGGGCAAACAGCACGACGGAGACTCTGGCCCAGACGATCATGAAGAAGGTCAGCATGGCCGCAAAAAAGGCAATCGACTTCCAGTTGCGAAACCAGGCCGTCCAACTCGCGATCAGGTTGTAGGGCTGTCCGTTGTCTCGTTGGCGAGAGAGTTCATAGATCCCTGTGCAGATAAACGGTCCCATCAGGAAGAAGCCTGCCGTTACCCCCATGGTGGCTTGCCACAGGTTGTCGTACACCATCGAGATGGCATAGCCCATCACGGCAAAAAAGGCCCCGTAGTAGGTGCCGCGCATGCCGGTGCACAGCATGTCATTCCAGCCACGTGACAACCAGGTCATGGGGCTTGATAGGGGCAGTCCGGCGCGGATCTCGGTCATGGTGTCCTCTCTTGTTGATGTCTTATTTTTTGAGTGCTTCTTGCTCGGCATGCAGGTAGGCGCCGTAAGCATTGAGCCGATTGGCTGGGCCAAAGGCCGGCAGATCTTTAAAGGCGGACCAATCAATACTGGCGTAGGCCTCTTCAAAGCTCTGCATATTGGCGACTGCGTTGGCCATGGACTTTGACAGATGCGCGAGGTAACGACGGGTCAGGTCCAAATCCTTTTGTGGGTCGAAGGACACAGCCCCGTGGCCCGGGATCGCGATCTTGGGCGGTTTCTCGGCCATGCGGTCCAGGGCTGCCAGCCAGATGCGCGGATTGGCCGAGCCCACAAAGGGCACGCGACCGGTAAAAAACAAATCGCCGGCAAACACAGCGCTCAGTTCGTCGACTCGCATCATCAGGTCATCGGGCGCATGTGCGCCCAGGCCGTCGATCAGGGTGAAGTGGTAGCGGCCCACCTGAAAGGTCTCGTTCTGGCCGGGTCCGACCTTCGCCTTTCGGCCAGCGAGTGTCAGCTTGGTCTCTTCACTGACCCATGGAAACAGGTCTTGCTTGCGCTGGGCGAACCGATTCGCGGTGTTTGCATCGTTGAAGACTTGTTCGGCCTTGGGGTGGGCAATGATCTCGACGCCAGGATCTGCAAAGGCCTGAATACCGTAGAAGTGATCAGCGTGGTAATGCGAGACCACGACGACCTGGACCTTCTCGCCACTGGCCTCTTCAATCAGCTTGCGCATCTTGGCGCCGAGCGGTGGCGTACCGAGAGTGTCAAAGACCACCAGGCCTGCGCCGGTGGCGACTGCACCTGCATTGGAGATAAAGCCTGCGTTGGCGGAACTGGCCGCACCGGCCTGGCCTTGGATGATGTAGATGTCTTTGCCGACCTTCTGCACCTTCATGGCGGGCAGGTCATCGGCGGCCAGAACGTTGGTGGCGATGATGGCCGCGGCCAATAGGCCTGCGGCGGACTTCAACCCATTTCTCAGACGACCCACGCTCTTCTCCCCTTGGTTCTGAAATGGCCTTACAACTGATAGGCCCATTCTCTTCTTATATCCGTCTGAATGCATGTTGCTGCGCGCAAATGCCCGACAGGGCTGCTGGCCCCGTTGGCGTGACCTCTTCACTCTCGCTTTGCGGGGCAAAGCTCAAAGTTCATCGGCCATCGCCAACGTCGCCCAAGGCCCACCGGGCATATTTTTATGGGTGAGGCTGAGCAATGGGCGGAGGTTGACGAACTTCGCGACAGCGCGAGAGGAGACCCCGCCCATTGCTCAGTTCAAGGGCTACAAATGGTCACGCCCGGTGGTAAGGATGTCCTTTGAGGATGGAATGGGCCCTGTACAGCTGCTCGGCCATCAGAACCCTCACCATCCCATGTGGCAGCGTCATGTCCGACAGCTGAATCTTTTCTTTGGCCGCCGACTTAATCGACTCGTGCAGCCCGTCGGGCCCGCCGATGACAATGACCACCGGGTCGCTCTGCTCAGACCAGCTGGCCAGTCGCTCCGACAAGGCGGTGCTGGTCAGCCGGGACCCCATCTCGTCGAGCACCACCAGCCGCGCATGCGCAGGCATGGCTGCTCGAATACGATCAGCCTCGGCGGCCATCATGGCCTCGACCGATTTGCCCAGCGTGCGGGACTCGGCTTTCACCTCTTTGAGTATCAAGGGATATTCCGGGGGCATGCGGTCCGCGTACTCCGCGTATGCTTCGTTCACCCATTGGGGCTGCTTGGTGCCAACCGCGATCAAGACCATCTGCATAACAACGATTTAACCACCTTCAACATGACCTCGACCAAACCCAACATTCTTTTTCTCGACGATTTCGAGAACGCCTTTGCCAACACGCCTGCCATCATGGCGCTGGCCGATCGGGCCAATCTGCTGCTCAACAGCCAGCCGCTGCGCGGTCAGGCGCTCACGGACGGTCTGGCCACGGCCACCGGCGTGGTCCTCATGCGCGATCGCACAGCCTTCGGCGCCAAAGAGTTAGATGCGGCTCCACACCTCAAATTCGTGATTTACACCGGCACCCGCAACAACCTGCTGGATTCAGCAGCCTGCGAGGCCCGTGGCATTCCGGTCTTCAACACCGAGTTCGGTCCCTCCAAGGCCAGCACCTGTGAGCTCACCTGGTCCTTGATCCTGGGGGCGCTCAAGCGCCTGGAGCCCGGCATGCAGGTCTTGCGCACACCAGGTGCTGACTGGCGTCAGAATCTTCACTACCCCAACCTCTGCGACATCCTCGAGGGCGAGACCCTGGGTCTGATTGGCCTAGGCAACATTGGCGCCCGGGTCGCCAAGGTCGGGCAGGCATTCGGCATGAAGACCCTCGCCTGGAGTCCCAACATGACCGCAGAGCGTGCTCAGGCAGCCGGCGCGATCCATGTGCCTTTGGACCAGCTGCTTGCTGAATCCAAGGTCGTGTCTTTGCACATGGTCTTGGCCCCGACGACCCGCAACATGATCGATGCCAAGGCGTTGGCCAAAATGCGCAGCGATGCCTTGATTGTGAACACGTCTCGATCTGCGTTGATCAACGAGGCTGATCTGCTGGCTGCGCTCAAGCAGGGTCGTCCGGCCATGGCCGCATTGGACGTCTTTGATGTCGAGCCGCTGCCCAATGACCATCCATTTAGGACCATGCCCAACGTCACCATGACGCCTCACCTGGGCTTTGTGGCCAATCCCGTCTATGCCACCTTCACAGAGACGGTGGCCAAGCACCTAGACGGTCTGTTGCCCCGATAAGTCTGGTTGACCTTAGAGCTTAGGCAGCTCGCGCTCGAGCTGCCTGGCCAGCCAGGCCGCCACAAAGGCCTTGATCACATCGCCAGGCACAAAGGCCAGGCTCACCAGTGCCGCCTTGTCCAAAGGCATGCCCGCGCGCCAAGACAGCCAAGGAATGCCGGGCAGGTAGATGCCGGCAATGCCGCCGATCAGGCAGGCCACCAGTGCTGCCCAATACAGACTGATCCGCATCTTGCGCAGGCTCGTAAAAATCAGTCCGACCAGGAACGCACCGATGACCCAACCGATCAAAAACCCTGCCGTCGGTCCGAACAACACACCCAAGCCGCCGCGACCACCGGATAGAAACGGTGCACCCAGGCAGACCACAAAGATAAACAGCAGCACGGCCAACGCACCCTGGCGAGCACCCAGGAACAATCCCGCCATCATCACGCCCAGTGTCTGAACGGTAATAGGCACACCAGCTAAAAACGGAAGGTCTAACTTGGGAATAAAGCCCATCACGGCAATCAAGGCTGCAAACATGGCCAGCCGCACCAGGCCCAGATAGGGATTGTTGTTGGGGTTGTTGGGATCCGGCTTGGCTAGAAGCTCGCCGGAGGATGGCTCAGGGGTTTGCATGCAGCGCATTATGCACGGCGCCAGTCTGCCGATCCGACTGGCCCTAGGCCGCGGGTCCCGTTGTTTGGTCGCTCCGCTGACCTACTGATCCAACATCGAATCCACAAACTTGAACTGCATCACCGGCGGTGAGGATCCTTGGCCCTTTCGTAAGACGGTGACCTGATCGTCGTCATCGATCACCTCGACGCGCCAGCGCTCATCAAAGGTTCGATCCCAATGGGGCAGGACCGTCTTCAGGTACTCAAGCTGCTCGGCCGGGCTCTTGATCACGCCCATGGATTCCAACAGATTGAGCTTGGGCCAGGCTTCGCCGCCTGGTCGTCGGTAGTTGGTCACTGCAAAAAATTTCTGCAGATCGTCGAAGCCCGCCTTGCCCTCTTCAAAATACTTTCCATTGGAGTAAATCGCATCCATCACAAAAGTGATCCGTCGACTCTGGGGCGGGGCCTTTGCCCACTGCAGAATCAGGTCGTGCAGGCTGCGAGACAGGCAGAGCTCCAGGTGCCCTCCGGCCACGTAGACCTCTCGGGCGGGCAGGTCAAAGTTCAGCTCGCCGTCTTGCGAGAACACCCAGCCCGTTGGGTCGCAGTCATCCACAAAGTATTGGGGAATCTTGTCGTCATCTTTCAGATAAAGGCTGGGCCAACCCTTGACCTTGGCCACGCGCATCAACTCATCGGTGCCGCGCTTGCTGGATAACCGTGGGTCGAAGCTCTTCGATGGATGGGTGACCAGTACCAACGGAACCCGTCTGGCATTGGCCGACTCTCCGATGGCCCGAGCTTGGCCTGCGCTGGCCAGTGGCTGCTCAGGGCAGGCGGCCTGAGCAGGGCTTAGATGGACCAGTCCAGCCAAGCCAGTGAACAGACTGGTCCATGAAAACAGGGAAGCAAAGAAGATGCGGCGCAGCATGGGTGGCTAGTCTGCCAGAAAAGACTCTACTGTCTATAGATTTCTTTGTCTGAATATTCTCGAGAATGCCTTGGCCCGTGGGCGCTGGCGGGTTGCTCGGCTGGAGGGTCATGTCAGGCAGCGTCTAAATTCTCAGCAAAATAGTCGGGTTTTGCGGTTGAGTGGCACGGAGCTCCTGCGTTACCCTGCTATGCAAAGCAGTGCATAAGAAAAACATCCAAGGAGACCGCTGTCATGCTGAAAAGCCTGCACATCAACCCCGAGAAATGCACTGGCTGTCTGCAGTGCGAGATGGCCTGTTCCTACGAGAACTATGGCGTCTTCTCGACTGCCAAGTCACGCATCAAAGTCTTTGATTTCCACAACACCGGTCGCAAGGTGCCCTACACCTGCACCCAGTGTGACGAGGCCTGGTGCCTGCACGCCTGCCCAGTCGAAGCCATCACGGTCGACAAGGCCACTGGCGCCAAGGTCGTCAACGAGGCCACCTGCGTGGGCTGCAAGGTCTGCACCATTTCCTGTCCGTTTGGCACCATCAATTACGTTGCCGAGACCGGCAAGGTCCAGAAGTGTGACCTCTGCGGCGGTAACCCCGCCTGCGCCGAGGCCTGCCCAACCCAGGCGATCACCTTTGTGGACGCCAACTGGACTGGCCTGGATCGCATGAAGGCCTGGGCCGACAAGCTCGGCAACCAACCCACCAACCCGGCTGCTTAAGGAGACCTGACCATGGCATGGACCCGAACCATTCTGCGTGTCGATCTTTCCAAAGGCACCGTCACCAAAGAACCCCTCAACATGGCCTGGGCCGCCCAATACCTGGGCTCACGTGGCCTGGCCTCTAAGTATCTGGTCGAAGAGGTCGACCCCAAGACCGATCCTCTGTCGGCTGACAACAAAATCATCTGGGCTACTGGCCCGCTCACCGGCACCGTTGCCTCTACCGGCGGCCGCTACACCGTGGTCACCAAAGGCCCACTCACTGGTGCGATCGCCTGCTCTAACTCCGGTGGCTACTGGGGCGCCGAGCTCAAGTTCGCCGGTTATGACATGGTGATTTTCCAGGGTAAATCGCCCAAGCCGGTCTACCTGTCGATCTCCGATGACACGGTCGAGCTCAAAGACGCCTCTCACCTCTGGGGCAAGACGGTCTGGGAGACCGAAGAGCTCATCAAGAAAACTCACCAAGATCCTCTGACCCGTATCTCCTCCATCGGAGCCGCTGGCGAGAACCAGGTCTTGTTTGCCGCAGTGGTCAACGACCTCCACCGGGCGGCGGGCCGCAGCGGCGTCGGTGCCGTTATGGGATCCAAGAACCTCAAGGCCATTGCGGTCCGTGGCACCAAGGGCGTGGGTAATCTGCACAACGCCAAAGAGTTCATGCGTGTCACGGCCGAGAAGAAAAAAATCCTGGCCGAGAACGCCGTGACCGGACAGGGCCTGCCCACCTATGGCACCCAGGTCCTCATGAACGTGATCAACGAGATGGGCGCGCTGCCCACCCGTAACCACCGCGACGTTCAGTTCGAGGGGGCACGCGATATCTCGGCTGAAGCCATGGCAGAACCTCGCAAGACAGACGGCAAGCCTCATCTGGTCACCAACCAGGCCTGCTTTGGCTGCACCATTGCCTGTGGCAGGATCAGCAAGATCGATGAGACCCACTTCTCCGTTCAGAACAAGCCCCAGTATTGGGGTGCGAGTGGCGGTCTAGAGTACGAAGCCGCCTGGGCCCTCGGTGCAGCCAATGGCGTCAACGACCTAGAGGCGCTGCAGTACGCCAACCTCATCTGCAACGAGCACGGCATGGACCCCATTTCCTTCGGCGCGACAGTCGGCGCTGCCATGGAGCTCTTCGAGATGGGTGTCATCACCAAGGAGCAGATGGGACTAGAGGCTCCCTTCGGTTCGGCCAAGGCCCTGTGCGAGTTGGCTGACATGACGGCCAAGGGGATTGGCTTTGGCAAAGAGATCGGCATGGGCTCCAAGCGTCTGTGCGCCAAGTACGGACACCCAGAGCTCTCAATGAGCGTCAAAGGACAAGAGTTCCCTGCCTACGACTCACGCGGGATCCAGGGCATGGGGCTGACCTACGCCACCTCCAACCGTGGCGCCTGCCACCTGCGCAGCTACACCGTGGCCTCAGAGGTCCTGGGCATTCCGGTCAAGACCGATCCGCTCACCGCCGAAGGCAAGCCAGAGTTGGTCATGGCCTTCCAAGACGCCACCGCCAGCTTTGATTCGTCGGGCCTGTGCATCTTCACCAGCTTCGCCTGGTCTCTGGCTGATATTCAGCCGCAGATTGCCGCGGCCTGTGGCGACGAGTTCACACTCGACAACCTAAACGTCATCGGCGAGCGCATCTGGAACATGGAGCGTGACTTCAACAACCGCGCAGGCTTCACCTCCAAGGACGACACCCTGCCGCCGCGGCTGCTCAAAGAGCCCGCCAAGGTCGGTCCTGCCAAAGGCCTGGTCAACAAGCTGCCCGAGATGCTGCCCAAGTATTACGAGATCCGTGGCTGGGATGCCGATGGTCAGCTCAAGGCTGACACCCGCAAGCGCCTGGGCCTATAAGTCATGCGGCACCTGATCATTGGGGCTGGACCAGCCGGCGTCATTGCGGCTGAGCAGATTCGAAAGCTCTCGCCCCACGATGAGATCACCATTGTGGGCGACGAGCCCGAGCGCCCTTACTCGCGCATGGCCATTCCCTATCTGCTCATCAACAACATCGATGAGCAGGGCACCCTCTTGCGCAAGGGATCCGACCACTTCGATCAACTCTGCATTCGAGTCGTCAGGCAGCGAGTGCGCCAGGTGCAGCCAGCCCAGCACCAGATTGTTCTCGAAGATGGCACCACCCATGGCTACGATCGGCTGCTCATTGCAACGGGTTCAACGCCCATTCGCCCACCCATTGCAGGCATGGACGGTGCAAACGTGCACACCTGCTGGACGCTCGCCGATGCTAGACAGATCATCCAGCTCGCCAAGCCTGGTGCCAAGGTGGTTCAGATGGGGGCTGGTTTTATCGGCTGCATCATCATGGAAGCGTTGGCAGCCCGTGGCGTAGAGCTCACGGTGGTGGAGATGGGCGACCGCATGGTTCCTCGCATGATGGGTCCCACGGCTGGCGGCATGATCAAGGCCTGGTGTCAGAAAAAAGGGGTTCAGGTTCAGACCTCGGCCAAGGTCGATCGCATCGATCATGCGAATGGTCCTCCCTCTGAGGTTCATCTCTCCAATGGCCTCACGCTGCGAGCAGATCTCGTCATCAGCAGCACCGGCGTGAAGCCCAACATCGGTTTTCTCGCAGACAGCGGCATTGCCTGTGACACAGGGGTGCTCACCGACGACCGCTTGCAGACCAGCGCGGCTGATGTCTTTGCAGCGGGCGATTGTGCTCAGGCTTTTGACCACGCCACCGGTCAGCAGGTGGTCAGTGCGATTCAGCCCAACGCAGCCGACCAGGCGCTGGTGGCCGCTCGCAGCATGCTGGGTCTGTCCACCAGTCTCAAGCGTGTTCCGCAGATTAACGTCTTAGACACCCTGGGCCTGATCTCTTCGAGCTTTGGCCAATGGCAGGGTGTCCCCGGCGGCCAGCAGGCCGAGATGGTCGACAGCGAGAACTTCCGCATGCTCAGTCTGCAGTTTGACCAGGATCGACTGGTGGGCTGTAACGCCATTGGCTGGACCGATCACGTCGGGGTCATGCGTGGCCTGGTCGAAGGTCAGGTGCGTCTGGGTGTTTGGAAGGACAAACTCCTGCAAGACCCCACTCGGCTCATGGAAGCCTACCTGGCCTGTGCCCAGGCTCAGGATCAGCACGCCATCATCTGATCCCATCCGTTGAACTACTGATGGCGGGGCTCAACCGCCTGACGTAATTTTGGCGGCATGCGGATCACCATCAAGCTCTACGCCAGTCTGGCAGCTCACCTGCCGGATCAGGCCCGCTCCACCAATCAGCACCAGGTGGAGCTGCCCACGGGCACGACCGTGGGACAGGCCTTGGCGCCGTATGGCCTGCCGCCAGCCCTGACCAAACTGGTGCTGGTCAATGGCCACTACATTGAAGAAGACAATCGCGGCAGCCACCTTTTAAATGATGGCGACGTACTGGCCGTCTGGCCACCGATTGCCGGCGGCTAGCAGCGCAGTGTTCAGGCATGACCATTGGCCAGACGTCTTTGAACGAGACATGGGCTGCACAGAGTCCGAATGGCTGTCCTGGCTGCCGGGCGCAGTCGGGTCGCATGCCTTGGTCATTGAGGGGCCGCAGGCGACCGTTGGTCATTTTCTAAGACTCAGCTGGCAGGTCATGCCGCCTCGGACCATCGCCTTGCTCAGCATCGCCAGACTTGCAGTACGCTTTGAATTTACGGGCCTGACCCCGATCGAACGTCAGGCCTTTATGAAACAGTTCGATCTCTTTATGCAACGCGGAGGCGGTTAAACCATGTCAGCAGCCCTTCACCCTTTTCACCTGGCCTTCCCGGTTGATGACCTGGCCCAGGCCCGAGCCTTCTACGGTCAGACGCTTGGCTGCTCCGAGGGCCGCAGTTCGCCGGAGTGGATCGACTTTAATTTCTATGGCCACCAGATCGTGGCCCACCTGGCTGCTGGTGAGGCTGCCAACGACGTCTGTTCAGATGTCGATGGCAAGAAAGTCCCGGTTCGGCATTTTGGGGTGGTGCTGTCCATGGCCGAGTGGCAGACCTTGGCGGATCGACTCAAAGCAGCCGGCACCCAGTTCATCATCGAGCCCTACATTCGGTTTAAGGGTCAGGTCGGTGAGCAGGCCACCATGTTCTTCATGGATCCGTTTGGCAACGCCATCGAGTTCAAGGCCATGGCCAACCCCGACTACCTGTTTGCCAAGTAAAGCCTAGAAACCCAGACCGTCTGCAATCAGTTTCAGGCCAGTACAGAACAGCAGGGTGTAGCTGGCCTGATAGAAAAGCTTCTCCGAGATGCGTTTGTGTAGCCAAACGCCCAGCCAGATACCAATCGGCGCCAAGGGTGAGAAGAGCAGGGCCAGGCCCAGGTTCTCGGTGTTGAGCTGACCCAAAAAGTAATACGGCACCAGCTTGGTGTAATTCATGACAAAGAAGTAAAGGGCCGAGCTCGCCACGATCACGGTCTTGTCGAGCTTAAGGCTCAAGATGTAGATCGCATAAGGCGGCCCACCGGCATGCGCCAGGGTGCTGGTAAAGCCCGAGACCGTTCCCCAGAAATAGCCGGTCTTTCGACCGGTCTCACTCGGGGCCTTGCGAATCAGGTTGGCCAGCTTGCCGGCCAGTCCAAACCAGTTGTTCAGAACAAAGGTCACCGCAATCCCGCCGATGATCAGCCGCAGGCCATCGACCGAGAGCTGTTTAAAGACCAGCCAGCCGATACCAATGCCGACCATGGCCCCGGTCAATACTGGCTTGACGACGACCCAGGACCAACGCCCCTTGTAGGCGCGAACCCCAAAAATATCCATGGCGCAGAGAATGGGCAGCATCACGCCAGCTGCAACGGCAGGTGAAACCCAGATGGACATGATGGGCACAGCCAGTCCACCGGCTGCACCACCAAACCCGCCCTTCACAATCCCTGTTAGCAGAATGGCCACCACAGCAGCCGCGTAGAACGCGTAGGGAAAGTCGGGGAGTGTCATCGAGTCTCAATCATGGCAGATTGGCGCTCAAACCACCACGAAAGGAAGCCGCTGTGAACAAAGAGCTTTTTGAAAAAGGATTGAAGACTCGTCGTGAAGTCTTGGGGGCCGCCTATGTCGACAAGGCCATCGCAAATGCCGATGACTTCAACCGTGATATGCAGGAGTTGGTCACCCAGTACTGCTGGGGCGATGTCTGGAACCGTCCGGGCCTGGACAAGAAGACTCGCAGCATCATCAACCTGGCCATGCTGACAGCCCTGAACCGGCCGCATGAGCTCAAGCTTCATGTGCGCGGCGCACTCAACAATGGCCTGACCAAGGATGAGATCAAAGAGATCTTTCTGCAGACGGCCATTTATTGTGGCGTGCCGGCTGCGATTGACAGCTTCCGAAACGCCAAAGAGGTCTTCGCAGAGGACAAATAAGGGCAGGCGAAGGATTAGCGCAACGGGGCGACTGTCGCCCCGTTGATGCCGTGCCGTTGGAGTGCCTTGTCGACAAAGCCGTTGGCCTTTTGGGCCTCGACAAAATCTGTCAGAAAGGCTGCAGCCATTTCGCCACGCGACTTCGGCAGGCCCATGGCCTGTCGAATCACCATGAAGCGCTCCGGCAACAGGCGATGACCTGGGAAGTTGGGTAAATCTTTTTCCAGCTGCTGCTTCACGCCCGCGGCCACCTCCAGTCCCTTTTCAACGAAGAAAGAGAACACGGCAGGAGAGGTTGGGGCCTGAACCAGCTGAGCCTTCTGAATGGTCCGTTGCAGGTACAGGTCATAGGCACTGCCCTTGCCAACGGCAATCCGCACGCCAGCCTGATCAACCTGCTCATTGGTCTGGATGGACGATGTCTGGGGGACCAGGTAGTAGCCCTCGATCAAGACATAGGCGTCGGTAAAGGCAATCTCCTGGCCACGCTTTGGATCGATGGCAAAAAATCCAACGTCAGCCTCTTCCGCCGTCACCGCTTCAACGGACTCACCAGCCGAGTCAAAGATGACCAGGTCCAGCTCGACCGCCAGCTGGGCTGCCAAAGCTCGGGCTAGGTCAATAGACACACCGCTGGCCGATCCGCCCGGCTCGCGCTTGGCCAGGATGGGATTGCCCACATTAATCGAAGCTCGCAGTCGGCCGGTCGGGGCAAAGGCGGCCAGCAGGTCGGTGTTGGAGAGGGCATCGGTCATCTTCAGACTCCTTCGCAGGTCTTTATTTCATTAGTTGGCTTACTGGCCTGCAGCGATATCAATCATTCAGTCATGGCTCGAAACAGCAGGTGGGCTGCACTGCCCGCGATGACCAGTTCAATCAATCCTTGCTGAGTCTTGTGGTGAAGGCGATGGGAGAGCCAACGGGCAAACCAGACGCCCGGCACACTGGCCAGACCGCAAAAGACCGCCAGCAGAAACAGATGATCTGGGAATCCATCTAGTTTTTGAAACAGACCAATCTTGGCAAGGTTCAGCGCCAAGGAGATCAGGGCATCCGTGGCAATCACTGCAACGGCTGGCAGACCGATCGCACTGAAAAACGCCAAGATCATGACGCCAGAACCTGGAACCAGACTATTGAGAAACCCATACAGCAGAGACATGGGCCCTCCGATCCACCACTTCGAACGGGCTCGGTCGATGGCGGGACCGTGGATTTGATGATGACGTTTGGCAAATCGAAAGGCCAGTACAGCCAATATAGCCAGGCCCAGAATGAATTCCAGCGTGGGGACCGACAGGGCCATGTAAAGGTGCGCACCCATCCAGGTGCCCGGAAGGGCTATGGCCGTCATGCCGGCCGCCAATTTCCAGTGGACCCCTTGTCGATAATAAAAGACCCGACTGCCGTTGTTGATCAGCATGATGACGGCAAGCGCCGGCATCACCGCTTTGGCCCCAATGATGGGGGTGAGGAAACCGGCAACGATCAGACCTGTTCCGGCTCCGCTTAATCCGCCCAGTAGGCCTCCAATAAAACACACCACCACACCAGCAAGCAGGATCCCGGTATCTGGTAGCAAGGCCATCATCTTGCGGGGGCTCGCTTTGTGAGGTGGCTAGGCGCTTAACGACCGAACTGCATCGCCTTCGTCCAGGCCTCTTCCGCAGCTGCCTGACCGATGACGGCCCCGGCCTGGTCCATGAACTTGGCCTTGAGCTGATCGTTGGTCATGGGGCGCTCCAGGCTACCAATCGAGTGTTCAACCAATACATGGTGAGTCTTGCCATCTTTGGTGATCACGGTCACATCGGCAGCGGCTTCGTCCATGTTCTCGTCGATCACAGCCTCGACCCGATCGCGAATGGCAATGACCTCTGCGCTCTGTACGACTTCATCCGAGTACTCGTGCTCGCCTGCTTTACCAAACAGGAATCCCACTGCACAGGAATGATAGACGCTGAACTTACCCTCCAGACCTTTCTGGGGGGTCTTCTTGCCAGTCAGTTCAATGACCAGTGGATGAACCTTGAGCAGAACTTTTTCAATCTGCTCGGGCTTCACACCATGCTGGTCACGCAGCTGCACACAGCCATCGATGCTGGGGTGAATCACAATGCCGCAGGCAAAGGGTTTGTAGGTGTTCAGCGCGGCCTCCCAACGCTCGCCCAGACCCTCGGTGATTTCCGACCAGTCGCACTTGTCCGAGATCACCTGGATCAGACCGCGAGGCGCTTCCAGGGCTCGCTTGGAGGCGGTAAAGCCCTCCTTGGCCATCAGGGCCGACATCAGGCCAGCCTTGGCAGCACCACCCGGGTGGAAGGGCTTGGTCATGGTGCCAAACTGCTCGCGAAGGCCAACGGGCTGGCTGGCCGCGATGCCCAGGGCCATCTGGGTCTGTTCGACCGAGAGCTTGAGCAGGCGGGAACAGGCGGCAGCCGAACCCAGCATGCCAGTGGTGCCGGTGATGTGCCACCCGCGGTCGTAGTGGTCGGGGTACATGCAGTTGCCCACACGGCAGCTCACCTCGATGCCCAGGACCATGGCGTCGATCATCTCGCGCCCAGTGCTACCCAGCAGCTCACCCAGGGCATAGACAGCAGAGGCCACAGGACCGGCTGGGTGAATGATGGTCTTCAGGTGTGTGTCATCAAAGTCGAAGGTGTGCGAACTGATGCCATTGAGCAGGGCTGCATTGGCAATGTCGACTTTTTCACTGCGACCGAGAACAGTGGCCTGAGGGGCCGGTTTTAAGACCATCACGGCCCGAAGGGCGGACTCAATGGTCTCGTGCCGAGAGGCGCCAATGGCACAGCCCATCCAGTTGGCAAAGGTTCGGTGGGCTTGTTCGTCGACGGCATCCGACCAGCCTTTGCTGGGATGGTTAACGACAAATTGAGCCAGAATCTGGGTGATCGCCGGCGCGTTGTGGTCGGCTTTGACATTGGTATTTCGGGCCATGGAATATGCTCTAGAGGGTCGAAGGAAGAACCCTTAATCGTATACGAACTTTGTGGTCCCAACCCAGGCGCAGGCCTAAGGGTTTACCACCCAGCCGCCGTTGGGACCGGGTTGAACTGAGCGGGCTAAGCGGGGTTAACGAGTCGCTTCAGGGCTCGATTGGCGTGGTTATAAGCCGCCTGCTCAGCGGCTACCGTGTCTTGCTGGCCGATGGCATTAAACAGCGCCTGGTGCTCCTGATAAGAGGCGGACCGGCTCTTGCCGTCGGAGAGGTTGGTGGCCCGACACAGGTGAAGCTGCTGGGTAATCAGTTGGTAGGTCTCCATGAACTTTCGATTGCGGCAGACCTTGATCGTCTCCCAATGAAAGGCCAGGTTCTCCTGGTAATACAGCAGGGTGTTGCCAGCCTTTTCGGCAGCATCCATGGCCTCCATTTGCTCCTTGAGCTTGGCGATCAGTGGCAATCGTTCCGCATCTGGCAACTCGCAGGACATCCGGACGGCATGGGCGTCTAGCAGGGCCCGCATCTCATACAGCTCGCGCATCTCATCTGGGGTGACCTTGCGAACAAATACGCCAGAATTGAGTTTGGTGGTGACCAGTCCCGTAGGCTCCAGGCTTCGCAGGGCCTCACGAACCGGCACCCGAGACACCCCCAGTCGTTTGGAGATCTCGGGTTCACTCAGACGTTCCCCCTGGTGAATCTCACCAAACAGAATCATGCGCATCACTTCTTCACGCACGCGCTGCGCCAACGACTTTTCCGGGGCGCCAGGATCAAAGGGATCCTCGGTTAGCCAGGGGAACTTAAGCAGGGTCATGGTCGACTTCGGTTAGACGACTTCAAAGGCCGATCGTTTAACGGTCTTCATGTCCACTCCCTCAATGCGAATGAGGCGCGTGGAGTCGACCCGCTCAGGTGCATGCAGCACCCCTTCGTTGTACAGGTGCACATCACCTGGCTTCAGGCTGTAACTCTTGATGGGCTTGACCTTGCCTGGCTGGTCACCAGACGGGGGGCTCACCAGACTGTAGTCCGTCATCAGGGTCTCGCCACGGGCTTGGCCATAGATGGCCCAGGAATGAGCATGGTCGTGGGGGCTACTGGATTTGGCACCCGCATAGTGATGCACCAGCACGCAAAACCCAAGCTCTGGATCCTCGTAGACCTTGTTTCGCTCCTCGGTAAACCCGTCGACATATTCTTGGATAAAGGATTCGTTTCGCAGGAGCTCGGACAACGCCTCACAAACCTGCTGACGACCGGCAGGCCCGGGCGAGCTGGCGAGCGCCTGGTGGGCGGTCTTGGTGAATTGCTCAAGCAGTGGATGCATCTGGCTTTTCCTGTCTTTTAAGATCTTCACTGGGATGAGCCCTTTAGCCCATTACGGCTTGGACCAGCCCCTTAGACGCATTGTAAATCTGAGCGTAACCCTGCATAAAAATCTGGGCACTGCGCTCATAGGCGGCCCAGGGCAGCGCCAGATCCGGCAGGCCATTGGCCTTGGCCATCAGGTGTCCGTAGACCCGTGCCCTCAGGATACCTGCGGGGTTCTCCATGGCCACCATGCGTTCTTCATCCACCTTGGTGGACAGGGGAGCAAGCCCTTGGGCGACATCGTGTGCTGTGGTGCCGGGAATGAGACAGGCGGCCGCCAGACAACAGCCGCCGGTGACTGCCAGTGAGTTGTGAGCCTGCTGCGGGGTGAAGTAACGCACCCGAATATGCCCGCCTTGGGTGGGCTTAGAGACAAAGCAGACCTTCGGAATGGTCTCGCTGACAGCCAGCTGCTCGGCGGTCATGGGTACCCCTGATTTGGTCTTCAGCCCCATCTTCAGTCCTGCTTGAATCCAGACGCTGCGCAGGCGTTCGATGAGGGCCTTGTTGGCATTTAAGCTATCAATGGACTCATCACCGGCCAGGCCCAGCTGTTCGGCTTTCAGGATGACCATGGGCACCGCCACATCCACACAGCTCACTTCAAGCCCATCGATGACATCCTTCGCAGCACCGGTTGGCAGGAGTTGACCGGTCTTGGCGCCAATGGGGTTGCGCAGGCTGAGCTCCACACCCGGAAAGGCTCCCATCACACCCGGAATCTCGGTCAGGCTGATCCCATCGATCTGTCCCGTGGGAGTGGGAACACGGCAGTCGGTGGTCACCTGGGTGTTGGTATTGAACAGGCTCACCTGGGTCATGCCCTTCTTGGGTTTGACCAGGCCATTGGCCATTAGAAACAAGGGAATGGCTGCTGACATGTTGCCGCAGTTCACACTCCAGTCGATGGCCGATTTTTCTGCGGCCAGCTGGGCAAGTGTGGTCTTGAAGACACCGGGTTCTTGGACGTGAGGTTCTACGATAAAGACCTTGTTACTGGTGGTGACACCCCGACCCAGACCAGTAATCTGCTTGTTGCCTTTTCGTTCACCGGCATCTGGCACACCCATGATCTTGCGAATGATCTCTTCTTTGAACTCTGCTAATCCGCCGAAATGGTCTTCCCACATCACAAGGCCGGTCGAGGTTCCCCCTCGCATGTAAAAAACTGGAAACAACACCGTGTTGCCCTGAGCCACTGGCTTGGCTATTAGATACCCAGACGCTTGCTTGGCCGACATGATTAGTCAGATTCCCCTTCAAAAGCTTCTTCACGTTTTTTACGAATCGCTGGCACCAGCATAATCACAATCAGCAGGGCCGAAATCACCAACAGAGTGGCGGAGATCGGCCGGTCCCACAAAATGCCCCAGTCGCCTCGCGATATGGTCAGGGCACGGCGCAGATATTCCTCCATCAACTCACCTAGAATAAAACCGAGCAGCAAGGGTGCTGGTTCACACTTCCACTTCTTGAAGTAGTAGCCCAAGATGGCAAAGGGCACGGTCATCATCACGTCCCAGATGCTGTTGTTGATGCTGTAGGCGCCAATGCAGCAGAACACCAAGATGGCTGGGTAGAGCAGTCGATAGGGCACCTTCAGCAGCCGAATCCAGATGCCAATCAAGGGCAGGTTCAGCAGCACCAGCATCAGGTTGCCCACCCACATTGAGACAATCAGCCCCCAGAAGAGATTGGGGTTGCTGGTCATAACCTGGGGACCGGGCTGAATGTTGTGAATCATCATGGCCGCCACCATCAGCGCCATGACTGGGGTGGTCGGGATGCCCAGGGTCAACATCGGAATAAAAGACGTCTGGGCGCCGGCATTGTTCGCAGACTCAGGCCCAGCCACCCCTTCAATAGCGCCTTTGCCGAATTGCTCGGGATGCTTGGAGATCTTTTTCTCAATGGCGTAAGAGGCAAAGGAGGACAGAATGTGGCCACCGCCCGGCAAGATGCCCAGGATGCTGCCCAAGGCGGTTCCTCTGACCACTGCCGGTGCCGCTCGCTTGGTTTGTGCCGCTGTGGGGATCAGGTTGCTCACTTTTTCGGTGAGCAGCGTTCGAGTTTCTTGGGCCTTCAGGTTGTGAATGATCTCGGCAAATCCGAACATGCCCATGGCGATCACCGCAAACTCAAAACCATTGGCTAACTCGGGCACGCCGAACGTAAACCGAAAGACCCCCGAGTTCACATCGGTGCCCACCAGACCCAGCAGTAGACCCAGCACCACCATGGCCAGGGCCTTGATGAAAGAGCCGTGGGCCAAGACCACTGCTGCAATCAAGCCCATGACCATCAACGAGAAATACTCCGCTGGCCCAAAGGCAAAGGCGAGCTCCGCCAGGGGAGGCGCAAAGGCCGCAATCAAGAGCGTGCCCACGGTCCCCGCAAAAAACGAACCGAGCGCGGCAACCGCCAAGGCCAGGCCCGCCTGCCCATTCTTGGCCATCTGATAGCCATCCAGTGTCGTCACCACCGAGGACGACTCGCCCGGTATGTTGACCAAGATAGCGGTCGTAGAGCCACCATATTGAGACCCGTAGTAGATACCCGCCAGCATGATGAGTGCGGTCGAAGGGTCACCCATCTTGTAGGTAATGGGCAGCAGAATGGCGATGGTGGCCAGCGGTCCAATGCCTGGGAGCACCCCAATCAGAGTGCCCAGCAGGCAGCCTATAAAACACCAGAACAGGTTCTCAGGCGTAAAGACGGTGGCCGCACCAATGGCCAGGTTGGCTAGGAGTTCCACGGCCAGACTTTCAGGGGCATTTCCAGTCCCACTTTAAAGACCAAGATGCAGCTGATGGTCAGGATGATCGCCAGCCAGATGCGCTCTTTCCAGGTGGACTCGGGACTCGCCATCGCAGAGAGCACGATCAGTGTCGGGGCCGCCACTGCAAAACCGACGATAGGCAGCGCCTGAGCAAAGACCAGGACGCTTGCCAATATCAAACCCATGCCCTTGAAGTCCGTCTCTGGCAGAGGCTCGTCGTCTGCGTTCTGTTTGGCAGTGGACAGTACGATCACCAGGATCGCCAGGGCGACCTGCAAGACAGCCAACAACGTTGGGAAGAAGGCCGGCCCCATTCGGCGGCTGTTGCCCAGGCTGTAGTCCTGGGCGTAGATCAGAAAGCCAACGCCCAGCACCAGAAACAAAAGACCGGCGTAGAGGTCACGCCGGTTGGTCAGACTCATGCGGCGACGAACTTGTTTTCGATTTCGCCAATGCCTTCGATGGCAACTTTGACCACATCGCCAGCCTGCAAGAACTTGGGCGGTGTGAAGCCAATGCCCACGCCGACTGGGGTACCTGTGGCAATGATGTCGCCCGGATGCAGCGTAATGCCGGCCGAGAGCGTGGCAATCAGAGTGGGAATGCCAAAAATCAGCTCGCTGGTGCGCGAATCCTGGCGCAGCTCGCCATTGATCCAGCACTGAATCGCCAGGTCTTGTCCGTTGACAGCGTCAGCTGAAACGGCTGCCGGCCCCATGGGGCAGAAGTCATCAAAGCTCTTGCCCATGTGCCATTGCTTGTGTCGATGCTGCCAGTCACGGGCCGTGACGTCATTGACGATGGTGTAGCCCCAGACCATCTTCATGGCCTCTTCTTTGCTGACGTTCTTGCAGGTCTGGCCAATGATCACCGCCAGCTCAGCCTCGTAGTCAATCGAGGTCGAGACCTCGGTTTTGGGCAGTCGAACAGGATCGAAAGGGCCCACAACGGTCTCAGGCACCTTCGAGAAAATGATGGGGTCGCTGGGCAGATCACCAGCACCGGTAGACTTGCCGGCATCAAAGCCACTCTTGGTGAATTCTTTGGCATGGGGCTTGTAGTTCAGGCCCACACAGAAGATGTTGCGTCGAGGACGCGGAATGGGCGCAACCAGTTGCACCTGGTCGGCTTTCACCTCGCCTGCGGTCTGCGGCATGGGCTTGCCTTGAGCCTGAAGGTCAATCAGGGCCAATAAACCCTGCTGAGCCTGTTGGGGGCTCAGCGCCAGGACTTTGATAAGCCCTTGATCTAACAGGCCTACCTCGATTTCATTGGGATTAGACCTACCTTTGAAGCAAACGACTTTCATGCTCGAATCCAAACGTTAAGAGAAAGCCGACAGGTTGCTACAGGGCTTTGCAAAAAGAAAGTCATCAAAACCCGGGTATGACCCTAATAACAATTCACCCTCGGGTGATCAGCAAGGAGAACCACATGAATCAAACCAAACGACCATTTCTAAAAGCCGCCGGTGCAGTAGCTGCACTGGCCGCGACCGGACTGATGTCCGCAGCCCAGGCGGCGGGCTACCCCGATCGCGCGATCACCATGATCGTGCCCTTCCCACCCGGTGGCGTGGCCGACACCGTCGGCCGTCCCGTGGCCGAGGCCATGTCGCGTGCGTTGGGTCAGCCGGTGGTGGTCGAGAACAAGGCCGGTGCGGGTGGCGGCATCGGCATGCGGGCCGTGTCCGTGGCCAAACCAGACGGCTACACGATCTTGATGGGCCTGGTCTCTATCTCGACTATTCCAGTGGCCGACGAGGTCTTGGGTCGCCCCGCCTCCTTCAAGCTCAGCCAGTTCACGCCGATTGCTCGGATCACTGCCGACCCAACCGTCTTGGCTGTGCGGGCTGACTCGCCCTGGAAGACCTATAAAGAGTTCATGGACTATGTCAAAGCCAACCCCAACAAGATCAACTTTGGCTCGTCTGGTAACTACGGCACCATGCACGTCCCCATGGAGATGCTCAAGCTAGAGACCGGTACCAAGATGACCCACGTGCCATACAAAGGCGCGGGTCCCGCTGTGGTTGGCCTGCTCGGCGGCGAGATTCAGGCGCTGTCGACTGGCCCGTCTTCAATTGGTGGTCACGTCAAAGCTGGCAAGATTCGCGTGCTGGCCCACTGGGGTGCGTCCAAGCTGGAGTCCATGCCTGACGTGCCCAGCTTGAAGTCGTTGGGGGCCAACGTTCAGTTCGCCCAGTGGTCTGGCGTTTTTGCACCGGCCGGTACACCCGAGGCTGCTGTGAAGAAGCTGCGTGAAGCCGCCAAGGCCGCCGCCAATGATCCCAAAGTCAAAGAGGCGATCATGAAGGCTGGCAGCCCCATCATGTACATGGATGCCCCTGAGTTTGCCAAGTACTGGGCAGAGGACGCCAAGGTCTTGGCGGGTGTCGTCAAGAAGATTGGCAAAGTTGACTAAGTCTCTGCACACCCGACCGGATTCTCCCTGCATCGCCATTTGTTCGACGGCGCAGGGGGATCCGATCTGTCAGGGCTGTGGACGAACCTTTGAGGAAGTCACCAACTGGGTCGTTATGACCCAGGCCGAAAAGGATGTCGTCTGGGAGCGCATTGAGTCTGAGCGCACAGCCCTGCGCTACACCACTTACAAAGAGCGTGCCCTCTAGATAGCCGGGTGCAGGGGTTCCAAACCTGTGCGCTGAACAATGGCATCGGCTGCTGGACTTGCAAGAAATCGAAGAAACTTTTTCGTTCGCTCCAAACGGTCCGGGTCTGCGAGACATTGGGACCCAATGCCCGCGCTGAAATAAAACGGTTTCTGGATCTCTGGCGGTAGAAAGCCGATGATTTTGACGGTCTTGATGGGCATGATTTCACTGGCTTGTTGGCAGCCAATATCCGCTTCACCTCTGGCAATCACATGGCCGACTCGCTCACTAAAGACGGTGAAGGCCGTCTTGCTCATGTGTTCGGCGATTCCAAGCTTTGGAAACACTTCAGTCGACAGATAGATCCCGCTTGCACTTGCCGACAAGGCGACCTTTTCGAACGAGAGCATTGTTTTCTTAAAAGCTTCCAGGGTCGAGATATCTGGAGCAGGGTCGTCCACTCGAACGGCCACAGCAATGTTGGATTCAACCAGATCCCAGCCAAGTCCAGGCGCCAGGGACCCTCTAGAGGCGAACTCATCAAGTGCCTTGCGAGCCAAAACAAAAGCATCAAAGGTCTGTCCTTGCGAGAGTCGCGTTGGAATGGAGTCATGAGCTGCGCCGTGCGAGGATCCAAAGTGCAGGTCCACCTTTTCGCCAGTCTCGGCGGTGTACACGGGAGCAAGTTCTTGAAGGGCGGCGGCAAAAGCGCCAGAGGTGATGATCTGAAGGGGCGAGTGATGATTCATGGTTGAGTATCTGGAACCAGCGAAGCGAACATGTTAAGCCTCTTTTCGTCGTCAAGAGCGATTTGGGTTTGTATCTAAAACCGAAAGCGAAAGAGGCCGGAGCGGCCATCGTCACATTTTGGATCCGGTAGGTAGCCTGCGGACCGAACTGTGCCCTCTGCGGTGATCTCGATCGAAAACCACTGGCAAAAGGGGTTTCGATATCGATAGGCGCAGACCGATCCGCGGTCGCGAGCAAGCGAGTAGGTCTTGGAGCAAGGTCCTAGGATTTCAGTCACCTTTTGGAGTGGCAATCCAGGTGACACTCGCCTGAAGTTCTCCTCGGTCAAGACCTGTCTCCAGCTCGTGACCTGATGATGGGTGTTCACCTCGACAAAGTATGTTTCCTCGCCAAATGGTCCGGTCCAGTAGATCAATTTCTTACCGGTGCTGGTCTCGATGACAGAGGTTGGCGGACCATACTTGTCAGTAAAGGCTGCGAGCCCTATCCCAATATCCTTCTGTCCTGGTGGGAGTGCGACGCAACCAGCGAGGGCGACCAAGGCCCCAGTGAGAAAGGCTTTGAGTAGAAAACAAGACATTTCTGAATGTTGACCTATTTAGAGCTGTACGCCAATTTTTAAATCCGCGTTGGGTGGATGCTGTTTTTGTCTAAATGTAGTAACTCAGATACCCGTGTGTTGGGTTTAAGCTGGCAGCATGTTGAACGCCAAAATATGGTTAAAAAAGTCCGGCCTCCTGCTCGGCTGCTTTTTACTGTTAGAGGTTGCCTGTGCGGCCGAGCCCACTGATGTGACTCGCGAGTTAGCCAGGACGGTTCCTTTGGCCGACTTCCATATGCACGTCTATGGTGTCAAGGGCAGCACTCCCTCCAATATCCTGAGATTCATGAAGGAGAACAATGTTCAGTGGGGCGGGGGCGTCGGGCATTATCAAGCCGAAATGCAGGATGAACTTGGGCCACGCTATATTGCTGCGATCGGGTCAAGGGCTTGGGCCCAAGTCTTTCGGACGCGCGCGGCCAGTGGCTTACAGATATTGGATCAATCGGCATTTGACGACCTATTTGCTCAGGCCGAGCAGTTGTTCAAAGAGGGCAAGCTCAAAGGCTTTGGTGAGATTCACGTCAAGAACAAACAGAAATTTGATCCCAGCTTCGAGCGCAGCATTCCGTTGGATAGCCCAGTCATCAATAAGATGTACGAGTTGGCCAATCGGTATGGCGGGTTTGTCCAGATTCACAGCATGGGCGGCATTTTTGGGGGCTACGACGAAGTGTCGGTCATGGCCGAGCGATACCCCAAGGCACTCACCATTCTGTCGCACTGTTTGCCGGCTACGCCGCCGCACCTCATCGGCAAGCTTTTGGACAAGCATCCCAACGTGGCCTGCGAACTCTCTGCGCAGGGCCTGGTTCATATGCCCCCGCCTGTTGGGGGCAGGGTCTTTAACCGAGATGGGTTGCGAGCCGAGTGGGCCAATGTGATTGAGCGGCACCCAACTCGCTTTTTTGTTGGCACCGATCCATGCTGCGGTCTTGAGGACAAATATGGCGAGATGATTGCCGAAATTCGCCAGAATTTATTGCCGTACCTCACGCCCAATACCTTGCGTCGGGTGGCCTATCAAAATGCAGTGGAGCGGTTTGGTTTGCCAGGCCAGTAGAGTCTGTGTCTAGCTTGACTCTCGCATGGCGCACCGTGCAGCGGCCAGATCCCAACCGCCCCAACCACAACTCTTGAACAAAATAGGCCCCTGAGTCGCAGACGCGTTGACCATAGTCTCTCTTCGAATGACATCCCCCAGGCAGGGATAGCCAGCTGGACTGAGTCCTGCCTGAATGAGGTCTCCCGCCTCATGGTCAGCATCACGACTGTCCACAATAACTTGGCCCGTCGCAGCAATCCAACGAACGATCTCCGGATCCCATTCCAGCATGTTTGGTGTGTAAGACCCAATCGCGCAGATGACGGCATCTGATCTCGGCCGCTTCATCATGACGGCCTCCTGCGCTGGGGTACAGGTGATGATTAAGTCAAAGGCTTCAAGAGTATTGGGCAGCTCTGAGAGAACTATGGCGGTCAGACCGATTGAGACCGCATAACCTGCGAGGCGTTTGGCACTGTTGATTGATCGAGAGACAACACTGACTGCTTTGACGGTCAACAGAGCCCTAAGCATCTCCAAGTGAGATTCACCTTGAACGCCGGCACCAACGATCAAACAGTGGTTGAATGACGGCCGATGCAGCTGCCTCAGGAATAAGCCAGAGACCGCGGCTGTTCTACGGGCGGTGACGGTCGGTCCGTCTAATATGAGTCGGCACAGGCCTGTTTTTGCGTCGAAGACCATCACCTGCCCAACAATGGCAGGCAGTCCGCAGCTTGGGTTCTGGGGTGCATGGCTGATCAGCTTGGTGATGACCACTTCCTCATCAAAGGCAGGCATGACGAAGAAGCGATTGCCTCCCGAGGTACTGTAAATGTCTCGCGCAGGTACGTTAACGGATGAGGACAGCAAGGTGGCCTTAATCGCGTCGGTTAGCGCCTTATAGGGGAGCCGCTTTGCGGTTTGAGGGGCATCTAATACGGCGGGGTTGGTGCCGACTTTCATGAAACAACCAAACCACTGCCGCTTTCAGGCCATGGCTTAGGCAAGTAAATGCCCCGTTTTCACGAAGATCGTGCAGCCCTCCCGGCTGAAGGGCTGGTGCTGGCTCATGTGAGGACTGCGAATCCAAGAGCCCTTTGGGTAACGACCATGCTCATCTTCAAAGACTCCATCGATGACAAAGATCTCCTCACCGCCAAAGTGTCGATGGGGATTAAAAAAGGTCTGAGGTGCCCAACGCACCAGTGTGGATCCGGTGCCCTGTTGCATCAGCGGCATGACTTTGAGTCCCGGAACGAGACCCTGTCGCCAGGGTGTTTGAGTGGTGTCGACCACCTCTCGCTGTTGCTGGTCAGCTCCAAGATGCCGCAACTTCACAAACAGCAGGCAACCGGTTTCACTGTAAGGCGCATGGCTCGATCCTGGAGGGTTCATGATGTAGCTACCAGCGGGGTAGTCGCCTGTTTCGTCACTGAACACGCCCCCTAGGACAAAGATCTCTTCGCCAAGGTCATGGGTGTGACTTTCAAACTTTGCACCAGTCTCATAGCGAACAATCGAAGTGGCTCGCGCGACTTCACCCCCACGTCTGTCCAGCATTCGACGTTGGACGCCTGCCTCTGGGCTTGGCACCCAGGGCAGGTCGTTGTGGTTTAGAACGACGCGTTGGCTGTAGTCGTCGCGGAGGTTCATCTGCAATTTAGTGGCCAAAAAATGCCTGAACCGTATCCTGAGCCACCTCCTGCAGCATGCGCATGGTGATGGGGTCTACTTCCCCGAAGGCGTCAAATGCGTTGCCCACTGGAGACTTGCCGTAGAGCGCGGCGTAGCAGGTGGCAGCCGCCAGATAAGTCCCGGCGCGTGTGGGGTGGCTGCCGTCATAGGATTTGTGAAGCTTGATGCCCGGATAGCGTTTATAGGCCTCGTCAAAGGCCAGCCCTACCGGTAAGACCATGGCACCCAATTCATTGCCCAGCTTGACGTAGAACTCTCGGTTCTTCTTGACGTTCTCGGGATTGGCCTGCTTGTGAGGTGGGACATAGGCATGCGGCATATATAGAGCCACCTGCCCACCTCTTGACTTGATCGAGCGAACAGCCTCTTTGGAGGCCTTGGTGTGAATATCCGCCTGTTTGGCGCTCAGTGCAGCGCCACTGTGCCCTTGGAGAATGACCAGCTGGAAAGCCTCTTTGACACCAATTCTGCCGGGGGTGGTGAGCCAATCGATGTTGTGATGATCCAGGCTTGCACCTCCAATAGTGGCCGACTTGTATTGGAGTTTCTTCTCCAGAGCTGGCTGGTCTGCCACCACCATTCGACGAAGTGTGTTGTGAAGGCTATCGCCGTAATACAGGTAGCTATTCCCGATCAGCAGGACACGTTCGGGGTTGCTGTCCGGAAGCGTCTTGACGATTGGGGCCTCCGCCCAGGCTGCACTGGCAAATAGCAGACTGATGAGAATGAGGCGAATCTTGGCGTAAAAGATTTTCATGGGCTGTGTCTCTCAGTGGTTGGACGCCCCAGTCTACTGACCCAGTGGGATCATGAACCCCGGGGAATCACCAATGCAAGGCGGCCGCAGATTAACTAGAGGCAGGCAGCAATGCCAGTGATACCAACCGACATGCTGGTTAAAAACCCCAGCTTCGTTTGCCGCCAACGCCTGGTCACCCTATCTCGCATATCAGTCTGAAGTCCCTGCCAATCCGCGTAGAGGCCGTCTAGAATGTCTTTGGGGCGGAGGGACTTGACGACTGACTCTTCGACAATCCGTCTGGGTCTGCTCAAGAGTTTTTGGTAACCGCGGCCGATGGTGAGGTAATCCCACCAGCCTTTTCTTTCGAAACTCTTAAGGTCAGACTGGACTTGGTGTTCAGATGGATACACCGTCGAGCCGATGGCCGGACGTTTTCTCAAGAGCACGCGAAGATTTCCCTGGCTCTGTTGAGCGACGAGTTCAAAAAACGGGGAAGTCAGCGTGACAAGACTGCTCAGACTGAAATAGAAGAGGTGCGCTCGAAAGTAGATGTTATGAGGGGAGGCATCGCTTTGCAGGATGTTTGGAACCTCAATCAATAAATGCCCACTCGGCGAAAGGGCGTTGAATAGCTTCTCAATAGCCGACTTCGGGTCGGGCAGGTGCTCCAACACATGGAACATGGTGATGATGTCGGCTGAGCCCGGCTCGAGACTAGACAGGTCTGCAGTAGAAACCTGAGTCTGGTATTCATTCCGCGCAAATTCGGAATATCCGATGTTGGGCTCTATCCCACTGGCTTCGTATCCAGATTTCTTGGCCAGGTAGGCAAACTCTCCACCACCAGCCCCAATGTCCACCAGTTTTGTTTCAGATGGTGTTTTAGAGAGGTGCGACCCCAAAAAAGTCAGCCTGGAGATGGCGGCCTGCCCGGCTCGCCAGACATCCCGTGCACGAGGGCTATAACTTTTTTTGTAGTCTTGACGATAGTGGTGAGAGTAGTAAACCACCAACGACTCGTCCGAGGGTGGATTGATTTGTTGCACGAGCCCACAGCTTCGACACCGCCCCAATTTGAGCGGTACGCCCGATTTCGCGTCTTTCTTAGTGAAAAAGGTTAGGGAGTCTTCGTTACAAAGGGCACAGGTCATGATCATTGGAATGTCTTGCGCAGCAGGTAGAGATTGGTGACGACTTTTCGGCTACCAAACGGGGGATAAGGTTCCCAAAAGACCTTTTACCCACCTTATCGGGTATTCCTGGGTGAGCGATTCGCCCAACCAAATGAAAAACCCCAGCACAAAGGCTGGGGTCTGATTGGGTGGCCAAGGATGGTATCGACTAGAGATACTCTAGGCCAGTCTGACTGAGACCAACGAAGTCGATGTTGGTCAGGTTGTGGTCTGTGTCTGCTGCCAATGTCACCAGTTCACTGCTGGTTAATTGCCCGTTGTTCAGCATCTGTTTGTAAGGCTCAATGTCCGAATCCGTCGGGACCTCTCCAAAGAGGTTTGTCCAGAGTAGGGTACAGACCTCTTTGGCCGAGGTGGCTCCAGCCGCCTCTAGTGCGAGACCTGCCAAGTCTTCATAACCAACCCCACCATCGAGCATCTGGATTCCAATACCAGCATATTCCCGGTTGGAAACGGCTTGCGCACCAAACACGGCACCCAGCAATTTGGCCACATCGCCTGCATGGCCGTCCAAGTCATAAGCAATCTTGGTGTCAGTAAAGAGCACCCGCGAGACGGTTTGAAGACTGTCCAGGGTTTTGCCAGAGTTCACATCCGTCACGACCACGGCTTGCCCAGTGTGATGCAATTCATAATCGTCCGAAAGCCCTCCGTACTCGTACCAGTCATCGTATGAGCGACCTGCCGGCGCAGCAGTTGAAGTGGGTGTCCAAGCGTGGCTGACTTTTTCATAGATCCCATCGCCGTTCACGTCAGCATAGGTTGAAGTCTCGACACCGTATCGCTCGGTCTCGATTTTTGTAACCACGGATCCGTCGAATGAGTAGGTTTCGTTTCGATCGATTGACTCAGTCTCGACAAAACCACGTTCGTATTCTGAAACGCCAGTGACAACCCCATTTTGGATGTCAAAGAGGTAGCCCTTGCTCACCTGACTCTGGGACACAAGCCCCGAGGCGTTTTGTTGATAGTCATTGTCGTGCCCGTCGTCTAGACGCGAGCTCGTTAAGTGCTCGTACCCGTGATCGTCGTCGTACTCGTAACCGTGGTCAGCGTCGTACTCGTGTCCGTGATCGTCGTCATGCTCATCGTCGTATCGGCTCATGAATGAATCCTTTGTCTTTCAGTGTTGCCATCGTGCAAACGTCGATGGCCATTGCCAGAAGGTCAAAGTCTAAAGATTGATTCTTAAGGGACTCTTAAGGCACCCTTCAGCGAGCTGTTCAGCGGTCATGGATGCTCAGATCAAACGAAAACCCCAGCGCAAAGGCTGGGGTCTGATTTGGTGGCCAAGGGCGGAATCGAACCACCGACACGCGGATTTTCAGTCCGCTGCTCTACCAACTGAGCTACTTGGCCAAGAGGCGGAAGTATACCCGAAGCCGATTTACAGGCCAAACGCCTGCTGCTTGGGTGGCTGGAGCCATGGGTGTTGGTTGTGCAAGGCCTTGGCAAACGCCTGGATCTGGTCACGGTCGGCCAGCGTCTGGTCAATGGGGTCCACGGGGTTCAGGATGGCCTGGCGCATGCCGTCTTCCACCTGAACCCCGACGCCAATGAGTTCCTGGCCGTCTTGGGACAACACGAGTCGGTCCTGACCAAGGTATAAGGCGGCCTCTACAGGGGACTGCCCGTCCGCTGAAAGCCGATTCGCCAGAATCCCCCGAATCTGCTCATAATCGGCGGTGTCTAATTCGACCGCCAAGAGTCGGTTGGCTTTGCAGTTGGCAAAGAAAATATCCCCAAAGCTCGGGGCGATGACCAACTGGATGCCCGACTCCTGAATCGCCCAGACCGCGTTTTCGCGAGACGACCCACAGCCAAAGTTTGTACCGGCGATCAGCACCTGTGCACCAGAACAGCAGGACCAGTGCATGGGGAAGGCGGCATTGGGCTGGCCTGCCGAATCGTAGCGAAGAGACTCAAAAGCCCATGGCCCAAACTGCCCACGAGCCAAGGTCGCCAGACGTTCGATTCGAACGATGATGTCTGTATCGATCTGGTCTCTGAGGATGGGCAGCACGGGGCCTGTGAAAGTCGTCTGACTCATGAAAGCAAACCCTTCACGCTGGTCACATAGCCCGCAATTGCACTGGCCGCAGCCGTTGCTGGCGAGGCCAGATGGGTGCGGACACCTGGGCCCTGTCGACCGACAAAGTTTCGATTCGAGGTCGAGACCACTCGTTGACCGGGTTTGCCAATGTCGCCATTGGCGCCTACACACATCGAGCAGCCAGGCTCTCGCCATTGAAACCCAGCCTCTCGGAAAATGTTATCCAAGCCCAAGGCCTCTGCCGCATCGGCAACCGCACGGGATCCCGGCACCACCCAAGCCTCCACATTCGCAGCAACTCGTCTGTCCTTGACCACCTTTGCAGCCAGTTCCAAATCGGATAGTCGACTGTTGGTGCAGGCGCCTATGAACACTCGATCAATGGCAGTGCCGGCCAGGGGCTGGCCAGCTGTCAGGCCCATGTAGTCAAGAGACTTGGCCAATCGCTCGTCACCAGATGAGGGAACATAGCCAGCCACACCAGAGGTTTGGTCTGGGCTCGTCCCCCAAGAAATCTGTGGCTCAATGGTCCGAGCATTGACCACGATCTCGCGGTCGAACTTGGCATTGGCATCACTGCGAAGCGCCAGCCAGGCCTCGCAGGCTCGCTCCCACTCTTCTCCGCTTGGCGCACCGGTTCGACCTTTCAACCAAGCCAGGGTCTTTTCGTCGGGTGCTACAAAGCCAATTCGGGCGCCCATCTCGATGGACATGTTGCAAAGGGTCAGTCGGCCCTCGATCGACAGGGCTTCGACGGCTGGCCCAGCAAACTCAATGGCATGCCCCACTCCGAATTGCGTCCCGTGTTGAGACAAGATGAAGAGAGCCAAGTCTTTTGCAGTGGACTCTTCTGGCAGCTGCCCCTCGCACCAAATCCGAAGGGTCTTGGGCTGCTTGATCACAATGGTCTGCGTGGCCAGCACATGGACAATGTCCGAGACCCCAATGCCCCAGGCTACGGACCCCACGCCCCCGTGGGTACAGGTGTGACTGTCACCGCAGACCACAATGCTGCCGGGCAGGCTCAGTCCCAGCTCTGGCATGGTCACGTGAATGATGCCCTGCGAAGGGTGGTCCAGATCAAAGCTGGGGATGTGCTGCTTGATCACCTGTTCGCGGTAGGTCACCAGGCGAATGGTCTGTCCCGCCAAAGCCGCCGCCCCCCGCGGTCTGGCCGATGGAATGGTGTGATCCGGCGAGCCAAAGGTGAGGTCCGGTCTGGCCACGGATCGGCCTTGGTGATCCAGTGCCTCCAGGGCTTCTGCGCCACTCAGGTCATGCACATAGTGGCGGTCAACAAAGATCACATCCTCGCCAGCTGCGCGGCGACTGACCCGGTGAGCCGTCCAGACTTTCTCGAAATAGGTCTGACCCATGCTCGAGTCGGTCCTTAATCCTCAGCCCATTTCTTCTCAAAAGCCCAGACCTCTTCAAATCCCATCAGGTTGTGCAGCTGGGCCATGTCGTACTTGGGCAGAGCGGCATCGCCAGATTTGCCAGTCGCCAGCAGGTGCTCGTAAGACGCCTGCAAGACGCCGCAGGCATACATCATGCCGGCGGCTGGGTGAATCACAATGTCGAATCCCCACTTGTGAAGCGTCTTGGCATCCACCTCTGGCGACCGACCAGACGGCACCATGTTTGCAAACAACCATCCATCAATCGATTCGCCAATCTTTTTGAACTCGTCCTCGGTCTCGGGCGACTCTACGAAAACAATGTCTGCACCGGCTTTGAGAAAGTCCTTGCCGCGCGCGATCGCCTCATCCAAGCCCAGCGAGGAGCGAGAATCGGTCCGCGCGATGATCAGGGTCTGATCCTTGGTCTTGGCGCTGGCGGCTACTTCAATGCGGCGAATGGCATCTTTGCGCGAGACCACTCGACGGTTGGGTGTGTGGCCGCATTTCTTGGGGTTCTCTTGGTCCTCGATCTGAATGGCCTGCACACCGGCGGCCTCGTAGCCGCGCACGGTGTGATGAACGTTGAGCAGGCCACCGTAACCGGTGTCGGCATCGGCCATCAGGGGCTTACTCGTACCCTTGGCAATCGTGCCAGCCCGGCTGACCATGTCTGTATAGGTGGCAATGCCCGCATCGGCCACACCCAGATAACTGCCCGAGATGCCATAGCCCGTCATGTATAGGGCTTCAAAGGGCATACGGTCGGCAATCCGAGCCGAGAACATGTCATAGACACCGGGCGCCACAACGGGGACACCCGCCTGAAGCTTTTCGCGAAGAGTCTTCATTTAAACCATCTCCAAAAGAACAATAGGTTTAGGCCAGTGCTGCGCGACTGGCCAGTCGACGATCGATGGACAGCAAGGTGAACCCGACAAAGGCTGCCAGGGTGACCAGCATGACCACCAGTGCAGTGATGTCCAAGAGGTTTGAGTTTTCCATGGCCTGCAGCAACAGGTGACCAATGCCGCGCTGAGAAGCAAACATCTCACCAATCAGGGTGCCGAGCAGCGTCAAAGAAAACCCAATCCGCAGGCCACTGAATACTTCTGGAATACAGGCCGGCATGTAGATCTTCCAAAACATCTGGTTAGGGGTGAGCTGCATGGCCTGACCAGCCCGAATGTATTTTTTGGGAATGGCCCGGACCGCACTCATGGTGAAGATGCAGATGGGAATCACACCGTGGATGACGCCAAAAGCGACCTTGGCCGCCATGCCCAAGCCAAAGAGCAGCAACATGATGGGATAGAGCGTGACCTTTGGAATGGAATAGAGCGCCACCAGCATGGGCTCGGCCACCTCGCCTGAGAGTCGATGGGCACCCAGAATGGCACCGGACAAAACCCCGATGATGACGGCAATCACCAGCGCCATCCCGAAGGCTGAGAAGGTCTCAATCAGATGCTTGTTCAGGCTGCCCGTTGACAGCATGTGCCACAGACGTCCCAGTGTTTCACCAGGGCCGGGTAGCACATCACGCCCAACCCAGAGCGTGAGCACATGCCAAACACCCAGCAGGGCCAGCACAAACCCCGCGTAAGCCAGGGGACTGAGCGCAGGGTCCTGCTGGTGTGTGGAGGGGCTGGCGACAGCCTGGCTCATCGGCCACCCCTTCTCTCGTAGATGCGTTTTTCCAGGCTATAGATGTAGAGGTTCAATCCACCCACCAGCGTGAGCAGGATGGCCAGGTAGCCATACATCTTGGCAGTCTCAAAGCTGTTGTAGGAGAACGCGATCTGGAATCCTAGTCCCGCGCCGCTCAGAATGAATTCACCGGCAATCACACCGATAAAGGAATAGACGATCGCGAGTTTTAGGCCAGTGAACAGATAGGGCGCTGCAGCCGGCATGATGACCTTGCGAATGGTGTCGATGCGTGACATGCGCATCATTTGGGCTGTCCGAAGCCACACCCGCGGGACTCGTTGCATGCCTGACAACGTATTGATGGCCATGGCGACCACCGCAAAGATAAACCCGATCGCCATGAGAGGAATCCGGTTCAGGCCGAACATCACGATGAAGAAGGGGTAGAAGACAAAGGTCGGAATGCTGTAATAACTCGCCAGAAAGGGGTCCAGAAACCGGCGCACCAGGGGGAAGCGGTGCAGCGCCAAGCCCATTAAAAAGCCCACGCTGACGGCCGACACAATCGATCCCGCCACGGTGGAAAAGGTCAGAAAGGCATCTCGACGAATCTCGCCAGACATCACCAGCCCAATGGCCGAGGCCACAATCTTGGTGGGGGGCGCCAGTGAGATGGTGTCCACCCAGCCCACGCGGCAGATGAATTCCAAAAACAGCACCACGCCAGCGACGACGGCCAGTCGAATCTGACCGGGCTTGCTCATGCCTGGGCGCCAGCCATGGCAGTCATCGACTCGGCACGCAGCTTCTGCCAGAGCCGTGCTGTGATGTCGCCAAATCGCTTGTCCGAGACAATGGTGCTGTCTCGGTCAGCGGACCAGCCGGTTTCAATGACGTCAATAAACCGACCCGGTCGTGCGCTCATCACACCGATGCGATCGGACAGCATGGCTGCCTCATCCAGGGCATGGGTAATCAGCATGACGGTGGCACCAGACTCACGCCACAGCCGCAGCAACTCGTCGCCCATCAGCAGGCGGGTCTGTTGGTCTAGCGCGCCAAAGGGTTCGTCCAACAAAATCAATCGCGGTTTGGTGACCAGGGTACGGGCAATGCAGACGCGTTGGCGCATGCCCCCGGAGAGCTCAGCCGGATAGGCTTTTGCAAAACCTCCCAGACCCGTAAACGAAATGGCATGGTCGACGCGGCGTTGAATCTCCGCGTAATCCAGTCCCATCTGTTTCAGATGAAAGCCGACGTTCTCTTGAACGGTGAGCCAGGGGAAAGACGAGTCTTCCTGAAAGACCACTCCAACCCCTTCGGGTACCTTGCCCACCAGGCGCTGGCCCTCAAAGACCAGCTCCCCGTCGGTGGCGGTCGTGAGTCCAGCGATGAGGTCCAGCAGGGTTGACTTACCACAGCCCGAAGGCCCGACCACCGAAAAAAACTCTCCCTGTTTCAGGGAGAGGCTGATTGGCCCCAGGGCGTGAACATCTTGACGGCCTGCACGGCCTGGAAAGACCTTGGTCGCGTCTTTGACCTCAACGTGACCAAGACCCGTACTGGCGACAGAAGACATCTTTACTTCTTGCTGCGCAGATCAGCAGGCAGGGCAGACTCGTTGACCACTTTGGTCCAGTCGAAGTCACCCTCAGGAATGGCCTTCACCAGGCGCAGACCCTTTAACAGGGTCTCCATACCCTCGTAGTCAAAACCGCCCTCGCTCCAGTAGCCGTTCTTCACAGACAGAACGTTCTTGATCGCAGCGGTGGCATTTTCCGGGGTGATCTTGTACTCGACGGCCATGATCTTGGCGGCCTCTTCAGGGTTCTGGCGAATGAACTCCACACCCTTGCGACGGGCCTTGATGATGCCTTCGACGACCTTGGGGTTGGACTTCAGGAAGCTCGTCTTCACAATGCCCACGGTCTGAGTGACCTTGGGGGCAATGTCAGACGAACGCCAGACGCCGCGGAAGTTGTTCTGCTCACGGCTCCAAACAGGCTCGGTCATGTAGGTCATGTCCACGCCACCCTCACGCAGGGCGACCACGCCAGAGCTCACACCACCCACAGACTTCTTGGTGACCTGACCGGTCAGGCCGTTGTCATTGAGCATGATGGTGGTGATCATGTCGGTCACTGACTTGGGGCTGGAAAAGCCGAGCACCTTGCCCTTCAAATCTTTATAGGTTTTGATGCTCGTGTCATCTTTTCGAGTCGACCACATCTGGTCGGCCACGCTGATGACGCCAGAGTGAACAATGGTGATCTCTGCGCCTTGTTGAATTGCTACGATCGCTGCCGACAGGGCCACTTCGCCATAAGGCAGGTCAGCAGCCAGTGCGTTACGGACGGTCGTGCCGCCGCCTTTGGAGGTAATAAAGCCGCCAACATCCAGGTTGGCTTCGGTTTTAAACCAGCCCTTGGCCTTGGCCACCGCAAAAGGCACACCGTACATGCCGGTACCAAAGTGGGTGACAGTGAGATCCGTGGCGGCATGGGCCACGACAGATGCAGACAGGACAGCGGATGCTACGAGAGCGCGCACGAGTTTCATGATGGTTGTCTCCTTATGTTGTGCTCGTCAGACAATACAAGGCGACAGCCCGCTGTCGAACCTGGTGATAACCCGGTTTAATGGTTTCGCATCAAGAGATAACGATTTGCAGACCAAATACTGCGCGCCCAGAGGGCGTAGGGGCTTAGCGTCCCCTCCCCAGGTCCTGCACCAGCTTTTTGCCCAACTCCACGCCCCATTGGTCAAAGGGGTTAATGCCCCAGATGGCAGCCTGGCAGACCACCTTGTGCTCATACAGGGCAATCAGGGCGCCCAGGCAGGCGGGTGACAGGGCATCCAGCCAGACGGTGCTGTTGGGCCTGCCACCGGGGTAGGTTCGATGCGGGGCCAGACGCGCCACTTCGTCTTCTGGCAGTCCATCGGCCCTCAGGGCGGCGGTTGTCTCATCCAGGGTGCGACCCAGGGCCAAAGCCTGCGCCTGGGCCATCTGGTTCAGGCGCACGACATGGTCATGCTCCCGCAGGGATAGCCAGCCAGGCACATCCTGAAGGCTGGTGCCTTCCTCCACCGCAATGAATTCCACCGGCACATGGTGCATGCCCTGGTGCAGCAACTGAAAGTAAGCATGCTGGCCGTTCATCCCCAGTCCACCCCAGACCTTGGGCCCGGTGTCGATCACACAAGCCTGGCCGTTGAAGTGCACCGACTTGCCGTTGCTCTCCATGTCAAGCTGTTGAATATGCTGGGTGAACCGACCCAGTCGGTCGCTGTAGGGCGTGACGGCTAGGCTGGAGCAGCCAATAAAGTTGCGATTCCAAATGCCATGCAGCGCAAATTGAATCGGCAGGTTTTCTTCAATGGGGGCGCTCAGCAGGTGCTCATCCAATGCGGCGGCGCCAGCCAAAAACTCTTCAAAGGCCTGCCGACCAATGCTCGCGGCCACCACCAGGCCAATGGATGACCAGACCGAGTACCGTCCACCAACCCAATCCCAGAAGCCAAAGATGCGATTGGCTGGCACCCCATAGGCCACGGCCTTGTCGGGCGAGGTGGTGACCGCAGCCAGGTGGGCACCCATGCCCGACTCAGGCACGCCGCCAGCCTTCAGCCAGGCCTTGGCGGCATTGGCGATGGTCGTGGTCTCTTGGGTGGTGAAGCTCTTGCTCGAAATCACAAAAAGGGTGGTGGCCACATCCAGGTCTTGCAGTTGGTGATAGACCGTGTGGGCGTCGGGCATGCTGAAGAACACCACCTGCAGATCTGGGTTGGCTCTTTGAATCAAGGCCTCGGTTACCAGCCGCGGACCCAGGTCGGACCCACCAATGCCAATGTTCACCACGGTTCGGATGGTCTTGCCAGTGTAGCCCTTTACCTGACCGGAGTAGAGCGCCTCGGCGTAGGCCAACATGTACTGGCGCTCGGTGTGGACGGCCTGGCCAATCTCAGAGCCCCAGGGCCCATCAACGCGCCCCCGAAGGGCCATGTGAAGCGCAGCCCGCCGCTCGGTGTTGTTCACCAAATCCCCGCTGGCCATCCCGGCGAGCCATTGCGGTAGTTCGCTCTCGCGGGCCAGCTCTGCAAGCCCCGCCAGTGCGGCCGCATCAATCTGTTGGTATTTGAAGTCCAGCCGCAGGCCAGCGGCTTTCAACTGGAACTGCTGGGCTCTGGCTGGATCGCTGTTGAGCGCCCGGATACTGGGTGCCTGAGTGGCCAATTGAGCCAGCTGCTTCCAACTGGCTCGGTCTTGTGGCGGGACGAAAAATTCCATCTAGCCATTATCCGGATTTTGTCACCACCGCCATGGCGTGGCTTGCCGCCGCCAGTCCCATGGTGGCCGTCACGGTCACCATCGAGCCATAGCCAGCACAAGCCAGGCGGGCGCTGGGGTCGCAGTCAGCGCCTTGCTTCATAGGCTGGTCCGAATGCACCACCGGAATAAACAACTTACCCTCGCCCGGAAAGCCCGGCGAGCCTTTGAGGGTCTTGCGTAGCTTGGCCAGCAGTGGGTCATGAAAGGTCTTGACCAGGTCGCCCACCCGAACCCAGGTAGGGTCGGTCTTGCCGCCAGCGCCCCCGCTCACAATCAGATGCCGGGGCCTTTCACGCTGACGGAAGTATCGAATCATCAGCAGCTTGGCCTCGTAGTCATCGCAGGCGTCAATCCAGAAGCTGGGCCGTCCCAGGTGAGTCGCCTCGGCCGTGGTCTCGCCAAAAATCTCATCGATGTTCTCTAAGGATAAAAAGGCATCCACCAAGGTCAGGTCTGCCTTGGGGTTGATTGCCTGAATGCGCTGGGCCATGGCCTGAACCTTGGCCATGCCTTTGGTCTGGTGGCTCGCCTGGGCCTGACGATTCAGATTGCCCTCGGCCACCACATCCATGTCCACCAGGGTCAGACGCCCAACACCGCTGCGAGCCAGGGCCTCGGCCGCCCAAGAACCAACCCCGCCCAGCCCCACCACACCAATGTGTGCCTGGCGCAGACGCAAAAACGCCTCTTCAGAGAAGAGGCGTGCGGTACTGGCGAACTGCCGAGAAACAGAGGTCATGGCAAGAGGATAGAACACCCCGTGGTCTTGCGTGCCTCCATGCTCTCGTGGGCCTTGACCACCTCGTCCAGGCCAAAGCGCTGCTCGATGTTGATCTTGATCTTGCCGCTGCCCACCATCTTCACCAGGTCATTGGCCGTCATCTCGAGCTCCTCACGGCTGGCCGTGTAGGGCATGAGTGAAGGACGGGTCAGGAAGAGGTGGCCACCCAGCACGCTCAGGTCCAGCGGTGGCACCTTGCCAGAGGCATTGCCAAAGCTCACCATCAGGCCGTACTTGCGCAGGCATTGCAGCGACTTGTCCCAGGTGCTCTTGCCCACGGCGTCATAGACCACGTCAACGCCACGGCCATTGGTGATCTCTTTCACGCGGGCGGCGAAGTCTTCCTTGTTGTAGTTGATGACATGGGCGGCGCCATTGGCCTTGGCCACCTTGATCTTTTCGTCAGACCCGACCGTGCCAA
This sequence comes from Burkholderiales bacterium LSUCC0115, assembly GCA_009646425.1. Lineage (GTDB taxonomy): Bacteria > Pseudomonadota > Gammaproteobacteria > Burkholderiales > Burkholderiaceae_A > Hahnella. The sequence goes on from WJBW01000003.1 coordinate 275,656, forward strand.
TGGCGGTGACGCCCATCAGCTTGGCCCACTGCATGGCGATCTGGCCCACGCCGCCTGCGGCCGCATGGAACAAAATCGTGTGACCCTTTTGCAGATTAGCCGTGCGACGAAACAGGTACTGCACCGTCATGCCCTTCAACATCATGGCCGCACCGGTCTCAAACGAGATGGTCTTGGGAATCTTGATCAGCAGTTGAGCGGGGAGGTTGCGCACCTCGCAGTAGGCACCTGGCGGCTGACCGGCATAGGCCACGCGATCGCCCACCTTCACATGGGTCACGCCTGCACCCACCTCCTCGACCACGCCACTGCCCTCCATACCCAGAGCGGCTGGGTATTGGGGCAGGGGATAGACACCGCTGCGCTGGTAGATGTCGATGTAGTTCAGGCCGATGGCGTGGTGGCGAACGCGGGCTTGTCCAGGACCGGGCTGGCCTACTTCGACGTTGCGAACGGTCATCACACTGGCAGCGCCAGGTGCATCCATCATGACTACCTTGCTCATGTTTGCTCCATTGAGTTCAGAGGGATTGTTGGGAAATCAACAACTTGGTTTTTATTGCTCGAGTGCTGTCTGGTGCGGGCTGACGCGTGCCGCATTTGTCTCGATAATAGAGCCATCAGAAGAGTGCTGGGCACAGGGAAAAACCCGCTGCAGGATCGCCCAGCCACCGAAGGCGTAAAACGCTCAGGTTCATGACTGATGATGCGCTGGTCTGGAGAGCGCAACGGGCCCCTCAAAAGGCCTGGTTGCCACCGAAGGGGCAAGCTCATGCGGGGTCGCATGATGTGAATCTCTCAGGTAAAAGGACAGATCGGCTTCTCTACAGAGGAGCATGACATGCGTGTCATCGTTTTAGGCGCCGGCGTCACCGGCACAGCCGCCGCTTATTACCTTCACAAATCCGGCCACGAGGTCACCGTGCTCGACCGTCAGTCCAAGGCGGGTTGCGAGACCAGCTATGCCAACGGCGGCCAGATCTCGGTCAGCCACGCTGAGCCCTGGGCCAACCCTTCTGCGCCCATCAAGGTGCTTAAGTGGCTAGCCCGCGAGGACGCTCCCTTGCTGTTTCGTCTGCGGGCTGATATGCGCCAGTGGCTCTGGGGGCTGCAGTTCATGTTGGAGTGCACGCCTGCTCGTACCCGTCACAACATCATTCAGATCCTGAATCTGGGCCATTACTCACGCGACAAGCTGCAGGCCCTGCGCAAGGACATTGGGATTCAGTATGACCATCTGGAAAAAGGCATCCTGCATTTCTACACCAGCCAGGAAGAGTTCGACGGGGCCAGAGGACCCACCGAGCTCATGCGCCAGTATGGCTGCCAGCGCGAGATCATCTCGGCCAAACAGGCCGTGGAACTCGAGCCTGCGCTCAAACCCATCGAGTCGCAGATCACCGGGGCCACCTATACCGATGCCGACGAATCTGGAGATGCCCGCAAGTTCACCCAGAATCTGGCCGCCTGGTGCGCCACTCAGGGGGTTAGCTTTAAGACCGGCACCACCATCAAGGGCTTGGATTTTCAGGACGACCGCATCACGGGCGTGCGGGTCATTGAAGAGGGCCGTCATGAGACCCTGCGAGCCGATGCCTACGTGCTGGCCATGGGCTCATTTAGCCCCATCGTCGCCAAGCCCCTGGGACTCAATCTAATGATCTACCCGGCCAAGGGCTACTCCGCCACCGTTCCCGTGAAGAACCCCGAGGCCGCGTTCTCCGTCAGCCTGACGGACGACGAGTACAAGCTGGTCTTCTCACGACTGGGCGATCGCCTGCGGATTGCCGGCACGGCCGAGCTCAATGGCTACAGCACCGAACTCAACGATGTTCGTTGTCAGGCGATTATTCGGCGCTGCCGTCAGATCTTCCCCGAGGCGGGGGTCTGGGAAGAGGCGGAGTTCTGGACTGGCCTGCGTCCTGCCACCCCCTCAAACGTGCCGTATATCGGGGGCACCCGCTACAGCAACCTCTTCCTGAACACCGGCCACGGCACACTGGGCTGGACCCATGCCTGCGGTTCTGGGGCTGCGCTGGCAGACATTGTCTCGGGCCGCGTACCCGAGGTGGACTTCGCCTTCTGTGGCCCCAAGGCTTCGCCGGTAAAATCGGGGTTTCCAGCTTTTCAGAGCTAAACCGATTTTTCAGAAAGAGGCAGCATGGCAGGACATAGCAAGTGGGCCAATATTCAGCACCGCAAGGGCCGACAAGATGAGAAGCGCGGCAAAGTCTTCACCCGCGTGATCAAAGAAGTCACTGTCGCCGCCAAGCTCGGCGGCAGTGACCCTGCCACCAATCCCCGGCTTCGCATGGCCATGGACAAGGCCAGCGACGTCAACATGCCCAAGGACAAGGTCTTGGACGCCATCAAGCGTGGCACCGGCCAGCTCGAGGGCGTGGACTACGAAGAGATCCGCTACGAGGGCTATGGCATTGGCGGTGCGGCGGTGATTGTCGACTGCCTGACCGACAACCGAACCCGCACCGTGGCCGAGGTGCGTCATGCTTTTTCCAAGCACGGCGGCAACCTGGGGACCGATGGGTCGGTGGCCTTCATGTTTAAACACTGTGGTCAGTTGTTGTTTGCACCAGGCACCTCTGAAGATGCGGTTATGGAGGCGGCACTCGACGCAGGCGCCGAGGACGTGATCACCGACGAAGAGGGCACCATCGAAGTCCTCACCGGCCCTGCCGATTTATCAACGGTGCGCGCCGCACTCGAGGCCAAGGGCCTCAAGCCCGAACTGGCCGAAGTCACCATGCGGGCTGACACCAACACCGAGTTGGCAGGTGACGATGGCGCCAAGATGCAGAAACTATTGGATGCCTTGGAGGGCCTGGACGATGTCCAAGAGGTCTACACCAACGCCGTCATCGCTTAACCGGCTAACCAGCCTACTCGCTAACGAGAATACGGAGCCCCACACATGAAAGTCTTGGTCGTTGGTAATGGTGGCCGTGAGCATGCCATGGCCTGGCGGCTCGCTCGCTCACTTCGGGTGACCCAGGTCTATGTGGCGCCGGGTAACGGCGGCACGCAGCGTGACGCCACTTTTAAAAACATCGCCATTGATCCGGTGAAAGACCAGCAGGGTCTGGCCGATTTTGTTGAGAAGGAAGGCATTGCCTTGACGGTGGTGGGCCCGGAGGCTCCCCTGGCCGCAGGCCTGGTCGATGCCTTCCGTGCTCGCAACCTCAAGATCTTTGGCCCGGCCAAGGCCGCAGCCCAGCTAGAGGCCTCCAAGGATTTCGCCAAGCAGTTCATGAAGCGCCATGGGATCCCTACGGCGCAGTTTGAGACCTTCGCCGATGCCAAGGCGGCCCACGATTACGTCGCGGCAAGAGGCGCGCCGATTGTGATCAAGGCCGATGGCCTGGCTGCTGGCAAGGGCGTGGTCGTGGCCATGACCTTGGATGAAGCCCATGCAGCCATTGACAGCATGCTGCTCGATAACAAGTTCGGCGATGCTGGCGCCCGCGTGGTGATCGAAGACTTTCTGGAAGGCGAAGAGGCCAGCTTCATTGTGATGTGTGATGGTGAGCATGCCTTTGCCCTGGCCACCAGCCAAGACCACAAACGGGTCGGCGATGGCGACACCGGACCCAACACCGGTGGCATGGGGGCTTACTCACCAGCGCCGGTAGTGACGCCCGATGTCCATGCCCGAGTCATGCGCGAGATCATCGCTCCAGTTCTAAAAGGGATGAAGGCAGAGGGCACGCCCTATACAGGCTTTCTCTATGCCGGCCTCATGATCAATGCCAAGGGTGAGCCGCGTGTGGTGGAGTTCAACTGCCGCATGGGCGACCCCGAGACCCAGCCCATCTTCCTGCGCATGAAGGGGGACTTCACCGTGCTGCTCGAGCATGCGGTCAACGGAACACTGGATCAGGCCAAGCATCTCTCGGAGACGCTCTGGGACAGCCGTGCGGCAGTGGGCGTCGTTCTGGCTGCTCAGCATTACCCCGAGACGCCCAAGACTGGTGATGTGATCAGTGGGCTGCCGGCCGATGCCGACGATGCCGTGGTCTTTCATGCAGGCACCAAACTGCAGGGTGACCAGGTGGTCACCAGTGGTGGTCGAGTGCTTTGTGCCACGGCCTTGGGCAGCAGCATCAAAGAGGCGCAGGCTCGGGCCTACGAACTGGCCAAGCAGGTCTGCTTTGATGGCATGCACTACCGCAAAGACATCGGCTGGCGGGCCCTGAAGTGATCTCGGTTGTGGGCGGCGGCATCATGGGCGCCCTCAGCGCCCTGGTCGCAGCTCGCTTTACTCACGACGGCGCTGTGGACTGGTGGGCGCCACCAGAGAACCCGCAGCGCGACGATGGTGCGCAGGCCCGTGCCTATGCCCTGGCCCCTCAGACCGTCGACCTTCTCAAGGAATTGGGCATCTGGACAGCCCTGGCTGACAAGGCGCAGCCGGTTGGTGCTATGCAAGTCTTTCATGTGCAGCCGGCCGCCCAGGTGGACCTCTTGGCCAGTGATGCTCAGCTGGAGGCCCTGGCCCACATCGTGGTCCATGCTGACTTGTTGGCTGCCTGTGAGCAGGCGACACAATACGCTGCAAACATCCAGCGCAAAGGGGCCTTTCAGCCCCCCGATCCTCTGGCCTGCGACCCTGCCGCCGCCTGCCCGCCAGGTTCTACGCTGACCATTGCTGCCGATGGCAAAGACTCTCGCCTTCGAAGAGCGGCCGGCATTCTTCACAGTCGCCGGGACTACGATCAGATGGCCTTGGTCATGGCCTTTACGACTGAGCAACCACATGGCGGCATGGCCTGTCAGTGGTTTCGGCCCGAGGGCATTCTGGCCCTGCTGCCGCTGCGTGACCCGCACCAGGTCTCCATGGTGTATTCGCTGCCAACGGCGCAGGCTGCGCAACTCAAGGATCAATCACTGCAAGAGATTGCTGGTCGAATCACCCAGGACAGTGAATATCGATTTGGAAAACTGGCCCCTCTCGGCGGGAACTGCCAGGCTGCTGCACTGACCATGATGACTGCGGAGCGCATGAGTGCTGGGCGTCTGGTCTTGGTGGGCGATGCGGCCCACACGGTTCACCCCTTGGCTGGCTATGGCCTGAACCTGGGGGTGCAGGATCTGCTGGCCCTTCGCCAGACTCTGCAGACCGAGCAGGCCACCCACGCCAGGCAGGCCAAAGACTTCGATCCAGGCCACCGTCGGGTGCAACAGGCCTATGCCAGAAGCCGCAAATCCCAGGTGCCGCAGGTGCAATGGGGCCTGGATATTCTCTGGCGAGTGGTCACGGGCGAAACCCCTGGCCTGGCCGGTGGTCGAAGCATGGGCATGCAGGTGGTTCAGTCCATGCCGCAGCTGCGCAAGTGGCTGGTGGGCAGTGCCCTGTCTGGTCGTGCTGTACCGTTCTGAGTTCATCTGTCACCAAATCCCTCTTACAGAAAACGACGCCGCCACATGAAAACATTGATTGCCACGCTGGTTCTGGTCCTCATGCCTCTCTTGGGATTCTCGCCAGCCCAGGCCGCAGACCCTCAGCCGGCCTCAGCATCCGTCTCCAAACAGGTCAAAGCCGCTGTTGAAGGCTGGCTTAAGGGCCGCTTCAAGGTCGATGCGGTCAACAAGACCAGCATGCCCGGCATTGTCGAGGTGCAGATCGGCAACGACCTGGTCTATGTCGACGAAAAAGGCACCCATGTGATTGTGGAAGGCCAGATGGTCGACCTGAGGACGGGTCTTAACCTGACCGCCGCCCGCATGGACGACATCCAGCGCATTGATTTTTCCAAGTTGCCTTTGGAGCTGGCCATGAAGTCGGTCAAGGGCGACGGCGGCAAGGGCAAGCGCACCATTGCCGTGTTCGAGGATCCTTACTGCTCCTTCTGCCGTAAGTTTCGGCAGACCTTGATGACCCTGGACAACGTCACCATCTACACCTACTTCTATCCCATCCTTCGGCCCGAGTCGACCACGGTCAGCCGCAATGCCTGGTGCGCCAAGGACCGTCAGAACGCCTGGGATGACTGGATGCTGTTAGGCAAAGAACCGGCCCCTGCTGGCAAAGACTGCAACTTCCCCAAGGACAAGATCATGGCCCTGGGCCAGCAGCTGGGTGTGCAGGCCACACCCACCAGCTTTGTGGTCAATGGCAAGCGACTGCAAGGCGCTCTGTCCAAAGAGCAGATTGAAGCGGCGCTGAAGTAAGACGAGAACCCACAAGAACTAAGGAGACCCTATGGCCATCTCCGGACCAGAGTCGGTTGCCGGCTCCAGCCGAATCCCGGTTACCCAACTAACCCGTTTTGTTGAGCAGATGTTTCAGGCTGCTGGCCTGTCGAATGACCATGCGCGAACGGCAACATCGGTTCTGCTCAATGCTGACATTCGGGGCGTCTGGTCGCACGGCGTCATTCGCCTGCCCATGTACATCCAGCGCCTTCAAAAAGGCGTAGCCAAGGCTCAGCCCAACATTCAGATTCAGTCGGTAGCCCATTCAGCCCTGCAGGTCGATGGCGATCATGGCCTGGGTCTGGTGGTCGCACCGGCTGCCATGGCCGCTGCAGTGGAGTTGGCCCAAAAGACCGGCATTGCCATTGCTGGGGTGAAGAACAGCGGCCACTTTGGTGCTGGAGCCCATTACCTCCAGCAGGCCGTCGGCGCGGACTGTATGGGCATGGTCTTTACCAATGCCTCCAAGGCCCTGCCACCCTGGGGGGCCATGGCACCCTTCTTTGGGACCAGCCCGTTTGGCTTTTCTGCGCCGACCCACCCTGGTGAGGTCTTCATGGTTGATATGGCCATGTCGCGCATCGCCCGCGGCAAGCTGAAGTTTGCAGCTCAGCGCGGTGAGCAGGTGCCCCTGGGCTACGCCCTGGACGCTCAGGGCAAACCAACCACCGATGGAGCGGCTGCCTTCGAGGGCATCATGCTGCCCTTTGGCGAGCACAAGGGGGCAGCCATGTCCTGGATGATGGATGTTTTAGGGGGCGTGTTCACCGGTGCGTTCTTTGGCGGCGATGTCGCCAATCCATTCAAGCGGTTCGATGTGGTGCAGGGGGCAGGCCACACCTTTGTGGCGATTCGGGCCGATTTGTTTCAGCCGTTGCAGGTCTTCAAAGACCGAATGAGTGAGTTGCTCAAGCGGGTCAAGCATCTACCCCGGGCCCATGGCTTTGAAGAGATCCTGTCGCCCGGTGAGCCCGAGCTTCGCATCGCCAAGACCAACCACGACCAGGGTGTGCCACTAACGCCAGATGTGCTGGAGTCGCTGCGGGAATCGGCGCAAGGCCTTGGAGTTACGGCACCGTTCTAACGATGGCACCCACCCCGACTGCGCATCCAGTCGGTACTAGAGGGCGGACGTTTAATACCCTTTGGGCAGCAGCACCACCATGCTGCCTTGAGCTTTCATCTTCCCAGCCAGTTCCCCGGCAACTGCACCCGACCCAAAGAAGAAGTCCGCCCGATGAGCGCCTTGAATGGCTGAGCCCGTGTCCTGAGCGAACATCAATCGAGACGTTGGTTTGAAGTTGCTGTTCACGCCGGTCGGAATCCGCGTCTGAACAAAGACCGGCAGACCTGCCGGGATGAAACGGTTGTCCACAGCAACGGAGCGCCCTGCGGTCAACGGCACCCCCAATGAACCAAAGGGACCCTCAGTCGCATCCTGGCTGGCTGGCAGCTCCTTGAAAAACACCATGCTGGGGTTTTGATGCAGCAGTTCATCTTTGCGCTGCGGGTTTTTAGCCAGCCAGGCCTTGATGCCTTGCATGGTGGCCTGGGCCAGGGTCAGTTCTCCTTTGTCGACCAGCCAGCGACCAATCGACTTATAGGGGTGACCATTCTGGTCGGCATACCCAATTCGCATCATCTGGCCGTTGTCCAGCTGGACACGCCCGGACCCCTGAACCTGCAGAAAGAACGCCTCGACTGGGTCCTCTACATAGACCAGCTCCAGTCCAAGCAGCTGGCCAGATTTCTCTAGCTCGCCCCGCGTGGCGTAGGGCACGACTCGGTCTCCCTGGCCATTGGCCCCCTTGACCAGCCGCCCCCGCAGGCGCAGGGCGCGAAGCTCGGGGTAGGGGTCGTTCAGGTCGACCGTGACCAGATCCTTCGGTGTGCGGTAGAGCGGTGTGTCGAAACGGGATGATCGGGTCTTGGAGCCCCGCAGCAAGGGCTCGTAGTAGCCAGTGACGGTGTTACTGGAGGCACTGGCTTTGTCGGTCCCATTCAAGGCATGGGGTACAAAATGGCTCTCAAAGTAGGCCCGAATGGCGCCGGCATCTCGCGGGCCAATAGCCTGAGCGGCATTGCAAAGACTGGTGAACGGCTCGCCACGGTGACCCAGGGCCAGGCAGCTGCGCAGCCAGGCCGGCCAGGCCGCCACCAGGTTGTCGTTGTTCCAGCCATTCAGAGCACCATACCCAACGGGGGTCAACTGACCCGACAGTGGGGCGCGGGTCGCCTTGGCGCTTCGTGCCGTGTAGCGCCTGACTGCGGGAGGGTTCGCCACGGCGTCCACAATGGCACTCAGATCGCGATCACCTCCGCCAACGAAGCCAACGCCCCCTGCGGAATCCGCACCAGCGCCAGCACCGCCGCCCACCGGCCCCCTGCCCGAGATCGGGGCGGGGCGACCTGAGTCCTGGGGGCTCTCTGAACCGGTAAAGCTGCAGCCGGTCAGAAAAACCATCCCCAAGATGCAGTATCGTTTCCAAAAGGAGTGCATGCGCATGTGGCTTATTTTCCTCGAAGCGGGTCTGGCCTTGGTTTTGTTGCTGGGCATTGTCTATTGGACCATGCGTGGTAAAAAGTAGAAAAAAGCGCGCGGCCCAGCCGGGCGCACTATAAGTAAACAGGGAGACACCATGAGCAACAAACAACCTTACTGCATTGCCCCCAGCATTCTGTCGGCTGACTTTGCCCGCCTGGGCGAGGAAGTCAAAGCCGTCGAGGCCGCTGGCGCGGGCTTTATCCACTTTGATGTGATGGACAACCATTACGTGCCCAACCTAACCGTCGGCCCTCTGGTCTGTAAGGCCATTCGTCCGCACGTGAAGATTCCCATCGATGTGCACCTCATGGTCTCGCCCGTCGACTCTTTGATCAACGACTTTGCCAAGGCTGGTGCTGACTACATCACCTTCCACCCCGAGGCTAGCAGCCACATTGACCGCAGCCTGCAGCTGGTGCGGGATCTGGGTTGCAAGAGCGGCCTGGTCTTTAACCCTAGCACCTCGCTTGATCACCTGGACTGGGTCATGGACAAGGTCGACATGATCCTGCTGATGAGCGTGAACCCTGGCTTTGGGGGGCAGGCCTTTATTCCCAGCACCCTGGAGAAAACCAAGGCAGCCCGGGCCCGTATCGATGCCCACATCGCCAAGGGCGGTCAGCCCATTCGTCTGGAGGTGGATGGCGGCATCAAGCCCGACAACATCGCCGCGGTAGCAGCGGCTGGCGCTGACACCTTCGTGGCCGGTTCGGCGGTCTTTGGAGCACCGGACGCCAATGGCAAGTCCTATAACGATATTTTTGCGAAATTCAGTAAAGCGCTGGCATAGCCGGTAGGCATTCTTCCTTGCAAATTGAAAGTTTTACTTTCAATTTGCAAGGATCTTCATCCCCGGGGTTGCCTGACTTTGACCTAATGGGGGTTGGTCAGCAGACCGACAGAGTTCACCTAAACTAGAGGCTTATCAAAGCCCAATCATGAATTCGCCCTCCTCAAACCCTGCTGCCCCTGCAACTCATCTGAAGGCGCCTCAGTCTTTCGCTGACTTCTGCGAACTGGCAGCACAGGGCTACAACCGCATCCCGTTGGTGGCCAGCCTCAATGCCGACCTCGATACCCCGCTGTCGGCCTATCTGAAGCTGGCGGGGCAGCCCAATAGTTTTCTGCTGGAGTCCGTGGTTGGTGGGGAGCGCTTTGGGCGCTACTCCTTCATTGGTTTGCCGGCTCGAACCCGTATTCAGGCCTTCGATCAAAAGATTCAGGTGCTGACCGACGGCCAAGTGGTCCAAGAGCAGACGGCAGATCCGCTTCAATTTGTTCAGCAGTACATGGCCCAGTTCCGGGCCGCTCCAGTTCAGGGTTTGCCGCGCTTTGCGGGCGGCCTGGCCGGCTACTTTGGCTACGACACCATTCGTTTCATTGAGCCGCGCCTGGATACCGCCAAGGCCAAATCCCGGCCCGACCCCATGGGCCTGCCCGATGTCCTGTTGCTGCTCACCGAAGAGCTGGCTGTTTTTGACAACCTGGCGGGCCGCCTGTCGATCTGGGTCTATGCACACGCAGGTGATGCGGGCTCATCCACAACAGCTTGGAACCAGGATCGGCTGCAGACCGCCTACGAGGCCGCTCAGACCCGCCTGCAGAGCTTGGTCGCCAAGCTCTCGGCTCCGGTTGCTGCGCCAGCCACCCAACAACTCCCCACCACAGAGGTTCAGCGAGACTTCTCCAAGGCCGACTTCCTCAAGGCCGTTGATGTGGCGAAGGAATACATCGCCGCTGGCGATGTCATGCAGGTGGTCATCGGCCAGTTGCTCAAGAAACACTACGCAGGCTCACCTCTCACGCTGTATCGGGCCTTGCGAGCTTTGAACCCCTCGCCCTACATGTACTTTTACGACATGGGGGACTTTCAGATTGCGGGTGCCTCGCCAGAGATCCTGGTTCGCCAAGACGCCGTGACCGGCAAAGATGGCAGCGCCCAGACCCGCGTCACCATTCGCCCGATTGCTGGTACACGGCCGCGTGGCAAGACCCGTGAGCAGGATCTGCAGCTTGAGGCGGATCTCAAGGCTGACCCCAAGGAGTGCGCCGAGCACGTCATGCTGATTGATCTGGCCCGTAACGATGTCGGCCGCATCGCTCAGGTGGGCACCGTCAAAGTCAACGAGCAGATGGTGGTGGAGCGCTACTCCCACGTCATGCACCTGGTCAGCGATGTCGAAGGGCTGCTCAAGCCAGAGCTCTCGGCTATGGACGTCCTGCGAGCCAGTTTTCCTGCGGGGACGCTCAGTGGTGCGCCCAAGATCCGCGCCATGGAAATCATCGATGAGTTGGAGCCGGTCAAGCGCGGCCTCTATGGCGGCGCCTGTGGCTATCTGTCGTTTACCGGCGAGATGGACCTGGCCATTGCGATTCGGACAGGTGTTCTTAAAGACCAGACTCTCTATGTCCAGGCTGGTGCTGGCATCGTGGCGGATTCGGTTCCCGAGAGCGAATGGCAGGAGACCGAGAACAAGGCCAGAGCCGTCATGCACGCAGCCGAGATCGCCATGCGGGGGCTTGAGCCATGAAATCCGCCATGAAGCTTCTCATGATCGACAACTACGACTCCTTCACCTACAACCTGGTGCAGTACTTCGGTGAGTTGGGGGCAGAGGTGGTGACCGTACGCAACGATGCCTACTCGGTGGACGATGCCTTGGCCGGCCGCATGCCTGGATTGAATGACCAAGCCCCCCAGGCGATTGTGGTCTCGCCGGGCCCCTGCAGCCCGACCGAGGCCGGCATCTCGGTTGATTTAATTCGTGCGGTCGCTGCCCTGAAGAACCCCATGCCACTGCTCGGCGTCTGCCTGGGTCACCAGTCGATTGGCCAGGCCTTTGGCGGCAAGGTCGTTCGGGCCCAGACCATCATGCACGGCAAGACATCCCGGCTCTCGCACACCAATCAGAGTGTCTTCAAAGGGCTCCCAAATCCATTTACGGTCATTCGGTATCACTCGCTGGCTATCGAGCACCGGAGTCTGCCGGCTGTTTTGCAGGTCACGGCCCAGACCGACGACGGTGAGATCATGGGCGTCATGCACAAGACCCTGCCCATTCACGGGGTGCAGTTTCATCCCGAATCGATTCTGACCGAGCATGGCCATGCCCTGCTCAAAAACTTTCTGGACCTGGTACCCGCATGACCACAGAACTCAGCCTGCCGCAGGCCCTCAATCAGCTCATCACCCGCCAAGACTTCAGCCGTGAGCAGATGCTGGCCATCATGCGTCAGGTAATGAGTGGTCAGGTGCCGCCGGCCCAGTTGGCCGCATTGCTCATGGGCTTACGCGTCAAAAAAGAAACGGTGGACGAGATCTCGGCTGCTGCCCAAGTCATGCGCGAATTCGCCACGCCAGTGCAGATTGACCTCAATGACATCCCAAACCTGGTCGATTTGTGCGGCACCGGTGGTGATGGTCAGCACACCTTCAACATCTCCACCACGGCCATGTTTGTAGCTGCTGCTGCAGGCGCCAAGGTCGCCAAGCACGGTGGTCGTGCGGTCTCGTCGAGCACTGGCAGTGCCGATGTTCTAGAGGCGCTGGGCGCCAACATCAACCTGCCGCCCGAAAAAGTTGCAGACTGCATTCGCTCGGTGGGGGTGGGCTTTATGTTTGCGCCCAATCACCATTCGGCGATGAAGCATGTGGGGCCTGTCCGCAAAGAGATGGGCGTGCGCACGGTCTTCAATATTCTGGGACCGCTCACCAATCCAGCTGGGGCCAAGCACCAGTTAATGGGCGTGTTTGCCACCGACTTGGTTCGGCTGCAGGCTGAAGTTCTCAGGAGTCTGGGCTCCAAGCATGTGGTCATTGTTCATGCCAAGAACGGCCTGGATGAAATCGCCATCGATGGCGAGACCTATATGGCCGAGCTCACACCCGACGGCGACATTCACGAGCGCATGATCTTTGCCCAGCAGTACGGTGTGCCCACCTACAGCGCGGACGAGTTGACCAAAGGCCTGGGTGCTAAGACTCTGGATGACGCCAAGGCCAAGATGCACTCGGCGCTGGCCAACGAGCCGGGCCCTGCCCGAGACATCGTCATGATGAATGCCGGTGCGGCACTGTGGGCGGCCGATGTCGCCAGCAGCCTGGCCGATGGCATTCGCCAGGCCAAGGCTGCCTTGGAGTGCGGTGCCGCCGCCAAGAAGCTGGCGGAATTTGTTGAGTTCACCAAGGGCTAGTGCTCGAGTAACTGATGTCCGACATCCTTCAAAAAATCCTGGCCACCAAGGCCATTGAGGTCCAGCAGGCGCAAGCCCAGATGTCCCAGGCGGCGATCGAGCAGGCCCTGCGGGTGATCTCGGTCGACCAGCACCCTGGGATTCAGAGTCAGGACCATGTGCCACGCGGCTTTGAAAAAGCGCTCCGGGCCAAGATCGCCTCCAATCAGCCGGCAGTGATTGCAGAGATCAAAAAGGCCAGCCCCTCCAAAGGCGTCATGCGCGAGAACTTTGCCCCGGCCGAGATCGCGGGCCAGTACGCCAGGGCAGGGGCCGCCTGTCTGTCGGTTTTGACCGACAAGGACTATTTCCAGGGCCATCCGGATTATCTGAAGGCCGCCCGCCGAGCCTGCAAGCTGCCGGTGCTGCGCAAAGATTTCATGGTCGACCCCTATCAGGTCTACGAGGCTCGTTATTGGGGGGCTGATGCCATTTTGCTGATCGTGGCTGCTCTTTCGGACTCCCAACTCTCAGAACTCGAGACCGTCGCACTGCAGCTGGGCATGGATGTCTTGGTGGAGATCCATGACGGCGATGAGCTGGACCGCGCCCTGAGCCTTAAAAGCCCCTTGCTGGGCATTAACAACCGCAACCTGCGCACCTTTGAGACCAGCCTACAGACCACGCTGGACCTTCTGCCTCGGGTTCCCTCTGATCGACTACTCATCACTGAGAGCGGCATTCTGGCGCCAACAGATGTCACATTGATGCGCGAGCATGGTGTGCATGGGTTCTTGGTGGGCGAGGCCTTTATGCGTCAGCCCGACCCAGGACAGGCCTTGCAGGCGCTCTTTACCGAATTGGCATAAAGCCCAGTCGCTTACCAACCGGCGCTTGGCATTCAACAGGAGACTGACATGAACGACGAAGCACTGGTGTTAACCGAGACCCACGGCAAGGTGGGGCTCATCCGCTTGAACCGTCCCAAGCAGCTCAATGCCTTGAGCGACCCTTTGATGGATGCCTTGGGGGAGGCCCTCATGGGCTTTGAGCGCGACCCCAACATCTCGGTCATGGTCATCACTGGCAATGAAAAAGCCTTTGCGGCCGGTGCCGACATTACGCGCATGAAGGATCTCACCTACAGCGAGGCCTTCAATGGCAACTTCATCAGCCGCAACTGGGAGAAGGTGCTCAAGTGCCGCAAGCCCGTGATTGCAGCGGTCAGCGGTTATGCCTTGGGTGGGGGCTGCGAGCTGGCCATGATGTGCGACACCATCATTTGCGGCGAGACGGCCAAGTTCGCCCAGCCCGAGGTCAAGCTGGGCATTCCGCCGGGGGCTGGTGGTTCGCAGCGCACACCGCGGGCGATGGGCAAGGCCAAGGCCATGGACCTCTGCTTGACCGGTCGCATGATGGATGCCCAAGAGGCCGAGCGCAGTGGCCTGGTGGCCCGTGTGGTGCCCGCAGACAAGGTGGTCGAGGAAGCCCTGGCCATGGCCAGTGAGATGGCCAACTACTCCATCACGGCGCTCATGCAGATCAAAGAACTGGTCAACCAGGCCTACGAGACGCCGCTGGCGACTGGTCTATTGCTGGAGCGCCGCGGGTTCCACGCCGCCTTCTCCACTCAGGACCAGAAAGAGGGCATGAGCGCGTTTGTGGAGAAGCGGACCCCGACTTTTAGGGGGCGTTAAATGAGCGAGTCAGTCGATCTTGAACGGTTGATTGATGAGGCAGTTAAGGCCCACCGGCCTGTTCGTCTCAATAACGGACGGAATTCTGCTGTTTTGATTGGGGAAGATGACTGGCGTGCCATTCAGGAAACTCTGTTCCTTCAAGCCATCCCAGGATTTGTAGGTTCTGTGAAGGACGCCATGACTGAGCCGCTTCGCTGCGCAGTCAAACGGACAAAAAGAGCGGGAAGTGGCCTAAATAGCTAGAATTCGGTCTTCTCTTTACAAAACCAAGCTCCATTCTCATGAAAATCGCTCAAGAACTCCGCGTCGGCAACGTCTTTATGCTCGACGGTCAACCCCAGGTCGTGCTCAAGGCTGAGTACAACAAGTCCGGCCGAAATGCCGCCGTCGTCAAGATGAAATTCAAAAGCCTGCTGTCTGGCACCGGCTCTGAGCAGGTCTTCAAGGCGGACGAAAAGTTTGAGGACCTGGTCCTTGAGCGCAAGGAAGTGACCTACTCCTATTTCGCTGATCCCATGTATGTCTTCATGGACGCAGAGTACAACCAGTTCGAGATCGAGCCCGACAGCATGGGTGACGCACTCAATTACCTAGAAGACGGCATGGCCTGTGAGGCCGTGTTCTACGACGGTCGCGCCATTTCGGTCGAGTTGCCCACCAGCGTTGTGCGTGAGGTGGCCTACACCGAGCCCGCCGTCAAAGGCGACACCTCAGGCAAGGTCATGAAGCCCGCTCGCATTGCGCCCACGGACTATGAAGTTTCAGTTCCCGCCTTTGTTGAGATCGGCGACAAGATCGAAATCGACACCCGAACCGGTGAGTACCGCAACCGCGTCAAGTAAGTCTTAGCCGTTCTTCAAAACCCGCCCCGGCCTTGGCCTCGGCGGGTTTTTTATCGCTTGATGGCGTAATAAGCCCGACCCAGAAGTTCTCGAATGGCATCTGAACTCTTGTCCCGCGCATCAGCATCCGGCATAAAGGTCATCGGCCTGGTTTGTCGTTCCTCCACCCGATCGGCCACCCATTGGGTCGAAAAGGCATACAGCACGACGATCGCCCCCAGCACCGGCCATTTGGCGGGCTATCACGCTGGACAGGCTCGGGGCGACGCCAACGAGATCCCGGAGGCCAATTGCTCTAGCACCCAGATGAATCCTAAGTCCCTGATTCTGCTGGCCTCATCCCTCGGCTAGGCCTTTTTTCGGCGTGTCTTGGTTCCACTCGTTTGACATGGCCAAAAAGACCATATAAAGTCTCGCTTCTTCGCTGATCGCGAGTAACGCAACTGCAACAAACCATGTAGCAGCTGCGACCCGAAAAGCGAATCGCTCTTTAAAAATTAACAGCCGATAAGTGTGGGCATTTGGGTTGCGATGCAAGCAACGAAACCAAATGCTCAACAAAGTCAGTACGTTAAGTACATAGGTTTTTTTGTAAAAGAAAAAATCTCGTCAGCGTTGAGTAGTTTTAAAAATTTTGCAGAGATTGAACTGAAGAGTTTGATCCTGGCTCAGATTGAACGCTAGCGGCATGCCTTACACATGCAAGTCGAACGGCAGCGGGGGAGCTTGCTCCCGCCGGCGAGTGGCGAACGGGTGAGTAATACATCGGAACGTACCCAGTAGCGGGGGATAGCCCGGCGAAAGCCGGATTAATACCGCATACGCCCTACGGGGGAAAGGGGGGGATCGCAAGACCTCTCACTATTGGAGCGGCCGATGGCTGATTAGCTAGTTGGTGGGGTAAAGGCCTACCAAGGCGACGATCAGTAGCTGGTCTGAGAGGACGACCAGCCACACTGGGACTGAGACACGGCCCAGACTCCTACGGGAGGCAGCAGTGGGGAATTTTGGACAATGGGCGAAAGCCTGATCCAGCAATGCCGCGTGTGCGAAGAAGGCCTTCGGGTTGTAAAGCACTTTTGTCAGGGAAGAAATCGTTTGGGTTAATACCCCGAGCAGTTGACGGTACCTGAAGAATAAGCACCGGCTAACTACGTGCCAGCAGCCGCGGTAATACGTAGGGTGCAAGCGTTAATCGGAATTACTGGGCGTAAAGCGTGCGCAGGTGGTTTGTTAAGACAGTTGTGAAATCCCCGGGCTTAACCTGGGAACTGCAATTGTGACTGGCAGACTAGAGTGAGGCAGAGGGGGGCGGAATTCCTGGTGTAGCAGTGAAATGCGTAGATATCAGGAGGAACACCGATGGCGAAGGCAGCCCCCTGGGCTATCACTGACACTCATGCACGAAAGCGTGGGGAGCAAACAGGATTAGATACCCTGGTAGTCCACGCCCTAAACGATGTCTATTAGTTGTTGGGTCTTCATTGACTTAGTAACGAAGCTAACGCGTGAAATAGACCGCCTGGGGAGTACGGCCGCAAGGTTAAAACTCAAAGGAATTGACGGGGACCCGCACAAGCGGTGGATGATGTGGATTAATTCGATGCAACGCGAAAAACCTTACCTACCCTTGACATGCTAGGAAGTCCGCAGAGATGTGGATGTGCTCGAAAGAGAACCTGGACACAGGTGCTGCATGGCTGTCGTCAGCTCGTGTCGTGAGATGTTGGGTTAAGTCCCGCAACGAGCGCAACCCTTGTCATTAGTTGCTACGAAAGGGCACTCTAATGAGACTGCCGGTGACAAACCGGAGGAAGGTGGGGATGACGTCAAGTCATCATGGCCCTTATGGGTAGGGCTTCACACGTCATACAATGGTCGGTACAGAGGGTCGCCAAACCGCGAGGTGGAGCCAATCCTTTAAAACCGATCGTAGTCCGGATTGTAGTCTGCAACTCGACTACATGAAGTCGGAATCGCTAGTAATCGCGGATCAGAATGTCGCGGTGAATACGTTCCCGGGTCTTGTACACACCGCCCGTCACACCATGGGAGCGGGTTTTACCAGAAGTAGCTAGCCTAACCGTAAGGAGGGCGGTTACCACGGTAGGATTCGTGACTGGGGTGAAGTCGTAACAAGGTAGCCGTATCGGAAGGTGCGGCTGGATCACCTCCTTTCTAGAGCAAGCATCAATGCTCAAGTGCTCACGCTTATCGGCTGCTTAGTCTGGGTCTGTAGCTCAGTCGGTTAGAGCACCGTCTTGATAAGGCGGGGGTCGTTGGTTCGAATCCAACCAGACCCACCACCGTCGCAGCAAATAACAGTTTTACGGGGGTGTAGCTCAGCTGGGAGAGCACCTGCTTTGCAAGCAGGGGGTCATCGGTTCGATCCCGTTCACCTCCACCAGATTTAGTGGTAACAAAATTGCAGTACCGGTCGTCAAAAACCGGTTAGTTTTATCGGCTGCTCGTTCTTTAACAATTTGATCTTCGTGTGATACCAATGTGATGAGCATTGGATATCACCAGTTTTGTGATTGTTTGAATCACATAACTCTCAAGTATGCGCGTGTAGTTATATTCATCGGCAAAGTTGTAAATTGATCTATAACTGGCCAGCTAGCCAAATAAATCGGTGATTCGTCACCAAAGTTATAGAGTCAAGTGAATAAGTGCATATCGTGGATGCCTTGGCGATTACAGGCGATGAAGGACGTTGTAGGCTGCGATAAGCCTCGGGGAGCTGCCAAACAAGCTTTGATCCGAGGATTTCCGAATGGGGAAACCCACCCGTAAGGGTATCCCGTGCTGAATACATAGGCACGTGGAAGCGAACCCGGTGAACTGAAACATCTAAGTAGCCGGAGGAAAAGAAATCAACCGAGATTCCGAAAGTAGTGGCGAGCGAAATCGGACCAGTCTTGAAGTTTTAGCATCTTAGTTAACAGAACGCTCTGGAAAGTGCGGCCGTAGTGGGTGATAGCCCCGTATGTAAAAACTCTGGTGTGGAACTAAGCTTCGAACAAGTAGGGCGGGACACGTGTAATCCTGTCTGAACATGGGGGGACCATCCTCCAAGACTAAATACTCGTAATCGACCGATAGCGAACAAGTACCGTGAGGGAAAGGCGAAAAGAACCCCGGGAGGGGAGTGAAATAGATCCTGAAACGATATGCATACAAACAGTCGGAGCCCGCAAGGGTGACGGCGTACCTTTTGTATAATGGGTCAGCGACTTACGTTTAGTAGCAAGCTTAACCAATAGGGAAGGCGCAGCGAAAGCGAGTCCGAATAGGGCGATTAGTTGCTAGGCGTAGACCCGAAACCGGATGATCTACTCATGGCCAGGTTGAAGGCAAGGTAACACTTGCTGGAGGACCGAACCCACTAGTGTTGCAAAACTAGGGGATGAGCTGTGGGTAGGGGTGAAAGGCTAAACAAATCCGGAAATAGCTGGTTCTCCCCGAAAACTATTTAGGTAGTGCCTCGCGTATTGCTCCAGGGGGTAGAGCACTGTCATGGTTGGGGGGGTCATTGCGACTTACCCCGCCATAGCAAACTCCGAATACCTGGAAGTATTAGCGCGGGAGACAGAGCACTGGGTGCTAACGTCCAGACTCAAGAGGGAAACAACCCAGACCGCCAGCTAAGGTCCCCAATATTGACTAAGTGGGAAACGAAGTGGGAAGGCATAGACAGTCAGGAGGTTGGCTTAGAAGCAGCCATCCTTTAAAGAAAGCGTAATAGCTCACTGATCGAGTCGTCCTGCGCGGAAGATGTAACGGGGCTAAGTCAATAACCGAAGCTGCGGATGTGCACTTTGTGCACGTGGTAGGGGAGCGTTCTGTACGCCTGCGAAGGTGACTCGTAAGGGTTGCTGGAGGTATCAGAAGTGCGAATGCTGACATGAGTAGCGTTAAATAGAGTGAAAAGCTCTATCGCCGAAAGCGCAAGGTTTCCTACGCAACGTTCATCGACGTAGGGTGAGTCGGCCCCTAAGGCGAGGGTGAAAACCGTAGCCGATGGGAAGCAGGTTAATATTCCTGCACCATTGTTTAATGCGATGGGGGGACGGAGAAGGTTAGTTCAGCCAGGTGTTGGATGTCCTGGTTTAAGCATGTAGCCGTGCCTGGTAGGCAAATCCGCCGGGCTTAGGTGAGGTGTGATGACGAGAGGGCTTGCCCTCGAAGTGAATGATACCCAGCTTCCAAGAAAAGCCTCTAAGCTTCAGTTAAACAAGACCGTACCGCAAACCGACACTGGTGCGCGTGCTGAATATGCTCAGGCGCTTGAGAGAACTCAGGAGAAGGAACTCGGCAAATTGATACCGTAACTTCGGGAGAAGGTATGCCGCTAGTAGGTGAAGGAGTACATCCGGAGCCCAACGCGGTCTCAGAGAATCGGTGGCTGCGACTGTTTATCAAAAACACAGCACTCTGCAAACACGAAAGTGGACGTATAGGGTGTGACGCCTGCCCGGTGCCGGAAGGTTAAGTGATGGGGTGCAAGCTCTTGATCGAAGCCCCGGTAAACGGCGGCCGTAACTATAACGGTCCTAAGGTAGCGAAATTCCTTGTCGGGTAAGTTCCGACCTGCACGAATGGCGTAACGATGGCCACACTGTCTCCTCCTGAGACTCAGCGAACTTGAAATGTTTGTGATGATGCAATCTCCCCGCAGCTAGACGGAAAGACCCCATGAACCTTTACTGTAGCTTTACATTGGACTTTGAACCGGTTTGTGTAGGATAGGTGGGAGGCTTTGAAGCGAGGATGCTAGTTCTCGTGGAGCCAACCTTGAAATACCACCCTGATCTGTTTGAGGTTCTAACCTTGGCCTGTTATCCAGGCTGGGGACAGTGTATGGTAGGCAGTTTGACTGGGGCGGTCTCCTCCTAAAGGGTAACGGAGGAGTTCGAAGGTACGCTTGTTACGGTCGGACATCGTGACTAAAGTGCAATGGCAAAAGCGTGCTTGACTGCGAGACTGACAAGTCGAGCAGGTACGAAAGTAGGACATAGTGATCCGGTGGTTCTGTATGGAAGGGCCATCGCTCAACGGATAAAAGGTACTCTGGGGATAACAGGCTGATACCGCCCAAGAGTTCATATCGACGGCGGTGTTTGGCACCTCGATGTCGGCTCATCTCATCCTGGGGCTGTAGCCGGTCCCAAGGGTATGGCTGTTCGCCATTTAAAGAGGTACGTGAGCTGGGTTCAAAACGTCGTGAGACAGTTTGGTCCCTATCTGCTGTGGGCGTTGGAAGTTTGAGGGAGCCTGCTCCTAGTACGAGAGGACCGGAGTGGACACACCTCTGGTGTACCTGTTGTCACGCCAGTGGCATTGCAGGGTAGCTAAGTGTGGAAGAGATAACCGCTGAAGGCATCTAAGCGGGAAACTCGTCTCGAGATAAGACTTCCCGGGGACTCGATCCCCCTAAAGGGTCGTTCAAGACCAGGACGTTGATAGGCTGGGTGTGGACGCGCAGTAATGCGTGAAGCTAACCAGTACTAATTGCCCGTGCGGCTTGACTCTATAATTTTGTTGATGAGTCAACGCCATACTTGGTCGATCAGTTTCTAACTGATCAGTGTTGTAAGTGTTTCGAAGAATTCCTTAACTGTGTTGTCAGGGTCCGTCTCTGGCAGCAACGAAGATCAATATTGTTGACAAGTTATGCCTGATGGCCATAGCGAGTTGGAACCACCCCTTCCCATCCCGAACAGGACCGTGAAACGACTTTGCGCCGATGATAGTGAGCTTTCGCTCGTGAAAGTAGGGCACCGTCAGGCTTCCTAAAAGAAAAACCCCAGTCATAAATGGCTGGGGTTTTTTGTTTCTAGCAGCACCGCCCGAATGGAATAGACCGCTCGATCTTTGGGCCCTGACCGGCCTTTTGCCATGACCTGAAGGTCAGCACCCGGCCTGTGGGCACGGGTGCCGTGGTGCCTTAACGGTTTTGCCCCCTAAATGCCCAACCGGTAAAGCGCCTCTCAATCAGCGCAGTACCGGCGTAGAGGATGATGCCCAGCACCGCCAGTACCAGTAGCCCAGCAAACACAATCTGAACCTGGAAGGCCGCCTGGGCATCTAGCATCAGCTTACCGATCCCCTTGTTAGCCCCGACCGTCTCGGCCACGACAGCACCAACAAAGGCCAGCGTGATCGCCACCTTCAGAGACCCAAAGAAGTAGGGCAATGAACGCGGTACCCCCACTTTGCGCATGATGTCCAATTTGGACGCACCCAGAGCACGCAGAACGTCTTCTAACTCAGGCTCTGTCGTCGCTAAACCTGTCGCCACGTTCACCACGACCGGAAAAAAGCTAATTAAGAAGGCCGTCAATATGGCCGGAACCTCACCCAGACCAAACCAGAGAATCAAAACCGGCACCACAGCAACCTTCGGCACCGAGTTAAATCCGACCAGCAGGGGGTAAATGCCCGCATAAATAGCCTTGTGCCAGCCAACTGCTATTCCCAATAGCAGGCCAAAGACCGTCGCCATGGCAAAGCCGACCAGCGTTGTCCATAGAGTGACCCAGGAGTTCTCGATAATAGGGGCACGAAACTCCACCAGCGCCCCGAAAATGACCGAGGGCGCGGGAAGAATCGTCATCGGTACCGAGAAGACTCGGCAGACCACCTCCCAGAACAGAAACAACGCAACGGTAAAAACGGTGGGCGAGACCACCTTGATCATGAAGTCTTGGCGATCCATCAGTGTTGCCCCCCAATCATGCTTCGCAGCTCGTGCACGATTTCTTGAAACTCATTTGAGTAAGTCACTTCCAGGTCCCGGGGTCTGGGCAGCCCGACCTTACAGACCTTCACGACCCTCCCGGGACGGTTACTCATGACGTATACCGTGTCAGCTAAAAAAACCGCCTCCCTCAAGTCGTGTGTCACCAGCATCACCGTCACACCTCGAGCAGCATGAATATCACGCAGCGCGCACCAGAGTTCCTCACGCGTAAACGCATCCAAAGCCCCAAACGGCTCATCTAGCATCAGAATCTCTGGCTCATGGATCAAGGCCCGGCAGATCGAGGCACGTTGTTGCATGCCCCCCGACAACTGCCAAGGGAACTTCTCGGTAAAACCCTTCAAGCCAACTGAAGCCAGCAGCTCCTCTGCCTTGCGCTTGTAGCCTGGGCGGTCAGACCGAATTTTCTGTCGGTGCGGTGGGACGATCTCCAGGGGTAACAAGACGTTGTCCACACAAGTCCGCCAGGGCAGCAGGTTGCTGTTCTGAAAGGCCATGCCGACTGACTTCAGTGGCTTGCTGACAAGCTCCCCGTGAACCGAAAGGCGGCCGTGGGACACCGGATGAAGCCCACTGATCAACTTCATCAGCGAGCTCTTACCGCAACCGGAGGGGCCCACTACAGCGATAAACTCACCCTTTTGAATCTCTAGGCTCACGTTCTCGATGGCAGGGACCGCCTGGGCCCCCTTCCCGTAGGCCATCGAGACTTCTTCTAAGACCACCAATGCCGACATGTCTGTCTCCCCGGTCCAGCGACCCTTATTTCACCTGACGATCAGCAGCTGGCGGCAGAAACTCACTGGTGAAAATATCCGCCGCCTTGGGCTTGTTGGTGTACTTGAAAGTCAGACCGATCTGGTCGATCGAGCGGGTCAGACGGGCCATGTCGACCGCACCAAGGCCATTTTTCTTGACGTCTGCAGAAACATAGTTCTTGGACAAGGCTAGCTTCAGACGCTCCAGCTCGACATCACGCTTGGCAATGGCGTTGCGCTTCATCAGAGAGTCGATGGCCGTATCGGGTGAACGAAGGGTCTCTTGGATACCCTTGATGGTGGCTCGCACAAAGCCTGCAACGGCCTTGGGATTGGACTTTGCAAACTCGGGGTTAGCGATGATCAAGTTTCCGTAGAGGTCTAGACCGTAGTCACGCATCAGCATGACCACAATGTCGTCCCCCTTTACGCCATTGGCCTTCAGGTTCATGTAGGACGAGAACCAGAAGCCGGTAATGGCATCTACCTTGCCCTGGGCCAGCATGGGCTCACGGACCGGGAACCCTACGTTCTCGATCTTCACCTTGCTGGCATCGATCTTGTTGGCCTGAACAAAGATGGGCCACTGGGCGTAGGCTCCATCAGGAGCGGGCGCGCCCAGGACTTTGCCTTCCAGATCCTTGGGTTTGGAGATGCCTTTGCTCTTCACGCTGATGATGGCGAAGGCTGGCGTGTCATAGACCATCTGAACACCCTTGATGGAAGCGTTGGCTGGGTTGTCCCGGTACTTGATCAAAGAGTTGATGTCCGCAAAGCCCATCTGATAGACACCCGAGGCGACGCGGTTGATTCCCTCCACGGATCCTTGGCCCGGGTCGATTGAGACATCAAGCCCTTCGGCCTTGTAATAGCCCTTGTCGATGGCCACAAAGAAAGGCGCCGCTGGCCCCTCAAAGCGCCAATCCAGTGCGAATTTGACCGCGGTTTGTGCATACGACGCACTAGCAAACAGCACAGCAGTTAGACCAATTGCAAACTTCTTCATGATGAACTCCTCCTGACAGGGTCGTGGTGATGGGCTTTGGTTAGCCCTTTTTATGAACAGCAATATTTGCGCCATTGGCGGGCCGATCTTTGATCGGGGTGGCAAATTGGTAGTCAATGTCCCAAGGGAAGTAGATCCACTTGTTCTGCTTGAATTCTTTGACGCAGCTGTCGACGAGCTTTCGCCCCATGGGTTTGGCATAGAGGGTGGCGAAGTGGGCCTTGGGAAGATGCTGACGAAGGTAGGCTGCAGTTCGACCGGTATCGACCAGGTCATCGATGACCACAAAGCCCTCGCCATCGCCCTGGACCATCTTCAGGATCTTCAGGGTGGACTGCTGCTGCTCGGCGCCACCTGTCTCACCGACCCCGTAGCTGGCAATACAGACGGTATCGATCAGGCGGATGTCTAATTCACGGGCGACCAAGGCGGCTGGCACCAACCCCCCGCGAGTAACCGCAATGATGCCCTGCCAAGGGCCCAGGTCATGGAGAAGGTGGCAGAGATAACGAGCATCCCGATGTAACTCCGGCCAGGAGATGATGATGTCGTCTTCGTAGGGTTGTCTAATGTCACTCATGGCTAACTTCCGCGATAGGTGCTGTAGCTCCAGGGTGTGCAGACCAGTGGAACGTGATAACTGCCATGGGCGTCAGCCAGCCCAAATTCCAGGGCGACATCCTCCAAAAATGGTGGATCAGATAACGCAACCCCTCGAGCTTGAAAATAACTGGCCATATCAAACACCATACGGTAACGACCAGTGGGGATGGCCGCACCAGACAGCAAGGGCTCATCGGTCCGCCCGTCCGCATTGGTGATGGCCTCTTTCACCAAAATGAGCTGACCGTCTCGGCGCTCGTAAAGGCGCAGCCGAACCCCCTTGGCAGGCGTTCCACCATGGGTGTCCAGCACGTGGGTCGATAGCTTGGCCAAATCAGGTCTCCTCGCACAGCAAATCCGCCAGCGTTCTGGCCACCACCTTGGTGGCCTTTCGCAGGTCTTCCAAATCCAGCCGCTCATCCGAGCGCTTGGCATGGCTCTCTAGGATTGTTCTGGGTCCTGCCCCGTAAATCACCCCGGGGATACCCTGCGCGGCATAGAGCCGCACGTCTGTATATAGTGGGGTGCCGACGGCCGGGATGGGCTCGCCAAAAATGGCCTGGCCATGCTTTTGGATCGCTTGGACCAGTGGTGCGTTGCCTGGCAGGGGCTTCATGGACTCGGCCAAAATCAGGCGCTTCACTTCAACCTTCAGGCCCGGGAACCGATCCTGCAGGCCTTGGGCTGTTTGCTCGATAAGCGTTCGGAGATCTCGCTCAACGATAGCCGATGACTCCTCTGGGATCATTCGGCGGTCTAGTTTCAAGACCACCTTGCCTGGCACCACATTGGTGTTGGTGCCGCCGTGGATCAGACCCACATTCAGGTAGGGGTGACGAATGCCCTCCACTTTGGAAAGGATCGCCTTATAGCGGTCGTTTTCCGCATACAGCACGGTCAACAACGCATGGGTGGCCTGCAGGGCGTCTACGCCCGTATCTGGAACGGCCGCGTGAGCCATCTGACCGGTAACCGTCACCTCCATCTGAAGGCAGCCGTTATGGGCGGTAACGACTTGATAGGAGAACCCGGCCGCGATCACCAAGTCCGGCTTGGTGAAGTGATTGCGCAGCAAGTAGCCTGGCCCGACTTCGCCCCCAAACTCCTCGTCGTAGGTGAACTGCAGTTCTACTCGACCCGCAGCCTTGTCGCCGGTTCGGGCCAGAGCAGCCTGCAAGGCTCTTGTGGCAAAGGTGAAGGTCGAAAAGTCGCTCTTGCTGACCGCTGCTGCTCGGCCGAAGATCTTGCCGTCTTTGATCACGCCACCGTAGGGATCTACACTCCAGCCCTCTCCGGGTGGCACCACATCGCCATGGGCATTCAAAGCAATGGTTTTGCCCCCAGCTCCAAATTCGACCTTAGAGATCAGGTTCGTAATCGAGGTCAGGCCCGCCGCTTTCACCTCGGCCTCGGGCACAGCGTAATGCTCACACGACAGGCCCATCTCTTTTAAGAGCTCTGCGGTACGCAAGGCATGAGGGGTATTGTTGCCCGGTGGCGTATCGGTGGGCACCTGAATGAGCTTCTGCAGAAATGCCACTTGCTCATCAAAGTGATCGTCAATGAATTGGTCTAGCTGGTCGTAGAGCGTGGTCATGTGAGGTTGGATTGGTTGGGTCGAATAAGTTGGTGATAGTGATGACTGAGATGAGCTAAGCCTTGGATGTTTGACTAGCAGCCAGTTGATCCAACAGGTGGATAAAGGCCTCGCAGCCCAGTTGCAGGTCGTGGCTGGTGCTGGATTCCAGGGGGTTGTGGCTGATGCCCAGGTTCTCTCCGCGAACAAAGAGCATGGCCTGGGGCATCACCTCGTGTAATTTCATGGCGTCGTGACCTGCGCCGCTGGGCAGGGGATGTGCAGGAAGACCGGTGGACTCAATGGCGCGCTGCCAGGCACCGGCGAGTCCAACATCAGAGGGAGCCGCACTGGCTAGAAGAGTCTGCTCAACCGAGTATCCCAACCCGCGCTTGCCGCAGATAGATTCCAACAGCGACATCGTTGATTTAACCAATTGGTCACGTTGTTCGTTGGTCGGTGCGCGCAGGTCGAGTGACAGGCGCACATGACCAGGCACGACATTGGTGGACCCGTTGACCACTTCTAACTGACCCACCGTAGCGACACAGTCAGCCAGGCTGCCCGCGGTCTCTTCCAAAGCAACCATAAACTCTGCCGCTGCCGCTGCCGCATCTCGGCGGGTCCCCATAGGGGTTGTGCCGGCGTGACTAGCCAGGCCCGTGATCTGGACCATGTAACGCGCGCTGCCATTGATTGAGGTGACAAGTCCCAGCGGAACGCCGGTCCGAGTCAGCACTGGGCCTTGCTCAATGTGGACCTCTACAAATCCCAGGTAATTCTCAGGATTTCTGGCCATGGCTTGAAGCGCAGCTGGGTCCAGAGCCCGACACTGTTCTTTTAGGACATCTGCCAGCCGAAGGCCACTGCTATCAGTAGCCTCCAGGGTTGCCTGGTCGAACCGTCCAGCAACGGCACCTGAGCCTAAGAAGGTACATTTAAATCGAACACCTTCCTCCTCCGAAAAACCGATTACCTCTAGGTCAAACGGTAGTCGCTGACCCACACTGGACATTGACCTGACCACTTCAATCGGAATCAAGATGCCAATACGCCCGTCGTATTTGCCTCCATTGCGTACCGTGTCGTAGTGGCTGCCCGTCATCAGGGCCTTGCTGCCAGACTCGGACGCCTGGGCATCTGCTTTGTATCGACCCACCACGTTGCCAACGGCATCTTCAAAGACTTCATCAAATCCAGCAGACCGCATCTGGTCAGCAATCCACTGGGCGGCTTGACGATGGGCTGGGGTCATGTAGGTGACCGTCAACTCACCCGGTGTCTCGGTGATCTTCGCCAAGTCCTCGCAGGCATCCCAGACGGCATGGCCCAAGCTTTGCGACAGGCCAAGTCGCTCGTCTAGTCGTATTTCTGCGATTCGATGGATCTGTCGTAGGCACTCCTGTAGTTCTTCCTCGGCCGGCATGTTGATCCGTCGCGCAAGCGTCTGGATGATGGTGGCCCGAGACAAACCGGAGCCTCTTGGGCCCCGAACAGCCAAGATAAAAGGCCAGCCAAACTTTTTCAGATACTGCGCATTGAGCTCAGTCAGTGCGGCGAATTCTTGGGGGCTGCAGCGGTCCAGCCCCACCAAGGACTGCTCCGACTGACTGTCCTTGGCAATGGCGTCATCGATCTTGGCCTTGGCCGACAGTGGAGGGTGGGCTCGGATTAGCGCCAGTTGTACCTCTTGCGAAGCACTGGCCACCACTAGAACCAATTGATGTTTCAAAGCAGCCGGACTTGCGAGTTGACTCAGCGGTACTGCTTGAAAAGCCTGCTCGACGATCCAGTCGGAGTGCTCGTATAAGCCAGTCAATGTCTTGAGCGCCTCTGCCTGGCCGCGAGCCTGAAAGGCGGACCAGGCCTGATGGTTTGCAGCAAGCAAACGCTTCAATGGGGTGGACTTAGAGGCGCTCTGCGACATGGTGGTCAGGGCGCCTTGGGTGTGCTGGGCGCGGGATGGCGCTCAAGCCAATGTCTGGCGATGTCGATACGTCGGCAGATCCAGACATCACTGTGTTTTTCCAGGTGATCCAGGAATCGCTGTAGGGCTAGAAACCGCCCGGGTCGCCCGAGTAGCCTGCAGTGCATGCCGATGCTCATCATGCCGGGGGTTTCGGCACCTTCGGCATAGAGCAGGTCGAAGCTGTCACGCAGGTATTCAAAAAAAGGCTGTCCGTGCGAGAAGCCTTGGGGCAATGAGAACCGCATGTCGTTGCAGTCGAGGCTATACGGAACAATGAGTTGCTGCTTGGTTGTGCCACTCGAGGTCTGCACCGGCAGATAGAAGGGCAACTCGTCTCCGTAGTGATCGCTGTCGTAGAGGATGTTGGCCTGGTCTGCTGCCAGTCGGCGGGTGTTGGGGCTGTCTCGTCCTGTGTACCAGCCCAGTTCCTTGGCACCGGTTAGCCCTTGAACAATGGCCAGACCCTTTTCCATGTGCGCCCGTTCGGCGGCCTCGTCCATGTCTTGGTAATGAATCCAGCGGTAGCCGTGACAGGCGATCTCGTGATTCAACTCCACAAATGCGGTTGCAATCTCTGGTGATTGCTCCAGTGCCAGACCAACGCCAAAGATGGTCAGTGGAAGCCCTCGGCGTTCAAACTCTCGCAGGAAGCGCCAGACCCCCACGCGAGTGCCGTACTCATAGATGGTCTCCATAGACTGGTGGCGCGCGGGGTAGCTGGTGGGGCTAAACAGTTCGGACAAAAAAGTTTCGGATCCCTTGTCGCCATGTAGGACAGAGTTTTCGCCACCCTCTTCAAAGTTCAGTACAAACTGGACGGCGACTCGGGCTCGACCGGGCCAATTGGCCTGAGGACGGCTAGCGCCGTACCCGTGAAAATCTCGAGGGGGCTCGCTGGGGAGAATCGTGGATTTTGTCATTTGATTTGTTCGATCGATTTGAACCAGCTTGCCACGATCTGGCGTTCCTGGGCGGTCATGCCGGTGCTGTTACCCATCGGCATGGCCTGGCTGATGACGACCTGCTGATGAATCCCGCCGGCATGGTCTAGCCACGCCTGCGGGCTATCCAATCGCAAACCCTTCATCTGGACCGCAGGGCCGTGACACTGCAGGCAGTGCTGTTGGGCAATGGTCATGATCGCGGAAGGGGGCGCGGTGACGCTGCTAGTCCCTTGCGCGCCAGTCTGTCCAGTTGGCTGGCGTTTGGGCATCGCAACGACGACGGCTACCAAAATCAGCGTGGCTCCAACTGCTGCAACCCAGATGGGATTACCGCCACGTCCGCGATGCCAGGCATGTCGTTGCACGAAATAGACCCGAATCGCCGCACCCGCGGCCATCAGCAGCACCAGCAGAGAAAAGCGATGGTCATGCTGGGTTAGGAATCCGTAGTGGTTGGATAGCATGGTCAGGATGACCGGCAGCGTGAAGTAAGTGTTGTGGATACTGCGCTGCTTACCAATGAGGCCGGGTTCAGGGTCCATGGGTTGGCCTGCCCGCATGGCAGCGACCATTTTTCTCTGCCCCGGAATAATCCAAAACAGCACATTGGCGGACATGGCCGTAGCCATCATGGCGCCGGTGATGAGGAATG
Source organism: Burkholderiales bacterium LSUCC0115 (assembly GCA_009646425.1). Classification (GTDB taxonomy): domain Bacteria; phylum Pseudomonadota; class Gammaproteobacteria; order Burkholderiales; family Burkholderiaceae_A; genus Hahnella. Next base: position 305,400 of record WJBW01000003.1, read on the forward strand.
CCGCCCGACCGGAAAATAGTTGGCTGGTCCAGTAGGCCAATCCAACCACCACCAGTGCGATCAACAGCCCAATGGCTCGCTCGTTAAGAGCCAGTCGTCGGCCGATGCGACAGATCTGGTCGTACAGCAGCCAGAAACCAACCAAGAAGCCCACGACCGACGCAGCCGCTAGACCAGGACTTTGCCAGGCAAAGACCCTGGGGTCGATGAGGTAAGCCTGGGCGTGCCATAGGTAGGAGACCGCCAGCAGCAAAAAGCCGCTGATCCAGGTGGCGTAGCTTTCCCAGTAAAACCAGTGCAGGTGACCGGCCACGCCCGGGGGAGATTGCATCCACTTGCGGGCGTTGTAGAACCCGCCACCGTGGACGGACCAGATCCCGCCAGCGCCCCCAGTACCCTGGTTTGGCGCGGCGTCAGGCTCTAGATTGGAATCTAGAAAGACAAAATAAAAGGAGGCGCCTATCCACGCGACGGCTGTAATGACGTGCAGCCATCGAAGCAGCAGGTTGGCCCAGTCCAGGAAATAACTTTCCACTTTGGCTCCAACCTGCTCACCACCGCGGGCGCTGTGAACAGAAGACGGTCGCGACTTGGTGCCTGAAGATCAACAGACACCAGCTCCGCTGCGACCAGGAAATACTATCCAGCCTAGATCAAAAAATAAACCCCTACTGCTCCCATGGCCCTACTTTAGGATGACTTTGCCATCCTTGACGCCATGAAATGGAGAGTGGTGCGCACCCGCCATTTTTTGCCGAAAAGCCTGTGCCTCCTGCCGGATTTGTTGTCTAGCCCCGTCTAACTGACGAACGAATTCTGGCGACTGAAGGCGGCTTACATATTGACCCACGACCTCTTGAGGGGATGCGTGGGCTGGTGCAAGCCCCTGATTAAAAAGGGCATTGGCGGCGTGGGTGATCTGTTCGATGTTAGGCGTCCGATCGATCAAGTCAAATGAGAGATGCAGGCTGAAGTCGCCAGTTGTCTCAACCCGGTGTGGAACGCCAGCACGCACAAACAGCGCGTCCCCCGGCGACAAATCGAATGTATTGGCCAGTTTTCCCATCTGCGCCTCGGTCAGCGGCGAATTTCCGGTGTAGCGCCGTTGCTGTGGCTCGTAGACTCGCCACCGTTTGACCCCAGCAATCTGAATGACCAGAACGTCATCGCTGTCGCGGTGACCACCGTAGGCCTCGTTGCCCTTGCGAGAGAAGAAAGCCTCGCAGTTGCTCAAGGCGCAGGGCATGGTCTCGTCAAGCCGGGTGAGAAGTTGGTTGATGTTGGGGTCCAGGATGTCCAGACCCTCGAGCACCAGACTGGCCCCGTTTCTGAGTGCCTGATTAAGACCGCTTTTATCAAGAAACAACAACTTGCGTCTCTGAACGGTCTTCCAGAGCTGGTCCTGATCAATGGGCTGATTCTGTCCGGATTTCACCACCTGTAACCAATCAGGTGTGAGCAGAGGATTCGTCAAAAGCGCAAACAGCTGGTCTAAACCGAATAATTGTTGGGGTTCTGGCAGCAACCCCACCACGCGGTGAAAAAATCTACTGGGATCCTGTTGCCCAGTCTGGACGAACTCTACGATGGTCTTCTGGAGCGCTTCGAGATCGGTTGTCATGACATACCTTGCTCTGAGATAAGGGGCATGCCCCAAACATACCCCAAATAAAAAGGGAGCCCGAAGGCTCCCTTTTATCAAGTGCTAGATTCCGTTAGGAATTAGAACGAGTGTGTGACACCCAAGATCAGAGACTTGGACTCCACGTCGGCACTGGAAGTGCTGCTCTGGTAAGCGGCATAAACGGTGGAACGCTTGCTCAGAGCCTTGGTGACACCCACGGCCCACTTGTCGGCGTCGTTTGCACCGGTCTCGGTGTAGGTACCGATCAGGGCGTGAGCCTTCAGGCCATTACCAATGGGCATGGAAGCCGACACGATGGTGTTGGTCTTGTCAGCGCCGGAATGGTTGTCGAGGTCACCGTAATAAACGCCAACCGTAGCGGGACCAACG
>WJBW01000004.1 GCA_009646425.1 Burkholderiales bacterium LSUCC0115
CCAAGGAAGAGGGTGGCCGTCACACGCCGTTCTTTAACAACTACCGTCCTCAGTTTTATTTCCGTACGACTGACGTGACGGGTTCCATCGAGCTGCCTTCGGGCACCGAGATGGTGATGCCTGGTGACAACGTGAAGATGACTGTGACGCTGATTGCGCCCATCGCCATGGAGCAAGGCCTGCGCTTTGCAATCCGTGAGGGTGGCCGTACCGTCGGCGCCGGCGTCGTCGCAAAAGTACTGGATTAATGTTCTGCCCAGGCGGCTAACGAATCCCGACGTTAGCCGCTGACTGTTTACTTCGGGCCTTGTTCTTTATTCGTTCTTTTCGGAGTCATCCATGCAACAAAAAATTCGCATTCGCCTCAAAGCTTTCGATTACAAGTTGATCGATCAGTCCGCCCTCGAAATCGTAGAGACTGCCAAGCGCACAGGCGCCGTGGTTCGTGGACCGGTTCCCCTGCCCACTCGGTTTCGTCGTTTTGACATCCTGCGCAGTCCGCACGTCAACAAAACGTCCCGTGACCAGTTCGAGCTGCGGACCCATCAGCGTCTGATGGACATCGTGGACCCCACGGAGAAGACTGTTGACGCCCTGATGAAACTGGATCTCCCAGCCGGCGTCGACGTGGAAATCAAGCTGCAGTAGGGCACTTGCAACAAAAAGTAAAACAGATTTATAATTGAGGGCTTTTCTAGCCGGATTGTCGGCAAGAAGCCTATTATTAACAGCCCTGGCCAATCGTAGCCAGGATCGGAGAAGAAGATGAGCCTTGGACTACTCGGTCGCAAGGTTGGCATGACCCGCATCTTCACGGAAGACGGTGACACAGTTCCCGTAACCGTGATTGACGTGTCAGACAACCGTGTCACCCAACTCAAGTCTAACGAGACGGACGGCTACTGCGCCGTTCAGGTTGCTTACGGCACCAAGCGGGCCTCCCGCGTCACCAAACCTGCCGCTGGGCATTTCGCCAAGGCCGGCGTTCAGGCCGGTGAGATCCTGCGTGAATTTCCAGTGTCTGCGGATCAACTGGCCAACCTGTCGGCCGGTCAGACCCTGTCTGTCGACCTGTTTGCTGCCGGTCAAAAGGTGGACGTCACTGGAACGACCCAAGGTAAAGGGTTTACCGGCACCATCAAGCGCCATAACTTCGCCTCCCAGCGAGCTTCCCACGGTAACTCGCGGTCGCACAATGTGCCCGGTTCCATCGGTATGGCCCAGGACCCCGGTCGTGTCTTCCCCGGTAAGCGCATGCCTGGCCATGACGGCCACGTTCGTCGCACCATTCAGAACCTTGAGGTAGCCCGTGTTGATGTTGACCGTCAGCTGGTCCTGATCAAGGGCGCCGTCCCCGGATCCAAGGGTGGCCACCTCATTATTCGCCCCGCCATTCGCGCGGGCGCTCAGTCATAAGGGGGCGCGGACATGGAACTCACGCTCTTAAACGACGCAGGCCAAGCGGCTGGTACTGTTCAGGCCACTGACATCGTCTTCAATCGGGATTTCAACGAGCCTCTGATTCACCAGGTCGTTGTGGCCTATCAGGCCAATGCTCGCAGTGGCAATCGCAAGCAGAAGGACCGCTCCGAAATCAACAAGTCAACTCGCAAGCCCTGGCGCCAAAAAGGCACGGGTCGTGCTCGTGTTGGCCGCGCTTCCAGCCCTCTGTGGCGCGGAGGTGGCAAGGTATTTCCGAATTCCCCGGACGAGAACTTCAGCCACAAGGTCAACAAGAAAATGTACCGCGCCGGTGTGCGGGCCATTCTCTCTCAGCTCGCTCGCGAAGGCCGTCTGGCCATCGTTGAAAAGTTCGAGGTTGAGGCCCCCAAGACCAAGCTGGTCGCTGACAAGCTCAAGCAGATGGGAATGGAGTCGGTCCTGCTGATCACGGACAACCTGGACGAGTCCCTGTACCTGGCCTCTCGCAACCTCCAGAGCATTGCTGTCCTGGAGCCAGAGGCCGCAGATCCGGTATCGCTGGTTTATTTCGACAAGGTTCTAATGACCCGCGCCGCTTTGGCCCGTTTTGAGGAGATGCTGTCATGAATCAAGAGCGTCTGCTTAAGGTCCTGTTGTCGCCGATCATCTCTGAAAAGAGCACCCAGATCGGTGAGCAGAACAACCAAGTCGCCTTCCGCGTGACCCCCGATGCCACCAAGCCTGAGATCAAGGCAGCCGTTGAACTGCTATTCAAAGTTCGTGTGGCCGAGGTCAAGGTTTTGAACGTCAAAGGCAAGGCCAAGCGTCACGGCAAGACCGCCGGTCGTCGTCGCGACACTCGCAAGGCTTATGTCTGCCTCGCTGAGGGCCAGGAAATTAACTTCGGTGGGGAGGCTGCATAACCATGCCTATCGTTAAACTCAAACCAACCTCCGCTGGTCAGCGGGCTGTTGTCAAAGTGGTGCACCCACACCTCTACAAGGGTCGCCCGCTCGACTCTCTGACTGAATCTCAGTCCAAGACAGCCGGACGCAACAACAACGGCCGTATCACTACCCGTCACCGTGGTGGTGGTCACAAGCAGCAGTACCGCATCATTGATTTTCGTCGCAACAAAGACGGGATCGCTGCCAAGGTCGAGCGCATCGAGTACGACCCCAACCGCAGCGCCCACATTGCTTTGCTTTGCTATGCAGACGGTGAGCGGCGCTACATCATCGCCCCGAAGGGTGTTGAGGTGGGAGCCGAACTGATGAGCGGGTCCGAGGCTCCCATCAAGCCCGGTAACACGCTGCCTATCCGTAACATCCCAGTGGGTTCCACCATTCACTGCGTTGAACTCCTCCCCGGCAAGGGCGCACAGATTGTTCGCGCTGCTGGTGGAAGTGCCCAGCTGTTGGCCAGAGAGGGCACCTACGCGCAGGTCCGCCTGCGCTCCGGCGAGATCCGTCGTGTGCACATCGAGTGCCGCGCGACCCTGGGTGAGGTGAGCAACACCGAGAACAACCTGCGCCAATTAGGTAAAGCAGGTGCAACTCGTTGGCGTGGTGTGCGTCCGACCGTTCGCGGCGTGGCGATGAACCCGATTGACCACCCACACGGTGGTGGTGAAGGTCGTACCGGCGAGGCTCGTGAGCCAGTGAGCCCGTGGGGTACACCAACCAAGGGTTACAAGACACGTCGAAACAAACGCACCAATTCCATGATTGTGACCAGCCGTCACAAGCGGAAATAAGGGTAGAGGGAATTAGCACATGGCACGTTCAGCAAAAAAAGGCCCCTTCGTTGACGACCATCTCTACAAGAAAGTAGAGATCACCGTTGAGTCGAAGGACAAGCGTCCCATCAAAACCTGGTCGCGTCGTTCGACCATCCTGCCCGAATTCGTCGGCTTGACGATCGCCGTTCACAACGGCCGCCAGCATGTGCCGGTTTATGTGACCGACAACATGGTGGGCCATAAGCTCGGCGAATTTGCCCTCACCCGCACCTTCAAAGGGCACGCGGCTGACAAGAAGGCCAAGAAGTAATAGGCCATCGGACCGGACCAAGGACTAGACATTATGGAAACTTCAGCAAAACTCAGAGGCGTCAGGCTCTCGGCTCAAAAAGGCCGATTGGTGGCAGATCTCATTCGCGGCAAATCAGTTGAGCAAGCCCTCAACACGCTGACTTTTACGCCCAAAAAGGCGGCGGTCATCGTCAAGAAGGTGCTTGAGTCGGCGATCGCCAATGCTGAGCACAACGATGGCGCAGACATCGATGAGCTCAAGGTCAAGACGATTACCGTTGAGCGTGGCACCAAGCTACGTCGGTTCTCCGCGCGGGCCAAGGGCCGCGGCGTCAGAATCGAAAAGCCAACCTGCCATATCAGCATTACCGTCGGAAATTAAGGAAGAGCGATGGGACAAAAAGTTCACCCCACAGGATTTCGCCTCGCGGTCTCGCGCAACTGGTCATCGCGTTGGTTTGCCAACCCTCGCGATTTCGGCAAGATGCTCAACGAGGACATCAAGGTTCGCGACTTCCTCAAGCGCAAGCTCAAGAGCGCCGCAGTTGGTCGCGTACTGATCGAGCGGCCCGCCAAGAATGCCAAGATCACAATTTTCAGCGCACGTCCTGGCGTGGTTATCGGTAAAAAAGGCGAGGACATCGAGGCGCTCAAAACCCAGCTGTCCGCCATGATGGGCGTGCCTGTGCACGTCAACATCGAAGAGATTCGCAAGCCCGAAGTGGATGCCCAGCTGATTGCTGAGAGCATTACCCAGCAGCTCGAAAAGCGCATTATGTTCCGTCGGGCCATGAAGCGTGCCATGCAAAATGCCATGCGCCTGGGTGCTCAGGGCATCAAGATCATGAGCTCAGGCCGACTCAACGGTGCAGAGATTGCTCGTACCGAGTGGTACCGTGAGGGACGCGTTCCCCTTCATACCCTGCGGGCCGACATCGACTACGGCTTTGCCGAGGCAGTCACCACCTACGGCATCATCGGAGTGAAAGTCTGGGTCTACAAGGGCGACACCCTTGGTCGTGGTGACGCGCCAGCCGTTGCTGCCCAGGAACCTGCCGGCGTTGAGCCCGAGAAGAAGCCTCGTCGTGCGCCAGCCAAGCGGACCAAACCTGAGGGTGAGGCCGCCGAGGCCAAGCCAGCGGTTAAGCGCGTTCGTAAAGTCACTGCAGCGGCCGCCGAAGGCGACCAGTCTGCATCCTCATAGTCAAAGGCGGATTTATCATGCTGCAACCTTCACGTCGCAAATATCGGAAAGAACAGAAAGGCCGCAACACCGGCCTGGCGACCCGTGGCACGGCTGTCTCGTTTGGCGAGTACGGCCTGAAAGCCACTGCCCGTGGTCGACTGACCTCTCGCCAGATCGAGGCTGCCCGTCGAGCCATGACCCGTCACATCAAGCGGGGTGGCCGTATCTGGATTCGGATTTTTCCGGACAAGCCCATCTCCAAAAAGCCTGCTGAAGTTCGTATGGGTAACGGTAAAGGCAACGTCGAGTACTACGTCGCTGAGATTCAACCCGGCAAGATGCTCTATGAGATGGACGGGGTTGATGAAATCTTGGCCCGTGAGGCATTTCGTCTGGCCGCGGCAAAACTGCCCCTGTCTACCACCTTCGTGGTCCGCCAGGTTGGCCGCTAGTTAACAAAGGATCAGAGATGAAAGCATCCGAACTACGCGCCAAGTCTGAGGCCGAGCTCTCCACAGAGCTCGAGTCCCTGCTTCGCGCCCATTTCAACCTGCGCATGCAGCACGGCACCCAGCAGCTCGCCAACACCGCCCAGCTTGGCGCGGTGAAACGTGACATTGCTCGGGTCAAGACGCTCATTCGTGAAAGGAAGTCTGCATGAGCCAGAACCAATCCCTTACCCGGACCCTGGTGGGTCGTGTGGTCAGCGACAAGATGCAAAAAACAGTGACCGTCTTGGTGGAGCGTCGCATTCAGCACCCGGTCTATGGCAAGTTTATTGGCCAGTCCAAGAAGTACCACGCCCACATTGAGCTGGACGGTGTCGGTATGGGTGACACGGTCGAGATTGCCGAGACCCGGCCCATCTCCAAGACCAAATCTTGGATGGTGACCAAGCTGGTCTCTAAGGCGGTGGTGGTCTAAGGCTCAACCCCGCAAGCCTTGCAAGCCTTCAATAACTGTTATACAATTTAAGGCTTTCTTGGCGTAGTACCCATCTTCTCCAACGCCTGAGCAACTGCCGCGGCAGCTGCCTAGATCGACGGAGCCCAATACTGCTGACACAGAGGTCGTGTCAGCAAGTTGGGGAGTAGGTTTCCAAATTGTTGTGTAGTCCGTTTATTGGGAATGACGAATCATGATTCAGATGCAATCGCGTCTGGACGTGGCCGATAACACTGGTGCCCGTTCAGTCATGTGTATCAAGGTCCTCGGTGGATCCAAGCGCCGCTATGCTGGCATTGGCGACATCATCAAGGTCTCCATCAAAGACGCTGCCCCCCGGGGACGCGTGAAGAAGGGTGAGATCTACAACGCCGTTGTGGTTCGCACCGCCAAAGGCGTTCGCCGTCCTGACGGATCCCTTGTGAAGTTCGACGGCAATGCCGCCGTCTTGCTGAATACCAAATTAGAGCCCATCGGCACCCGTATTTTTGGGCCGGTGACGCGTGAACTGCGTAACGAGAAATTCATGAAGATTGTCTCGCTCGCCCCCGAAGTGATTTAAGCAAGCTACAAAAAGATTCAAAAGGCGGATCCACTATGAAAAAGATTCGAAAGGGCGATGAGGTCATCGTCATCACAGGTCGGGACAAGGGCAAGCGCGGTCTTGTTCTGCGTCGCGTAGACGAACAGCACTTGGTCGTTGAGGGCGTGAACCTCGCCAAGAAGCATCAGCGTCCAAATCCCATGAAGGGCGACCAAGGCGGGATCGTCGACAAGGCCATGCCCATCGACCAGTCCAACGTCGCCATCTACAACCCCAAGACTCAAAAAGCCGACCGGGTTGCAGTTCAGGTCAACGAAGATGGCAGCAAGGTTCGTGTCTATGCCTCTTCCAAAGAACCTCTACCGGCCAGCGCTGCCGCTGCTGCATAAGGAATTGACATGTCTCGCATGCTAGAAATCTACCGTGATCAGGTCGCACCAGCCTTGATGGCCAAGTTTGGCTACAAGTCAAAAATGGAAGTGCCTCGCCTGACCAAAATCACTCTGAACATGGGCCTCGGTGAGGCCGTTTCTGACAAGAAGGTCATCGAGGCTGCCGTGGCCGACCTGACCAAGATTGCTGGTCAGAAACCAGTTGTGACCAAGGCCCGTAAGGCCATCGCGGGCTTCAAGATCCGTGAAGGCTATCCCATCGGTTGCATGGTCACGCTTCGCGGCGCACGCATGTTTGAGTTCCTCGATCGCTTTGTGACCGTGGCGCTTCCCCGTGTTCGTGACTTTCGCGGTATTTCGGGCAAGTCCTTCGATGGCCGTGGTAACTACAACATCGGCGTCAAAGAACAGATCATCTTCCCCGAGATCGAATACGACAAGGTTGATGCCGTCCGTGGCCTGAACATCAGCGTCACCACCACCGCCAAGACCGACGCAGAGGCCAAGGCCCTGTTGGCCGGCTTTAAGTTCCCCTTCAAGAATTAACTGAACAGGACCATCTCAAATGGCAAAACTGTCAATGATCAACCGCGAGAAAAAGCGCGAAGCCTTGGTCAAGAAATACGCCGCGAAGCGGGCCGCCCTCTTCGCCATCATTCAGGACCAGTCAAAGTCCGAAGAGGAGCGTTACGAGGCCCGCCTTGCGCTCCAGAAGCTGCCCCGTAACTCCAGCCCAGTTCGCCAGCGTAACCGTTGCCAACTGACCGGTCGTCCTCGTGGCACCTATCGTTTGTTTGGGCTGGGCCGCATGAAGATTCGTGAAGCCGCCTTCCGCGGTGAAATTCCTGGCCTTACCAAGGCCAGCTGGTAAATCCGATTTATTTAGAAGCTTGAAAGAAAAGGGTTCTCATCCATGAGCATGAACGATCCCATCGCCGACATGTTCACCCGCATTCGCAACGCGCAGCGGGTGGAGAAGCGGTCGGTACAAATGCCGTCCTCGAAGATCAAGGTGGCGATTGCCACCCTGTTGAAAGACGAGGGCTACATTGATGGCTATGCTGTACGCCAAGAAGGTCCCAAGGCCGATCTGGAGATCAGCCTGAAGTACCACGCTGGCCGTCCAGTCATCGAACGCATTGAGCGGGTCTCCAAGCCCGGCCTGCGTGTCTATCGTGACCGCACCAGCATCCCCAATGTGATGAACGGTCTCGGTGTGGCCATCGTCTCCACCTCTCGGGGCCTCATGACCGATCGCAAAGCACGTGCCTCTGGCATTGGCGGCGAAGTCATTGGCATCGTGGCGTAAGGGGGCGTAATCATGTCAAGAATCGCAAAATACCCCGTCAAATTGCCCGCAGGCGTTGAGGCAAACGTGGCCATGGATGCCATCACGGTCAAGGGCCCCCTGGGTACCCTGCAGCAGCCCCTCGATGGCTCGGTCAAATTGGTGGTCAACAACGGTGAGATCAGCTTCGAAGTGGCCGACGAGACCCGTCATGCCAAGGCGATGAGCGGTACGCTTCGGGCCCTGGTCAACAACATGGTCACCGGCGTGTCCAAAGGCTTCGAGAAGAAGCTCTCCTTGGTGGGCGTGGGTTACAAGGCCGCCGCTCAAGGCAAGAGCCTGAATCTGGCGCTGGGTTTCTCTCACCCTGTGGACTACGCCCTGCCTGAGGGCATCAAGGCTGAGACCCCAACTCCGACCGAGATCATCATTAAGGGTATTGATCGACAGCGGGTTGGTCAGGTGGCCGCCGAAGTTCGAGCCTATCGTCCCCCCGAGCCATACAAGGGCAAGGGTGTTCGCTATGTCGACGAGGTTGTGATCATCAAAGAGACCAAGAAGAAGTAACTCGGTCACCTCGAACAAACCATATTTCCAGAATCAAGGACAAGATCCATGGACAAGACAAAAGCAAGGCTGCGCAGAGCACGTCAGACTCGGGCCAAGATCCGTGAACTGCGCATGCATCGTCTGTCGGTACATCGCACCAACCTGCACATTTACGCCACCATCCTTGACCCCAATGGCGACAAGGTCCTGGTGAGCGCATCGACCGTTGAGGCCGAGATTCGTACCCAACTGGCCGGCCAGTCCGGCAAAGGCGGAAACGCCTCAGCCGCCGCACTGGTGGGCAAACGGGTTGCTGAGAAGGCCAAGGCCGCTGGTATCACCACGGTTGCCTTTGACCGCGCAGGTTTTCGTTATCACGGCCGTGTGAAGGCCCTGGCAGAGGCTGCTCGCGAGAGCGGGCTGCAGTTCTAAGACCAAAGGAATCGCAATGGCAAAAATGCAAGCACGTGTGAACACCGAAGATCGTGATGACGGTCTGAAGGAAAAGATGATTGCGGTCAACCGGGTCAGCAAGACCGTAAAGGGTGGTCGTATTTTGGGCTTCGCCGCTCTGACGGTTGTCGGCGACGGCGACGGCAGCATCGGCATGGGCAAGGGCAAGTCCCGTGAGGTACCGGTGGCCGTCCAGAAAGCTATGGATGAAGCTCGCCGAAAGATGGTCCGTGTTTCGCTGAAGGGCGGCACTTTCCATCACACGGTGACCGGCAAGCACGGCGCCTCCACTGTCTTGATCTCGCCCGCGGCCAAGGGTACCGGCATCATCGCCGGCGGCCCCATGCGCGCGATCTTCGAGGTCATGGGCGTCACCGACGTTGTCGCCAAGAGCCTTGGTTCGACCAATCCCTACAACATGGTCCGCGCCACTATTAATGGCCTCAAGCGTATGCAGACTCCTTCCGAGATTGCAAACAAGCGCGGCCTGTCAATTGAGCAGATTCTGAATTAAGGCACAAGCCATGGACAAGAAAACCGTTACCGTCAAACTGGTCCGCAGCCCCATCGGGACTCGCAGTGACCACCGTGCCACCGTTCTGGGCCTGGGTCTGAAGAAGATCAATCAGACGCGTGTTCTTGAGGACACTCCGGCCGTCCGCGGCATGATTACCAAGGTCCAGTACCTGGTCCAAATCGTTTAAGGGTTTGAAATGAAAGACTCCATGCGTTTGAATACGATTGCACCGGCCGAAGGTGCAAAACACCCCAAAAAGCGGGTCGGTCGCGGCATTGGCTCAGGTCTTGGTAAGACCGCAGGTCGTGGACACAAGGGTCAGAAATCGCGCTCCGGCGGTTTCCACAAGGTTGGCTTCGAAGGCGGCCAGATGCCCATGCATCGTCGCCTGCCCAAGCGCGGCTTTACAGCACCCTTTGGCAAATTTGTCGAACAGGTTCGCCTGTCCGACATCGAGCGGATGCCCATCGACGAGATCGACATGCTGGCACTCAAACAGGCTGGCGTGATCTCCGAGTTGGCCAGAGCTGCCAAGGTCATTCTGTCTGGCAAGCTGTCACGCAAGGTCACGGTTCGTGGTCTCGGTGTCACGGCCGGTGCCAAGGCTGCCATCGAGGCGGTTGGCGGTCAGGTCATCGCCCCCGAGGTCGTCGAGAAAGTCCGCAAGCTACCTCCCAAGAACAAGCCTGCGGCCTAAGGCCTAGCCCTCATTCTGGATCAAGATGCTACCCAAGACCGATAAATTTGTAGACCTGCGCAAGCGCCTGGTATTTCTGGTGCTCGCTCTGGTCGTTTATCGTCTGGGTGCTCACATTCCCGTGCCCGGCATCGACTCGGTCGAGCTGGCCAAGCTCTTTCAGTCTCAGTCAGGCGGCATCCTTGGCATGTTCAACATGTTCTCGGGTGGCGCACTGTCTCGGTTTACCGTTTTCGCCTTGGGCATCATGCCGTACATCTCGGCATCGATCATCATGCAGCTGGCCAGTGTTTTGTCTCCCCAGCTAGAGGCCCTCAAAAAAGAAGGCGAGGCGGGTCGTCGAAAAATCACCCAGTACACCCGTTATGGCACCGTCTTTCTTGCCATCGTCCAGGCCATTGGTATTTCGGTCGCCTTAGAGTCTCAGCCGGGCCTGGTCGTTGACCCAGGGCTGGTCTTCCGCTTCACCACGGTGGTCTCACTGGTGACAGGAACCATGTTCCTCATGTGGCTGGGTGAACAGATTACCGAGCGCGGACTGGGCAACGGCATTTCCATCATCATCTTCGCCGGCATTGTGGCCGGCCTGCCGACTGCGCTTGGTGGACTGTTTGAGTTGGTTCGCACCGGCTCCCTCTCCGCCATCGCGTTGCTCTTTATCATTGCACTGGTTGTACTGGTGACGGCCTTTGTGATTTTCGTTGAGAAGGGTCAGCGCCGCATCCTGGTGAACTATGCCAAGCGTCAAGTCGGCAACAAGATTTTCCAGGGACAGACCTCTCACCTCCCGCTCAAGCTGAACATGGCTGGCGTGATTCCGCCTATCTTTGCCTCCAGCATCATCCTGTTCCCAGCGACGCTGTCTTCTTGGTTCAGCTCGGGCTCCGAGGGCATGCGCTGGCTGTCTGATTTGTCAGCCGCCCTCAGCCCTGGCCAACCCTTACACATGGCTCTCTACGCAGCTGCCATCATCTTTTTCTGTTTCTTCTACACGGCGCTGGTCTTTAACAGCAAAGAAACAGCAGACAACTTGAAAAAGAGCGGCGCCTTGATCCCTGGCATTCGTCCCGGCGACCAGACCGCCAAATACATCGACAAGATCCTGATGCGCCTGACTTTGGTCGGGGCCCTCTACATCACCATCGTCTGTCTGATCCCAGAGGCTTTGGTTATGAAGTGGAATGTGCCCTTCTATTTTGGCGGCACCTCTCTGCTCATCATTTGCGTGGTCACCATGGATTTCATGGCTCAGGTGCAGTCCTACATCATGTCTCAGCAGTACGAGAGTCTTCTCAAGAAGTCCAATTTCAAGGGAGGCTTCGGTCAGTAATGGCAAAAGACGACGCCATCCAGATGCAGGGCGAGATCATTGAGAATCTCCCCAACGCGACCTTCCGAGTCAAACTCGAAAACGGTCACGTTGTGCTGGGGCACATCTCCGGAAAAATGCGCATGCATTACATCCGAATCCTGCCTGGTGACAAAGTCACGGTAGAACTCACGCCCTACGATTTATCGCGGGCCCGAATTGTTTTCAGAGCGAAGTAAAAAGGAACCAAAGGATCCATCATGAAAGTTCTCGCATCGGTACGGCGCATCTGCCGCAACTGCAAGATCATTAAGCGACATGGTGTCGTGCGTGTTATCTGCACCGACCCTCGTCATAAGCAGCGTCAAGGTTAAAGAAGGAGCGTTTGAATGGCTCGTATTGCCGGCATCAATATTCCCAGCCACCAGCACACTGACGTTGGTCTGACCGCCATTTATGGTGTTGGACGTCCGCGTGCCCGCCTGATCTGTGAGGCTGCTGGGGTTCCAGTCACCAAAAAGGTCAAAGATCTGACCGACGATGAGCTCGAGCGTCTGCGTAACGAGGTGGGTAAATTCACCACCGAAGGTGACCTTCGCCGTGAGATCTCCATGTCGATCAAGCGACTGATGGACCTGGGCTGTTACCGGGGCATGCGTCATCGCAAGGGCCTGCCGGTCCGTGGTCAGCGCACCAGAACCAATGCCCGTACCCGCAAGGGTCCCCGTAAGGGCAGCATCACTCTGAAGAAAGGCTAAGGAATCACCATGGCTAAGGTTCAAGCTTCTCAGCGCACCCGCAAGAAAGTTCGCAAGAACGTCAGCGACGCTGTCGCTCACATTCACGCCTCGTTTAACAACACCATCATCACCATCACTGACCGCCAGGGCAACACCCTGTCTTGGGCTACGTCCGGTGGCGCTGGCTTCAAAGGTAGCCGTAAGAGCACGCCTTTTGCAGCACAGGTGGCTGCCGAGGCAGCAGGCCGCGTGGCGGTTGAGTGTGGCGTCAAAAACATTGAGGTTCGCATCAAGGGTCCAGGCCCTGGTCGTGAGTCGACCGTTCGGGCCCTCAATGCCTTGGGCATTCGTGTCACCCAGATTTCTGATGTGACGCCTGTTCCCCACAACGGCTGCCGTCCTCCCAAGCGTCGCCGTATTTAATTTGGTGGCACCGGCTTCTTGCCGGTGCTTTTTCTAAGTCCACCGTCCTGGTTCTCTAGGACACTTCGCCAACCACGGGAAATGGTGGCGGCTTTCGAAAGGAATTCGAAGTGGCACGTTACGTAGGTCCTCGTTGTAAATTGTCGCGCCGTGAAGGCACCGACCTCGGTCTGAAGAGCGCCCGCCGCTCTCTAGAGTCCAAATGTAAACAAGACAGCAAGCCTGGTCAGCATGGCCGCACCTCGGGTGCTCGCACGTCCGACTACGGCAAACAGCTGCGCGAGAAGCAAAAGGTCAAGCGCATCTACGGCATGTTGGAGCGCCAGTTCCGCCGCTACTTTGCCCAGGCTTCTAGCAAGAAGGGCAATACTGGCGTGAGCCTGCTGCAGATCCTGGAGTCCCGGTTGGACAACGTGGTCTATCGCATGGGGTTTGGTTCGACCCGCGCCGAGGCCCGTCAGCTGGTGTCTCACAAGGCCGTTCTGCTCAATGGTCGCGTCTGCAATATCCCTTCGGCTCAAGTCAAGCCCAACGATGTCGTGACCATTGCCGAGAAATCTCGTGGCCAGGCTCGTATCGTCGCCTCACTTGAACTGGCTGAACAAAACGGACTGCCAGGCTGGATTTCTGTGGACTCCAAGAAAATGGAAGGCGTCTACAAGCAGCTGCCCGACCGTACCGACTTGTCTGCTGAAATCAACGAGAGCCTGATCGTCGAGTTGTACTCACGATAAGTCTCGGACCGTCTGATCACGCAACACGACCAAGGATTGTTATGCTGAATGCCTTTCTAAAGCCCCGCATTATTGAAGTCGAACCCACGGGCACCAACACGGCCAAGATTGTGATGGAGCCGTTCGAGCGTGGGTTTGGCCACACACTTGGCAACGCCCTGCGCCGCGTTCTGCTGTCCTCTATGGAAGGGTATGCCCCCACCGAGGTTCAGATTGCTGGTGTGGTTCACGAGTACTCCACTATGGAGGGTGTTCAAGAGGACGTGGTGGACCTGCTGCTCAACCTCAAGGGCATCGTCTTCCGCCTTGAAGGTCGAGCCGATGTGCTCCTGTCTCTGCGAAAGCAGGGCACAGGCCCGGTGACTGCAGCTGATTTTGAGCTGCCGCATGATGTGACCATCCTCAACCCAGAGCATGTCATTGCCAACCTGTCGGACGACGTCCGCCTCGAACTTCAGGTACGAGTAGAAAAGGGTCGTGGTTATGTGCCCGGCACCATGCGCAACCTGGGTGAGGAAAACACCCGTTCGATCGGTCGCATTGTTCTCGATGCGTCTTTCTCCCCCATTCGTCGCGTTAGCTACCTGGTCGAGAGTGCCCGTGTCGAACAGCGTACCGACCTTGATCGTCTGGTCATCGAAGTCGAGACCAATGGGGTCATCGAACCGGAGGATGCCGTCCGTCAGGCCGCCCGTATTCTCGTCGAGCAGCTCTCGGTCTTTGCCGCTCTCGAGGGCGGAGAGCCGATCGCTGAGGCCAGCCGCTCAGCCGCTGTCGACCCCATGCTCATGCGCCCTGTCGACGATCTGGAACTCACCGTCCGATCGGCTAACTGCTTGAAGGCCGAGAGCATTTATTACATTGGCGACCTGATTCAACGCACCGAGAACGAGCTGCTCAAGACCCCCAACCTTGGCCGCAAGTCTCTCAATGAAATCAAAGAAGTCCTCGCCTCGCGCGGTCTGACCTTGGGCATGAAGCTCGAGAACTGGCCACCCGCAGGCATGGATCGATAAGAGTTAGATAGGAGAAAACCCATGCGTCACCGTCATGGCCTTCGTAAGCTGAACCGTACTTCGTCCCACCGTGCTGCCATGTTTCGCAATATGGCCAATGCCCTGCTAAGACATGAAGCCATTAAGACAACCCTGCCAAAGGCCAAGGAACTGCGGAAGGTGGTGGAGCCCTTGATCACCATGGGCAAGTCCCCTACGCTGGCCAACAAGCGCCTGGCCTTTAACCGCCTGCGTGACCGTGAGATCGTGGTCAAGCTTTTTGCTGAGATCGGGCCTCGTTACGCCAGCCGTCCTGGTGGCTACTGCCGCATTCTGAAGTGGGGCTTCCGTCAAGGAGACAACGCACCCATGGCACTCATGGAGCTGGTGGATCGTCCTGAGACATCAGACGTTGTGGAGACCGACGGTCAGTAGTGAGCCGGCCCGCGGTGCCCACTAAAAACCTCGTCCGCTCAGGACGGGGTTTTTTTATGCCGGTTCCCGGTTAGTCAGCGCTCAGCCACTGGGCCACATCGAGTGCTGAATAGGTCAGGATACCGTCGGCACCGGCCCGCTTGAAGCACAGCAGTGACTCCATGACCACCGATTTCTCATCGAGCCAGCCGTTGGCTGAGGCCGCCTTCATCATCGCGTATTCGCCGCTGACTTGGTAAGCAAACGTGGGGCGACCGAAGGCCTGTTTTACCCGGTGAACCACGTCAAGATAGGGCAGACCAGGCTTCACCATGACCATATCAGCGCCTTCTTGAATGTCCATGGCCACTTCGTGAAGGGCCTCGTCCCCATTGGCTGGGTCCATTTGGTAGGTCTTCTTGTCTGCCTTGCCGAGGTTGGCGGCCGAGCCCACTGCATCTCGGAACGGGCCATAAAAAGACGAGGCGTACTTGGCCGCATAGGCCATGATGCGGGTGTGGATGAGCTGCCTGGCCTCCAGGGTTTGACGGATGGCCCCAATTCGACCGTCCATCATGTCCGACGGGGCGACGATGTCGACGCCAGCCTGGGCCTGCATCAAGGCCTGCTTCACCAGGGCATCGACCGTCTCGTCGTTGAGGATGCGGGATTGGTCATCGAGCAGGCCGTCTTGACCATGGCTGGTGTATGGGTCCAGGGCCACATCGGTCATGACCCCAAGCTCCGGGAAGGCTTTTTTGAGCATCTGAACGGTCCTTGGTACCAGGCCATCCGGATTGTGGGCCTCTTGGCCACTGGGGTCTTTGAGACTTGCGTCGATGACAGGAAAGAGGGCGAGAACTGGAATGCCGGCTCGGGCCGCCTGCTCGGCCAGCCGAAGCAATTCATCTGGGGATCGACGACTAACCCCGGGCATAGAAGCAACGGGTTGAACAACCTGACGCCCCTCTGTCACGAAAACAGGCAGGATCAGGTCGTCTATTGTAAGTGTGTGTTCCCTCACTAAGCGTCTGGACCAGTCATCCCGGCGCTGTCGGCGCGGGCGAAGCGAGGGAAACTTAGCAAACACAGATGGACTCATGGCATTTCTCACTTTTGACCAAGGGTTATCGATTGATCATTGAACTTGTCTCATTATCGACCGTCTACTTAACAGACGTTTCGTCTCCCGCTTCTCCTCCCTGAGCGGGTGCCTCCTCGATAGGCCTCTTGTCCGGCAGCTGGTCTGCCGGTTTTTTTTGGGCCTCCGGGATCGCGGTGGTCAGCCCGAGCCACAGGCTAATTCTGGCCAACACAGGGTCTCTGCCGGTCTTCTTAAGCCCTGAAAACACCGACAGGCTCACGGGTCCCCACTTCGATTGACGAGCCGCCAGAATGGCCTGGACCTCTGACACGGTCTTTTGCTGTTGTTGTCGAGTCAGTTTGTCGGCCTTGGTGAGCAGCAGGTGAATGGGGCGCATCCGCCTGGCAAACCAGTCAAGCATCTGAAGATCCAGCGGACCCAAAGGGTGGCGGATATCGGTGACCAGTATGAGTCCGACGAGGCTGTCTCGGGTGTCCAGGTATCTGGCGAGCTGTTGCTGCCACTGCGCCTGTGTCTGCTTGTCGACTGAGGCGTACCCATAGCCCGGCAGGTCCACCAGGCGTCCCACCTCTTGCTCCTTGTAGATCAGGCTGAAGAGATTGATCAGCCGGGTTCGGCCGGGGGTCTTACTGGCAAAGGCCAGTCGCTTTCGCTGGCACAGCACATTGAGGGCCGTACTCTTGCCGGCGTTAGACCGACCAGCAATGGCGACCTCGGGAATCTGGGCTCGGGGGAGGTCTGAGACCTTGGCGCCACTCTGAAGGAACTGAACTTGCGAAATCCAGGTGTCCAGTGCGGGAAGGGCGGAAGAGTCGGTGGAATCGGGCATGAATGATTTAAACTGTGGGGGATTTCGCTGGCCGGATGATCGGTTTTCGATACGCGAAGTCCGAGTCCCCTAGGAGAATCCTGAAGATGAAGTCTGACACGAATTTCTTTGTTCGATCTGTCCGCCTGGGCCTCATGGCCAGCTTGGTCGCGGCACCCATCGCCATCCATGCTGCAGCGCCCGCGTCTGCGCCCTCTGTTGCGCCGGCCGGCCCAAAGGTCGACCTACAAAAAGGTGCATCGATCGCCGGTCAAGTCTGCGTCGGATGCCACGCCGTCGATGGCAACAGCACCGTGCCTGACTTCCCCATTCTGGCGGGTCAGCATGCGGCCTATCTGTCTAAGCAGCTGCACAACTTTCAAGTCAAGCCCAATGCCAAGAAGGCTGAGCGTGAGAACGCGGTTATGGCCGGCTTTGCAGCAGCCCTGTCGGAAGACGACATTCGGAATGTGTCGGCCTTCTATGCATCCCAAGCCATCAAGCCGTCTTATGCCCAGAAGAAAGACGTGCTGACCCTGGGCCAGACGATCTACAGGGCCGGTGTTCCCGCTCGCGGGATCCCCGCTTGTGTCGGCTGTCACGCCCCCAATGGCGCCGGCATTCCCGCTCAATACCCCCGACTCTCGGGTCAATACGCTCAGTACACCAAGTCGCAGCTCGCTGCGTTCAAGTCCGGTGCCCGGGCCAACAGCGCACAAATGAACAAGATCTCTGCGCAGCTGACCGACCAGGAGATGGAAGCTCTTGCAGAGTACATTGCAGGACTCCGATAAGGAGTCCCAGGTCGATGCATCCGGCGTATACCGAGCATCGACCACCGGCCTAGAGCTCCAGCGCGGCAGCAGGCTGCTGAAGGAGAGCGTCGAGCTGCTCTCCTCGATGCGGTTTGCTATCTCCGCTTTGTCGATTGTCGGCATCGCGAGTGCCATTGGCACCATCGTCCCGCAAAACTCGCCGCCGATTAATTACGTCAATCAGTTTGGCGCTTTCTGGGCCGAAGTCTTCACCTGGTTCGATGTTTTCCGGGTCTACAACGCACCTTGGTTTCTGATCGTCATGGTGCTGATGCTGACTTCTACCAGTCTTTGCTTGATCCGAAACACACCACGCATGCTCAAGGACATGCGGGTCTGGCGGGAAAAGGTCAGAGATGCCGGCTTTGCTGCTTTTCCTTATCGCCAGCAGTTCGAACTGGCCCGAGCCGATCAGGCCGAGGACAAAATCCAAGAGATTGCCAAAGCCTTAACCCAGCAGGGTTATCGCGTCAAGGCGCTTGAGTCCCAGGCCGGTCTGCCGCGACTGGTCGCCAAAAAGGGCGCCAGCAATCGGCTGGGCTACATCGCGGCGCATCTGGCGATTGTGGTGATCTCGCTTGGGGGCCTGCTGGATTCTGAGGTGCCCACCAAGATGGCAGTCTGGTGGTGGGACAAGGCGCCGGTGGTGCTGGCCAATCTCACTGGCGACCAGGTCCCTGATTCCGCCCGTCTACCTCAGTCCACACCAACCTATCGCGCCAACCTGCTCATTCCCGAGGGCCAGCGCTCTGACCTGGCTGTGATCAACCAGCCCAAGGGGGCCTTGCTGGTAGACCTGCCCTTTGAACTCGAGCTCAAACAGTTTCGGATTGAGTACTACAACACTGGCATGCCCAAGCTCTTTGCCAGTGATGTGGTTTTGAAAGACAAGGAGACGGGCCAAACCAAGTCAGCCGTCATCGAGGTCAACCGGCCCCTGATCCACAAAGGCATTGCCATTTACCAGTCAAGCTTTGACGACGGTGGATCCAAGCTCAAATTATTGGCTCACCCGCTGAGTGGACCGGTTCAAAAGCCGCTGCCCATTGAGTTGGGTGTTGGCCAGTCGCTGGCACTCAAGAATGCAACTCAGACTCTGAACCTGGAGATCTCGGGGTTCAAGGCCATCAACGTTGAGAACTTGGCAGCTACTGGCCAGCAGGAGACCGACGCCTTTCAGAAAAATGTCGCCTCCGTGCTCTCGCCAGCCGCCAACGCTGGCAAGACCACATCATTGACCAACGTTGGTGCTGCTTTTCAATACAAGCTGCGGGACGCTGCTGGTCAGGCCAGGGAATTCCATGTCTACATGCTGCCGGTCGAGTTGGAGGGCAGTCGTGTTTTTCTGGCAGGCGTTCGAAACTCACCAGATGAGTCCTTTCGTTATCTGAGAATTCCTGCCGACGAGAAGGACTCGCTCGAGACATTTCTTCATTTAAGGGCTTCCATGGACAGCCCCAGTATTCGGGCCAGAGCCGCGCAGGCCTTTGCAGCGTCTGCGGCCCCGGCTCCCATGCAAAAAGCCTTGGCCGACAGCGCTCAGAAGGCGTTGGACGCCTTGGCCTCCAACGGCCTGGTGGGACTTGCAAACATCCTCGAGCAGACGGTGCAAGCCTCAGAGCGTGAGCGGGCGGCAGATGTGGTGGTCCGCATGCTGACGGGTGCCTTCTGGGAGGTCTTGCAACAGTCTCGCGTGTCTCGTGGTTTGCCCAGACAGCCGCTCAATGAAGCCAATCAGGCTTTTGCTCAGAGGGCCCTCAATGCCTACAGCGACGCCAAGCTCTTCGACGCGCCGCTGCTCATTACCATGACCGACTTCACCGAGGTGAAGGCCTCGGTCTTTCAGGTCACCCGCTCCCCAGGAAAGACCACGGTCTATCTAGGCTGTTTGTTGCTCACCTTTGGTGTTTTCGCCATGCTCTATGTCAGGGAACGTCGTTTCTGGGTGTGGGTCAAACAGCCATCGGATGCCTCTGGTCAGACCAGCGTACTCATGGCGGCGTCCACGCCGAGACACTCTTTAGATTTTGATCGAGAGTTTGAGGAACTGAGTCAACGCCTGGCTCGGGCCTAATCATTGGAGATCGACATGACGGTTTCAACTTCAGCAGCATTCAGTCAAGCCAGCCTTCAGCGAGTGGGGGGCGGCCGTTTGGACTGGCGTGACTTGCTGTTTGCGCTGGTACTGGCGGCTGGCGCCTGGTTTGCCACCGGTCGGTACAGCCAGTTTATGGATATCTATGAGCTGGTCATCCTCTGGGCCTGTCTCCCGGGTCTTTTGTTTGTGGGCTGGCTCTGGCCAGCCATGCGTTGGTACACGCTCGGTTGCGGGTTGTTGGCCTTGGCAGGCATTGGCAGTTATGGCGGTCAGCTGGCCAACGCGGAGCAGTCCTTTTTGTTGAAATACCTGCTGTCTTCGCAGTCGGCCGTGCTCTGGATGTGTGCCTTGTACGCACTAGGCTGCCTGTCGTATTGGGCTGGGCTGCTCGCCCGTGGGGCGACCGCCCTCTGGGCTGGATCAGTCCTGACCTGGGCCGCCTCGGTGATGGGCATGGTCGGATTGTTGGTTCGTTGGTATGAGTCCTATCTGATCTCGCCCGATGTCGGTCACATTCCCGTGAGCAACCTCTATGAGGTCTTCATTCTGTTCTCGCTGCTCACCGCCTTGTTTTACTTGTTTTACGAGCGTCGGTATCAGACCCGAAGCCTAGGCGCTTTTGTCACGCTGGTGATTGTTGCAGCCGTCGGCTTTCTACTCTGGTACACCGCGACCCGGTCGGCTCACGAGATCCAGCCCTTGGTGCCTGCGCTCCAGTCTTGGTGGATGAAGATTCATGTGCCTGCCAATTTTGTTGGCTACGGCACGTTCTCGATTGCGGCCATGGTGGCCTTTGCCTACCTGGTCAAATCGAACGCCGAGACCAAGAGCAAGGCAGCGCTTATCCCGCTGTTTGTGCTGGGTGTGTTGCTGTGTGCCGAGCCTCTGGTCTTCCGACGCTCAGGCCTTCCTGACTACTGGGCGATTTATTTCGGTATTTCGGCGGCGGCCGTAGCCGGCATCTTGGTGGCTCGCCGCAGGATTGCAGAGGTGCTGCCCTCTCTCGAAATCCTCGATGACATTCAGTACCGCGCGATCGCCATTGGCTTTGCCTTTTTCACGGTGGCCACCATCCTGGGGGCTCTCTGGGCAGCAGAAGCCTGGGGCACCTACTGGCAATGGGATCCCAAAGAAACCTGGGCCCTCATCGTCTGGCTTAACTATGCCGCCTGGCTGCACCTTCGCCTCATGAAGGGATTGCGTGGCCAGTTTGCTGCTTACTGGTCCTTGGTGGGCTTGCTGATTACCGGCTTCGCATTCTTGGGGGTCAACATGTTCCTCTCAGGCCTGCACTCTTACGGGCAGCTCTAGATGAAGATTCGGGCTTCAGATATCACGCCCGAATCGGTTTTCAAGGGGCGCCGTCAGCTGCTCGGTGCAGCCTCGGCCCTGACGGCCGTCGGCTCGGGCCTGTTATCGACTCCTGGCGTTGCGGGTCCGGTCAAAGCCAAGGATCCCCGGCAGCAGGCTCGCCTGGCTGAACCCACCCAGGCCCTGCGCTATACGCCTTGGCCTGGCATGCCCAACGAGCGGCTCACGCCGATCCACGATGTCACCGGCTACAACAACTTTTATGAGTTCGGGACCGACAAGGCCGATCCGCAGAGACACGCGCCAGGCCGACTGGTCGTCAGGCCCTACCAGCTCAGCATTGAAGGCCTGGTCGCCAAGCCGCAGGTTCTGGGCATCGACGACCTGATCGCCCAAGGCGGCTTGGAGGAGAGGATCTATCGTCTGCGCTGCGTGGAGGGCTGGTCCATGGTCATTCCCTGGGTTGGCTTTAGCCTGAGCAGGCTCATTCAAAAGGCCCAGCCACTTGGCTCAGCCAAATACGTTGAATTCGTGAGTCTCGCGGACAAGTCGGCCATGCCAGGACTGTCGTCTCGGGTCCTGGATTGGCCCTATCGTGAAGGACTTCGCCTGGACGAGGCCATGCACCCGCTGACCACGCTGGCCGTTGGTCTGTATGGCAAAACCCTGCCCGCTCAGAATGGGGCACCGATTCGGCTTGTGGTCCCATGGAAATACGGCTTTAAGAGTGCCAAGTCGATCGTAAGCATTCGCCTGGTTGACCGTCAGCCAACGCCAAGCTGGGTCCAGGCAGCCCCTCATGAGTACGGTTTTTACTCAAACGTCAATCCCAGCGTGCCTCACCGTCGCTGGTCACAGGCTACCGAGCGTCGAATTGGTGAGGATGGACTGCTCTCTCCCAGGCGGCCAACGCTGCCCTTCAATGGGTACGCAGATCAGGTGGCTCAGCTCTACACCGGCATGGACCTGCGACAGTATTACTGATCTGGCATGGGGGCATCCTTGTCACTCTGGGCGGTGGGGCCACTCGTAGAACTTACCATTCGCCTGGCCCTGGATGCTTTGGGAGCCAACCCACAGGAGGAGATCCTGCGGGGCCTCGGTCGACAGACGCTGGTCATCCTGTGTTTTGTGCTCGCCATGCCAGCCTTGGCGCGGCGTTACCCTCAAACCGGACTGCGCCAGCTCGTCCAATACCGACGGGCGATGGGGCTCTGGGCCTTTGCCTATGCCTGCGTTCACCTGTTGGCTTATCTTCAGTTCGAGCATGATATGGCCTGGTCTGCCATCTGGGGGGACCTCTGGCGCAGACCTTTTGTGACGGTGGGACTACTGTGCCTCTTGGCCATGACCCTCTTGGCCGCGACCTCTAATCGATGGAGTATGCGTTGGCTCGGGCAACGGTGGAAGGTCTTACACCGACTCAGCTGGGCCATCGTTCTATTGGGGATTGTTCACTATGCCCTGCACAAGGCAGGCAAGAACGATTTCACGCAACCGATCGTGTTTTTGGTGATCTGGTCTGGATTGTTGCTGATGCGACTCAAGCCGAGCTGGTTGGTCCAGTCTCGGCAGAAGGCCAGTCCAACACCTTAGAGCCTCTCGGCTGAGACCAGGTCCTCATAGGTTTCCCGGCGTCTGATGAGCCTCGGGGGGGCATCGGGTTCGATCATGACCTCTGCGGGCCGAGGTCGCGAATTGTAGTTTGAGGCCATCGAGGATCCATAGGCACCAGCCGAGGCCAGAATGACCAGATCGCCCTCGCGAAGACTCAGCTGTCGCTGACGTCCAAGCCAGTCGCCACTCTCGCAGACTGGTCCGACGACGTCCCAGCTGCGGGCCGACTCAGTAGCATCCTGACGGACCGGCAAGATCTCATGCCAGGCCTCGTACAGACTGGGCCGCATAAGATCGTTCATGGCGGCGTCGATAATCGCAAAGCTGGTGGCCTCTGGAGAACTCTGCGGCTTGAGAGCAACCACTCGACTCAGAAGAACACCGGCGGCGCCAACGATGGCTCTGCCAAATTCAAAGATCAGCTTTGGTACGGGCCGGCCCCGAGCACTGGCCCATGCCTGAACCTTGCCCACCAGGGCCTGCATGAGGGCCTCAGGCGAGGGGGGGGTTTCGTCGTGATAACAGATGCCCAATCCGCCACCGAGATCGATGTGATCAATCTGAATGCCCTGGGCCTCCAGGACCTCCACAAAGGTCAAGACACGGTCGGCAGCATCCAGAAATGGAGAGAGTTCGGTGATCTGAGAGCCGATGTGGCAGTCGACCCCAATGATTTGAAGGTGAGACAAGTCCTTGGCTTGACGATAGCCCTGCAAGGCCTGATCAATGGGCAGGCCAAACTTGTTGGATTTCAGACCAGTCGAAATATAAGGGTGTGTTTTGGCGTCAATGTCAGGATTGACACGCAGCGAGACTCGGGCCCGAGAGTTGAGGGTCGCGGCGATTTGGTTAAGCCTGAGCATCTCCGAGAGGCTCTCAAGGTTGATGCAGCCGACGCCGGCCTCGAGCGCCTCGCGTAGTTCAGCATCGGTCTTACCCACGCCCGAGAAGACCATCTTTCTGGCCTCTCCGCCTGCAGCCAAGACGCGTTTCATTTCTCCGGTGGAGACGATGTCAAACCCAGCCCCCAGGGCCGCCAATTCAGAGAGGATTGATAGATTGGGGTTGGCCTTGACCGCATACAGAATGTCCACATTGGCCCCAAGGGACTCACAGGCTGTGGCAAAGGCTTGATAGGCCGAGCGAAGGGCCCTGGCGCTGTAGATGTAGCAGGGTGTCTGGAATTGGCTGGCGAGTTCGGTCAGGCTGTGCTGCTCGCAGTGCAATTCACCTTGCCGCCAGGCAAAGGCCTCCGGCAGCATGGGGTAGTTCGTGGCGTGGGAGCGGGTCACCGGACCTCCTGCGACTGGCTGACTTCGCCACCAGGTGAAAATTGCGGCTTGGGCAGAAAGAGAGGGCCTTTCTGACCGCAGCCCGCCAGCATCAGCGTGAGCATCAGGACAGAGAGTCCGAGCGCCTTAAACCGGGGGCCCGCGGTGTCTGTTTTGTCCCTAGGACTGGTCCGGGAAGCCTCGGCCTCCAGCCGAAGTGATGGACAATGATGGTCAGACGTTTTCATGATGGTGGGAGTATGACGGAAACCGAGTACCTTGAAAAAATTGAGTCTGCCTTTGCCTGGATCGAGGCGCAGGTGGATGGCTGGAACCAGTCTTATGACATGGTGATTGAGACAGGCCGTCACGGTCCCGTGCTGGAGACCGAGTTTGAGTCGGGGCAAAAGATCATTACCAATGCCCAAGCGCCCACCCAGCAACTCTGGATGGCCTCTCAGTATGGTGCGCATCATTTCGTACTCACCACAGAGGGCTGGCTGGATACTCGGGGCGCTGGCCTTTTTGAGCAGGTCTTCGCCTCGCATGCCAGTCGATTGGCGTCTGTGGATTGCGCCCCCAAGGGCCGAACCGAGGACTTCTAGTCGAGACTACCTAGCCGGCGACTAAGGATTGTCGACACCGAGAGAGGGCACGCCAACTCCTGGCGCATTGTCTGGCACGTAGTATTCGCTGCCAATTTTGAGAAGCCCTGCTGGCGGGTTCACAAACTGTTGTGGCGTTTTTTTCAGGGCTTCGGCCATGAAGGACATCCAGATGGGAAGGGCGAGTCCACCACCTGTCTCGCGTTCGCCGAGTGATCGCGGCTGGTCGTAACCCACCCATGCAACACCGGCTAATTTGGGCTGATAGCCCGCAAACCAGGCATCCTGCGCATCGTTGGTGGTACCGGTCTTACCGGCCAGGTCTGTTCGTCCCAGCTGAAGGGCTTTGCGGCCTGTTCCGTTTTTGACAACCCCTTGCAGAAGGTTGTGCATCAGGTAGGCGTAGCGCTCGTCCAGGACCCGGGGCGCGTCATCACCCGCCTTGGCTGGCTCCGTCCGACTGACCAGAGCGCCCCGCTCGTCGACCACGCGATCGATGAAGTAGGGGGTGACGCGAAACCCTCCGTTGGCAAAGGCCGCATAGGCGGTAGCCATTTGAAGAGGGGTCACACTGCCCGCACCAAGGGCCAAGGTGAGATAGGGCGGGTTGCGCTCTGCCTCGAATCCGAAGCGGGACAAATAGTTTTGGGCATATTTGGCCCCGACTGCATGCAGCAATCGAATCGAGACCATGTTTTTGGACTTGGCCAGGGCATCCCGAATGGTCATGGGCCCCTCATACGTGCCATCGTAGTTCTTCGGGTCCCAGACTTGTCCACCGGTCTGTCCAGGGTCGAAGTTGACGGGCGCATCGTTGACGATGCTGCTGGCCGAGAACCCTTTTTCCAGTGCCGCTGAGTAGACGAACGGTTTGATGGTCGAACCAGGCTGGCGATAAGCCTGGGTGACGTGATTGAATTTGTTTTGGCGAAAGTCGAAGCCGCCGACCAGCGCCCGGAGGGCTCCTGTATCCGTTTGAATGGCGACGAAGGCACCCTCCACCTCCGGAATCTGCGTCATCTCCCAGCGCTCTGCGTCTAGCCGATGGATCCGGACAACAGCGCCCGGTCGAATCTTGAGGGCAGGCAGGGCGCTTGCCGACAGCCCCTTGGAGGCGAATTTCAGGCCGTCTCCTTGAATGTCAAAGGTCTTGCCCTGGCCGCGCATGACTCGAACCAGGCCTTCCTTGACGTCAACCACGACCGCTGTCAGCAGGCCATCGCTGTCGGGCCTATCGGCCAGGGTGTCCTCGACCAGGTCCTCGAGTTCTGCAGCATTTTTGGGTAGGGAGACAAAAGCCTCGGGGCCGCGCCAACCCTGCCGTCGATCAAAGTCAATCAGACCCGAGCGCATGGCGTTTTGGGCGGCTCTTTGCTCGCTGGCCCGAATGGTCGTGAAAACGGTCAGGCCCCGGCTGTAGGCGTCCTCAGGGAATTGGGCGACGATTTGTTGGCGCACCATCTCAGCCAGGTAAGGAGCGGAGACGGCATAGTCTTCGCTGCGGCCAACCACCTTTAACTCTTCTCGACTCGCCTGGTTGAATTGGGCATTACTGATCAGGCGCAGCTTGTGCATACGGCCCAAGACATACTGTTGTCTGGCCTGGGCCCGCCGAGGGTTGACCACTGGGTTATAGCTGGAGGGCGCTTTGGGCAAGCCTGCCAACATCGCCGATTCCGCGATGCTCAGGCGACCGATGGGCTTTCCGAAATAAATCTGCGCTGCCGAGGCGAATCCGTAGGCCCTGCGTCCCAGGTAGATCTGGTTGATGTAGAGCTCCAGGATTTGGTCCTTGGTCAGTTTTCGCTCAATCTCAAACGCCAGCAAGACCTCGTAGATTTTTCGGGTGAAGGTTTTTTCGGTCGACAGGTAGAAGTTGCGAGCCACCTGCATGGTGATGGTGCTGGCACCCTGGGCCTTGCTGCCAGCCAAAAGGTTGGCAAACACCGATCGCGCAATGCCCGCAGGGTCGATGCCGGCATGCTGGTAAAACTGATCGTCTTCGGCTGCCAGAATGGCGTGAATGAGAGACTTGGGCACTTCGGATATCCGGACGACGCTGCGTCGCTCCTCACCGAATTCGCCAATCAGGACCCCATCTGCGGTCATGATGCGCAGCGGCACCTTGGGCCGATAGTCCGCCAAAGCGGTGACCTCTGGCAGCCGAGGGGTGGCCAAGGCGATGACCAGCAGGCTGATGCCGAGCAGGCCAAGACAAGACCAAAACCCCAGGAGCATGAAACGAATCAACAGACGCATAACGACCAAGTGTATCGCCTGCTAGACTGATTTCGATGAATGGCCAGCCAAAAAGAAATATCGTTCTCATCGGCCTGATGGGCGCCGGCAAGACCACGATTGGCCGCAGATTGGCGCAACGCATTCAATGGCCGCTGGTGGACACAGACCAAGTGATTGAGTCTCGCTGTGGGACCTCTGTGGCAACCATCTTTGAGGTGGAGGGTGAGGAGGGCTTCCGTCGCAGAGAATCCAAGGTCCTGGCGGAGATCATGTCCCAGCCTGGGCAGATTGTCACAACTGGCGGCGGCGCACCGATTCAGCCGGTGAACCGGCCAGTGATTGCCCAAGGGTATGTGGTCTATTTGCATGCCCAGCCTCGGCAGCTCTGGCAGCGTCTGCGTCAGGACACCAGCCGACCGTTGCTGACCCAATCTCAAGACCCAAAGGCGACGCTGGAGGCGCTTTACCAATCGCGGGACCCCGTTTATCGTGATCTGGCCTCGGTGGTGGTGCCCAGCAGTCAGGGGTCGCCCAGTCAGGTGGTGAGTCAGGTCATTGACCACCTTCTAGCCGACGGCCTCATCTCACATGCTTTCGAAGACGCTCAACATGACTCAGACGCCACAACACCCTCTCGATAAGACGGTTGCAGGAACCGGTCCACACCACATGCACGCTACGGTTCAGGTGGGCCTGGCAGATCGCAGCTACCCCATTTGGATCGGCGAGGGCCTGCTCGGTCAGCCCGATATCTGGCGCGATGCACTCAGGCCCGGCCGGCCCGGCCGGGTGGTCGTGGTGTCCAATGAGGTGGTCATGCCCCTCTATGGCCAGCGGGTGCTCGATGCCCTCGGGTCATTGGGTTGTCAGACCTCGCAGGTGGTCTTGCCTGATGGCGAGTCTCACAAGGACATGGCGAGCCTGATGAAGATTTTTGATCATCTGATGTCAGAGCATGTAGACCGCTCTGCCACGGTAGTCGCCCTTGGAGGCGGGGTCATTGGGGATATGGCAGGCTTTGCCGCGGCCTGTTATCAGAGAGGCATTGATTTTGTCCAGGTGCCCACCACCTTGCTGTCTCAGGTCGACTCCTCGGTTGGGGGCAAGACGGCGATCAATCACCCGCTGGGCAAGAACATGATTGGGGCGTTCTACCAACCCAGGGCTGTGATCATTGATATGACGGTTCTCAAGACCCTGCCCCCGAGAGAGGTGTCAGCAGGACTTGCGGAAATCATCAAGTACGGTTGCATCCTAGACGCCGACTTTTTCAATTGGCTTGAGGCCAATATGCAGGCCTTGATGGCTGGCGATGCCGACGCGCTGGCCTATGCGATCCAAAAGTCTTGCCAGATCAAAGCCCAGGTGGTGGCCGCTGACGAACGGGAGTCCTCGGGTCAGAGGGCCCTTTTGAACTTTGGGCACACGTTTGGTCATGCCATCGAGGCTGGCATGGGCTACGGTGCTTGGCTTCATGGTGAGGCAGTCGGCTGCGGCATGGCTATGGCAGCGCTTTTGTCTTGTCAGTTGGGCCAACTCGATGTGCCGTCGTTCAAACGGGTGGTGGCACTCATCGATCGAGCCGGTTTGCCTCTTCAGCCCCCCGCTTGGCCAGCCCAGGCGTATCTAGACTGGATGGCCCACGATAAAAAATCTGCCGCCGGCGCCATTCGTTACATCCTGCTCAAAGGGCTCGGCCAGTCCGAGCTCAGACCGGTTGAGGATGCACTCGTGCGGCTGGCCATCGAGGCCTCCCAAAAAGGACTGGCTTCGGCGTGAGCGGTTCTGAGCGAAGTGGTCCTGTGGTGGCTCGGTTTGCGGCCCAGGCCCATCGCAGCAGAGGTCGTCTGCACTCGGAGCCAGAGCCCATTGGTCGATCGGCCTTTCAACGGGACCGAGACCGAATCGTTCATTCAACGGCGTTTCGAAAGCTACTCTACAAGACCCAGGTCTTCGTCAACCACGAGGGGGATCTCTTCCGGACGCGTCTTACGCACAGCCTGGAGGTGGCCCAGATTGCCCGATCGGTGGCTCGTCGCCTTCGTCTGGACGAGGAGCTCACCGAGGCCATCTGCCTGGCGCATGATCTCGGGCACACACCGTTCGGGCATGCGGGACAGCACGCCCTGAATCAAGCGCTCAGAGAGACGACGGCCGGCCAAAGCGGTTTTGAGCACAACCTGCAGAGCTTGCGGGTGGTGGATCGATTGGAGCAACGCTACGCCAACTTTGATGGCCTTAACCTGACATTCGAGACCCGGGAGGGCATCTTGAAACACTGCTCAGCCTCTCTGGCCTGCGAGTTGGGGGAGGTGGCCCAACGGTTCATCAAAGGGGAGTCTCCCAGTCTGGAGGCGCAGCTGGCCAATGTGGCCGATGAGGTGGCCTACAACCATCATGACCTCGACGATGGCCTTCGCTCTGGGCTCTTGGTGTTTGAGGAGGTCATCGAGCAGCCGCTGGTGGCGCCCCATGTCCGGCGTCTGCAGCAGACCCATCCCCAACTGTCCCGCCACCGTCTGATGGCCGAGGTGATTCGCGGCATGATCAATGAGCAGGTTGATGACCTGACCCTGACCACCGAGCAGCGACTGACCAGTCGAGGCATTGAGGACGATCGAGATGTCCGCCAGCAGGCGGAGGCATTGGTGGCTTTTTCGTCCGAGATGGGCCAGCAGGTGCTCGACCTCAAACGGTTTTTGCGCCAGCGGCTGTATCGCCACCCGCGCGTGTTGGACATGACCGACGTGGCGGAGAGGGTCATTCAGGATTTGTTTGGTTGGCTGATGAGCGAACCGATGGACGCCGATGACCAGCGCTCCCCCCATCGTCGTGCGGCTGATGAGATTGCCGGCATGACCGATCGGTATGCGGCGCTCACCCACGCCACAGTCTTTCCTGGCCGGGCGTGCTGGCCCTCTCCGATCGGGCAGTGAGGCCTGGGACCGGTAGGGTAACGGATGCGAAGAGCCAGGGCCATTTCAACCGGCCGAAGCTATCACCTGATGCAAAAGGGTCATGGTGGGCATGCCTTCTGCCTCGATGCACAAGACCGGCAGACCTATCTGGACCTTTTTCTGGAGGCGGCGCAGGGCTATGGACTGCTGGTCCATGCCTGGTCCTGTACAGACCGAGAGGCCCATTGGCTGGTGACGCCCCAACGGGTCTCCGCGGTCGCAGAGGTGATGCAGCAACTGGGGCGGCGGTATGTCCCTCTTTTCAACCGTCGGTGGTCCCGTAAGGGAACGCCATTTGATGGCCGCTATCGGAGCTATTGGGTTGAGGTCGATGCCTTTGGCCTGTGTGTAGCCCGCTACATCGACGGGCAGGCTCAGCGCATGGGTCTGGTTGGTTTGGCAGTGGATTGGCCTTGGTCGAGTGCTGGCATTTGGGCAGGGCAACAGCCACCCATTGGGGGGCCGGTTCGGGAGCTGGCCAGCTACTGGCGGCTTGGAAACACCCCTTTTGAGCGGGAGCAGGCCTACCAGCGGTTGCTACAGGAGCCTCTGGAGGAGCCAGTATTGGCCGAGATTCAGCGCGGTCTGGCCCAAGGCCGGCCCATGCTGTCTGCTCAGTGCTGGGCCAGCTGCCCGTCTGGGTTTGTTCAGCAGTGGATGCTTCGCCCAAGGGGGCGTCCCCGAAGACAGCCGACCCCCTAATGAGGTGTCCCTAATAAAATCACTGTTCTCTCTTGTCTTGTATAAAAATTGTTCTGACCCTATTAAAAAACCTGTTTTGAAGGGGTTTTAGAGGCGTTTTGGCGTACCAAAACCCAATGGCTTGAGGGACAATGAGTGCCCTTTTTGTCAACGAGAGCAGCAGAGTCATGGCCCAAACGCCCTCCTCCATCGAGCAAATTCCCGTCCAGCCAGCCTTCGGCCTATACGACCCGGCTCATGAGCACGATGCCTGCGGCGTTGGCTTTGTCGCCCAGATGCGAGGCCGTAAGTCTCACGCGATTGTTCAGCAGGGCCTGCAGATTCTCAAAAACCTGGATCACCGTGGTGCGGTTGGGGCCGACGCCCTCATGGGCGACGGGGCCGGCATTTTGCTGCAAATCCCGGATGCCTTTTTCCGCGAGGAGATGGCCAGCCAAGGAGTGGCCCTTCCACCGCCAGGTGAGTACGGCGTGGGCATGGTCTTCCTGCCCAAGGAAAACGCCAGCCGGCTAGCCTGCGAGCGCGCCTTGGAGAAAGCCGTTGTCGCCGAGGGCCAGGTGGTCTTGGGCTGGCGCGATGTCCCAACCGATGCCCAGATGCCCATGTCCCCCCGGGTCAGGGCCAAGGAGCCCATCCTTCGCCAGATCTTCATTGGCCGTGGCAATGATGTGGTGGTGCAGGATGCGCTCGAACGCAAGCTCTATGTCATTCGCAAGACAGCTTCTAGCGCCATTCAATCGTTGCGCCTGAAGCACGGCAAAGAGTATTACGTGCCATCCATGTCGAGTCGCACGATCGTCTACAAGGGCCTGCTGCTCGCTGACCAGGTGGGCGTTTACTTCAAGGACCTGTCTGATCCACGATGCGTATCCGCCTTGGCCTTGGTGCACCAGCGGTTTTCGACCAACACCTTCCCAGAGTGGCCGCTGGCGCACCCCTACCGAATGGTCGCGCACAACGGTGAGATCAACACCGTGAAGGGCAACTACAACTGGATGCGCGCCCGTGAAGGCGTGATGAACAGCCCGGTCTTGGGCGCCGACCTCCAAAAGCTCTACCCCATTAGTTTCGCTGGACAGTCCGATACGGCCACGTTTGACAACTGCCTGGAGCTGCTGGTGGCCGCTGGCTACCCATTGGCCCATGCCGTCATGATGATGATCCCTGAGCCATGGGAGCAGCACACCACCATGGACGAGAGCCGCAAGGCCTTCTACGAATATCACGCCTCCATGATGGAGCCATGGGATGGTCCCGCGTCTATCGTCTTCACCGACGGTCGGCAGATTGGGGCGACCCTTGACCGAAACGGTCTGCGCCCGTCCCGTTACTGCATCACCGAAGACGATGTGGTGATCATGGCCTCAGAGTCTGGTGTTCTGCCGGTGCCTGAGAGCAAAATCGTTCGCAAGTGGCGTCTGCAGCCCGGCAAGATGTTCCTGATCGACCTTGAGCAGGGCCGCATGATCCACGACGACGAGCTCAAGAGTGCGCTGTCGAAGTCCCGTCCTTATCAGCAGTGGATTGAGAACGTTCGCGTCGAACTCGCCAGCCTCAACGCACAGGCCGAGAACTTGCCCGAGCCCAGTCCATTGGCCCTACTAGACCGGCAACAGGCCTTTGGCTACACGCAGGAAGACATTAAGTTTCTGATGGCACCGATGGCCCAGGCTGGTGAAGAAGGCATTGGCTCCATGGGCAATGACTCTCCCCTGGCCGTCCTGTCGGATAAGAACAAGCCTCTCTACAACTACTTCAAGCAGCTCTTTGCCCAGGTGACGAACCCACCGATCGATCCGATTCGTGAGGCCATCGTCATGTCCTTGAATTCTTTCATCGGACCAAAGCCCAATCTGCTGGACATTAACCAGGTCAACCCGCCCCTGCGTCTTGAGGTCAGCCAGCCCATCTTGAACTTCGCGGACATGCGGCGCCTGCGAGACATTGAGCAGCACACCCGTGGCAAGTTCAGAAGCCAGGTACTCGACATCACCTACCCGTTGGCTTGGGGTAAGGAGGGCATCGAGGCCCGGCTGGCAACCGTGTGTGCCGAAGCGGTCGATGCGATTGCGGCAGGCGCCAACATTCTGATCATCAGTGACAAGGCCGTTGGTCCAGACCGCGTGGCCATCCCAGCCCTCTTGGCACTCTCAGCCATTCACCAACACCTGGTCCGAGAGGGTAAACGGACCCTGGCCGGTCTGGTGGTCGAGACGGGTTCTGCCCGAGAGGTTCATCACTTCGCAGTGCTGGCTGGTTATGGCGCTGAGGCCGTGCATCCCTACCTGGCCATGGAGAGTATTGTTGACTTTCACAAGACCCTCTCTGGCGACCTCAGTCCAGAGAAAGCCGTGGCCAACTATGTCAAGGCGATTGGCAAGGGTCTCTCCAAGATCATGTCGAAGATGGGCATCTCCACGTACATGTCGTAC
Organism: Burkholderiales bacterium LSUCC0115; assembly: GCA_009646425.1. GTDB lineage: Bacteria > Pseudomonadota > Gammaproteobacteria > Burkholderiales > Burkholderiaceae_A > Hahnella. The sequence continues at coordinate 32,603 of WJBW01000004.1, forward strand.
TGTGGCGCTCAGATCTTCGAGGCCATTGGTATTAATCAGGCCACCATCGACCAGTATTTCACCAACACCCCGAGCGCTGTCGAGGGGATTGGTATCTTCGAAATGGCAGAGGAGGCCATTCGGACTCACACCGAAGCCTTTGGTGACGACCCAGTCCTGAGCAATCGCCTCGAAACGGGCGGTGAATATGCCTGGCGTGTCCGCGGTGAAGAGCACATGTGGACCCCGGATGCGATTGCCAAACTGCAGCACTCCACCCGGTCCAACAGCTACAACACCTACAAGGACTATGCGCAGATCATCAACGACCAGAGTCGTCGCCACATGACGCTGCGCGGTCTATTTGAGTTCAAGGTGGATCCTGCCAAGGCCATTCCCCTCGACGAAGTGGAGCCAGCCGCTGAAATCGTGAAACGATTTGCCACTGGTGCGATGTCACTTGGCTCCATTTCGACCGAGGCGCATGCCACCCTCGCTGTCGCCATGAACCGGATTGGCGGCAAGTCCAATACCGGTGAAGGCGGTGAGGACAAGCGTCGGTATCGCAATGAACTCAAGGGCATCCAGATCACGGCCGGGACAAAACTATCCGACGTGGTTGGCGCGAAACAAATTGAGTCTGACTACAGCCTGGAGCAGGGCGACAGCCTGCGCTCCAAAATCAAGCAGGTGGCGTCCGGACGCTTTGGTGTGACCACTGAATACCTGGTCTCTGCCGATCAGGTTCAGATCAAGATGGCCCAAGGCGCCAAGCCCGGAGAGGGTGGGCAGCTGCCTGGCGGCAAGGTCTCCGAGTACATCGGCGAGCTTCGTCATTCGGTGCCCGGTGTGGGACTCATTTCTCCACCACCCCACCACGACATCTACTCCATCGAAGACTTGGCTCAGCTCATCCACGACCTCAAGAACGTGGCCTCGCATGCAGACATCTCGGTCAAGCTGGTCTCCGAGGTTGGTGTCGGAACGGTGGCTGCGGGTGTTGCAAAGGCCAAGGCTGATCATTTGGTGATTGCCGGCCACGATGGTGGTACCGGCGCCTCACCCCTGTCCTCCATCAAGCACGCAGGTTCGCCCTGGGAAATTGGCCTGGCTGAGACCCAGCAGACCTTGGTGCTCAATGGGCTTCGGGATCGTATCCGGGTTCAGGCCGATGGACAGATGAAAACTGGCCGCGACGTGGTGATCGCTGCGTTGCTGGGCGCAGATGAAATGGGTTTTGCGACAGCACCGTTGGTCGTTGAGGGCTGCATCATGATGCGTAAATGCCACCTGAACACCTGCCCTGTCGGGGTGGCGACCCAAGACCCGGTGCTGCGCAAGAAATTCCAAGGTCGACCAGAGCATGTGGTGAATTTCTTCTTCTTCATTGCCGAAGAGGCGCGTCAAATCATGGCTCAGCTGGGCATCCGGCGTTTCGAAGATTTGGTCGGCCGTTCCGATCTGATCGACATGCGCAAGGGCGTTGAGCACTGGAAGGCCAAAGGCCTGGACTTCGCTCGTCTGCTGGCCCAGCCTGAGGTCACCGATCCGGCTCAACGCCGTCACTCGGCGACCCAAGACCATGGCCTGGACAAGGCCCTAGACCGGGTGCTCATTGAAAAGTCGCGTGCTGCGATTGAGCGTGGTGAGAAAGTGCAGTTCATCGAGGTGGCCACCAATGTGAACCGCACGGTGGGGGCTATGCTGTCTGGTGAGCTGGTCAAGCACCATCCTGATGGTCTGCCAGACGACACCCTGCACATTCAGCTCGAGGGCACTGGCGGCCAGTCGTTTGGCGCTTTCCTGGCCAAAGGCATCACCCTATACCTGATCGGCGATGCCAACGACTACACCGGCAAGGGCATGTCGGGCGGACGAATTGTTGTCAGGCCGTCTATTGAATTCCGGGGTGTGGCCCACGACAACATCATTGTTGGCAACACGGTGCTCTACGGCGCCACCTCTGGGGAAGCCTTCTTCCGGGGTGTGGCCGGTGAACGGTTTGCCGTTCGACTCTCCGGTGCCACCACTGTGGTCGAGGGGACCGGTGACCACGGTTGCGAGTACATGACTGGCGGTACTGTCGTGGTTCTCGGTCAGACTGGTCGGAACTTTGCCGCTGGCATGTCGGGCGGGGTTGCCTATGTCTATGACGAGGATGGCCATTTTGCGGATCGCTGCAATACAGCCATGGTGAGTTTGGACAAAGTCCTGTCGGACTCAGAGCAGCGCGACACGATGGACCAGGGCATCTGGCACCAGGGCATGACCGACGAGCAGCAACTGCGCAAGCTGATCGAAGACCACCACCGGTGGACCGGATCGGTTCGTGCCCGTGAGCTTTTGGATCACTGGGCCACTGCCAGAACCAAGTTCGTCAAAGTATTCCCCAATGAGTATCGACGCGCCCTGGGCGAGATGGCCGCCCAGAAGTCGACAGAAACCGCAGTCGCCTAAGCTCAACCAAGTCGATCCAACGAACATTTAACAGGACAGAACATGGGAAAAATCACTGGATTTATGGAACTCGAGAGGCTGGAAGAGGGCTATGAGGATCCCAGCCAGCGGCTCAAGCACTACAAAGAGTTTGTCATTGGACTCAGCCCGGAGCAGGCCCATCAGCAGGCGGCTCGATGCATGGACTGTGGCATTCCTTTTTGTAACAACGGCTGCCCAGTCAACAACATCATTCCGGACTTCAACGACCTGGTCTACAGAGACCAGTGGCGAGAGGCCTTGGACACGCTGCATTCGACCAACAATTTTCCAGAGTTCACCGGGCGCATATGCCCAGCCCCCTGTGAGGCTGCTTGTACGCTGAACTTCAACAGCGAAGCCGTTGGCATCAAATCGATTGAGCACGCCATCATCGACCGAGGCTGGGCCGAGGGCTGGGTTCAACCCCAGCCGCCCCATCACAAGACAGGCAAGCGGGTTGCCGTGATTGGATCTGGCCCCGCAGGCCTGGCCGCTGCGCAGCAACTGGCCCGTGCTGGCCATGAAGTCACGGTCTTCGAGAAAAACGATCGCATTGGTGGACTTCTGCGTTACGGCATTCCCGACTTCAAGATGGAGAAGCATCACATTGACCGTCGTGTTGACCAGATGAAGGTTGAGGGCGTTTTGTTCAAGACCAGCACCCTGGTGGCCGATCTACCGGCCGACACCAAGGTCACCAACTGGGCCAGTCAGACCGTGAGCCCAGAGGCCCTCATGGCCGAGTTCGATGCTGTGTTGCTGACGGGGGGGGCCGAGCAGCCTCGTGATCTCCCGGTGCCAGGCCGAGAGCTGGCCGGCGTTCATTTTGCGATGGAATTTCTGCCCATGCAGAACAAGGTCAATGCCGGTGACAGCTTTCCTGGGCAGATTCGTGCGGACGGCAAGCACGTGGTGGTCATTGGCGGTGGTGACACCGGTTCCGACTGCGTGGGAACCAGCAACCGGCATGGCGCCAAGAGCGTGACACAGTTTGAGCTCATGCCCATGCCCCCAGAGCATGAGAACAAGGCCATGACGTGGCCGTACTGGCCAACCAAGCTGAGGACATCGAGCAGTCACGAGGAGGGTTGTGAGCGTGAGTTCGCCATTGCCACCAAGGAATTCGTCGGTGAAAACGGTCGGGTGACAGGTCTCAAGGCCGTTCAGATTGAGATGAAGGATGGCAAGCTCCAAGAGGTGCCTGGCACGGAACGGGTCTTCCAGGCCGACCTGGTGTTGCTGGCCATGGGCTTTGTATCCCCGATTGGCTCCGTGCTGGAGGCCTTTGGGGTGGACCGTGATCAGCGGGGGAACGCCAAGTCTCCGACTGAGGGCAGCAAGGCCTACGGGACCAACGTGGCCAAAGTCTTCTCAGCCGGTGACATGCGTCGCGGACAGTCCCTGGTGGTGTGGGCCATTCGCGAGGGCCGTCAGGCTGCGCACGCGATCGATCAGTTCCTCATGGGATCGTCCAGTCTGCCTCGATAGCAGATAGCAGGCCGGCAGAGAAACTTTTTCCGGGAAGGGTTATCGAACGATGATGAACCTCTCCCGCCCGCTGTCATGTCTCCGTGTGATCCTGACGACCGTTTTGCTGTGGTCTGGTCTCTCGTTGGCACTGTCGGGCGTCCAGGCGGCCGAACAAGACCAGGCCCATCTCGTTCGGGCCATGAAAACGCCTGGGGCCGTCATCATGATTCGGCATGCCCAGACCGAGCCTGGCATTGGCGACCCAGACCATTTCCGCCTGGCTGACTGTTCTACTCAGCGCAACCTGTCCCAAGAGGGACGTCAGCGGTCGGTGCGACTGGGCCAGTGGTTCTCCAGTCAGGGCCTCAAGCCTCAGCGGGTCTTCAGCAGCCAATGGTGCCGATGCTTAGAGACGGCCAGACTCGCTTTCTCAAGCCAAGCGGTCGTTCAACCTTTTCCAGCTCTGAATTCCTTTTTCCAGGGGCATGGGGACCGACAGGCCCAGTTGCGTGAAGCCCGTTCGTATGCCGCCACTCGACTTCAACGGGGGGAGACTGGCTTTGAGGTCTGGGTGACCCATCAGGTGACCATTTCTGCTCTGACGGGCGTCTATCTGGACATGGGCGAACTGGTAGTGGCGATGCCAGATCAGTCTGGGCAGTTTCGAGTGTTGGCGCAGGGGCGCTTGGCCGATTAGCGGGCGGGCTTGAGCAGGCGCCCCAGGTATCGGCCGGTATGACTGGCCTCTACCGTGCAAATCGCCTCTGGTGCTCCACAAGCCACCACCTGACCTCCACCTTGGCCCCCCTCAGGCCCAAGGTCAATGATCCAGTCGGCTGTCTTGATGACATCCAGGTTGTGTTCAATGATGATCACCGTATTGCCTTGATCTCTCAGTCTGAACAGCACGCGAAGCAGCAAGTCAATGTCCTGGAAGTGCAGCCCTGTGGTGGGTTCATCCAGAACGTACAGCGTTCTACCTGTATCTCGCTTGGCCAGTTCGCAGGCCAGCTTGATGCGCTGAGCTTCGCCTCCTGACAAGGTGGTGGCGCTCTGTCCCAGTCGAATGTAGCCGAGTCCCACTTCGCGCAGCATGTCTAGCCGTCGGGCTAGGTTCGGGACCGCCGAGAAGAATGCCAAGGCATCCTCCACCGTCAGGTCCAAGACCTCGGAGATGTTCTTGCCTCGATAGCGGACGTCGAGGGTCTCGCGGTTATAGCGCAGACCATGGCAGAGGTCACACGGCACATAGAGGTCAGGCAGAAAGTGCATCTCTACCTTGACCAGCCCATCACCCTGACAGGCCTCGCATCGACCGCCTTTGACGTTGAAAGAGAAACGGCCCGAATCGTAGCCCCGCTCGCGAGCCATGGCTGAACCGGCAAACAATTCACGAATGGTGGTGAACAGTCCTGTGTAGGTGGCTGGGTTGCTTCGCGGTGTTCTGCCAATGGGACTCTGGTCTACATCAATGAGTCGATCGAAGGCCTCGAGGCCCTCGATGGACTCGTGAGGGGCGGGTTTGGCTTGGGCGCCATTGAGCTGACTGGCCGCAGCAGCGACCAGCGTGTCATTGATCAAGGTGGACTTGCCACTCCCAGATACACCGGTGACACAGACGAGGCAGCCGACTGGTATGTCGACCTGGTCAATCCGCAGGTTGTGACCCCTGGCGCCGCAGATACGCAGCCACCGGCCATCTGGGGCCCGACGCTTTGAGGGCACGGCAATCGCGAGCCGACCACTCAGATAGGCGCCGGTGAGGGACTTTGGGTGAGCCATGACCTCTTGGGGTGAGCCCTGGGCGATGATCTCGCCACCTTGGGTGCCGGCGCCCGGTCCCATATCAACGACATAGTCCGCTGTCCGAATGGCGTCCTCATCATGCTCCACCACAATCACGGCGTTGCCGAGGTCTCGAAGGTGTCGAAGGGTGCCCAGTAGCCGGTCGTTGTCTCTCTGGTGCAGGCCGATCGAGGGCTCGTCCAATACATACATCACGCCCGAGAGTCCCGCGCCAATCTGGCTGGCCAGGCGAATGCGTTGCGATTCCCCACCGGAGAGTCCGGTCGCTGCTCGATCGAGGCTGAGATAAGCCAGCCCGACGTTGATGAGAAAGCCCAGCCGACTGCGCACCTCGGCCAGCAGCCTCTCGGCTACTGCCTGCCGTCCACCTTTGAGTTCGAGCCGCGTGAGGGCGCGGTCCGCTGCATCAAGGGGCATGGCCAAGAGTTCTGGTAGTCGCAGACAGGCCTCGCCGTCTCCCAGGCGAACGGCTCTGGCCAGGGGTCCGAGTCGAGAGCCGTTGCAGTCGGGGCACGGTCGGCGACGTCTGAATCGACCGATCTCTTCTCTGACGGCCTGGTTGTCGGTCTCCCGCCAGCGCCTGGCCAGGTTAGGAATGATGCCCTCGAAGGGCTGCTGCTTGACCGTGGGCTTTCCGCGTTCAGCGGGAAAGGTCAGGCTCACTGGCGCATCACCAGACCCGTAGAGTAGGAGGTCTTTCTGGGCCTCGGTCAGATCCTCGAAGGGCTCATCCACCGAGAAGCCGGCATGTTGTGCAAGGCTCTGGATCAACGCCCAGGCGAAGGGGTTTCTAGCGTCCCATCCAACGATGGCGCCTGAGGCCAGAGACAGGTGTGGAAAGGCCACCACCAGCTCCGGATCAAAAAAGTCCTGTTCTCCCAGGCCGTCGCAGCTGGGGCAGGCGCCGGCTGGCGCATTGAAGCTGAACTGGGTCGGTTCCAGGTCTTTGATGGAAAAGCCGCAGTGCGGACAGGCCAGGCGCTGGGAGAGCGTTTGCTCTGTCTGCCCAGTGGCGTCTGAAGCCCTTTGGGCCGTCTCGTTGGCTTCTGGCTCAACGCAGACCACGGCCTTGTCCTGGCCGACCCGCATGGCCGTCTCCAGTGACTCGGCCAGCCGCTGACGAAAGGCCTCTTGTTCATGGGATGCCTGTCTCACGCGGACTCGGTCGATCACGACCTGAACCTCCTGGGCTTGATCGGTAAGGCTGGGCAATGGGTCGTCCAGACGATGCTCGACCCAATCAGATGAAGGCCCTCGCAGCCGAACCCGAGTAAAACCCTGGGCTCGCAGGCCATCGAGAAGGCTCGTCAGACCATCAAGAGGGACCCCGGCCATGGGTGCCAGCAGAATGAGTTTTGTCTGGCTGGGCAGTCTCATCAGCCCGTCAACCATTTCGGTCAGGCTCTGGCCGGCCAGGCTCATCTCAGGGTGATTGGGACAGTGCGCCGTACCGGCTCTTGCGAAGAGCAGCCTCAGGTAGTCCAGGATCTCGGTCACGGTTCCGACGGTGGATCGGGGGTTGTGATTACCGGCCTTTTGTTCAATGGCAATGGCTGGTGAGAGGCCCTCGATCAGGTCCACGTCTGGTCGAGACATCAGCTCAAGAAACTGCCTGGCATAGGCCGACAGCGATTCCACATACCGTCGCTGGCCTTCGGCATACAGCGTGTCAAAGGCCAGAGATGACTTGCCCGACCCTGAGAGCCCTGTGATGACGACCAATTGGTCGCGGGGCAGATCCAGGTTCAGGTTCTTCAGGTTGTGGGTCCGGGCGCCTCGAACCCGGATCAATCGATTCTCAGTCATCGCATTCGAAAAAGGTCAATCAACTACTATATCGAACGATGTCTTCCCACGCGAACAACCGAATTGCTTTCACGCCCCAGGAGCGTTCAGCCAGCCTCTCGCTGTCCTTCGTCATCGGCCTGAGGATGCTGGGACTGTTTCTGATGCTCCCGGTGATGGCCCTGGGGGCTCAGCAACTCCAGGGAGGAGACGATCCCCGACTGATTGGTCTGGCCCTGGGCATCTACGGACTCACCCAAGCCCTTTTGCAGCTGCCATTTGGGATGGCCTCTGACCGGCTTGGCCGGCGCCGTGTCATTGTCTTTGGATTGTTGATCTTCGCGATTGGCAGTTTTCTGGCGGCCAGCGCCGAGTCTGTCTTGGTCCTGATCATTGGTCGTGCCCTTCAGGGTGCAGGGGCGGTGTCGGCGGCCGTGAGCGCTTTTTTGGCCGACAGAACTCGAGAGGTGGTTCGAACCAGAGCCATGGCTATGGTGGGAGGGGCCATCGGGCTGGCTTTTGCAGTGTCCTTGGTGGCGGCCCCATTGCTCTTTGGCGCGATTGGTCTGTCGGGCTTGCTGGGACTCACTGGTGTTTTGGCCCTGGCGGCCTGTCTGGTGGTGATGCGTGTTCCCGAGGAGCCCATGAGCCAGGGTGTTCAGCCACAGCAGCCTGACGCGGCTGCACCCCTTCGATCGGGTTGGTCTTTGTTCTTTGACGGCCAGCTGGGCCGCCTCAACCTGGGCATCTTCGCCATGATGGCGGTTCAGACGGCCATGTTCGTGGCCATTCCACTGGGTTTGCAAGGTTTTGGCCTGCAGACCAGCAGCCACTGGCAGGTCTATCTACCCATGTTGCTGTTGGCCTTTGTGGCCATGATCCCGTTGATTTTCTGGGCTGAAAAACGAGGCCGTTTTCGCCCCATCTTTTTGGTGGGCATTGGCATTCTGATGGCCGGAGAAGTGGTCTTTTTGCAGGCCGATCAGTTTCCCGGATGGATGGTGGCCATTTGGCTCTTTATGTTCGGCTTTAACCTGATGGAGGCCTTGTTGCCGTCTTGGGTGTCGCGATCCGCGCCATCACGTCAGCGCGGCCTGGCCATGGGTCTTTACAACACCGCCCAATCACTGGGATTGTTCGTCGGGGGCTTGGCGGGTGGTCTGGCAGCCAAGGCTTTTGGCCTCACCGGCATCTTCCTCTTCTGCCTGGTCATCCTGTCGATTTGGGGCATGATGTCGCTTGGTCTTGTCGAAATCGGGGCGCGCTCTGCCAGCCGCTCGGCCGATCATCCGACTGGGGGATAGCGCCAAACCCGTTCGATTTCTAGGGTAGGGACCCTTTTACTTCATGGAGTGTGTGTCATGGCATCTGTAAACAAAGTCATTTTGCTGGGCAATCTGGGTCGAGACCCTGAGGTCCGCTATTCGCCCGATGGTGGCGCCATCGCCAATGTCTCAATTGCCACCACCTCGCGATACAAAGACAAGTCCAGCGGGGATATGCGTGAGGACACCGAGTGGCATCGAGTCGTATTTTTTGGGCGTCTGGCCGAGATTGCCGGCGAATACCTCAAAAAGGGCCGTCCGGTTTATGTAGAGGGTCGCCTGCGCACTCGCAAATGGCAAGACCAGGCTGGTCAAGAGAAATACACCACCGAAATCGTGGCCGATCAGATGCAGCTGCTGGGCGGACGTGATGGCGGCGGCTCGAGTGGCGGGCCATCTGGACTATCCGGGCCATCCGATGACCCGGGGATGCCGACCACTTCTGGCGGCGGGGCCAAGCCTGGCGCCGCCAAATCATCGGGTTTTGACGACCTGGATGATGACATTCCTTTTTAAGCCGATGGCGCCCTGTCACAGGGGCGAAACCCAGTAAAATGGGCCCATGTCGGAAACAGCGCCGCATTCCGCGGCGCTTTGTTTTTCTGACCCATTGATGGCGAAAGGCTGTGCGGTGAAACGCTACTTTGTCACGGGATTGCTGATTTGGGTGCCCATTGGCATTACCGCCTGGGTCATCAACATGATTGTGACCACCCTCGACGGGGTGGTGCCGATCGGCCTGCGCCCGGAGGCGCTGTTTGGGGTTCAAATCCCTGGCTTCGGTGTTCTGGCCGTGGCCCTGCTGGTCCTGTTCACGGGACTCTTGGGTGCCAACCTGATTGGCCGCAGACTGGTTCAGGTCTGGGAGGCTTTATTGGCCAGAATTCCCCTGGTTCGATCGATCTACTCGTCGGTCAAGCAGGTGAGCGACACCATTCTGGCGCCCAATGGTCAGGCCTTCCGGCAGGCGGTCCTCGTGCAGTACCCCAGGCTGGGCATGCACACCATTGCCTTCGTCACGGGGTCCCCGGGTGGCGAAGTGAGCCAGGTGTTGGGCTCTGACTATGTCAGCGTGTACGTCCCGACCACGCCCAATCCGACCTCAGGCTTTTTCCTCATGCTGCCCAAATCCGACGTCATCCCTTTGTCGATGCCGGTTGATGCAGCACTTCGTTACGTGGTCTCCATGGGCACCGTCCCACCATCAGGTCAGGCCGGCCCCAAATCCAACTTCTAAGCAGGATCCTCATGCGTACTCATTTCTCAGGCAGTCTTTCCACCGAGGTACTCGATCAGACCGTCACCCTGTGTGGCTGGGTTCATCGTCGACGCGATCATGGCGGCGTTATTTTTATCGATCTGCGGGACCGAGAGGGCATTGCCCAGGTGGTCTGCGACCCGGATCGGCCCGAGGTCTTTGCAACAGCCGAATCACTTCGCAATGAGTTTTGCGTTCGGATTGTGGGACGGGTTCGGCGCAGACCCGAGGGCACGGTGAACCAGAACCTTGCGAGTGGCGCTGTCGAGATTCTGGCCACCGAGCTCGAGGTGCTCAACCCATCGGTTACGCCGGCGTTTCAGCTGGATGATGAAAACCTCTCCGAGACCACTCGTCTGACTCATCGGGTCCTGGATCTTCGTCGTCCACAGATGCAGCACAACTTGATGCTCCGATACCGTGTCGCCATGGCAATTCGTCGGTATCTGGATGCCCAAGGATTTGTGGACATTGAGACACCCATGCTGACCAAGTCCACGCCAGAGGGCGCACGAGATTATCTTGTGCCATCTCGAGTGCATGCCGGCGAGTTCTTTGCTCTGCCCCAGTCCCCTCAGCTCTTCAAGCAACTCCTCATGGTGGCCGGGTTTGATCGCTATTATCAGATCACCAAATGCTTCCGCGATGAAGACCTTCGAGCAGATCGTCAGCCGGAATTCACCCAGGTCGACTGCGAAACCTCCTTCCTGAATGAGCACGAGATTCGTGCACTGTTTGAGGAGATGATTCGCCAGGTCTTTGCGGACAACCTTCAGGTCAAGCTCCCTGAGGTGTTTCCCACCATGACCTATGCGCAGGCCATGCAAGACTATGGCTCGGACAAGCCGGATCTGAGAATCGATCTGCGTCTGACCGAGCTCACACCAGTCATGAAAGACGTGGAGTTCAAAGTCTTTTCAGAGCCTGCAAATGCCAAGAACGGCCGTGTGGTGGCGCTTCGAGTCCCCGGTGGTGCGGCCATGAGCCGGGGAGAGATCGACGCGTACACCGAGTTTGTGAAGATCTATGGTGCCAAGGGGCTCGCCTGGATCAAGATCAATGACTTGGCCGCTGGCCGCGATGGCCTGCAGTCACCGATCGTCAAGAACATTCACGATGCTGCCTTGCAGGCCATCCTGACCCTGACGCAGGCTGCTTCCGGTGACATCTTGTTCTTCGGGGCTGACAAGGCCAAGGTCGTTAACGATGCGATTGGAGCCCTGCGCCTGAAAATTGGCCTGAGTGACTTCGCCAAGGCCAACGGTCTGTTCAAGCCCGGATGGCAGCCACTCTGGGTGGTTGATTTCCCGATGTTTGAGTTTGATGAAGAAAACCAGCGCTGGGCCGCGGTTCATCACCCCTTCACGGCTCCCAAGGATGGCCATGAGGACCTGATGGACTCCGATCCTGGCGCCTGCCTGGCCAAGGCTTATGACATGGTGCTCAACGGCTGGGAGCTTGGCGGCGGATCTGTTCGTATCCACCGCGAGGAAGTCCAGTCGAAAGTCTTCCGGGCATTGAACATCGGGCCAGAAGAGGCGCAGGCCAAGTTCGGTTTCCTACTAGATGCTCTTCGGTATGGTGCGCCACCCCATGGCGGCCTGGCCTTTGGCCTGGATCGACTCGTCACCCTGATGACGGGTGCTGAGTCCATTCGAGATGTGATTGCGTTCCCCAAGACCCAGAGGGCTCAGTGTCTGCTGACACAGGCACCATCGCCGGCCGACGAGAAGCAGCTTCGTGAGCTGCACATTCGTCTGCGTGAAGCTCCCAAAGTTATGGCATGACCCATCGCATCCTGCCGATCGATTACTGGCAGGCTCTGGTCTACGCACCAGTGACTGCCTTGATCGGCATGGCAGTGGCCTGGCATGAGAACCCCACGGTTGCCCCGGAGTTATTGAGCCTGACTGCCCTGCAGGCGTCGGTCGTGATGGTCTTGCAGGTCTGGCTGGTCAGTCGCCCTTGGGCCATGCTCGCCTGGTTTGACCGGTCTCCAGTCCTGATTCGGATGGCTCTCTTGACGGGGTATGGGGCCGCCTTGGTCAACCTCACCGTCTTGCTCATTGGCCAGCGCCTGGAGACCTCCGGTCTGAGCGTGGGCTTGGTAGCTGGCCTGGCCCTGGCCTGTTATGACCAGTGGCGCTTGTGGCCAAGTCCAACAGAGCGACAGGTCCAGACCATGATGGCCGGGCTCTACATGGCCTGTGTTGTGTTGCCCTTCTGTGGTCTGATGCAATGGGTGCCGACTGCTGCTGTCTGGGCGTGTGCCGCTGCCATTCCCGCCTGGAAGGCGGGCCAGCTCGCCCACCTGCAGACACATCAGCCGCATGTGCAAGCGGCAGTCAAGGCCAACGATTGGATTCGTCTACTGTTATTGGCTGCTCTGGTGACCCTGCTGACGCTCTTGTTGTTCAGCCTGATGGTGTCCACTCTGTTTGGCCAGAGAACCAACGTCTAGCGTCAATCTGGCATGAAGCCCACCAAGATACCCATCTCTGTTCTGGTGGTCATTCACGATGGGCAGGGACAGGTGCTGCTCATCGAGAGGGCGGACAAACCTGGCTTCTGGCAATCCGTGACGGGCAGCCTGGATCAGGAATCGGAACCGCCGGTGCAGGCCGCTCGGCGGGAGCTCCAAGAGGAAACGGGATTCGTCTGCCCCCAACAGGACTGGCTGGATTGGCAGCAGACCCAGCGTTACGAGATTTTTCCCCATTGGCGACATCGCTATGCCCCCGGTGTGACCCACAACACAGAGCATGTTTTTTCTGTTCGAGTGCCACCCGGTGCCCAACCGGCCCTATCGGCCAGAGAGCATGTGCGCTATGAGTGGCTGTCATGGCAACAGGCGGTTGAGAGGTGTTTCTCATGGACCAATGTGTTGGCCATCGAGCAACTCGCGCATCGCCTGGGTTGGTCACGGTTGGCATCCCCTGAGCTGCTCACGGTTGCCAGTTACAACATCCACAAAGGTCGTTCCAGCGGCTTTCTGGGCTGGAGGCGGCGGCTGGTCATTCATGAGATGGCCCAGGCCTTGGGCAGCATGGCAGCCGAATTGGTCTTTCTTCAGGAGGTGCAGGGGCGCAACGATCGCGCAGCCTTGCGACATGCACACTGGCCCATAGAGTCTCAGCATGATCTTCTCTCGAATGGATACCATCAGTCGGCCTATCGACCAGCGGCACACTACCTGCACGGCCACCACGGCAATGCCTTGCTGTCTCAGTTCCCGATTCTCACCGTTCAGGCCAAAGATTTCTCGGACCACGCCCTTGAGAAGCGGTCGGTCTTGCATGCAGTGGTGCGGTATGGCTCAGAGGCCCTCTACCTGTTTGTGGTGCATTTTGGTTTGTTGCACCAGAGTCGTCTGCGACAGTTCTCGCATCTGGTCCGCTGGATCGAGCAGGCCGTGCCGGCCTCCGCACCGCTCATCGTCGCAGGCGACTTCAATGACTGGCGGCGACAACTGCCGCTGGCTGCCTTTCAGGCGCTGGGTCTGGAAGAGATCTCTGGCCGGCCGGTTGGTCGAACGGGGTACAGACGCCCGGACCGTACCTTTCCGAGTTTCATGCCGATACTGCCCATGGATCGAATGTTCACCAGAGGATTTGAGCTGGTGGGCTCACGCCGCGGCGGTGGCGGGCCCCGATGGGCCAGCCTCTCCGATCACTTGCCTTTGCTCGCCCAGTTGCGTCGTCGACCATGAACCGTCAGCCGTCGCTTCTGGTCAATGGCCAGCAGTACTTTGCGCGGCTTGTTGAAGACATCCACCAGGCCACCGATCAGGTCTACCTAGAGACTTATTTGCTCTCAGCCGACCAGGAGACCGAACCGGTTTTGGCGGCTCTAGAGCGGGCTGCTGCTCGAGGGGTTCGCGTCATGATCGTAGTCGACGGGTTTGGCGGTCGAACTGGCCTAGCAGTGCTAGAACACCGTTGGCAGGCCGCCGGCATCGAATGGCGAGCCTTTCGTCCCGGCGTCCGTCTTTTCTCCCCCCAGTCCTGGCGTCGTCTCCATCGGAAGTTGGTCTTGATCGACCAACAGATCTTGTACATCGGGGGCATTAACCTCATTGGCGACCATGTGGACCTTCACCATGGCCCACTCCCAGCGCCGCGATTTGATCTGGCGGTTCGGACAGAATCGCCCCCTGTGTGTGGCCAAGCCCTCCGCCTGGCTCAATCCACCTGGCGGCGCCTGAGTTGGTCGAATTGGCTGCGGTCTCCATTAAAAGACCAGCAGCTCAGAGCGTTTTGGCGAAGCCTTCGGCCGATGCTTCGTCGACGCTGGCAGTCGACGTTATCAGCAGACCGCCGACAGATCAGACTCTTGCTGAGAGACAACCTACGGCATCGTCACACCATCGAGCGCGCCTATCACCAAGCCCTTCGCAAGGCCAGGCACGAGGTGGTCATGGCGATGGCCTACTTCCTTCCGACGCGTTCGTTGCGGGCCGCCCTGGTTCAAGCGGCCCGATCGGGTGTTCGTGTCAGATTGCTCATTCAAGGACGTGTGGAATATTGGTGGGCTCATTGGGCGCAGCAGGCTCTCGTGAGTGAGCTCATAGACGAGGGCATTGAAATCTATGAATACCGCAGAAGCTTCCTGCATGCCAAGGCCCTCTGCGTGGACGACTGGGTCACCATTGGGTCTTCCAACATTGACCCGTTCTCACTCATGCTCTCACTCGAGGCCAACCTGGTCATTGAGCAGCCTCGCTTCGCTCACAAGCTTCGCGATGTGTTGAACCAGGCGATTGCTGAGGGTGCTGAGCAGCTCCCGTCACCAAGACTTCGGTACCGAGGGGCGCGCGGCTCGCTTCAGCGCGCCCTGCATCAGATGGCCATGGCCATGGCCCTGGTGGGGCTGCGAATGTTCATTGCCATCAGTCGCAGAGCGCACGTCATTGGATAAATCGGTAACGGTCTATGGCGTGGATTTCAGCAGTGCCCCCTGCCGAAAAAAGCCCATCGCTGTCGCGGTGGGTCGACTCAGTCTTGGTCTTGATGGTCGAGCGATCGTTGAGATAGACGGACTCGAGTGGCTAGAAACCTTGCCTGCGTTCTCTGATTTTCTGAATCGCCCCGGCCCTTGGCTCGGTGGTTTCGATCTGCCCTTTGGGCAACCCAGGAGCCTGCTGACGCATTACGGCTGGCCCCTGCACTGGGATGCCTTTGTCGACTTTTTCTGTCAGACCCCACGGGAGAGCTTGCGCGATTGCTTTCGACAGTGGTGCAACGCCAGACCTGTCGGACAGAAGTTCGCCTGGCGTCAGGCGGACAAGCCGGCTGGATCCAGTCCGGCGATGCGATGGACCAATCCTCCAGTCGCTTGGATGATGCAGGCCGGCATCGGGCGGATGAAGGCCGCCGGCCTGGTCTTTCCAGCCCATCGTTATCCGGGGTCAGCCTGGACAGCCGATGGCGACTTGGCGGCTGATCAGACCGAGGCCCGACTGGCCTTAGAGGCCTATCCGGGTTTTACGGCTCGACAAGTCACACGGGCCTCTTACAAGTCAGACAACCCGGGTCAGCAGACCGCCGACCGAGAGATGGCCAGGCGCCGGATTGTTGAGGCAATGCTCTCGGGAGAGGCGGGGCTGACGGTGGCTTGTCGCGTCGCTGAGCCATTGCGCGACTGCATGATTTCGGAGCCCCGCGGGGACGCATTGGACGCTGTGATCTGCGCACTGCAGGCAGCCCAGGCAGCTGTGCAGCCCAGGTTTGGCCTGCCCGATGACTTGGATCCACTGGAGGGGTGGATCGCAACGGTCCCGCCCCCCAGCGGTTAGCACCGAACTGGTGCGACTGGATCCGGTTTGGGCGAAGCCAGCCCTCGGGCGCACCAAAACAGTTCTTTTTCGGGTTGGTGAAGGTATCGGAGGCAGCCTCTGGGGGCCCTCTGGCTGGAAAAATGAGATTGGCATGCTTTCTGCATTAGTCGGTTGTCTGTTCCTCAACCGGAGTGAATCATGTCTATCTTTTCAAACCCGTTTAATCACAAGATCTCTCTTCACTCTCGCTGCTCGTGTGGCCAGCACACCAGCGAAGCCGAGCACATTGCTGCCGAGAGCCGAGCACTGGCCCAGCAAGAAGAAGCGTTAACCGGCCGAGTGGTCGAACAAGGCATCCTTCGCGCCTTGTTTCCGAATGACGAACTCCGCCGTCGCTTTCTGAAGGCAGTGGGGACTCCGACTGCGATGGCTGCAGTCTCTAGTCTCTTTCCAATGGCCATGGCCAAGGAAGCCTTTGCAGCCGCACCTGGCAAGCTGGAAAAGACCAAGCTGAAGGTCGGTTTCATTCCCATCACCTGCGCAACGCCGATCATCATGGCGCACCCGATGGGCTTTTACAGCAAGCAGGGTCTCGATGTAGAGGTGGTCAAGACTGCTGGCTGGGCGGTGGTGAGGGACAAGGCCCTGAACAAGGAATATGACGCTGCCCACATGCTGTCGCCGATGCCATTGGCCATTAGCCTTGGGGCCGGTGCTGCACCCCAGCCCTACACTATGCCGGCCGTTGAGAACATCAACGGACAAGCCATTACCCTGGCCATGAAGCACAAGGACAAACGCGACCCGAAGTCTTGGAAGGGCTTTAAGTTTGCCGTGCCGTTCGACTACTCCATGCACAACTACCTGCTGCGGTACTACGTTGCAGAGTACGGCCTGGATCCCGACACCGATATCCAGATTCGGGTGGTTCCACCGCCCGAGATGGTGGCCAACCTGCGGGCTGGCAACATCGACGGATTCCTGGCGCCCGATCCGGTCAACCAGCGGGCGGTCTATGACGGAGTGGGGTTCATTCACATTCTCTCCAAAGAGATCTGGGACGGTCACCCCTGTTGTGCCTTCGCGGCCAGCAAGGAGTTTGTGACCACCATGCCCAACACCTATGGCGCCCTGCTGAGAGCCATTATTCAGGCCACCGCCTATGCCCGTAAGCCTGAGAACCGAAAGGAAATCGCAGCGGCGATCGCACCTCGGAATTACCTGAACCAGCCTGTGACGGTGGTGGAGCAGATCCTCACCGGCACGTTCGCCGATGGCCTGGGCAATGTGAAGAAGGTGCCAGATCGGATTGACTTTGACCCCTTCCCCTGGGAGTCCTTTGCGGTCTGGATCCTGACGCAGATGCAGCGCTGGGGTCAGATCAAGGGTGAGGTGGACTATCAGAAAGTCGCCAAAGAGGTCTTCCTGGCCACTGACGCGGCCCGTCTGATGAAAGAGGCTGGCCTCACGCCGCCATCGTCGAGCAGCAAGACCTTCTCGGTCATGGGCAAGCCGTTTGATCCGACCAAGGCAGCGGCCTACGCCAAGAGCTTCAAGATCGGACGGGTTTGATCATGAAGGCCTCTCTAACCCTCAGAGCTGCCGTTCTATCGGTGTTGATCCTGGTCACGTTCCTGGTGGCCTGGCACATTGCCACCATGCCGGTGTCATCGGCCCAGGTGGTCAACGATGACTATGCTCGGCTGGTTGGGGGGGCCGCAGCCTCTGGTCAACAGTCTGCCTTTCCTCGGCCGGCCGATCTTGGTCAAAAGCTGGTCGAGGCTTTGTCCGATCCGTTCTATGACAACGGGCCCAACGACAAGGGCATCGGCATTCAGCTGGGCTACTCCGTGGGCCGAGTGGCCCTGGGCTTTGGGGCGGCTGCCTTGTTGGCAATCCCCCTGGGCTTTCTGATTGGAATGTCACCGTTGGTGATGCGGGCCCTGGACCCCTTCATTCAGGTGCTCAAGCCTATTTCCCCGCTGGCCTGGATGCCGCTGGCCTTGTTCACCTTGAAGGACAGCAACGTCTCGGCGGTTTTTGTGATCTTCATCTGTTCGGTCTGGCCCATGCTCATGAACACGGCCTTCGGCGTGTCGGCGGTTCGCAAGGATTGGCTCGATGTCGCCAAGACCTTGGAGCTCAACCCGGTTCGCAAAGCATTGTTTGTGGTGCTGCCGGCAGCCGCGCCAACGATCATGACTGGCATGCGGATCTCCATCGGGATTGCCTGGTTGGTGATCGTCGCAGCCGAGATGCTGGTTGGAGGCACGGGCATCGGCTACTTCGTCTGGAACGAGTGGAACAACCTGTCGATCTCCAACATTCTGGTGGCCGTCTTGGCCATTGGTCTGGTCGGCATGCTGCTCGACACCCTTTTTGCCCGGCTCCAGAAAGCCCTGACTTACAAGGATTGATGCCATGAGTTTTCTTAAAGTCGACCAGCTGAAAAAAATCTATCCCATGCGCTCGGGCGGTGAAACCGTGGTCTTCGAAGGCGTGAACTTTGGAATTGAAAAAGGCGAGTTTGTCTGCATCATTGGCCACTCAGGCTGCGGTAAGACGACCATTCTGAATGTCCTGGCGGGGCTGGAGAGCCAGTCTGCTGGTCAGGTGTTTATGGATGGCCGGGAGGTGGCGGGTCCCAGCCTAGACCGAGGAGTGGTCTTTCAGACCCACGCCCTCATGCCTTGGCTAACCGTCAAAGCGAATGTGGCCTTTGCCGTTCGATCCCGGTACCCAGACTGGTCCAAGGCCCAGGTCGATGAGCATGCCATGCGGTATATCGAGATGGTTCATCTAAAGGGCGCTGAGGACAAGAGGCCCTCAGAGCTCTCTGGTGGCATGAAGCAGCGCGTTGGCATCGCCCGAGCCTTCTCCATTCAACCCAAGATGCTTCTGCTCGACGAGCCCTTCGGCGCTCTCGATGCCCTGACCAGAGGCAGCATTCAGGACGAGCTGCTTCAGATTGTTCAGCAGACGGGGCAGACCGTCTTCATGATCACGCACGATGTCGACGAGGCCATCTTTCTGGCCGACAAGATCATGCTGATGTCCAACGGACCACAGGCCGTGATTGCCGAGGTGGTGGTCAACACCCTGCCACGAGACCGCCGCCGTGCCACGTTGCACCATCAACCGCAGTACTACCCCATTCGTAACCATCTGGTGGATTTCTTGGTGAATCGGGCCAAGGCCATTTCAGTTGGTCAGGAGAAAAAGCCCACAAGCCCACGCATGGTGAGCCCTGGCCTCTCCACTTCGTCCATGTCCTCTGTCAACACGCTTAACTAAAAAGGAGTTTGTTATGGCTGCAGCCACCAAAAGTCTGACCCGCGAAGAAGTCACCGACATGATCATGGCCACCAAGATTCAAAAGCGAATCAAATGGGCCGATGTCGCCCCCAAGTTGAAACTCTCAAAAGAATGGGTGACTGCGGCCTGCCTGGGGCAGATGGCCCTGACCAACGCGCAGGCCAAGACGGTGGCCAAGATTTTCGGGCTACCGGCCGAGGCCGTCCCCGTCTTAGAAGCAGTTCCCTACAAAGGGTCTCTGCCGACCGCCGTGCCAACCGACCCATTGATTTATCGCTTCTATGAACTCATCTCGGTCTATGGCACCACCTTCAAGGAATTGATCCACGAGGAGTTTGGTGACGGCATCATGAGTGCGATCGACTTCAAAATGGACATGCAGCGCCAGAATGATCCCAACGGTGACCGCGTTCAAATTGTGATGTCAGGTAAGTTTTTGCCTTACAAGACCTATTAAGCCTCACCCCGCCTCCCCGCTCTGCTTGATGCTGGGCAGGGAGGCCGGTACCGAGCGCGTTTGCAGTGAGGGGCCCGCCGCCCACCAGCCAACGCCTACAATGGCGCCATGCGACACCACAGCTCGGCCCAAGAATTCGATCCTCAGCAGGCCTCTAAATTCCCGCCACCGATGGGGGCCCCAAAGGGCAGCTGGGCCGTCATCAAAACCCTTCTACCTTATCTGCTGGCCTATCGGCTGCGCATCGCCATTGCCCTGACGGCGCTGCTGGCCGCCAAGCTCGCCAACCTCGGCGTGCCCATCATTCTGAAGGGGATTGTTGACCACCTCACACTCTCTGGTGCAATCGCCCTCTCTGTGCCCATCGGCCTGATCCTTGGGTACGGCCTGATGCGCCTGGCCTCCACCGCCTTCACGGAGCTGCGAGAGGTGGTCTTTGCCCGTGTCACCCAGGGAGCCGTGCGGGACATCTCCAAACGAGTCTTTGAACATCTGCACAGCCTGTCGCTGCGTTTCCACTTGGAGCGGCAAACCGGTGGCCTGACCCGGGACATTGAGCGAGGCTCCCGAGGGGTCTCGACGCTGGTGAACTTCACGCTCTATAGCATCGTGCCCACCGCCGTGGAGGTGCTGCTGGTGACGGCCTGGCTGGCCTGGCAGTACCCACCGATCTTTGCCATCATCACCTTGTCGGCCCTGTTGCTCTACGCGGTCTACACCATTGCTGTGACGGAATGGCGTACCCATTTTCGTCGTCAGATGAACGACCTGGACTCCAAGGCCAATGCCAAGGCCATTGATTCGTTGCTGAATTACGAGACTGTGAAGTACTTCAACAACGAAGCCTTTGAGGCCAATCGGTACGATCAGAGTCTGCTGCGTTGGCAGGAGGCTGCGATCAAAAGCCAAGTCTCCCTGTCTGTCCTCAACGTTGGCCAGTCTCTCATTATTGCGATCGCGGTCTCCCTCATGGTCTGGCAGGCCACGGTTGGAGTGGTGGAAGGCCGGATGACCCTTGGTGACCTGGTCTTGGTCAATGCCTTCATGATCCAGCTCTACATCCCGCTTAATTTCCTGGGGGTGCTGTACCGGGAGGTCAAGCAGAGCATCATCGATATGGAGCGTTTGTTCGGATTGTTGGTGGTTCACCGGGAAGTCGCAGACAAGTCCGACGCGCAGGACTTGCAAGTGCGAGACGGTGAGATCCGATTCGAACACCTTCATTTTTCATACGACGGCCGCCGGCCGATCTTCCAAGACCTGAGTTTTGTCTGTCCTGCAGGAAAAACCACGGCGGTCGTTGGGTCGTCAGGCGCGGGGAAGAGCACGCTGTCTCGGCTCCTCTATCGGTTCTACGATCCGCAGTCTGGTCGAATTCTGATCGACGGGCAGGACATCGTGGATGTTCGCCAGACCTCCTTAAGGCGCAGCATTGGCATCGTGCCGCAGGACACCGTGCTCTTCAATGACACCTTGGCCTACAACATTCGATACGGCCGGCCCGATGCCAGTGAGCAAGAGATCTTGGCTGTGGCACAGGCGGCTCACTTGGGGGAGCTGTTGGCCAAACTGCCAGATGGTCTTCAGACCATGGTGGGTGAGCGGGGCCTGAAGCTCTCAGGTGGTGAAAAGCAGCGGGTGGCGATTGCCCGTGCTCTGTTGAAACGTCCCGCCATCATGGTCTTTGATGAGGCGACCTCCTCACTGGACTCCCAGTCCGAACGCGCCATTCAGGCAGAGATTCGAGAGGTTTCTCGCGGACGAACCACCCTGGTGATTGCCCATCGGCTGTCCACCATCGTCGATGCGGACAACATCCTGGTCCTTGAGTCTGGACGTCTGGTAGAACAGGGGCAGCACCGAGATCTCCTGGCTGCCGGGGGACGGTATGCGGAGCTCTGGGCGCTCCAGGCTCGTCAGGCCCAGTAGTCCCTTGACCGGCATGAGCGGCAGAACCTCCTAGGGTTTGCCCTTGCTTCGCCTGTGCTTTTGACCAAGGCCCATGGCCTTCGGGCACACTACTTGCTCTTATCAAAAGCGGTTGCTTTGTCTTTCACACTTCTGGAGGAGTGCCTCATGTTGAAAAAATCACTTCTGAGCCTGGGCCTTGCGGCTGGCTTGGCTTTGTCGTCAACTTCTGCCTTTGCCGGTAAAACACTGGACAGCATCAAGCAAAAGGGCACCGTGTCCTGTGGCGTGAACGCGGGCCTTGGTGGTTTTGGTATTGCTGATAGCGCAGGCAAATGGACTGGGTTTGACGTCGACTTCTGCCGTGCAGTGGCTGCAGCAGCCCTGGGTGACGCCAACAAGGTGCGTTACGTGCCCTTGAATGCTGCACAGCGCTTCACCGCATTGCAGTCTGGTGAAATCGACATCCTGTCTCGCAACACCACCTGGACCATGAGCCGTGACACCCAATTGGGTCTGAGTTTTGGCGCCACCACTTTCTATGATGGCCAGGGTTTCCTGGTTCCCAAGAAACTCAATGTGAAGTCTGCTAAACAACTCAAGGGCGCCACGGTCTGTGTTCAGTCCGGCACGACCACCGAGAAGAATCTGGCTGACTACTTCCGCAGCAAAAAGATGAGCTACAAGCCAGTGGTCTATGAGGACCTCAAGGCCCTGATCGCCGCTTATGCAGAGGGACGTTGTGCGGTCTTCACCTCTGACGCTTCACAGCTGGCCGCCATTCGGGCCAACGACATGAAGAACCCCGCTGACCATGTGATCCTGCCTGAGATCATCAGCAAGGAGCCCCTGGGCCCCGTGGTTCGTCGTGGTGATGAAGACTGGGCGAAATTGGTCACCTGGACCCACTTCGCGATGCTGGCTGCTGAAGAGGCGGGCATCACGTCAGCCAACGTCGACAGCAAGAAGTCAGAGACCCTGCCCGACATTCAGCGACTGCTGGGCCAGGCCAACAACGATTTCGGCAAGTCCATCGGTGTTGACGCGGCATGGGCTTATCGCGTGATCAAGCAGGTGGGCAACTACGGCGAAGTCTTCGAGCGCAATGTGGGTAAGAACACCCCCCTGAAACTCGACCGTGGTCAAAACGCACTCTGGACCAATGGCGGTCTGCAGTACGCACCACCCATCCGCTAAGCGCCAGGCTTTTATAGGCCATGCTGTCAGCCTCGGACTTGGTCCAAGGCTGACAGCCCTCATCTGAATGCCCAGTTTCTTTTCAAATCCCAAGTATCGAGCCCTGTTCTGGCAATTGATGCTAATGGCCCTGTTGGCCCTTGGCCTCTGGCTGCTGGTCGGCAACCTTCAGGCCAATCTGGCCAAGCGCGGCATTGAAATGGGATTTGGTTTTCTGTCGGGCCCGGCTGGCTTTGATATTGCCGAAAGGGCCATTGAATACTCGGCTGACAGCAGCTACTGGCGAGCCTACGCGGTCGGCATTCTGAACACCTTGCGTGTCGCCCTGCTGGGGATTGCCTTGTCCAGTCTGCTGGGCCTGTTGGTCGCCATCGGCAGCCTATCGGCCAATGTCCTGATCGCCGCGATCTCCCGAGGGTTTGTCGAAATCGTTCGAAATGTGCCTTTGCTGCTGCAGCTCTTTTTTTGGTACCTGAGCCTCACGGCCGCCCTGCCCGCCAACGACTCGCCCTTGTCTTTTGGATTTGGTTTTTTCCTGGACAAGGGCGGCTTTCACTTCCCCTGGTTTGAGGATGGCTGGTTCACCGCCTGGGTGGTCCCAGAGCCCGGTCCCTTTGGCCTGACTGGGGGCGCCAGTCTGTCACCAGAATTTATGGCTTTGCTGGCTGGCCTGACCATCTACACCAGCGCCTTTATTGCCGAAGTGATTCGAGCGGGTGTTCTGTCGGTGCCCAAGGGCCAGTCTGAGGCGGCCAAGGCCCTGGGCCTGTCGGGCTGGCAGCAACTGCGATTGGTGATTCTGCCGCAGGCCCTTCGGGTCATCATCCCGCCCACCACCAATCAGTACCTCAACCTGACCAAGAACAGCAGCCTGGCGGTGGCCATCGGTTACCCAGAGTTGGTCAGTGTGGCGACGACCACTCTCAACCAGACGGGACATGCCGTGGAGGCCATCTCGATCCTCATGTTGGTCTACCTGACCATCTCCCTGCTGACTTCTTTCATCATGCATCGGTTTGAGCAGGCCACTCGCTTGAAGGAGCGTTGATGTCGGCAGACCGATCGGTGATCCGCGCGTCGGCCCCAGCTGTTGGCTGGTGGGCGCCCCTTCGTCTGCTGTTCAAGGGTCGGCTGAACGCGGCCTTGTCTCTTTTGTCGGTCGCTGTACTCGCCTGGCTGGCGGTAACAGTGATTCCTTGGGGTGTGACCCATGCGGTCTTTGACAACAATCTAGAGGCCTGCCGGGCAGCGCGAGGCCAGGGCGCCTGCTGGGGTCTGATCGGTGAGAAATGGCGGCTGATTCTATTTGGCCGCTATCCCTTCGAGGAACTCTGGCGGCCCTTGGTAGCCAGCGTTCTGATGGTCATGGCCTGCCTGGTGATTGCCCGGCGTCAGTGGTGGAAACTTTGGATTCTGTTAGCCGCGGTTGGCGTGGTGGTCGCCTCGGTTCTATTAATGCTGGGCGGCTTTCTGGGTCTGACGCCAGTGCCCACGGAGCGGTTGGGTGGCCTATCCCTGACCCTCTTGTTGGCCATCATCGGAAATCTGATGTCACTGCCGCTGGCCGTTGGCCTGGCACTGGGGCGTTGCTCCCATCTGCCCTTGATCCGCGTGGTCTGCTCGACTTTTGTCGAGGTGGTTCGAGGTGTCCCGCTGGTGACGGTCCTGTTCATGGCCAGTTTTATGTTTCCCTTGTTCCTGCCCAGTGGCATGAACCCGGATGTGCTGCTGCGTGTCGCGGTAGGCCTGACGATTTTTAGTGCGGCCTATCAGGCCGAGGTGATTCGAGGCGGTATTAACAGTGTGCCCAGGGGGCAGCTCGAGGCGGCCCAGTCCCTCGGGATGGGCTATTGGCTGACCCAGGGCAAGGTGGTCCTGCCTCAGGCGTTTCGAGTCGTCGTGCCGCCTTTGGTGAACAGTTTTATCGCCCTGTTCAAAGACACCTCGTTGGTCACCATCGTCAGCCTGTTCGAGCTCTTTGGCAGCCTTCGATTGGCACTGGCTGACCCGGAGTGGCGGCCTTTCTATGTTGAGGGTTTCATCTTTGTTGCCCTGATCTATTGGGTCTTCTGTAGTGCCATGAGCAAGTATGCGCGAGGTCTGGAGCGCGACTTTGCTGTGGCTCGGCGCTAGTCATGTCTGGTGCCATGGACCTCCGATCGACAGAATTGAACACACTAAGAGGTGAGTGAGATGTCCATCATTACCTTTGAGAAGGTCTCAAAGTGGTACGGCCAGTTTCAGGTTCTCAAGGACATTGATTTGTCGGTGGCCTCCGGCGAGCGGATCGTGGTCTGCGGACCATCGGGTAGCGGCAAGTCCACGCTGATTCGGTGTGTGAATGCACTGGAACCCTATCAAGCTGGGCGGCTGACAGTCTGTGGCACCCACCTGACAGATGACCTTAAGTCGATTCACCGGGTTCGCGAGCAGGTCGGGATGGTCTTTCAGAGCTTCAACCTGTTTCCACACCTAACGGTTCTGGACAACCTGACGCTCGCTCCCATCCATGTCCTGGGTGTTGACAAGGACCAGGCCGTTCAGACTGCTATGGCTCAGCTAGAGCGGGTTCGAATTGCGGAGCAGGCCCAGAAGTACCCCGGGCAGTTGTCTGGCGGTCAGCAGCAGCGGGTGGCAATCGCCCGCACCCTGTGCATGTCGCCAAAGGTCTTGTTGTTTGATGAGCCCACCAGTGCCTTGGACCCCGAGATGGTCAAAGAGGTCTTGGATGTCATGGTCGAGTTGGCCCAACAGGGTTCGACCATGATCTGTGTGACCCACGAGATGGGATTTGCCCGAGAGGTGGCCGACCGAGTGATCTTCATGGATGCCGGCACCATCGTGGAACAGGGCGATCCAGACACTTTTTTTGGCTCACCCAAGCATCCACGGGCCATCGATTTCTTAAGCAAAATTCTCGCCCATTGATCATTTATTGTTGAAAGGACGTTTGATGTCTCGGTATCGCATTGCTGCCATTCCAGGCGATGGCATTGGTAAAGAAGTCATGCCTGAGGGCATTCGAGTGCTGGAGGCGGCCGCCAGTCGCTTTAACCTGACACTCGACTTCGATCATTTCGATTTTGCCTCTTGTGACTATTACCTGAAGCACGGGGACATGCTGCCGCCCGACTGGAAGGATCAGATTGGCGGTCATGATGCGATTTTTTATGGTGCGGTCGGCTGGCCGGCTACCGTGCCCGATCACGTCTCACTCTGGGGTTCGTTGCTGAAGTTTCGGCGCGAGTTCGACCAGTACGTCAACCTGCGCCCCGTTCGTTTGATGCCAGGTGTTCGCTCACCTCTGGCTGGTCGAGAGCCCGGCGACATCGATTTCTATGTGGTTCGCGAAAACACCGAGGGTGAATATTCATCGGTTGGTGGCGTCATGTTTGGTGGCACCGATCGAGAGGTGGTCATTCAAGAGACGGTGATGACCCGACATGGCACAGACCGCGTCTTGCGGTTTGCCTATGAACTGGCCAACAAGAGACCCAAGAAACACCTGACGTCTGCCACCAAGAGCAATGGTATTGCGATCACCATGCCATGGTGGGACCAGCGCGTCGAGACCATGTCCAAAGACTACCCGCAGGTCAAGACGGACAAGTATCACATCGACATCCTGACCGCTCACTTTGTCCAGCATCCGGACTGGTTTGATGTGGTGGTGGCCAGCAATCTATTCGGGGACATCCTGTCCGATTTGGGACCGGCGTGTACCGGGACCATCGGTATTGCGCCATCGGGCAACCTGAACCCAGAGCGAAACTTCCCCTCTTTGTTTGAGCCAGTGCATGGATCAGCACCGGACATCGCTGGCAAGGGCGTTGCAAACCCCATCGGTCAGATTTGGTCGGGCGCCATGATGCTGGACTTCCTTGGGCACGCCGAGGCACATGATGCGATTCTGCGGGCCATCGAGCAGGTTTTACGCGATGGCCCCAAGACCCGTGACCTGGGTGGTCAGGCCGGCACAGTGGAGGTTGGCCAGGCGATTGCCAAAGCAGTGGCGACTGCATGACAGCCGTGCAGCCCGTCTTGGGGCGAACCCCCGAGCCTGATGCTGTGCTGGATCTGATGCGCCGGAGTTTTCAGGCGGCTGTGGCTGCTGCGGACCCGATCCAACTGCTGGCGCCTCATTTGCCCAGCCCACCGACCGGACGAACCTTGGTGGTCGGCGCGGGCAAGGCAGCCGCCAGCATGGCGGCGGCAGTGGAGGCGGCTTGGCCCGCTGACCGGCCCTTGTCTGGATTGGTCATCACTCGTTATGCCCATGGGCTTGCACTCGATCGAATCCGCTGCGTGGAAGCAGGGCATCCGGTTCCCGATCAGGCCGGTGAAAGCGCGGCTGTAGAGATTCGGAGCATGGTGGCCTCGCTGACGAAGCAAGACCAATTGATCGTTCTGGTCTCGGGCGGCGGTTCGAGCCTGCTGTCGCTGCCGGTTGCCGATGTGTCGATGGCCGATCTGAAAAAGTTGACAACAGACCTGCTGCGCTCGGGCGCACCCATCACCGACATGAACATTGTTCGCAAGCACCTGTCGCAGATTCAGGGCGGGCATCTTGCATTGGCCAGTCTTGCACCCGTCACGGCCTTGGTGATCTCAGATGTGGTGGGCGATGATCCCTCCTCGATTGCGTCGGGTCCTTGCAGCCCAGACCCATCGACCTACCGAGACGCGCTAGACGTTTTGGACCGCTGGTCTGTGACCCCGCCGACTTCCATTCGGGTCCATCTGCAAAAGGGTCTCCAGGGCGAGGTGGCCGAGACACCCAAGCCTGGGGATGCTCGTCTGTCTCATGTCACCACTCGCCTGGTTGCCACGGCTCAACAGAGTCTTCGAGCTGCGGGGGCTGTCTTTGCTGCTGCCGGTGTTCGACCCGTTCTCTTGGGTGACTCGGTGACGGGAGAGGCGCGGGATGTCGCCAGTGGTCTGGCTTCTTGGGTTCGAGACATCGCCCAAGACCGATCGAGCGATGTTCAGCGTCCCGTAGCCTTGATCTCTGGCGGCGAGTGCACCGTCACCGTTCGGGGAGAGGGTAAAGGGGGGCGTTGTTCCGAATATCTTCTCTCCATGGGGTTGGCAGTCGAGTCTCTTGGGGTGGCCGATCGGGTCTATGGTGTCGCCGCTGATACGGATGGCATCGATGGCGCCAGTGAGGCAGCGGGTGCGTTGCTCACACCGACCAGCCTCGCACAGGCTCGAGCACTCGGCGTTCAGCCCATGCGAGCCTTGACGAGCAATGACGCCTTGGCGGTCTTTGAACCCCTCGGCCTCACCCTGGTGACCGGCCCAACGCGAACCAACGTCAACGACTATCGGGCGATTCTCGTACTATGAAGGTCTCGCTAGCCTAAGAGGAACGCTGTGAACGACTTGGTCATTCCCAAACCAGACGACTGGCATTTGCACCTTCGGGACGGTCGGGCCATGGCCAGCGTGGTGGGTTATACGGCTCGATCATTTGGCCGAGCACTGGTCATGCCCAATCTGCGGCCGCCGGTTGTGAGCGTCGAGATGGCCTTGGCTTATCGCGACCGTATTCTGAAGGCCCTGGGCCCAGCGGAGCAGGGCTTCAATCCATATATGGCGCTCTACCTGACTGATAACACCTCCGCTCAAGAGGTCAGACGGGCAGCCGAGACGCCAGAGGTCTTGGCCTACAAGTTGTACCCCGCTGGTGCTACCACCAACTCTGATAGCGGCGTCACCGATCTCTCACGTTGTCACGCCGCTCTAGAGGCCATGCAAGAGACCGGCATGGTCTTGTGTGTGCATGGTGAGGTCACCGATCATCAGGTGGATGTCTTTGATCGTGAGGCTCGATTCATTGAGGATGTGCTGATTCCGCTGCGGGCCACGTTCCCAGGTCTGCGAATCGTCTTCGAGCACGTCACCACCAAAGAGGCAGCCGACTACGTGCGGCAGGCCGAGGGATCCATTGCGGCCACCATTACCCCGCAACACCTTCTGTTTAATCGCAACAGCCTATTCAAAGGTGGATTGCGGCCTCACTACTATTGTCTTCCAGTGCTCAAGCGTGAGCCCCATCGCCAGGCGCTGCTCCAGGTCGCAACCAGTGGCTCCCCGCGGTTCTTTCTGGGAACCGATTCCGCGCCGCATTCAAAGGACGCCAAGGAGATGGACTGTGGCTGTGCGGGCTGTTTTAGCGCCCCACATGCCATGGCGTTATATGCCCAGGTATTCGATGGCCTTGGCTGCCTAGACCGCCTGGCTGATTTCGCCTCGCGGTTTGGAGCGCAGTTCTACGGCTTGCCCGTCTCTGAGCAGACCATCACCCTGACTCGAGGCCAATCCACGATCGAGACCAGCTTGCCCTACGAGGACGGTGATGCTCAGATTGTGCCGTTGGCCGCAGGAGAACCACTGGGTTGGCAGTTGAGCCTATAAACCCCTGGCTGTCCGCCTTTGATGCGCAGGCCACGCAAGCCTGCCTCACATTCCCTCCAAAGGCTTTGCGTGAGTGGTTTGATGCGACGGCCCAGTCAAGAGGTCTTCGGACTGGGCATGGCGCGCCGCTCCATATGATTGACCAGTCCGAGTTGCCACTTGGACGCGCCTACGAAGCCCACATTGCCCAGACGGGTGGACTGCCCACCCGCGACAATCTCCATGATCGGTTCAACGCGCTGGTCTGGTTGCACTTGCCCAGACTCAAGGCCCTGCTCAATGCGGTTCAGGCCCAAGAAATCAGTCGACATGGACACCGAAACAACCAGCGAGGGCCCTGGCGCGACTGGGCTACTTTGCTCGATGAGAGTGGTGTTGTGGTGCTGGCGCAGCAGGACGCGCAGGTCTTGCGAGACTGCTGGCGCGGACACGACTGGCTTGGTTTGTTTTGGGAGCACAGATCGAAATGGCAGGCGTGGCAGGCCTGTCAGAAGGGGCAGGGGACAGATGGGCTGACGGTTCCCTGTGCCCCGCACGCCGAGGGTCCCGTCTGGTCGGTCTGGCCCGTGGGCCATGCCTTACTGGAGAAGGGTCAGAGACCTTACAAGGCCATCACTGCCCAGGCTTGGGTCTTGGAGGGCCGGACGGCCCCGCTGGATCCGATGGCAGATCCCGATGCGCTGGCTGACGATGGCTTCGACCGTTGGCGTCAGCTGGATCACCTGGCCAGCCAGTCTCTGTGTCTCAAGCAACAGGCCGAGACCGAGAGGCCGACGCGTCTGTGGCCATTGCCCATCATGGGCGTTCCTGGTTGGTGTCCTGACAATCAAGAACAGACGTTCTACCAAGACCCTCAGGTCTTTCGTCCCGCACGCTCCTAGAGCGGCGCCTTGGCTGTGTCTTCCCATTCGGTGGGGTTCGGGGCATGCGGCCTTGGCCCCTGGAGCGTTGGTTTTACGAGAGGACACTTTGCACCTATAGTGCAGGCAGGAAGTGGGCTGGACGATCGCTGCCAACGTGAGTTGGGAGAGGAAGGTCCGGACTCCGCAGGGTAGGGTGACGGCTAACGGCCGTACGCAGCAAGTGGGTTTCGGCCCACCCAAGGCGAGGAACAGGGCCACAGAGACGAGTAATCAGCCGGCCAAGGGCATGGCTGAGGATGTGAAACGCGGTAACCTCCACCCGGAGCAACACCAAGTAGGCGCGCGAGAGGCTTGTCCTTGAAAAGGTGTCCCGCCTGATGCGCGCGGGTAGGTGGCTTGAGCCCATTAGCAATGATGGGCCTAGATGGATGATCGTCATAGGGCCGGCTTTTTGGTCGGCCCCGTAACAGAATCCGGCCTACAGGCCCACTTCCGTTTTCTAGAGCAGCAATCTTTATAAATCACTTTATCTTGTGGTTTCTAGACCCTTGATTTTGCATGATTTATTTTTTGAATTCGGGTCGCAAAAACGCGCTAAGTGCTTGTTTCCAAAAGAAAAATCCCGCTCCTCTGGCTTGACCTTGTCCAGTCTTTTTCTTAAAGTGGGAAATAGTGTGAAAAAGTGGAGAAAAGTGGGTTTTTAATCGGCCTGCTCTTGCTTCGCTTTTCAAGTGGACAAGGGGACGACTTCGATTATGTACGCCGGCATTTCAGCACTCAATCTCGACACCAAGGGTCGGATGACGCTGCCTGCTCGTTATCGGGAGATGCTCCTGTCCCAGTCTGGTGGGCAGTTGGCCCTGATTGAGAGTGACGACGGCTGCCTGCTGCTGATGCCCCACGACCGCTGGCTCTCCAAGGTGGGCCAGTTGTCGCCAGATGAGTCTGCAGATGAGCGTCGCCGCTTCTGGCTGGGTCTTAGTGATACACCCGAGATTGATACAGCGGGCCGAGTCCTGATCAATCCGGTTCTTCGTGAGGGCGCTGGCATCAGCCGTGAGGTCATGCTCTTGGGTGTTGGCGAGCATTTTGAAATCTGGGATGCCAGCCGTCTGGCCGCTCACAAGGAGCAGGTCCGGGCGCGCAAGATGCGAGGGCCCGCGTGATTGTTGGCCGGCTCCGAACTCCCCCATATCACCGTCCTGCTCCAAGAGACCGTCGATGCCCTCGTCACTGATCCCCAGGGAGTCTATGTGGATGTGACCTTTGGTCGCGGCGGGCACAGCGAGGCATTGCTGGCACGCCTTGGCCCCAAAGGCCGCTTAATCGCCTTGGATCGAGATCCTGCCGCTGCCCAACGAGCGGCCCGCCTGACCGACGCCAGGTTTTCATTTCTGCACACACCGTTTTCTCAGCTTGGCCAGGCCCTGGCGGCGGTGGGTGTCGACCGAGTCGACGGTCTCTTGGCGGATCTTGGTGTGTCATCGCCACAGATCGATGAGGCCAGCCGGGGATTCAGCTTCATGCGTGATGGTCCACTGGACATGCGCATGGATCCAACCAAAGGATGGTCCGCAGCCGAGTGGCTGGCCCAGGTGGATGCATCCGAACTAGAGGAGGTGATCAGAGACTATGGCGACGAACGGCATGCTGGCCCGATTGCGCGGGCGATTGTGTCTCGCTGCGAGCAGGCAGCCCTTGGTCAGGCGGAGCCGCTGGCGCGCACCGGCCAACTGGCAGACCTTGTCACTCAGACGGTGCGCCGCCGGCGCGGCCCGGACGCGGGGCAGCATCCCGCCACGCGCACCTTTCAGGCTATACGGATTCGTATCAATCAAGAACTCGATGAACTCGACACCCTGCTTGAAGAGGCCCCAAACCTAATCAAGCCTGGCGGGCGATTGGCTGTCATCAGCTTTCACTCCTTGGAAGATCGGCGTGTTAAGCAGGCGCTTAGACCCTCACAGGCTCAACAACTGGAGCGTCCACGGGGCATGGGGCGCGGTCAATGGGCCTTGCTGTCCAGCATGACAACGACCGCCGAGCCGTCTCAGCAGGCCCGCCCCTTGATGCGGGAACTCTGCAAGCTCAAGCCCAGCGAGCAGGAGTGTAGGGCCAATCCTCGGTCCCGCAGCGCTGTGCTGAGGGTTGGGGAACGTCTGGCCGACGAGTCCCTCGACTCGGAGCGTCACCGGTGAGCCGGCATTGGTTTCTAGCAGCGGTACTGGTGGTCAGCGCCCTTGCACTGGTCAATGCCCGCTATCACGAGCGTCGGCTATTTGCCCAAATTGAGAGGGCTGAGAGACAGAGCCAGAAGCTGGCCTCAGACATCGAGACCCTGCGTGTGGGCCTGACCAGTCTGGGGGCCCCTGCTCGATTAGACGGATTGGTGAAGTCCAAGCTTGGGCTGGAGCCCATTCGGCCGGGTCAGACCCTGGTTTACCGTGCACCGGAGCCGCGGCCATGAGCCAGTCTCGGGCACAGGCCACGACTGCCGCCGTGAAAGCCGGGCAGATTCTGACTTGGCGAGCCACAGCAGGCCGCTCCCGGTTTGTCCTGTTCTGTCTGATGGCGGCTCTGTTGGCCGTCTTGATTCGCGCCTTTGTCCTGCAGCATCTTCACGTGGAGCAGTGGCAAAAGCGGGCAGAGAATCGATACGAGCGCATTCGCGAACTGCCAGCAGCCCGGGGTCGCCTGCTCGATCGCCATGGCGCAGTCATTGCCGTGAGCATTCCTGAAAATCGCCTCGGTATTGTGCCGACTCTGTTTCGGGTTGAGCACCCCAAGTTTCCAGAATTCGCTCGGCTGCTCAACCAGAAGCCTGCGGATTTAAAACGGCGCATTCTGTCGGCCAAGCGCTTCTTTTATTTGCCAGGTGGTCTTAGCCTGGATCTCACAGACCGCATTCGAGCCTTGGGTCTTCCGGGCATTGAGGTGGAGCAAGAGTTTCATCGTCACTACCCCTTGGGGGAGACCTTTGCCAATCTGATTGGTTTTACAGATGTGGACGAGCGGGGCCAAGAGGGCTTAGAGAGAGCATTTGATTCAGCCCTGAGGGGGCGGGCAGGGGTTGAGCGGGTCTTGGTGGATCGCCGCAATCAAGTCTTTGGCCAGAAGCAGGCTCAGTCAGCAAACCCGGGGGGTGACTTGCAACTGTCCTTGGATGCCAATCTGCAGGCCATCACGCACATGGCGGTCAGTCAGGCGTTACAGACCCATCGAGCCAAAGGAGCGGCCGCGGTGATGGTTGACATTCGGACCGGCGAGATTCTGGCGATGGCCAATGCCCCGAGCTTCAATCCGAATGCCCGCGCTCGCCTGGACCCCAATCGCGTTCGCAATCGGGCGGTCGCCGACAGCTTTGAGCCTGGCTCCACCCTCAAGCCGTTTGTGATCGCCGCAGCCCTGGATGCGGGCCAAATCCGTCCGGCCACCAAAATTCAGACGGCACCGGGTGCCATGACGATTAGCGGTCGGACCATTCGAGATGCCCATGCACATGGCCTACTGACGGTCACCGAGATTCTGCAGAAGTCCAGCAACATTGGCACCGCGAAAATTGCCCTAGACCTATCCTCGCAACTGATTTACGACCGGTATCGCTCGCTGGGATTCGGTGCTGCATCGCCTGTGAGTTTGCCTGGTGCGGTCTCTGGGCGCCTGCGTCCTTGGCAGTCGTGGGTTCCGATCGACAAGGCCACCATTTCGTACGGGCATGGCATTGCGGTCTCACTGGTTCAGGTGGCCAGGGCCTATACGGTTTTTGCCCGACAAGGCGATCTGGTTGACCTGACTCTCCAGCCGGTGAAAGGTCCTGTCGAGGGCGAGACCATCTTCAGCCCACAGACGGCCCGTGAGATTCGACAGATGTTGGAATTGGCAACTGGCCCGGGTGGAACCGCTCCCAAGGCTCAGATTCCTGGGTTCCGAGTGGCCGGCAAGACGGGTACAGCCCACAAGCCTGAGGCTGGCGGCTATAGCAAGTCTCGATACATTGCTTCTTTTGTTGGTTTTGTGCCAGCGGACGTCCCCCGATACGTGATTGCAGTCATGGTCGACGAACCCAGCGCAGGCAAGCACTACGGTGGCGATGTAGCGGCACCTGTTTTTGCCCAGATCGCCAGTGAGAGCCTGCGTCGATTGCAGATGTCGCCGGACCCTCGAATCCGGGTGGTGCCCAGTACTGCTCCGATTGGAGAGGGAACATGACCTCTTTCACCGTGGCTGACACCGCCGATCTACATCCTTTGATGGTCTCTGATGAATGGTCAGAGGCTCTGGGCAGGCAGCTCCATGCCCTGGCACCCGGTGCAGATCTGGTTGATCAAGTGGCTGCTGCGGGCCCGAAGGACTGGCTCTGTTTGTGCCCTGGTCGCACCACTGATCTGAAGGCCTTGTTGGCCATGGCGCATGACCGTGGTCTTGGACAATTGGTCATTGATTCGACGGACCAGCCCGCAGTAGATGATTGGCTGTTAGGCAGACCTGCCTGGCATCCCATCGTCAAGACCCTACCGGATCTGGCCAAGCGAAGGGGTGTTCTAGCCCATGCCTTTTACGGCCACCCCACCAGTGGCATGACGGTGATTGCAGTCACCGGCACCAATGGCAAATCCAGCGTTGCCCATGGCTTGGCCAGATGCCTAGCGGCCCAGCATGGCTGCGCCGCCAGCATTGGGACCTTGGGCATCAGTCTTCACCGATCAGCACCAGATGGGGTGCAGAGCTGTGAGCTTGAAAAGCCTGAACTCACTTCCCTGCCGGCTGTTCGCCTCGCCCGTTCTTTGGCGATGCTCAGGGATCGGGCTGTGATGCATGTGGTGTTGGAGGCCAGCTCGATTGGTCTGGCGCAGTATCGATTGGCTGGCTGTCAGCTCAAGGTGGCGGCCCTCACGAATCTGTCACAAGACCATCTGGATTATCACGTCAGCCTGGACGCGTATGCCCAGGCCAAGGCACTGCTTTTTCAGGCCCCTGGACTGCAGGCTGTTGTTGCCGTGAAGCCCAATGCGGCTGCACTGCCGCAGGCTAATTGGCTGTTTGATCAGGCGGTCTCCAAGCCTGCTGACCGCCAGACAGTGGTGGTGTCCGCAGGGGACGATGGGCGGCTACAAGTCACTGGCCTATCAGCACTAGTCTCATGGTCTGAGGAGACGCCGGGTCGCCACAATCAAGAAAACAAGGCCCTGGCGATGGGCTGTCTGCACGCCCTGGGGATCAAAGCGGCAGACCTACCAGGTTTGTTGAAGGTCTTTGCCCTGCCGAAGGGTCGCCTGGAGCAGGTACTGTCAGCAGATAGCAGCGCCGCAGACGGGAACCGGCCACTGGTCTATGTTGACTATGCCCACACGCCAGATGCCCTGGCCAAGGTGTTGGAGGCCGTCAGGCCTCTGGCTGATCAGAGGCGTGGCGCATTGCGCCTGGTCTTTGGCTGTGGCGGAGATCGGGATCGAGGCAAGCGGGCTTTGATGGGAGTGGTGGCAGCCGAGTCTGCGGATCTCATCTGGCTGACCTCCGACAATCCCCGCAGCGAGGATCCCATGGCCATCGTGCAGGACATCCTGCAGGGGATGCAGGGCTGTCTCCGGCGGCGTGTTGTGCTGGATCGGGCCCAGGCGATCGCGCAGGCGATTGCCACGGCCAGACCCGAGGATGTCATTGTGATCGCAGGCAAAGGACATGAGTCTGGACAGGTGATAGCCGATCGAACATGGCCCTTTCAGGATCAAGATCAGGCTCAGTCTGCCCTCGACGGATGGCGAGCCAACCCGACCTTCGATCGGTTGATGGGCGACTTGGAGGCTGCGGGGCTGCTGATCCCCTCGCCGACCCTGGAGCAGTCGGGTTCCTGGCGACGGGCGAGTCCGCTGGGTTTTTGCACGGACAGCCGTCAGCTGCAGCCCGGTGATGTTTTTGTCGCCTTATCGGGCGAACGGTTTGATGGGCACGTCTTTTGCGAGGCGGTCGTTCGCGCCGGCGCAGCAGCCCTGGTCGTTGGTCAACCGGTCGACCTGCCAGCGGCGTTTTCACATATCCCTGTGATTCGGGTCACCGAACCGCAGGCAGCCTTGACTCAGATGGCCAGCACCTGGCGAGAGGCCTGGGCAGGTGAATTGATTGCGGTGGTGGGCTCCAATGGCAAGACCACGGTAAAAGAGATGATGGCGGCTGTTCTGCGAGCCAGTCATGGGGCCCAGCGGGTGCATGCCACCCCGGGCAACCTCAACAACCAGATTGGGGTGCCCTTGAGTCTCCTCGGTCTCATGGGTACCCACCGATCTGCGGTGATTGAACTCGGCATGAATCACCCCGGTGAAATCGATGGCCTGGCGAGACTGGCCAGGCCAAACCTGGTGGTGATGACCAATGCCCAGCGAGAGCATCAGGCCTTTATGAAGACGGTGGAGGCCTGTGCCCGGGAAAACGGACAGGCCCTGTGCCGCCTGGCACCCGAGGGGTACGCAGTCTTGCCGATGGATGCTGCGCACCTGCCCATTTGGCTTGACCAGCTGCAACCATCCTGCCGGCTCATGTTGTTTGGTCAATCACAGGAATGGACCGCTGCCTGGCAGGTGCTGCAGCGCTCGGCTGGGACGCCGAATGCCCCATCTGTGATGGGGAAGGTCTGTTTTGACTCACCTGCCACTGACCGGTCATCGACTCGTTTCGTCGTCGAGAGAGATTCCGCCTCAGAACATCACACGTCGGTACTGCAGGGGATTGGCGAGCACTTCTCCAGAAATGCTGCCGCTGTTTTAGCAGCCTCGCAGGCACTGATGATTCCCGCTGCGCAGGCGCTGGCTGCGCTCAGCCAGTTTGAACCGATGCCGGGTCGGGGACGGATCTACCGCGGCTCGGATTTTCAATTGGTGGATGACAGCTACAACGCCAATCCAGACTCTGTTCGGGCGGCGATCTCCGGCCTCGCCGAGCAGCCGCCTCCTCGAGCGATCGTCTTGGGGGACATGGGCGAGGTTGGTGAGTTGTCGGATGCCTTTCATGACGAAGTGGTCCAGCGCGCACACGACTGTGGGCTGGAACGGATTTGCCTGCATGGTCAGGCCATGTTGGCGGCCGCCCAACGGTCTGGTGTGGGCGAAGCGTTTGAGTCGATTGATCTCTTGGCCGACAGCCTTCGGTCTTGGATTGACGAGCAGGCCGAACAAGGTCTTCATCCGACGGTCTGGGTGAAGGGGTCAAGGTTTATGAAGATGGAGCGCGTTTCGAAGGCGCTTCAGGACTGGATGACAGGACATGCTGCTCGCCCTCATTGATTATCTCGACACCCTGATCAAAGGCTTCGGTGTCTTTGGCTACCTCACGCTTCGGGCTGTGATGGCCACTCTGACGGCGTTGCTGCTCGGCTTGGTCTTGGGTCCATGGGTCATTCGGAAACTCTCTTTGCTCAAAATCGGCCAGGCTGTGCGAGACGATGGGCCTCAGACGCATTTGATCAAGGCGGGCACGCCCACCATGGGCGGGGCCTTGATTCTGTTGTCGATCGCCGTGACGACTCTGCTCTGGGCGGATCTGTCCAATCGGTTTGTCTGGATTGTTCTGATCGTGACGATGGGCTTGGGTGCTGTCGGATGGGTCGATGACTATCGCAAGGTGGTCTATCGCGACCCGAAGGGGCTACCCGCCAAGTGGAAGTATTTCTGGCAGTCGGTCATTGGTCTGGTGGCTGCCTTTTGGCTGGTATTCAGTGTCTCCGCCCCCACCAATGCTGCGGCCTGGCAACTCTTTATCCAGTGGATCCAGAATGGATTTGTCTTAAGCCTGCCGGCCACTGCTGATCTGATCGTGCCGTTCTTCAAGAGCGTGGCCTATCCCTTGGGCGTGTTCGGCTTTGTCTTGCTGTCCTACTTTGTCATTGTTGGCAGCAGCAATGCGGTCAACCTGACCGATGGCCTCGATGGGCTGGCCATCATGCCCACGGTTCTCGTGGCCGGTGCCCTCGGCGTGTTTGCCTACGTGGCGGGTAATGCAGTCTTTTCCAAGTACCTCTTAATGCCGTTCATCCCAGGGGCTGGCGAGCTCACGGTGTTCTGCGCCGCATTGGTGGGCGCGGGACTCGCCTTTCTCTGGTTCAACGCTTACCCCGCGACTGTCTTCATGGGAGACGTCGGTGCCTTGGCCCTTGGCGGTGCCCTGGGGGCGGTGGCCATTGTGGTCCGACAGGAGATTGTTCTTTTCATCATGGGCGGCGTTTTTGTTGCCGAGACCCTCTCCGTGATGCTGCAGGTCGCTTATTTCAAATACACCAAGCGTCGCTTTGGCGAGGGCCGTCGCATTCTGCGAATGGCACCTCTTCATCACCACTTCGAAGAGTCGGGCTGGAAAGAGACGCAGGTGGTGGTGCGGTTTTGGATTATCACCATGATGCTGGTGCTGGCCGGTCTGGCGACCTTAAAGATTCGGTGATCGAACCATGACCAGGGACCCATCCATACCGCAGACCACGCCGACCCCTACTGGGTGGGTGTGGTCCAGCGACGACCATTGGCAGGGCCGTCTCGCCGTGGTGCTGGGTGCCGGCGAGTCTGGACTGGCCACCACCCGTTGGCTTCGTCAGCGGGGTGTCAACGTTCGACTGGTCGACTCCCGCCCAGACTTGCCATTGGCCCAGGCATTGGCCGGTGATGACACCGGTATTGAATTGTTGTTGGGCCAGCCGCTGCCATTTTCGACAGACCTGCTGGCTCAGGCCGACCTGCTGGTGCCCTCACCCGGCCTGTCGCCTCACGAGGGCAAGCCCCAGTCCATTGCGAACCTCCTTGGTCATGCAGCGGCCCAGGGCCTCTCGGTGGCCAGCGAACTCGATTTGTTTGACTGGGCCCTGGAGATGGAACACCAGGCCGCGGCAGATCAGGATGATCAGTCGCCGGAATTGGCACTTGCACGGCCGATGGTTTTGGCCATTACCGGCAGCAACGGCAAGACGACCACAGCCAAGCTCTGCCACCACCTCCTCACCAGTCTCGGTCTTGATGTGGAATTGGCCGGCAATGTCAGCCCCTCGTTGCTCGAGGCCCTCATGGCCAGGCAGCGCCGCCATCAACCACCAAGGGCTTGGATCCTCGAGCTTTCCAGCTTTCAACTGGCCATCTCGAGCCGGTTCTCCCCCAGTGCCGCGACTGTTCTGAATCTCAGTCAGGATCACCTGGATTGGCACCGGGACTACGCCGACTATGCCGACGCCAAGCTGCGGGTCTTTGGTCTGCCCAGGCCCACGGGCTGCATGGTGGTCAACCGCGATGACCATCCCCTGCTCGAGAGAATTGAGGCGCTTCGTGACAGCCTGACGCCGGCCCGCTCGACTGGGCGTGCAGCCAAGGGTAAGACACCCATGCCAGTCATGATCACTTTTGGCTTGCAACCCCCGCCTCAGCAGCGTTCTGGCTTTGGGGTCTTGAAGGAGTCTCTGGAGTGGCTGGTCCACCAACCGGCACCTTGGTCCGAGGAGGATGAGCAGCCACCACTGGTTCGGCTGATGCCAGCCCAGGCCTTGCGACTTCGGGGCCGGCATCACTGGCTCAATGCCCAGGCTGCCCTCGCCTTGTGTATGACGGTCTCATCGGATTTGGCCGGCATGCT
The DNA here is from genome assembly GCA_009646425.1 of Burkholderiales bacterium LSUCC0115. Lineage (GTDB taxonomy): Bacteria > Pseudomonadota > Gammaproteobacteria > Burkholderiales > Burkholderiaceae_A > Hahnella. Next base: position 72,234 of record WJBW01000004.1, read on the forward strand.
CTTTGCGCTGAGGGATTACCGAGGTGAGACCCATCGGATGCAGGACATTGCAAGCAGTCGAGCCATCACCTTTGTGGACGACAGCAAAGGCACCAATGTCGGCGCAACCGTCGCGGCACTCTTGGGAGACCCCATGCTGACAGCGGTCATTCTCGGCGGTCAGGGCAAGGGGCAGGCCTTTGATGAGCTCGGTCGCACCGTGGTTCAGACGGGTGCGCATGCCATCTGCATTGGAGAGGCAGGCCCCGAGATTCTTCAGTCGGTGCGGGACAACGGTGGGCAGGCTGAGTTGGCTGTCGACATGACCGATGCGGTTCAGAAGGCCTGTGATTGGATTCTGGCAAACCGGTCGGATGAGACGCAGGCTGCGAGGGTTTTGTTATCGCCAGCCTGTGCGAGCTTTGACATGTTTCAGAACTACGCCCACCGGGCCGAGGTCTTTGCCCAATCGGTCTCTGAGCAGATGGATCAGTGGGGTCAGCCATGTTGACGCGTCAGATCGGTCAAACGGACCAGGCCGCCGGCATGGATAGACGACTTTTTGCAGTCTTCATGGGGCTGCTGGCCCTGGGGCTGGTGATGGTCTATTCGGCCAATTTGCCCCTGCCCAGCAGCAATGCCACGGCGGTTTTTTGGAAGCAGATGCGGGGCCATCCCATGCACCTGCTCATTGGGTTAACGGCCTTTGCGGTGCTGCTGCGGGTGCCGACCGACTTTTGGCAGAAACTCTCCGGTCTCGTCTTTGGGTTTGGCATCGCCTTGCTGGTAGTGGTCGCCCTCATCAAGTTGGTTGGCGGGCCCGCGGTCTTGAAAGATGGCGCAGTCCGCGCCATTCCGCTTGGGGTCATGACCCTGCAGCCATCGGAGTTGATGAAGCTCTTTGCCCTGATGTTTGCAGCAGCCTATGCAGTCCGCCGCCACGATCGCATGCGAAATGACTTGCTCAGGGGCTTGGCACCGATTGGGGCCTTGATGCTGGTGGTGATCTTTCTCTTGCTCTATCAGCCAGATCTGGGTTCCACGATTGTCATCACGCTCACGGTGGCCACGGTGTTGTTCCTGGGCGGGATGAGCATGCGTGTCGTGATTCCGCTGATGATCATCATGTTGGGCTTCTTTTTTCTGATGGTGTATTTCACACCCTGGCGTCTGATGCGGCTGGTCTCCTACCTGACCCCCTGTGATCCAGGCCATGTTCAGACGACTGGCTACCAGCTGTGCGGTGCATTGATTGCCTTCGGTCATGGCGGGCTTTTCGGCTCTGGATTGGGAACTGGGATTGCAAAGATGGGCCATCTGCCCTTGCCGCACACCGACTTCATCTTTGCCGTGATCGGCGAGGAACTCGGCTTTTTGGGTGTGACGCTTTTGCTACTGGCCTTTGCCTATCTCATCCGTCGCGCGATGGAGATCGGACGTCTGGCCATGTCTCAGGAGCGGCTCTTTGCCGGCCTAGTGGCCCAGGGCATTGGGGTTTGGATTGGTCTGCAGACCTTTATTCATGCAGGGGTGAACACTGGCCTGTTGCCCACGAAGGGTCTGACCCTGCCGTTCATTAGTCATGGGGGCTCTTCCATGTTGGTGGTCTGCATGGCCATGGGACTCTTGATGCGAATCGATATGGAGAATCGCACCAGATTGCGTGGTCGAGCGGAGGCACCAGCCAAGCCCGCTCAGCGGGGTAGAACCTTGGGTAGGAGGAGTTGGGCATGACCACTCCCCGTCAGACTGCGGACATTCTGATTGCTGCCGGTGGTACCGGGGGCCATGTCTTTCCGGCCGTGGCAGTGGCCTCAAGGCTGGTGTCGATGGGCTTGCCAGTACATTGGATTGGCACCAGCCGAGGCCTGGAGCGCAAGGTCTCCGCATCGGCCGGTTTGCCACTGACCGAGATCGATTTTGAGGGCGTTCGAGGTAAGGGCCTGGTGGGGTGGCTGCGTCTGCCGATGCGTCTGCTGACGGCCGTCTGGCAGGTGTCTCAGATCCTGCGTCGTGTCCGCCCCCGTCTGGTCATGGTCTTTGGCGGGTATGTCAGTTTTCCAGTGGGACTGGTGGCTCGCCTGATGGGTCTGCCCCTGGTGGTCTTGGAGCAAAACGCTGTGATGGGGAGCGCCAACCGTTGGCTGGCACGCCTGGCCGATGTGGTGGTGACCAGTTTTCCCAACACAAGACATGCCCCTCGAAACAGTCAATGCCTGGGCAACCCGGTGCGCGAGGATCTGGTACGCAATGGGCAGCGTGGTCAGGCCATCGCCGAGCGGTCCGGTGCGATCAGGATCTTGGTCCTTGGTGGAAGCCTTGGAGCCGCCCCTCTCAATCAAGGCTGCCCCCGAATCTTCGCCGACTGCCGCGATGGGGGAAGCACCTTTGAGGTGATCCACCAGACGGGCCAACAGGGCCTGGAGTCGACCCGAAAGCTCTACCAAGACCTTGGTCTGGTGGCAGAGGTGGTGCCCTTTATTGATGACATGGCCGCCGCATACGACTGGGCTGATGTGCTGATTTGCCGTGCGGGGGCCTCGACGGTGGCCGAGCTGATGGCTGTGGCGATTCCGGCGATCTTCGTGCCGTTGCCTCATGCGATAGACGACCACCAGACCGCCAACGCAACGGCGATGACCCAACAGGGGGCTGCCTGGCTGGTAGCCCAGGGCCCAGATTTTCAGTCCAAGGTGACCCAGATTCTGATGGGTCTTCGGCGCGAAGACTTGGTGGATCGCTCTCGTCGGCTGGCGGATGCCGATGCAGGCCATGCGCTGACGGCAGTCACTGACGTGGTTCAAGGAATTCTCAAGAGGCCTATAGCCCCCACCAGTCCTGGAGCAGGCGTATGAAACACAAGATTGGCACACTGCATTTCATCGGGATCGGCGGCTCTGGCATGTCGGGCATTGCCGAGGTGATGATCAATCAGGGTTACAAGGTTCAAGGCTCAGACCTTCAGACTTCGGCTGTGACGCAGCGACTGGCTGACCAGGGTGCCACGATTTTTACCGGTCACGAGGCTTCGCAGGTGGCGCAGGCGGATGTGGTGGTGATCTCCACTGCGGTCAAGGCTGACAACCCGGAGCTCATGGCGGCCCGGGCCAGAAAAATACCAGTCGTCCCACGCGCGCTCATGCTCAGTGAGCTCATGCGCATGAAGCAGGGCATCGCGATTGCAGGCACCCACGGCAAGACAACGACCACCAGCCTGGTGGCCAGTCTCCTGGCCGAAGGTGGTCTGGATCCGACTTTTGTGATCGGCGGGCGTCTGAACAGCGCCGGGGCCAACGCCAAACTTGGACTCGGAGACGCCTTTGTGGCGGAGGCCGATGAATCGGATGGGTCGTTCCTCAATCTGATGCCGATGATGGCAGTGATTACCAACATCGATGCAGACCACATGGACACCTATGACCACGATATGGCCAAGCTTAAACAGGCCTTCGTGGCCTTCACCCAACGCCTGCCTTTTTACGGGACCGCCATTGTCTGCCAGGACGACCCCCATGTCCGGGAGATTCTGCCGTTTGTCTCGCGGCCAGTTTTGAGCTACGGCGTGAGCCCCGAGGCGGATGTCCGAGCCGATAACATCCGAGCCGATGGACTCACCATGCGGTTTGATCTCGTCCGTCCGAATCAGCCGGCATTGCCCCTTCAGGTGAACTTGCCGGGGCACCACAACGTGCTCAATGCCTTGGCGGCTATTTGTGTGGCCTTGGAGCTTGGTGTATCTGATCAGGCGATTGCCTCTGGTCTCGCTCAGTTCAAAGGCGTCGGGCGGCGTCTGCAGGTCTGGGGCCAACCCACTTGGCACGGCGGGCAGGTCACTCTGATCGATGACTACGGCCATCACCCCGTCGAGATTCGCGCCACCCTGGAGGCTGTTCGCGGTGCGTATCCGGACCGACGACTGGTCTTGGTCTTCCAGCCTCATCGTTACAGCCGAACGCGCGACCTCTTCGATGACTTTGTTCGTGTCCTGGGTAGCGCGGATGCCCTGGTTCTAACCGAGGTCTATGCAGCCGGTGAACAGCCATTGGCAGCCGCCGATGGCAGGACACTGACGAGGGCGGTTCGCCAGTTGGGTCGCCTGGATCCTGTTTTTGTGCCAGACCTGGCCGAGCTGCCAGAGACTTTGACCGCTTTGGCCAGGCCCGGCGATGTGATTCTGCTGATGGGCGCTGGGTCGATTGGCAGCACGCCAGCGCGCCTGATGGAGGTCCAATCATGACGGTTCAGCGCGTCGCGGTACTGATGGGTGGACGGTCTGCTGAGCGAGAGATTTCTTTGCGCTCTGGTCAGGGTGTGCTCTCAGCCTTGCTTCGCAAGGGTGTGGATGCCTTTGCCTTTGATCCCGCACACCGAGGATTGTCAGAGCTCGCCGATGAGAGGGTCGATGCCGTGTTCATAGCACTGCATGGCCGATATGGTGAAGACGGTACGGTGCAGGGTGCTTTGGAACTCTTGGATATTCCCTACACTGGCTCTGGCGTGCTGGCCTCAGCACTGGCCATGGACAAGATTGTGACCAAGCAGGTTTGGTCTCATCAGGGCATTCCAACACCAGCCTTCTTGTCCGTGACGCCAGCGACCACTGCTGAGGAGGCCATTGCAGCAGTCGGCCTGCCAATGGCCGTGAAGCCAGGCAGCGAAGGATCTTCTCTGGGCTTTACCAAGGTCGAGAACGAGGCCCTCTTTGCTACGGCGGTTGCCAAGGCCAGTCAATACGATGATCGAGTCTTGGCAGAAGCCTTTGTATCTGGTCGTGAGTTTACGGTGGCCTTGCTTGGTGGCGGTGCCCTGGGGCCAGTCGATGCCCTGCCGGTGATCGAGATTCGTGCGCCGGCCGGCAACTACGACTTTAAGAACAAGTACTTTGGCCAGGACACCCAGTATGACTGCCCGGCGAATTGCCCGGTAGATATTGCGCAGACCATGCAGAGGCTCTCGGAGCAGGCGTTTATGGCCCTGGGTTGCGAGGGCTGGGCTCGGGTTGACCTGCTCTGGACAGAGGGTCAGATGCCCATGCTTTTAGAGATCAACACCTCTCCGGGCATGACCGACCATTCGCTGGTGCCCATGGCGGCTGCCGCAGTAGGCCTGCCTTACGATGACTTGGTCCTTCGCATCCTTCAGGGCGCCAGGCTCAAATCCGGCGGGGGTTTTGAGCGATGATCGGGCTCAACCCCCTGCGTGACTTTTGGCATGCTCCGAGGACCATGAATCTGGTCTCTTGGATGTTGTTTGCCGTCGGCGTGGGCGGTTTGCTGATGAGCCTTGGATTCTGGCTGGCCAACCAGCCCTCTTTTGGACTTCGGACCGTACAGGTCGATGCCCCGCCGGCCGGTTTGACGCAGATTCAAGAGGCGGACATTCGGGACGTGCTCGGCGAGCAGGTCAGCGGGACTGCCTTGACGCTGGATCTCAAGCCCCTCCAGGCCGGCCTGGCTCGTCACCCCTGGGTCCGCCAGGTCAGCATTCGTCGGGTCTGGCCGAATCGCCTCTTGATCAGGCTCGAAGAACATGAAGCGATCGGCATCTGGAGCGACGGCCGACTGGTCAATCGATTTGGTGAGCTGTTTGTTGGCGAAACCCAGGCGGCCTTGGAACATGCCAAGACGAAGCTGGCCTGTCAGATGCCACGTCTGCAAGGGCCTGTTGGTACGGTGGCCCGTGTGATGGCGCGAGCCCGCGCGGCCCATCAGCTCGCCATCGCAAAAGACCAGCAAATCAGAAGCGTCATCCTCACCGAGCAGTTTGCATGGCAGCTGGAGTTGGCTCAGGGCCATCGAGTCTTGCTGGGGCGTGAGGGGCTGCCAACAGATTGGCAGTCTCGCCTGACCGCGATGTTCGACAGCCTGTCCTGGCTCAACAGCCGCGTCCTCAAGGATCAGCCGGCAACCGCTCTGTCCTTTGACTTGCGATATGCCAACGGCTACGCCTTTTCTCCACTTCAATGGCCTTCAGACGACCCCAGTCGATCTGCATGGCCGCCATCCCAACCGAGCTGTCTCATTTATTTAGAAGAGGGCAAACGCTATGCCACGTGAATCGAAGAATCTGATCGTGGGATTGGACATCGGCACATCCAAGATTGTGGCCATCGTCGCGCAGCTGTTAGAGGACAACCGCCTCGAGGTCATCGGTCTTGGCCAGTCTGAGAGTGACGGCCTCAAAAAAGGCGTGGTGGTCAACATCGATACAACCGTCGCCTCTATCCAAAAGGCATTGGAAGAGGCGGAGCTGATGGCCGACTGCAAGATCGAGTCGGTCTGGACGGGGATCGCCGGCAGCCACATCCGTAGCTTCAATTCCTCGGGCATGGTCGCCATTAAGGAGAAGGAAGTCTCGCAGGCGGACATGGATCGGGTCATTGAGACCGCGACAGCCGTCAGCATTCCGAATGACCAGCAGGTGCTCCATGTCCTGCCTCAGGAATTCATCATTGATGGTCAGGAGGATGTTCGACAGCCCTTGGGCATGAGCGGCGTGCGGCTGGAAGTCAGAGTCCACATCGTGACGGGCGCGGTCAGTGCAGCGCAGAACATCATCAAATGCATTCGTCGCTGCGGCCTAGAGGTCAATGAACTCATCCTGCAGCCGCTGGCTTCCAGCCATGCGGTTCTCACAGAAGACGAGCGAGACCTCGGTGTAGCCCTGGTCGACATCGGTGGGGGTACCACCGACATTGCCATCTTCTCCGGCGGCGCCATTCGACACACCGCGGTCATTCCCATCGCTGGTGATCAGATTACCAATGACATTGCCATGGCCTTGCGAACACCCACCAAGGACGCCGAAGACATCAAGCGTCGGTACGGTGTGGCGAAACAGACCTTGGCTGACCCTGAGGGTAGTTTCGAGGTGCCCGGCCTGGGAGACAGGGGGCCCCGCATGCTCTCGCAGCAGTCATTGGCTGCCGTGATCGAGCCACGCGTCGAGGAGTTGTTTTCGCTGGTGGCCCAGGTGATTCGCGAGAGTGGGTTCGAGGAGCTTTTGTCCTCGGGCATCGTACTCACGGGCGGGAGTGCGCAGCTGCCCGGCATGGTTGAGCTCGGTGAAGACGTGTTTTTAAAACAAGTTCGTGTGGCCCGCCCCAGCTATCGGGGCAACCTCGCGGACGTGGTCGACAGTCCCAGGTATGCCACTGCGATGGGACTGCTCGAGGAGGCAAAGCAGCAGTGGATGCGCGGCGATCAGGTGGACAGGCAGACCGGATCTTTCCGGGACACCCTGTCGCGCATGAAGGCGTGGTTTGTAGGCAATTTCTAAAACTGAACCCAAGGAGCTGGATATGACTTTTGAAATGTTAGAGACCGAATCGCTGGGCACCGTGATCAAGGTGGTTGGCGTGGGCGGTGCAGGCGGTAACGCGGTGCACCACATGATGAGAAAAAATGTACAAGGCGTAGAGTTCATCTGCGCCAATACCGATGCCCAGGCCTTGGCCAAGTCCACGGCCCATCGGGTTCTTCAGCTGGGTGCTTCAGGCCTTGGTGCGGGTGCCAAGCCCGAGGCCGGCAAGGCCGCAGCCGAGCATGATCGCACTCGGATTGCCGAGGCCTTGCAAGGCGCACACATGGTCTTCATCACAGCTGGCATGGGGGGCGGCACTGGCACTGGTGCGGCGCCCGTGGTCGCCGAGGTGGCGAAAGAGTTGGGCGCCTTGACCGTGGCCGTGGTGACCAAGCCCTTCTCATTCGAGGGGGGGCGTCGATCGAAATCTGCCGACGCTGGCTTGGCCGAGCTGGAGGGCAAGGTCGATTCGCTGATCGTGATACTGAACGAGAAGCTGGAAGAGGTCCTCGGCGACGACATCACACAGATCGAGGCGTTTGCAGCAGCTGACGATGTGCTGAACAACGCGGTGGCTGGTATTGCGGAGATCATCAACGTAGAAGGTCTGGTGAACGTCGACTTTGAAGACGTCAAGACGGTCATGGGTGAGCAGGGCAAGGCGATGATGGGCACGGCCACAGCCAGTGGTCCTGATCGCGCCCAGATCGCGGCCCAACAAGCCGTTCGCAGCCCTCTGCTCGAGGGGGTCGACCTGTCTGGTGCCCGTGGCATTCTGGTCAACATCACAGCCAATCAGTCCCTAAAGCTCAAAGAGACCAAGACGGCCATGGAGACCATCCGTCAGTTTGCAGCCGAAGATGCCACCATCATCTTTGGTACGGTCTACGACGAAGCCATGGGTGACGAGGTGCGTGTCACGGTCGTGGCGACTGGACTGGGCGCTGCACGCCGGCGTCCCAGCCTGGTGCCGCCGGTCGAGATGCCGGTCGCCCGCACCGGCACCTTTGATGCAGTCGGCCAGACCATGACCAATGCCGTGGCGCCCGAGACCGTCAGCCTGCCGGCCGGTCCCAGCCTGCCAGCGGGTTCCGACATCCCGACCATCTGGCGCCAGCCAGCCAAGGGTGAGGCGGCAGCCCGGGTGATGGCCCTGGAGGAGGGTGGCATGGATCGACTCGACATCCCCGCGTTTCTCCGTAAGCAGGCGGACTAGCCAGCAGTCGGGATTGACTGGCACACTCCATGGTTCAGCCCCAGACGGCGACTGCCGAAGTCGTCTGGGGGACTTGCTGAGTTTCCTTATCAGAAGATGGAGTGGTCATGAGCATTCAGATTGGACAAGCCCTACCCAACAACACGTTGTACGAATTCATTGAAGAAGAGACCCCTGGCTGTGCCATCGGCCCCAATGCTTTTCAGGTGGCTGACATGGTCAAGGGCAAAAAGATTGTCATCTTCGGTCTGCCCGGCGCTTACACGCCCACTTGTTCAGCCAAGCACGTCCCAGGTTTCGTCGCTCAGCACGAGGCCCTGAAGGCCAAAGGCGTGGATGAGGTCTGGTGTGTCGCCGTGAACGACGCCTTCGTCATGGGTGCCTGGGGCCGGGAACAGGGTGTTCGCGGCAAGGTCCGCATGCTCGGTGATGGCAACGCAGAATTTTCCACAGCCATTGGACTGATACTCGATCTCACCGGTCGTGGCATGGGCATTCGATCCAATCGTTACGCCATGGTGGTCGAAGACGGCATCGTGAAGTCTTTGGCGGTGGAGGCACCGGGCAAATTCGAGGTGAGCAGCGCCGAAGCTGTTTTGGCGATGCTCTAAAGGACCTCTGCGGCCAACCGACCGACGCCCATGCTGAGACAGAGAACCCTTCGATCCGCGGTCAGCGCCCAAGGTGTTGGCCTGCACAGCGGCCAGAGGGTTCGCCTGTCGCTTCAGCCAGCGCCGGCCGACTCCGGCATTGTCTTTCGTCGATCAGACCTCCCACAACCCAACGAAATTGTCTCCAAGGCGGTGGCTGTGGGTGACACCCGCATGGCCTCTACCATTGGCGAGGGGGCGGTCAAGGTGGCCACGGTGGAGCACCTGATGTCGGCCCTGTCTGGACTGGGGATCGACAATGCCACGGTCGAGGTCGATGCGGCCGAGATTCCCATCATGGATGGCAGCGCAGCGAGTTTTGTTTACCTGATTCGTTCCGCTGGCATCCAGGAGCAAGACCAGCCCAAACGCTTCGTTGAGGTCATCAAGCCCATCGAGGTTCGCGATGGCGACAAGTGGGCAAGGTTGGACCCTTACTATGGCTTTCGCCTGGACTTCACCATCGACTTTCAGCACCCAGCCGTCAACCAGACTGGTCAGGAGGTCAGCATCGACTTTGAGCAGAGCTCATTTGTCGAGGAGATCGCAAGGGCTCGAACCTTTGGCTTCATGCGTGATGTGGACGCCCTGCGCAGCAAAGGGCTGGCCATGGGAGGCAGTCTGGACAATGCCATCGTCATGGACAGCCATCGCATTCTCAATCGCTCTGGATTGCGACGACCAGATGAGTTCGCCATGCACAAGGCCCTGGATGCGATTGGGGACCTGTATCTCTTGGGCCAACCTTTGATGGCCGCCTACTCCGCTTTTAAGTCCGGCCATGCCCTGAACAACCAGCTGTTGAGAGCCCTGCTCGATGACCCGAGCGCATGGGTCGAGCGGTCGTTCGAGGACTTGTCGCAGGCGCCTGCTGCCTGGGCGCGTCAGTGGTCCTGGGCTTGAATCAGACCTGCAGCTGTCAGTAGACGCTGTCTGGCGGCATTGGGTACCTTGGGCCTTCCCCCGGCGGCGGGCCGAGCCATTGGCGCGACCATCCGCTGACTGCGAATCAGAAGGGTCTGAAAACCCAAAGACTTGGATTGACAGGCCTCCAGAAGGCTGGGCGAGAGCAGCTGAAGTTTGGCGGCGGCGGCATGTTGACTGGTGACGATGGTCAGCTGGCTTCCGCGCACCCCTTTTCTGGGGTCGGACCGATGGGCTCCGAGAACCAATTTGGACAGTGATGGCTGGCCCAGGCCGGCGAGCAGGTCACGAACCACTTCCAGCAGCGCCAGAGACTCGGTCAGGCGGGCAGAAATGGTGGCATCGAGCCCCACCCGGACGCTGTCCAGCAGACCTGTGGCACTCCCTTGGGATCGCCCCTTGACCTGGGTCTGGGGGCGCTTTGGCCATGGCTTGTCCGCAAGATTCTTCACACCGGCCATGCTACCCTAGCCGACTTATGATTAGCAGCCTCTTGTCCGCCGTCTTCGGGAGCCGCAACCAGCGGCTGATCAAAAAATACCAGGCCAAAGTCGATGCCATTGGACGACTGGAATCTGGTCTCCAGAGCCTCTCTGACGAGGCGCTTGCAGCCCAGACCGACGCCTTGAAGGCTCGGCATGCGGCCGGTGAGTCGCTGGAGGCCCTGCTGCCAGAGGCCTTTGCCACCTGTCGAGAGGCTTCGCGGCGTGTTTTGGGTATGCGGCATTTCGATGTGCAGCTGATAGGCGGCATGGTCCTGCACGAGGGCAAGATCGCTGAGATGCGTACCGGCGAGGGCAAGACCCTCATGGCCACGCTGCCTGCCTACCTGAACGCGCTGGCCGGCAAGGGCGTTCATGTCGTAACAGTGAATGAATACCTGGCGCAGCGAGATGCTGACTGGATGGGTCGACTCTACGGGTTTCTAAAACTGACCACCGGGGTTAACTTGTCAGGCCTGGATGCCCAGGGCAAGCAGGCGGCTTATGCGGCTGACATCACCTACGGTACCAACAATGAGTTTGGATTCGATTACCTGAGGGACAATATGGTGGCCGAAAAGGCCGCCCGCTCCCAGCGCGCCCTTCACTTTGCCATCATCGACGAAGTCGACTCGATTCTGATCGACGAGGCCAGAACGCCACTGATTATCTCGGGTCAAGCCGACGACACCATTGACCTGTATCGGGCCGTAAACGACCTGCCATCCAAGCTTGAGCGTCAGACTGCCGAGGATGGGCCGGGCGATTATTTTGTGGACGAGAAGGGTCGGCAGGTTCATCTGTCAGACGCCGGCTTCGAGAAGTCTGAGCAACTGCTTGAGCAGATGGGTGTGTTGCCGGCTGGCGCCAGTCTTTACGACTCTTCTAACATCACACTCTTGCACCACCTGATGGCAGCCCTTCGGGCGCATGTGCTGTATTTCAAAGACCAGCACTATGTGGTTCAGGCTGGCAAAGTGGTCATCGTGGATGAGTTCACGGGCCGACTGATGTCAGGCCGGCGGTGGTCCGACGGTCTGCACCAGGCAGTCGAAGCCAAAGAGGGCGTGGCCATTGAGGCCGAAAACCAGACGCTGGCCTCGATTACCTTCCAGAATTATTTCCGCATGTACGGCAAGCTCGCCGGCATGACCGGTACAGCCGATACCGAGGCCTTCGAATTCCAACAGATCTACGGCCTAGAGACCGTGATCGTGCCAACCCATCGGCCCATGGTCCGGCAGGACCTTCAGGACCAGATCTTCCGAACAACAGAGGAAAAGACCGAGGCCATCGTGGCGGATATTCGCGCGCGCCACGAGAGGGGGCAACCCATATTGGTCGGTACCACCTCGATTGAGAGTTCAGAGGCCCTGTCGGCCATTCTCAAATCCCAAAAGCTCGATCACCAGGTCCTCAATGCCAAGCAGCATGCCCGGGAAGCCGAGATCGTCGCCCAGGCTGGCCGTCCGGGCATGATCACCATCGCTACCAACATGGCTGGCCGCGGCACCGACATCGTGCTCGGTGGCAACATTGAGAAGGCGATCCAGGCGATAGAGCAAGGGGCGGGCTCCGATCAGGACAAGGCTCGACAAATCGCCCAGATGCGCGAGGAGTGGGCCAAGACCCATGAACAGGTCTTGGCTGCTGGCGGCCTTCACATCATCGGCACGGAGCGTCACGAGTCACGGCGGATCGACAACCAGCTGCGTGGCCGAGCCGGTCGTCAGGGCGATCCCGGCTCATCGCGTTTCTACCTCTCGATGGACGACCCACTGCTGAGAATTTTCGCGGGCGAGCGGATGAAGGCCATCATGGATCGCCTGGGTGTTCCGCGGGGTGAGGCCATCGAGGCGGGCATGGTGACGCGATCGATCGAGAGCGCCCAGCGCAAAGTAGAAAACCGCAACTTCGAGATTCGCAAGCAGCTGCTGGATTACGACAACGTCGCCAACGATCAGCGCAAGATCATTTACGCCCAGCGCAATGAAATTCTGGAATCCCAAGACCTGAGCGATCTAATCGCTCGTCTGCGCGATGGCGCGATGACCGCGGCCGTTCGGCAGCATGTACCCGTCGAAAGCATTGAAGAACAATGGGACCTGCCCGCTCTGTCCGAGCAGTTGGAAAAGACTTACCGTCTCTCGATCGACCTTGCGGCCATCGTGTCTAGCCGCCAAGAACTCGATGACCAGGGACTCGTGGACCTGGTCTGCGAACGGGCCGCTGAGGCATACGCCCAGAAGATTGCCCCGGTGCCGGAGGGGCTCTTTCATGACTTCGAGCGCTCGGTCTTGCTGCAACACTTGGACTCAGCCTGGCGTGAGCACCTGGCCGCCCTGGATCACCTGCGTCAAGGCATCCACCTACGAGGCTACGCCCAGAAAGATCCTAAACAGGAATACAAGCGTGAGGCCTTCCATCTGTTTGAGTCTCTGCTTGAGCGCGTGCGCGATGAGGTGATTGCCCTGTTGATGTCGGTCGAGGTGGCCAGCGAGCAGGAGATTGCCCAGGCGGCCGAGCAGGCCCAGGCCAAGGCTGCCGCCACACCCAAGGACCTATCGTTCAACCACCCTGATTTCAACGGTCAAGATGACCAGGATGCAACGGATGACCAGGCGCCAACCGCCGCCTCTCAGACGGTTCGTCGAGAGTTCCCCAAGGTGGGTCGTAACGACCCTTGCCCTTGTGGATCCGGCCAGAAATTTAAAAACTGCCACGGGGCTCTGAAGTAGGGCCCTTCGGGTATCCACGCTCTTTCTGACCAACGGGACCCACCGATGCCAGTCAACCTTCCCATTCCCGTCCGTGAGGCGCTGCATCCTGTCAAAGGGGTTCGTCTCGCGGCGACCCATGCCGGCATTCGCAAGGCCAATCGCTACGACATGCTACTGGTCGCCCTGGCCCCGGGATCGACAGTCGGTGGTGTCTTTACCCAGAATGCATTCTGTGCAGCGCCAGTGCAGGTCTGTCGTCAGCATCTGTCCCAGAGCAAAGGCATTCAGGCCTGGCTGGTGAACACTGGTTGTGCCAATGCCGGCACGGGGCAACAGGGCCTGACCAATGCCCTGGCCTCTTGTGAACTGGTCGGTGATCGTCTGGCCTTGGCGGCCTCCCAGGTCTTGCCCTTTTCCACAGGGGTCATTCTTGAACACCTGCCCATGGATCGATTGACCAAGGGGATTGAGACGCTGGCCCAACAACTCGGACAGGCCGACTGGCTCGATGCAGCGCAGGCCATCATGACCACCGATACGCAGCCCAAGGCTGCTAGTCGGCAACTGGTCTTACGAGGCCAGACCGTGACGATCACGGGCATTTCCAAAGGCGCCGGCATGATCAGACCCAACATGGCCACCATGCTGGGATTTGTTGCAACGGATGCGGGAATCGACGCTGGCCTGTTGCAGATGCTCACAGCTCAAATCGCCGACCAGACTTTCAATGCAGTGACCATCGACGGTGACACCAGCACCAATGACTCTTTTGTCACTGCAGCCACTGGTCAAGTCGATTGCCGCTTTGAGCTCTCCGACCAGACCGGTGCCGACTGGCAGCAGTTCAGCGAGGCCTTTTTGGCGGTCTGCATGGAATTGGCTCAGGCCATCGTGCGCGACGGGGAAGGCGCGACCAAGTTCATCACCATCGATGTCGAAGGTGCGACGAGCCGAGCCGAAGCCAGACAGGTGGGCTATGCCATCGCCCACTCGCCCTTGGTCAAGACAGCCTTTTTTGCCAGCGACCCAAACCTGGGACGGATCCTCGCGGCCATTGGCTACAGCGGTGTGCCGGGCCTGTTAGTGGACCCCATCCGGGTCTGGTTGGACGACGTGCTGGTGGCGGAACAAGGTGGCCGCGCTCAGTCTTACCAAGAGGCCGCTGGTGCCGCAGTCATGGCCAAATCGGAGATGACCATCCGCGTGGACCTCGCCCGGGGCTCTGCCGCAGCGACGGTCTACACCTGTGACCTCTCTCACGACTACGTTTCGATCAATGCCGACTACCGATCCTAATAATGCCGAGCTCTGGCTTCGACTGGGCCAGAAGCTAGAGGCCTTGCTGCCCCCGTCACCGCCGGTGATCGACTTTACAACCCAGATGGCTTTTCGCTGGGTCCGACGTTCCACCTTGCTGGGTCACGTCTCTTTTCTCCAGCCGGTGGGCAGTTTTGCGCGAATCGATCTGGCAGATCTGCAGCATGTCGAGTCGCAGGCTGAGCGAGTCGTTAAGAACACGCGGCAATTCGTGCGCGGCCTACCCGCCAACAATGTCTTGCTAACTGGTGCGAGGGGCACCGGCAAGTCCTCTCTGGTGAGGGCCTGTCTGTCGGCTTTCGGCGATGCTGGGTTAAGGCTCATTGAGATTGACAAGGATGACCTGGCTGATCTGCCTCAGATTGCTGAGATGATTGGCCAACGGCCCGAGCGCTTCATTCTGTTCTGTGACGACCTGTCTTTTGAGCAGGGAGAGGCGGGCTACAAGGCTCTCAAGACGGTTCTAGATGGCGGCCTCAGCGCCCAGGCCGATAACCTATTGATTTACGCCACCTCCAACCGGCGTCATCTGATGCCGGAGTCCATGAAGGACAACCTGTCGGTTCAGTACGATGAGCAGGGAGACCTGCACCCCGGTGAGACCATCGAGGAGCGCATCTCACTGTCAGAGCGGTTTGGTCTGTGGGTGTCCTTTCACAGCTTTAACCAGGCCGACTATCTGGATATCGTCGCCCATTGGCTGTCTCGCTATGGCCTGTCGCCGGAAGACATGCAGGTGGCTCGGCAGCCCGCTCTTCAGTGGGCCACCGAGCGTGGTTCCCGTTCAGGACGGGTCGCCTTGGCCTTTGCAAAAGACTGGGCTGCTCAGAAGAACGCCAGCGCCACGGAGTGATGTCCGACTCTGCAGACTGGGTTCAGGTCGCGGTTGGCGTGGTACGAGATGCCGATGGCCGCATCCTGATGACCAGCCGCCCCTTACCCAAGGTTTATGCTGGTTGGTGGGAATTCCCTGGCGGCAAGCTCGAAGCCGGTGAGACGGTAGAAGAGGCCCTGGTGCGAGAACTCTCCGAGGAGCTGGGCCTTGAGCTGCTGGTGAGTGACATCAGCAGACTCTGGTCGACTGAGCATGTCTACGCTCACGCCAGTGTCAGGCTTCATTTTTGTCTGGTGGACCCAGGGCACAGTCCCAAGACTCAGGATCTGACTGGCGGGGCTGTGGCCAGCCGCCTGACGATGCGAGAGGGCCAGCAGGCTTGTTGGTTAGATTTTTCGCTTGGTCAGGGCAGGCCGTCTGTGCCCTACCCGGTCTTGCCGGCCAGTCAGCCGATCATCGAGCGCTTACAGGTCACACAAGGCCATCTGAAAACCGAGATCACCTTCAATGGGTGAGAGTCCCAGTTGGCCGTTGAGCTGACGGAATCGAACCGCCACCACATATTTGTTGGCACTGACCTCGCAAGTCAGCTCCCTGGCGTCTTGGACCTGAATTCGAATGAGCTTGGCCTGACGGCCATTGGGGCTCATCTCAAAGGCGCCGTTGCTGGCGACAAATTCATGGGGCTCCGAGCCATCCCGAAGGTAGCCCAGGCCCAGGTTGGAGGCTTTGATGATGGGCTGTACATGAGAGAGCCAGCTCGTCATCAGGGCCATGCGGTCCTCAACCGGTCGCTTGAGCCAGACGTGCAGGGCGGGTAGGTCAAAACTGCAACTGCCAGCGGGAATACCGGTGCGCCCCTTGAGGGCGTTGAGGAACTCGTATTCCGGCAGGTGGGCCCCCAGTCGCATGGGCACATCTGACAATTGGTTGTAGGTCTGAGTGAGATCGTGGAGCACTCGCTCCAGCCGGTCCGCCGCCACGCCGGGCTTGCCTTCAAAACGGCTTAGCGTCTGACGCTGACGCTCCAGTTCTTGCAGCAGTTCGTTTTTGACATCACTGCGAGTGGACAGCAGATCGTAGAGCTCAAAGTGGCAGCCGAGCCAGGCCTCGTGGGCGGCCGTGCTGGGTAGGGCCAGCAGGTCATGGAGCCGATTGCCCAGGCACTCGAGGCGAAGCATCATTCGCACGCGCTCGTTGCATGGGAAATCAAAAATCTGTGGTGGGCTACCAAACAGGCCTGACATCAAGGCATTG
Organism: Burkholderiales bacterium LSUCC0115; assembly: GCA_009646425.1. Taxonomy (GTDB): domain Bacteria; phylum Pseudomonadota; class Gammaproteobacteria; order Burkholderiales; family Burkholderiaceae_A; genus Hahnella. The sequence goes on from WJBW01000004.1 coordinate 88,916, forward strand.
TGCCTGATTCAGGCTTGATTGGAAGGGCTTCGGGTCAAAAGCTGACCGTGTAGCGCGCGGACATGAGCGATAAGGTCGGCCAGGCTGCCGTCGTTGCTGATGACGATGTCTGCGACCGCCTTGCGATCCTTGCGCTTGGCCTGACGACCCAGCATGGCCGTTAATTCGTCCTGGGGCGGTGCGCCGCGAGCATGAATACGCTGCATTTGGATCGCAGGGCTTGTGTCCAGGCTGACCACCTGCCAGACCCAGCTGGGCCGGTCTTGGCCATAGACCTCGGCCCATAGCGGAACCGCATAGATGCAGTAAGGGCCTTTGGCGCGGCTCAAAGCCTCTTGAGCCGCCTGCTGCACCAGGGGGTGCAAGATGGCCTCCAGTTGAGCGCGTTGCCGCGGGGACTCAAAGGCCAACGCGCGCATGGCATCGCGGTCTAGGCTGCCATCGGGCCGAATCACCGAGCCGCCAAAGACCGCCTCAATGGCTGGGATGGCCTGGCCACCAGATTGGGTGAGCTGCCGGGTGAGCAGGTCGGCATCGACGACTTCGATGCCAAGCTCTTCGAAGACTGAGCAGGCGGTGGACTTTCCCATCCCCATGCCACCGGTCAGGATGACGATTGGTGCACTCATGTCGCGAAGTCTGCCACGATTGCGACCCAGTCGAGGCCAGCAGGCCATTGAAGGAGGCTGGCGGGGCCTATCCAGGCACAGGCTGCAATGGCAGGCCCCATGGGCAGCATGGGCAGCATGGGCAGCATGGGCAGGCCAGACGTCGCCCTCGGGGAGCGGCGTCTCATCAACAAGACCAACACGCGCCAGGCCGCAAGGCCCAACAGCAATAAGACGCTGCTGGCCAAGAGCACCCAGATCACACCCGACGGTCCCAGCCAGACCCCAACCCCACCCAGCAGGGCCATGTCGCCACGGCCGATCGCTGTGGGCTCGGGCGCCTGAGGGCCATGGCCTCGGCCGGATCGCACAGCCCAGCGATTGGTCGCCCACGGAATGGCATAGCCCAGCAAGCCACCGAGCACCGCCTGATCCAGTTGGACGAATTGATTCTGGCTGGCCAAGGTAAGCCCAAACAGGGCCAGCGCCAGGGTCATGCGATCGGGCAGCAGCCGAGATCGCAGGTCGATGAGGGCCGCGAGCAAGAGGCTGGCACTCCAAAACCCCATCGCCAGCGTTTGCCAGACGGTGAGCGGATGGACGCCTTGCTGGGCCACAGTGACAAGGCCAAAAGCCAGGCTGCCGGCGAGGCAAGCCCAGAGGACCTGGGGGGCCAAGATCTGATCGGCTGTCTTGGGGTTCTCTAGCCAGTGGCTGAGTTCCCCTCGAAGCCAACTGCTGAGCATGATCAGGCTGCAGACACCGGCGGCCGCGGCCAATGCAGGCAATCCCCACCCGTCGACAACCGCCGCGGTGACCTCGGTTACGACCAGTCTAGACGGCTCACCCTGGGTGTCATTCGGTGTCGCGATCTGGGCCTCGCTCAGAGCCCACGGTGACCGGTTGATTGGAAGGGTTGGTGGCAAGGTCTGAAGACGGTTTTTGTAAGAGAACCCGGCGAATCCGTCGGTCCTGGACCTGCAGAATCTCCATGGGTACGCCAGCGATTTTGAGGCTGACGTGAGATTCTGGAATGTCCTGCAGCGCCTCCAGAATGAGGCCGTTCAGGGTTTTGGGGCCATCGACCGGAAGACTGAGACCGAGCTGCCGATTGAGCTCTCGCACCAGCATCACGCCATCGACCGATACCGTGCCATCTGGCTGCCACTGCATGCGATGAATCGCCTTGGGGTTTTGCCCATCAAACTCTCCCACCAATTCCTCGACGATGTCTTGGAGTGTGACCAGGCCATCGATCTCGCCATACTCATCCACGACCAGGGCCATGTGCTTCTTTTGGTCCTGGAAATACTTCAACTGACTAAAGAGCTTGGTGCCAGACGGCACAAAGTAGGCGGGCACCAGCATCTCCACCAGGCGTTCTTTGGAGAATTCCGACTTGCCGATCATGGACAGGGCTCGACGAACATTGAGGATGCCTTCCACCTGATTAAAGTCTCCGCGACAGACCAGTAGCTTGTTGTGAAAACTGGTCGTGATCTGCTCAATCAGGACGCTGTCATCGTCCTCCAGGTCCAGGGCCTCAATGTTGCCCCGCGGGACCATGACATCATCGACAGTGAGGTCTTCGAGATCAAACAGGTTGAGCAGAATGCTGCGGTGCTGGCTTGGAATAAAGCCAGAGGACTCTAGGACAGCGGCCCGCAGCTCGTCGGTGGTCAAGGCCTCGCGGCTGCCCCCAACCGACTTGAGCCGAAAGGCTGACAGCAGGGCCGACACCAGTTTGTTGATAACTGCGACCAGTGGCCTGAAGATGGTGACGAGCGGACCGAGCCCATAGCTGGTGCCCATCGCAGCCGCTTCTGCCCGGTTCGCGCCCACCACTTTGGGGATGATCTCTGCAAAGACAATCAGCAGGCTGGCGGCCACGGCCGTGGCAATCGCCAGCACCTCGTCGTTGTTACCAAAGGTTCGAATGGCGATGGCGGTAATCATGGCGGTCAGGGCCGCATTCACCAGGTTGTTGCCCAGCAGAATGGTGGCCAACAGCTGGTCGGTTTTTCCGAGCAACTTCAGAACCTGTCGAGCCCCACGACGCCCCTGGGCGGCCAGGTTGCGCATTCGGTAGCGGTTGACCGCCATCAGGCTGGTCTCGGACATCGAGAAAAAAGCCGATACCAGCAAGAGCAGAAGAAGGGCTAGGCCTTGGGCCCAGAGAGGCAAGTCGTTCAAATGAGTCGGTTGGGCTCGTAACAGTCCAACGGGGTTGAAGACTGGTCGAGTGTATCGGGCTTTTGGGGATTCACCAATGCCGACCGCGATCGGCAGTTGAATGTCTGACCAATGACTTGGTCGGGGTGAGAGGATTCGAACCTCCGACTCCTGCGTCCCGAACGCAGTACTCTACCAGGCTGAGCTACACCCCGATTGCTGACAACCGGCAGCCGCCTCAATGGCGTCGCGTGACAACAAAGGACGCCAAGTCTATCAGGTGAGTCTTGAAGACGGAATCGGCCAGTGGCGCCAAGGCCGCCTGGGCCATGGCTGCCTCACGCTCCGCCGCCTGACGGGTGTAGTCCAGTGCGCCTGAGGCTCGAACCAGCGCCAGTAGGGCCTGGACGTCCGTTGACTCGGGCGTCTCAATGGCCGCTCGGACTTGCTGCTGCGCCTGTGGGCTGCCGTCTCGCATGAGCGTAATCAGCGGCAGGGTTGGCTTGCCCTCCCTTAGGTCATCGCCCAGCTGCTTGCCCATCTCTTGGGCGTCGCCGTTGTAGTCCAGCCAATCGTCAATGATCTGAAACGCAGTGCCCAGATGCCGACCATAGGCCGCCAGGGCCTCCACCAGCGAGGCATCTGCATGGCCGATGACGGCTGGCAGGCAGCAGCTCGCCTCGAAGAGCTTAGCTGTTTTGAAACGAATGACCTGTAGGTATCGCTCCTCATCGACGTCTGGATCCTGGCAGTTCATCAGCTGCAGGACTTCACCTTCGGCGATGACATTGGTGGCCTCGGCCAATACCGCCATGACCGGCAAGGACTCCAATTCCACCATCATTTGAAAAGCGCGGGAATACAGGAAGTCACCCACCAGGACGCTGGCGGCGTTTCCGAAAATGGCATTTGCGGTCTGCCTGGCCCGACGCAGGCTGGACTCATCGACGACGTCGTCATGGAGCAGGGTGGCGGTGTGGATGAATTCCACGATGCTCGCCAGGGACCAGATGGCACTTGGGATGGTCTGCAGTGCCCGGCCCTCGGACTTGAAGTGTTCGCTCACTACTTTGGAACACAGACAGACGAGGGCGGGTCGCATCCGTTTGCCGCCACTAAAAATGATGTAGTCGGCCACCTGCTCCACCAGCCCCACCTCGCTGCGAAGCCGTTGTCGAATCACGCCATCCACGGCCTGCATGTCTGGCGCCAGCAGCTGCATGAGGTCCTCATAGCGCTGAGGGCTGGATGGGCTTGTCATTCGGAATACCTTGTTTTTTCTCAGTTTTTGGGCTAATGTTGCGGGCTTACTTCAACCGCCTGACTGTTGGCCATTTTAAAAGCACCCTGAAGCGCGGGGCGCTTGCCAGACCAGATCGGCAATCGAAAGGACATAGTATGTACGCAGTCATCAAAACAGGTGGCAAGCAATATCGCGTTGCCCCCGGAGAAAAGCTCAGGGTTGAGACCCTGGCCATCGAACCCGGCCAAGAGGTGGTCTTGTCAGAAGTGCTCGCCATGGGCGCGGGCGAGGCCATCGAGGTGGGAGCCCCCACGATCGCGGGCGCATCGGTCAAGGCCGTTGTCACTGCTCACGGCCGCGGCGATAAAGTGCGCATCTTCAAGCACCGCCGTCGTAAGCACTACGCCAAGACCCAGGGCCACCGCCAGAATTACACCGAGATCGAGATCAAGGCGCTGGTCAAGGCCGATGGCTCTGTCTTGGCAGCGGCCTAAATCAAAGGCGCAGGCATTACCTCTTACAGAACACTCGATTGAATTGAAGGACTGATTGAAATGGCACAGAAAAAAGGCGGCGGCTCTACGCGAAATGGACGTGATTCCGAATCGAAACGACTGGGCGTCAAGCGCTTTGGCGGTGAGAGCATCTCTGCTGGCAGCATCATCGTGCGTCAGCGTGGCACCACCTTCCATCCCGGCGACAACGTCGGCATGGGCAAGGATCACACCCTGTTCGCGCTGATCAATGGCAAGGTGAAGTTTTCGGTCACCGGTCCCTTGAAGCGCTCGACGGTCAGCATCATCGCCGAATAACATCGATCTTGATGCCCGACGAGCCATTCGGCGGGCCTGATCAGCGGGCCGCGGTTCAAGCGGCAGCGTCATCAGCCCCGCCCATCAGCGGGGCTTTTGTTTGGTAAGACAGCCATGAAATTCATCGACGAAGCGATTATCGAAGTCCACGCCGGCAAGGGCGGCAATGGCGTGGCTGCCTTTCGTCGTGAGAAGTTCATTCCCAAAGGCGGTCCAAGTGGCGGAGATGGTGGTCGTGGCGGCTCCATTTATGCCGTGGCCGATCGGAACATCAACACTCTGATTGACTTTCGATATGCGCGGCTTCATCGGGCCAAGAATGGCGAGCAGGGCCAGGGCTCTGATCGGTATGGGGCCGGTGCGCCAGACATTGTGTTGAGAATGCCGGTTGGCACCATCATCACCGACTTCGACAGCGGCGAAACGCTCTTTGATCTGAGCAGACATGGCCAGCAGGTTGTGCTGGCCAAAGGCGGTGACGGAGGCCTGGGCAACCTGCACTTCAAGTCCAGCGTGAACAGAGCGCCTCGGCAGTGCACGCCGGGGATCGAGGGTGAGCAGAGAAAGCTTCGACTGGAGCTCAAGGTGCTGGCCGATGTGGGCTTGCTTGGGCTGCCCAATGCAGGAAAGTCCACCCTGGTGGCGGCCAGCTCCAATGCCCGACCCAAGATCGCGGACTACCCCTTTACCACCCTCCACCCTCAGCTGGGCGTGGTTCGGACGGCGCCCAACAAGAGTTTTGTGATGGCCGACATACCAGGGTTGATCGAAGGTGCGGCCGAGGGGGCTGGCCTCGGCCATCAGTTCCTGCGACACATTCAGCGCACCCGCGTCTTGCTGCACGTGATCGATCTGGCCCCCATCGACCAGCCCTCAGAGGACGACGAGGCGGTTGGCAAGGCGCTCGCCAAGTCTGCCAAAGCTTTGGTGGCCGAATTGGGACGTTTTGACAAAGGCCTTTTGGACAAGCCTCGCTGGCTCATCCTGAACAAAGCTGACATGCTGACCGACGAGCAGAGGCAGACCCGCAGCAAGGCTCTGCAAAAGTCACTTCGTTGGAAGGGTCCCATCTATCTGTTGTCGGCCATGACACGAGAGGGACTCTCTGGCCTACTCTTTGACCTCCAGGCGTTTGTCGATGCCCAGCACTCAGCCGACGTGGCCGACGAACAGCCAGATGTCAGATTCGAACCCGACCGAGTCACCCCAATGCCATCCCAAGAGCCAGGCCATGACTGAACAGTCTCGACAGCCGGTGTCTCAGGCGCGCCGCTGGGTGATCAAGCTCGGTTCGAGCTTGGTGACCAATCAGGGCCGGGGTGTGGACGCTCAGGCAGTGGCCTTGTTCGCCGCTCAAATGGCGGCGCTGAGAGACCGTGGCCATCAGGTGGTCTTGGTCTCCAGTGGCGCGATCGCCGAGGGCATGAAACGTCTGGGCTGGACCCAACGTCCCCACGAGATTCATGATCTGCAGGCGGCTGCGGCCGTCGGGCAGATGGGCCTGGCCCAGGCTTACGAGGTGGGCTTTGCGGCCCATGGCCTCAAGACCGCTCAGGTCTTGCTGACCCATGAAGATGTCGCGGACCGCAGACGATATTTGAATGCACGGGCGACCCTCAACACCCTGCTTGGGCTGGGCGTGATCCCCATCGTCAATGAGAACGACACCGTGGTCACCGATGAAATCAAGCTGGGTGACAACGACACCTTGGGCGCCTTGGTCACTAACCTCCTGGAGGCCGACTTGCTGGTCATTCTGACTGACCAGCCCGGGCTCTACACGGCTGACCCACGCAAAACAACCTCGGCCACCCTGATCTCGCAGGCCAGGGCCACGGACAGCACCTTGGCCGCCATGGCTGGCGGGGCTGGCTCCAGCATTGGCACCGGTGGCATGGCCACCAAGGTTCGAGCTGCACAGCGCGCGGCTCGCAGTGGGGCCGACACCATCATTGCCAGCGGACACGAGACGGATGTTTTGAGTCGGCTGGCCGCTGGAGAGGCTTTGGGCACCTGGCTCACCGCCGATCTCCCGGTGATGACGGCTCGCCAGCAATGGCTGGCGGATCACCTCAGCCTTCGGGGTCGACTGATGTTGGATGAGGGGGCTACCAAGGTCCTGTTGACTGGGGGCAAGTCACTGCTGCCCATTGGCGTGACCGAGGTGTCAGGCGAATTTGAGCGCGGGGATGTGGTGGCCTGCTGCGACCCCAGTGGCCAGGAAATCGCCCGCGGGCTGGTGAACTATTCCGCCAACGAGAGTCGGCGGATCTTGGGTAAACCGTCCAGTCAGATTGAGGCTGTCTTGGGTTTTGTGGAAGAGCCGGAACTCATACACCGGGACAACCTGGTGCTGATTTCTTCTGGCGAAAACAGGTAACGCGAGAGCTCCTGCAGGGCGAGCCAGTAGACGTCTCGCTTGAATTCGATCACGGTCTCCAGCGGCACGAAGAAGTCGTGCCAGATCCAGTCGTCAAATTCTGGCTTTTCTGCGCCTGATTTGAGCTGAATGTCCCCGTCTTGTCCCAGCATGCGAAGCAGAAACCAAATCTGTTTCTGGCCCTTGTAAAGACCCCGCCACTCACGACGCACCCACCGATCTGGAACGGAGTAATGCAGCCAGTCCTGGGTTCGGGCCATGATTTCAACGTGCTCTGGCTTGAGCCCGGTCTCCTCGAAGAGCTCACGGTACATGGCGGCCTCGGGGTCTTCACCATCTTTGATCCCACCTTGTGGGAACTGCCAGGCCTCTTCACGGATGCGTTTGCCCCAGAAGACCTGGTTTAGGTCGTTGACCAGAATGATGCCAACGTTGGGGCGATAGCCGAATTCATCGAGCATAATGCGGCCATTATACGAAGGGCCTTTCCATGCGTGCATCCCAGTTCCATTTTCAGACTCTCAAAGAAGATCCCGCCGATGCCGAGGTGGCCAGTCATCGCCTGATGATTCGCGCTGGCATGATCCGTCGACTGGGTGCGGGGATCTACAGCTACATGCCTCTCGGTCTGCGGGTGATCCGCAAGGTGGAGGCCATCATCCGCGAGGAGATGAACGCCGCCGGGGCCATTGAGCTGGTGATGCCACTGGTTCAGCCGGCCGAGCTCTGGCAGGAGACCGGCCGCTGGGACAGGATGGGCCCAGAGCTGCTGCGATTCAAAGATCGACATGGTCGAGACTTTGCCTTTCAGCCAACCAGCGAGGAGGTGATCACCGACATCGCTCGGCAGGAGCTTAAGAGCTGGAAACAGCTGCCCAAGAATTTTTACCAGATTCAGACCAAGTTCCGCGACGAGCGTCGGCCCCGATTTGGGGTGATGAGGGGCCGAGAGTTTGTCATGAAGGATGCCTACTCTTTTGACAAAGACGTTGCCGGGGCCGAGGCGAGCTATGACCGCATGTTTGCCTGCTACAGCAAGATTTTTGATCGACTGGGACTGGCCTATCGCGCTGTAGCAGCCGACACCGGCGCGATCGGTGGCTCGCGTTCCCACGAGTTCCAGGTGATCGCGGACACCGGAGAGGACGCCATCGCCTACTGCCCTCAGTCGGACTACGCCGCCAACATTGAACTGGCTGAGGCAGTTGCCTTGATCCCCCAGCGGGCTGCTCCCCAACAGACCAAGACGGTTGTGCCGACGCCTGGCAAGACCCTCTGTGCAGAGGTCGCGGACCTGTTGGGCCTGCCGCTGACCCAGACTGTGAAGTCGGTGGTCATCGCCCAAGACGACCCGCAGGCCGGGGTGGCTGTACAGCTCTGGCTCTTGCTCGTTCGGGGCGATCATGAGGTGAACGAGGTCAAGCTGGGCAAGCTGGCTGGGCTGGAGCAGGGCTGGCGGTTCGCCAACGCCACGGAGATTGAGCAGGCCTTTGGCTGCCTGCCCGGCTATCTGGGCCCGGTGGGGGTATCGGGTCGAGTCAAAGTGGTGGCTGATCGCACCGTGGCGCATATGAGCGATTTCGTCGTGGGAGCCAACCAGGCTGATGCACACCTCACCGGGGTGAACTGGGGGCGTGACATGCCCGAGCCAGACCTGGTGGCGGACATCCGCAATGTCGTGGCAGGAGATCCTTCGCCAGACGGCCGGGGCAGCCTGTCCATTCAGCGCGGCATCGAGGTCGGTCATGTCTTTTACCTGGGCAGCAAGTACTCACAGGCCATGAAGGCGACAACGCTGGATGAGACTGGCAAGCCCAGGGTGATGGAGATGGGCTGCTATGGCATTGGCGTGACCCGAATCGTGGGCGCTGCCATTGAGCAGAACCATGATGAGAGGGGCATCTTCTGGCCCCCCGCCTTGGCGCCATTCGAAGTGGTGATCTGCCCGATGGGGGCTGGCAAGTCGCCTGCTGTGGCCCAGCAGTCGCAGCTGGTCTATGACCAGCTCAGTGCGGCCGGCTTCGAGGTCTTGCTCGACGATCGCGACGAGCGCCCTGGCGTCATGTTTGCCGACTGGGAGCTCATTGGCATCCCCGTTCGCATCACCATTGGTGAGCGCGGCCTGAAAGAGGGGCGGTTGGAGCTGCTCAAGCGACGTGGCCTGGTGGCCAGTGACTGTGTGGTCGTGGATGTGGTGACGGCTGTGCGGGACCTGCTTCAGGCTGACCGGGCCTCGAACTAGCTGGCCCTTGGTCGGCTGGGGTTGTCGCCCTAGCGACCGAGGCCAGGCAGGTTTTTCAGGCCACCCATGGCGCGCATCATCTTGGCCAGGCCACCTTTTTGCATTTTTTTCATCATGTCCTGCATCTGGTCGAACTGGGCCAAGAGCCGATTGACCTCCTGCACGGGCACACCGGCTCCGGTGGCGATTCTGCGCTTGCGGCTGGCCTTGATCAGCAGCGGGTTTCGGCGCTCTGCGGGGGTCATGCTGTTGATGATGCCCTCCATTCGCCCCACCGACTTGTCGGCCTTTGAGAGATCTTGGCCTTTGGCGGCTTGTTGCATCTGAGCGGGTAACTTATCGAGCAGGTTGGACAGGCCACCCATGGATTTCATCTGACCGATCTGGAGCTTGAAATCCTCCAGGTCAAACTTGGCCCCGGACTTGAGTTTGGCGGCCATTTTCTCTGCCGACTTAACATCAATCGCTTTTTGGGCCTGCTCGACAATGGCCAGCACATCACCCATGCCCAGGATGCGTTGGGCAAACCGGTCTGGGTCGAAGGCTTCCAGGCCATCGATTTTTTCGGCGGTACCCACAAACTTCACGGGGCAGCCCGTCACACTCCTGACCGACAACACCGCACCACCGCGAGCATCGCCGTCGACCTTGGTGAGCACAATGCCCGTCAGTGGAATCGTCTGTTTAAAGGCCTCTGCTGTTCGGACCGCATCCTGGCCCTGCATCGCGTCGACGGTAAAGAGCGTCTCAATGGGCTTGGTGGCTTTGTGCAGGCTCGCGATCTCGTCCATCATGGCCTGGTCAATCGCCAGGCGTCCGGCCGTGTCAATCAGCAAGACATCGTGGTAGTGCCGCTTGCCCCAGTCAATCGCGGCCTTGGCAATGTCCAGGGGTTTTTGGGAGGGGTCGCTGGGGAAGAACTCAGCCCCAGCCTGCTCAGTCACCAGTCGCAGCTGGTCGATGGCCGCCGGCCGGTAGACGTCACAGGAGACGGTTAGTACTTTTTTCTTCTGCCGCTCAGTGAGCCACTTGGCCATCTTGCCCACTGAGGTGGTCTTGCCTGCACCCTGCAGGCCAGCCATCAAGATCACGGCTGGTGGCGTGGTGGCCAGGTTGAGGCTGATGTCTTGGGGCTTGCCCCCCGCACCACCGGGCATGGTCGACGGGCCCGCCATCAGCGCGACCAGTTCCTGATGCACCACTCCCACCAGGGCCTGACCGGGTGTCAGGCTATTCAAAACGGCCTGGCCCATGGCATTGTCCCGAACCTGGGCGATGAACTGCTTGACCACCGGCAGGGCGACGTCCGCGTCCAACAGGGCGAGGCGAATCTCGCGGAGCATCTCCTGTGTGTTGGTTTCGGTCAGGCGAGCCTCACCCTTGATGGTTTTAAGGGCCTTGGCAAAGCGGTCGGTGAGGGATTCAAGCATGGCGCTGCGCTACACTGGGATGATGTCAAACCTATTGTACGGCGCGGCCCCCTGGTTGGCTTCTCTGGCCTACCTCCTGCTCGGTGCTCGTTCGCTTCGACAAGCGCCCGATGGGGCATCGGATCGACGATTTTTTCAGTCGGTTTTGCTGCTGGGGCTTTGTCTGCATGGCCTGACCCTGCTGCCCACCTGGTTTGGTCACCAAGACATGACCTTTGGTTTTGCGGTGGCGCTGTCGTGGATGGCCTGGCTGACCCTTGTCATGCTCTGGACCGAGTCGTGGTCACATCGCATGGCACGCGTTGGTCTGCTGGTCTATCTGACTGCCGCAGCATTGGTTCTGCTGCCACTGGCTTTCCCGGGTGGAGTTCGACTGGCCGACCCGGGCGCTTTGTTCCGGTCCCATATTTTGGTGGCGATGTTGGCTTACAGCGCCTTTGCCGTGGCCTCGGGCCAGGCCCTGCTCATGCTGGCGCAATCCCGCGCCCTCCACAAACCCAGTCGCTCAAACCACTGGCTGGTGAACCTGCCCCCCCTGCTGGCCATGGACGCCAGCCTGTCCCGCTCCGTTAGCTTGGGGTTTGTCTTGCTGACCGCCACCTTGCTGACTGGCGGCCTGGTCAATGAGTTGGCCGGCGGCCCCTGGCTGAAGTCCGACCACAAGACAGTCTTTACCGTGATGACTTGGCTTTCTGCGGGCTTGTTTTTGTGGGGTCGTTGGCGCTGGGGCTGGCGTGGCCGTCTCGCCGCCAGATTTGCCATCGGTGGGTTTGGTTTGCTGCTGCTGGCTTATGTTGGCAGTCGGTTTGTTCTAGAGGTTTTTCTGGGCCGAGTGGCCTGAGGCGGGCGGCCCCATGTTTGGACGAATTCTCTTGATCATGGGCCTGGTGGCCATTGCGCTGTTTATGCTGCGCTCTGCCCTGGGCAAATCCAAGAAGACACCCACTGCCAAGAGTCCCGAGCAGGCCCGGCCCAAAACGGCTGCCCGCCTGGTGCATTGTGCGACCTGTGGGGCGCATCTGGCCGAGTCCGATGCGATCTGGAAGACCGGCCGGGCATACTGCTGCGCCGCGCATCTCAAGCCCTAGTCTCATGACCAGCGCCGCGTCGAGCGACCGCCTCCTGATCCGATTTCGGGACGATGGCTGGCTTGAGCCCGCCGCTGGGGTCGACCGGGCCGTGAGCCCGCACTTTAATCAGAGGCCCGCCAATACCCAGCCTGACTTGGTGGTTCTGCATGGAATCAGCCTGCCCGAGGGCTGCTTCGGCGGCGGGCTGGTCGATGACTTGTTTATGGGGCGGCTTTTCGGGTCTACGGATCCGGCACATCTGGGGCTCAACGACCTGAAAGTCTCCTCTCACTTTGTGATTTGGCGTGACGGCCACATTCGTCAGTATGTTGGCCTGGCCGATCGGGCTTGGCATGCGGGTGTTTCGTCTTACGAGGGGCGGGACAATTGCAATGACTACTCGGTGGGGATTGAACTAGAGGGCTGCGACAGCCAGGCCTATGAGCCGATTCAAATCACGGTCTTGGCCGACCTGATGAGGGCGCTGCAGAGGGCCCAGCCCAGCCTGAGACACGTCGCCGGGCATTGCCACATTGCCCCAGGTCGCAAGACAGACCCTGGCCATTACTTCTCCTGGGGAGATTTGCAAGCTGCGTTGCGCCAAGACCCTACAGCTTGGAAGTTTCCTGAAAATCTTTCTTAGAAAAATCTCTACCAATGAGGGGCGTTTTCGGCGGGTTTTGATCATCGGGCCAGTGTTTATGCGGCCCCAAAAAAAAGAGCCCCACGGGGACTAGCTTTAGCGGTCACACACCCCCAAAACCTGGCAATTTCCCCAAGCCCAGCCCTTGCACGCCTCGGGCCGCGACTACTAGAATTAGTACTCATCCGGGGTAGTCTGTACTACCGATAGTAAAAAAATAAACCGCCTGGAGGATTTTATGCAGTGGGCATCCCAACCGTCGTCAACCCCTCCTGTGGGTTCCAGTTCCCCATCGCCCGCTGTTCCGGCCTCGGCTGGGTCCTCTACCAGCGCGCCCATTGCAAACGGGCCGCACGACTTTAAAGTCGTGCGTCGAAATGGCGCCGTGGTCTCCTTTGACGCCCCCAAGATCAACGTCGCGCTGACCAAGGCTTTCCTGGCTGTTCAGGGAGGCCAAGGTGCAGCCAGTGCCCGGGTGCGGGAGATGACCGAGTCGTTGACCCAGCAGGTGGTCGACGCCCTGTTGCGTCGCATGCCCGCCGGCGGCACGGTTCACATTGAAGACATTCAGGATCAGGTCGAACTCGCCCTGATGCGTTCGGGGGAGCACGAGGTCGCTCGGGCCTACGTCTTGTACCGAGAGCGTCGGTCCCAGGAGCGTGCGGCTCAGACGCAGGCACAGATCTCCGAGCACCGCCTCAACATGTCGGTTGACGGCCGTATGGTCCCACTCGACGAGTCCTGGTTGCGTGACATCGTGGCTTCGGCCTGCGCCGGCCTTGACCAGCACGTCCGAGCCGAAGAGGTGCTGGCCGATACGGTCAAAAACCTCTACGACGGCGTCCCAGTTGAAGAAGTTGAAAAATCCGCCATCTTGGCGGCCCGTGCACTCATCGAAAAGGACCCAGCCTATGCAAAAGTCAGTGCCCGCCTGCTTCTGCACACCGTTCGCAAGGAGATTTTCCAGGCCGAGGTCTCGCAGGCCGACATGGATGCGCGTTATCGGGAATACTTCCCAAAATTCATCAAGAAGGGCGTCGAGATTGGCCTTCTGAACGAGGAACTCGGCCGGTACGACCTCAAGCGCATGGCCGCTGCCCTCAAGCCCGAGAACGACCTCAACTTTGATTACCTGGGCCTGCAGACCCTCTACGACCGTTACTTCCTGATTGACCGCAACGACACCTTCAGCGGAGAGGGTCGCCGCATTGAGATGCCGCAAGCTTTCTTTATGCGAGTGGCCATGGGCTTGGCCCTGGGCGAACTCGACCGTGAGGGCCGGGCCATCGAGTTCTACAACCTGCTCTCGAGCTTCGACTTCATGAGCTCGACCCCGACTCTGTTTAACAGCGGCACCACCCATTCCCAACTCTCGTCCTGCTACCTCACCACCGTGGCCGATGACCTAGACGGCATCTACGAAGCCATCAAAGAAAACGCCCTGCTGGCCAAATATGCAGGCGGTCTGGGCAATGACTGGACCCCTGTACGCGCCTTGGGCAGCCACATCAAGGGCACCAACGGCAAGAGCCAAGGCGTGGTCCCCTTCTTGAAGGTGGTCAACGACACGGCCGTTGCCGTCAACCAGGGTGGCAAGCGAAAGGGTGCGGTCTGCACCTACCTGGAGACCTGGCACCTGGACATCGAGGAGTTCCTCGAGCTCCGCAAGAACACCGGTGACGATCGCCGCCGCACCCACGACATGAACACCGCCAACTGGATTCCCGACCTCTTCATGAAGCGGGTCATGGAGGGTGGTGACTGGACCCTGTTCTCCCCGTCTGACGTGCCGGACCTGCACGACAAGTTTGGCCAAGCCTTCGAACAAGCCTACCTCGCCTACGAAGAGAGAGCCGCTCGCGGTGACCTCCGACTTTTCAAGAAGATTCCAGCCGCCAGCCTCTGGCGCAAGATGCTGACCATGCTCTTTGAGACGGGCCATCCCTGGATCACCTTCAAGGACCCCTGCAACATCCGAAGCCCACAGCAGCATGTTGGCGTCGTCCACAGCTCTAACCTGTGTACTGAGATCACGCTCAATACCAATGACAGCGAGATCGCCGTCTGTAATCTCGGCTCGGTCAACCTGGTGCAGCACCTCAAGCCATCGGCTCAGGGTGGGCTGGAGCTGGACCATGACAAGGTCAAGCGCACGGTACAGACCGCCATGCGAATGCTCGACAACGTTATCGACATCAACTACTACGCAGTCGCCAAGGCCAGAAACTCTAACATTCGCCACCGCCCGGTAGGGCTAGGGATTATGGGCTTCCAGGAGGCACTGCATGCCATGCGAATCCCCTACGCCTCGGAGCAGGCTGTTGAGTTCGCTGACAGCTCCATGGAAATGGTCTGCTATGAAGCCTATTGGGCCTCGACCCAGCTCGCCGAAGAGCGTGGAGCTTACAGCAGCTTCAAGGGTTCACTCTGGGATCGCGGCATTCTCCCGCTGGACACCCTGGAATTGCTCAAGCAGGAGAGGGGTGGTTACGTTGAGGTCGACACCACGGCCCGCCTGGACTGGGAGGCCCTGAGGGCTCGCATCCGTCAGCACGGCATGCGCAACTCCAACTGCGTGGCGATCGCGCCGACGGCCACCATCTCCAACATCGTGGGCATCTCGGCCTCGATCGAGCCCACCTACCAGAACCTGTATGTGAAATCCAACCTCTCCGGTGAGTTCACGGTGGTCAATGAGATGCTGGTGCGGGACCTCAAACAGCTTGGCATGTGGGATGAAGTCATGGTCGCAGACCTGAAGTACTTCGACGGCAGCCTGGCTAAGATCGATCGTATCCCCCAGGACCTGCGTCAGCTCTACGCCACGGCATTCGAAGTCGACACCAAGTGGATGGTGGAGTGTGCCGCCCGTCGCCAGAAGTGGATTGACCAGGCTCAGTCGCTCAACATTTACATGGCCGGTGTCTCAGGCAAGAAACTCGACGAGACCTACAAGCTGGCTTGGTTGCGTGGCCTGAAAACTACTTACTACCTGCGCACCATGGGGGCGACCTCGGTCGAGAAGAGCACGCTCAACACCGGTCAGCTCAATGCGGTGCCGGTGAGTGGCGGTCTTGGAGGTGGCGCTGCTGCGGCATCACCCGAGGTCGGTGCTGCTGCCGCCTTAACGTCTGCAGTCGATCCGATTGTGACTTCGTCGGCAGTCGCCGGCAGCGATGTGAAGTTTTGTTCGATCGACAATCCTGACTGCGAGGCTTGTCAGTAAAAAAGTTGTAGGCAAAAAAAACAACAAACCTTGCAAAAAAATATTGCAAGGATGAAATGCATGCATCATGATTCGGTCTGTGTGCAATGACCGAATCTCACGCTTGCTTGTTTTAAAGAAAGAAAGTGAGATCCGAAATGCTGAACTGGGAAGACACCACTACGACGGCCAAGCCTGACCCAATGACTGCGACGCGAGAGCAGTCTGGTTCCCCTGTCCCCGCTTCCATCATGCACGCCGCCCAAGACACTGCTGCGCAGGACCAGGCCAGCCGCCGGGTTCGCGTCGAAGACAAGCGCGTCATCAACGCAGGTACCGATGTGAACCAGCTGGTTCCATTCAAATACAAATGGGCTTGGGAAAAATATCTGGCTGGTTGTGCCAACCACTGGATGCCTCAAGAGATCAACATGTCTCGTGACATTGCCCTCTGGAAAGACCCCAACGGTCTGACAGAAGACGAGCGTCGACTGGTCAAGCGGAATCTGGGTTTTTTTACCACAGCCGACTCTCTGGCCGCCAACAACATCGTTTTGGGAACTTATCGCCACATCACGGCGCCCGAGTGCCGTCAATTCTTACTGCGTCAAGCATTTGAAGAGGCTATTCACACCCACGCCTATCAGTACATTGTTGAGTCCCTTGGGCTGGACGAGGGCGAGATTTTCAATGCTTACCATGAGGTCACCTCGATTCGGGCCAAGGATGAGTTCCTGATCCCGTTTATCGATGTCTTGACGGATCCCAATTTCAAGACCGGCACCCTGGAAAACGACCAGAAGCTCCTGAAGTCTCTGATCGTGTTTGCCTGCATCATGGAAGGCCTGTTCTTCTATGTTGGTTTTGTGCAGATTCTCGCGCTGGGCCGTCAGAACAAGATGACCGGTGCGGCCGAGCAATACCAATACATCCTTCGCGATGAGTCCATGCACTGTAATTTCGGCATCGACCTTATCAACACCATCAAGCTTGAGAACCCCCACCTCTGGACCCCAGAGTTTCGGGCCGAACTCAAAGACATCTTCCTTCAGGCTGTTGACTTGGAGTATCGATACGCCGAGGACACTATGCCCCGGGGCGTATTGGGCCTCAACGCCAATATGTTCAAGGGCTACCTGCGCTACATCGCCAACCGGCGCTGTCAGCAGATTGGCCTCGACCAGATCTTCCCGAACGAAGAAAACCCCTTCCCATGGATGGCCGAGATGGTCGACCTCAAGAAGGAGAGAAACTTTTTTGAGACCCGTGTGATTGAGTATCAGACGGGCGGTGCCCTCAGTTGGGAGTAGCGTGATCGTTCTCCACAAGGGCCCAGCAGAATTCATTGGCGTTGGAAGCGTTGTAGGGAATTGGTTTCCTGCGCAAATGAATGGTTCGAGCCACGTTGGCTCGAATCTCCCTTGTGACCATGCCGATTAATCGGCCTGAAGGAGAAGACCATGGCAGCAAAGAAGAAAGTGAAGAAGGCGAAAGCCGCTTCCAAACCCGAAGTCAAGAAAAAAGTAGTGGCCAAAAAACCTGCGGCCAAAAAAGTAGCAGCCAAGAAGCCCGCCGCTAAAAAAGCAGCAGCTAAGAAGCCTGCAGCCAAGAAGCCCGCCGCTAAAAAAGCAGCAGCCAAGAAGCCCGCAGCCAAGAAGCCCGCCGCCAAAAAAGCAGCAGCTAAGAAGCCCGCAGCCAAGAAGCCCGCCGCCAAAAAAGCAGCAGCTAAGAAGCCCGCAGCCAAGAAGCCCGCCGCTAAAAAAGCAGCAGCTAAGAAGCCCGCAGCCAAAAAGCCCGCCGCTAAAAAAGCAGCAGCTAAGAAGCCCGCAGCCAAAAAGCCTGCCGCTAAAAAGGCAGTGGCAAAAAAAAAGCCCGCCGTTAAGAAAGCAGCCGTGAAGAAGCCCGCTGCGCCTGCTGCAGCTCCTGTAGCAAGCACCTGGCCCTTCCCCACCGGCAGCCGTCCATAACGCCGGATTACACGAACGGCTTTGCCATTTGTGATGAGCCCCGCCAACTGGCGGGGCTTTTTTCTATACTCTGACCATGTTGATTGAGTTTGCCTGGATCCTGGCCAAGGCCCTGTTCAGCCTGGTCTGTATTGCCAGCATGCTGAGAGCCTATCTGCTCTGGCTGCGCATGCCTCCCATGAATCCGATCAGTCAGTTGGTCTTTCGAGTCACCAACTGGATCGTCTTGCCCATCCGTCGACTCATGCCATCTAGCCAGTTCGACTGGGCCAGTCTTTTGGCTGCTTGGTTGTTGGCCTTGTTGGCGGTCCTGTTTCGACTGCTCCTGGCGGCCTTCGAAGCTCCCATGCTTGGGCTGCCCCAAGGACTGACCTATGGGCTTCTGGTTCTGGGTCTGTCACTGACCTGGATGATAGGCTGGGCTCTGAAGTTCGCGTTTGTCTTGCTGGTGGTCCATGCGCTGTTGTCATGGTTCGGGGCCGGCCCATCGGCGATGGCCATGAGGCCTCTGGTGACCCAGATGACCGAGCCCTGCCTGCGGCCCCTACGTCAACTGGTCCACCGCGGCCAACCGACCGGGATCGATTTCTCGCCCTTGGCCGCCTTGATTCTGATTCAGCTTCTGCTCAGCCTACACGACCGAGCTGCTCAAGCCTTGGTGCAGGCCTTGCTGACGGGCTTAGCGCTTTGAGACTCTGATCGCTGAGCCATATCCCACGATCTGAACGGCGTCACCCGCTTTCAGCGCCTCATCGGCTTCCTGTACCACCACCGTTTTCTCGCCGCTGTCGAGCTTGATCACAATCTCAACCCCAGGCCTCTGATTGGCCTGTTCCTCGATCATTTGACCGGCAATGGCACCGCCAAGCGCACCCAGCACGCTGGCAATCGTGCTGCCCTTGCCCTCGCCGACGGTTGAGCCAGCGACTCCGCCCACAACGCCACCAGCGATGATGCCTGCGCCTTTGCTGTCTCGAACAATGGTGACTGCTCGGACTGATTCGACTGTGCCGTATCGGATGGACTGCTCCACCTGAGACTCTCCGGCCCGGTAAACCTTTGCTGAATTGCTCTGGGTCGCACAGCCTGCCAGCTGCGTGAACGCTGCGACGGCAGAGATGAGTAGGATGGTCTTCATGACTAACTCCTTGTGTTGAGACGTTAGATGGGGCATGGACCTTGATCTGAAAAGGTTTTCGACCACAGGTCTCGCAGCAAGTTTTGTCCGACCGGATGGTTTTGACCGCCACGATGCTGCACCTTGATGCCGCCCAACAGAACCCCTAGCCGGGCGCTTTTGGCCAGATCAAAGCCCTTGTGCAGCCCCGCCAAAAGGCCCGCCCGAAAGGCATCGCCACAACCGGTTGGGTCAATGGCCTGGTCTACCTGCAGCGCGGGCAGTTGGACGGACTCGCCTTTGGCCATGATCAGTTGTACGCCGTCGGCTCCCTTGGTCTGGATGACGCCACCGGTGTTGTGGGGCTTGAGCAACTGAGCGATCTCAGCCAGCGGCAGCCCTAGCTTGCGCGACAGCATTTCCCCCTCGTAGTCGTTCACGGCCAGCCAGCTGGCCCGAGCAATCAGTGCACGAAGTTCCTGTGCCTCAAAGATGGGCATCGCCTGCCCAGGATCGAAGACAAATGGAATACCCTGCTCGTCAAAGGACTGGGCGTGCTGAACCATGGCCTGCTTGCCGTTGGGTGAGACGATGCCAAGTCCGGGCCCGGCCCCAACGCTGGACTCGTGGGCAAAGTTCATGGCGCCGGGGTGAAAGGCCGTGATCTGGTTGTCGAGCAAATCGGTGGTGATGAAGGCCTGGGCGGTAAAACAGTCGGATCGGCTCACGACGGCACTGGTATCGATACCGAGGCCAGTCAGTCTGGCCAGATAACCCTGACCGTCGTGACCGATGCTACCGAGCAACCGGGTCGGCAGGCCCAGGCCCGCCAGGCTGTATGCGATGTTGGCCGCGCAGCCACCGAACTCCTGACGCATTTGCGGCGCCAGAAAAGCCACATTCAGCATATGGACCTGGTCCGGCAGGATGTAATCCTTGAACTGACCTTCAAAGACCATGATGGTGTCAAAAGCAATGCTGCCGCTGATTTGAATAGACATGTGAGTCTTCCGTTAGACGTTTAGAGAGGGTTTTGGATTTAGACGCGGGAAGACTGAAAGCCAAGGCAGACCCAGCCTTCGTCCTCACCCAAGACTGTGAGTTGAGTACCGGGCTTGGCCAGCGCATAGGCCTGGCAGAGTTCGTCCACCTGTCGACTGAGAATACCGGACAACACCAGGCTGCCACCGGGCTGACCATGCGACAGCAGCAACCCAGCCAGCAGTTTCAGTGGCTGGGCCAGGATGTTGGCGATGACCACATCAAACTGGCCATCTACGGCTTGTGACACAGTCCGCCAGTCGACTCGCGCCAGCTCTGCGGCGGTCAGGTTCTGTTGGGCGTTGCGCCGGGCGACATCGACCGCAATGGGGTCAATGTCGACACCGACAACCGACTGCGCCCCTAGTTTTGCGCATGCCAAACCCAGCACACCAGAGCCGCAGCCATAGTCCAAGACGCGACCCAGAGGCCTTTGTCGGCTGATCCTAAGAATGGCCTGCAGACAGAGTCGGGTGGTGGCGTGGCCACCCGTTCCGAAGGCCATGCCGGGATCAATCGACAGCCCAACCTTCGGTGGTTGTTGATAGGTCTGTGGCATGGTGTGCCAGCTCGGGCCAATCCAAATGGTCTGCTCGATCTCGATGGGCGTAAAGGCGCGTTGGGATTTGGTGACCCAGTCCTCTTCCGGCAGTCCTCGGATTTCGGCCTGGCAAGCCGCCAGAAAAGGAAAGGCAGCCTGTGCCTGGGCCCACCAGGCGGTAGCCTGGGTCTGTGCGTCCAACAAGATGCGAATCTGGCTGACTGGCCAGGCCAGCATGTCCGTCTGGGCGCCTGGTTCGCCAAACCGAGGCCTCTCCAGGCTGGGATCGTCGGCTTGTGCATCTTCTACACTGACGCAGACCGCCCCGAGTGCCATCAATTCGTCGCTGAGCCACTCCAGCCATTCATCGGCCTCGGCCTCGAGCTGGGCAGGCCGGTCCTGTTCACTGAGTTCGAAGATAATCTCCGAGACCATGCCGGCGTGACCTGGCTCCCCAGGCTGGCCCGGTGCAACCTCAGACATCGTTGGCCAGCATGTGCTCGAGGTAGTGAATCGACGTACCACCGTCTTCAAAATGGGTGTCGCGCATGATCCGGCGGTGCAGGGGCACGTTTGTCGAGATGCCCTCGACCACGACTTCGGAGAGAGCGATGCTCATCCGCGCGATGGCCTGTTCACGAGTGTCCCCGTAGCTGATGATCTTGCCAATCATCGAATCGTAATGAGGGGGCACCACGTAATTGGCGTAGGCATGGGAGTCCACGCGAATCCCAGGGCCACCAGGCATGTGCCAAGTCTGGATTCGACCCGGAGATGGTGTGAACTTAAAAGGATCCTCTGCATTGATTCGGCATTCGATCGCGTGTCCTTTGAAGGTCACGTCTTTCTGCCGGATGCTCAGCCTTTGGCCGCTGGCCACGCGGATCTGCTCCTGGACAATGTCCACGCCGGTGATGAACTCCGTGACGGGGTGTTCCACCTGCACCCGTGTGTTCATCTCAATGAAATAGAACTCGTCGTTCTCAAACAGGAACTCGATGGTCCCAGCGCCTCGGTAGCCAATTTTCTTGCAGGCGTCCGCACAACGTTGGCCGATCTTGTCCCTGAGCTTCTGGGACAGGCCTGGGGCGGGCGCCTCTTCGACCACCTTTTGGTGGCGTCTCTGCATGGAGCAGTCTCGCTCACCCAGGTGGATGACATTCCCATGATGGTCGGCCAGGATTTGAATCTCTATGTGCCGAGGGTTCTCCAGGAACTTCTCCATGTAGACCTCGGGGTTGTTAAACGCTGCTGCCGCCTCGGCCTTGGTGGTGTTGACCGCATTGATCAGGGCCGCCTCGGTGTGAACCACTCGCATGCCTCGACCGCCACCGCCGCCAGCGGCCTTGATGATGACTGGATAGCCCACGGCCCGGGCGCATCGAACAATCTCTTTGGGGTCGTCGGGCAAGGCTCCTTCGGATCCGGGCACACAGGGCACACCGGCCGCGATCATGGCCTTTTTGGCAGCGACCTTGTCACCCATCATTCGGATGACCTCTGCCGTGGGGCCGATGAACTGAAAGCCACTCTGCTCCACCCGTTCGGCAAAGTCGGCATTTTCCGACAGAAAGCCGTAACCGGGGTGAATGGCCTCGGCATCGGTCACTTCCGCTGCCGCAATAATCGCCGGAATGTTGAGGTAACTCTCGCGAGAAGGAGGCGGCCCAATACAGACCGACTCGTCGGCGAGCTTGACGTACTTGGCCTCGGTATCGGCAGTGGAATGAACGACGACTGTTTTGATGCCCAGCTCACGGCAGGCCCGCTGAATTCGCAACGCGATTTCACCGCGATTGGCGATGAGAACTTTTTCAAATAACGCCATGTGCTCGCCTTAGCCGATGACAAATAGGGCCTGACCGAATTCAACGGGTTGACCGTTCTCCACCAGGATTTCTTTGATGACACCAGCCTTGTCTGCTGGGATCTCGTTCATGAGCTTCATGGCCTCGATGACGCACAAGGTCTGACCTTCGCTCACGCTGTCGCCGATGCTGACAAAGGGCGCGCCGCCAGGGGAGGACGAGCGGTAGAAGGTGCCGACCATTGGGGAGGCCAAGCGATGGCCAGCCGGTGCGGCAGCCGGTGCCGTTTCGGCTTGAGCGGCGGGGTTCGCCGCGGCGGGCGCGGGCGCAGCCGGTGCGGCGGCTGGTGTCGGCATCATCATGGTGGTCGCTGGTGCGTAGCCAACGGCACCCGTTTGCGCGGCTGATTTGACGATCTTGACTTTGCCTTCGCCTTCGGTGATTTCCAGCTCAGCAATGCCGGACTCGGCCACCAGGTCAATCAGGGTTTTGAGTTTACGAAGATCCATGGGAAGACACCTTTTCTAGGAAGCAGGTTGAAGCTGAGCCATGAGATGGTCCAGCGCCAGGTTGTAGCCATTGGGGCCGAAGCCGCAGATCACAGCCAGGGCCAGGTCGGAGAAGTAGGACTGATGCCGGAAGGGTTCGCGGCGGTAGACATTGCTGATGTGGATTTCAACAAAGGGCAACGCTACGGCTGCCAGTGCATCTCGCAGGGCGACGCTGGTGTGGGTAAAGGCGGCCGGGTTGATGACAAAACCAGCTACCTGGGCATCAGGTGCCCGGTGGATCAGATCGATCAGGGCCCCTTCGTGATTGCTCTGGTGGCACTGAATATCAAAGCCTTGGAACTGACCTCGGGTGGTGAGGGACTGGTTGATCTGTTCGAGGGTGGTTGACCCGTAGATCTCCGGCTCTCGAAGTCCGAGCCGGTTGAGGTTGGGCCCGTGCAGGACCCAGATTTGTTTTTTTTGCATGGCCTCTGAAAGGTCGTGGCGACGATTCAGAGTTTACCCCAAGCCTGGTGGGGTCAATAGGCTAAAAGAGGTTATTTGGCCTCTTTTATCCAGGTTCTGAGTTCATCTTCCTTGATTCGCCCAAGTTTTTGATGGGTCACACGGCCTTGGGCGTCGATCATGACGGTGTAGGGCAGGGCATCAACCGAAGCCCCCAGTTTCTTGGCCATCTCAGACCCAGCCGCTCCGACAATGGCGATG
The DNA here is from genome assembly GCA_009646425.1 of Burkholderiales bacterium LSUCC0115. GTDB lineage: Bacteria > Pseudomonadota > Gammaproteobacteria > Burkholderiales > Burkholderiaceae_A > Hahnella. Next base: position 112,412 of record WJBW01000004.1, read on the forward strand.
GGATAACTGACCGGGGTGTCCTGAAGAAAGGCTTTGACTTGGGAAGGGGAGTCGACCGCCAATCCAAGAACTTTAACGTCAGAAGACGACATTTGGGTATGAATTCTTGAAAGTTCTGGCATTTCTTCAACGCAGGGCGGGCACCAGGTGGCCCAGAAATTCACCACGGTGAGCTGCCCCCTGGCCTGGCTTAAGCGCAAGGGCTGGCCATCAGGCTGTGGGTAGGACAGCTCAAACAGCCAACCGGCCGATGGTGCTGGGTTGGGACTGAGCCGCCAGACCCCCAGGCCGATACCCGCCAAGAGGGCCAGAACCACGATGATTGCGACGGCTTTTTTAGATGACATGCGAGGCTATTCCTTGTGCAAACGAGTCTGCAATTCTGACAGTTGGATGCCACCTTGGTTGCGCAGGCCGTGGGCCCTTGGCACCACCCGGATGGTGGTCGGTGTGCTCTCCCACTCAAATTGCAGCGCTTCGACCTCACCAGGCCCAGTAGGGTGAGGCAGGTTGGTTGCCTCGGCTGACAGCCCCTGGTTGAGCAGCGCAATCCCGAGCTCCTTGGCAGACTCCGCCACACAGGCCAGTTGGATGCCGCTGTGAGCCAGGGCCAAGTCATCGGCCAGCGCACCCATCAACCAGGGGTCGAACCCAGTCAATCGAAACATCAGTCTCTCCGCACTGGCCTGTCGATCACGCAGTCGCTGGGCATGGGCCTCTGGCTCGTAGATGGCCAAGTGTTCACGGATGGCCAATGTGACTTGTTCGTTGCTGGGCAGATCTTCTCGCGCGATTCGGCCGCCTCGGCGGCCAGTCAGGTGGGCATAAGCCCGTTGTTTGGCGGACCCATAGTCCAGGCCCTCCTCGACGATGGCCGCGGCGGCCTGTACCGCGATCTCTTCTTTTAGATCGGACATGGAGGGATTATGCCCGCTCGATACAATGCCGCATGCACATACACATCGTTGGCATTTGCGGGACTTTTATGGGTGGCCTGGCTCAGCTCGCCAAGGCCATGGGCCATCGGGTCACTGGCTGCGATGCCAATGTCTACCCACCCATGAGCGACCAATTGGTGGCCAGTGGGATCGAATTGATCCAGGGGTTCGAGGCAGATCAGTTGGCTCTCAAGCCAGACCTCTGGGTGGTCGGCAACGTCGCGCGTCGCGGCCTGCCGTTGATCGAGGCGATCTTGAACCAGCGGCTGCCGATGAGCTCTGGCCCAGCCTTTTTGGCCGAGCACGTCATGGTCGGTCGACCAGTGGCGGCGGTGGCGGGCACCCACGGCAAGACCACCACCAGCTCTCTGCTGGCCTGGGTGCTGGAGCAGTCCGGTTTGTCGCCCGGCTTTTTGATCGGGGGCGTTCCAGAAGGGTTTGGCGTCTCTGCTCGAATGGGTCGCCCGGATGGTGTCTTCGTCATCGAGGCCGATGAGTACGACACAGCCTTTTTCGACAAGCGATCCAAGTTTCTGCATTACCGGGCGCAGGTGGCTATTCTCAACAACCTTGAGTTCGATCACGCCGACATCTTTGCTGATCTGGCTGCCATTGAGACCCAGTTTCATCACTGGATTCGAACCCTGCCTTCCGAGGGCTGTCTGGTGGTCAATGGTCAGAGTGAGGCGTTGCGTCGGGTCATCGCCCGCGCCTGTTACACCCCGGTGACTTGGTTTAACGACGATCGGGGGCTTCAGACCAAAGCGCCAAACCGGCCGGATCCACAGCACAACAGCCCGGCTGGTCGGGAGACCTTTGACATCTATCAGGCCGACCAATGCCTGGGCCAACTGGTGAGCCCCCTTTGGGGTGAGCACAACCGCGCCAATGCCTTGGCGGTGTTGGGCGCGGCCATGGCGCTGGGTGTCCCGGCTGAACAGGCCATGGCGGCGATGGCCAGTTTCCCTGGCGTCAAGCGTCGTATGCAGCTTCGGGGCGAGTCAGCTGGTATCCGCGTTTGGGATGACTTTGCCCACCACCCCACTGCCATTCAGACCACCTTGCAGGGCTTGGCCCGTCAGCTGGCGACTGGGCAGCGGATCTTGGCCGTGATCGAGCCGCGATCCAACACCATGAAGATGGGGGTGATGCGCGATCAATTGCCGACGAGTCTCAGCCAAGCGGATTTGGTCTTTGGCTACTCGGGGGGCCTGGACTGGTCTTTGGAACAGACGCTTGCCGGTCTTGGCTCACGAGCCTGCGTGCGCGAACAGCTCGATGATTTGATCAACGCCATTGTTGAGCAGGCCCGAGCTGGCGATCAGATTCTGGTCATGAGCAATGGTGGTTTTGGCGGTCTGCATGAACGACTTCTCAGTCGTTTGGCCGAGCGACAGGGGCGATAGCGACGATGGCTGGTGGTGTGTTCTTTGAGGAGTCCGGCGGACTCAAACTCGGCCTGGTCATCAGCAGCACCGCGGGTTCCGAACAAGTCAGCCTGTCCACGGGCCGCCGCGTGAAGGTCAAGGCCAACCAGGTGTTGGCACGCTTCGCGGTTCAGGATGAGTCTCAGCTGGAGCCTTTTCTTCAGCAGGCTCAGTCGGTGGCCGATGAACTCGACCCTGATTTTCTCTGGCAGTGTGCGCCAAGCGATGTCTTCACGGCTGATGCCTTTGCACCAGAGGTCTTTGGCCAGCAGGTCTCCCCCAAGGAGTTGGTGGGGCTGATTCTCTCGCTGCACCAAGCGCCCATGTATTTTTATCGCAAGGGCAAGGGGCAGTTTAAATCCGCACCACCGGAGGCTCTCCAAGCCGCCCTGGCCGGTGCTGCCAAGCGCGCGGCCCTGGCCGAGCAGGAGCAGGCCTTCACCCGGGCTTTGCTCGATGGCCAATGTCCGGACGAGATCGCCCAGCAGGCCATGACCCTGCTCATCAAACCAGACAAACAGTCGGTGGCTTTCAAGGCCCTCTCCGCAGCCGCCCATCAATCACAGGTGACGCCGGCTGCGCTGCTCATGCGTCTTGGTGTGGTGGAGTCTGCCTATGCCTTGCACCTGAGCCGCTTCATGGCCGAGTGCTTTCCTGGGGGACACGAGCATGCCCCGCAGGATGAGAGCCTCACCCGATTGCAGGATCGTCTGGCCGCGCTGTCGCAGAGCCTGCCTCGTGCCCCGATGGGCGCCTACTCGATTGACGATGAGGCAACGACCGAAGTGGATGATGCGTTTTCTTGCGAGACCCTAGACCATGGGGGCTGGCGAGTGGGTATCCACATTGCGGCGCCCGGCGCACTCTTGGCGCCGGATGATCCCTTGGCGCAGTTGGCCCGCGATCGGGCCTCGACGGTCTATTTCCCCGGCGACAAGATCACCATGCTGCCGGCGCAGGTCATTGCCCTGGCGTCTCTGGACGAGGCCGATTGGCGGCCGGCGGTCTCGCTCTACGTCGAATTCGATGCCAATGGGGAGCGCTTGTCGCATGCGACACGGTTTGAGATGGTTCAGATCCATCGAAACATTCGTCACGGTGATTGGGAGGCTGACCTGTCACTCGCCGTCGACCTCTCTGCTGCACCCGAGGCCAGAGCGCTGGCCAGGAGCCGATTGCCCTGGTCCGACCTGACCGTCCTTCATCACCTGGCATTGGCCTGTCGGGCCCGGCGAGAGGCGGTGCGTGGCCGACCGGAGCCTGCCGCGCGGCTTGACTATGGCATTCGCCTAACCTGGCAGGATCACCCGCGTGCGACGGCATTGGCCTTGGCCGATGTTGAGATTCAGACTCGGCAACGGGGCTCTGCCCTGGACCTCTTGGTCTCGGAATTCATGATCCTGACCAACGTGACCTGGGGTGAGACCCTGGCCCTCGGACAGCTGCCCGGCGTCTACCGCTGCCAGTCCATGGGCCGTGTCCGCATGCAGACGACACCGGGTCCTCACCAAGGCTTGGGGGTCTCTCACTACGCCTGGTCAACGTCACCCTTGCGTCGCTATTCAGACCTGGTGAACCAGTGGCAATTGTTGAGCATCCTGGGCCATGGCCGCCCCGCCTTCAAAGGGGGTGATGCCAATTTGTTTGCTGACGTCGCTCACTTTGATGCGGTCTACGATCGCTATGCCGAATTTCAGTCGAGCATGGAACGCTACTGGACGGGTCGCTGGTTTGGGCAGCAGCTGGGGCTCTCCGGTGAGGCCTGGCAGACCGCTCAGGTGAGCCCTGCCAACACCATGCTGGCGGTGGCCACTCGAACCGAGTCGGTGGTGCGACTGAGGGCAGCCCCTGCTGTTCTCAGGCTTGCACTCTCCAGCCTACCGGCTGGCACAGAACTCGAGGTGGCGGTCACTGGCTTTGACCCACTCGACATCTCACTTCAAGGCAAGGTCATTCGGATCATGCAGCCGGATTCGGTGGGTCGCTATGCGGTGCTGGGTGATCCGATTGCCCACAGCAAGTCCCCCTTTATTCATCGGGCGTTTGCTGAGCAGACCGGTCTGGCCATGGACTACGAGGCCATTGCGGTCCCTCCCGAGGAGCTCACGCAACGCCTGGCGCAGTTACATGAGCAGGGCTATGCGGGCCTCAACCTCACGGTGCCGCACAAGCATTTGGCCTATGACTTGGCTCTGTCTGAACAGTGGCCCCTGTCGACGCTGGCGAGTCAGGCGGGCGCGGTCAACACCCTGATTCGCACCGATCAAGGCTGGCAGGCTGACAACACCGACGGCCTCGGACTGCTCACCGACCTGCTGCGCAGCCTGGAACAGTCCGACTTGTCTGGGCTCAGGCTGCTGATGATTGGGGCTGGCGGAGCGGCCGCGGGCGTGCTGGGCCCATTGGCGGCAGCCGGTCTGGCGGCGGTTACGGTGGTGAACCGAACACCCGAGAAGGCCCAGGTCTTGGCGGATCGCTTTTCTGTCGCCTATCCAACTGTCTCATGGCAGGCCGACGGGCTGCAGAGTCTGGCGCCTGGTGCCAGTCGTTGCGACCAGGCCTTTGACCTGGTCATCAATGCCAGCAGTGCCAGTCTCAAGGGGCAGGCGCTGGAGATCGCGCCGGGTATTTTTAGCCAGGCACGCTTGGTGGTTGACATGATGTACGGAGCCCAGCCCACCGCCTTCATGCAGCAGGCCAGTCATGCCGGTGCTTCGCTGGTCACCGATGGACTGGGCATGCTGGTCGAGCAGGCCGCGGAGGCTTTTGAGCGCTGGCAGGGTCAGCGACCGCAGACGCTACCTGTCTTGCAGGCCTGTCGTCAGGCCCTAATCGAGGCAGCCGCTGGGGTAGAGTAAGACCATGACCGAGACCGCCGCCACCATCGATTCTGCGCTCACGCCTGTGATGCGCGATGCCGAGGCTGGTCAACGAGCCCTCGAGGACATTCAGGAACTGTTGCATCGCTTCGAGGTGGAGTCCGACTTGGTCTCGCGCGAGCAGGTGGCGGGTGATGAGAGCCGACGGGCCCTGGTCGAACAGTTGGTCTTGAAGCAGCAGACCGCCGCCTTGCTACCCAAGGTGCAGGGTCTGCACGTGGCCGACATCGCCTATGTGCTCGAGGGCCTGCCGCGACACCAGCGGGAGCTGATCTGGCCTCTGGTCCCGGATGGCCTAAGGGGCGAGGTGATGCTGGAGTTGGCCGAGCCAGTTCGGGAGCCGTTGATTGAATCCATGACCCGTGAGGCTCTGCTCCGAATGGCCCAGGCCCTGGATCCGGATGACTTGGCGGCCTTGGCCGACGAGTTGCCCTTTGATGTCGTCGAGCGTGTTCGTCAAGGACTCTCGGTAGAAGAGCGTGAGCAGCTCAGGGCGGCGATGTCTTATCCAGAGGATAGCGTTGGTGCTCGCATGGACTTTGACATGATCACCATTCGCGATGACGTCACGCTGGAGGTGGTGCTGCGATACCTGCGTCGATTCGATGAGTTACCCGATCACACCGATCAGGTTTTTGTGGTCGATCGCAAAGAGCGGCTACTGGGATCTCTGCCCATCGATCAATTGCTGATCAACGAGCCCGAGACGGCTGTGGCCGATGTCATGCGTCGCGATCTGGTCTCGCTCAAGCCACTGGATGAGGCCATCGATGCCGCCCAGGCCTTTCAGCGTTACGACTTGGTGTCAGCACCGGTGATCGATGAGTCCGGTCGATTGATTGGTCGGCTGACTGTCTCTGAAGCGGTCGACGTGATTCAGGAGGAGAGCGACTCCGATGTGCTGGCCCAGGCCGGTCTGCGAGAGGAAGAAGATCTCTTTGCCTCGGTCTGGGATTCCGCTCGTAACCGTTGGCTGTGGCTCGCGCTCAACCTGTGTACGGCCTTCTTCGCTTCCCGGGTGATTGGCGCCTTCGAGGGCACCATCGAGAAGGTGGTGGCATTGGCGGCCCTGATGCCCATCGTGGCTGGACTGGCCGGAAATTCCGGCAACCAGACCATGACCCTGTTCATTCGTTCGCTGGCCTTGGGTCAGATGAATGCCAGCAATGTGCAGCGACTCTTCCAGAAGGAGCTGGCCATCGCGCTGCTCAACGGCCTGGTCTGGGGCTGCGTGGCCGGTGCCTTTGCCTGGTGGCTCTACTCGGACACCTCGCAGGGTTTCCTGCTGGGGGGCACGATGATGCTGGCCATTGTGCTTAACCTGCTCATTGGCGCCTTGATTGGCATCGTCGTGCCACTGATTCTGGAGAAGCTCGGCCGTGATCCCGCCATGGGCTCATCGGTCTTGCTGACCTTCAGCACCGACTCGATGGGCTTTTTTATCTTCCTGGGCCTGGCAACACTTTTCTTCTAGGCGTCGGCCTGCCAGTGGCCTGAGCGGCCACCCGCTTTCTCCAGCAGTCGAACCGATTCGATGACCATGCCGCGGTCGATGGCCTTGACCATGTCATAGACGGTGAGCAGACCAACACTGACCGCGGTGAGGGCTTCCATTTCCACGCCCGTTTTGCCAGTTAGGCCGACCGTTGCCGTGCAGGAGACGGCGTGATCCTCTGGGTGGCAGGCCAAGTCGACCGTGACCTTGGTGAGCATCAGCGGGTGACACAAGGGGATGAGGTCGCTGGTTTTTTTGGCTGCCGTGATGGCGGCGATTCGAGCAATGGCCAGCACGTCGCCTTTCTTGGCTTGACCAGCCGCGATCACCTGTAGGGTCTCCGGTTTCATGCGAATCCGGCCAGTCGCCGTGGCGACTCGTTCCGTGTCAGACTTGTCGGAGACATCGACCATGTGGGCGTTGCCCTGGTCATTGAAATGCGTCAACGAATTCATATGCCCATGATAACGAGGATTTGCCTGGCCGCCTGGCTGGGACTGGCCCAGATAGCAGTTCCTGTCTCGGGCCATGCTCAGGCCGGTCTACCCGCCCTCGGCGAGGCCTCGGTCGACGAGCTCTCTCTGGTGGCTGAACGTCGCCTGGGTCAGGCGGTCTTTCATGAGTTGGTCCGGGCTGGGGCCGTCTTCGATGACCCCGAGCTACAGGATTACCTGCAGGCGCAGGCCTGGCGTCTTTTGCGCGTAGCGGTCTCTCAGGGCAGCCTCACCGATCGACTGGGTGGGAGTGCTGCTGCCCTCTCAGCGCAGGAGTTTTATTTTTTTCCGGTGCGCGACAACAGCATCAATGCCTTTGCCTTGCCGGGTGGTTGGGTCGGGGTGCACACCGGTTTGGTGACGGCTGCGCAGACTGAATCGGAGTTGATGTCGGTGTTGGCCCATGAGATTGGCCATGTCACCCAGCGACACATTGCACGCATGTTCGGTGAGCAGCGACAGGCCTCGGCCTGGATGATCGCAGCGGCGGTCTTGGCGGCAGCGGCTGCAAGCCAGAGCGCCGATGCGGCTGCCGGGGTCTTGTCACTCGGACAAACGGTGGCGGTGCGTCAGCAACTCGCTTTTTCCCAGAATGCTGAGCGAGAGGCCGATCGCGTGGGATTCTCCATGCTGACCGGTGCGGGCTTTGATGGTCGCGGCATGGTGGGGCTTTTTGAAAAGCTCATGCAGGCCGGTCGGTTCTACGAGTCCAGTCAGGCCCCTACCTGGCTGCGCACCCACCCGCTGACCAGTGAGCGGGTCGCTGACATGCGGGGACGGCTCGGTCTGATGGGTCCATCCCAACAGCAGGCCTCGGTAAAAGACAGCGTGGAATTCGCCTGGATCCGGGCCCGTCTCATGGCGCAGGCGGATCAGTCCGTTGATGGGCTCAACCGAATGCTGGGTCTGATGCGCGAGGGGCTCAAAGGTGCGGCGCCAGCCAAGGCCGCCGCCTTGCATTACGGCATGGCCTGGGCTCACTTGGCTCGACGCGATCCACTCTCAGCGGCCGATGCAGCCAGTCAGGCTCGCCAACAGGCGCTGGCTGCCGGTCAGTCGCAATGGGTCGAGGCCTTGCTGACCCACTTGGAGCAGGCGACGGCCTGGGCCCAGCAAGATTATCGGCGTGTCATGTCTCTCGGCCAAGACTTGCTCGATCGGCATGCGCGGTCTGTCTCCCTGCGAGCAGGCCTTCGTCTGGCAGCCCGTGCAGGATTGGAGTCGCGGCAGCCCGACGACCTGAACCAGTCTCTTCAGAGACTGCAATTGGTGGTGGACCGATGGCCATCGGATGCAGAGGCCTGGCGTTTGCTGGCCTCGACCAACGGACAGTTGAACCGACGGGCGGCCGCCCACGCAGCCAGCGCGGAGCGCTACGCCCTGTCCGGCGGATGGCAGGCTGCCATCGAGCAGATGGAGATGGCCCGGCGGGCCGGTGATGCCGACTTTGTCATGCTTTCCAAGATCGATGCTCGACTCTCGGTCCTGAGGCGTCGACTTCAAGAGGCCAAGGCCAACCCGCTGCCTTAGACGCTGCTGGGCAGATCAGGCCCAGAAAGAGGCTTGAGGTTGGCTAACGAAAGACGATGGTCTTGCTGCCGTTGAGCAGAATGCGGCGCTCGGCATGCCACAACACGGCTCGGGCCAGGACACGAGACTCGATGTCACCACCAATTCGAGCCAGCTCAGTCGCATCGAGCGTGTGATCCACGCGCTCGATGTCCTGTTCAATGATCGGCCCTTCGTCTAGATCCGTGGTCACGTAGTGAGAGGTCGCGCCAATAATCTTGACGCCCCTGGCATAGGCTTGGGCGTAGGGTTTGGCACCCTTGAAGCTGGGTAGAAAGGAGTGGTGGATGTTGATGGCTCGACCCGACCAGGCCGCACAGAGTTCGGGCGATAGGATTTGCATGTAACGGGCCAGCACCACCAAGTCGACTTGAGAAGCCTCGGCCAATTGGCGCAAGGCGGCCTCTTGCTCAGCTTTGTTGCTCGGGGTCACGGGCAGGTGATGAAAGGCCAGGCCATGGTGTTCCACCAGGCCTTTGAAGTCGGTGTGATTGGAGGCGACGCCCACAATCTCAATCGGCAATGCGCCGTTGGCTGTTCGAAAGAGTAGGTCATTGAGGCACTGACCGTGCCGCGAGACCAGAATCAGGGTCTTCGCTTTTTTCTGTGCCTGGCTGATGGACCATTGCATATCCAAGGGCTGGGCCACGCTTTGGAAGCGTTCTGAGAGGCTTTGGGCCGATGCCGCAGAGGGCGCATCAAAGTGCACACGCATGAAAAACAGGCCGGTCTCATCGTCACCAAACTGCGCGGAGTCCAGGATGTTGCACTGATGGGCAAACAGAAATTCAGAGACCCGGAAGACCACGCCCTTGGCGTCTGGGCAGGACAGGGTCAGGATGAAGTCGTGGTGATCAATTTGCATGTCGCAAGTCTAACTGGTCTGGCCACCAGCCCCTGGCCCGCGCAGCCTCAACGACCAGAGTGGGCTCGAGTTCCTGTAGGCAGGCGGTTGTGCCCAGCCTGCACTGTCGGTCATAGCAGGGACGGCAAGGCATCGAGCGTGACAGGGGCTGCCAGTTCAGACCAAAGGCTGGCGTTCTGACCTCGCTGGTCGAACCGTAGAGTCCCAGGCAGGGCCGACCCAGCGCTGCGGCCACGTGCATCAGGCCAGAGTCGTTAGAGACCACCAAGGCGCTGCTGGCCAATTCGGTCATCGCCTGCGCCAGGCTGGTCTGGCCAGCCAGCATCTGATAGCCCACCAATGCCTGGTGGTCTTGATGGCCGGCCTGTATGGCCCATCTGATGGCATCGCCGATGCCTTGATCTTTGGGGCCACCCAAAACAACCACTTGGCCGCCGGCTGTAAGCCATTGACGGGCCAGCTCGGCGTAGTGGCTGGCCGGCCACTGTTTGGCAGGGCCGAACTCTGCACCTGGGCACAGGGCCAGTTGTGGCCTGGTCGGCTGATGCTCGGCCGGCTTGGCCAACAGCAGTGGCGTCTGAGAGAGACGATGGGCATCGACCGCACGGGCGTCATCCGCCAAGACAGCATAGAGCGCCGGCTGGCTGGTGCTTTGCAGGTCTGATGATGAGTTGGGATGTCGAATGTCATTGAGCAGGCCGTAACGCCACTCCCCAACCAGACCGGTTCTCTGCGGGATGTTGGCAAACCAGGGCAGCAAGGCGGCCTTCCAACTGTTGGGGCAAACGATGGCTTGCTGATAATGCGCGTCGATCAGGCCATGCGCCTGTCGCCTGCGCTCAAACCACTGCAGGCGCCCCCGCTCAAACGCCATGGGCAGGACCCGACGCACAAATGGCATGGCCTGAAACAAGTCCGCGAGATGGGGCAGACAGACCACGTCCAGCGGACCAGACCGCGCCAGGCACGCCATCATGGGCGCAGCCATCACGGCATCGCCCACCCACTGCGGGGCAATGACCAGTCTGGTCTTAGTGGCCGTGGCTGCCGGCCAGGGCCTCATCGCTGAGCTGGTAGTGGGTGCCGCAGTAAGGACAGGTGGCTTGCCCGGTCGTCAGATCGAGTCTGACCTTGGGATGGCTGCTCCACAGGGGCATTGCTGGGTTTGGGCAGTAAGCAGGCAACTGATCGGCTTGCAGCACAACGGTCTCTTGGGAATCGGCCTGGGTCACGATGGGTTCTCCAAGTGGGCGGATGTCTTCAATGTTCAGAGCGTGGCCAGCCAATGGCTGTAGGCAGGCGCCTTGCCACTGACGACATCAAAGAACAGGTCTTGAATTTTCTTGGTGATCGGACCGCGGCCGCCGTTTCCAATCACGCGGTCATCGAGCTCACGAATGGGGGTCACTTCGGCTGCGGTACCCGTAAAGAACGCCTCGTCCGCGCAGTAGATCTCGTCACGGGTGATGCGCTTTTCGATGACCTCAATGCCCATGTCTTTGGCCATGGTCAGCACAGCATCACGCGTGATGCCATCCAGACAAGAAGCCAGGTCCGGGGTGTAGAGCTTGCCGTTGCGAATCACAAATAGGTTTTCACCGGAGCCCTCGGAGGCATAACCATCGGTGTCCAATAGCAGCGCCTCGTCATAGCCCATGGAAGCGACTTCCTGATGGGCCAGGATGGAATTGATGTAGTAGCCACAGGCCTTGGCGCGGACCAGAGAAACATTGACGTGGTGGCGGCTAAAGGACGACGTCTTGACGCGAATGCCTTTGTTCAGGCCATCTTCGCCCAGGTAAGCACCCCAGGGCCATGCGGCGATGGCCACGTGAATGGTGTTGGTGCTGGCGGCGATGCCCAGCTTTTCGGAACCAATCCAGGCAATCGGGCGGATGTAGCAAGACTTCAGGTTGTTGCGACGAACGACCTCTTTGGTGGCTTCGGCCAGGGTGGCGGCATCGAACCCCACCTTCATTTGAAAGATCTTGGCGGAGTTCAGAAAGCGTTGGGTATGCTCAGCCAATCGAAAAATGGCGCTGCCAGTCGGGGTCTCATAGGCCCGGACGCCCTCGAAGACGCCCATGCCATAGTGCAGGGTGTGGGTGAGCACATGGATCTGCGCATCACGCCAGGCCACAAACTGGCCATCCATCCAAATCCAGCCATCCCGATCGGACATTGACATCTTGGTCTCCAAAGCAAACGAAAAGGTAATCTTCACATTCTATCGAAGCCTGCCCGAGACTAAATTTGCGCAAACCCTTTGACTTGCGGTCTTTCTGGAGACACCCCAGTGCACGGGTGGCCTTCGCCGACTTGGCGCCGGGCATGCTCGCCATGGCAGCCTGGGGCTGCGTGACCGGTGTGGCCATGGTGGAGTCGGGTCTGACAGCCTGGCAGGCCGTCGGCATGACCTTGATTGTCTTTGCTGGTACTGCTCAGCTGGCGTCCCTGCCCCTCATCGCCATGGCCGCGCCTTTCTGGCTGATCTGGGTCAGCGCCTTGGTGATCAACCTTCGGTTTGTGATTTATGCGCTGGGGCAGCGAGACTGGATGGTCGGGCTGTCGGCCAGTCGTCGTTTTCTGCACGGGGCCTTCACCACGGACATTGTTGCGGCGAGTGTGAACCGTCGACTGGCCTCACCGCCAGAGGGCTTTGAGCCCGTCGCCTATTTCCGAATGGGCAGCCTGATGAGCTGGGTCTCCTGGCAGGCGTCTTCGGTCCTGGGCATCTGGCTGGCGGCTCAGTTGCCACCTGGTCTGGGGCTGGCCTTTTTGGCGGCGCTCGCCATCCTGGCCATGCTGCTGCCCATGATCAAGGATCGCGCCGGTCTGGCCTGTGTCATGGCCGCTGCGGTCACCTCGATGCTGGCCCGGGGCCTGCCACTCAATCTGGGGCTTTTGCTCTCGATCGTGGCGGGGCTCTTGGCCGCGGTCATGGTCCGTCAGTGCTTCAAAGATCGAGCCGCTCATTCCACGGGTGGGCAGACATGACCGACTGGCAGATTTGGATGGTCTTGTTGGGGTTGGGGGCCTGCTCGGTCCTATCCCGCTCCTCGGCACTGTTGTTACCCGCGTGGGTTCAATTACCGGGTTGGCTGGTAGTGGGTCTGCGCTATGCGCCGATGGCGGCACTAGCGGCTGTGATCACCCCACAGTTTCTGGCACCGGCCGGAGAACTGGCGCTGGGCTTTGACAATCCACGCTTGCTGGCGGGTCTGGCTGGCCTGGTCGCCTGGTGGGTCTGGCGGGACCTGTTGGCCGTCCTGGCCGTCGGCACCGTGACGTTCTTCTTGGTGGGCTGGGCGCTGGGCTAGGCCCCAGCGTGTAGATCCGAGAGTCGACGCACGGTTGCCGGTGCTTCCGCGAACACGGCAGACCAGAGGGTGCGGACGTCTTGCTGAGCCTGCGCAATCAGGGGGGCCTGAGCCAGATCCAATCTGGCCGAGGCGGCCCCAGCGAGTCGGAGCCGATGCTGCTGACGCCGGAGTTCTCGATAGGCATTGGCGACCGCTGCAGCCAAATCCGTTGGAATCAGGCCCAGCTGGCCGCTGAGGTGGAGAAGGGCGATGTTGCCGATGTTGTCGGTCAGGCTGGGATGCTGGTGACTGTATCGGAGCACCAAGACCTGCACCATGAACTCAATGTCCACCATGCCACCGCGGTCGTGCTTCAGATCAAAGAGTCCGCTGGTGTTTGGATGGCCCTCATGCATTTTTTCTCGCATCGCCAGGACTTCCTCCAGCAGTGCCAAGGGCTCACGCGGCAGGCTCAGGATGTCGCGTCGGGCCTGCTCAAAGGCCTCTCCAATCCGAGCGTCACCGGCGCACCAACGAGCCCGCGTCAAGGCCTGGTGTTCCCAGACCCAGGCCTGCTGCCTCTGGTAGTCGATAAAGCCTTGCAGGTCTGAGACCAGCAGACCCGCATTGCCGTTGGGCCTCAGACGCAGGTCGATTTCAAACAACTGACCAGAAGCGGTGTTGGTGGTCAGCCAGACATTGATGCGTTGCGCGAGCTTGGCATATTGCTCCTGAGCCATCTCGTGGTTGTCGTCGTACATAAAAATCAGGTCCAGGTCTGAGGCATAGCCCAATTCCTTCCCACCCAGTTTGCCGTAGGCAATGACCGCAAACTGCGGATCCGGTCGGTGAATCTTGCGACCCACCCGCCAGGCGCTGGTCAGCGTCGCGGCGAGGACCTGATCGGCCAGACCAGAGAGCTGGTCAGACAATTCCTCCACGCGCCATTGGCCCTCCAAGTCCTGCACCAAAAGGCGAAAGACCTGTGCATGGTGGGCCTCGCGCAGGATGTCCATCTGCCGCTCAATGTCTGGCTCACCCTGCAGGGTGGCTGTCGACAGACTGGCTTGTAGGTCTTGGCCAAAGGCTTCGATATTTGGGGCCTCGTACAGACTTCTGGCGTCGAGCAGTTCATCGAGCACGATGGGGTGCTGGGTCAGGTACTGACCCGCCCAACAAGAGGCTGCAAAGACTTTGCTCACACGCGTCAATGCCTCTGGGTATTCATCAAACAAAGCCAGGTAGGAGGCCCGCTTGCTCAGGGTCTGCACCAAATGCTGCAGGCCTTGGCGGACCCGGTCGGGTTGATCCGAGGCTTGCGCGAGCTGCTCGATCTGAGCCTCTAGCCGGGTGAGACGACTGGCTCGGTCGGTGCGCTTCAGACCGGACGGCGCGCCTTCAGCATCTGCTTGGGCCTCTTCACGACGAAAGAGTCGATCAAAAATGTCGACCACGGCCTCGCGGTGTTGGTCAATGGCCAGGGCCAGCGCGTTGGCATCTGCCAGACCCATGGCTTTGGCCATCCGCGTGCAAGCCTCTGCATTGCCGGGCAGAACGTGGGTCTGGGCATCTTCTTCGTATTGCAGGCGGTGTTCAATCGCCCGCCAGAAGGCATAGGCCGCTAAAAGGGTATCGACCTCGGTCTGTGACAGACGATTCTGATTGGCCAGCCGATGCAAAATCTCGCGAGTGCCCCGAGCTTGTAGGCTCTCCTCGCGCCCACCCCGAATCAACTGGAAGAGTTGGGCGACGAACTCCACCTCACGGATGCCGCCCGGCCCCAGCTTGATGTCAACGGGCTCGAACTCCCCGGCCATTCGGGACTCGCGACGCTGGCCTCGGCGCTTGGCTTCTTCTCGGATCTGTTGATGCAGGTCTCTCAGCGCAGCCAGGGCATTGAAGTCCAGGTAACGGCGAAAGACAAACGGGCGACGAATGTCCTCTAGCGAGTCCACCAGCGTTTGAAAGGCGTCTGGCGCACTGAAAACAGGCTGGTTGACCACGCGCGCCTTGACCCAGGCGTAGCGTTCCCACTCTCGACCCTGGATCATCAGATATTCCTCGAGCATGCCCAGGCTGCAGACCATGGGCCCTGAGTCGCCATTGGGCCGCAGCCGCAGGTCGACCCGAAAGACAAACCCATCGGCGGTGATCTCACCGAGCAGCTGCGCCATGCGTCGGCCCAGCTTGGTAAAGAACAAGTGACTTTCGATCTCACCACCACCGTCGGGCCGACCGCTGGTCAGTCCGTCTTCATCGGTGACGTAAATCAGGTCGATATCGGATGAGGCATTGAGCTCATGCCCACCGAGCTTGCCCATGCCCACGATCATCAGGTCGGTCGGTTGGCCTTGGGGGTTCATGGGGTGGCCGTGGCGGGCTTGCAACTCCGTGGCCGAAGCGCGGTAGGCCAGGTCTATGGTCAGGCAGGCCAGGCTGCTAATGGCGCTGAGGTTCTCGTCCAAGTCGGCCTGGCCGGCATAGTCACGTGCCATGATGGCCAGCAGGCTGGCGTTTCGAAACCATCGCAGGGCGGGCATCACTGCCTCACCGGCTGGCCCGTTCAACCCCAGCTCATCTGCCCAATGTTGCCGGGCCCACTGGCTCAGAGACTCAGCGGTAATCGGCGCGTTGATGGGCATCAGCAGGCCGGCGGCTTGCAACCGTGGCAGCCAGCGCCTGGCGAAGCCCGACTGCTCATAGGCCAGGGCATAGCCACCAGAGAAATCTGGGCTGGGCGAGGCAGTGGTGTTCTGGTCTGGCATAAAAGTCTTGGGGTTTGGCGCTCAAAGCCCCTGGCTGTGCAAGAATTTGATCATGCCACCATCTCAGCACCTCAGCGAAGCCTCGGCTTCATCCGCCGCGTCGACTGGGCGGTGGTTCAGATGGTTGACCCGCGTGCTGTTGGCGGGCCTTGTGCTGATGGTCCTGTCCGGCTTAGGCCTGCGCTACCTGGTCTGGCCCAAGCTGGCCGAACAGCTTAACGACACCTCAGCCCTTCAGACCCTGGTGGATCAGGCGCTCACCGAGCGTGGTCTTCAAAAGCCTTTTGAGCTCAAGATCACTGGCGCCAGGGGTGCTTTCTTGGATTGGTGGACGCCGGGCCTGACGGTTGAGGAAGTCCGCCTGACCCAGGCGGACCAGACCCTGTTGAGGCTGGGCAGTCTGCAGGCGAGGTTTGGACTTCGATCGCTCTGGAGCCTGGTCTCTGGTGAACCGGCCTTTGCCAAACTGGCCATTGAATCTTTGCAGCTGCACTTGGTGCGTCAGGCCGATGGTGGGATGCGTCTCATGGGCCTGCCCCTCACACCAGGTGGTGCAGTTGGTCTGCCACCCCAGCTAACCCAATGGCTGATCGAACAGGGTCCTTTGAGCCTGCTCAGGGCTGAACTCACCTGGCAGGACCAGGTGTCTGGTCAGCGTGGTCAGATGACGGCGAGCGACCTTCGAGCGCACTTTGGCCGCCTGAGCAGCCGGCTGTCTGTGGGAACCGTTGGCCTGGGCCCATTGGGCCAATGGCTTGATCTGGTCCACGGCATTCGCGGCCTCTCAGGCGAGGTTCGGGACGCCTCCATTCAATACGATGCCCCCCTGACCAGCCTGTCGGACAGTGCCCCCAGCCTAAGTCAACTCTCGCAGCTCAAGCTCTCCGCTCAGGTTCGCGACCTGGGGCTGCCGGCCGTTGGTCCTCTGGCCAGACTCGCGGGCCTGTCAGGTCAACTGCACTGGCGAGACGCCAAGGCCATGTTTGATCTGGATGCGCAGTCGGTGGATTTGGCCATGCCCACGGTTTTCCAGACGCCCAATATTCGTTTAGACCAGCTGGTGGCCAAGGGTCAGCTGATGGTCGATGTCTCTCAGACCACGCAGGGTTCCGCCAAGGCCTTGCCCTGGCGTCTCGAGATGGATCAAGCCGTGTTGCGCAACCCAGACTTGCGCATCGATCTCAAGGGCAGCTACGAGTACACGAACCAGGCGCCCAGACTGACGCTCTCCGGCACGATCGGTGGGCTGAACCCTCAAAAGCTGGCTGGTTACCTGCCGACCGAGGTGGGTCAAGAAGCCAGAGACTGGCTCAAGGCCGCACTGGGGCCTGGTCGACCGGTCTCGGGTGACTTTGTGCTCAAAGGCGACCCCAATCGCTTTCCTTTTCAAGAGCCCGCAGAGGGAGAGTTTCGGGTTCGGCTCAAGGCAGAGGACCAGAGGCTGGTGTTTGCACCAGACTGGCCAGCGATGCAGGGGGTTTTTGCCGATGTGGTCTTCGACCGAGCGAGCATGACGGTGACCAGCCGTCAGGCCAGGCTGGGCAATGCGCCCCTATCGGATGTGACCGCTACGATCGATGACGTCATGGCCGATGACCCCGTTCTCCAGCTCAAGGGTCACTTTCAAACCGGGCTTCAGTCCATGGTGGACACGGTTAACCGCAGCCCGGTCAGCGAGATGCTCTCTGGACTCACCCAGGGCGCAGTCGTCAAAGGCGATGCCCGATTGAACCTGTCGCTGCGTATTCCGCTGAACGAAACGGACCGCACGACGGTTCAAGGCCAGTTGGCCTTTGACCGCAACCAGGTTCTGCTGAGCGGGGGTATTCCGCAAGTCACCGATCTGATGGGCGACCTGAGCTTTACCGAGCGTGGGCTGTCCGGGCTGGCGCTCAAGGCCCAGGCGCTTGGGTCTCACTTCAGTCTGTCGCAACAAGCCTCCACCGAAAAAGGCCAGACCCGACTCAAGGCGCAGGGCCAACTCACGGGCCCAGGGCTGTCAGCCTGGATGGCCCAGAGTCTGGGGGTTGAGTTCAAAGACGTCTTAAAAGGGCAGACCCATTACGGTCTGACCCTTTCAGCCCAATCCAGTGAGGTTCGCCTGCAGGTGGATTCCGACCTAAAGGGTTTGGCGGTGGACCTGCCGGACCCACTGGCCAAGAAGGCCGACCAGGCTTGGCCCATCAGCCTGAGCCTCCTGCAGCGTCCAGAGCGCCGGGTTGGGGCCGGGCCCACACGACAGCGCCAAGACTGGCGCCTGGAGAGCCAAAACAGTCGTCTGTCGGTCTTTGCTCGTCAGGTCATCCAAGCTGGTGAAGTGCAAGAGGCCCGTGGGCTGATGAAGATTGGTCAGGCGGCTGCCCGGTCTTCTGCGGCTGACGAGCTGCCCAAGACCACGGGGCTGGTGGTGCGCCTGATGGCTGATGCTGTGAGCCTCGACCAATGGCTCTCCGCACTGGAACGACGCGTCCAGGTTGTGCAGGCCCCACAGGACGCACAGGTCTCAAAGGGGGCAAGGGGATCAAAGGACTCACCACCAGCCCAGAGCCTTCAACTCACACGCGTCGAGGTCAAGACCCCGTTGCTGACGATCGGCGAGCATGCCATGCGAGAGGTGGATGTCCAGGCTGCACCGCAGTCTGGGGCCTGGTCCATCGACCTCAAGTCCCAGGCCTCGGCGGGCCGGATCATCTGGCAGACCGATCGGAGGGGGCGCGGCAAGATGATTGCCCGGCTGTCCCGACTCTGGCTAGATGCCCCGACTGAAGAAAGAACCCGTCCTGAGACCGAGCGTGAGATCGAGCGCAGTCTGACCTCGATCTCCGAGGCCAAGCGCTGGCCGGTCATCGATCTGGTGGCAGAAGATTTTCGTCGTGGCCCCAAACAATTTGGTCGTCTGACGCTGGACGCGGCACCGGATAGCAATGCAGATCGTTGGCGGATCAACGCATTGGAGATCTCCAGCCCAGATGCCACCCTCAAGGCCAGTGGCTCCTGGGCTGCGGTTCCCGGCGGCACCACCTCGGTCAGTCCGAGCAACAGAGGGCCGGCCTCGGAGACCAGGCTCTCGGTGAGCATGTCTGTTCAGAGTGCAGAGGGCCTGTTGTCGCGATTGGGCTACGGCGGGCTCCTTCGGGCCACGCCTGGCGAGGTCAATGGCGAGTTGCGTTGGCGTGGGTCGCCCACCAATTTTCGTGTCCAGACCATGGCTGGTCAGATTGCGCTTGATCTGAAGTCAGGACAATTTCTCAAGGCCGAGCCTGGCCTGTCCAAACTCATCAGCGTTGTGAACCTGCAATCTCTGCCCAAACGCATCAGCCTGGATTTCCGAGACATTTTTTCGCAGGGCTTTGCCTACGAGCGGGTGCGCGGCGATGTGGCCTTTGGCAATGGCCAGGCCGTGACCACCAACCTGCGAATTGTTGGTGTTCAGGCCTCGGTCTTTATCGACAGCCAGGCCGATCTATTGGCCGAGACGCAGAACACCAGGGTCTTGGTCTTGCCGGAGCTCAACGCTGGGTTGGCCTCTTTGGGTTATGCCTTGGTGAACCCCGCGATCGGGCTGGGTAGTTTTCTCGCCCAGTACGTCTTGCGAGATCCGCTTCGCAAAATTCTGGCCTACGAGTATCAGCTCACAGGCTCCTGGGCGGACCCTCAGGTCAAAGAGTTGAGCCGGACCGAGGCTGCTGAGAAGGCTCAGCGTGAGACCCAGCAAGGGCGATGAGCACAGACATGGCGACGCCCCGATTCCCGGCGCGCTCAGACGGCACCGAGGCCGGGGGCCTGCCGGTCGCTGCCGTGCAAATGGTGTCCGGATCAACACTGCAAGACAACCTGCAGACTGCTGCTCGACTGGTTGGTCAGGCGGCCGATCAGGGCGCCAAGCTCATTGCACTGCCCGAATACTTCTGCCTGATGGGCCAGCGCGAGTCAGACAAGCTGGCCATCGCAGAGCCTTACCAGCCGACCCCACTGGACTTGGCCCCAGAGGCGCAAGAGCGCCTGCCCATTCAGACGCGGCTCGCCCGCCTTGCCAGAGACCATCGCATCTGGCTGGTGGGTGGGTCGATTCCCCTGGTCAGCGATCAACCGAACAAAGTACTCAACACCTGCCTCACCTACGATCCTGAGGGTCGGGTTCTGCACCGGTATGACAAGCTGCACCTCTTTGCCTTTTCCAACGGGACCGAGTCTTACGATGAGTCCCGCTCGATTGCCCACGGCAGCCCGCCAACCCCCTGCCAGATTGGTGCTGCAGACCTCTCGCGGCAGTCGGTTCAGTGGCCCATGCCATTGCTGCATTTGGCGCAGTCAGTCTGTTACGACATCCGATTTCCGGAGTTCTACCGTCTCTTGGGGCGTGACCACCCGCTTGACCTGATTGTGGTGACAGCAGCCTTCACCTGGACCACCGGTCAGGCCCACTGGGAGCTTTTGCTGCGGGCCAGGGCTATTGAGAACCAGTGTTGGTTGCTGGCCAGTGCACAAGGTGGCGATCATGACAACGGGCGTCGGACCTGGGGGCAGAGCCTGCTGATCAACCCCTGGGGTCAGATCGTGGCGCAGCAGGCCAGCGGCGAAGGCCTTGTCACGGGCGTGGTTGATCCCTTGGTCACCCAGCGCATTCGCCTAAACTTACCGGCAGTTCAGCACCGTGTGCTGGTGTGAGCACCGACAGCCCGACCCCAAGCAACACCCACTTAAAGGACCCACCATGACCCCGGCCGATCTTGCCATCTCTGCCCTTGGTTCAGCCCATGCCCTGCTGCTGGAGCCCCATGGCCTGACAGAGGCGGACCTTCATCGCGCCTTGGCCGAGATCCACGCTCATCGCGTCGATTATGCGGACCTCTACTTCCAGTACACCATGGCGGAGTCGTGGAGCCTGGACGAGGGCATTGTGAAGTCCGGCAGTTTCTCCATTGACCAGGGCGTTGGCGTGCGGGCGATCAGCGGTGAAAAGACCGCCTTCGCATACAGCGATACGCTCAGTGCAGCAGCCCTGTTGGAAGCGGCGCACACCACCCGCAGCATTGCCGCTCGTGGTCAGCAGGCCCGCGCTCGCGTTGGCCAGGCCCACCAAAAACTCGTGGATCGTCGGCAATTGGCGCAGCCCAAGCAGGCGCTCTACATGGGTCAGGATCCCTTGTCGGTCATGCCCGCGCAGGACAAAGTGGCTTTGCTCATGGAGATCGAGCGGATTGCCCGAGCTCAAGACCCAAGGGTCACCCAGGTCATGGCCTCTCTCGCTGGTGAGTTCGATGTGGTCCTGGTGATGCGCAGCGATGGTTTGCTGGCGGCCGATGTAAGACCACTGGTTCGCCTGTCGGTGAGTGTGATTGTGGAGTCCAACGGCCGTCGCGAGCAGGGCTCAAGCGGCGGTGGCGGTCGACACGACCTTCGAGTCTTCACCCCAGATCGCCTTCAAGACTACGCCTGCGAAGCGGTGCGGCAGGCGTTGGTCAACCTAGAGGCCAGGTCGGCCCCGGCCGGCGTGTTACCGGTGGTGCTGGGCCCCGGCTGGCCAGGCGTCTTGTTACACGAGGCGGTGGGTCACGGCCTCGAGGGGGACTTTAATCGCAAGGGTTCATCGGCCTTCTCGGGTCGCGTGGGTCAGCGGGTGGCTGCCAAAGGCGTCACGGTGATCGATGATGGCAGCCTGCCGGATCGCAGGGGATCGCTGCACATGGACGATGAGGGCAACCCGACCGCACGAAATGTCCTGATCGAGGACGGGGTGCTCTGCGGCTATCTTCAAGATGGTCTCAATGCCCGGCTGATGGGCGTGCCGGTCACGGGCAACGGCCGTCGAGAGTCCTATGCCCATCTGACCATGCCGCGCATGACCAACACCTTCATGCTGGCTGGTGACCGACATCCCGATGAAATCGTCGCCTCCCTCGATCGCGGCCTGTATGCGGTTAACTTTGGGGGCGGTCAGGTGGATATCACCAGTGGCAAGTTTGTCTTCTCTGCCTCCGAGGCCTACTGGGTGGAAGGCGGCAAAATTCAATATCCCGTCAAGGGAGCCACCATCATTGGCAATGGCCCGGATGCTTTGACTCGGGTCACCATGATCGGCAATGACCTGGCTTTGGACCCTGGGATCGGCACTTGTGGCAAGGAGGGGCAGAGTCTGCCCGTCGGTGTGGGTCAGCCCACCCTGCGCATCGAGGGTTTGACCGTTGGCGGAACGGCCTGACCAGGACGTTCCGAGTAGCACCCTCGTCCTTGGCCCCTCAGCTCCCGGCGCTTTAGCCCTTTCGTGCCTTGGCGGCGCGGTTTTGTAGAATAGGATCATGTCTAAAACATCCAATCTGCGCATTCAGGCGATCAAGCCCTTGGTGACACCAGACGATCTGGTGGCCGAGATCCCATTGACCGAACAGACCGCCGAGGTCGTCACCGAGTCTCGCTCCGCGATTCATCGCATCCTCCACGAGATGGATGACCGGCTGTTGGTCGTCATGGGTCCTTGTTCCATTCACGACCCCAAGGCGGGCCTGGAGTATGCCCAGCGGCTGCTGGAGCAGCGCAAGCGCTACGCCAAAGACCTTGAGATTGTCATGCGGGTCTACTTCGAGAAGCCCCGGACTACGGTGGGCTGGAAGGGTCTGATCAATGACCCACACCTGGATGGCTCTTTCGACATCAACACGGGCCTGCGCAAGGGCCGTGAGGTGCTATCTCAGATCAACGCCATGGGCCTGCCCGCCGGCGTTGAATTCCTGGACGTCATCTCGCCGCAGTACATCGCGGATCTGGTGGCCTGGGGTGCGATTGGTGCCCGGACCACCGAGTCCCAGGTGCACCGTGAACTCGCCTCCGGCCTGTCTTGCCCTGTTGGCTTTAAGAATGGCACCGACGGCAACCTAAAGATTGCCTATGACGCGGTCAAGGCCGCCTCGCATCCCCACCACTTCCTGTCGGTGACCAGCGAAGGCCGCACGGCCATTGTCTCCACTCGCGGCAATGAGGATTGCCACGTGATCCTGCGTGGCGGCAGGCAGCCGAACTTTGACGCCGCCAGTGTGGAAGCCGCCTGCAAAGATGCGGCCTCGGTCAACATGGCCTGCCGACTCATGATCGACATGAGCCACGGCAATTCCAGCAAAAAGCCGGAGAACCAACTGCCGGTCTCCAAGGCCATCGCTGATCAGCTGTCAGCTGGCGACCAGCGCATCTTTGGTGTCATGGTCGAGAGCCACCTGGTCTTTGGTCGACAGGATCTGAAGGACGGCATGTCCCTGGCCGATCTCACCTACGGTCAGAGCATCACCGACGGCTGTATTGGCTGGGAAGACAGCCTGACCATTCTCGAGAACCTGGCACAGGGCGTGCGGGACCGTCGGGTCAAAGTCGCCCAGCAGGCGGCCTAACCCTCAGGCGGATGAGCCCTCGACCGATCTTTCGGTCTTTTTAGTCCCGCTGCCACAGCACATCAGCCTGGCCCAAGGCCAGGTTGATGCGTCTGGACAGAATGAACAGCCAATCTGACAGGCGATTCAGGTATTGCCGAAGCAGGGCTGTCTGACTCTCGCCATCTTCCAAGGCGTGTCCCAATGCAGTCAGGCTGCGCTCAGCCCGACGGGCCAGTGTTCTGGCGATGTGACACTGGGCGGCGGCCAGGCTGCCACCGGGCAGAATGAATTCGGTCAGGCGAGGCAGGTCGGCATTGTCTCGGGCCACCCAGTCGTCGAGTTGCTGCAGCCGCTCGGGCATCAGCAAGGTCATGCCTGGACAGCTGATCTGCCCGCCCAGGTTAAACAGATCGTTTTGCACCTGTCGCAGGGCCTCGTCGACCGCCTGCATCTCTGCTGCATGCGCAGCCAGAGCCTGCGGCGCTGACAGGCCGGCTTTGAGCTGGGCTCGCAGCAGGCCCAGCTGGCTGTTGAGCTCGTCCACATCGCCCATGGCATGAAACCGGGCATGGTCCTTGGGCAGACGGGTGCCGTCTGCCAGG
The DNA here is from genome assembly GCA_009646425.1 of Burkholderiales bacterium LSUCC0115. Taxonomy (GTDB): domain Bacteria; phylum Pseudomonadota; class Gammaproteobacteria; order Burkholderiales; family Burkholderiaceae_A; genus Hahnella. Next base: position 136,109 of record WJBW01000004.1, read on the forward strand.
CCAGAGGTGCCGTCGTCGCCGGTGCGAGTGGTGATGGCGGAGAGTCGATGTCCCATAGCTTTCAGTCTAGCAAGACCAGGGTTATTAACGAGATTCAAGCCCTGCCCCCGCCCTACAATAGCGGCATGAACGCTCCGACCGAGACCCAACAGATGCGCCTTGGCGAACTGCGGTTTGCCGATTTCACCAAGCCCATGGACGAGGCCAAGCGCCAGGCGGTGCTCGCCGCCTTGGCCGAAGTCTTGCCCGCCGATGCGTTGATCGCTCAGACCGAGGGCCTCAAGCCCTACGAATGCGACGGCTTGTCAGGCTATCGCCAACTGCCGGCTGCTGTGGCGCTACCCCACAATGAATCTCAAGCGGCTGCCGTCCTGAGACTCTGTCGAGACTGGGAGGTGCCGGTGGTGGCCCGCGGGGCAGGTACGGGGCTGTCTGGTGGCGCGACGCCTCACCGGGGTGGGGTGGTCCTGTCCTTGGCGCGATTCAACCAGATTCTGTCGATCGACCCAGTGGCCCGGCTGGCTCGGGTTCAGCCCGGCGTGCGAAACCTGGCCATCAGCGAGGCCGCCGCGCCCCACCAGCTCTACTACGCACCAGACCCCTCCTCTCAGATTGCCTGCACCATCGGCGGCAACGTAGCCGAAAACTCGGGTGGTGTTCACTGCCTCAAATACGGCCTGACCGTTCACAACGTCCTGCGTGTGCGAGGACTGACCATTGATGGTGAGGTCGTGGAGTTTGGCTCAGAGGCCTTGGATTCTGCTGGCCTGGACCTGCTGGCTCTGATCATCGGGTCTGAGGGCATGCTGGCGGTTACGACCGAAGTCACGGTCAAGCTGGTGCCCAAGCCTCAACTGGCTCAAGTCATCATGGCCTCCTTTGACGACGTCCAAAAGGCGGGCAACGCTGTGGCCGACCTCATCGCGGCCGGCATTATTCCGGCGGGTCTTGAGATGATGGACAAAGGCATGACCGAGGCGGTAGAGGAATTCGTTCATGCCGGTTATGACACCCAGGCCGAGGCGATTCTGCTCTGCGAATCGGACGGCACGCCAGAGGAAGTGGCCGAGGAAATTGGTCGCATGAAGGCGGTGCTATCAGCCAGTGGCGCAACGGGTCTCAGTGTCAGCCAATCAGAGGCCGAACGGCTGCGATTCTGGTCTGGCCGCAAGAACGCCTTTCCAGCTTCGGGTCGGATCTCGCCCGACTATTACTGTATCGATGGCACCATCCCACGTCGTCGCCTCGGGGACATGCTCAGTCGCATTGCGGCGCTTGAGGTCAAGTACGGCCTTCGCTGCCTGAATGTCTTTCACGCGGGCGATGGCAACCTGCACCCCCTGATTCTGTTCAATGCAGCCAATCCGGGGGAGTTCGAGACCACTGAGCGATTCGGTGCTGAGATTCTGGAGATCTGTGTCGAGTACGGCGGCACCGTCACCGGCGAACATGGCGTGGGCATCGAGAAGGTGAACTCCATGTGTGTTCAGTTTTCACCAGAGGAGCGCATGTCCTTCTTTGCGGTGAAGCGGGCCTTCGATCCGAAAGGACTTCTCAATCCGGGCAAGGCCATCCCCACCCTCGCGCGTTGTGCCGAGTACGGGCGCATGCATGTGCACATGGGGGCTCTTCGCTTTCCTGAACTCCCTCGCTTCTAAAGGCGTTTATGTCCATTGAACCAGTAGCCTGGGTTGAGCAGGCCAGACAACTCCTCGAGCAAGCCAGATCCCAGGGCCAGGCTGTCGACATCCAGGGGCATGGCAGCAAAGCCTTCTATGGCAACCCGCTGTCGCGATCCGCGGTGCCGCTGTCCACGCTCGACTACCAGGGCGTGGTCAGCTACGACCCCACCGAATTGGTGGTGGTGGTCAGGGCGGGTACCCCCATCGCGGCGCTGCAGTCGGTCTTGGCAGAAAACAACCAGATGCTGGCCTTCGATCCTCCCCAGTTTTCGGGCCCCCGGGGTCGCGGAACTGTGGGCGGTATGGTGGCCACGGGCTTGTCTGGCCCACGTCGCCTGCAGGCAGGTGCCTGCCGAGATTTCATTCTGGGCCTGACGGTGCTCAGCGCCGATGGTCAGTTGCTCCGCTACGGCGGCACGGTCATGAAGAACGTCGCGGGCTACGACCTCTCGCGTTTGCATGCCGGTGCCTTGGGCAGCCTCGGTCTGATCTTGGATGTCTCCCTCAAAGTCCTGCCCAGGCCCGCAGCGACCGCCACCATTCGTCTGCCTGCCCAGGAGCCTCAAGCCATCTTGATGGCCAACCAGAGCCTGGCGCAGCCCTTGCCGATCGTGGCCACCGCTTATCTGCCGCAGTCGGCCGAACTCTTGATGGAACTGGCGGGTGCGCAGGCGGCCGTGGCCTCCGCCCAGAAACGGTTCGCCGATCAGCATGGGGCCCAATCTCTGGCTGGCCCAGAGGCAGAAGCCTTCTGGACATCCCTCAGGGACCAGACCCATGCGGTGTTCAGACCGCCATCGGATGCGCACAGCCTCTGGCGCATCTCGGTGCCGACCACTTCACCCGTCTTGTCCCAGCAGACCTGCCTGTCTGAGTGGGCCTTCGGCCAGCGTTGGGTCTGGTCTGCGTTGCCTGCGCAGGTCCTCTTTGATGAGGCGGCCCGGTTGGGCGGTCATGCCACGGCCTGGCGTGCGGCGGTCTCGTCCAGCCTCCCGCAGACCGGTGTCTTTGCTCGACTGGCCCCGGTGGTCCAACAGATTCACCTGAGGCTCAAGGAAGAGCTCGACAGCCAAAGGCTCTTTAATCCCGGCCGTCTGGGCCCTCAACTCTGAGCAGGAATAGCAGCGCATGGAAACCAAACTCGCCGACTTCATTGCAGACACGCCGGCCGGTCAAGAGGCCGAGGCCATCCTGCGGCGATGCGTGCACTGTGGGTTTTGTACGGCCACTTGTCCGACTTACCAGATTCTGGGTGATGAGCTCGATGGTCCGCGCGGCCGCATTTACCTGATCAAGCAGATGCTCGAGGGCGCCCAGACCAGTCGCGAGACCATGCGTCACCTGGACCAGTGCCTGACCTGCCGAAACTGTGAGACCACCTGCCCATCCGGCGTGCAGTATGGACGCCTCGTCGACATTGGACGCGAGGTGGTCGAGCAACGGGTATCACGTCCGATGATGCAGACCTTCACCCGAACCTTGCTGCGTGAGGGCTTGACCTCGCCGTGGTTCGCACCAGCCTTCCGACTGGGCCAATCGGTTCGAGGCCTCTTGCCCAAGGTCTTGGCCAGCAAGCTGCCCCAAGTTCGGCCAATCGGCGTGCTGCCTCAGACAGCGCATCATGCTCGGCAGGTGATGGCCCTTAAGGGCTGTGTGCAGCCCACCATGGTGCCCACCATCGATGCCGCCATGACTCGGGTTCTCGACCGCCTCGGCATCGGTGTCATCACCCCAAGTGCTGGGGGCTGCTGCGGGGCTATTCGTCATCACCTGGCTGACGGCCAAGGGGCCTTACAGGACGCCCGACGCAACATCGATGCCTGGTGGCCGCTGATCGCCGAGAATCGGGTGGAGGCCATTGTGGTCAACGCCTCTGGCTGTGGCGTTATGGTCAAGGACTATGGCCACCTGCTGGCCGATGACCCAGCCTATGCCGACAAGGCCAGACGCGTCTCCGATCTGGCGAAAGACCCGATCGAGTTGATCGAGCCCATGCTAAGCCAGCTGCAAGACCAGCTGGCTCAGGCGCAGCGCGACGGTGTCGCTGATTCGCCCACCAGTGGCAAACGGGTGGCCTATCACCCCCCATGCACGCAGCAGCACGGCCTGAAGATCAGGGGTGCAGTCGAGCGCGTCCTTCAGGCGCTTGGGGCCAGCTGCCTGCCGGTGGCCGACAGCCACCTCTGCTGTGGGTCGGCGGGAACCTACTCGGTCTTGCAGCCCGCGCTGTCAGCAGAACTTAAGGCACGCAAAGTCGCAGCCCTGACGGCCAACGAGCCGCAGGTGATTCTCTCGGCCAACGTGGGCTGCATCACACACCTGGAATCTGGGTCCGATACACCAGTCCGTCATTGGCTCGAGTGGCTGGATGAGCGGCTGCAGTCAGCCGCTGCTCCGCGGTCAGCGCACTAATTCAGCCGAAGGCTAGCGACTCTCGGCGCTAGGCTGGGCAGATGCTGCCCAGAATGCGGGGCCCCGTGGCCCCCGTTACCGACGGCAGGTTGCCAGGTTGCCGATGGACACAGGCCTGGGCCAGCCAGGCAAAGGCCGCTGCCTCGATGGACTGACTGGGCCAGCCCAGTGCATCGGTCTTTAACAGGTCACAGCCCAGGGCGTCCGACAGAGCCTGCATCAGCACGGGGTTGTGAACACCACCACCACAGACATAGATCGCACGAACGTTCTTCGGGCACTGGTCTGCCACGCTGCGCGCGGTGAGTTCGACCAGCGTTCTCTGGACATCGTCCGGCGGTAGATCATCCAGCACCAGGCCAGCCTTGCTGGCCTTGGCCCCTAACCAGGCCAGATGGAAGTGGTCACGCCCAGTGCTCTTGGGTGGTGGCAGGGCAAAGTAAGCATCGGCTAGCAGTTGCGCCAGCAGAAGCTGGTTGAGCTGGCCCGATGCGGCCAACCGACCCTCGGCATCGATGGCATGACCGGTCTGTTCTTTGGCCCAGGCGTCGAGAAGCGTGTTGCCAGGCCCCGTGTCAAAGCCGATGACCGTGTCGGGTTTGATGACAGTTAGGTTGGCGATGCCACCCAGGTTCAGCACGCCCGCACCGGCTTGGCCTCTGAGCAAAGCCGCGTGAAAGATGGGCACCAGGGGCGCGCCTTGTCCCCCAGCCGCAACATCGCGATTTCGAAAGTCGTAGACCACATCAAGCCCTGTGCGCTCGGCAATGGTGGGGGCGTGCAGCAGCTGCAGGCTGTATCCCTGACTGGGTCGGTGTCGAATGGTCTGCCCGTGGACGCCTACGCCGGCAATGGTCCGGCCGGGATGTTGTGCTCGCAAAGCCTGGATGCCGTCGGCGATCTCGATGGACAGGGCAAGGCCAGCTTGGGCTGCTGCGTCAATGCCATCGACGACCTGATCTGTCTGAAGTCGATGCAGCTGATGGACCAAGGCCTGCGACATGGGCCTGCTTAAAAAGTCCACCAGCTGGGGTTCTTCACCGCCCCGAATCAGGGCCAGGTCGATACCGTCCATGCTGGTGCCGGTCATCACGCCCATCCACAGGCTTGATGCGGCGTCGCGCGGGGCCGATGGACTCAAGGCTTGGCCGTCTTGTTGGGCTTGGCGGAGGGCAGGCTGGGACCTGCCGCGGTGTTCACGCTATCGAGCAGAGAGAGTCGTTTGCGCAGGTCAGCGGCCACCGTGGTGAACTGAACCAAGTCAGGGCCGGAGAGGCTGGGGACCTGGGGGTTCTCTTTGGCAATTTTGGTGGGATCGATGGATCGACCATGCACCCTGAACTCGTAGTGCAGGTGAGGGCCCGTGGCCCAGCCGGTGGTCCCAACATAGCCGATGACCTCGCCCATGCGAACCGAGCGACCGTGTTTTATGCCGGGTGCAAAGCGCGACAGGTGGGCGTAGTAGGTGCTGTAGCGCTGATTGTGCTGAATGCCGATGGCGTTTCCGTATCCCCCGTTTCGACCAACCGCCGTGACCTCGCCATCTGCGACCGCGCGAACGGGTGTGCCAACCGGTGCCGCGTAGTCCACCCCTTGGTGGGCCCGTGGGTCACCAAACAGTGGGTGCAGTCTGTAACGCGAGAAGCTTGAGCTGATCCGGGTGTAGCGCAGGGGTGCGGCCAGAAAGCCGCGTTTGACCGACTTGCCCTCAGCGTCATAGAAGTTGCCGCGTTTCACCGCCTCTGATTCAAAGTAAAGGGCCTCGTAGGTCTGTCCAGAGGCTTCAAATCGAACGGCGATCAGTCGGTAGTCACCCAGATCACGGCCATCCACCTGTTTGGCTTGATAGATCACCCGAACCTTGTCGCCGGCCTTCACCTGCCGACGAAAGTCCAGATCGGATTCAAACAAGGTCACGATCTCGTCGGTGACGGCCGAGGGCACATTGGCCTGGTCCATCGCCCCGAAGAAGGACTGACCGACCTCAACGCTTCGATGTTCGGTTCTGGTTTCGACCAGCAGCTGAGCATTTCGGGCCTCGAATTGACCCTCGCCCACGCGCTCAAAAATCCAGGCATCGCCGCCTTGGAGCAGTTGCAGCCGCAGGAGTCGGTTGTTCAGATCGGTCTGTACGACGGCGGTACGTCCCTGGGCCGTGCGCAAGACCTTGCTGTAGGCACGGTTTTGCAGGGCCTTTTCGGCCTGACGGTCTTCGATGCCCATGCGCCCGAGCAGCCGCTCGAAGCTGTCACCGGCCCGCACCTCATCCTCACGGGACAATTCCAGTCCGTGGGCGGCCAGGGCTTGCAGCTGCGGGCCCAGGCTGGGCACGGCGATGTCGGTGCGCACGGGGGAATCCAGAATCCGCGATTCCGCCTCGGAGACCGGCGCCAGGCCAAGCGCAGTCATCGCGGCCATTAAAAAGCCAAAGGCAGCAGGGGCAAAGAGCCAGGTTTTCAGCGCGCGGGGTGACATGACAAGTAAAATTCTATCTTTAGCCCAACCCTTCAAGATCGATTGCCCCTTTTTGCAGCCCTTTTTGCAGCGCCACAGCCCATCCATGACCTCCAACACGCCTCTCTCTGACCCACAGGCCACGGCCTCGGCCACCGCCAAAGCCAACCCTGTGGCGGCCCAGCCGACCTGGCCCGAGGGCGACTGGTCGCAGGGGGTGAGAGATGCCATGGCCGAGATCACCCGCGGGGTGGACGAACTGCTGGTGGCCCACGAGATGGCTCTGAAACTCGCAGCCTCCGAGCGCTCGGGCAAGCCTCTGCGCATCAAGCTGGGCCTGGACCCAACGGCGCCAGACTTGCACCTTGGGCATACCGTGGTGCTCAACAAGCTGCGCACCCTGCAGAATCTTGGGCATCAAGTCATCTTTTTGATTGGTGATTTCACGGCCCTGATCGGAGACCCCACCGGTCGCAACGCCACCCGGCCGCCCCTAACCCCCGAGGAAATCGCTCTCAACGCGCAGACCTATTTTCAGCAGGCCAGCCTGGTGCTGGACCCCAGTCGCACCGAGATTCGTCGCAATTCGGAGTGGTGTGAAGCCCTGGGGGCTCACGGCATGATCAAGCTCGCAGCCCAGGCCACGGTGGCCCGTATGCTGGAGCGAGATGACTTCACCAAGAGATACAAGGCGGGCACGCCCATCTCGGTTCACGAGTTCCTCTACCCCCTGATGCAAGGCTATGACTCGGTGGCCTTGAAGGCTGACTTGGAGCTCGGCGGCACAGACCAGAAATTCAACCTGCTCATGGGCCGAGAGTTGCAGCGCGACGCCAGACAGGCGCCCCAGTGTGTGCTGACCATGCCGCTGCTCGAGGGCCTCGATGGCGTCGAGAAAATGAGCAAGAGCAAGGGCAACTATGTGGGCATCGCCGAGTCGCCTGACGAGATGTTTGGCAAGCTGATGTCCATTTCTGACAGTCTGATGTGGAAGTACTTCACCTTGTTGTCCTTCCGTCCGCTGGCCGAGCTCTCGGCCTTGCAAGAACAGGCGGCTGCTGGCCGCAACCCCCGAGACATCAAGGTGGAGCTGGCCCAAGAGATCGTCACCCGTTTCCATTCACGGCAGGCTGCCGAGCAGGCCCTGGCCAATTTCGAGTCTCGCTTCAAGCAAGGCGAGATCCCAACCGACCTGCCTGTGGTCGAAGTGGGCGCTGGTCCGCTCGGCATTCTGGCCGTCCTCAAGCAGGCTGGCCTCGCACCGTCCACCTCAGAGGCCGGCCGTAACCTGGACCAAGGTGGGGTTCGCATCGATGGCGAAAAAGTCGTGGACCGAGGTCTTCAGCTGGCTGCCGGTGAGTATGTTGTTCAGGTGGGCAAACGTCGCTTTGCAAAGGTCGTGATCGCATGAACGTCGTCTCCAATACAACGAAAGTGGGCCAACCAACGGGCATCAGCGACTCCCAGCGGAGCCGTTTCTTCTGGGTCGGGCTGGTGACCGTGGTGGCCGTCTATTTTCTGATTCTGGTGGGCGGCACCGTCCGGGCGACGGGAGCAGGCATGGGCTGTCCGGACTGGCCGCTGTGTTTTGGCCAGCTCATTCCGCCCACGTCCGAGGCGCAGCTGCCGCCGAACTGGCGCGACATTTACAGCCACCGCGGCTATTCCGATCTGCCCTTTGATGCCGTCAAGACCTGGACCGAGTACCTCAATCGCCTGGTGGGAGTCGTCATCGGGCTGCTGGTGATCTCGACGGCCTGGCTTGCTCGCCGTTATCGCCGCCTGGACCCTCCCGTTTTCTGGGCCGCCTTTGGGGCCTTCGTCATGGTGGGTTTTAACGGCTGGGTGGGGTCCATGGTGGTGGCCACCAACCTGCGTCCGGTCATGATTTCTTTGCACATGATCGGGGCCTTTTTTGTACAGATGCTGCTGATCTATGCCTTGGTCCGCAGTCGACGCGACGAGCTGCGACACCTGACCCAGGCCCTGCCGGCCAGTTACCGCCTCTGGGCGCTGGTGGCCCTGTTGGCCATGGTCGTTCAGATCTTTATGGGCATTCAGATTCGCGAGAGCGTTGACCTGATCTCTCGTGCCGCCAATGCGGCCGAGCGTGACCAGTGGGTCGAGCTCATGCCCGTGATCTTTTATTTCCACCGATCTTTCTCGTGGGTGATTCTGGCCTTGGCCGGATGGCTGTTCTGGCGAGCCTACAAGAGTGCCCTGGGGCCCACCGTCGTGGGTCGTATCCTGAGGGGACTGGTGGGGTTGGTGATCTTCGAAATGATTCTGGGTGGCGCTCTGAACCACCTGGGGTTCCCGCTGGTGGCGCAGCCTGTTCACCTGTTGGCGGCCCACCTGATTTTTGGGGCCATTTGGTTTTTATGGGCTACGCTTTCGGTAGCCAGTCTTCAACCTTCAAGGAAGCCTTATGTTTGACCGTTCCATTCCCCTGTCTCAGATCGATCCCGACGTCGCCGCAGCCATCTCGGCCGAAAACAAGCGCCAAGAGGCCCACATCGAACTGATCGCCTCTGAGAACTACGCCAGCCCGGCCGTCATGGCCGCCCAGGGCTCTCAGCTCACCAACAAATACGCAGAGGGCTACCCCGGCAAGCGCTACTACGGTGGCTGTGAGCACGTCGATGTGGTGGAGCAGCTGGCGATTGATCGACTCAAGCAGCTGTATGGCTGCGAGGCGGCCAACGTCCAGGCCCACTCCGGCGCACAGGCGAACACAGCCGTGTTCATGGCCTTTCTCAAGCCAGGCGACACCATCATGGGCCTGTCGCTGGCCGAGGGTGGTCACCTGACCCACGGCATGGCGCTCAATATGTCGGGTAAGTGGTTCAACGTGGTGCCGTATGGCCTGAACGATAAAGAAGAAATCGATTACGACCGCATGGAAGCACTGGCCCGTGAGCACAAGCCCAAGCTCTTGATTGCTGGTGCTTCGGCCTATTCCCTGAAGACCGATTGGGCGCGCTTTGCCAAGGTCGCCAAAGAGATTGGCGCCATCTTCATGGTGGACATGGCCCACTACTCCGGACTGATCGCCGCCGGCGTCTACCCCAGCCCGGTGCCCCACGCCGATATCGTGACGTCGACGACGCACAAGAGCCTGCGTGGACCCCGTGGCGGCATTATTCTGATGAAGGCCGAGCACGAAAAGGCCATCAACAGCGCCATCTTCCCTGGCATCCAGGGTGGCCCGCTCATGCACGTCATTGCCGCCAAAGCCGTGGCCTTTGGCGAGGCCCTCAAACCCGAGTTCAAGGTCTACGGTCAACAGGTGATCGACAACGCGCAGGCACTGGCCAAGGCGCTGGTGGATCGCGGCCTTCGCATTGTCTCGGGCCGAACCGAGAGCCACGTCATGCTGGTGGACCTGCGCGCCAAACAGATTACTGGCAAGGCAGCAGAGGCGGCCCTGGGTGGGGCGCACATCACCGTCAACAAAAATGCCATCCCCAATGATCCCGAGAAGCCCTTTGTCACCAGCGGCATTCGACTCGGCACCCCCGCCTGTACCACCCGCGGTTTTGGGCCAACCGAGATGGCGCTGGTCGGCAACCTAATCGCAGATGTCCTCGAGGCACCCGAGGATGCGGCGGTGATTGCCAAGGTCCGTGGGCAGGTTGAGGCCCTGACGGCTCGTTTCCCGGTTTACAAATAAGGCGATTGGTTTAGCCAGATGCGCTGTCCGTCCTGTGGATCCCCTGATACGCAGGTCACGGACACGCGCATGTCCGAAGACGGCAATGAAATCCGCCGTCGCCGCAAGTGCGCAGCCTGCGACCGTCGCTTCAAGACCATCGAGCGCATTGAGCTGACCTTGCCGGCTGTCGTCAAAAAAGACGGCTCACGCATCGAGTTTGATCCCGGCAAGCTCAGAGCCAGCATGGCCTTGGCTCTGCGCAAGAGGCCGGTGGCTGCGGATGTACTCGATACCGCTGTTCGTCAGATTGAAGAGCGCTTGGCTGCCTCCGGGGAGCGCGAGGTCTCCACCCAGCTCATTGGCGAGTTGGTCATGAAAGAACTCAAACGACTCGACAAGGTGGCCTACGTCCGCTTTGCCTCGGTCTATCGCAGCTTCGAGGACATCGCTGAGTTTCAAGAGCTGCTGGCCGAGGTCGGTCCTCGCCGCCGCGCACCCAATCGCAAGATTCGTTAACTGGTCAAAACAGGACCCGGATGTTCAACGACCAAGATGTCACATACATGCGTCAGGCTCTCGAGCTGGCCGAGCGAGGACTCTTTACCACCACGCCCAATCCACGCGTGGGCTGTGTGATCGTGCGCGAACAGCAGGTGGTGGGGCAGGGCTGGCATGTTCGCGCTGGCGAGCCCCACGCAGAGGTTCACGCCCTGGCCGAGGCTGGCGAGGCAGCTCGTGGGGCCACGGCCTACATCACTCTGGAGCCCTGCAGTCACACTGGACGCACCGGGCCCTGCAGTCAGGCTCTCATTCAGGCTGGGGTGGCCTCTGTGGTCGCTGCCATGGAGGATCCCAATCCACAGGTCAGTGGCCAAGGCCTGGCCCAGCTTCGTGCCGCAGGCATAGAGGTGCGTTGTGGTCTCTTAGCCGATGAGGCTGCGGCATTGAACGTGGGCTTTGTCGCGCGTATGAAAAGAGGCCGGGCCTGGGTTCGCGCCAAATCAGCCATCTCTCTCGATGGCTACATCGCGCTGCCCAATGGGCAGAGCCAGTGGCTCACGGATGCTGCCTCCCGGGCGGATGGTCATGCCTGGCGGGCGCGAGCCTGTGCCGTGATCACCGGGATTGGGACGTTTCTCAAGGACCGTCCGCTGCTGACTGTGCGCGAGGTCATGACCAGTCGTCAGCCCCTTCGGATGGTGATCGACGCCCGTCTGCAATCCGACCCGGACATGCCTTTTTTCCACGATCCCGCGCCGGCCATGGTTGTCTGCACCCTAGACCCCGATCAGCCCGAAGTCAGATCACGCACCGAGCAGCTCAGGGGCATGGGAGTAGACGTTGTACAGTTGCCCTCGGCCTGCGGTCAGCCTGGTCGTCCCATGGCATTGAGTGCCTTGGTGGACCTGTTAACCGAGCGTGGCATGAACGAACTGCACCTGGAGGCCGGATCTCGCATGACCGGCGCGTTTTTGCAGGCCGGGTTGCTCGATGAATGGCTGATCTATCAGGCGCCGATTTTTCTGGGGTCTGGCATGCCCATGGCCGAGCCGTGGACTGCTCTGCTGGGTCGCCAGGGCCCTCTGGCCGAGCCCAGTCAAGCGACGCGTTGGCACCGGCTTGATGCCATCTCTGTGGGCGATAGCCTGCGATTCCGCCTGCTGCGTGCAGACGCTTAGCCGCAACAGACTCGCTACACTCACACCATGTTTACCGGAATTGTTCAGGCCATTGGCCAGATTGAATCAGCGCTGCCGCAGTCGACGGTCTATCGCAGCCAGTCCGAGCGCGATCAGGCCCCCTGGAGCGACCAGCAGGGGCTGCGTCTTTTGGTGGCCTGGGGTGACTTGGATCACAGCGATGTCCAAGAGGGTGATTCGATTGCTCTCAATGGGGCCTGTATGACGGTTCTGCGACCGGACGAGCACGGGTTTGCAGTCGACATCTCCCGCGAAAGCCTGGATCGCACCACGGGGCTGTCCGAGCCTGGCGCGGTGAACCTGGAGAAGGCCCTTCGAGCCAGTGATCGCCTGGGCGGGCACATGGTCTCAGGACACGTGGACACGACTGCACCAATTGTTGGCCTGGATCGCATCGATGAGTCAGTTCGTCTGCAGATTGCCCTGCCCGCAGAGCTGTCGGCTTTTGTCACCGAGAAAGGGTCGATTGCCGTCCATGGGGTGAGCCTGACGATCAACCGACTGGTCGATGAGGCAGGTCCTCAGGGCGAGACCGTTGTGAGCATCAACCTGATTCCCCACACCTGGCAGTCCACCACCTTGTCACAGAAAAAAGTAGGGGACCTGGTCAACCTCGAGGTCGATCCCATGGCCAGACAGGTGGCCAGAATTTTAGAGAGGCTTCATGGCCTGGGAGACCGTCGTGCCTAATACCGCCCGTCATCCGCAACTCCACCCCGCCGAGGAGATCATCGAGGAGATTCGGGCCGGGCGTATGGTGGTCCTGGTCGACGACGAGGACCGCGAGAACGAGGGCGACTTGGTCATGGCGGCTGATGCAGTAACGCCCGAGGCGATCAACTTCATGGCGCGATATGGGCGTGGCCTGATTTGTCTCACGCTCACCCAAGACAAGTGTCGTCAGCTCAAGCTGCCGCTCATGGTGCTCGACAACCGGGCAGCCCACACCACGGCCTTTACCGTTTCCATCGAGGCTGCCACCGGGGTGACCACCGGCATCAGTGCCGCCGACCGCGCACGAACCATTGCCACGGCAGTAGCCGATGACGCCCGACCAGAGGACCTGGTTCAGCCGGGCCACATCTTTCCGCTCATGGCGCAGCCGGGCGGGGTGCTGGCGCGGGCCGGTCACACCGAGGCCGGATGCGACCTGCCTGCCTTGGCCGGTCGCCGACCCGCCGGTGTGATCTGCGAGATTCTCAACGACGACGGCAGCATGGCCCGTCTGCCGGACCTGATCCAGTTTGCGCAGACCCATGGACTCAAGCTGGGCAGCATTGCCGACCTGATCCACCACCGCACCGCTCACGAAAGCCTGGTGACCCGGGTCTCCGAACAACTGCTCACCGGACCCTATGAGGGCTGGACCTGCCTGGGCTACCAAGACAAGGCGGTGGGCCAGGCGCACCTAGCCCTTCGCCTGGGCACACCAGACCCTCTGCAAGAGACCTTGGTTCGGGTCCATGAGCCTCTAACGGTCTTGGACCTTCTGGGGTTTGACCAGGCGGTTCACAGCTGGCCAGTGGCCAAGGCCATAGACACCATTGAACAAAGAGGCTGTGGCGTTTTGGTCTTTCTGAACTGCGGCACGTCGCCGCAGGTCTTGTTCGATCAGATGGCGGGCCGAAAGACCTCGGCTGCTTTACCGGCTCAGAACTCTGCCAACGCGGCCTCTAGCATGGCCCTGCGAAACTACGGCATGGGAGCGGCCATTCTCAAGGATCTCGGTGTGGGCAAAATGAAACTTTTGGCCCAGCCCCGTAAGATGCCGAGCATGATGGGCTTCGGCCTGGAAGTAACAGGCTATCTGCAGCCGCAATAGCAGCACGAGCAACAAGGCAGCCTGCCTGTAACGCATTGTCTAGGGAGAAGTCGATCATGGCGATCAATCGAGTGGAGTCGGATTTCAATGGTGAAGGGCTGCGCGTTGGCGTGGTCACGGCTCGTTTTAATGCAGAGGTAACCGAAGCTGAGGAGGCTGCCTGCCTGGCTGCGCTCGCAGCCAATGGCGTGGCCCAGGAGGACATCACGGTCGTCAGTGTGCCAGGCGCACTCGAGATTCCGTTGTCCCTGGCTCAACTCGCGGAGACCGGTCGCTTCGATGCCCTGATTGCACTGGGTGCTGTGATCCGGGGTGAGACCTATCACTTCGAAGTGGTCTCCAACGAGTCTTGTGCAGGGGTCTCTCGGGTCAGTCTGGAGTTCCACCTGCCAGTGGCCAATGGCATCCTCACCACCGAGGACGACGCGCAGGCGATGGCCCGCGCAGAAGAAAAAGGTCGGGACTGTGCGATGGCCGCCATCGAGATGGCCAATCTCCTGTTTGCCATCGATGACCGGCTGGGTGGTTCCGACGATGAGCGATAAGCCCGTGTCAGCCCAGCCCAGCGCTGCTGGTCGAAACGATGGCAAGGCCCGCAGCGCCCGGCGCCTGTCTCGTCTCTTGGCCGTGCAGTCCACCTATCAGTGGCTGTTGTCGGCTGAGGAACCTGGCGCCATCGAGGCCTTCGCTCGCGAGTCCGAAGACTATGCCGCTGCAGACCAGGCCTATTTCGAAGATTGCTTCTACGGCGTGGTCCGACAGTCGGCAGAGCTTCGCGACAAAATGTCACCAGCCTTGGATCGAGACCTTCACCTGGTCTCGCCGGTGGAGCATGCCATCTTGCTCCTCGGCTGTTATGAATTTCTGCATCACATCGAGGTGCCCTACCGAGTCGTGATCAACGAAGCGGTCGAACTGGCCAAGTCATTGGGCGGCAACGAGGGCCACAAGTACATCAACGGGGTGCTCGACCGCCTTGCGCCGTTGTGTCGGCCGGATGAACTGCGGGCCTGAGTTTGACCTGATTGAGCGGCTCTTTGCGGAGCCGTTGCGCCGTTCAGGCGGTGGTCGTGCCCTGGCCCATGCGCAGGCCTTGGGGATCGGCGATGACGCGGCGGTTTTGGCGCCATTGCCGGCCGATCAACAGCTGGTCTTTGCCAGCGACCTGTTGGTCGAAGGCCGTCACTACTTTCCAGAAGTAGATCCGCGTTCTCTGGGCCACAAGATGCTGGCCGTCAACTGCTCAGACCTGGCGGCCATGGGTGCGGAACCCTTGGCCTGCACCTTGTCCATGGCGATTCGACGCCGTCGTGTGGGACCGAATGCTTCGGCTCAAGACCAGAACTGGCTGTTGCAACTGGCGCAGGGCCTTCAAGACCTGGCTGCCCAGACGGGCTGCAGTCTGGTGGGGGGCGATACCGTGGGTCTGGATGATGAACAGCCAGAGAGTTTCAGCATTGCGATCATTGGGACCGTGCCATTGGGGCAGGCCCTTCGGCGCGACGGTCTGCAGCCTGGCGATCAGATTTGGGTCTCAGGCCAACTGGGTGATGGTGCCTGGGCGGTTCGACAACGCATCGCCCATCAGCGACTGAACTGGCCGCAGCCTCGACTGGCCTTGGGGCGAGCCTTGCGTGGCCTGGCCCATGCCGCCATTGATGTCTCAGATGGCCTGTCGTCTGAGTTGGGTCATTTGGCCGCGGCCTCTGCCAGACGACTGGACCAGCCCTTGGTGATTCAAGTCGAGCTGCTCTCCTTGGCCCGCTGCCTGGGGCCCGGTCTTGCGGGCCAGCTTGCATCGGGAGAGTTGTCCACGGAGCAGGCCTGCCGCCTGGCAGCGGCCAGCGGTGACGAATACGAACTCTGTTTTGCAGCACCTGCTGCGGCCCATGATCAGGTGATGCAGGTGGGCCTTGACCTTGGCCTGCCGCTCACGCCGATTGGCTGGGTAGCCCAGGCTGCGAACCCGAGTCACGACAGACAGGGTGGGCCGACCGTCGCAGTGGGCTCGGTTGTGTGGCTAGATGACCAGCAAAGCCCCCTGCCTGCTGAACGCACACCGTCGGCCGGCTTTGATCACTTCGGAGTCAATGCGTGATGCACGAGCCCTCACCGAACTCCCAAACCACGATGCCAAGCCCCATGCCGGCCAGGCGGCAACCACGACAGATTTGGCTGCAGCATCCAGCCCATGTCTTGGCCTTCGGATTTGGCAGCGGCCTCTCACGACGCTGGCCGGGTACGGTGGGCACGCTCTGGGCCTGGCTGAGTTTTGTCGTGATGAGTGCAGTCTGGCCAGTCTGGGTGCTCTGGCTGATCACCTTCGTGGGATTGGTGGGCGGCATTTGGATTTGTCAGGTGACTGGTCGCGCCTTGGGGGTCTCGGATCACAGCGCCATCGTCTGGGATGAGATCGTGGCCTTTTGGTTGGTCCTGCTTATGCTCCCAAGTCCTGCTGACCCGCATTTTTCAGCCATTCACATGGGTTGGCCAGCGTGGCAGTGGCAGGCCCTGGCCTTTGCATTGTTTCGGTTTTTCGACATCGCCAAGCCGCCTCCGATTGACTGGGTAGATGCCCGAGTCAAAGGCGGGCTGGGTGTGATGGCTGATGACCTCTTGGCGGCTGTGATGACACTGATGACGATCGCCGTTCTCGCCCGGTGGATTGGATGAGCTCCATGGACCGTGAGATGCGCGAGCCGCTTTTGGTGGCAACAGCCCTGGCCTTTGCGGCCGACCGCGGGACTGGGACGGTGGAGGTGAGAACGGCAGAGTCGTGCACGGGGGGCCTCTTGGCGAGCTGGCTGACCTGCCTGCCGGGATCGAGCCGTTGGTATGCGGGTGGGGTGGTGAGCTATGCCAACGACCGCAAGCAGGCCTGGTTGGGCGTGAAGGGCGATGACTTGACGCGTCATGGTGCCGTGAGCGAGTCCGTGGCCCAGCAGATGGTCTTGGGGCTGCTGGCCCCCGATGGACACAATGCAAGCGCCCTGGCAGGAGACTGTCCACGATTTGGTGTGGCCATTACCGGCGTGGCGGGCCCGGGTGGTGGCAGCATCGATAAGCCCGTTGGAACGGTCTGGTTTGCTTGGGGAGCGTCTGGTCAGCCGGTGCTCACCCAGCGAAGTAGCCTGGCTGGCGGTCGCTGGCAGGTCCAGCGGCAGGCCGCCCGATGGGCGGCTTCGGGTTTGTTCGGCTTGATGATTCGCTCTTCTGCCCGATAGTCAGGGCTGGCAAGGCCGCCTAGTTTGCGCGATCGAAACAAAGGCTTGAGTACTGGACATTTATACAGTATATTTCCAACCATTCTCTACAAGGACTCCACATGAGCGACGCAACCGACAAAAACAAATCTGAACGCGCCAAGGCCCTCGCAGCCGCCATTGCCCAAATCGAAAAGCAGTTCGGCAAAGGCTCGATCATGCGCATGGGCGAGAACGATGTCGCCCCCGATATCCAGGTGGTCTCCACCGGCTCCTTGGGTCTGGACATGGCCTTGGGCGTCGGCGGCCTGCCCCGCGGTCGTGTGGTCGAGATCTACGGCCCCGAATCCTCGGGCAAGACCACGCTCACCCTTCAGGTCATCGCAGAGATGCAAAAACTCGGCGGCATCTGCGCCTTCGTCGACGCCGAGCACGCACTCGACACCCAATACGCTCAAAAGCTGGGCGTCAACCTGCAAGACCTGCTCATCTCCCAGCCAGACACCGGCGAGCAGGCGCTCGAGATTGTCGATGCCCTGGTTCGCTCCGGCTCGGTCGACCTCATCGTCGTGGACTCTGTGGCGGCCCTCACCCCCAAGGCCGAGATCGAGGGCGACATGGGCGACTCCCTGCCAGGCCTGCAGGCCCGACTCATGTCGCAGGCGCTGCGCAAGCTCACCGGCACCATCAACCGCACCAACACCTTGGTGATCTTCATCAACCAGATTCGCATGAAGATCGGTGTCATGTTCGGCAGCCCCGAGACCACCACCGGTGGCAACGCGCTCAAGTTTTATTCCTCCGTGCGCCTGGACATTCGTCGGGTGGGCTCGCTCAAAAAAGGCGACGAGGTGGTGGGCTCTGAGACCAAGGTCAAAGTTGTCAAGAATAAGGTCGCGCCCCCCTTCAAGCAGGCCAACTTTGACATCATGTACGGCGCAGGCATCTCCCGCGAGGGCGAGATTCTGGACATCGGATCCGAGAACGACATTGTCGAGAAGTCCGGCGCCTGGTACAGCTACAACGGCGATCGCATCGGTCAGGGTCGTGACAATGCCCGTGAATTCCTCAAGCAAAACCCCGAGATCTCTCTTGAGATCGAGAACAAGGTGCGCGAGAAGTTCGGGGTGGCCACTCGCGGTGCGGGCGTTTCGGTTAAGGCCTCCTCCAGCGCCTCGGCCGAGACGGCAGACGTTGACTAAGACCGAGTCGGCCCGGGGCGTTCGATCCCTCAAGTCTCGGGCCATTGCAGCACTTGCCAGGCGCGACTACAGTCGCGCCGAGCTCGCCCAAAAACTCTCCGAGCACGAACCAGACCAGCAGGTGGTCGCCAGCCTGCTCGACGAGCTCACCCAAAAAGGTTTCCTCTCCAACGAGCGCTTCGCACTGGCCACGGCCCGTCGGCTCTCCGTTCGCTATGGCCGAGCCCGCGTGGAGCAGACCCTCTCTGCGCACAACCTGGATCGCGACCTCATTGAACAGGCTCTAGACTCCGCCAGCCAAGAAAACGGCAGCGAGCTCAAGCGAGCCTTTGAAGTCTGGCAAAAGCGGTTTGGGCAGCCTCCGGCCGACTTGCCTCAAAAGGCCAAGCAGTTCCGATTTTTGACGGCTCGGGGTTTTTCGCCCGACGTCCTGCGCAGGCTAGAGGCCATGCGCTATATGCCGCCAAACGAATAAACTGGGCCTGGTCTGTCCATGTCTGGCAAGGCGCCCGAGCCCGCGCTGGGCCTGCTGCACATGCTAAGATCCTCCAGCATTCCAGGGAGCCAAAACAATGAAAATTCACGAGTATCAGGGCAAAGAGATTCTCCGCCGCTACCATGTTGCAGTGCCGCGCGGCATCCCCTGTTTCAGCGTTGACGAAGCGGTCTCCGCAGCCGGAAAGCTGGGTGGCCCAGTCTGGGTGGTCAAGGCCCAGATTCATGCCGGTGGGCGTGGCAAGGGTGGTGGCGTCAAAGTTGCCAAGTCCCTGGACGAGGTCAAGACCTATGCCAACCAGATCATGGGTATGCAGCTGGTCACGCACCAGACTGGCTCCTCTGGTCAAAAAGTCCGCCGCCTGCTCATCGAAGAAGGCGCTGACATTCAAAAAGAACTCTATGTCGCTGTCGTCACCGACCGTGTCAGTCAAAAGGTCTGTGTCATGGGCTCCTCCGAGGGTGGCATGGACATCGAAGAGGTGGCGGCCAGCCATCCCGAAAAAATTCACAAAGTCTTTGTCGATCCGGCCACTGGCCTGACCGACGCCGATGCCGACGCCCTGGCCAGCAAGATTGGTGTGCCAGCAGCCTCGATTCCCCAAGCACGGGCAGTGCTCCAAGGCCTCTACCAGGCCTTCTGGGACACCGATGCCGCCCTGGCCGAGATCAACCCCCTGATCCTGACGGGCGACGGCAAAGTCATCGCCCTGGATGCCAAGTGGAACTTTGATTCCAACGCCTTGTTCCGTCACCCCGAGATCCTCGAGATGCGCGACTTGGACGAAGAAGATCCTGCCGAGATCGAGGCCTCTAAGTTCGATCTGGCCTATATCCAGCTCGACGGCAACATTGGCTGCCTGGTCAACGGCGCTGGACTGGCCATGGCCACCATGGACACCATCAAGCTGTTCGGTGGTGAGCCAGCCAACTTCCTAGACGTGGGTGGTGGCGCAACCACCGAGAAGGTCACCGAAGCCTTCAAGATCATGCTCTCCAACCCCAAGGTTGAGGCCATTCTGGTCAACATCTTTGGCGGCATCATGCGTTGCGATGTGATCGCCGAGGGCGTGGTCAGCGCCTCACGCGCCGTAGGACTCAAGGTGCCTCTGGTGGTCCGCATGAAGGGCACCAACGAAGACCTGGGTAAAAAGATTCTGGCCGACTCCGGCCTGCCCATCATTTCAGCCAACACCATGGCCGAGGCGGCCGAGCGTGTGGTAGCCGCTGCAGCTGGCAAGCGCTAAGGAGCCAAGACCATGTCGATTCTGATCAACAAAGACACCAAAGTCATCACCCAGGGCATCACCGGCAAGACGGGCCAGTTCCACACCCGCATGTGTCGCGAGTACGCCAACGGCGCCAACTGCTTTGTGGCCGGCGTCAACCCCAAGAAGGCCGGCGAAGACTTCGAGGGCATTCCCATTTACGCCAGCGTCAAGGACGCCAAGGGTGCCACCGGTGCCACCGTCTCGGTGATCTACGTGCCACCCGCCGGTGCAGCCGATGCCATCTGGGAGGCTGTCCAGGCCGAGCTGGATCTGGTGATCTGCATCACCGAAGGCATCCCTGTGCGCGACATGATGGTGGTGCGCAATAAGATGAAGGCCGCTGGCAGCAAGACCCTGCTGCTGGGCCCCAACTGTCCTGGATTGATCACCCCCGACGAAATCAAGATCGGCATCATGCCTGGCCACATTCACAAGAAGGGTCGCATCGGTGTGGTCTCTCGCTCCGGCACGCTCACTTACGAAGCCGTTGGCCAGCTGACCGAGCTGGGTCTTGGTCAGTCTTCAGCCGTTGGAATTGGTGGCGACCCCATCAATGGCCTCAAGCACATCGATGTGTTGCAGGCTTTCAACGACGACCCCGAGACCGATGCTGTGATCATGATTGGCGAGATCGGTGGTCCTGATGAGGTCAATGCTGCTCGCTGGGCCAAGGACAACATGAAAAAGCCCGTGGTCGGTTTTATCGCCGGTGTCACCGCACCGCCAGGAAAGCGCATGGGTCATGCCGGCGCGCTGATCTCTGGTGGTGAAGACACGGCGCAGGCCAAGCTCGAGATCATGGAAGCCTGCGGCATTCGCACGACCAAGAACCCTTCCGAAATGGGCAAGCTGCTCAAGAGCGTTCTCTAAGTCAGGGACGCTGAGTGGAAGCTTCTTTGGAGTTTGGCAGCAGCGCATTTTTTATCGCGCTGCTGCAGATCGTCTGGATTGATCTGCTGCTGTCGGGCGACAACTCCATTGTCATCGCCCTGGCTTGTCGTAACCTGCCTGAGCACCAGCGCAAAAAAGGCATCTTCTGGGGCGTGACCGCCGCTATTGTCCTGCGGGTGGTGCTCACCGCCTTTGCCGTGAGCCTGCTGCAAATCCCCTTCCTCAAGATTCTGGGCGGGGTCTTGCTGCTCTACATCGGCATCAAGCTGGTGCTGCCCCAAGAGGACGAGGATGGCCATGACATCGAGGCCAAAGACAAACTCATGGCCGCCATCAAGACCATTGTCATTGCTGACTTTGCCATGTCGCTCGACAACGTCATTGGGGTGGCTGGTGCTGCCAAGGGCCACTTTGGCCTGCTCATTTTTGGCCTGGCCCTGTCCATTCCCTTGGTGGTCTGGGGCTCCAAAATTGTGCTCTCGCTGATGCAGCGATTTCCTTGGATTGTGGTGGCTGGCGGTGGCCTGCTGGGCTACCTGGCCGGTGAGATGATCCAGACCGACCCCGTTGCCGTGTCAGTCTGGGCTTCATTGGGCGTTCCCCCACACCTGCTCGCCTGGGTCGGCGTGGTCTTCGTCATTGGAATTGGTAAATTCTTGACCTGGCGCATGGCAAGCAAGCCGGGCGCAGCCTAGACTGCGTGCTCCAGCCGTTCCCAAGATCAAAGGAGTCACTCATGCACGACCATCACGAAGAGACCCAGAAGTCCTCCAAAACCCTGCTCAAGACCATGGCGGTGCTCTTCATCGTGGCCTTGGCCATTGCCGCCTGGATTCGCTAAGACGCGCCTCGGCATCCCAGCGTAATGCCCCCGGGCTGATTCCCTCCGGCACGCCACCCCGTCCATGAAGATTGTTCACACCATCGATGAGCTGCGCAGCCAGCTGCGTGGCCAGCTGCGCACGGCCTTCGTGCCCACCATGGGCAATCTGCACGAGGGCCACCTGTCTCTCATGCGCACGGCCGCCCGCCATGGCGATCCGGTGGTGGCCTCTATCTTCGTCAACCGCCTGCAGTTTGGCCCCAACGAGGACTTCGATCGCTATCCCAGAACCCTGCAGGACGATGCCGCCAAGCTCGAAAAAGAGGGTGTCTACGTCTTGTTTGCACCCGATGAGCGCGAGATGTACCCCGAGCCGCAGGACTATCGCATTCGGCCGCCAGAGGATCTGGGCGACATCCTAGAGGGCGAGTTCCGCCCCGGCTTCTTTGTGGGTGTCACCACTGTGGTCATGAAACTCTTTCAGTGTGTGGGCCCCCAGGTCGCTGTCTTTGGCAAGAAGGACTACCAGCAGCAGATGATCATCCGCCGCATGTGCCAGCAATTCGCCATGCCCACCGAGATCATCTCGGCCGAGACCATTCGAGATGCCGATGGTCTGGCCCTGTCATCGCGCAATGGCTATCTGTCTGAGCAAGAGCGTGCCGAAGCCCCCAGGCTCTATGCCACCCTGCAACAGATGCGGGATCGCATCACCCAGGCCCAATTTGGTCTGGGGCTCAAGCTCGATGAGGTGGCTGACCTGGAGCAGGCGGCCAGACAAATTCTGTCCGTCAAGGGCTGGCAGCCCGACTACATCTCGGTGCGTCGTCAGAGCAATCTGGCTGCACCTACCCAGCAGGATCTGGATCAGCGCACGCCCTTGGTAGTGGTGGCTGCCGCCAAGCTGGGCAAGACTCGGCTCATCGACAATCTCGAGATCTAGTCTCAGCCGGCCAAATTAAAGTAGGCCCGTCGTCCTCTGAAGTTGGCAATCTGCCCAACCAGGGCCTCGAAGTCCTCTTCACGATCAATCGGATTCAGAGAAGCCGTGTTGACGATCAGGATGGGGGCCTCTTCATACTGATGAAAAAACCGGGTGTAGGCCTCGGAGAGCTGGGTCAGATACTCCTCTGACATGTTCTGCTCCATGGCAATGCCGCGTTGTTGAATTCGCTCGATCAGCGAAGTGGGCGAGGCCTGCAGCAGCACGACCAGATCGGGTGCGCTCACCTGTGGCCGCAGAGACTCAAACATTTTCTGATAGAGCTGCTGCTCATCTTCGGTCAGGGTTAGCAGTGCAAAGAGCCGATCCTTCTCGATCATGAAGTCGCTGACCATGTGCTCCGAGAACAAGTCGAGCTGGGCGATTTCGCGTAGCTGGTCCACCCGCTGAAACAGGAAAAAGAGCTGAGTGGGCAGGGCATACCGGGCGCTGTCTTTATAAAAACGCTCTAAAAAAGGGTTGTCCTGTGGGGCCTCAAGTAGTGGGGTGTAGCCAAATCGCTCGGCAAACTTTCGGGCCAGAGAACTCTTGCCCACCCCAATGGGACCCTCGAACACAATGGATCGAAAACGCTGGGTCCAGGCGGGCTTTTGCATCTCTCTACTCTACCGGATGGAGTTGCGCGCGGTCACTGCTAGACAGGCGAGACAGCCAGGTCGCGACACTCGCCTGATCGCCCCGGGCGTCGCGCAATCCAAACGAGGGCAGCAGCTCTGCCAGTGGCTCTAAGACAAAGGCCCGCTGGGTGGCTCTGGGATGGGGCAGGGTGAGATCAGCCGTCTGGCAGCGCAGGTCTCCGACTGCGATCAAGTCCAGGTCTAAGGTGCGGGCGGGTGACACACCCGCCGTGTGTTCATGGGCCCGTCGATCACGACCAAAGGCGAGTTCTGTGTCCAGCAGCAGGGACAGCAGATCGTCGGGGGATCGGTCTGATTCGGCCACCAAGGCCGCATTGACAAACTCTGGCCCCAGCGCATTCACCGGCGCACTGCGCCAGAGCCGAGAGAGTCTCAGGTCCTGCAGCAGGCCCGACCGTTTTAGGCTTGCGGCCGCATCAAACAAAGTCTGCTCGGGTGACTGTCCCTGCCAGGGCAGATTGGCCCCCAGGGCAATCACCACCGTTTGCCTGGTCATTGGGGTTCGAAGTCGGACCCGGACCCGTCACCACCGTGGCCTTCACCCTCTTGGCCCCCATCCTTGCGGGGCCCGCGACGACGTCGGCGCTTTTTAGTCGCAGCCTGTCCGGGCTGCTTGGCTACCGACTTGATCAGGGCCAGGCGTTCTTCGTGCTCGGCTGCTGCAAAGTCGGTCCACCATTGCCCCAGTTCGGCGTCGGCCTGCTCGGCTTCGATCCGAAGCAGCAGGAAGTCATAACCGGCGCGGTAGCGCAGGTGGTCGAGTAGCCTAAAGGGGCTTGCACCAACACGCTTTTCAAACCGCGGTTGCAGCAGCCAGATCTCTCGCATGTCGGCGACGATGCGTTTTTGAATGGCCAGGTCACTCAGCTGGTGGTCCACCACATCGTCGATGGCCCGCTGCAGGGCTACGATGGGTTTTTCACCCTTGGCCACCTGTGCATGCCAGGTGTGGCGCACCAGATGCCAGAGCATGGTCGCGAACAAGAAACCAACGGAGAGCGGCTTGCCTGCCCGAACCCGTGCATCGGTGCTGGCCAAAGCCAGCTCCACAAACCGGAGGGCACTGGCCTTTTCCTCTGTCGAACCCTGCGGCTCGAGAACCGCATCCACAAGGGGGAGGCAGCCGTGGTGCAGACCATGCTCGCGCAGGCCCTGCAGGCCTTTCAGGGCCTGGCCGCTCTGCAGGAGTTTGACCATCTCATCAAACAGGCGTGCGTCGGGTACGTTGGTGATGAGCTTGGCCAATTGGGCGATGGGAGCCTTGGTGGCGCCATCAATCCGAAAGCCCAGCTTGGCGGCAAACCGCACCACCCGCAGCATTCGAACCGGATCTTCTCGGTAGCGCTGAGCGGGATCTCCAATCATGCGAATCAGGCGGGCCTTCAAGTCCTCGACGCCATGGTGGTAGTCCAGCACTGAATCGCTCAGTGGGTCGTAATACAGGGCGTTGATGGTGAAGTCGCGACGGGTAGCGTCCTCGTGCTGCTCACCGAAGGTGTTGTCATTCAGGACACGGCCGTGGGCATCGGTCTCTTGGTTGTCAGCCGATAGGGCCCGAAACGTAGAGACCTCGATGGTCTCGGAGCCAAACATGACGTGAACGATCTTGAAGCGGCGGCCAATGATGCGCGCCCTGCGAAAGATGCGCTGCACCTGCTCGGGTGTGGCGTCGGTGGCCACATCAAAGTCTTTGGGCCGCATGCCCAGCATCAGGTCTCGAACGGCCCCGCCCACAATAAAGGCTCGGTAGCCGGCCTTCTGCAGGCCTTCAACGGTTCGGTTGGCCGCCGAGGAGACCAGCGCTCGGTCAATCTCCACGCGGCTGGCTTTATAGACTTGGGGGTCGTGGGCGCGGGCTTTGCCGTGCCCATGGGCATGTCCCGGTGCCAGTCTGGCCAGGGATCGAAGAAGCTTTTTAATCACGGGGCAAAGGGTATCAGACCGCGGGCTCTACCAGAGCCGAAGGACCGGCCAGCCCTGGGCCTGTGCATGGGCCAGCAGGGTGGGGTCTGGGTTGGTGGCCACGGGGTGGGTCACCTGGGCCA
Organism: Burkholderiales bacterium LSUCC0115; assembly: GCA_009646425.1. Classification (GTDB taxonomy): domain Bacteria; phylum Pseudomonadota; class Gammaproteobacteria; order Burkholderiales; family Burkholderiaceae_A; genus Hahnella. The sequence continues at coordinate 161,405 of WJBW01000004.1, forward strand.
GCAGGGGCAGGTCGTTGAGCGAGTCACTGTAAAAGGTGCTGGTGGCAAAGTCCTGCAGCAGGCAGTCCTCTTGTTCAGCCAGCCACTGGGCCACCCGCACGATCTTGCCCTCTCTAAAGCTGGGCAGCCCTGCATGCCGCCCCGTGAACTCACCGTCGCTCTTGGTCTCCACCAGCGTGGCGATCAGGTGGTCCACGCCAAAGGCATCCGCAATGGGCCGGGTGATGAACTCGTTGGTGGCGGTGACAATGGCCACTAGGTCGCCAGCAGCCTGGTGTTTGGCCACCAGGTCCTTGGCAGCGGCCAGTAGGTTCGGCATGACTTGGGTCTGCAGAAACTCAGCTCGCCAGTTCTCCAGGGTTGAGCGACTGTGGGCTCCGAGTGGCGCCAACTGAAACGTTAGAAATTCATCGATGTCCAGCGTGCCCTGCTTGTACTGCTCATAGAAGTAATCGTTGCGCTTGCTGTGCCACGCGGAGTCCACCACCCCCAGCTTCACCAGATGCTCGGCCCACATGACATCGCTGTCGATGGGAATCAAGGTGTGGTCGAGATCAAAAAGGGCCAGGCCTCGGTCCGTGCGGGGGCTGGGGCGTTGGTCTGTGTTTGCGCTGGATTTAGACATGAGGCGTGGATTCAGAGAGGGTCTCAAAGAGCTCGTCCATCAGGCTGCGGACAAGGGGCAGGGTCAGGCTGCGTTTTTCGGCCAAGGCCTTTTCATCGGCTTTTTTCATCAAGGCCTTCAGGGCCCCCAGGTGTCTTGGCAGTCGGGTCAGCAGGTATTCAAAGAGCCGATCAAAGTCGGCCTGTTCAGCCGAGGCCACCCAGCCCAGGGCCAGGGCCTGCTGACGCATGGCTGACATCATATCGGTCTCTGACAGGCGATGAAGCTCAAAGCTCAGGGCCAGCCCCAACCGCGTGCGCAGGTCTTCGCGAAGTGACTGGAGCCGTGCCGCTGGCGCCTGGCTGGTCATCACCACCGGCCGCACCTGGTGACTGGGCAGGCTGGCCTGCGCAGCCATGTGGGCGAACAAGGCTTGTTGCAGCTCCGCCGGCCAGCGATCCACATCGTCAGCGAGCAGGGCTCCTTGTTGGGCCTCATTCCTGTCGTCATGCTGCTGGCGTGCGGTGTAGTCCACCAGGGCCTGCTGCGGGCTGTCCGGGTTCATCAACAGGCTGTTGGGCTTGGCATGTGACCAGGCCTCCAGCCAAAACGATTTGCCACAGCCGGGTTCGCCCCAAAGCAAGAGCCAGGGTGGGCGATTGGCTGAAAACCCACTGCCCGATGAGCCACTGCCCAGCCACTCGGCCTCTCGCCCCTCCAGCAGAGCCGCTAGGCTGGCCAGGGCTTCTTGGTTGTGGCCGACCATGCCATCGGCCAGATCGGCTCGGACGGGGGGCAGCAGAGACAGGGTGAGTTGGGCGTGCATCGGTGAAAGGGGCGGTTGTCCCATAAAATGCCATTTTCTTCTAAAGCAGCAGCAATCATGACTGAAAAACAGACCGGGCTGACCTACCGCGATGCGGGCGTAGACATTGATGCAGGCGATGCCCTGGTCGATCGCATCAAACCCTTGGCCAAGCGGACCATGCGACCGGAGGTCATGGCTGGGATTGGTGGCTTTGGTGCCTTGTGTGGCCTACCCGAGGGCATGAAGGACCCGGTGCTGGTCTCCGGCACCGATGGCGTGGGCACCAAGCTGATGCTGGCCTTTGCCCTGAACAAGCACGACACCGTGGGCATCGACCTGGTGGCCATGAGCGTCAATGACATTCTGGTGCAAGGCGCAGAGCCCCTGTTCTTCCTGGATTACTTTGCCTGTGGGCGTCTGTCAGTAGATGCCGCGGCCGATGTGGTGGGTGGCATTGCCAAGGGCTGCGAGCTCTCTGGCTGTGCCCTGATTGGTGGCGAGACCGCCGAAATGCCCGGCATGTATCCCGATGGTGAATACGACCTGGCCGGCTTTGCCGTGGGCGTGGTCGAGCGTGATCAGATTCTGGATGCCAAGCGTGTGGCCGAGGGTGATGTGCTGCTGGGCTTGGCCTCTAGTGGTTTTCACAGCAATGGCTACTCCCTGGTGCGCAAGGTCATCGAGCGTGAACTGGGTGCGGTGAGTGCCCAGGCCATGCAAGGCATCGAACTCGAGACCTTTGCAGGCTCCGGTCAGAAGGCTCCCTTGGCCGAACTGGTCATGACCCCGACCCGGCTCTATGTGAAGTCCATGTTGGCCGCACTCAAGGCCCATGGCACCGACATCGCCGCCATGGCCCACATCACCGGTGGTGGTCTGGTGGGCAACATTCCTCGGGTGCTGCCCGACCACCTGATGGCCAGCCTGCAGGCTGGCAGCTGGCCCTTGCCACCCGTCATGCAGTGGGTTCAGAAGGCTGGTGGCATTCAGACCGACGAGATGCACCGCGTCTTTAACTGCGGCATTGGCATGGTGGTGGTGATCAAGCCCCAGGCAGCCGAGCAGGTGGCTGCAACCCTCACGGCTGCTGGTGAGCGGGTCTACCGCATCGGCCAGATTCAGGCGCGTGCGAAAGACGCTGAGCAGACCGTCATCAGCTGATCGATGGTCAAGCGACAGGGGTCTGCTGACTGGTAGGCCAGGCCCTGCTGTTGCGCCAGGTCTTCAAAACTTCTGAGCCAGGTGATCTGGCGCTTGGCCAGCTGTCGTGTGGCCTCGATGCCTTTTTGAACAAACGCCTCGGCCGACAGCTCACCGGCCAGGTGGGCCCAAGCCTGTCGATAGCCCACTGCTCGCATGCTGGGGTGTTCTGGTGTGAGCAAGGGTCTGGCCATCAAGCCTCTCACCTCTTCCAAAAAGCCTTGCGTCACCATGGCCCGAAAGCGCGTTTCGATGCGGCTGTGCAGCCACTTGCGATCGCTGGGGTTCAGGGCCAATACCTGCAACGGCAGTGGCGGCAGGCCACGACCCTCGGCTTGGCTCTGCGCCACCCAGTCGCTCAGGGTCTTGCCGGTGTGTCGATAGACCTCCAGGGCCCTCGAGATACGTTGGGCATCGTTGGGGGCTAGACGGTCGGCGGTCACCGGGTCGATCTGATGGAGCTCGCGGTGTAGGGCCCGCCAGCCTTGAGCGAGGGCCTGCATCGCAATCGCCTCCCGCACTGCGAGGGGTGTGCTGGGCAGGTCATCCAACCCCTGCCACAGGGCCTTGAAGTAGAGCATGGTCCCGCCGACGATCAACGGCAGGTGACCTCGGTCTTGAATCTGATGGATGCAAGCCTGCGTGTCGGCATGACACTGAGCCACGCTGTAGCTGTCCTCGGGTTCGCAAAGGTCCAGCAGATGGTGCCGTACCTGTGACTGCTCCTGCGGCGTCGGCTTGGCCGACCCAATGTCCAGGCCACTGTAGACCAGGGCCGAATCCATGCTGATGATCTCGACGGCTTGACCGGTGTTGTCCTGGTGGGCCAGGGCCCACTGCAAGGCCAGTGTGGACTTACCACTGGCGGTGGGGCCAATCAGGCAGGCGATCGCTGACATGGGGTGGCGGACTTGGGGTGCCTCAGGAGGGCCTGCGCTTATTGCCCGCGCATGAACAGCCGATCCAGCATGGCCAAGTCCAATTGAACCCAGGTGGGACGACCATGGTTGCACTGGTCGGCGCGCTCGGTGGACTCCATGTCACGCAGCAGCTGGTTCATCTCCGGAATGGTCAAGGCGCGATTGGCGCGAACCGCACCATGGCAGGCCATGGTGCCCAGCAGCTGGTTTCTGGCCTCCTCCAGGTTGTGAGCCTGTCCATGCTGGGCCAGCTCGCTCAGGGTGTCGCGAATCAGGCTCACCGCATCGCCGCCTGACAACATGACCGGCACGCCCCGAATGGCCAGGCTGGTCTCGGACAGGCTGCTCAAGGAGAAGCCCAGCTGCTCCAGCAGACCTTGGTGTTGATGGGCCGTTTCGACCTCCAGGGGGCTGGCCGCCATGGCGATGGGCGCCAGCAGGGTCTGCATGGCCATGCCGCCTTGATCATGCTGGGCCTTGAGTCGCTCGTAGACGATTCGTTCGTGTGCGGCATGCATGTCCACCACGACCAGGCCCTTGTGGTTTTGGGCCAGGATGAAAATGCCATGCAGCTGCGCCAGGGCATAGCCCAGCGGATGCTCGTGGCTGGAGGCATGGCCCGAGGCCTCCGCATACGATGCGCCGGGATCTGCCACCGACAGAGACGACAGCGAGCCACCCTGCATGGGCGAGCTGCTCTGACCGGCTTGATAGAACGCCTGCCAGGCTGACGGCCAGTTGGCCGCAGGCTGGGCTGCGCCGGGTTGTGCCGCGCCAGGGCCCGGGGCCCAGGGCAACTGACCACTGGTGCCAGTCATGCTGGCGGATGCACCGGTCGATGCAAAAACCGGTGGGGACTCGGTCTGCGCAGCGCTCGCCAATGCCTTTTTGCAGCCAGCCACGACAACCCCATAGACGGCCTGGCTGTCTTTGAACCGAACCTCCGACTTGGCCGGGTGCACATTGACATCGACCAGGCTCGGGTCGATCTGCAGGCTCACCACATATTTGGGCTGTCGATCACCATGCAGGACATCGGCATAGGCGCTGCGCATGGCATGCATCAACATTCGGTCTTTGACGGCCCGTCCATTGACGTACAGATACTGCTGATCGGTTTTGTTGCCGGCGGCCGTTGGCGTTTGCAGCCAGGCCGACAGCTGCAGGGGACCTTGTTGAAGGTCCAGCTCTCGCAGAGTCTGTTCTTCGACATCCAACAACTGCGCCACGCGCGCCAGGGCTTTGGTCGGAGAGAGCTTGAGCAGCACGCGACCCTGATGGGTCAGCTGCCAGCCGATCTCCGGCCGGATCATGGCCTGCCGGACAAAGGCCTCTTTGCAGTGGTGCAACTCGGTGGCTGCAGACTTGAGGAAACGCCGGCGCGCCGGCACCGAGAAAAAGAGTTGGCCCACATCGATGGTGGTGCCCTGACCACCAGCCGCGGGGCTGATCTGCCAGCTGCCGCTGCTGTTGGACAGGCAGTTTGCATGCCCGGCCTCGGCCGTGCGCGAGGTGATGGAGACACTGGCGACCGATGAGATGGCCGCCAGGGCTTCCCCTCGAAAGCCGTGGCTGGCGACCTGCATCAGATCATCCAGGCTCCGAATCTTGCTGGTGGCATGGCGGGCCACAGCCAGTGGCAGATCCTCGGCCGCAATGCCGCTGCCGTCGTCTCTCAATTGAATCTTGGCAATGCCACCCTCTTCTAGTGTGAGAGCGATGGTCTTGGCCTGGGCATCGATGGCGTTTTCGATGAGTTCTTTGACTACCGAGGCGGGCCGCTCGATGACCTCGCCAGCTGCGATCTGGCTGATTAAGACATCGGGGAGCAGGGCAATGCGGTGTTGAGGGGCTGACATGGCTACATCATCCGCGACTTCGCCAGCGGCGGGTTTTTGTCGACGTAGGCCTTGATGCCGCGCATCAGGGCCTCGGCCATCTGGTCCTGGTAGTTGGCGTCGCGCAGCCGACGTTCCTCCTCTGGGTTGCTGATAAACGCAGTCTCCACCAGGATGGACGGAATGTCGGGCGCCTTGAGCACCGCAAAGCCGGCCTGCTCCACCTGCTGTTTGTGAAGACGGTTGATGGTCTGCACCTGGTCCAAGACAAAACTGGCCAGCTTTAAAGAGTCCCGAATCTGGGCGGTGGTCGACATGTCGAGCAGCACCTGGGCCACGTCTTCATCGGCTGCACCAATTCGCACACCACCAATCTCATCCGAGCTGTTTTCTTTTTTGGCCATCCAACGCGCAGCGGTACTGGAGGCGCCGCGCTCTGACAAGACATAGACCGATGAGCCTCTGGCGCGTGGTGAGACCCAGGCATCTGCATGGATGGACACGAATAGATCCGCCTTAACGCGTCGGGCCTTCGCAACCCGCCGGCCCAAGGGCACAAAGTAATCCCCATCGCGGGTCAGATAGGCCCGCATGCCGGGCTGCTGGTCAATCTTGCGCTTGAGCAATCGGGCAATGCGCAGCACCACCTCTTTCTCTCGGGTCCCACGTTTGCCGATCGCACCAGGGTCCTCACCGCCATGGCCAGGGTCCAGCGCAATGGTGACCAGCCTCTTGGTGGCGGGCTCTTTTTTGGGGCCGCTGGGGCCACTGGGGCCACTGGGGACACGAGGGGCGGCCTTGTCTTTGGAGTCGGCCTGGGCTGTCTGGTCAGATGGTTTGGCCTGATCCGTCGGTGTCTGCGAGGGATCGGTGAACGACGGACCGGTCTTGCCGCTCAGAATGTCTTGAATGCGAGCTGCTTCGGCTGGATCGCGCCGGCTCTCGTCGACCTGTTCGAGCAGAGCCAACAGTGGGTCGCGTGCGATTTTGGGATAGAGGTCAATTACCAAGCGGTGCCGGTATTGGGCCACCGGCTTGAGCGTAAAGACCTGCGGCTTGATGTCGGTTCGAAGGTCAAAGACGATGCGAACCACATCAGGTTTGTATTGACCCACTCGCAGCTGCGAGATGTAGGGGTCATCGGGCTTGACGCTGGCCAACAGCGTTTTGAGCTTGTCGTTCAGGCGCACGCCCGAGATGTCGACAAAGAGCCTTGGTGGGTTCTGCAGGGTCTGGGTGTAAAAGCCCAGCTTGGCGTTGTCATGCTCGATGGAGATGCGGGTGTAGTCCTTGGATGGCCAGACCCTCACGGCGGTGACCGCCGTGGCTTGGGCATCGGTGGGGACCAAAACAAAGCTCAGGCTGAGCAGCCCACTGGCGCTGCCTGCGCCGACTGCGCTCACCGCGCCGACGGCCTGAACCAGGCCGCCCATGCTGGCCCGCTTGTGGGGGTCCACTGGTTGATCAGTTGGACCTGAGGGGGCGTCACATCGCTGGGGTGAGAGGCCTGCCTTCTGGGCCACTTGCATCAGTTCGTTGCAGAGCGGTGTCGCCAGGCTGACCCGAATGTCACGCGGGCCTTCGGGGTCGTTGGCCTGGCTCCAGTCAATGGTCAGGCTGAGGTCAGCTGTGGGTAGGCCCTGAGCTTTCGCTGGCCACTCCACCAGAGCCAGGTCACTGGCCAGTGCATCGCGAAGCCCCGCGGCCTGCCAGGCCAGTGGATCGTCCAGCCGATAGAAATCACAATGGGCCACCTGGCTGCCGTCGTCCAGCTGGTAGCTCTCGACGACTGAGAAACTGGGGCTCTTGATGCGACCGCTCACCCCCAAGGCGGTCAACCAGCTGCGCACCAGGCTGGTCTTACCAGCGCCCAGTTGACCGCTGAGTGTGACCAGACGCAGACCATGATCCCGTGCAAAATGCCCCAGGCAGTTGCCGAGCAGCTGCAGGCCTTGCAGGTCTATGGCATTGAATCGAATCGTCTGGCGGTCAACAATCATGGCGTGTCTAATCTGAATCCCCATCCTACCGTGAGTTCCCCTGCGACGAGTCTGCTGCAGGCGGTTCGCGACCAGGCCGTGGCCTTGGGCTTTGCAGACCTGCGTGTGGTGTCACTTCAAGACGAGGTCTTGGCGCCCTCGGTGGCCCAGATGCAGGCCTGGCTGGAGCAGGGCTACGCCGGCGAGATGGACTATCTGAGCAAACACCTGGCCCTGCGGGCCGACCCTTCGGGCCTGCTGCCAGGGGCTCAGACCGCACTGGTGGTCTGTATGAATTATTTGCAGGACGCTGACTGGCAGGCCAACGAGGCTCGCGCCATTGACGATCCTTCACGCGCTGTGGTCTCGGTCTACGCCCGTGGCCGCGACTATCACAAGGTCTTGCGGTCGGCACTGGCCAAACTCGGTGACGCGGTCTCGTTGGTCCTTGGGCCCATGGGGCATCGCGCCTGTGTGGATTCTGCACCGGTGATGGAGGTCAGCCTGGCCCAGGCTGCGGGTCTGGGCTGGCGTGGCAAGCACACCTTGTTACTCCATCGCGAGCGGGGTTCGATGTTTTTTCTGGGGGTGCTGCTCACCGATCTCACCATGGCGCAGTGGCAGGCAAACGCGCCCCACCAGAATGGTTCGCTGGATGCGCCTTCGGGCTTCTCGCCATTGGCTTCGAGTTCGGTCCAGGACGGCGCCCACTGTGGCAGCTGCACCGCCTGCCTGTCGGCCTGTCCGACCCAGGCGTTTGTCGGGCCCTATCAGCTCGATGCCCGACGCTGCATCTCCTATCTGACCATCGAGCACTCGGGCGACATCGACGAAGCGCTGCGCCCGCTCATTGGCAATCGGCTCTATGGCTGTGATGACTGCCAGCGGGCCTGCCCTTGGAACAAGTACGCCCAGCTGGCGGCCCACCCAGACTTTCAGGTGCGTCACGGATTGGACCAGACCCAGTTGCTCGATCTGCTGACTTGGCGAGGCGCAGATTTCGAGCGCGTCTTTCAGGGCAGTGCGGTTCTGCGGATTGGGTATGGTCGATGGCTGCGCAACCTGACGGTGGTGGCTGGCAACGCGCTGCGATCCCCGACCGCGGAGCAGAGCCTACGGGACCAGTTGGTGCAGGCCCTGCATCGCCTTCGGGCAGAGCTGTCTGCTGAGCCATCGGGTGATGCACACCGCCACTCGCTCACGGCAGAGCAATCGGCTCAGGTGATTCGACACCTGGACTGGGCGCTCGCACAGTCCGCAGAATGCCTGGCATGACCGACACCAAGACGCTCCCGGCCTTGCCACCCGCCAGCGCAGAAGACCTGGCCTTGATTGCCGGCTTTGAGCAGGCCATGTGGTTAGAGGAGGGCCTGTCGGCCAACACGCGAGAGGCCTACGCCCGAGACCTTGCGGACTTGGCGCGGTGGCGTGCACTGGGATCCGCGCAGGGCGACAGCTTGCGGACCCTGACCGCGATCGATGTCAGTCGCTACATCAGCGAGCGGCTGTCGAGCGTTCGGGCGACGAGCCTCAATCGCAAGCTTTCGACGCTGCGTCGTTACTTTGGCTGGCTGATCCGTCAGGGCCAGCGCATGGACGACCCATGTGGCCAGGTGAAAACCGCGCGAGCGCCGGCCCGTTTTCCAAAGGCGCCCAGCGAGGCTCAGGTCGAGGCGCTTTTGGCTGCGCCATCCACCGACACGCCGTTGGGTCTGCGAGACAAGACCATGCTCGAGCTGATCTACGCCAGTGGATTGCGGGTCTCCGAACTCATTGGCCTGCGCATGGTGAATGTGAGCCTGACGGAGGGCCTGGTGCGCGTGACTGGCAAGGGTGACAAGGAGCGTCTGGTGCCCTATGGCCAAGAGGCCGGGCATTGGCTGACCCGCTACCTACAAGAGTCCAGGCCGCTCATTCTTGGTGGACGGCTCGCCGATGCGGTCTTTGTAGGACAGCATGGCGGTGCCATCACACGCCAGTATTTCTGGCAGCTCATTGGCCGCTATGCCGGGGCAGCGGGGATTGACTTCAAGCTCTCGCCACACGGCCTTCGTCATGCCTTTGCCACGCATCTGCTCAACCATGGCGCCGACCTGCGGGCCGTCCAGATGCTCTTGGGCCATGCCGATATTTCCACCACCCAGGTCTACACCCACGTGGCGCGCGATCGGCTCAAGCGCATCCATGCCCAGCACCATCCACGCGCATAATGGCGGCCATGGATTCCTCGATCGTCTTCTGGCTGGTGGTCTTGTTGGCCTATCTCATGGGCTCGGTCTCGTTTGCCATTGTGGTCAGTCGCCTGCGTGGCCTGGCCGACCCCCGCAGCTACGGCTCGGGCAATCCGGGTGCCACCAACATCATGCGAAGCGGCGACAAAATCGCCGCAGTGCTCACGCTCTTGGGCGACGCAGCCAAGGGCTGGCTGGCGGTGTATTTTGTTGGCTGGACCATTGCCGGGCTTGAGCTCGATGTGGCCACCCACGATGCGCAGCAACTTCTCGCCGCTGGCGGGCTTGCGGTATTTCTAGGCCACTTGTTCCCCGTCTTTTTTCGATTTAGGGGTGGTAAGGGTGTGGCCACGGCCTTGGGCGTTCTGCTGGGACTCTCGCCCGTCTTGGGCTTGGCCACGCTCTCGACTTGGCTGGGCATTTTTCTGTTGACCAAGATCTCTTCGCTTGCCGCCTTGGTCTCGGCCGTTGCGGCGCCGATCTATGTGGCGACGTTGGGCCTGGGTCTGCCGATGATGGCCGCTGGGATGGTCGATCCGGTGAGCTGGTGGCAGCAGCCGGTCTGGCGGGCGGTGTTTTGGATGAGTGTTTTTCTGCTCATTCGCCATCACCGCAACATTCGTGGCCTGGCCAGCGGCCAGGAACTGGCTTTTAAAAAGAAGCCGAAAGACTAGGGGGCCAGGCTGGCCAGGTCCCACCGGGGTCTGGCGATGATGGGGCTATCGACAAATTCGGGCTGGACCATTGTTTGGCTGAGCCGCAACCCCGCTGCCCAGGCAATCATGACCCCGTTGTCGGTGCACAACTGCAGTGGTGGGAAAAAGACCGTGGCCTGGCGTTTGCCCGCAGCAGCCAGCAATTGCTCCCGCAGCGAGACGTTGGCGCTCACCCCGCCTGAGATCACCAGCTGTTTGAGACCCGTCTGGTCCATGGCGGCCATGCATTTGTGAACCAGCACATCAACGATGGCCGCCTGCACGCCTGCGGCCACATCGGCCCGGTCCTCGTCAGAGAGTGGCGTCTGCAGCTTCTGCACTTGGGTCAGGACGGCGGTTTTCAGGCCGGCAAAGCTGAAGTCCAGGTTCGGGCGGTGTTTCAGAGGGCGGGGAAACTCAAACCGGTCGGCTCGGCCGTTGGCAGCCCACTTGGAGATGGCTGGCCCACCCGGATAACCCAAGCCCAGCAGCTGGGCGGACTTGTCAAAAGCCTCCCCCGCGGCGTCGTCTATGGTTTCACCAAGGAGTGTGTACTGACCTACGCCATCGACTTGCATGATCTGGGTGTGCCCGCCGGAGACCAGCAAGGCCAGAAACGGAAAGCGCAGGTCCTGGCTGCCTGCGTCCAGCAAAGGAGACAGCAGGTGGCCTTCCAGGTGGTGAATGCCCATTAGCGGCTTGTTCAGCGCAGCCGCCAGGCCATGGGCTACGCTCACCCCCACCAGCAAGGCCCCAGCCAGGCCGGGACCCTCGGTGACGGCGATCCAGTCGACCTGATCCAGGCTGCTGTTGGCCTGTTCCAGGCAACTGGTCAGCAGGGGCATGATCCTCAGCAGGTGGTCGCGGGAGGCCAGTTCGGGCACCACCCCGCCGTAGGTCTTGTGCAGGTCGATCTGGGAGTGCAGGGCCTGTCCCAGCACCCGGGCCGTTGGCCACTGGCCGCCCGGGGCCGGCGCACTGAGCTCCAGCAGCGCCAGTCCGGTCTCGTCGCAGGAGGTTTCAATGCCCAGAATCCGCACTGGCTTGCCAAATGTTGGTCGAACGGTCATAATTTTCGATTCTTCTGCCTTTGAGTTTAGAGAGAATACCGACAATGCCTTTAGTTCGCGTCAAAGAGAACGAGCCTTTTGAAGCCGCCATGCGGCGCTTTAAGCGCACCATTGAAAAGATTGGTCTGTTGAACGACCTGCGTGCCCGTGAGTTTTACGAAAAGCCCACGGCCGAGCGCAAGCGCAAAAAAGCAGCTGCCGTGAAGCGCCATTACAAGCGCGTTCGCAGCCAGATGCTGCCTGCTCGCAAGTACTAAATCTCCTGCGCTCAAGTCCTTGAGCAGCATCAAAGCCAAGCTGGCCGACGACATCAAGTCGGCCATGCGCGCCAAAGATTCGCAGCAGCTCACCACCCTTCGGTTGGTCAGCGCTGCGATCAAACAAAAAGAAGTTGACGACCGAGTAGAGCTCGATGACCCAGCCGTGTTGGCGGTCATCGAGAAAATGGTCAAGCAGCGCAAAGACGCCATCGAGCAGTTCACCGCTGGCGGCCGCCAAGACCTGGTCGACAAAGAGTCCGCAGAACTCCAGCTGCTCGCCGCTTACCTGCCGGCACAGCTATCGCCCGACGAGATCGCCCAGGTGCTTCAGGCGGCTATCGATCAGGTGGCCCAAGACGGCGCCACCGGTCCCGCTGCCATGGGCAAGGTCATGGCCATCATCAAGCCCCAGCTGGCCGGACGCGCCGACATGGGCCTGGCCTCGCGCCTGCTCAAAGACAAACTAGCCCAGTCGTAAGCCTGGCAGCCAGTGTCAAAATAAGGCCATGATTCCCCAGGCCTTCATTGACACGCTGCTCCAACGCGTCGACATCGTCGAGCTAGTGGGCAGCTATGTTCAGCTGAAAAAGGCCGGCATCAACTACAGCGGCCTGTGCCCGTTTCACACCGAAAAGTCGCCCTCGTTCACGGTGAGCGCCAGCAAGCAGTTCTATCACTGCTTTGGCTGTGGAGCCCATGGCACGGCAGTCGGCTTCCTCATGGAGCATCTGGGCCTGTCCTTTCCGCAGGCGGTCGAAGACCTGGCCAGGCGCGCAGGCCTCGAGGTCCCCCAGGAGCAGGCCAGCGAGAACGACAAGGCTGCCTCGGCCGCTCATCGGGATCAGCGTGTTCGACTCATGGACTGCACCCTGCAGGCAGCCAAGTTCTATCAAAGACGCCTCAAGGAATCTCCCCAGGCCATCGATTACCTCAAGCGACGTGGCGTGAGCGGCGAGATTGCCAAGCGCTATCACCTTGGCTACAGCCCAGAGGGCTGGCAGCCCCTGCAGTCTGTCTTCGCCGACTATGAGCAGGTCGACTTGGTGGATGCAGGCCTGGTCATTGCCTCAGACGACGAGTCGGGCAAGTCCAAGCGCTACGACCGGTTTCGCAATCGCCTGATGTTTCCCATCTTGAGTGCTCGCGGTGAGGTAATCGGCTTCGGCGCTCGGACCCTGGGCAGCGACGAGCCCAAATACCTGAACTCCCCCGAGACGCCTTTGTTTTCCAAGGGCCAAAATTTGTATGGGGTCTTCGAAGGCCGCACGGCCATTCGTGAGGCGGGCCAGGTCTGGGTGGTCGAGGGCTATATGGATGTGGTGGCGCTGGCCCAGCACGGCCTGGGACACGCCGTGGCCACCCTGGGTACCGCCACCACCGAGCAGCATCTGCGCATGCTCATTCGCATGGCCGATCAGGTGGTCTTTATGTTTGATGGCGATGCGGCCGGCCAGCGGGCGGCGGCCAAGGCCCTGGAGATCGGCCTACCGTTTGCCACGCCCAAGACCACTTTCAAATTTGTCTTTCTGCCTAACAAGCACGACCCCGACAGCTTTGTTCGCGAAGCCGGTGCCCAGGCCCTGCTGGATCACGTCGCCGCCGCGCCCCCGCTCTCCAGTTTTCTGTGGACGCAGTCAGTGGCCGATCAAGACTTAGCCACGCCCGAGGGCCGGGCCGCCGCCAGTGTTGAGGTCAGACGTTTGTTGGCCCTGATGCCGGCCACCGAGCTCAAGCTGCAGATCGCCCAGGCCTGCGCCAAGCGGCTGGAGTGCGACCTGGCCAGTCTTGGGGTGAGTCCGCCAGTGTCTCGTTCGGCTGCGCCGGTTCGGTCGGACCGCTCCGGTCGCGGTGACTTCGCCAGCCGTTCCAGCACCCATGCCAATCGGCCCAACTACCGCTCCGGCGATCGGCTGTCAGAGGGGCGGCCCGCGGCGGTGCCCGGCTACGGCCAGCGTGAGCGTATGGAGCGCCGCCCCGTGCGCCGCTCCATTCCATCACTGGCCGATCGACTCATGCAGATCCTGGTGCGTCAGCCCCATCGGGTCGACAGTCTGTCACACGAGGTGCTGGCCACCCTGGCACCGGACCAGCAGGCCTTGGTGCAGTGGGTTCGCCGCCAGCCAGGTCGACAGTTCGCCTCGCTGCACGAGGCGGCGCTGGCCGCTGCTGGTGACCAGGACCGATCGGGTTGGGAGGGCGATGAGCCCGGCCACTATGAGCCAGGTCTCGCACCAGCCGCTCTTTTCCAGCGTTATGCCCAGCCAGAGATCACCCTGGATGACCTGGTGGCACAGGACCAGTCCGAGATGGTGCAGAACGAGTGGGACCGGGCTGCCAGTGGCCTCTTGCTGAGAGATCTGCAGGCTCGGGCCACCAGCCTGGCGAAATCATTGGGTGCAAGCCAGACGGCCAGCCCCGAACGCCTGTCCGAGCTGCGTGACTTACAAGCGAAAATTGCTGAACTGAAACAATCGTTGATGCAATAGGTCTAATCGCTTAAAATTGAGGGTTCGACTCACCGTCAAGCCAGATTTAAGCCGGATTCCCTATGCCCAAAGCCTCTCCCAAAGCAGCCCCCGCCAAGGCCACCTCTTCTGCCAAAAAAGCGCCCGCCAAGGCTGCGAAAGTGTCTAAACCGGCGCCCAAGCCTGCAGCCAAGCCCGCCGCCGCCAAAAAGCCGGTCGCCAAGGCCGCCGCCCCCAAGGCCGCCGCCCCCAAGGCCGCCGCTGGTAAAAAACCCAGCGCCGGAGATGCCGCCCTGAAAAAGGCGATTGCCAAGCTGCGTGGAGACGCGGCCAAGCCTGCCAAGGCCGCCAGCAAACCCGCACCTAAGCTTGCAAAAGCACCCGCAAAAGCGCCGGCCAAGTCAGCAGCCAAAACTGCGGTCAGGGCTAGCACGCCGGCCGCTAAGCCAGCCAAACCCGCGGCCAAGCCTGTTGCCAAGGCCGTCGCCAAGGCTCCGGCCAAGCCTGCTGCAAAGTCAGTCGCCAAGCCCGTCAGCAAAGCCGCCGCAAAAGAGGCGGTCAAAGAACAGATCAAAGAGCCCACCAAAGCCAGCAAGGCCAAGGCCAAATCCAAGAAGGCTGCTGAGCAAGACGACGATCTTGATTTGGACGAACTGCCCAAGCCAGCCAAAAAGCGCGGCCGTCCCGGGCGTCCCGCCAAGAACGCCAGCAGCGACGAAGACGGTATTCCCGACGCCGACGATGACGGCGATGGCGATTCAGACGCCAGCGTCGACATCGAAGTCCCGGTTGCCACTCCCAAGCGCGGCGGCCGTCGTTCACGTGACAAGAAGCTCTTAGATTTTATCCCGTCCGGACCCGCAACGGCTGAGGAGCTCGAGGCTCGCAAGGCCCGACTCAAGGCCCTGATCGTGCTGGGCAAAGAGCGCGGCTACCTGACGCATGCCGAGATCAACGACCACCTGCCCGAGATCCAGCTGGATTCCGATCAGATGGAAGCGATTGTGGTCACCTTCCAGGAGTGGGGCATTTCGGTTTACGAGACTACGCCTGATGCCGAGACCCTGTTGCTGGCCACCAACAACACGGCCTCTAATGACGATGCCGAAGAAGAAGCCGAAGCCGCCCTGTCCACCGTGGTGGACTCCGAGTTTGGCCGCACCACTGACCCAGTCCGTATGTACATGCGTGAGATGGGTACCGTCGAGCTGCTGACCCGTGAAGGCGAGATTGCCATTGCCAAGCGGATCGAGGCCGGCCTTCGCGAAATGGTCTTGGCCATCTCAGCCTGCCCCGTGACCATTCACGAGATCCTGGATTCCGCCACCAAGGTGCGCGAGACCGTCATGCGCATCGAGGAAGTGGTCGATGGCATCGTCGACCCCAACGCTCCCGAAGAGGACCTGCTGTCTGCGGCCGATGCCGAGATCGCCATCGAAGAAGATGACGACGAGGCTCAGGACAACGCCACCAAGGCTCGTCTTGAAGAGCGCAAGCAGGCCGCCCTGGAAAAATTCACGGTCATTGAGAAGAACTTCGACAAGATGCGTCGGGCCTTCCAGACCGATGGCTATCGTTCGCCCGCTTATGACAAAGCCCAGACGGCGATCAGCAATGAGCTCATGGGCATTCGCTTCACGGCCAAGATGGTCGAGAAGCTGGCCGACACCATGCGCGCTCAGGTCGACGAGATTCGTCAGATCGAGCGCCGGATCCGCAACATTGCCGTCGACAAGGTCGGCCTGGATTCAGCCTGGTTCCTCAAGGTTTTCCGTGGCAACGAGGTCAACCTCAACCTTTTCGTCAAGAAGGTCCCGGTCAAGAATGCCGAGCAGCAGTCGCTGCTGGATCGCAACCTGCCCGCCCTTCAGGAATTGCAGCAGCGTCTGATCGACATCCAGGCCCGCGTGGTTCTGCCCCTGGCCGATCTGCGCGAGATCAACAGCCAGATGACGGCCGGTGAGCGCCGCGCCCGCGATGCCAAGAAAGAAATGACCGAGGCCAATCTGCGCCTGGTCATCTCGATCGCCAAGAAATACACCAACCGTGGCCTGCAGTTCCTGGACCTGATCCAAGAGGGCAACATTGGCTTGATGAAGGCGGTCGACAAGTTCGAATATCGTCGTGGCTACAAGTTCTCCACCTATGCCACCTGGTGGATCCGTCAGGCCATCACGCGTTCTATCGCTGACCAGGCTCGCACCATCCGGATCCCGGTTCACATGATCGAGACCATCAACAAGATGAACCGCATCTCGCGTCAGCTGCTGCAAGAGACCGGCAAAGAGCCCGATCCTGCTGAGCTGGCCGTCAAGATGGAGATGCCCGAGGACAAGATTCGCAAGATCCTCAAGATCGCCAAAGAGCCGATCTCCATGGAGACGCCCATTGGTGATGACGACGATTCGCACTTGGGTGACTTCATCGAAGACACCAACACCCTGCAGCCTCATGAGGCCGCGCTTCAGGACTCCATGCGCGACGTGGTCAAAGAGGTCTTGGATTCGCTCACGCCGCGCGAGGCCAAGGTCTTGCGCATGCGCTTTGGTGTTGAGATGGCGACTGATCACACGCTAGAAGAAGTCGGCAAGCAGTTCGACGTCACCCGTGAGCGGATTCGCCAGATCGAGGCCAAGGCCCTGCGCAAGCTGCGTCACCCCAGCCGTAGCGACAAGCTCAAGAGCTTCCTCGACACACTGGGTTCCTAAGTTTCAAGCCTGGGTTGCGCAAGCACCCCAGGCCTTTACCGGTTTGGGCCGTTAGCTCAGTTGGTTAGAGCAGAGGACTCATAATCCTTTGGTCGTAGGTTCAAGTCCTACACGGCCTACTTTTCAGAGTTTGATGCGAGCGCGGTGTACAGCATGAATCGAATTCTTCAGACCCTTCTGCAGTGTTGCCTCAGCCTGGCGCTGGCCGTCCCATCTGTGGCATTGGCTCAGCTCGACTGGCGCACAGCCCCCCGACATGCCTCCGGCGTGGCGCTCGATCCAGTCAAATTTCGCGACACCGCCATTGTCACGGTGCTGGCCGCCAGAACGTTTGGCTGGCGTGGCCACTTTGCTGTTCACCCCTGGGTCTTGCTGAAGCCCAAGGGGCAGGATCAGTACACCCGGCACGAGGTCGTGGGCTGGGGTGGTGCCCCAGTGGTTCGCGAGAACTACGCCCTGCCGGACGGCCTGTGGTTTGGGGCCAAGCCGACGGTGTTGGTCCATCATCAAGGAGCAGAGGCCGAGGCTCTGATCCCCAAGATTCAGCAGGCGATTCAGAGCTACCCGTATGCCGATCGGTACCGAAGCTACCCGGGCCCTAACAGCAACACGTTTCTGGCCCACATTGGGCGTGAGGTGCCCGAGCTGGCCCTCGATCTGCCGCCAACGGCTGTTGGCAAGGACTATCGAAAAATCCTGGATCCGATTGGTCTCGCGCCCTCGGGTTCGGGCCTGCAAGTATCCCTGCTTGGACTCTTGGGACTGACGATTGCCGCGGAAGAGGGCTTCGAATTGAACATCCTGGGTCTGGGCCTGGGGCTTGATTTCAACCAACTGGCCATTCGATTGCCACTGATCGGCCGCGTCGGCGCCGGGAATTGCTTAACGCCAGCCTGCGCCATGCCGTAACTTCTTCTGTATGAAGAAGGTTGCCCTCTCCGCCCTGCTGTCTTCGCTGGTCATGATTCTTGTCCTGGCCAACGGCCTGCTTATGCCTGCTCAAAAGGCCCAGGCCGAATTTCTGCAGGTGGCCGATCTGCCCACGGTCGTGGTGGCGGTAGACCCCAGCCTTGTCCATCGGGCTCACCCTTTCATTGTGCAGGCCTGGGTCTTGTTGGACTTTAAGCAAGACCAGCCAGCCAATACCTTAGGTCTGGAACGGCCCAGCTTTGGTCAATACCGATCGCGTCTGGACCGTGTTGAGGTGAACTGCCGCTACGGCCATTACGCTCGCACGGCCGTTACAGTCTTTGGACAGCCCAAGGCGGGCGGTCAGCCAGTCTACGAGGCAGTCGGGCTGCGATCACCCACCTGGCGCGAGATGCGCCCGTTTGGCTACGAGAGTGCGATCTGGAGTTACGTCTGTCAGGGCGTGAGCAACATCGGGCCGGTTAACCCGCCACGCCCTCTTTAAGCCTACAAAACGGGGCCGCCTTGTTGTCCCTGCGCGCCTGCTTCTTTAGCCTTGCCACTGCGAATCTCCGAGAGCTCGGCCTCGGCGTGCGCAATTTTTTCAGCCATCTCGTCCACCCGGTGCTCGATGGCCGGAATTTTTTCGGCGGTGTCGTGAATGGCCTGGTTGATGGTGGACCGAACACGCAGCTCCAGTTCGGATTTCACGGAGTCCATCCGGTCTTGTGTGCGCTTGAGTTCCAAATAGAGCACCAGGGCCAAAATGGCCATCGCAATTGCAACAGCAAGCACCAGTATCTCCATACCGGCAGTATATACTCGGCCCTATGGAGCAAGTGCATCCATTTATCCTATTGCTTGACGCCGACGCGCAGGATGCACCACTGGTCAACCGACTGGCTCAGTCCTTGCGAGACCAGGGTTTCCCCGTACAAGTCATGCAACAGGTCGGCAACCCGCTTGGCAGTGACCAGGCTGTGCGTAGCATTCTCGAAGACATCCGAAACATGACCACCAGCCAGGCCGGTTCAGCGGTTGTATTGTGCGGCGTGGGCCTGTCGGCCAGCCTCGCCTTGTGGGCCGATTTGCTCGACGGCAAACGCCAATTTGCAAAGCGAACCAATACTGGCCGTGGGACGATTTTCGAACAGGTGGAGCGTACCGAAGGCCCTGTGTTGGCCGGTGTGGTGGCGGTCTCCCCTTTCCTTGGATTTGATTTGTCGGTCAGCAGTCTTCAGGTTGGTGGCTGGGACGCCCTTCGTGAGCGGCTCCTGAAGCTTGCCCGCCTCTCCTGGCTGTCCAGTGTGTTCAAAAGGATCTCGGTCGCGTATGCCAGTGACCACGGCTGTTGGGCCCCACGGGTGATCTCCTGGTGGCAGCTGGCTCGCTGCCTGCCCTTTGCCTCGTTCGCCAAAATCATTCCCAGTCTCAAGCGACCCACCACCCTGCTGTTTGATCAGCGCAGTGGTTCGCAGACCAGCGCACTCGAGACGCTCTTGCGGTCTTTGAATGGTCGGCTGCATTTCGTGGCTGAGCAGTGGACACCCGAGAACCTGGGTCGTTTGGTGGCCCAGTCCGCTCACTGGTGTGTTGAGCAGGAGCTGGCCCGTGACTGAATTCGTCGTCTCCATGCGCCCTGGACTGACCCTGACGCTGGTGGCGTTGGCGCTGGCCGCCTTGCTGGGCATTGCCTTGTGGTTCGATGACGCCCGCGCCAAGCGCCGCGCTGAGCGCAAGGCAGCCGAGCGTCAGCGTCTGCGTGAGCGTGCACAGGCTGGGCTGCCCATGGAGAAAACCAGTGACATTGAGTTCATCTGGAGCGATGCCATGCGCAGCATGGAGTCCCTGCAGGATCAGCTCAAAGAAAACCTGCGCTCCCTTGAAAACAAACTCAAAGACGAGCGCCAAGAAGTCGAGATGAAGGTCGAGACCCTCAAGTCTCTGGCGCGAACCAATCGACTGCCGCTGACGCTCTATGAAATCTACGAGGGTCTTCGTCATTTCAACCGCAAGAACGAAGAGGCGCAGGCCGCCGACATGGTCTGGCACGGCAAGATTGGGATTACCCAGGTCGACGTGGTGGATGCCATTGGCGATCCGCCGGGCTACGAGATCTTTTTCATCATGGACGATGAGTCCTATCTGCTGGTGGGTCGGCACCACCGATACAGCCGCACCTCTTTTATTGAGTTAAGCCTGGTCGATCGCGACAACTCCAAGCTGGCCACCGTGCGGGTGAGGCCCGATGCCGATGGCCGCTCGCTGCTGGCCGATGCCGTCATCACCATTCGGTCGGGTCCTTGGATTCAGGCCATGCTGTCTTGTCGTGCCAAGATGGATGTGCGAGCTCAAGAGGTCAACCTCATGGCGGCCCACGCTGATGTCGAGCGCCTCAAAGAAAACTTTCAGATTCAAGCCACACCACCGAGCCCATGACCGAATCCAATCAGAACCCAGACCCGACGACCGAGCCACAGATCGACGGCCCGGAGCAGGACATGCCCACCCCCAGGCCCATCTCGTTTTGGTTCCTGGCGGCCAGCGGCGTCTTGCTGTTGCTGTCGCTGATCTGGATGGGGTCCGTGGGCTCGCAGATTGCCAGCAAGAGCACAACGCTCTCCCAGGTCACGCCCAAGCTGCCCGCCTTTGAGCAATACGCCCGTGTGGCTAAGCTCACCGGCCTCACGCCCACACCGCTTGAGCGCGGCACCACCGAGCCCGAACCCATTCGCGGCAGTTCTGCCAGCGATGCCTTGGGCGCCATCTTTGCCAGCTTTGCGGCCTTTGAGAACACCCGCTCCGAGGGGCGGCTCAAGCAGCTGCGACCCATGGTCTCCGGCGTTGAGATGGACTCGCCGGCCTACCGTGCGGGTATTCGCATCGGTGATGAGCTTGCTGCCATTGGTGCCACCGATGTCAACACCGTCTTTGACTTCATGATTCGCATCGGCGATGTCAATGACAAGACGGTGGGCCTAGTGCTTCGACGTCAGGGTCGGCTCTTCAATGCCACCCTGGCGGTTCCGACTGATCAGATCATCACCGCCCAGAACCATGGCCTCATGTTCGCAACGCCCAAGGGCCTCAATGTGGTCTCTCGGCTTGAGGCGGCCCGTCTGGCCGAGCGCTTCGAGCGTGACTTCGTGCAGGCGGTCTCTTCGAGCTGGCGTGGTGTCTACATCGAGAGCCTTGGCCGTTTGGCGGCTCAGCTCAGTCGCTACAACCTGTCTCAGCGCGAATTGGGGGCAGATGATGTGGGCTATGTCTCACTGGCCAGTTTTCTCATGTGGCACCACGATCAATTTCAGCGGGCCATCGACAACTACCTGGCCGACCTTCAGACGGCCACCATCTCGCAGGCGCAGGTTCTAAGTCTGCTGGGTGATGCGGTCATGGGGCTGGTGGCTGCGCTGGTCTTCTTCTTCCTGTCGCTGTGGTTTCACTTCCGACGTCAGGCCCGTGAGGCCGAGGTATCGCAGGCGTGAGCGCGACCCAGCGACTCTTTGGTTTTGTCTGGCAGGGCCAGGCTATGGCCATTGATTTCTCTGCCGTTCATGCCGCCTTTCGCAGCAACAGCCTGCTCGCTGGCCCGCCCAAGTCGGCGGCCCTGGGCATGCTCATGCGCGAAGGCACGCCGACCATGGTCATGCCGCATGATCAATTGCTCGAGACCCTCGATGGCTCAGCCGTGACCGGTCAGACACAGCCTGAGCCACCCCTGGATGCATCCATGTGGTTGGTGGTCTTGAGTGAGCAGACCACGCCGGTGCGCTTGGCTTTCCGAGCCGAGGAGACCCATGGCCCTTTCCGCGCCAGCCTGGTTCGGGGCGAGCAGGGCGTCGTGGCCGAGTACAGCGATCGTCAGTGGCAGGTTCTGCGCCCCAAGCCGGGTGTGGCCTGATGATCCTCAACCAGACAACCAAGCAAACAGACAACAAAAGGGAGACGCCTGCGTGACCAGCCCGAAGGATCAATCAGACATCGCTCAGGAACTGACCAGGCTGTCGCGCGCCAAGTTCTGGATCTGGTTGCTGTTTGTCATCAGCCTGGCGGGTGCGGTCTTTACCTTTGCCCTGGGCATTCGTTACCCGATTTTGCTGCAGGTCTTGTCCATTGAGTCTTCCAATGTTCAGCGTGAGATCAGTACAGCCGCCCAGCCAAACGACGCCCGCGTCTCGGCCGGCAAGCTGATCACCGATCTGCGCACGCGTCTGCAAAAACGCGAGTGGTTTGATCCAGGTTTTCAGATGGGCCTCAATGCGATTGCAACCGGACTCTCGGAGTTGCCTCAGGCCGAGGCCAAGCTGGTCAACGAGCCACTCAAGCGGCTACAAGACTTGGCACCCAAACTCTTGGGCATCTCCAAGGCCTCCACCGAGGCCCTGGGCCAAGTCGACGCGCTGATTGGGGCGGGTCGTGTGCTGGAGCCCGCTCGCGTCCCGTCTTATTCCCCCTTTCTGGATGTCACCAAGGCCATGGTGCAGGTTCGCCCGCATCTGGCCGCCATGAAGACCGCCAAGACGCTGGACAAGCCAGACGCCTTCCGGGCAGCCATCAAGGCGGTGGTCGCTGGTCGTCAGCGCATTGACCAGGAACAATTCAAGTCGTCCATGAGCCCGCGTCGGGTGGGCATTCGCAACCAGGTCGATCAGCTGATCGTGCTCAAGCGAGCCAACGAGTGGGAGAGTGCGGTCTTCTCGGCCAATGCGGTGGGTGAGGAAGTCCTGGCCCGACTGGTGGGCCTGGAGTCTGCGCTTGCCAATCAGCAGGCGGTTCACCAACGCACCAGCGACAAGACCAACCAGTTCGACCTGTGGACACTGACCTTCCTGTCAGGCTTTGTGGCCATGCTGGCTTTTGTGGCGGCCAGCGTTCTGTTGCTGACCTCCGATCGCGAGTTGCGAGCGCTACTAGAAGAGGGTCGCCTGGTACCCAGTGGCCCATCGGGTGATGCGGTGATGGAACCCGCGCTGGTGGCCAAGACCGATGTTGCTGCGTCCGTCGAGATCGCAGTGAGCGGATCGGCCGGTGACGATCGCAATGCCCAGGCTGGCCAGACCCTGCGGCTGGCCGGTGAGCAGGTGACCTATGTGCTGCTGGCTGCCAAACAGATTGGTGACCTGGGTCGCCAGCTGTCAGACGCCATTCGCAAGCTCTCCGAGGGCCTGGCCGAAGTCCGCCAGGCCACTGAAAACAGCGGCCCCACTGACATGGCTGCGGTCATGGAGCCGGCCCGTCTGCGTCTGCAAGATGCCTTGGGCTCTCTGGTGAGCCTCAAGGAGCAGGGGCTGCAGCTCTCGGTCATGGCCTCTAACCCCGACGCACCGCGCGGGATGTCAGACCTCTGCGACCGCTTCTCAGAGAACATCGATTACATCGAATTGCAGGCCCGCAAGCTCGAGAAATCCCTGGCCGATCAGCAGCAGCTCTTGCAAGACCAGCCCGCGGATCAGCCGCCTGCCTGGAGTCGTCTGCAGACCGATGCCGAGGCCATGATCATCGTCACGCGCCAGTGGGTCAGCCAGATTGGCCGACTAAACGAAGCCTTGGCTGAGCTCTCGGCCACACTCGAGGCACGCCCTGAATGAGTGAACTGCAGCAGCCCTTTGTAGCCGACCTGCGCCGGGCTGCCGATGGGTTGGCCCATGCGCAGGCCAGCGGACTGGCGGTCGAGGCCATGGCGGTGTCCATGTATGTGCGCGACATTGCCGATGCGCTGTACTGCCTGCGACTGACCCGCCATGCTGAGCTGGCCGAGCGCCTGGCCCGACAAGCCACCTCGGGCTTTCCCAATCTTCAGGACCTGTTTGTCGTCTTTTCTCAGTTGGTAGCCGAGCTCCTGCAGGCGCTCGAGGGTGGCGATTTTGATGCGGCCACAAGCCTAGGGCCCGAGCACCACCAGCAGCTCGCCCGACTGGCTGCAGAGCTCTCTGGTCAGGGTGAGGCTGCGATTGATTTATCTGGACTGGCCTACCGCGCCACTGATCAGCTGCCAGACCCCATGATCCAGCAGGCCGACGCCCAGGTGACCCAGGGCGACAGCGATGACATTGACTTGTCTGACATGCAGGGCCTGGTCTACTTCCAAGGCAACAGCAACGACCTGGTCGAGTCTGACAACGCCCAAGCGGCAGCGGCCGACGCCAACGACGCCGCCTCGCCAGGCTTGAGCATCTACGACCGCACGCGCGGACTTCAAAGGCTTCAGGCCATGGCGCAGTTTCTGGGGGATTCGGGCTCGGATGAGCTGGCTCGCCGAGGTCAGCTCATGCTGGCTGATCATGCCGACTGGATGGTGGGCATTGGTCAGGAGGTGCTGGCCAAACGACTCTACGGCCTGTCGCGCACACTCGATCTGGGTGATCTGCGGGCGGACTCTGATGTGGTGGATTATCTGGTGGCCATGCTGGGGCAGCTGCCTCAGCCTTCCAAGATCACCGGCTCGGTCCAGTCCCAGACGCTGTTCATTGAATTGGCAGACATTCCGGCCAACGCGCCTGCACTCGAGCGCATCAACCACGCCATGCAGGTGGTCAATGGTCGGTTGCAGCCCGTCGACAACGGCCTGTGGATGATCCTGCCCAAGAGCCTGTCTCGCCTTCGAGTGGTGCCCTTTATGCGGGGCGGCCAGCGTTATGCCATTTCCTGGGCTCAATTTCTCTCGGCCGAGACCTGCACCAAGCCTCGAGGGGTGGATTTGTTGGGTGAAGTCGATGCGCCTCGGCTGCGCATCCACGGTCAGTCTGGTGCGGAGCCCTTTGTGCTCTACGCCGATGCGGTGTTGCCCTTTACCGTGGCCAACGCCTTTGTCTTGCCGCAGGTGGTCGCCGCTCCGGAATGGGTGGCCGGTGTCTTGGTGGGCGAGGATGCCCAGCTCATGTCATGGCTGATTCCCACCTAAGGACCCTGCGGACCGCGGTCTTGTGTGTCCTAACGCTTGCGCTGCCGCAGGTCGCCTGGGCCCAGCGGGCCCTGATTGGGTCTGAGTCTCTTGAGCGATTCCCCCTGACGGTCCAAGACCAGAAGCGGGCGCAGGCCGTGATCGCCAGTCACCCCAGTCTGCGGGGCCAGACCATTCAAGTCGAATTTCCCCCGAACGCCGGCCTTCGAACAAAATGTGAGCAAACACTTTTGTTTGAGAACCCGAAAAGAGACCGCATGTGGGGCAATGTCCAGGTCATGGCCCGTTGCGACAAGCCCAGCTTTAGCGCCAGCATTCCCCTGCGGGTGCGGGTCTTTGGCCAGACGATCCGGGCGGCCCGCTACCTGCCCACGGGGGCCCGGCTGGGCCGGGACGACCTGGTGGTTGAGCAGGCAGAGATGACCGATGCGCCCGCTGACGCGGCTGTCCGGGTAGAAGACGTCCTGGGCCAGACCATCAGCCAATCTATTTCGGCTCGGGGCTGGATTCGACTAAACAGTTTGAAGCAGGCATCCGTTATACAGGCGAGGGCCCCCGTCAGAGTACAGATTAAGGGTCCCGGATTTCAGGCCAGTGGCGAGGGCATAGCCCTCACCGACGGTGCGATCGGCGATACTGTTACAGTGCGTTTATCGGACGGTGGTCGGGTCTCCGGGCGGGTTGTGGGCCCAGGTGAAGTAGAAATAACGGTGAAATAGAGGCAAACCATGAAAATTGATCAGAGCAAGCTGCCCAGCCAGACCAACGGCGCGCAGAGCCCGGCTGTCAAAAGCCAGGTCGATTCCATGCGCGCCAATCAACAGGCCAGCACCACCCCTCAGAGCAAACCAGCACCCGCTGCCAACGTCGACATCAGCTCGGCTTCGGCCAGCGCAGCCCAGGCTGCCAAAGAGGCCCTGCGTGGTGAAAAGCCCCTCGATACCGAATTGCTCGACAAAATTCGAGAGCGAATCGCCAGCGGTGACTTCCAGATCGACTACGATAAGGTTGCTGAGAACATCCTGGCCGATGCGATCTCCTCTGCCGCAGCCCGTCGCCGCGCGCAGTAACCTCGTGTCGTGCCTCTGCCGGAGGCCGCATGTCTACATTCGCTGAATCAGAACTCATCCAAGAGCTGGCCACTGCCGTGGCCCAGTTGCGTGTAGCCCTTGAGGCTGAGCGGGTAGACGACTATGCCGTTGGCATTGACCGGGCCGGTCGAGCACTGGATGCTCTGTCCAACTATCCCGGTGGTCTCGATGGCCTCAAGGCCCAGATTGATTTGTTGCCCGAACAAGAAAAAACCAGCCTGCGGTCCACCCTTTTGAAGGCCCAGCAGGATCACTTGGTCAACGGGGAGTTGATTCGGGCGGCCAGCTTAAAGAACTCTGCTCTGATGGCCTCTTTGGCCCAGCAGTCGGATTCGGCGACCTATTCGGCCAAGGGCCAGGTGGCCAATGTGCTGGGCAATCTGCTATCGCGCAAAGTCTGACATCAGACCGCGAATGCGCACCATGGCCTGGGTGTGCAGCTGACTGATGCGACCAGGCGTCAGGTCCATGACGTAGGCCACTTCTCTAAAGCTCAAATCTTCTTGGTAGTGCAGGGCCACGACCAGCCGCTCTTTTTCGGGCAGGTTTTTCAGCATGGTGCTGATCTGCAGCTTTAACTGCTTGTGCGAGGTGATCAGCGCGGGGTCTGCGTCCTCTGCAATGGGCAGCAGGGTCTCTGGCACGTCGTCAATGGCCGTCATCCCCACGCTGGCATCCAGGGTCTGGAAGTACTCTTCCATGGTCAGCGAGCAGGACTCGGCAATTTCTTGTTCGGTGGGTGGACGGCCCAGCTCTTGTTCTAGCTTGCGGGTGGCCCGCTCCAGCTCGGTCAGCTTGTCGCGCTGGTTGCGCGGCAGGATGTCGTTTTCGCGGCAGCTGTCGTAGATGGCCCCGGTAATCCGAATGCGGGCATAGGACTCAAAGGGCAGACCAGGCTGGGGCTTGTAGCGCTTGATGGCATCCAGCAAGCCCATCATGCCCTCTTGGATCAGGTCATCGAGCTCGACGTTGGCCGGCAGCCGAGAGGCCACTTGATAAGCCAGTCGGCGCACCAGTGGGGTGTGAGCCCGAATCGCCTCTTGCAGATCATCGGCCAGCACCTGCGTATAGGGTTGTTTGAGTTTTGCCATCTGCCGTTTGAGTGCCTTTAGCGTCCCAGGCCCCTGGCCAGGTTGGCCAGCTTCTTAAAGAGCCCAGACGGCAGGATAAGGCTTGTTGGGTTTTTGCGCGCGCGGGCGGGCAGCGGGTCGATGGTCGGCCGGGCGGCTACCCAGCCCAGATCCTCTAGACCAATGCCCAGCAGGCTGTCGCTGGCCTGCTGCAGACGCTCAAAAGCCTCTTGGCACTCGGCTTCTTCCTTGCCCACCATGAGCACTGGCACCACCCGGTCGGGGTCTTGGGCGCTCATGCTGCGAATCAGCTCCAGGGCGCGAACCAGGCTGGTCTGCTCGGGCGTGGCCACCACGATCACATCGATCTCATCGGCAAAAAACCCAAAGCCCTCGTGGCTTGGGTCTTGGGTGGCGATGATCATGACGTCGATGTCAATGCCGGCTGCAGCGAGGCGCTCGAGTACGTTTGGATGCTTGGCGCGGCGCAGCTCGTGGCTCTTGCGCAGACGGATGGCACAGGCAAACTTTAGGTTTTCTTCGGCATCGACAATGGCCTTCTCGATGGGCACCAGGTTCTCCATGACCTGGCCGAGGTCGTACTTGGTGCGATAGGCCAGCTTCGGAAAGGCGCGTCGATCGGCCAGCCGAACCTCGTCAATGAGCAGCGTCTTGGTGCCCTCGCGCCGCAGAATCTGCGCCACGCCCTGACCCAGCCAGACGGTGTCGTCTGCATCCAATGCACAGGCCAGTGCCAGGGTCCGGGGGGCGCCATTGCCAAAGAGCTCGCGCAGGCCATCGGCCTGATCACCGCTCATGCTGGCGCTAGCGGGTGCAGCAGGTGGTGCGGAAGCAGCCGCAGGCGCCTCAGATGCCACTGTCTCAGCAGCGGCCTGCTCTGCGCTGTCCATGGTCTCTGATGCTGTCTCGCTCAAGGTCTTGTTTCCCTCTTACGACTTGGCGGACCACTGCGTGAGCTGGTCGGCCAGCACGGCCGGCATCTGCTCGGTGGTGATGTCCATGTCGGCCCCCAGCTGACGTGGTCGAAGGGCTCGGTGAGCCAGGTACTGGGCACTGGGCGCGCTCAGGTCTTCAGGCACGCGTTGGCCATTGGAAATAAAGAGCAGGGGCAGCGAATGACGAATCAGTGAATCAACCACGGGACCAATCAGGGCGGCCTCGTCGGTCTTGGTCACCACCACGGACTGAATGGCATGGCCGCTGTCTGCGTGGCCGTGCAGCTGAATGATGTCTTCCTGGGTGCGCAGGTCGGTGGTGGCACTCATCACCAGAATGCGATGGCGGTTGGCCTGACCCTTTGCCAGTAGCTGGGCCTGGTCGAGCATCAGGGTGTCGCGCTGGCTCACACCAGCGGTGTCGATGAGCACAATCTTTTTCTTGCTGGCTTCAGAGAGCTTGGCTGTCAGGTCTTCGCTGTCACGCACGGCAATCACCGGCAGGCCCAGGATTTTGGCAAAGACCTTGAGCTGTTCTTGCGCACCGATTCGGTAGGTGTCGGTGGTCAGCAGGACTACCTCGTTGCGGCCAAAGCGCAGCACACAGCGGGCTGCGATCTTGGCCACGGTGGTGGTCTTGCCCACGCCGGTGGGGCCGATGAAGGTAAAGATGCCACCTTCATCGAAGATGTCCATGGGGTCTTGGGTGTGGATCAGCCGCTCCAGGGTCTGGGCGACCATCTCGCTTAACTCATCAATGCTGCCTTGCTCGGGCAACGACTGAACGATGTCAGCGCAGAGCTTGGGCGAGATGCCCGCATTGATCATGCGCTTGACCAGCTCGGCATGAACCGGGGCCTGCTGCTGCAGGTTGCTCCAGAAGCTGGTGGCCAGGTGGGACTGCAGCAGGTTTTTGACTTCGGCCATCTCCAGCACCAGCTTTTGCACGCTGGGCGACAGGTCAACGCCGGGTGTGGTGGGCCGGCCCAGAGGTCTGCCGCTGGTGGTGGTCTTTTGGGCTGCGGCTGCGCCAGCCGATGCAGGAATAGGGTTGCCGGCCTGGGCCAGGGACTCTGGGGTGTGAACCGGCGAGCCATCGCGCTTGCGGGGGGCCTTGATCACATCGCTGATCACCAGCTCATGCGGAAAGGCCTGGGTCACTTGCTCAATGCCACGCTTTTCAGCAGCACTGGCCAATGAGGCACTGGGCGTGCTGCGCGAAGCCTGCAGGCTGCTGCCGGACCGGGCCACCGTCTGCGAGACCTCATCCAGGCCATCCGGGGTGATCGCCAGAATCTCGACTCCTTCGTCTGATTCTCGGGTGGACAGCACCATGGCATCCGGCCCCAGGGCCTGGCGAACTTGTTTCAGAGCCTCTGCGGCGTTTTTAGCGGTAAAGCGTTGCGGTCCCATGGCCAAGAGTGTACCTAAGCAAGAAGTCTGATTTAGGCGGCCTGAGCCGCGGTCCGGTTACACAAGACTTTAAAGAAGGCGATGTTGCCGTTGGGGGGCAGCTCGCTCATCGACAAGACCGTGACCTCGGGCTTGACCCGACGGGCCAGACGCGAGAGCGTGAGCCGCGTGCGGCCACTGGTGATGAGCACGGGGTTGAGTCCCTCTGCAGCCATTTCGTTGACGGCCAGCATTACCTCTTCACCAAAGAATCGGGCCAGCGATGGCTCAATGGCCCCTTCTGGTGCCGCAGCCTGATTGCCCACGGCCTGCTCGATGAGTCGGTCAAAGTCTGGGTGCAGTCCCAGCACCTTGAAGTCCAGGGCCTCGCCAAAGACTTCCTGGGTAATGGTTCTGCGCAAGGCATAGCGCACGGGGCTCAGTACGTTGACGGGGTCGGACAGCAGGCCTGGGTTCTCGCTGGCCACTTCTAAAATGGTGCGCAGGTCTTTGACGGGCACGTCTTCTTCCAGCAGCAGC
Organism: Burkholderiales bacterium LSUCC0115; assembly: GCA_009646425.1. Lineage (GTDB taxonomy): Bacteria > Pseudomonadota > Gammaproteobacteria > Burkholderiales > Burkholderiaceae_A > Hahnella. Next base: position 191,045 of record WJBW01000004.1, read on the forward strand.
TGCAGAATCTTTTGCAGGGTGGCCACGGTGACGACCTTGGGCACCACGTCTTCGATCAGCTTGGGGTAGGAACTGCGGTAGTGCTCAATCAGGTCTTGGGTCTCTTGGCGGCCCAGCAGGTCTTGCGAGTGGCTGCGAATGAGTTGGTCCAAGTGAGTCGTGACCACCACGGCCGGCTCGACTACGGTGTAGCCCAAGCCCATGGCATCGTCACGCTGGGTGCGATCGATCCAGACCGCGGGCATGCCGTAGGTCGGGTCCTTGACCTTTACACCAGCCAGTGGCTTGACGTTGTCAGAGGGCTCAATGGCCAACAGCTTGTCGGGCAGGCACTGGCCGCGGCCGATCTCAGCGCCAAACAACAGCACGCGATAGGTCTCAGCGGGCAGCTGCAGATTGTCTCGGATGTGAACCGATGGGGTCAGAAAGCCCACCTCGCTTACAAACTTTCGACGGATGGCCCGAATGCGTTTGATCAGGTCGCTCTCGTCGCCCTTGTCCACCAGGGGGATGAGTCGGTAGGGCAGCTCCAGGCACAGGGGTTCGACCACCGGCACATCAGACCAGTCGAGCTCTTTTTTCTGGGGTGGGGCGGCCGCGGCTGCGGCGGCCTCGGCCTCTTGTTTGATGACCCGCTTGCTCATGACGTAGCCCAGGCTCAGGAAGATCGCGGCAAAGCTCAGGAAGGCAATGTGGGGCATTCCGGGCAGCACGCCCAGTACGAACAGGATGCCGCCCACCAGGTAGAGGCTGGTGCCGCTGTTGGCAAACTGCTGGCTCATCTGGCCACTCAGGTCTTCGTCGGTGGCCACGCGGGTAACCAAAATACCGGCGGCGGTGGAGATGATCAGCGCTGGCACTTGGGCGACCAGGCCGTCACCGATGGTCAGGGTGCCAAAGACTTCAACCGCTTGGCCAATGCCCATGCCCCGCTGGCTCATGCCGACGATCAGGCCGCCAATCAGGTTGACGAACAGAATGATGATGCCGGCGATGGCGTCGCCGCGAACAAATTTGGACGCACCGTCCATGGAGCCGTAGAAGTCCGCCTCTTGGCCTACCTCTAGTCGGCGCTTGCGGGCCTCGTCTTCTTTGATGATGCCGGCGTTCAGGTCGGCATCGATGGCCATCTGTTTGCCGGGCAGGGCATCCAAGGCAAATCGGGCCGAGACCTCGGCCACCCGGCCAGCGCCCTTGGTGATCACCATGAAGTTGATCAGGGTGATGACTAAAAAGACGATGATGCCGATGGCAAAGTTGCCGCCAATCAAAAACTCACCAAAGGCCTGAATCACGGCACCAGCTGCGTCGGTGCCCTGGTGGCCCTCTGCCAGCACCACACGAGTGGAGGCCACGTTGAGCGACAGCCGTAGCAGCGTGGTGATCAGCAGGATGGTCGGGAAGGCGATGAAGTCCTTGAAGGACTTGATGCGCATGGCGGCCAGCAGCACCAGCACGCTGACGGCGATGTTGAAGGTAAAGAGCGCGTCCAGCAGGAACGGCGGCAGCGGCAGCAGCATCATCGCCAAGATGACGATGACCAGGAAAGGTGCGACTGCCTGGGCCGAGCTACCCGTTAAAACAGTGATTTTTGGAAATGCTGCCTTGATCAGCATGCCGGCCCTATGGAGTGCAGTTGCCGCATTATGAATGCGTCTTAACTCATTGTCACGCCGAGAGTTTTTTAAGCCCTGACCGGGTGGGAGATGGTGCGGTGCGCGCAGATCCAGAAGTCTTATTTATTTTTCCGTCCGGGGCCCACAAAATTGATCCGAAATTATCGTGAATTGCAGCAAAGGCTCGAGGCCGGTCGTCGCCTGAGTGCCATGGGAGGGTCTGATCCAACGGCGGAGGCGGCGCCAAGTAGGCGATTTTCCTAGGCGATACCTGGCATGAAAGGGGATCTGGCCCCCACTGACAAAGTCTGTTACTTGTTCCCGGGGTACTTCACGGCCTCGCGAATGTCGCCTTGCACCGTCCAGCCCTTGCTCAGGTCACCGGATAGGTTGAGCTGAACCATCAGGTAGAGCAGGCCCAGGACAATAAACCCCGGAATAAAGTACTTAAACCACCCCCAGTCCATCTTGGGTTTTTCGACTGGTCTTGGCTTGGCTGGCTGCGGTGGACGTGGCAGCTCGTCGGCAATGGGTTCTAAGGCCTGCCGGGCAGAACGCAGCTTGAGTTCACCATTTCGCTCGTCTTGGGCGGCAAAGGCCTGGGCGGCCTGTTCGTAAAACGTCGCCGCCTGTTGCAGCTTGCGCGCTGCGTCTTTGGCATGTTCGGCCCGACGATGGTTGAACTCTTCCTGGGGGGAGTTGAAGTGAGTCGTCTGAGGTGTGTCCATAGGGTGATTGTTTCCTAAAAAGCCACCTGCTGTGTAGACCTGGCCTGGCGCAGAACGTTCAGGCTTGATCTGGCTCAAACGGCCCGGCGTTGGCCCCAGCGGGCGCCACCCAGCCGGCCTCGACGATATGTAGCCGATCGGGTGTGATGCGCCAGGGGTAGACCCAGCGTCTTGAGGTCTGCGGCAAGACATCCGCGGTCAGGTGGTCCAGCCATTGGCCGCCCTTTGCATAGGTCTTGGTCAGGCAGGCGTTATTCACCGAACCCTCTGCAAACAGCGTTCCCCCTGACTGCTGGGCTTGGCCCCAGTCGCCAGACAACCGGTCATGAAAGCTGGCCCAGTGGACTCCGTCGAGCTGGGTTTTTAGCTCCCCCAACTGGGCCTCGGTGGCCTCCAGGTCTTTGCTGGTCAGTCGCAGCTGACCCAGCAGGTTGTTGAAGAGCACCGCCGTGGGCTTGGGCGCAGCGAGCAGGGGTGGCAGCGCCTGTCGAAAGTCCTCACGAATCCACTCCCTGTGCTGACGCTCTGGTGTTGAATGGTTGCGGCCAAAGAGCCAGGGCGCCAAGGGATCGGGGTCGATCAGCACCAGCTCATCGAATGCCCGCACCCAGCCAGTGGGCAGGCTCCAGCCCGCACTGGCACCCACGATAACCAGCCGTCTAAGGCCTGCAGGCTCTAGCGACTGGTCAGACCAGTCCTCTAAAAAAGCTTTGGTCTGTTGCAGGTAACCGGCCCAGAGGCGCTGCCGGTATCGCCAGGCCTTTAAGTGCCAACCCAGCCCACCGGTCTGGCCCACACGTGCCATGTCTACCAGGAGCTGCTCGAGTCGTAGCTGGACTCGTACTTCGCTTCAAAGGCCTTGTTCTTGATCGCCCGCACCATGGTCTTGGCTTGGGTGAGTTCGCGATCAAAGTTAATGCCGGCGTATTCGGTCTGCAGCACCACCAGGGCGCGCTTAGCCTCTTCAGATCCCAGCTGGCTGGCCACCACAAAGTAGACCACCGCCTTGCTGACATCTGGGTTCTTGGTGAGCTCTTTGCTGTAGTGGATCTTGCCCAGCAGACAGGCGGCTTCGGCCTGGCCCATGTTCATGGCGGTCTCTAGCAGCTGAACGATGTTGGGCTTGGTGGCCAAGGGGTGGTTGCGGCCGTCGTAGATATACAGGCGTGCCAGGGCCAGGTAGGCCTGAGGGATGCGCTGGCCACAGGCCTGGTTAAAGAGGTCAATGGCTTTTTCCAGGTCCAGATCAAAGCCACGCGCTGCACGGCTCAGCAGCACCGCCAGGTTGTAGGTGGCCGAGCCGTTGTGCTCGCGCACTGCGGTTTGAAGCATGTCTTTGAGCTCGGTGATTTGCTCGTTGCTCAGCTTGCCCTGCAAGGCCATGTCGCACAGGCCGTAATAAGCCGGGTCCTCGCCTGAGTAGACGGCTGCTTTGAAGATCTCGTAGGCCTGCGAATAGGCACCCATTTCGAGCGCTCGCTTGCCATGCTCAAAACTCACCCACGACATGAAGACAACCTCTGAGGAGAAACTGCTTTTTTAACTAGTAACTACGAACCTTGGTGTACATCCCGGTCACGCGCCGACGATCCTTGTCGCCGTCTTTAAAGTCAATGTTGCAATGACCGATCTGCCTGATGTCGAGCATGCCGGCCTTGTTGTCGAACCGAATCTCGCAGCGCAGTTCCCGCTCGTTGCCAATGACGGCTTGGTTGCCGACGAACTGCAGGTTGCGGCCCGACAGATTCTGGGGACCCAGGCTGTTGCGAACCGTGAACTGGAAGATGTAATAGCCCTGGCCATCGGCCACCAGATCCAGTGCGGCCTCGTTTATGGCCTCGCAGTTCTGGGGGTTGGTGCAGTAGCGGCCAGACAACTCTGACTTAGGAGCCTTGGGCAGCGGGGCCTGCGCCATGGCCATGGCCACCACGCCAACGCCCAGCCAGAACCCCACCAGGAATTTGACCAGCAAGCCCAGGCGTTTGACCCGTTTCTGGGCCAGGCTCAGGGCGACTTCTGCGCGTTGACAGGCTTCTCTCATGCCCCTATTGTGGCCAGCAAGCGGCAAGCCTGCAACATGGGGCCTGCCCACCCGTCTAATCGGAGGCAGCCAGCATGTGGAATTGGGTTCGATACACCCCTTGGCTCTCAACCGCGCCACTGGCCGTGGCCCTGTCTTTCTATAGCCCCTGGCTTGGCCTGCTCTGCGCAGTGCTCTTTGGTCTGGGCCTGCAGGACGTCACCCAGACGGCTCGGGCAGTCCGACGCAACTACCCCCTGACCGGCCGGCTACGCTACATGCTGGAGTACATCCGGCCCGAGATCCGACAGTACTTTTTAGAGAGCGATGACGAGAAGCTGCCCTTCTCGCGCAGCCAGCGGGCCCTGGTCTATGCCCGGTCCAAGATCCAGAACGACAAGCGTGGCTTTGGCTCGCTCAAAGACATGTACGCCAGCGATGCCATGTGGATGGGTCATTCCATGCGGCCCGTGCACGCGGACCCAGCGACCTTTCGGACCCGGGTGGGTGGGCCGGACTGTCGGCAGCCTTATGCCATGTCGGTCTTTAATATTTCTGGCATGAGCTTTGGGGCGCTGTCGCCTAATGCGGTGCGGGCGCTGAACAAGGGCGCAGCCAAGGGTGGCTTTGCCCATGACACGGGCGAGGGCTCGATTAGCAAGTACCACCGCGAGGGCGGTGGCGACATTGTCTGGCAGATTGGCTCTGGCTACTTTGGCTGTCGTACGCCAGGGGGCCAGTTCGACCCCGAGAAGTTTGCAGCCCAGGCGACTGACCCGCAGGTCAAGATGATCGAGATCAAACTGTCTCAGGGGGCCAAGCCCGGCCACGGTGGCGTGTTGCCTGCGCCCAAGGTCTCAGCAGAGATTGCCGCCACCCGGGGTGTGCCCATGGGACAGGACTGTGTCTCGCCGGCCTGTCACTCCGCATTCGATGGGCCAGAGGGTTTGCTGGACTTTGTTCAGCAGCTTCGCGAGTTGTCGGGTGGCAAGCCCGTTGGTATGAAGCTGTGTGTGGGTCAGCCCCAGGAGTGGCTGGCGGTGGTGGATGCCATGAAGCGGTTAAACGTGACCCCAGACTTTGTGGTGGTCGATGGGGCCGAGGGCGGCACGGGCGCGGCACCCGTGGAGTTTGCCGACCATGTGGGCATGCCCCTGAGAGATGGTCTGCACCTGGTGCACAGCAGCCTGGTTCAGGCGGGCCTGCGGGATCGGCTGAAGATTGGTTGCTCGGGCAAGGTAATCAGCGCCTTTGACATTGCCCGTTGCCTGGCCCTGGGTGCGGATTGGTGTAACTCGGCGCGCGGCTTTATGTTCGCCCTGGGCTGTATACAGAGTCGCAGCTGCCACACCGACCATTGCCCAACGGGCGTCGCCACACAGGACTTAACCCGCCAGCGGGCTTTGGTGGTGACAGATAAGTCTGAGCGGGTCTATGCCTACCACCGCAACACCCTGCACAACCTGGCCGAGCTACTGGGGGCTGCTGGCTTAACCCACCCCAGCCAGGTCACGGCCGATCACATCATGGTGAGAGACAAGGACGGACGGGCTGTGCCGCTGTCGCAGACGCTGTAGGCCGGCGAGGCCTTATTTGTAAGTCAGGATGGTGCAGTTGGCCCGCACCGAGTTCCCGTTTTCCATCTCGTAGCTCAGCTGGTGAATCATGCTCGCCCGGTCGTGATAGAGCGTGAACTTGTCCTTGACGCTCGAGATGTTCACCCCCGAAAAGGTCGCATTCAGTGAGCGCCCCAGAAACCGGATGGTGTAGACCTTGCCGTCCACCGTGGTGGTCGACAGAGGAAAGCTGAGCTCGCGAACCAGGGTGTCCTTGCCGTACCAGGTTTTGGTGAACTCGCCGCCGCCGCATTGAAAGTTGGCCTGGCCGAAGGCGAGAACTTGTGAGCCGTAGAGGGTCACAGCCAAGGCCAATGCGCCGAGGGTCTTATTTGGTGGTTCGAACATTTCTACCGCGCCGCACCGATTTCAGTCGCGACTTGATTTAACAGGGCGGACCAATCATTTGCTAGCTTGTTGCGCCGCAACTTAATGGACTCGTACCAGACGGATTTCTCTCCTGTGTGCTCCCAGCGCCAATCTGGGACATTTGGAAGCAAAACGTCCGTTCGAATGCCAAAAGCGCCGCACAGGTGAGCGACCGAGTTTCCGATGGTTACAACATGGTCGAGCTTCTTTAATAACGCAGCCAAGCCAGCCATGTCATTTTTTAGGTTCAACCCAGGCAAGGTGATGACTTTTTCGGGAATGGGTTGTTCAGACTTTTTTTCGTGTTGGTGGGGATTGGGAAACTGGAGATTGATAATCGAGCCGGGCAACTGACTGGTGAGCACCGAAAACTCCTCGGCCGAAATGCTTTTTCGACCCCTGAAGTTTTGGGTTAGGGCATAACTCTCCCAGCTAACCCCGATCCATGGCCGAGGCAAGGCGGCCAATGACTCTTCGGTGACGTTTGGTAGTTGGTGTGCCCCAATCGTCAGGAAACCGCCCAATGGTCGGGTAAAACGCTTCTTATCAGCCCTAAAAATCCCTCCCAAGCTCGCCAAGGGGATCTGTGACTGGATAGGTGTAATGTTTTTTACCAGCCCCTTTGGGATGAACTCTAGGTGGGGAAAAGAGGCCGCGAAGATCTGGTAGAGGCGGGGATCACATTCGACGAAAAATTTTTCTTTGAGATCTTTTAAGTCATTGAAAATACTGCCGAACATGATCTCATCTCCGATACCTTGCTCCGCCCAGACGAGCACATTTTGGCTCTTGGGGGTGGGGCCGGACCAACGCGGTAACTCTTGAAAACGGTTGGCCATGAAGTTCCCCGAGTCCCACCGGTACTCGTAATCTTCCCAGGCCGACTCAAAATTTCCCTTCCCAAGCTTGATGAGCCCCCGGTTGGTTCTGGCCAACGAGTTGCCCTTATCCCTAGCAATCACCTTATTCAGAAGGGTTAGTGCCTCTTCGTATCGACCCTGGACCGAGTAACAGTTGCCCAGATTCGTCATCACCATCACATGGTTAGGGCTTAAATCAAGGGCCTGCTGGAAATGGCGTTCGCAGGCCTCGTAATCCATCTTCTGAAAGGCTGCCACTCCCAGCCCCACGATGGCTTCCATGTAGGCCGGATCGACTGTCAGGGCCAGGTTGAAATACTTTTCAGCCTCCTCGAATTGGAGGTTTTTGGCCAGGGAATTCCCGATGTTGACGTAGGGCAGCGGGTCCAAAGGGTTGAGTTTGATGGCCTGCACAAAGCACTGCACGGATTCGTTGTGCTCATTGAGCTCAGAAAGGGCTAAACCCTTGATTTTGAAGAAAGTCTCATTGTCCAGAAACTCGGCTGCATTGTCATTAAGCAGCGTTAGGCAGTCGTTGTAGCGCTTTTGCTTGTAGAGCTGATTGGCCGCTTGCAGGAGCATTTTCTTGGGGTTGTCCATTCCCAGATCCTAAAGCATTTGCCTGGTTAAACAACTTTTCAGGCCTGTCCGTTAAAGGGCATGTAGGGAGGGAGTAAACCTCCAAACCGGATAATTTAAGGAGTCCATGAAATGGCATCAGTGATCAACACCAACCTGGCATCGCTTTATGCGCAGAAGAATTTGTCTGGGGCCCAGAACGCGCTGTCGACTTCGGTTGAGCGTTTGTCTTCGGGGCTGCGGATTAACCGAGCCAAGGACGATGCGGCTGGTCTAGGGATCTCTGAGAAGATCAAGAGCCAGGTAACGGCCTTGAACCAGGGTATTCGCAATGCCAATGATGCGATTTCGATGGTTCAGACGGCT
>WJBW01000005.1 GCA_009646425.1 Burkholderiales bacterium LSUCC0115
CCAAGGAAGAGGGTGGCCGTCACACGCCGTTCTTTAACAACTACCGTCCTCAGTTTTATTTCCGTACGACTGACGTGACGGGTTCCATCGAGCTGCCTTCGGGCACCGAGATGGTGATGCCTGGTGACAACGTGAAGATGACTGTGACGCTGATTGCGCCCATCGCCATGGAGCAAGGCCTGCGCTTTGCAATCCGTGAGGGTGGCCGTACCGTCGGCGCCGGCGTCGTCGCAAAAGTACTGGATTAATAGCGACTTGATCTGCGAAGAAGGTTAGAAGGGGTATAGGGGCATAGCTCAACTGGCAGAGCGTCGGTCTCCAAAACCGAAGGTTGGGGGTTCGATTCCCTCTGCCCCTGCCAAGCCCTCTTCGTAAGTCAGCTCACAACGCACACTTAAGCAAAGACTCTCTGGGTTATATGACCACCGCAACCGACGTCACCTCAGCCTGGCCTAATCGGCTCATGCTGCTGGCCTCAGTCGCCGCCTTCCTCGCGGGGGTCGTTGGCTTTCATTGGGCGGGTGACCGCGCACTGATGGCGCTTGGCCTGCTGCTAGCTGGCCTGGTGGTTGCCGTTGTGTTGGGCCTGTTGAGCCCCTCTGGTCGGCGCTTTGTGGCCTTCTCCAGAGAAGCGACCCTCGAAGCCAAGCGCGTGCACTGGCCCACTCGCAAAGAAACCTTGCAGGCCACCGGCATCGTCTTCGTCTTTGTTTTTGTGATGGCCCTGTTCTTGTGGCTGACAGACAAGTCACTTGAGTGGGTGCTCTACGACCTGTTGTTGGGATGGAAGTAACGATGACCAAACGTTGGTATGTGGTACATGCCTTTTCTGGCATGGAAAAGAGCGTCGCCCGCTCCATTCAGGAGCGGGTAGACCGTGCCGGCATGCAAGATCAGTTCGGTCAGATTCTGGTTCCCACCGAGGAAGTGGTTGAAGTACGCGGGGGTAAAAAGGCCTTGTCTGAGCGCCGTTTCTTTCCGGGCTATGTGCTCGTCGAAATGGAGATGAACGAGCAGACCTGGCACCTGGTGAAAAACACCAATAAGGTCACCGGTTTTGTTGGCGGAACGGCCAGCAAGCCCACGCCCATCTCGCAGGCCGAGGTCGACAAGATCATGGCCCAGGTGCAGGAGGGCGTTGAAAAGCCCCGGCCCAAGGTGTTGTTTGAGGTGGGCGAAGTGGTTCGCGTGAAGGAAGGCCCTTTCACAGACTTCAACGGCAACGTCGAGGAAGTCAATTACGAGAAGAACCGGCTCCGGGTGTCGGTCACCATTTTTGGCCGGTCGACGCCTGTTGAGCTGGAGTTTGGTCAGGTCGAGAAGTTGTAGACCAGCCTGGCTTTGGCCAGTTCGGCGGACTCACCGTTCGAATAGCTGACCAGGTGTTGTGCAGTGTGTAGTTAGGTGCGGCATCCGAGAGGTGTGCCGTTTTGAGGAGCGGTGGGGCTCAAAGATATTTGGGCAAAGCCACCGCGATTGAACTCGCGAAAGGACGCCATCATGGCAAAGAAGATCGTCGGTTACATCAAGCTTCAAGTACCGGCTGGCAAGGCAAACCCCTCGCCACCAATTGGCCCTGCGCTCGGTCAGCGCGGCCTGAACATCATGGAATTCTGTAAGGCCTTCAATGCCCAGACACAGGGTGTTGAGCCTGGTCTGCCGATTCCATGCGTGATCACCGCATACGCGGACAAGACCTTCACCTTCATCATGAAGACGCCTCCCGCGTCTATCCTGATCAAGAAGGCCGCCAAGATTGACAAGGGCTCACCCAAGCCCCACACCGACAAGGTTGGCTCGATCACCCGCGCCCAGTGCGAGGAGATCGCCAAGCTCAAGAAACCCGACCTGACGGCTGCAGACCTTGAGGCAGCTGTTCGTACGATCGCAGGTAGCGCCCGTAGCATGGGCATCACGGTGGAAGGACTCTAAATGGCCAAGCTATCCAAGCGCGTCACCGCAGTCCGCGCCCAAGTCGACCGCGCCCGTAATTACACTGCCGACGAGGCTCTGAATCTGGCTAAAGCTTGTGCTACCGCTAAGTTCAAAGAATCTGTCGATGTCGCCGTTCAGCTCGGCATTGATGCCAAGAAATCAGACCAGCTGGTTCGCGGCTCCATCGTCCTGCCCTCTGGTACCGGCAAGACCGCTCGTGTGGCGGTGTTCGCCCAGGGTGAAAAAGCCGAGCAGGCCAAGGCAGCCGGCGCGGAGATTGTTGGCATGGATGACCTGGCTGCCAATATCAAGGCCGGCCAGATGGATTTCGACGTCCTGATTGCCTCACCGGATGCCATGCGTCTGGTTGGCCAGCTCGGCCAGATTCTGGGCCCTCGTGGACTGATGCCCAATCCCAAGGTTGGCACAGTGACACCCGATGTCGCCCAGGCTGTCAAAAACGCCAAGGCTGGCCAGGTTCAGTACCGAACCGACAAAGCCGGCATCATCCACTGCACCATTGGCCAGGCTTCCTTTGAAGTCGATGCGCTCAAGTCCAATCTGCTGGCTTTGATCGAAGCCCTGCAGCGGGCCAAGCCAGCCTCATCCAAGGGTCAGTACCTTCGGAAGGTGGCCATTTCAACCACCATGGGACCTGGTATCCGTGTCGATACCCAGTCTTTGGTGCAAACAGGATCTTAAGAACTTTGGGCTGCTGGGTATCGAGGTCTGGTGCCCAGCAGGTTGTCAAAGACCGTTGGGGTAAATCGGGTAGTCGACGAGGCGCTTAAATCCAGGTGGTTCTCTGGTCCCAGCGTAGATGGCGGTCCCCAAGAACAATACAAGGCACTCCGGTGCTGAGCGGTGTTCAAAGGTCGCCGGTTTCAACCGTCTGAAAAGCCGTCAGGCTCAACAGACATTGAGTAGGAGTAGAACGTGGCATTAAACCGCGAAGCAAAGGCAGTCATTATCGACGACGTCTCGGCCCAGGTGGCCAAGGCCCAGGCGATTGTGGTGGCCGAGTACCGTGGTCTCGATGTCGCCAGCATCACTGAGCTGCGTCGCAAAGCCCGCGACGCCGGTGTCTACCTGCGTGTTCTCAAGAACACCCTGGTACGCCGGGCCCTGAACGAGACGCCATTCGAGAAGCTGACTGACCAACTGGTCGGCCCGCTGATCTATGGCATTTCCGAGGACCCGGTGGCCGCTGCAAAGGTCATGAATGACTTTGCCAAGGCCAATGAGGCACTGGTTATCAAGGGCGGCGCTATGCCCAACGCCCTCATCACCATCGATGGCATCAAGGCTCTGGCCTCCCTGCCCTCACGTGATGAACTGTTGGCCAAGCTGCTCGGCACGATGCAGGCCCCTGTGGCGAAGTTTGTCCAGACCCTTAACGAGGTGCCGTCCAAGTTTGTTCGTACGGTTGCCGCGCTCAAGGATCAGCGCGAACAGACCCCAGCGTGATCACAGTCTTAACACCGCAATCTGTATTAACCAATTGGAGTATTTGAAATGGCAATGAGCAAAGAAGAAATCCTCGACGCGATTGGCGCGATGAGCGTGCTTGAGCTCTCCGAGCTGATCAAGCAGATGGAAGAGAAGTTTGGCGTTTCTGCAGCTGCTGCTGCAGTCGCTGTTGCAGCCCCCGCTGCTGGTGCCGCTGCTGGTGGTGCTGCTGCAGAAGAGAAGACCGACTTCACCGTCGTTCTGGCTGCTGCAGGCGACAAGAAGGTTGAGGTCATCAAGGTTGTCCGTGCGGCAACTGGCCTGGGCCTGAAAGAAGCCAAAGACCTGGTTGATGGCGCTCCTAAGCCCGTCAAAGAGGGCATCAACAAGGCCGACGCCGAGGCGCTCAAGAAACAACTCGAAGAAGCTGGCGCCAAGGTTGAGCTGAAGTAAGTTTGTTCGAGTACGTCCCGCCGGGGGAACCCCCGGTGGGGCTGACTCCGCCATGTTGATGCTGAGGCATCAGCCGACATCGCAGAGTTAGTCCCTTCTTTTTCAGACCTCAAGGACCCTTTCATGGCCTACAACTTCACTGAAAAGAAACGCATCCGTAAGAGTTTCGCCAAACGTCCTCCCGTGCTGGAGGTGCCGTATCTGCTGGAGACCCAGCTGCAGTCTTATCGCAGCTTTCTCCAGGCGGACGCAGCCCCTGATGCCCGTGCCGATGATGGCCTTCAGGCTGCCTTCAAATCAATTTTCCCGATCACCAGCCACAACGGCCTGGCCCGACTCGAGTTTGTGAACTATCAGCTCGGTACACCAGCCTTTGATATGAAGGAGTGTCAACAGCGCGGCCTGACGTTTGCAGCACCGCTGCGCGCTCGGGTGCGTCTGGTCATCATGGACCGTGAGGCGGCCAAGCCGACTGTGAAAGAGGTCAAAGAGCAAGAGGTCTACATGGGCGAAATGCCGCTCATCACCGACACCGGCTCATTTGTCATCAACGGGACCGAGCGGGTGATTGTCAGCCAGCTGCACCGCTCGCCCGGCGTCTTTTTTGAGCACGACCGCGGCAAGACCCACAGCTCGGGCAAGCTGCTGTTCTCCGCCCGAATCATTCCTTACCGCGGCTCTTGGCTCGACTTTGAGTTCGACCCCAAGGACATTCTGTATTTCCGGGTAGACCGTCGCCGCAAGATGCCGGTCACCATCCTGATGAAGGCTCTGGGGCTGTCTCCTGAGCAGATCCTGGCCAACTTCTTTGCCTTTGATCATTTCCAACTGATGCCCGACGGCGCCTCTATGGAACTGGTCGCCGACCGGCTCCGCGGCGAGCAGGCCCGCTTTGACATCGTCGACAAGTCGGGCAACGTCATCGTGTCGCGCGACAAGCGGATCAACGCCAAGCACATTCGTGACATCGAAAAAGCCGGTCTCAAGCGCGTATCGGTTCCCGATGACTACCTGCTGGGTCGAATGATTGCTACCAATGTGGTGGATGGCGACACCGGCGAGCTCATTGCCAAGGCCAATGACGAGATCACCGAGGAACTGCTGGCCAAGTTGCGCGAGGCCAAGGTCCGCGACTTCTCAACGCTCTACATCAACGACCTGGATCATGGCGGTTACATCTCCTCCACCCTGCGTCTGGATGAGACCCCCGACCAACTGGCTGCGCGGGTTGCCATCTATCGCATGATGCGTCCTGGCGAACCCCCCACCGAGGATGCAGTCGAGGCCTTGTTTAATCGCTTGTTCTTCAGTGAGGAGTCCTACGACCTCTCCAAAGTCGGCCGCATGAAGTTCAACCGTCGCCTCGGTCGCGACGAGGTGGGCGGCACGATGGTCCTCTCCAACGAGGACATTCTCGACACCATCAAGGTCTTGGTCGAGCTCCGCAATGGTCGGGGTGAGATCGATGACATCGACCACCTGGGCAACCGTCGGGTTCGCTGTGTGGGCGAATTGGCTGAAAACCAGTTCCGCTCTGGACTCGTTCGGGTTGAGCGGGCCGTCAAAGAGCGTCTGGGTCAGGCTGAGAGCGACAACCTCATGCCCCATGACCTGATCAACAGCAAGCCCATTTCGGCTGCCATTCGGGAATTCTTTGGATCGAGCCAACTGTCCCAGTTTATGGACCAGACCAACCCATTGTCCGAGATCACTCACAAGCGTCGGGTGTCCGCCCTGGGACCTGGTGGCCTGACCCGTGAGCGAGCCGGCTTTGAAGTCCGTGACGTGCACCCAACGCACTACGGCCGTGTCTGCCCGATTGAGACGCCAGAAGGCCCGAACATCGGCCTGATCAACTCTCTCGCTCTCTATGCCCGTCTCAACGAGTACGGTTTCCTGGAGACGCCTTACCGTCGCGTGACCAATGCTCAGGTCACCGATCAGATCGACTACCTGTCTGCTATCGAAGAGGGCCGTTACGTTGTAGCCCAGGCCAACGCAGTGGTCGATGAAAAAGGTCGACTCCTCGAAGACTTGGTCTCCGTGCGAGTCAATGGTGAAACCACCCTGTCCTCGCCTGACAAGGTCGAGTACATGGACGTGGCGCCCTCCCAGATTGTGTCAGTGGCTGCCTCGCTCATTCCCTTCCTGGAGCATGACGACGCAAACCGAGCGCTGATGGGCTCCAACATGCAGCGACAGGCGGTCCCCTGCCTGCGTCCTCAGAAACCTCTGGTGGGCACCGGTATTGAACGCACCTGTGCGGTTGACTCCGGTACGGTTGTTCAGGCCCGCCGCGGTGGCACCGTGGACTATGTGGACTCCCGCCGCGTGGTGATTCGCGTCAACGACAGCGAGGCCAAGGCAGGTGAATCGGGTGTCGACATCTACAACCTGATCAAGTACACCCGCTCCAACCAGAATACCAACATCAACCAGCGCCCAGTGGTGACCCGCGGTGATGTGGTCGCTCGCGGTGACGTGGTGGCAGACGGCGCTTCTACCGACTTGGGCGAGCTGGCCCTCGGCCAGAACATGCTGGTGGCCTTCATGCCCTGGAACGGCTATAACTTTGAGGACTCGATCCTCATTTCCGAGCGGGTTGTCGCCGAAGACCGTTACACCTCTGTCCACATCGAAGAGCTGTCGGTCTTCTCGCGGGACACCAAACTCGGACCTGAGGAAATCACCCGTGACATCTCCAACCTCTCTGAGGCCCAACTGGGTCGTCTGGACGAGGCAGGTGTGGTCTACATCGGTGCCGAAGTTCAAGCCGGTGATGTTCTCGTTGGTAAGGTCACCCCCAAGGGCGAGACCCAGCTGACTCCAGAAGAAAAGCTGCTGCGCGCCATCTTTGGTGAGAAGGCTTCTGACGTGAAGGACACCTCTTTGCGCGTGCCTTCCGGCATGAGCGGAACGGTCATCGATGTCCAGGTCTTTACCCGCGAGGGTATCCAGCGTGACAAGCGCGCCCAGCAGATCATCGACGAGGAGCTTGGTCGTTTCCGTAAGGATCTGAACGACCAGCTGCGTATCGTTGAGGCTGATGCCTTCCAGCGAATCGAAAAACTGCTGGTTGGCCAGTCGGCCAACGGCGGTCCCAAGAAGCTGGCCAAGGGCACCAAGGTCACTGCTGATTACCTGGCAGATCTGGACCGTTACCACTGGTTTGACATCCGTCTGTCCGATGAATCCGCAGCAAGCCAGCTCGAGGCGCTCAAGGAAAACCTCGAGCAAAAGCGTCATTCATTTGACCTGGCTTATCAGGAAAAGCATCGCAAGCTGACCCAGGGCGATGAGCTTCCCCCAGGTGTTCTGAAGATGGTCAAGGTCTACCTGGCCGTGAAACGCCGCCTGCAGCCTGGCGACAAGATGGCTGGCCGTCACGGTAACAAGGGCGTGGTCTCCCGGATCGTTCCTGTTGAGGACATGCCTTACATGGCCGACGGTCGTCCCGTGGACATCGTGCTCAACCCATTGGGTGTGCCGTCCCGAATGAACGTTGGTCAGATTCTCGAGACCCATTTGGGTTGGGCGGCCAAGGGACTTGGACAGCGCATCGGTGATTTACTGGCCAGTCAGGCCAAGGCGGCCGAGCTGCGCAAGATGCTCGAGACCATCTACAACTCAACCGGTAAGCCCGAGGCCATCTCTAAGCTCAAGGACGATGAGGTGGTCGAACTGGCGGAACACCTGACTGACGGCGTGCCGTTTGCGACACCCGTCTTCGACGGCGCCAAAGAGGAAGATATTCGCCAGATGCTGGCATTGGCCTATCCAGATGATGTCGCCAAGCGCATCGGGCTGACCCCCAGCCGCACCCAGGTTCAACTCTATGACGGTCGAACCGGCGATGCCTTTGACCGGCACACCACCGTGGGCTACATGCATATGCTCAAACTCCATCACCTGGTGGACGACAAGATGCACGCCCGATCGACTGGACCATATTCTCTGGTCACTCAGCAGCCGCTGGGTGGTAAGGCTCAGTTCGGTGGACAGCGCTTTGGTGAGATGGAGGTCTGGGCGCTGGAGGCCTATGGCGCCGCCTACACCCTGCAGGAAATGCTCACGGTCAAGTCTGACGATGTCACGGGACGTACTCGCGTCTACGAGAACATCGTCAAAGGTGACCATGTCATCGACGCCGGCATGCCGGAATCCTTCAATGTGTTGGTGAAGGAAATCCGCTCGCTGGGTATCGATATCGATCTTGAACGCCAATAACCCGAGGACGGTTGCGACATGAAAGCACTACTCGATCTGTTTAAGCAGGTTCAGACTGACCAACAGTTTGATGCCATTCGCATTGGCCTGGCTTCTCCCGACAAGATTCGCTCTTGGTCGTTCGGTGAGGTCAAAAAGCCAGAGACCATCAACTACCGAACCTTTAAGCCGGAGCGTGACGGACTGTTCTGCGCCAAGATTTTCGGACCAGTTAAAGACTATGAGTGTCTCTGCGGCAAGTACAAGCGCCTCAAGCACCGCGGTGTGATCTGCGAGAAGTGCGGTGTCGAAGTGACGCTGGCCAAGGTCCGCCGTGAGCGCATGGGTCATATCGAACTGGCCAGCCCGATCGCCCACATCTGGTTCCTCAAGTCCTTGCCATCCCGCCTGGGCATGGTCTTGGACATGACTCTGCGTGACATCGAGCGTGTTCTGTATTTCGAAGCTTATGTGGTCATTGAGCCCGGCATGACGCCGCTCAAGCGCGGACAGATCATGTCCGAGGATGACTACCTGGCCAAGGTCGAGCAGTATGGCGAGGGCGAGTTCGTGGCGACCATGGGTGCAGAGGGCGTCGCAGCTCTGCTGTCGTCCATTGATATTGAGCGCGAGATTGAACAGCTTCGTAAAGACTTGGCTGAGACCTCCTCGGACGCCAAGATCAAAAAGATCGCCAAGCGTCTGAAGGTGCTGGAGGGCTTCCATAAATCTGGCGTCAAGCCTGACTGGATGGTCATGAAGGTTCTGCCGGTTCTGCCGCCTGAGCTGCGCCCGCTGGTACCACTCGATGGCGGCCGGTTCGCCACCTCTGACTTGAACGACCTTTATCGTCGGGTCATCAACCGAAACAACCGACTCAAGCGGCTGCTCGAGTTGCGCGCACCAGAGATTATCGTTCGCAACGAAAAGCGCATGCTGCAGGAGTCTGTCGACTCTCTGTTGGACAACGGTCGTCGCGGCAAAGCCATGACTGGTGCCAACAAGCGCGCCTTGAAGTCGCTGGCCGACATGATCAAGGGTAAGGGCGGACGCTTCCGTCAAAACCTACTGGGCAAGCGCGTGGACTACTCCGGTCGTTCCGTCATTGTGGTGGGTCCTACGCTCAAATTGCATCAGTGCGGCCTGCCCAAGCTGATGGCTCTGGAGCTCTTCAAGCCCTTTATCTTCAACAAGCTTGAGCTGCGTGGCATGGCCACTACCATCAAGGCTGCCAAGAAGCTGGTCGAGCAGCAGGTGCCCGAGGTCTGGGACATCCTGGAAGAAGTGATCCGTGAGCATCCAGTGATGCTCAACCGTGCACCAACCCTGCACCGTCTGGGTATCCAGGCCTTCGAGCCTGTGCTGATTGAGGGCAAGGCCATTCAGCTGCATCCGCTCGTCTGTGCGGCTTTTAACGCTGACTTCGACGGTGACCAGATGGCCGTTCACGTGCCCCTGTCGCTCGAGGCCCAGATGGAAGCCCGCACTCTGATGCTGGCCTCCAACAACGTGCTCTTCCCCTCCAACGGTGAGCCCTCGATTGTTCCCTCGCAGGACATCGTGCTTGGTTTGTATTACGCCACCCGCGACAAGGTGAACGGGCGCGGGGAGGGCATGTTCTTTGCCGACGTGACCGAAGTCGATCGCGCCTATGCCAACCAACAGGTTGAGCTGGGCACCAAGATCACGGTCCGCATCGCTGAGTTCGATCTGGATCGCGCCAGCGGTGAGCAGACCAAACGCCTAGTCCGATATGAGACCACGGTTGGTCGTGCACTGTTGTCGCGGATTCTGCCGGCTGGCTTGTCGTTCACCCACATGAACAAGGCCCTCAAGAAGAAAGAAATCTCGCGTCTGATCAACGCCTCATTCCGCCGCTGTGGCCTGCGGGCGACCGTGATTCTGGCCGACAAACTCCTGCAGTCCGGCTTCTCTCTGGCCACCCGTGCCGGCATCTCGATCTGTGTGGACGACATGCTGGTGCCGGCCCAGAAGGTGGACATCTTGGCCAAGGCAGAGGCAGAGGTCAAAGAGATCGAGCAGCAGTACGCCTCTGGCTTGGTAACCGTTGGCGAGCGATACAACAAGGTCGTGGACATTTGGGGCCGTGCTGGTGACCAGGTGGGCAAGGCTATGATGGATCAGCTTGCTGGTGAAGTGGTGAAGGACCGCAAGGGCAACGATGTCCGTCAGGAATCCTTCAACTCCATCTACATGATGGCCGACTCCGGTGCCCGAGGTTCGGCTGCCCAGATTCGTCAGCTGGCCGGGATGCGCGGCCTGATGGCCAAGCCCGACGGCTCGATCATCGAGACGCCCATCACGGCTAACTTCCGTGAGGGCCTCAACGTTCTGCAGTACTTCATCTCTACCCACGGTGCCCGTAAGGGTCTGGCGGACACGGCGCTGAAGACAGCGAACTCTGGTTACCTGACCCGTCGTCTGGTGGACGTCACCCAGGATCTGGTGGTGATCGAGGACGATTGCGGCACCGACAACGGCATCACCATGAAGGCCTTGGTCGAGGGTGGTGAGGTCATCGAAGCGCTGCGCGACCGGATTCTTGGTCGAGTGACCGCCTCAGAAGTGGTGAACCCCGAGAACCAAGAGACCCTGATCGCCTCCGGCGAGTTGCTGGATGAGGATGCTGTTGACGCCATCGAGCGCCTGGGCATCGATGAGGTTCGTGTTCGTACCCCGCTGACCTGCGGCACGCGTTTTGGCTTGTGTGCCAAATGCTACGGACGGGACCTCGGCCGCGGCCATCTGGTGAACGTCGGTGAAGCAGTTGGTGTGATTGCAGCACAGTCGATCGGTGAGCCAGGCACACAGCTGACCATGCGGACCTTCCACATTGGTGGAGCCGCCTCTCGAACTGCTGCTCAATCCAACATCGAGGCCAAGTCAAACGGTACGGTCCGGTTCACGGCCACCATGCGGTATGTCACCAACGCCAAGGGCGAACCGATCGTGATCTCCCGATCTGGTGAGGTCTTGATCGTGGATGACAACGGCCGTGAGCGTGAGCGCCACAAGGTACCTTACGGTGCGACCTTGGCCCACATCGATGGGCATGTCATCAAAGCTGGCGCGATCCTCGCCACATGGGACCCACTCACTCGTCCGATCATCACGGAGTACGCCGGTACGGTTCGCTTCGAGAATGTCGAAGAGGGCGTCACCGTTGCCAAGCAGATCGACGACGTCACTGGCCTGTCCACTCTGGTGGTCATCGATGCCAAGCGTCGAAGCACCGCGTCCAAGGGCGTTCGCCCCCAGGTCAAGCTGCTGGATGCCAAGGGTGAAGAGGTCAAGATTGCTGGCACCGATCATTCGGTCAACATTAGCTTCCCCGTCGGTGCACTGATCACGGTTCGTGATGGTCAGGAGGTGGCGGTTGGTGAGGTCTTGGCTCGTATTCCTCAAGAATCTCAGAAGACCCGCGACATCACCGGTGGTCTGCCACGAGTGGCTGAGCTTTTCGAGGCTCGTTCACCCAAGGACGCCGGCATGTTGGCCGAGGTCACTGGCACGGTCTCCTTCGGAAAAGACACCAAAGGCAAACAGCGCCTGGTGATCACCGACATGGATGGCGTTGCACAAGAGTTCCTGATTCCCAAGGAAAAGAGTGTGCTGGTTCACGACGGCCAGATCGTCAACAAGGGCGAGATGATTGTGGACGGCCCCGCCGATCCGCAAGACATCCTTCGTCTGCTGGGCATCGAGGCGTTGGCCCGCTACATCGTGGACGAGGTTCAGGACGTCTACCGTCTACAGGGCGTGAAGATCAACGACAAGCACATTGAGGTGATCGTTCGCCAGATGCTGCGTCGCGTCCAGATCTCCGATCCAGGCGACACCCGGTTTATCCCGGGTGAGCAGGTCGAGCGTTCCGAGCTGCTCGAAGAAAACGATGCCGCCACCGCTGAAGACAAGCGTCCCGCCCTATACGAGAACCTGTTGTTGGGTATCACCAAGGCCTCGTTGTCGACGGACTCCTTCATCTCGGCGGCCTCCTTCCAGGAGACCACCCGAGTGCTCACCGAGGCAGCCATCATGGGCAAGAAAGATGACCTGCGCGGCTTGAAAGAGAACGTGATCGTGGGCCGTCTGATTCCTGCCGGAACGGGCCTCGCTTATCACCGAGCCCGCAAGGACCGTGAGCAGGCGGAGGCCTTAGAGGCCAAGACCCTGGCTGAGCAGGCTGCTCTTGAGGCGGAGGCCTTGTTTTCGGGTGGGGCCGAATCTGATGACAGCACCCCGGAATCGGGAGAATCCGCTTGACAGCCCAGGTGAAAAGCCCTGAAAATCGAAGGCTTTTCACCAATTGCAGTGAAATTCAAAGCACAACCAAAGGATTTTTAGAAAATGCCGACGATTAACCAGCTGGTTCGCCAAGGTCGAACCACTGAGACGATTAAGAGCAAGAGCCCCGCGCTAGAGGCCTGTCCTCAGCGCCGTGGTGTCTGCACCCGTGTCTACACGACCACCCCCAAGAAGCCAAACTCCGCGCTGCGGAAAGTGGCCAAGATTCGCCTGACCAACGGTTTTGAGGTGATCTCTTACATTGGCGGTGAGGGTCACAACCTCCAGGAGCACTCGGTGGTCCTGATCCGCGGTGGTCGTGTCAAAGACCTCCCCGGTGTGCGCTACCACATTGTTCGTGGCTCGCTGGACCTCCAGGGCGTTAAGGACCGGAAGCAGTCCCGTTCCAAATACGGCGCCAAGCGCCCCAAGAAAGCCTAATCGGCTCTCTGTATGTAGTTAGGCCGCGCCCCTCATGCCGGGGGGTGCGAACGTAAGGGCCCGCAAATGTGGGCTGGGTCAAACCCAACTGAAGACAAAAAAGGAAGAACATGCCTCGTCGTCGCGAAGTACCCAAACGTATTGTGCTGGCCGATCCCAAATTCGGTAGCGAAGAAGTTTCCAAGTTCATGAACGTGGTCATGCTCCATGGCAAAAAAGCCGTCGCAGAGCGCATCGTTTACGGCGCCTTCGATCACATCGAGCAAGTCGCCAAAAAGAACCCCATCGAGGTATTTCAGGCAGCCCTGGGCAACGCCAAACCGCTGGTCGAGGTCAAGAGCCGTCGGGTTGGTGGCGCCAACTACCAGGTGCCTGTCGAGGTTCGTCCGGCCCGTCGTACGGCGTTGGCCATGCGTTGGCTGCGTGAGGCCGCCAAGAAGCGCGGCGAGAAATCCATGAATCTGCGCCTGGCCGGCGAACTGCTCGAGGCGGCCGAAGGCCGTGGTGGCGCTGTCAAGAAACGCGACGAAGTTCACCGCATGGCAGAGGCCAACAAGGCCTTCTCCCATTTCCGCTTCTAAGCCCATCGGCTTTCACCCACTTAACTGACAGGACGTTTCATGGCCCGTAAGACCCCGATCGAGCGCTACCGCAACATTGGTATCAGTGCGCACATCGACGCCGGTAAGACCACCACTACCGAGCGCATTCTTTTCTACACTGGCGTCAATCACAAGATTGGTGAAGTTCACGACGGCGCTGCCACCATGGACTGGATGGAGCAGGAGCAGGAGCGTGGCATCACCATTACCTCCGCTGCGACGACCACCTTCTGGAAGGGCATGGACGGTTCCATGCCCGAGCACCGCATCAACATCATTGACACGCCGGGACACGTCGACTTCACCATTGAGGTGGAGCGCTCCATGCGCGTACTGGATGGCGCTTGCATGGTGTACTGCGCCGTGGGTGGAGTTCAGCCTCAGTCTGAAACCGTCTGGCGTCAAGCCAACAAATACAAGGTGCCTCGTCTGGCCTTCGTGAACAAGATGGACCGGACTGGTGCCAACTTTTTCAAGGTCGTTGACCAGATGAAGGCCCGTCTGCGCGCCAATCCCGTGCCCATCGTCATTCCCATCGGCGCCGAAGAGAACTTCAAAGGTGTGGTGGATCTGATCAAGATGAAGGCCATTGTCTGGGACGAGGCCAGCCAGGGCACTAAGTTTGATTACATCGACATCCCGTCTGAGCTCCAGGCTACGGCTGAAGAGTGGCGCGAAAAGATGCTCGAGGCTGCTGCCGAGTCCAGCGAAGAGCTCATGAACAGCTACCTCGAAAATGGCGATCTCACAGAAGAGCAGGTCATGGGCGGCATCCGCGCTCGGACCATTGCCGGTGAAATTCAGCCCATGCTCTGTGGCACGGCCTTTAAGAACAAGGGCGTTCAGCGTATGCTCGACGCGGTTATTCAGTTCATGCCCAGTCCCATCGACATCCCCCCAGTGGGCGGTACCGATGAAGATGGAGGGGCGGCCAACCGCAAGGCCGATGACAAAGAGAAGTTCTCGGCCCTGGCCTTTAAGCTGATGAACGATCCCTTCGTTGGCCAGCTGACCTTTATTCGTTGCTACTCCGGTGTTCTGAAGTCGGGTGACGCGGTTCTGAACTCGGTCCGCGGCAAAAAAGAGCGTATTGGTCGTTTGTTGCAGATGCACGCCAACAACCGTGAAGAGATCACCGAGATCCTGGCTGGCGACATTGCCGCAGCCGTTGGCCTCAAGGACGTTGTGACGGGTGACACCCTCTGTGACCCTGATGCGGTGATCATCCTGGAGCGTATGGAGTTTCCGGAGCCGGTGATCTCGCAGGCCGTCGAACCCAAGACCAAGGCTGACCAGGAGAAGATGGGCATTGCGCTGAATCGTCTGGCCAAAGAGGACCCCTCTTTCCGTGTACGTACGGACGAGGAGTCAGGTCAGACCATTATTTCCGGTATGGGTGAGCTTCACCTCGAGATTCTGGTGGACCGCATGAAGCGGGAATTTGGCGTAGAGGCAACCGTTGGCAAGCCACAGGTCGCCTACCGTGAAACCATCCGCAAATCGGTCGAAATCGAAGGCAAATACGTCAAGCAGTCTGGTGGTAAGGGCCAGTTCGGACACGTCTGGATCAAGCTCGACCCCCAGGAAGAGGGCAAGGGCTACGAATTTGTCGATGCCATCAAGGGCGGTGTCGTACCTCGCGAATTTATTCCCTCGGTGGACAAGGGCTGTCAGGACACCATGAACTCTGGCGTGCTAGCCGGCTTCCCCGTGGTCGACATCAAGGTCACCCTGTTTGATGGCTCTTACCATGACGTTGACTCTTCGCAGATCGCCTTTGAATTGGCCGCCTCGATGGCCTTCAAAGACGGCATGCGCAAGGCCAATGCAGTCCTGCTCGAGCCCATGATGGCCGTCGAAGTAGAGACGCCCGAAGACTACGCCGGTACGGTGATGGGCGACCTCTCTTCACGTCGTGGCATGGTCCAAGGCATGGACGAGCTGCCCGGTGGCGGTGGCAAGATCATCAAGGCCGAGGTTCCCTTGGCCGAGATGTTCGGCTACTCGACGACACTGCGGTCTCTGACCCAGGGCCGTGCCACCTACACGATGGAATTTAAGCACTACTCAGAAGCACCCCGTAACGTGGCTGAAGCAGTCATGACCAGCCGCACCAAGTAATCACGACAACCAAACCAGTTAAAGAAGGAAGCACAAAATGGCCAAGGGTAAGTTTGAGCGTACGAAGCCGCATGTGAACGTAGGGACGATTGGTCACGTGGACCATGGTAAGACGACGTTGACGGCTGCGATTACGACGATTTTGTCGGCGAAGTTTGGTGGTGAGGCCAAGGCCTATGACCAGATTGATGCGGCGCCTGAAGAGAAGGCCCGTGGTATTACGATTAACACGGCGCACGTGGAGTATGAGACGGCTACGCGTCACTATGCGCACGTGGACTGCCCG
>WJBW01000006.1 GCA_009646425.1 Burkholderiales bacterium LSUCC0115
CGGGACCCACTTTGCCGGCAACCGAGGCAGAGTTCATGTCGTAGCTGGTGCCGTTGCCGTCACCGAGGCTGTGGCCGATTTGAACGGTGAAGCCGCCCATGGCAGGCAGTTGATACTGGATGGAATCGTTCTTGTCGCTGGTGATGTCAATGCCAGAGGCCAGACCAACGTTGGCAAATTGGCTGACGGAGCTGTCGATGCCCTCAGCTGCTGTCAGGTCGAACTTACCGACTTTCACGGAACCGAAAGCACCAGAGATACCAACTTCAGCGCCACGAGCAAAGCCGGCGTTGTTTGTGCCAGCGCCGGTGTCGATCGAGTTCTCAAGACGGAAGAAAGCCTTCATACCGCCGCCCAGATCCTCAGAACCTTTGAAGCCAATGCGCTCGGAGTTCAGCGTGCCGCCAACCAAAGTGGTGGTAGCAGCCGCGCCGTCGGCATCGGTGTTGGTGATGGCCTGGTCAATGATGCCGTAGACCGTAACGTTTTGAGCCATGGCGGGGGCTGCGAAAGCAGCTACCAGACCAGCAGCAATCAGATGCTTTTTCATTCAGTGTTCTCCTAAGAGACTGAACGAAGGTCCTCCAGAAATCGCCATAACGCCCGACGAGCAGACTCTCGAGCCTGGGGATGCCCACCCACCCAAACGCCCTGACCAGGGTTTGCGCCGTTCGGAACGTCCAATCGCCTTCTCAATGGACTGGTGCCATCGAAGCCGTGATAGGCCCCTTCAAAAGACAGGTGCTCAACCACGGCGGGGTGGCGCCTGGCCCATTGCCGGCAAGGTGCCTCGGGCGTCCAGTTATCCAACTGTCCTGTCATGAGCAGCAGTGGCACCGGGGGCACAAGATCGCGTTTCAGTACCGCATTGCATCCAGGGTAGAAGGCGATCGCACGATCAATACGAACCCCTGATCCGGCCCAGGCCGAATGAACAGTCACCTGGTGAAGTACTTCGAGCAGGCTGGTCGCACCGTTGCTCCAGCCGATCAGCACCACCGGAACCCCCTGGGTCTGATCAAATCCCCTGCTCCAGGTCAACGCCTCCAGTACATCGTTGGCGCGATCCGCTGATTTAATCTGACGCTCACTGTAGCGTTGGGTGCAGATCTCCCGCCGGCCTCGAAGGGTGAAAGAATCTATGAGCAGCACCCCAAAGCCCCTGTCTAAGAGCGCTGGCAGGTAGTCCCGAAAGCGAGCCTGAAGAGAGCCGGACTTGGTAAAGAGACCGCCGCAGCCATGCAACAGAACGACCAGCGCCCTCGGGGGACTTCCTTTTGGATAGACCGCCCAAGCCCGAGTTGAGTGAGATTGATAGTCTGCTGTGGAAGTGGCGGAAATCTGCATCGATGGCTCTACTGCCATCGATGATTCAACAGAGACCAGCCCAGACCACAGGCTGGCCATTAGAAGCCAGATCCTAAGCCTGTGAGATTTCATGCGTGGCGAGCTCAGCCGCCAACCCCACATAACTCGCTGGGCTCATGTCCAGCAGACGTGTCTTGTCTTCGGTAGGCAGATCAAGGCCTGCGATAAAAGCGCGCATGGTCTCTTGTGTCATGCCTTTGCCGCGCGTCAGAGCCTTGAGCTGCTCGTAGGGCTGGGGCAATCCATACCGTCGCATGACCGTCTGGATTGGCTCTGCTAAGACTTCCCAGGCGGCCTCCAAGTCTTCCGACAAACGCTGCTCATTGATCTCTAGCTTGCCGAGCCCCTTCAGACAGGAGTCGTAAGCCAGGACACTGTGCCCAAGCGCAACCCCCAGGTTACGCAAGACCGTGGAATCCGTGAGGTCGCGCTGCCAGCGACTCACTGGCAGTTTGTCAGAGAGATGTCGCAGCAAGGCATTGGCCAGGCCCAGGTTGCCCTCGGCGTTCTCAAAATCAATCGGATTGACCTTGTGAGGCATGGTGGACGATCCCACTTCACCCTCTTTGAGACGCTGTTTGAAATATCCCAAGGAGACATACCCCCACAGGTCTCGACAGAGGTCCAACACAATGGTGTTGAACCGAGCGACCGCATCGAAATACTGGGCCATGTAATCGTGCGGCTCGATCTGTATGGTCATGGGGTTCATGGTCAGGCCAAGCGACCCTTCTACCACTGCCTTCGAGAAAGCGGGCCAGTCCAAAGCCGGTGCAGCCGACAGATGAGCGTTGTAATTGCCAACAGCACCATTCATCTTGGCCAGGATGACCACGGCCTTGAGCTGGTCACGCGCTGCCCGCAGGCGCGCCCTGACATTGGCGAGCTCCTTGCCCAGGGTTGTGGGCGAAGCCGTCTGACCATGGGTGCGAGAGAGCATGGGCAGAGAGGCCGTCTTTTGGATCATCTCCGCAAGCTTGTCCACCAAGGCCTGCATGCTGGGCATCATGACCCGCTGACGAGCAGCCGCCAGCATCAGACCGTGAGAGGTGTTGTTGATGTCTTCACTGGTGCAGGCAAAGTGAATGAATTCGGCCGCATCGACCAGTTCCTTCAGTCCGCTAGCCTGGGCTTTTTCCTTTAGAAAATACTCGACCGCCTTGACGTCGTGATTGGTGGTGGCCTCGATGGCTTTGATTCGGCTGGCGTCCTCGGCGCCGAAGTTCTCGGCCCAAGACAGGGCGGTCTCTCGCGCCTTGGCCGACAGGGGTGGAAATTCCGCAAGACCCAGATCTGACAAGGCCAGCCACCAGGCCAACTCGACCTGAACGCGATGGGCCATAAAACCGGCCTCACTGAGCAATCCCCTGAGTGAATCGAGTTTGGGGGCATACCGCCCATCAAGGGGAGACAGGGCAAAAAGGCTGGATTGTGCGGTCAGTGAGAGAGCGTGTTTCATACCCCACATGTTACAGGGCTTGGCTGGTTCGGATGGCGTCTCGCGAAGGACGGGGCGTTATACTAGGCCCCTCGATTCAAGAAGACGTCACCATGAAAATTGTCGGCTCGCTCACCTCGCCCTATGTCCGAAAAGTCCGCATCGTTGCCATTGAAAAGCGACTCGAATGCGAGTTCGTTCTGGAAGATGTCTGGGCGGCCAGCACGACGATTGCCAACCAAAACCCTCTCGGGAAAATTCCAGTCCTGGTTTTGGATGATGGCTGCGTTTTTGATTCTCGAGTGATTGTTCAGTACCTAGACTCCCGGGCGCCAACCCAAAAGCTGATTCCCGAGGCCAATCGCGAACGAGCAGCGGTTCGCACCTTGGAGGCCCTTAGTGACGGCACCTGCGACGCGGCCATTGCCATGATGCTGGAAAAGCGCTTTCACCCAGAGGGTGCAAGCCAGGTCTGGATCGATCGACATGCGGTTAAGGTCGATCGGGCGCTCTCTTTCATGAGTCAGACCCTGGGTAAGAACCAGTTCCTCACGGGTGAATCGTTCAGCTTGGCCGATATCGCCTGCGGCACCGCCCTCGGTTATCTGGAGTTGCGCTTCCCCGAGAACACCTGGAAGCAGACTTATCCCAACCTGAATGAGTTTTACGCCCGGATGATGGCGCGGCCATCTTTCGAGGCCACCAAGCCGCCTGCAGCCTAGTCACTCTTCAGGCGATGATGCCGCCACCCAGGCAGACCTCTTGGTCATAGACCACCACGGACTGCCCGGGCGTCACTGCCCACTGGGATTCCTCAAAGACCACTGAAAAGCCCTCTGCTGTGCCTGCAAGGCCGCAAACCGGGCGGACCAAATGCCCCCTTGCATCTGCCTGTCGGTAGCGGGTTTTGAACCCCAACGGGCCATGCGGTTCGGGCGCTTGTCCGCAGACCCAGCGGGCATCCACTGTGGTCAAGCGATCCTTCATGAGCCATGGATGGTCATGGTCTTGGCTGACATACAGGGTGTTGGTAGGTACATCTTTTCGACAGACAAACCAGCTTTTGCCCTCTTGGCTGACAAAGCCCGCTTCACGGACCCCACCAATGCCCAACCCCTTGCTCTGTCCCAAGGTGTAAAACGACAGGCCTTGGTGGGTGCCGATCTGAAGCGGTTGATCCGAGCCGCCAGGACCATCGGGTGTCAGGATCGGCCCTGGCGCGCTGGCCAGGTATCGGTTGAGAAACTCCCGAAACGGCCGTTCACCGATGAAGCAGATACCGGTGGAATCTTTCTTTTTGGCGTTGGGCAGCCCAATGTCCTGGGCGATTTTGCGCACCTGGGTCTTTTTGATCTCACCAACCGGAAACAGCACCCTGTCCAACTGGGTCTGGCTCAGGCGATGCAGGAAGTAGCTCTGGTCTTTGGACTCGTCCAGGCCCCGCAGCAACTCCACCAGGCCATCATCGCGTCGTCGCACCCGTGCATAGTGGCCGGTGGCGATCAAATCCGCTCCTTGAGCAAAGGCGTGGTCTAAAAAAGCCTTGAACTTTATCTCTGCATTGCAGAGCACATCTGGATTGGGCGTACGGCCGGCCTGGTATTCACGTAAGAACTCGGCAAAGACCCGGTCCTTATACTCGGCCGCAAAATTGACCGCCTGCAGTTCAATACCCAGGACATCGGCCACCGCAGCAGCGTCGAGGAAGTCTTGGCGAGTCGAGCAGTATTCGCTGTCATCGTCGTCCTCCCAATTCTTCATAAAGATGCCAATCACCCGGTAACCCTGCTCTTTCAGCAGGTGGGCTGAGACCGCGGAATCCACTCCCCCGGACAGGCCGACTACAACGGTTTTAGGCTGGCTCATATAAACTAGGAGTCTAGTAGAACTGCGGCTGACATGGTGCGTTGCCGCGTATAAGAAGAACAAACCCGCAGGCGACTGCAAGCAGACTTTTATAGAACAAGGGAGCCCAAGAATGCGCATTGGCATTCCCAAAGAATCTTTGTCTGGCGAGACCCGAGTGGCAGCCTCACCAGAGACCGTTAAAAAGCTGGCCGGCCAGGGTCACACCCTGATCGTGGCCGCAGGGGCTGGCCTGGCTGCCAACTTCACGGACCAGGCGTTCCAGGATGCAGGTGCGCAAATCGCCGACCAGTCAGCGGCCCTGGGCTGTGAGATGGTCTTGAAAGTTCGTATTCCAAACGACGCCGAACTGGCTCAGATGGCCAAAGGCACCACTCTGATTGGCATGCTCAACCCCTTTGATCGGGCGGGCCTGGAGAAGCTGGCTGCCGCTGGTGTTATCGCCTTTGCCATGGAGGCTGCCCCACGAACCACGCGAGCCCAGTCTCTCGATGTGCTGTCCTCGCAGGCCAACCTAGCCGGCTACAAGGCGGTCATGCTGGCGGCAGATGCCTACCCTCGCATCTTCCCCATGATGATGACTGCTGCGGGCACCATCAAGGCGGCCCGGGCCGTGATTCTGGGCGCCGGTGTGGCTGGCCTGCAGGCCATTGCCACAGCAAAGCGTCTGGGCGCGGTGGTCGAAGCCAGTGATGTGCGGCCTGCCGTCAAAGAGCAGATCGAGTCTCTGGGCGCCAAATTCATTGACGTGCCCTACGAGACCGACGAAGAGCGTGAGATTGCGCAAGGCGTAGGCGGCTATGCCCGACCCATGCCCGAGAGCTGGATGAAACGCCAGGCTGCAGAAGTGGCCAAGCGCATCGCCCAGGCTGACATCGTCATTTCCACGGCCCTGATTCCCGGTCGCAAGGCCCCCACGCTCATCACCGAGGAGATGGTCGCCAGCATGAAGCCTGGCTCGGTCATCGTTGACATGGCGGTCGAGCAAGGCGGCAACTGCCCACTGTCTCAACTCAATCAGACGGTGACCACGGCCAATGGGGTCAAGATTGTGGGCATGCCCAATCTGGCGGCCCTGGTGCCCACCGATGCATCGGCCCTCTATGCCCGCAACCTGCTGGACTTTCTCAAGCTGGTCATCACCAAAGAAGGTGGCCTGCAGGTGCCCATGGATGACGACATTGTGGCGGCTACGCTCGTCTGCAAAGACGGTCAAGTCACCCGCGCCCAGTAAAACCGGAGAACCAGATGGACATCAATCCAACCCTGATCAACCTGATCATTTTTGTTCTGGCCATCTATGTGGGCTACCACGTGGTCTGGAACGTCACCCCAGCCCTTCACACCCCGCTCATGGCTGTGACCAACGCCATTTCGGCGATTGTGATCGTGGGAGCCATGCTGGCGGCTGCCCTGACCGAGACCACCCTGGGCATGACCATGGGGGTGCTGGCTGTCGCACTCGCTGCGGTCAACGTCTTTGGTGGTTTTCTGGTGACCAAGCGCATGCTCGAGATGTTCAAGAAGAAAGACAAAAAAGCACCTGCCGCAGACGCGAAGGAGGCTGCATAAATGTTTAGCCTCTCCATGAACGTCGTCACACTGCTCTATCTGATTGCCTCGATCTGCTTCATTCAGGCGCTCAAAGGTCTGAGCCATCCAACCACCTCCATCCGCGGCAATGTCTTTGGCATGACCGGTATGGGGATTGCAGTCTTCACGACCATCGGCCTGATCGGCACCATGGCTCAAAATCTTCAGGGTGCATCGGTCACCCAAGGCTTGATGTTAGTAGTTGGTGGTCTGGTCGTGGGAGGTGCCATTGGCGCCACCATGGCCAAACGGGTTGAGATGACCAAGATGCCCGAGCTGGTCGCCTTCATGCACAGCATGATCGGCCTGTCCGCTGTCTTTATTGCGGTAGCCGCCGTCGCCGAGCCCTATGCCCTGAACATCACAGCCAAGGGCAGTGCGATCCCTCTGGGCAATCGGCTGGAGCTCTTCCTGGGCGCGGCGATTGGCGCCATCACTTTCAGTGGCTCGGTGATTGCCTTTGGCAAGCTCTCGGGCAAGTACAAGTTCCGCCTGTTCCAAGGGGCGCCAGTGGTCTTCGCGGGTCAGCACATGCTGAACCTGGTCCTGGGCATTGCGACGGTTGGTCTGGGCCTGGCCTTCATGTTCACCGAGAGCTGGACAGCCTTCTTTGCCATGCTGGCCTTGTCCTTTGTGCTGGGTGTGCTGATCATCATTCCGATTGGTGGTGCTGACATGCCTGTGGTCGTCAGCATGCTGAACAGCTACTCCGGCTGGGCAGCTGCTGGCATTGGCTTCTCACTGGGCAACAGCATGCTGATCATTGCTGGCTCACTGGTCGGCTCCAGCGGTGCGATTCTGTCTTACATCATGTGTAAGGCCATGAACCGCAGCTTCTTTAACGTGATCCTGGGTGGATTCGGTGGTGATGCAGCCGCGGCTGGTGCCGCTGGTGACCAGGCCCAGCGTCCCGTCAAGAGCGGCTCGCCGGACGACGCAGCCTTCTTGTTGGCCAATGCAGACTCCGTGATCATTGTTCCAGGTTATGGATTGGCGGTGGCCCGTGCGCAGCATGCGCTCAAAGAGCTCACCGAGAAGCTGACCGCCAAAGGTATCTCGGTGAAATACGCCATTCACCCCGTGGCAGGCCGCATGCCTGGCCACATGAACGTGCTGCTGGCCGAGGCAGAGGTGCCCTATGACCAGGTCCACGAGATGGAAGATATCAACTCCGAGTTCGGCCAGACCGATGTGGTGTTGGTGCTCGGTGCCAACGACGTGGTCAACCCCGCAGCCCGCACCCCAGGCAGCCCCATCTTTGGCATGCCCATCCTAGAGGCCTACAAGGCGGGCACTGTGATTGTGAACAAGCGATCCATGGCAGCGGGCTACGCCGGTCTGGACAATGACCTCTTTTACATGGACAAGACCATGATGGTCTTTGGCGACGCCAAGAAGGTGGTGGAGGACATGGTGAAGGCGGTTGAATAACCCAATTTCAATAGCGTCAATAGCGCCGTTGAGGTGTCAACAAAAAAGGCCGCAGATGCGGCCTTTTTTGTTGTTCGAGTGTTGGCTTATACCGAGAAGCTCGAGCCGCAGCCACAGGTGGTGGTGGCGTTGGGGTTGCGGATGACAAACTGGGAGCCCTGGATGTCTTCCTTGTAGTCGATCTCGGCACCAACCAGGTATTGAAAGCTCATGCTATCGATCAGCAGCTTGACGCCGTTTTTCTCGAGCGTCATGTCATCGTCGTTGGTCGCTTCATCAAAGGTAAAGCCATACTGAAAGCCAGAACAGCCTCCGCCCTGGACGAAGACACGAAGCTTGAGTTCGGGGTTGCCTTCCTCGGCGATCAGGTCAGCGACTTTGGCAGCGGCGGCCTCGGTGAAGACCAGTGGGTCACTCGGAGGAGCGGCATCGGCCTGCAGATTGCTGGTTTGGACGGCGGCGTTCATGTGAATTCCTCTTGAGGGGTATTGGGGTTGGCTAGGCGGCTGGCACTCAACCTTGTTTTGAGAATTGTGCGCCTAGGGCAGCACCGGCACAAGCGTTAGCCCTGCGGTCTCTGGCAGATTAAAGAGCAGGTTCATGACCTGAACGGCCTGGCCCGAAGCTCCCTTCACCAGATTGTCCTCGACCACCAGAATGCACAGCAGGTCCTGGTCAGCGCCGGCGCTCACAGGGGGTTTGTGGACGGCAATCCGCACATAATTGCTGGCGCGGACCGAACGGGTCTCCGGCGTGGCGCCTGCAGGCAGAACATCCACAAACGGCTCGTCGGCAAAACGGGATTCATAGAGCGCCTGAATATCGGTTTGCTGGCCCTTGGGGGTTAGTCGAGCATAAAGAGTGCTGTGGATACCCCGAATCATGGGCGTGAGGTGCGGAATGAAGGCAAACTTCAAGCCTTCCCGCTCGGATCCAGTCCAGTCGCCACGGGCCATGATGGCCTTGAGGCCCTGGGTGATCTCCGGCCAATGACGATGGCCCGATACCCCGTAGGCCTTGAAGTTGTCGGATGACTCTGAAAAGAGAGTGCCCACTTCTGCTTTACGACCTGCTCCTGAGACACCGGACTTGCAGTCCGCAATCAGGCTGGTGGGATCAATTAAACCCGCCCGCTCCAGCACAGGCAGATAGCCCAGCTGAACGCTGGTGGGGTAACAGCCTGGCAGTCCAATCAGCTGAGCCTGCTGGATGGCCTGGCGATTGATTTCGGGCAGGCCATAGACGGCCTGGGCCAAGAGATCCGTGCAGCCGTGGGGCATCTTGTACCAACGCTCGAACTCGACGGGGTCTTGGAGCCTAAAATCGGCCGCCAGATCGATGACCCGCACACCCTTGGCCAACAAACTGCGGGCTTGCTCCATGGCCACCCCGTGGGGCGTGGCAAAAAAGACGACGTCACACTGGTCGAGCGGGGCCTGGGATGGGTCTGAAAAAGCCAGGTTGACCCTGCCCCGCAGAGAGGGGAAGAGCTCGGCTACCGGCAGTCCGGCCTCTTTTCGAGAGGTGATGGCCATGAGTTCGGCATGCGGATGCTGAGCGAGAAGGCGCAGCAACTCGACACCGGTATAGCCCGTTCCACCGACGATTCCTACTTTGATCATGTTGATCCCGTCCTAGCCTGCATCCAAAAGAAAAGGGCTCGCAGGTTTTGCGAGCCCCTCGATGATAAGGCCTTTGTGAGGCCAAACCACTTGAACCAATTAGCGCTTGGAGAACTGCTTGCGCTTACGAGCTTTGTGCAGACCGACTTTCTTACGCTCCACCTCACGGGCGTCGCGGGTGACCAGACCGGCCTTCGACAGAACAGGCTTAAGCGTGTCATCGAAATCGATCAGGGCGCGGGTCAGACCATGACGGACGGCACCGGCTTGGCCAGTCTCTCCGCCACCGTGCACGTTGACCATGATGTCAAAGCGCTCGAGGTTGTTGGTGAGCTCTAGCGGCTGACGCACGACCATACGACCAGTCTCGCGAGCAAAATACTGGTCCAGCGGCTTGCCGTTAACGACAAACTTGCCAGAACCAGTTTTGATAAAGACACGGGCCACTGAGCTCTTGCGCCGACCCGTACCGTAGTTGTATTCACCGACCATGTTGATGTTCCTTTCCGGTGCGGGTTAGATGGACAAGACCTTGGGCTGCTGGGCGCTGTGGGGGTGAGCATCACCCGCATAGACCTTGAGCTTTTTGATCATGGCGTAGCCCAGGGGGCCCTTGGGCAGCATGCCCTTGACAGCGATTTCCAGGGCGCGACCAGGGAACTTGTCCTGCATCTTGCCGAAGTTCGTCTCGGTGATGCCGCCGGGATAACCTGAGTGGCGGTAGTACTTCTTATCAGTCTCTTTGGCGCCGGTGACACGCAGTTTTTCCACGTTAACGACCACGATGTAATCACCGGTGTCCACGTGAGGGGTGAATTCGGGTTTGTGCTTGCCGCGCAGGCGGTGGGCGATTTCGGAGGCCAGTCGACCGAGCACCTTGTCGGTGGCATCAACTAAATACCAATCGTGCACGACCTCGTGAGCTTTGGCGGAGAACGTCTTCATGTTTTTCCTTTCCCGGGATTTGGCCCGGCCCTTTTCGTTGTACTTGGCCAAGGCTGAATAAGCTGTAAGGCCAAGTTAGCCTGAAAGTATAGGCCGTCAGGTATGGGCTTGCAACTACCGCAATGCAGCAATGTGTGACGAAAGTCACTTGTTGCCTCAAAACAACAAAATTCGGCGCTTTGGCGGATAGGTCGCCGAATTTCATGACCGAGTCCCGGGCCGGGGGGATACTTCGTTCACGTGCTCTAAGCACGGTCCATTCACCTTGTGGTTGGACAAAAACATTCAACATCTTAGGAGAACACTGAATGAAGAAGCATCTGATTGCCGCTGGTCTGGTTGCTGCTTTCGCAGCCCCCGCCATGGCTCAAAACGTATCCGTTTACGGCGTGATCGACCAGTCGATCGTTAACAGCGACACCGACGGTGCCGCCTCTACCACTGCTCTGTCCGGTAGCGTTCTGGCTTCCGAGCGTCTGGGCTTCAAAGGCTCTGAGGACCTGGGCGGCGGCCTGAAGGCCTTCTTCCGTCTGGAGAACTCCCTCGACGTCGGTCAGGGCACCAACAACGCTGGCTTCGCCCGCGGCGCTGAAGTCGGCGTGTCCGGCTCTTTCGGTTCCGTGAAAGTCGGTAAGTTCGACCTGACAGCAGCTGAGGGCATCGACAGCTCCGTCAGCCAATTTGCCAACGTTGGTCTGGCCTCTGGCATTGACATCACCAGCGACAAGAACGATTCCATCCAGTATCAACTGCCTGCCATGGGCGGCTTCACCGTTCAAATCGGCCACAGCCTCGGTGACGGCAACGGCACCAGCTACGACATGAACTCTGCCTCGGTTGCCGGCAAAGTGGGTCCCG
>WJBW01000007.1 GCA_009646425.1 Burkholderiales bacterium LSUCC0115
CTAAGCTTTTTGATTGACGAGCATGCCGCGCATTTGGTCGATGCTTCTAGCGATGCGTAGGGTCTCCTCTGAGGGTAGGCTGCGGACTACCTCACCGGTCTCTGGGTTGACGACTCGTGCAACGTAATAGCCCGTAGACTCATCTACCGAGACATTCAGGTTGCGACCAGACTCTTTCAGGTAGCCCTGGATCTGCTGGGCTGCCACCTGCATAACCTCTTTGGTCGCCTGTGCATACTGCTGCACATTAACGTCAGCCTTGGCTTTCGAGGCCTCAGCTGCAGCAGAAGCCGCAGCATCGACCTTGACCTCGGGCATCGGAGCCTTCACATGCTCCTGAACCTTGGCCTGCTTAGGCTCCGCCGCTGGCGGGGCCCCCACTGCCCTTGGCAGTGGGGCCGCAACCGGCGCCCCATTTGCTGAAGCAGAGTTGATGTTCATGTTGATCTAGACCTCTTTCGCTAGTCTCTTACCGAACCTCAACCCTTACTTCAACAGAGCCAGGATCACGTTAGGCATCTGGTTGGCCTGGGCTAGCATGGCCGTGGCTGCCTGTTGCATGATCTGGGTCTTGGTCAGGTTGGCCGTCTCAGCCGCATAGTCGGTATCAACGATGCGAGAGTTGGCTGCCGTCAGGTTCTCACTCTGAGCCTGGATGTTGCTGATCGCAAACTCAATCCGGTTCTGCTGGGCACCCAGATAAGAACGGAAGTCAGAGATCGTGGTGATCGCGTCTTCGATCTGGTTCTCTAGAGTCGCAAAGTTGGCCTCAGACAGAGACTCGGTCGTATTAGCCGCAATCGTGTTGAGGGTGGTGTTCAGGTTATCAAAGACGGCCTTCTCAGCACCAGAGTTCAGGTTGTAACCAGTCACTCGAATGTCCTTGAATCCGTTGATGACCACATTGTCACGAGTGCCAGCACCGATCTGGAAGAGAGCCTCTCCATCCATCTGAGCTCCGACGCTGAGCTCCGTCACACGTGAGCTATAGGCCGCGAAGGTAGAGGAGTTGACCTCAGTATTGCGACTGTTGTTCAGGGTGAAGGAGACACCCAGGTTGTCGAAGTCAAAGGTCTTCGATGCGCCTGCAGCAATGCTGCCGATATTGATGCTCTGAGAGGTACCACCGATACCAGTGTCTGCGTTGGCCGTGACCGTCAGGACACCTGGGTTGGTAATTGTACGAACCGAGACATTGATGTCTTCCAGACCAAGCTTGGCGTTGGCAGTCAGCGTGATCACATTGTCAGTGACCGAATTACGAGTGGCTGCAGGGAAAGCTGTTGTCGCAGTGTTCGCATCGGTATTGGGGAAGTCATTGTCAATCAAAGATCCCAAGCGATAGGCGATGTCATCTGCATCGTCGGTCGCACCAACCTGAACCGCATACTCCTTGCCCAGAATCGAGACAGACACTACATTGCCAGCGGCCATGTCGTTCTGATTGATCGTAATGGTTCGGGCAGTCTCAGCTCGGGTCTTGGACTCAACAGTCGACATCGGCGTCAAAGCCTCAGACTCCACCATGTCACTCACCGACAAACCAATCGTAGACATGCCAAG
>WJBW01000008.1 GCA_009646425.1 Burkholderiales bacterium LSUCC0115
ATTAATCCAGTACTTTTGCGACGACGCCGGCGCCGACGGTACGGCCACCCTCACGGATTGCAAAGCGCAGGCCTTGCTCCATGGCGATGGGCGCAATCAGCGTCACAGTCATCTTCACGTTGTCACCAGGCATCACCATCTCGGTGCCCGAAGGCAGCTCGATGGAACCCGTCACGTCAGTCGTAC
This sequence comes from Burkholderiales bacterium LSUCC0115, assembly GCA_009646425.1. Classification (GTDB taxonomy): domain Bacteria; phylum Pseudomonadota; class Gammaproteobacteria; order Burkholderiales; family Burkholderiaceae_A; genus Hahnella. The sequence continues at coordinate 187 of WJBW01000008.1, forward strand.
GGAAATAAAACTGAGGACGGTAGTTGTTAAAGAACGGCGTGTGACGGCCACCCTCTTCCTTGGACAACACATACACCTCGCACTCAAACTTCTTGTGCGGGTTGATCGAACCGGGCTTGGCCAGCACCTGACCACGCTCAACCTCTTCACGCTTGGTACCACGCAGCAACACGCCAACGTTGTCACCAGCCTGACCCTGGTCCAGCAGCTTGCGGAACATCTCAACACCCGTACAGGTGGTCTTCTGAGTGTCCTTGATACCAACAATCTCAATCTCGTCGCCAACGTTGACAATGCCGCGCTCAACACGACCCGTCACCACCGTGCCACGACCAGAGATCGAAAACACATCTTCAATCGGCATCAGGAACGCGCCATCAATCGCACGCTCAGGCGTCGGAATGTAAGAATCAAGCGCCTCGGCCAGCTTCAGAATCGCCTGCTCACCCAACTCACCCTTGTCACCCTCAAGGGCCAGCTTGGCAGAACCCTTGACAATCGGCGTGTCATCACCAGGAAAGTCATACTTGGAGAGCAACTCGCGAACTTCCATCTCAACGAGCTCCAACAGCTCAGCATCGTCAACCATGTCGCACTTGTTCAAAAACACAATGATGTAAGGCACGCCAACCTGACGGGCCAACAAAATATGCTCACGGGTCTGGGGCATCGGACCATCAGCAGCCGAACACACCAAAATCGCGCCGTCCATCTGCGCAGCACCCGTAATCATGTTCTTCACATAGTCAGCGTGACCCGGGCAGTCCACGTGCGCATAGTGACGCGTAGCCGTCTCATACTCCACGTGCGCCGTGTTAATCGTAATACCACGGGCCTTCTCTTCAGGCGCCGCATCAATCTGGTCATAGGCCTTGGCCTCACCACCAAACTTCGCCGACAAAATCGTCGTAATCGCAGCCGTCAACGTCGTCTTACCATGGTCCACGTGACCAATCGTCCCTACGTTCACATGCGGCTTCGTACGCTCAAACTTACCCTTGGCCAT
>WJBW01000009.1 GCA_009646425.1 Burkholderiales bacterium LSUCC0115
CGAGACCTCAGCAGTCGACAGGCCATCCCAGTCCAGGTGAATCACACCAGAGGCTGCAGTAACAGAGCTACCCGCTCCACTGGCATAGTCATGCGAGATCATGCCCTGCAAGGCAGTCGCAATCGAGCCCACCGATGACTCAGAGCCAGCCACCACCGTGTAATCCTTGCCAGCAATCGACAAGGTAATCCGATTACCCTCAGCAATGTCATCCGCCGCAATCGTGATGTCACGCTGATCAGCAGAACGATTGGCTACAGAGGCGCTAGTTGTAAGACTTGCGCCTGCAATGGAGAACCCAGATCCCGAAGCCGTAGCAGTAGCTGCAATTGACCCTGTTGAAGATGAATTGTAGATATCTGCAAGTTTGTTGGCGATATTATTCAGAGCATAAGAACTACCGCCCGCAACACTCCCGCCGGTTCCATCGCCATTTAGCGTGAGGTCTTCCGCAATAACGGTATAAGTTATCGTCTGCGTTGATGTTTCAGTGTTGTCATCTGCAGAAATCGTTATGACATCACCAGCCTCGTATACACCCGAAAGAGATACCGTATGTGCGGCACTACTGGTCACCGTAACCGCGATGCTCTGGGTGGCATCAGCGCCGACGGTGCCGAAGTACTTGGAGCTGGCCCGCGAGAGCTGGCCAGTAATGTCCTCAACCGTACCAGTCGTAAACGAATAAGTACCAGCGTTGGCGTTCTTAAGCGATACGCCAGAGACCGAGATGTCGTCCAAGACGGTCGCGCCATTTTGAAGCTTGTTGGCAGCAGTCGATGACACAACATCCGTGCGAAGCGCATTTTTCAAAAGAGACAGATCGTTAAACGTGGTCCGCTCGGCAAT
>WJBW01000010.1 GCA_009646425.1 Burkholderiales bacterium LSUCC0115
ATTGCCGAGCGGACCACGTTTAACGATCTGTCTCTTTTGAAAAATGCGCTTCGCACGGATGTTGTGTCATCGACTGCTGCCAACAAGCTTCAAAATGGCGCGACCGTCTTGGACGACATCTCGGTCTCTGGCGTATCGCTTAAGAACGCCAACGCTGGTACTTATTCGTTTACGACTGGTACGGTTGAGGACATTACTGGCCAGCTCTCGCGGGCCAGCTCCAAGTACTTCGGCACCGTCGGCGCTGATAATACCCAGACAGCTACTCTGACCACCTCTTCGGTAGTTACCTTAACGGGTGTATTCGAGGCTGGGGACACAATTTCGGTCACCACTTCAGCTGGGGCAACCACTTATACGGTAATCGCTGAGGACCTTACTCTGAATGGTGATGGAACTGGCGGTACCGTCACAGGTGGAAGTTCCTACGCTCTCAATCACATCGCAACGAAGGTAGCGGCCGCGATTGAGGCGACAGACGCAAGCTCGGTTCAATCGGTATCAGGTGGTGTAATCAGTATCACCACCGGATCTGTTACTGCCGCCTCTGCCACTAACCGTTCTGCTGATCAGCGTGACATCACGATTGCGGCGGATGACATTGCTGAGGGTAATCGGATTACCTTGTCGATTGCTGGCAAGGATTACACGGTGGTGGCTGGCTCTGAGTCATCGGTGGGCTCGATTGCGACTGCCTTGCAGGGCATGATCTCGCATGACTATGCCAGTGGAGCGGGTAGCTCTGTTACTGCAGCCTCTGGTGTGATTCACCTGGACTGGGATGGCCTGTCGACTGCTGAGGTCTCG